>CAVVJO010000001.1:0-33917 GCA_963748545.1 uncultured Alphaproteobacteria bacterium
ATGATCGCCCATCAGGCCAAGAAGCTCGGCGACGACGCGCTCAAAGGGTTTCGCGACCGCTTCCAGATTCCCGTCTCCGACGAGGACCTGAAGAAGCTGCCGTTCCTGCGCTTCGCTGAAGACTCCAAGGAGATGAAATATCTGCGCGCCCGGCGCGAGGCGCTCGGCGGCTACCTGCCGGCGCGCCGCAGGACCAGCGCGCCGCTGGCCGTCCCCCCGCTCTCGACCTTCGACGCTCTGCTCAAGGCGACCGCCGAGGGTCGTGAAATCTCGACCACGATGGCCTTCGTCCGCATCCTCACCACGCTGTTGCGCGACAAGGAGCTTGGGCCCCGCGTCGTGCCGATCGTCCCGGACGAGAGCCGGACCTTCGGCATGGAGGGCCTGTTCCGCCAAGTCGGCATCTTCAGCCAGGTCGGCCAACTCTACCGGCCGCAGGACGCCGACCAGCTCATGTACTACCGCGAGGACACCAAGGGTCAGATCCTCCAGGAGGGCATCAACGAGCCGGGCGCGATGGCTTCGTTCATCGCAGCGGGCACGTCGTATTCGACCTCCAACGTCCCGATGATTCCCTTCTACATCTACTATTCGATGTTCGGCTTCCAGCGGGTCGGCGACCTCTGCTGGGCGGCCGGCGACATGCGCACCCGCGGCTTCCTGATCGGCGGCACCTCCGGACGCACGACGCTGAACGGCGAGGGCCTGCAGCATGAGGACGGCCACAGCCACGTGCTGGCCTCGACCATTCCGAACTGCGTCACCTACGATCCGACCTACGCTTACGAGCTCGCGGTGATCGTCCAGGCGGGTCTCAAGCGGATGCTGGTCGATAACGAGGACGTCTTCTATTACATCACGACGCTGAACGAGAATTATCCCCATCCGGCCATGCCCGAGGGCGCGGAGGAGGGCATCTTGCGCGGCATGTACAAGCTGCGCGACGTGGCGCCGAAGGAGGCCGGCAAGGCGCCCGCGCTCACCGTGCGGCTGCTCGGCGCCGGCGCGATCCTGCGCGAGGTCGAGGCGGCGGCCGAGATGCTCGCCGAGGAGCACGGCGTCTCGAGCGAGGTTTGGAGCGTGACCAGCTTCACCGAGCTGCGGCGCGAAGGCCTCGACGCCGAGCGCTGGTCGATGCTGCATCCGGAGGAGGCGCCCCGCGTCCCCTACGTCACGCAGGCGCTGGCTGGCGGCAAGGGCCCGGTGATCGCCTCGACCGACTACATGAAGGTGATTGCGGACGGCGTTCGACCCTATGTGCCGGCGCGCTTCAAGGCGCTTGGCACCGATGGCTTCGGCCGCTCGGACTACCGCCGCCGTCTCCGCTCGTTCTTTGAGGTCGACCGCTATCACGTGGTGGTGGCGAGCCTGAAGGCGCTGGCGGACGACCAGCTTCTGCCGTCGAAGCGCGTCGCCGAAGCGATCGCCAAATACGGCATCGACCCCGAGGGCCCGAACCCGGCGCGCAGCTGAACCGCGGCGGTTTAACCCCAAATCCGAGCACATTCTGCGCAGAGGGAGACAGCGCCGGTGGCGAAAATTGATGTGAGCGTGCCGGACATCGGCGACTTCAAGGACGTGCCGGTGATCGAGGTGCTGGTGAAGCCCGGCGACGAGGTCACGATCGACCAGTCCCTGGTGACGCTGGAATCCGACAAGGCCACGATGGACGTGCCGTCGCCGGTCGCCGGCAAGGTGGTCGAGATCCTCGCCAAGGTCGGCGACAAACTGTCGATGGGCAAGCTGATCGCCCGGGTCGAGACCGGGGAGGCCGGAGCGCAAGCTGCGACCCCCGCCAAGGCCGAGCCAGCCGCTGCGCCCGCCAAAGAGAAGTCGGCCGCGGCGCCCCTGACCGCGCCGCCCGAAGCCAGCGAGCCGCCGGCCGGCAAGGAACCGCCGGCTGCGCCATCCACCCAGCCGCCGGCGCCGATCCAGGCCGGTCCGGCCAAACCCGACTTCGCCGGCGTGCTCGCCGGCCCGGCCGTCAGACGGCTGGCGCGCGAACTCGACCTCGACCTCAACACGATCAAGGGCAGCGGCGAGCACGGCCGAATCACGCGCGAGGACGTCAAGGCTTCGCTCGCGGGCGGCGGCGCGCCGGTCGCGGCCGGGAGCGGGGCGGGCCTGCCGGCCGTGCCCACGGTCGACTTCGCCAAGTTCGGTCCGATCGAGAGCGTGCCGCTGTCGCGCATCAAGCGCATCTCCGGTCCGCGGCTGCACGCCTCCTGGGTCAACGTTCCCCATGTCACCCATACCGACGAGGCCGACATCACCGACCTCGAGGCCTTCCGCAAGTCTCTCGATGAGGCCGCGAAAAAGGACAAGAAGCCCTACCGGGTGTCGCTGCTGCCGCTCCTCATGCGCGCCGCGGTCGCTGCGCTCAAAGCCTTCCCGACCTTCAACGCCGCTTTAAGCCCTGACGCCAGCGCATTGATCATGCGGCGCTATTGGCATCTCGGTGTCGCGGTCGACACGCCCGACGGCCTAGTCGTGGCGGTGATCAAGGACGTCGACCAGAAGGGCGTGATCGACCTCGCGCGCGAGCTTGGGGCGTTGTCGGAAAAGGCCCGCGCGGGCAAGCTTCAACCGGCTGAAATGCAGGGCGCGACCTTCACCATCTCCTCGCTCGGCGGCATCGGCGGCACGGCTTTCACGCCGATCGTCAACGCGCCGGAAGTGGCGATCCTGGGCGTGGTCCGCTCGAAGATGGCCCCGGTGTGGGATGGCGAACAGTTCGAGCCGCGGCTGATGCTCCCGCTCTGCCTATCCTACGATCACCGCGTCATCGACGGCGCCGCGGCGGCGCGCTTCATGCGCCACCTCGCGGGCGTCGTCGAGGACATGCGCCGCGTGATTCTCTAGAGCCGGGAAGCTTTGACCATGCCGCAAGAGATCCGCCTTCCCGACATTGGCGACTTCAAGGACGTTCCGGTCATCGAGATTCTTGTCGCGCCCGGTCAGGCCGTCAAGAAAGAGGCGACGCTGATCACCCTTGAAAGCGACAAGGCGACGCTCGACGTGCCGGCGCCGGCGGACGGCGTCATCGGCGAGTTGCACGTCAAGGTCGGCGACAAGGTGAGCCAGGGGACCTTGATCGCGACATTCAGCAGCGTTGACGGCGAGGTCTCCAAGCCCGCGCCCGCCGCGGTTCCGAGCCCGGCGCCCGGACCTCCGGAGCACGTGGACTTCGAAGCCGATCTCGTCGTTCTCGGGGCGGGCCCCGGCGGCTATACCGCCGCCTTCCGCGCCGCCGACCTCGGCGAGAAGGTGCTGATCGTCGACAAGCGGCCGACGCTGGGCGGCGTCTGCCTCAACATCGGCTGCATTCCCTCGAAGGCGCTGCTGCATGTCGCCAAGACCATCGACGAAGCCGCGGCGATGGCGGCGCATGGCGTGACCTTCGGGTCGCCGACGCTCGATCTCACCGCAATCCGCGACTGGAAGAATTCCGTCGTCAAGCGGCTCACCACCGGCCTGACCGGCCTCGCGCGCCAGCGCAAGGTCACGGTCGTCTCGGGGACGGGCGCGTTCACCTCGCCCAACACGCTCAGGGTCGAGACCGCCGAGGGTCCGCGCACGGTGCGGTTCGCCAAGGCGATCGTCGCGGCGGGCTCGGAGCCGGTCGCGCCCGGCTTCATCCCGACCGATCCGCGCATCTGGGATTCGACCGCGGCGCTCGAATTGCGCTTTCAGCCGAACCGCCTGCTCGTGCTCGGCGGCGGCATCATCGGCCTCGAAATGGCGACGGTCTACCGGGCGCTCGGCGCCCAGATCACCGTCATCGAAATGATGGACCAACTCATGCCGGGCGCCGATCCCGACATTGTCGCGCCGCTCGCCAAGCGCCTCGGCAAGCTCTACGACAAGATCCTGCTCAAGACCAAGGTGACGGCGGTCGAGGCGCGATCCGAGGAAATCGTCGTAACCTACGAGGGTGCTGACGGGACGAAGACCGAGACCTTCGACGCCATGCTGGTCTCGGTCGGGCGCCGGCCGAACGGCAAGGCAATCGGCGCGGAGGCGGCGGGCCTCGCGGTCGACGAGCGGGGTTTCATCGCGGTCGACCGCGAGATGCGCACCAACGTCCATCACATCTTCGCCATCGGCGACATCGTCGGACAGCCGATGCTGGCCCACAAGTCGACCCACGAGGGCAAGGTCGCAGCGGAAGTCGCGAGCGGCCACAAGTCCGTGTTCGACGCGCGCGTCATTCCCTCGGTCGCCTACACCGATCCGGAGATCGCATGGGTCGGCGCGACCGAAACGGAGCTCAAGGCGAAGGGCGTGAAATACGGCAAGGCTGTATTCCCCTGGGCCGCCAGCGGACGCTCGCTCGCGCTGGGGCGCGACGAGGGCCTGACCAAGACGCTGTGGGACGAGGAGACGCAGCGCCTGATCGGTTGCGGGATCGTCGGGTCGGAGGCGGGCGACCTTATCTCCGAGGCGGCGCTCGCCATCGAGATGGGCGCCGAAGCCGAGGACATCGGCCTCACCATCCACCCCCACCCGACGCTCAGCGAAACCTTCGCCATGTCCGCCGAGGCCTTCGCCGGGACGCTGACGGATTTGTATCTGCCGAAGAAGAAGTGAGGGACATCCCCTCGCCCCGCTTGCGGGGAGAGGGTTAGGGTGAGGGGCGCGGGGATTGAGCGCCGCGGCTAGACGGCGGCTCTTCCGGAAAGAAGATGCGCAGGTTGCGGATTCCTGACCCTCGGCGGGCGCGCGCTCTTCGAAGAGAGCAGACCGGCGCCGAGGCGTCGCTGTGCAGATTGGCGAGCCGGATGAGGGTTTAGAGTGAGGAGCGGATAGGCCGCCGCGGCTTATCTTCCACGCCCCTCATCCCGGCCTTCTCCCCGCAAGCGGGGAGAATGGGCGCGCCCGCGCCATCCATCCGCACCCGAGGCTCTCCGATTCGGCCGAGAAGAAGCCAGCGCGCACAATCCCCTCGCCCCGCTTGCGGGGAGAGGGTTAGGGTCAGGGGCGCGGGGGTGTTCAACCGGATTGATCGTCGACATTTTCGCCTGGGCTGATGGTCGACAGATTTGGGGTTTCAGCGCCTCTACCGTCTGTCTGGGGCTTTACGCGCAAGGATTTTCCTTACCAGGCTGCGCCGCTTGGAGCGTCCGCATGATCACCAGCAAACTCACCAGCAAGGCTCAGACGACCATTCCGCAGGCCGTTCGCAGCGCGCTTGGCGTCAAAGCGCTGGCGACGCGGATTGGAGAGCTTTCGACACCAGATCGTGGCGAAGTCGCCTCGGGTCTGCCCACACTGTTGAGCCCCGTGCTCCAAGCCGACGAACGATCGGCGGATAGTCCGCGGGCAACCGAGCCTTGAGCGCTCTGCCGCGACGAACTTGTCAGCAACGCTCGCTGCGCTTCTGAAAGGCCGTTAGTCGGCCGGACACCCGGCGCGGTCGCACGCCGCAGGGCCCGCAATCCGTCAAAGCCCATGGGCCGTCTGTCAGCTCGATCCAGGCCGTCAGGCCGGAATGGATCTCGGTCGTCCGGTCGGACATTCAATTCGCGTCGTGGTCACGTTCCATCGTTCCGTCTCTCGATTTGCTGGACGCTTCCGTTGCCTTCTCGGCGGCCGCTCCGGGCCTAAGCCTCTGACGCCCCCTGGAGGCGGAGGGCTCCGCTACACCACGGTCCGAACGTCGGCCACCGATAATTCCATCGACTATAATATTATTACGGCGACAATGCGTACGGCGTCTACGTGGCCACGAACCGGGGCGGCGGCGACGGGACAACTCCCCCGCGCCAACTTCCCGACATCTTGGCGAGGACCTAAGGTGCGCTGATCCTGGCTGTCCACGCCTTCGCCGGGCGAGGAGATCGCGATCGCCGCGCCATCCAACGGGAGCCTCTCGCCATGATCGTCGTCGTCTTTCGCGCCCACCGAACGCAAGCAGGCCTCGGCGAGGACTATTTGGCAGCGCTCAGGCGGATGGAGGACTTGGCGCGCGGTATGCCGGGATACATCTCACACAAGGCGTATGTGGCTGACGACGGCGAGCGGCTGACCCTGTTCGAGTGGCAATCCGCCGAGACGCTCCGCGCCTGGGCCGCCCATCCCGACCACGTTCTGACAAAACAGCTGGGGCGCGAGCGGTTCTACCTCGACTACCACCTGCAGGTCTGCGAGGTGATGCGCGAGTCTCGCTTTGCCCACGACGGCGCGCCTCTTTCCCCTGCGGCGGAGAGGCCCTCCGTGGCGCGCCGGCCATGAGGGGAGAGTGCGGCGGCGAAGCCCCCGAGCGCCCTTTCGCGCTCATCTAGTCCTTCTGGAAAACAGAAGATTATGGTACGTTTGAAAGTCGGGGCCAGATCTAGGAGCTCCGGCGTCAACCCGAAGGCGTCGCGCGCTGAGTTCTTGCCTAAGTCATTGAAAAGGTTGAAAACCGCAAGGAGCCAGTCTTGTTTCGAGTTGGCATAGGTTTGGGTTCGGCGCCGCGCCGGCTGGGCGGCCCGGGGCGTGTCGCTTGGGCCTTCCGTCCGGCCCGCGAGGGGGGTCCCTGGCGGCGGCGGGTCGGGGCAGGGACGGCAAACGGGAGACGGGGCTTGGACATTCTTTTCGGACACCTTTGTGCGCTTAAGTCCCTGAAGACAGGGGATCGGCGCCAACAGTGCTGGGCGGCGCCCGGGAAACCGCCCGCCGCATCGACGCGGGCGGAGCGCTCGGCCCGGCGCTGGAGAGCCGCAGGGTGGCGATGGGCCTGAAAGTGTTTTTCCTCGGCCTGGGCTATTGCGCTGAGGCCCTGATCCGGCGGACGCCCGGGATCGAGCCGAGCGGGACGGCGCGGTCGGAGGCGCGGGTCGAGGCGCTTCGCGCCGCCGGCGTGGACGCCTATGTCTTCGATGGGGCGACGGTCGATCCCGCAGTCGAGGCGGCGCTTAAGCGCGCCGAGGCGATCGTGGTCTCCGTTCCGCCGCAAGTCGGGGAGGCCAGCGCCGACCGCCTCGCGGAGACGATCGCCGCCGCGCCGCGCCTCGCCCGCATCGTCTATTTCTCGACCGTCGGCGTCTACGGCGAGCACGGCGGCGGATGGGTGGACGAGACGGCGGAGACGCGGACCCGAGAAACGCGCAGTCTGGCCCGGCTGGCCGACGAGGCGCGCTGGACCGCGGCTGGCGGGGCGCGCCGCGCGGCGGTCGACATTTTGCGCCTGCCGGGCATCTACGGGCCGGGGCGCAACGCGCTCGAACGGCTTCGCGCCGGGGAAGGCCGGCGCATCGTCAAGCCGGGCCAGGTCATGAACCGCGCCCATGTCGACGACATCGCCGAGGCGACGCGGCTCGTCCTCGAGAAGGCGCTGCCCGGCCAGATCTGGAATGTCGCCGACGACGAGCCGGCCCCGCCGCAGGACGTCATCGCCTTCGCGGCCGAGATCATGGGCGTGCCGGCGCCGCCCGAAGAGCCCTTCGACAGCGCGGCGCTCTCGCCGATGGCGGCGAGCTTTTATGGCGAGGTGAAGCGCGTCTCGAACGCCAAGGCCAAAGCGCTGCTTGGCTTCTCGCCGGCCTATCCGAGCTATCGGGAAGGCCTGAAGGCGCTGTGGGAGGCGGGAGAGGGACGAGAGTAGGGGCGCGCCCGCGGCCGTCGCTCGGCGCAGCCTCCATGGATCGCGAGCGCGCGCGATTTGCCTGACGGTGGCCGCAACGATAGAGTGCGTTCATCGCGACGCTCCTGTGCGGGGCAATTGGGGGAACGCTTATGATTAAGAGACGTCTCGCGTCCTTGGCGTTGGCGACCGGCCTCGCCGTCTCGCTGGCGGGCTGCTACCAGCCGGTCGGCCCTTACGCAGGGTATGGCGGCGTTGTTGCGCCGGCGCCGGTCTACGGCGGAGTCGTGGTCGGCGGCCCCGTCTATGGCGGCGGTTATTACGGCGGAGGCTACCGCTACGGCGGCGCTTACGGCTACGGCGGCTATCGCCGCTACGGCTACGGCGCCTACGGCCACGGCTACCGCGGCGGCGTTTACGCGCGCGGCTATCGCGGCGGCGCCTACCGGCACGGCGGGTACGGCGGCTATCATGGCGGCGCCATCCGCCGTTAAGCGAACAGTTCAATAACTGACGGCGCGCGCGTCTGGCGCGCCCCGCTTCCTCCGGATCTGTCGGAGAAACGGCCCGGCCTTACGGGTCGGTCTTTTCCTCCTGCTCGGAGGGGAGGTAGATGCCGGAATTCGGCTCGATCCAGCACATATGATCGTGGACTTCGGTCACGCCGGGCGCGTTTTCGGCGATGACCCTGAGGCCGTCGCGCAGCCGCTCGTCGGTGATCGCCCCGCTGTAGGTGACGGCGCCGTTGTGGACGTCGACCCGAACGCTAGCCCGCGGCGCCCAGCCGAGGCGGTCGAGCTCGGCCTCGATCGCCGCCTTGATCTCGACGTTGGAATGGCCGCCAACTTCCTTCGGGAGCGCCGCGACAAGCGCTTTCAGCAGATCGGAGCGCGCGATGACGCCGACCACCGCCTCGCCGCGCAGCACCGGCAGGCGCTTGACCGCGTGCTTCAGCATCTGGTCGACCGCGACGCCGAGCTCGGCGTCCTCGGACACCGACACCACCTTGCGCGTCATGATCTCGCCGATCCTGCGGCCGTGGCTATGGGCGTAAACTCGGCCAGGCGGCCGCCGCTGAGCAGGGCCTCAAGCCAACGCGGGCGCTTCCGCTCCGCGCCGATTTCGCTCCGGCGCATGAGGTCGCCTTCGCTGATCACGCCGACTAGCGCGTTCGCGGCGTCATGGACAAGCAGCCCGCTAATCCGGGCCCTCAGCATCGTTTCGGCCGCCTCGGCAATCGTCGCCGTCTCAGGCAAACCGATCGCCCCGTAGGTCATCACGTCTTTGACGCGCACGTCTCGACCTCGCTGGATTCTCCGCTTGAGTAGCGGATGGGCCGGACGCTAGGCAAGTGATGGAATCGGGCGGCAGGCATGCGCGCATCGCCCCCCATAGTCCGGCCGCGAGGAGCGCTCACAGAATGTCCAACCCCGTTGTCGTCGAGGTTCTGCGGGGCGATCGGGTCGAGTCGGCCCATCGCGGCGCCGGCGCGGTGGTCGATGCGGACGGTCGGGTCGTGCTCGCCTTCGGCGACGTCGCTAGGCCGATTTTTCCGCGCTCGGCAGTGAAGGCCATTCAGGCGCTGCCGCTGATCGAGAGCGGCGCGGCCGATCGCCTGGGCCTTGATGCGGCCGAGATCGCGCTCGCCTGCGCCTCCCATTCCGGCGAGCCCGCCCATGTCGCTTTGGCCCGTGGCATGTTGGCCAAGGCCGGGCGCGACGCGGGCGCGCTCGAATGCGGCGCACACTGGCCGCTCGGCGAAAGGGCGGCTCGCGCCTTGGCGAGTTCGGGAGAAAGTCCATCCGCCCTGCATAACAACTGCTCGGGTAAGCACGCCGGCTTCGTCTGCCTCGCCTGCGCCGAGGGAATCGACCCGAACGGATATGTCGCCCCCGACCACCCTGTCCAACGCGCCGTGACTGATGCGTTGGCCGACGTGACCGGCGCGCATTTCAGCGCGGAAAACCGGGCCGTCGATGGTTGCTCGATCCCGGCTTACGCAATCCCGCTCCATGCGCTCGCGCTCGGTTTTGCGCGCTTCGGAACGGGACGGGAACTCGGAGCCGGGCGCGCCCGGGCGGCGGCGCGTCTTCGCGCCGCGGTCGCGGCGCACCCGGCGGCGGTGGCGGGGCAGGGGCGGTTCGACACGGAGGTGATGACGCTCACCGGCGCGCGGGCCTTCACCAAGACCGGCGCCGAGGGGGTATTTTGCGCGGCGCTGCCGGAACTCGGCCTCGGCCTTGCTGTCAAGGCCGACGACGGCGCAAAACGGGCCGCTGAGGTTATGATCGCCGCGCTTCTCGCGCGCTTCGGCGGCTTCGGCGACGCGCTCGACCCGTTCGTGGCGCCTGTGCTCATGAATTGGAACGGGATCGCGGTGGGCGCCCTGCGCCCCGCGGGGCCGTTGGCCTAGCGTCCCGGGGCCCATAGCGGCCGGGCTTTGAGAAGCGGTCAAGATGGCCGCCGGGAGCCCGGCCAAAAAACTGCGGCTGCTCCGCCTCAGGATTCGTCGATCCCTAGGCGAAGCAGCCGCATCCCGCGAGGCCGTCCTCAGGCGCGCCCCGCGGTCCCCCAAGCTCTCAAGCTTATGGGCAGGTGTCCCAAAAACCGTTCCGCTGGCTCGGGTCGCTGTAGTACCAGCACAGGCCCGGGTAGGGCGGAGGCGGAGCCCAGGCGACCGCCGTGCCATAGGCGAGGACGCCGATCGCCGCGCCCGCCGCGATCGCGCCGCCCGGCGCCCAGCGATAGGGACGCCCCGCCCACGCGCCGCGATAGACGCCGCCGTGGTAGCCGACCCCGCCGTGATACACGCCGCCGCCATGATAGCCGACGCCGCCGTGATAGCCGCCCATGCGATTGACGTTGACGTTACGGTTCACGTTTACGTTGTTGTGGCCGCCATGGTAGCCGCCGTGATAGCCGCCATGGCCGCCGACGTGCCCGCCGTGACGCATTTGCGCCATGCCCGGGTCGGAGAACGCCAACAGGCTGGCTGCGGCGACCGCCGTCGCCATAAGTTTCGAAGCTTTCGTCACTGAATGCCCTTCCTTGTCTGTTTCGGTGTTGGTGTTTGGAAGCGACCGCCTTGCCGGCGTTTTATTGTGAGTTTACCACAAGAAATCTGCGCTTCGGTGTGGGGCGCGGCGCTCATTTGAGATCCACGCTGACCGTGTTGATTTTCCCACTAAAACGAAACGGGGCGCGATCGAAGTAGTCAAATGAGACCGGCGAACCGAGATCGACCCCAACATCGAAAGTTTCGCTGGCGGAGAACGCGCCCGCGACCGTTCGCTTGACGGCGACGCGCATCGCTTCCTGGCCGTCGACGAGGATCGTCACGTCGGCGGGCCCGCCGGGCTTTCCGATCGAAGTGTCGACTTCGATGCGATGCTCGCCCGAGCCCATCCTTGCGGTGGATCGGCCAATATAGCGCTCGATCATCATCATGTTGTATTCGTACACGAGTTGGCCTTTGTCCATGTAAAGCGTCAGGCCGCCGCCGATCCCGCCCAACGCATAGACAACCCCGCTGGTTTCCTCGCCCGTTTCTAATGCCACGACAACTCGGTTGCTTTCGCGCCCGAGTCCGGGACCGGCAAATTCGGGCAGGCGAGTCGTCGTCGAATCGAAGTCCCAATGGGTGTAGGGAACCTTTACCCGGTCCTCGGGGTGAAGGCGGGTCCACAATCCCGCGCCGACCGGAAAGACCTGGTTATCCTTCGCTTCCGTCAAGAAGAGCTTTTTCATTTCTTCGAGGCGCTCCGGCTCCTGCGCCGCAAGGTCGTCCGCCTCGGAAAAGTCTTTTCGGATATCGTAAAGCTCCCAACGATCCTTGTTGGCGTCCCAGGCGTCCAGCCCGGGCGTCACTGGCAGCCACGGGATCAGCGGGCCGAAGGCCGCGGCGATCCATCCATCGTGGTAGATCGCGCGGCTGCCGTTGTTCTCGAAATACTGGGTCAACTTTCGGCCCGGCGCTGTCGGATCGCCAAAGGCGTAGGTCATGCTGACGCCGTCGATCGGCAATTGCGTCCAGCCGTCCACCACATTGGGGGCCTTGATGCCGAGAATGTCGTAAATCGTCGGCGCGATATCGTTGACGTGGTGGAACTGCGGCCTCGGCGTCTTGTCGGGCTTGATGCCCTTGGGCCACGAGATCACAAGCGGATTGCGCGTGCCGCCGAAATGCGAGGCGACGAGCTTGGTGTAGCGGAAGGGCGTATCGCCGGCCCAGGCCCATCCGGCGTGATACATGCTGTCGGTCTTGGCGGTGCCGAGCGCCTCGAGCCCGCCGATCTTGTCGAGCGCGGCCAGTTGCTGCTCGATCGTGTTGGGGATCATGTTCTGCGCGAGCAGTTCGCTGATCGTGCCGTTCTGACCTTCTGCGCTCGAACCGTTGTCGCCGAAGACATAGAAGATGATGGTGTTGTCGCGGACTCTTCATCTCTTCGAGGCCGTCGACCAGCCGGCCGACCTGCGCATCGACATGCTCGACGAAGCCGGCGAAGACTTCCATCAGCCGGCGCTGGAACGGGCGTTGCGAGTCCGGGATGCTGTCCCACGACGCCATCGTGTCGGCGCGCGGCGTAAGCTTCGTGTCCGGCGGAACCCAGCCGATATCCTTTTGCCGCTTGAAGACGCGCTCGCGATAGGCGTCCCAGCCGTCGTCGAACTTGCCTTTGTATTTGTCGGCCCATTCCTTGAAGATGTGATGGGGTCCATGCGCCGCGCCCGGCGCCCAATACATCAGGAACGGCTTGTCGGGCGCAAAGGCGCGGTGCTTGCGGAGCCAGGCGAGCGCCTTGTCCGCCATGTCGGAACTCAAGTGATAGCTCTCGTCGCGCGGCGGCTCGATCGGAAGGGTGTTCTCGAACAGGCGCGGCTCATATTGCGACGTTTCGCCCGCCATGAAGCCGTAGAAATAGTCGAAGCCGTAGCCGGTCGGCCAGCGCTCGAACGGTCCCATCGCGGTCGTTTCCGTCGCCGGCGTATTGTGCCATTTGCCGAAGGCCGAGGTCTTGTAGCCGTAGTCGCGCAGCACCTGCGCGACCGTCGCCGCGCTCTTCGGGATGACGCCGGTGTAGCCGTCGAAATCGAGCGCCCGCTCGGCGATTGTGCCCGAGCCGACGCGCTGGTGATTGCGCCCGGTCAACAGCGCCGCCCGCGTCGGCGAGCAGATCGACGTCGTGTGGAACTGATTGAACGCGACGCCCTCGCGGCGAGGCGCGTCAAGGTCGGCGTGTGGACCTCGCCGCCGAGCGTGTCGGCGAGGCCAAAGCCGACATCGTCGAGGAGCACGATCAGGATGTTCGGCGCGTCGGGCGGAAGGTGGTTCGGCTCGGCGCGCCGGACATGCTTCGACTCCTGCAACGTCGGTCCCGCGGTGCTCGCGGTGGGGACCGGCTGGAAGGGCAGAACGGAACCGAGCGCGTCCTTGACCTGCTGAGCGAGGGCGGCGGTCGTCGCTTTGCCCGCGAGAACTGCGGCGCCGACTCCGGCGCCGAAGCCGTTGATGATTTTCACAAGCTTCCGCCTTGTGATGTTCCATGGGCGTCTGCTCGTCGCTCATGGCGCTTCATTCCGGCTGTCGACGCGATCTGCGTTCACGATCCCCTTGGTCAATTCGCCGGCAGTTCGGTCTTCTCGCGCGGCAGGCCGCTGTCGTCGATGTCGAAATCCGGGTCGAGAATCGTCTTGCCCTGGGCGCCGAGGAAACCGGGCTGGGCCATCAGCCACAGGCTCGGCTTCTGCTCTTTGGCGTAGGCCAGCAAGCGCGCCTCGAGATCCTGCACGATCTCGGGATGCTGGGCGGCGACGTCGGTCGTCTCGCCGGGGTCCTCGAAGAGATTGAAGAGCTGCGTCTTGCCGGGCAGAAGCGCGATCTTGATAAGCTTCCAGTCGCCCTTGCGGATGGCGCCGCGGAAGGCCTCGACGTTGATCAGGATATCCGCGTTGGGCGAGGGCGCGTCGCCGCCGAGCGTCGCCCACATGTCGCGGCCGTCGAAGGGATGGTCGGGGCTGCCTGGCCGCCGGCCAACGTCAGCAGCGTCGGCATGACGTCGACCATGTGCAGCGGCTCGGTCGACGACCCGGGGCTTCAGCACCGCCGGCCAGTTGACGAAGGCGGGCACGCGGACGCCGCCCTCCTTCAGGCTGCCCTTGCCGCCGCTGAACGGCGCGTTGGAGGCCGGCGGCTTCTGCCCCGGCAGGATGCCGCCCTCGTCGGCGCTCTTCTCCGCGTTGCTCTTGGCCCCTTGCGCGAACAGCCCGCTGGTCGCGCCGCCGTTGTCGCTGGCGAAAAGGATGATGGTGTTGTCGCGAAGCCCCTTCTTTTCGAGCTCGGCGACGACGCGGCCGACCTGGATGTCGAGCTCGGAGATCATCGCCGAATAGGTCCGCCGCAGCGGATCGGCGACCGCGCTGTACTGGTCGATGGCGGCCTGAGGCGCCTGATAGGGCGCGTGGGGCGCGAGCGATGCGAAGTAGAGGAAGAAGGGCTGCTTGCCGTCCTGTTCGTCGATCAGCTTGACGGCGTCGTTGCCGATCAGATCGGTGTAGTAGCCGTCCTCCTTGAGGAACGCGCCGTTGCGCTGCCAGTCGATCACCCCGCCGCGCTCGCGGGTGAAATACTCGACCTCTCCGACGACGTTGCCGTAAAAGTAATCGAAACCGCGATTTTGCGGCCAGTATTTCCTGTCGGCGTGGCCGAGATGCCATTTGCCGACCATCATGGTCTTGTAGCCCGCCTCCTTGAGCGCCTGCGGCAGCGTCTTCTCGTCGGTCGGCAGGCCGTAAGTGTGGCTCGGGAAGATGACGAGGTCTGCAGCCCGTAGCGCATCGGGTAGCGGCCCGTCATCAATGCGGCGCGCGACGGAGTGCAGACGGGTTCGCCGTAGAAATCTTCGAGACGGACGCCTTCGCTGGCGAGGCGGTCGATGTTGGGCGTCTTGATCTCCCCGCCGCGGTAGCCGAGGTCGGCGTTGCCGAGGTCGTCGGCCATGATGAAGACGATGTTGGGCCTCAACGGCTCTGCGCGGCCCATGGTTGCGGCGAAACCTGTGAAAAGCGCCGCAGCCAGAGCCGTCAATATTCGAAAGCTTGCGACCGTCACGCCATCCTCCCTGGCCTTGCACGCGCGTAGCCGAAATTCGGGCGCGGCATTGACCGCCGACGATCATTCGCTAAAGAAAAGTGGAACATTTTTCGGCCGCCCCGGCTCGCTCCGCCAACGGAGGCGGCCCCGAACCATCCAGCGGAAGGCCATGCCAAAACGCGCTTCGACTCAGGAGATCGTGTCCCGGCAAGGCTGGCTCAGCTATCCGCCGGCGCCGTTTCGCCGGGCCGTGCTCGACCGCTGCAAATTGCTGAAATTGAAGGCCGGCGCGACGATCTATTCGGTCGGCGATCCGCCCGGCGGGATGTATGGGCTGGTGGCCGGCAGCTTCGCCATTTCGATCGCGCCCGGCGAGCGAGGGCCATAGTGGCCCATTTCGGGCTGCCCGGCACGTGGTTTGGCGAAGGGGCGGCCTTCACCGAGCAGCCCCGCCGGATCGGTCTCGCGGTCACGCGGGATGCGGAGGTCTTGCACCTGCCGCTGGCCGCCATCCGCGAGATCGTCGCGACCGACCCGGGCGCTTGGCGCTTTTTCGGTCTCGCGGCGATCGCCCACAACGACGCGGCGATCGGGGGCGCGGACGACCTCTTGATCCGCGACCACGTCAAGCGCAGCGTTGCGGTGCTGTTGCGTCTCGGCGGCTGCCGGTACGCCACACCGAGGGGAATCCAGCCGATCGAGGTCGACGTCAGCCAGGACGACTTCGCCGCGATGACCAATCTGGCGCGCACGACTGCGGGAACGGTGCTGAGAAAGCTCGAAGCCGACGGCGGCGTCAAAGTCTCCTATCGCCGCGTCCGCATTCTCGCCCCTGACGCGCTGCGGGCGATGCTCGAAGCCTGAGGAGCTGCGTCGCCCCTGCCGTAAGGCGTTCGATCCGTCGCCCGCTATCGCAGGAAGAAGAGGCGCCCGAGTCCGGCCCGTGCAGGCCCAGCGTGGCCTACTTCAGCAACCCGAGTTCCCGATAAACCTGCAATGCGGCTGGATGCATGGGCGCCGGCAGGCTGCCGGAGATCATTTCCGGGACGGAGAGATTGGCCAGAGCGGGGTTCCTGGCTTTGAGCGCGTCGACCTGGGCGACGAGCGCTTTGGCGAAGGCGGCGACGGTCCGGTTGTCCATATCGGCTCTCGTCATCAAGACGGCGCTGACGCCGAAGCTCGGCGTATCGCTCGGCAATCCGTAGAGGGCGCCTGGAATCTGCCCCTTCTTGAGATAAGGCGCCCCTCGACCAGCGAGTTGACGGCTAGCCCATCGACGGAGACGAGATCGACGGCGCAGCGGCTGAGGAGATCGCGGGCCTGCGCCGACGGGTGGCCGGCCACGATCACGCCGGCGTCGATCGCGCCGCTGCAAATGCCGGCCGCGACAGTCTCAGCCGGCATGTCTACGATCTGCGGCGTCTGAGCCTCGGTCCAGCCGAGCGCCTTTTGCAGCGTTTCCCAGGTCCGCCGCGTGCCGCTGCCCTCCGTGCCGGCATTGATCCGCTTGCCCATGAGATCGGAGATTTTTTGAAGGCCGGCGCGACCGACGATCGTCACGAGCTCGGGGTGAAGAACCAGGACCGAGCGCAACGCCGGGAACGGTCGGTCGGCGAAGCTGCCCGTGCCGCTGTAGGCGTCGAACGCCACATCGGATTGAACGATGGCGAACTCGAGCTCTCCCGACCGCAGCGCGTCGAGGTTGTAGCCCGAGCCAGGCGTCGTCTCCGGCGAGCAGCGAACGCCGGTTGCACGCAGATGCTCGTTGACGATGGCGCAGATCGCACCGCCGACCGGGTAGTAAACCCCGTTCAAGGCGCCGGTGCCGACAGACGCATAGGCGTGAAATGTCTCCTCGGCCGGCGCAGGACCAGCGAGCAACGCGACGAGAGCCAGGACGAACCAGAAGAAGCGCTTCACGACGGCTCGTCCCATTTCATGACCAGATCGTAGACAGACTGGTACGGCCCGGAATTGACGCTGACGGCGCCCTGCAGCGGGTGATCCATCGCGTAGATCAGGAAAGTCATGACGCCGAGAAAGAGCGCCGTGATGGAGCCGAGAAAAAGCTGCGGCGCCAGATCGATATGCAGCATCCAGATGAACACGATCGAGACGATCGCCCCGATGATTACGACCCACCACAGGACGGCCGGCATCGACGAGGACACCGCATCGAGGCGCTCCTCTCGGGAAACCGTCATGGCGTTGAACTCGCGGATGATTTCACCGTGCAGCACCTCTTGCGTCTTGGTCGCCGGCTCGAATGAGAACAGCCCCTGGCGGATCGCTTGCAGCCGGTGCTCGCCGCCGTTCGGCGTCATAGCCATCCGATGCGCCGGCCAGTCTTTGTCGATCACGTAATGGGTATAGTCGCGCAAGCCCGCCCGGAAATTGCTCCGCATCGGCTCCGGATAGCCGTCGGCGGTGTGGTAGAGGGTCGATAGGCTCGAGGCCTCGCTCGCGATATGGTCCTTGAGATCCTTGGTGGTCTGGAACGTGGCGACGGTCAGCAGGCCGAGCAGCACCGCGTAGATCAGCCCGTAGTTGGCCGCGACGAAGATCACGACGTCGTTGACCTGTTTGCCGCCATGAATCCAGCGGCGCATGAGCGGATGTATGAGAACGATGCCGATCAGGGTGATCGCAAGAAAAAAGGCGCAGGCGGCTAGCGCGAGTTCGGTCGCCGAAAGGCTGTTGAGCCATAAGGTCAGGCCTTCGTTCATTGGTCCCCCCGGAACGCGGCGCGCGTTTTGGCGCGCGCCGCTCTTGCTGCTTGTGTAACAGGCTCAAAGGGCCTTGATAATATGGTGCTCGATCCGGCGATTGTAGAACCGCCCGTGGGAATTGTCTTGCTGGCGGCCGGATTGGCGCTGCCGTAGCCCTTGGCGACCAGCATGTTCCAGGGAATTTCAAGGATAGTCGTTCGGCCGGTCGAAAGCCGCAGGGGATAGGCTCGCGGCGCCGCCTTCGAGACATGGCTGAACGACGTCCCGCGCGGACGCCCGTCGTGGCCGCGCCCAAGCGTCAGACGGGAATCTTGGTCAGTCTTCTGGCGGTGATCTCGTCCGTCACCAGCGCGGTCGGATGCAAAAGCTTGATCGCCCCCTCGATCGCGGCGAGCTTATGGGCGCCGCCGGCGGCGAGCACCCGGATCGGAGCGGCGCGCACCGCGTCCATGGGCACCGACATGATCCGCTGGTTGAGCGGATGGTCGAGCACCCGTCCTTCGTGGTCGTAGACGTTGCACAGCAGCTCGCCGACCGCGCCATACTCGCCTAGCATGCGCCGGTCCGCTTCTCCGATCAGCTCGAACCGGGCGATCGTGGCCTCGGCCCCGAGCGATCCGACGCTGACGACGACCGCGTCGAGCGCGTTGGCGAAATCGTACACGGCTCTCAGGCCGCAGCGCTCGATCAGCGCGGTCTTGGTCGCCGGACTGTCGACCAGCGCCGGCGAGGGGATCAGGTAGCAGTCGGCGTTGAACGCGCGCGCGAACGCGGACGGGAATTCCGCCGGGTTGTCATGGGCGAAATGGGTGACCCCGCCGACCAGCGAAATGACGTTCAAACCGCGCAGCGAACGTTCGCGCAAATGCTCGAGCGAGCGATTAAGCGTTCGCCCCCAGCCAAGTCCGATCTTCATGTCGTTGCGCAGAAGGGCCGAAAGGTATTCGCCGAGCACCGCGCCGATCGGCGCGGTCGCGTCCGCGTCGGCGGAGGACATCGGCGCGACCAGCGCTTCGTCGAAATCGTAGGTCGTGCAAAGCGACGCCTCGAGGCCGCCGAGCTCGGCCTGGCCGCGCGTCAGCGCGATGCGCACCTCGCCCAGCGCCTTGGCCTCCGCGAGCATCCGCACCACCGTCACCCGCCCGACACCGAGCGCGTCCGCGATCGCCGACTGGGTCATCTCCTCGACGAAGTACATCCAGGCTGCGCGTTGCCTCAGGCGCTCGCTACGTCGCGGGCCCCGGGACTCGACAGGGTGATCCAGCTTCATGAGGACCATCCGGTCGCCGGACAAGGCGGAAGAGTTAAGAGGTTTTCCCTCCGGCGGGGTTGTCGTCCGGCCGTCAGGTCAGACTGTCGAAGAACGAAGCGATGAAAATGATCAGGCCGGCGAGAAACGCCAGCAGGACGAAACCGGCGACGACCAGCCGCTCCTCGCTCCAGCCGGAAGGGGAGGCGGCCGCGGGCTCCTCTGCGGCGAATCCCGGCATGGCCTCGTCTGGCGGCAGGATCTCGGCGGCCGTCTCAGTTTCGGCGCGCCCGGAAGCGGGCGGCCTCGGCCCGATGCGCGGCGGCGCGCCTTCGCGCTCAGTCCGGCCGAGCGACAGGCGCGGCGATTTCGGCGCCATGCGAGCGATCGCCGGCGACGACGCCGGCGCGAGGGCGGTCCCGGCCGGCGGAGGTTGCGTTGGCGCGGTCGCCGAGACGGGAGCGGCCCGCGTCCGCGCGGCCCCTCCGGCGGCGAGCACGAACAGCGCGCCGAGCGCCGGCGCAAAGACGCCGAGGGCGGGAGCGTTGACGTCGATCCAGCCCGCGACCAGCGGATCGGTCGCCGCCATGCCGCCGGCGATCCAGCCGAGGAAGGCGGCGCCGGCGATGAAGATTCCCGGCGAGAGGCGCAGGAGCCCGGTCAGGACATAGGCGCCGTAGACGAGGATCGGGATGCTGAGAAGGATGCCGATCGCGAGCAGCCAGAGGTTTCCGCCCGCGATCGCCGCGAGCGCGACGACGTTGTCGAGACTCATCGCCGCGTCGGCGAACATGATGACGACGGCGGCGGACAGAAAGTCGCTCGCGCCGGCGGGCCGTCGCGGGGACTCCTCGTCGGCCCCGTTCTGCACCCGCACGTTGAGGGCGATGACGATCAGCATCCAGGCGCCAGCGAGCTTGACCAGCGGAACGCCGAGCAGCGCGTTGGCGAACAGAATCATGACCAGCCGGAGCAAGATGGCGCCGCCCGCGCCGAGCAGGACAGCGCGGCGGGTGTCCTCGGGCCGCAGGCGGCCGCACGCCATCGCGATGACGATCGCGTTGTCGGCGCCGAGCAGGAGGTCGACGAAGAAGATCTGAACGAGCAGGAAGAGCGAGCCGGCGACGTCGATCATTGCCCGCCTCCTTCCCCGCTTGTGAGGGAATGCAGGGATGGGTCCCCGCGACGGTCCAGGCGAGCTACGCGCGCGGCTCCCTCAACGGCCGCAATCGCCCCTCGCCTCAAGGTTTCGAACCTTCGGCCGGCGCGGACGCCGGCCCCGATTTCATCAGCCGCATGAAATCCGCGTCGGGACTGACGATCATCGTCGGGCCCGAGTTGGCGAGCGCGCCCTTATAGGTCTGGAGCGACCGCACCATTTCGTAGAACTGCGGATTTTGCGAGAAGGCGTCACTGAGCGTCCGGCTCGCCTCGGCGTCGCCTTCTCCGCGCGCGACCGCGGCGGCCCGTTGCGTCTCGGACAGAAGCACGGTCCGGTCGCGGTCGGCTTTGGCCTGGATCTGCTGCGCCCATTCGTAGCCTTGCGCGCGCAGTTCCTTGGCCTCCCGCTGCCGTTCCGACTTCATCCGGTCGTAAATGGCTTGGCTGGTCTCGAACGGCAGGTCGGCGCGGCGGAAGCGGACCTCGTCGACCGAAACGCCGAGCGGGACCGCCTTGGACGCGACCTCGGTCTTGATCGCGTCGAGGATCTGTCCCCGCTCCTCGGTGAGGAGCGCATGCAGCGGCGCCTGGCCGAGCGCGCGGCGCGCGGCGGAGCTGACGATTAGGTTGAGCTGCACGGTCGCGATTTCGGGCGTCCGCAGCGCCTGATAGAAACGCAACGGATCGACAATCCGATAGCGGGCGTAAGGCTGCACCTCGAGCCGCTTCTGGTCGCCCATGATCGCCTGCTCAACTTGAGGCTCGAGCAGCAGCGAACGGGTCGAGGTCACGTAGACCGTGTCGATGAAGGGGATCTTGAACTTGAGGCCGGGCGTCTCGACGACCGCCACCGGCGCGCCGAGCCGAACCACCAGGGCCTGCTCGCCCTCGTTGATCACATAGAGCGACGAAACAAGCAGCAGGAACGCCAGCGCGAGGGCGGCGACCGCGGCGAGCCAGGGGTTTCTCATTTGGCGGCCCCCGTCGCTGGCGCAGGCGGCGGCGCGGGCGTCGTCTTGAACTCGCTCACCGGCATGTAAGGCATGACGCTCGAGACGCCCTTGCCGGAAGTGTCGACGATGACCTTGGAGGCCTTCTTCAAAACCTCGTCGACGCTGTCGAGATAGAGCCGCCAGGCGGTGACGTCCTTGGCTCCCTCGTAGCTTCTAAGCAGCGGCACGAAGGCGTCGGCCTCGCCGTGGGCGAGGTTGACGACCTGGATCCGGTAGGCTTCCGCCTCCTGCCGGATGCGCTCGGCCTCGCCCCGGGCGCGCGGCACGATGTCGTTGGCGTAGGCCTCCGCCTCGTTTCGGGCGCGCTCCTGGTCGGCCCGGGCGCGCTGGACGTCGTTGAAAGCGTCGATCACCGCGAGCGGCGGCTCCACGCGCTGCAACTGAACCTGCGTGATTTCCACGCCGGCCTCTTCGTTGTCGAGCAGTTGCTGGAGCAGGGCGCGCGTCTGGTCAGCGATCTGCTGCCGGCTTGTGGACATCGCCGCCTGGATCGGCGTACGGCTGATGACGTCGCGCAGCGCCCCTTCCGCCGCGGTGCGCACCGCAAGCTCGGGATTGTCGACCTTGAACAGATACTGGCCGGGGTCGCGGATCTTCCAGAACACGGTGCCGTCGGCTTCGACGATGTTCTCGTCGCCGGTCAGCATCTGGCCGCCACGGCTCGCGGAGGCGTCGGTGGTCCCGACGCTTGGGCCGACGCCGATCTGGATCTGGCTCACCTGCGTCACTTTCGGAAGGAGCACGGCGTCGATCGGGTAGGGCAGGTGGACGTGCAGGCCCGGCTCGGTCGTCGCGACCCACTGACCGAACCGCAGCACGACCCCTTTCTCGTCCGGCTGGACCCGGTAGAGCGAGGTCGAGAGCCACGCCAGGAGGAGGGCGCCGATCGCCGCGAGGACACCGCGCCGGCCCAGCCGGGGCATGCGGAAGACCTCGCCGAGGCTGCCCCTGATCGCGCGCCACGGATCGAAGGGCGCGTCGTTGGGGATCTCTCCCCGGAGCACGTCCTCGGTCCGCGAATCGACGCTGGCGTCAATCTTGTCCAACGACCAGACTCTCTTCGAGCAGCATCCGCGCTCTGGCGCCGAGCTTCTCGCTTTCGCTCTTCAACTGGCCGCAGGCGGCGAGGATGTCGCGGCCGCGCGGGGTTCTGACCGGGCTCGCGTAGCCGGCGTTGAAGACGATCTCGGAAAACCGCTCGATCGTCTCCCAGTCCGAACATTCGTAGGGGCTCCCCGGCCAGGGATTGAACGGGATGAGGTTGATCTTGGCGGGGACGCCTTTGAGCAGGCGCACCAGCGCCCGCGCCTCGGCCGGCGTGTCGTTGACGCCCTTCAGCATCACATATTCGAAAGTAATCCGGCGCGCGTTGGAGGCGCCGGGATAGCCGCGGCAAGCCTCGATGAGGCGCTCGATCGGATACTTGCGGTTCAGCGGCACGAGCTTGTCGCGCAGGGCGTTGTTGGTCGCATGCAGCGACACCGCCAGCATCGTCCCGCATTCGGCGCCGAGGCGCTCCATGTCGGGAACGACCCCGGAGGTCGAGACCGTGATCCGGCGCCGCGAGAGCGAAAGCCCGTCGCCGTCGGTCAGCACGGCGATCGCGTCTCGCACGGCGTCGAAATTGTAGAGCGGCTCTCCCATGCCCATGAAGACGATGTTCGAGACCGCGCGCACGCCTTCGCCCGAGGGCACGAGGCCGTCGGTCGGCGCCGTCCCGCCCGGAAAATCGCCGAGCCGGTCGCGCGCGACCAGCACCTGCGCGACGATCTCCGCCGGGGTCAAGTTGCGCACTAGCGGCATGGTGCCGGTGTGGCAGAAGGTGCAGTTGAGGGTGCAGCCGACCTGGCTCGAGACGCACAGCGTGCCCCGGTCGGATTCCGGAATATAGACGCATTCGATCTCGGCGCCCTTGTCGTGCGCGTGGGCGGGCGGCATCCGGATCAGCCACTTGCGCGTGCCGTCGGCCGACACCTGCTCGACCACGACCTCCGGACGCGCGAGGTCATGTCGCGCGGCGAGTTCTTCGAGCAGGGGCTTGGCGATGTTGCGCATGGCGGAGAATTCGCGCGCGCCGCGGTGGTAAATCCAGTGCCAGAGCTGCGACACGCGCATCTTCAGCTCGCGTTCGGGCACGCCGATGTCAGCGAGCGCGCGGGCGAGCTCGGTGCGGGTCGCCCCTGCGAGGCGCACGGGCGCGCGATCCTCGGCGGCGGAGAGGGTTAAAGTCATGGGCGGCGCTTTTATCATGGGCTGGCATGCGGCTCCAACGCAGAAAGTGTCGCATGAACGCGTCGGGATCGGGCAAGGTAGCGCGCGCTTACCGGACGCGGTAGGGAGGCGACGGGCAGGCGGCTGCAAAGGCGGCGGCGTGAGCGTAACCAAAAGGCCAACCTTCGGCCGCGATTGGCGCATATGCGCCGAACCGGCGAGGCGAGAACGTGGAGATTCGCAGCATGCGGGCGAGACTGTGGGCATTTGTGGCGTGGGCGGCGTTGGCGGCGTCGGGGGCGGGGCCGGCGCGCGCCGCGCAGTGCGGCGACACCCCGGGGGGGTTCACGGCCTGGCTCGACGACTTCAAGCAGGTGGCCATCAACGACGGCGTCTCGCCCAATGTTGTGGATGAGGCGCTCGCGACCGCCAAATTCGACCCCTCGGTATTGTCGCATGACCGCGGGCAAGGGGCCCTGCAGGGCAACCAGGCAAGCTTTGCGGCGGGACATATCACGCCGAGCCGAGTAAAGCACGGCAAGTCGATGATGCTCGCCTATGCGGAGCCGCTGGAGCGGATCGAGCAGCGCTACGGGGTGCCTGGCCCGGTTCTGGTCGCGATCTGGGGGCTTGAGACCGACTACGGCGCGGCGCTCGGCAAATATCTCGACCTTCAGCGCACTTGCGACGCTGGCCTACGACTGCCGACGGGGCTCCCTCTACCAGGCGGAGCTGATCGACGCGCTGATGATCGTGCAGCGGGGGCTCCTGTCGCCGGCACAGATGCGCGGAGCGTGGGCGGGAGAGCTTGGCCAGACCCAGTTCATGCCCTCGGCTTACCTTAAATACGGAGTGTCGGCCAATGGCGGCCGTGGCGGCAACCTGATGGGCAACGGCGCCGACGCGCTCGCCTCGACCGCCTACTTCCTCCAGTCGCACGGCTGGCAGCGCGGCGCGAAATGGGATGAGGGACAGCCCAACTTCGCGGCGCTCCTTGAATGGAACAGCTCGCCTGTCTACGCAAAGACAGTCGCCGAATTCGCCGACCAGCTGTCGGGCCCCTAGAGCGCGCAAGCCGACGCGATCCGCCGGGCGTTCGTCTCGGCGGATGTCTGAACGCGTTTATCCGACGCGGTTCGAACGCGTCGCCCTTTCGCGCTTCTTCTCGATCTTCGCCATCAAATCGACGATCCGCCGCCGGCGCAGGGTCACCTCGTCGATAAGGCGGTCGAGGCTCGCGAGTTTGATGCGCAGCGCCTCGAGCATGGCGTCCTTCGAGGGCGGGTTGGCGCCCGCCTCGGCGAGCGCCGCCTTGATCTCGCTCAGCGAGAAGCCGAGATCCTGGGCGCCGTGGATAAGGCCCAAGGTCTCTACGACGCCGTCCGGGTAGTCGCGATAGCCGTTCTCGCTCCGGTCGGCCTTCGGCAGCAGCCCATGGGCCTCGTAGAAGCGGATACGCGACGCTGCGATCTTCGAACGGCGAGCCAATTCCCCGATCCGCATGCCAAGCCCCTCCGGCAAGCTTGTTGGGCGAGCTCGTTGGCGAAGTCTCTTGACCTTCAACTTAGGTTGAAGGTTTAGCATCCTTCCTGGAACGAGAAAACCCTATCCGCCGGCTCGATTTGGCGGCGGTTTCCGGGAGTCCGAACAGGAGAGCGGAATGGCGCGCGTTTTGGTCACGGGCGGCACGGGATTTGTCGCCGCGCATTGCTTGAGCCAGCTTTTGGCGGCGGGGCATGAAGCGCGGACCACGGTCCGCGACCTCGAACGCGAAGGCGAGCTTCGCGCGATGCTGCGACAGGGCGGCGCGGGGGAGGTCGGCGAGTGCCTGACCCTGTTCCGCGCCGATTTGAACGCCGATGCCGGCTGGGCCGAAGCGGCGGCCGGCTGCGACTATGTCCTCCATGTCGCTTCGCCTTTTCCGAGCGCCGTTCCCAAGGATGAGAACGAATTGATCGCTCCGGCCCGGGACGGCGCACTGCGTGTTCTGCGCGCGGCCCGCGACGCCGGCGTCAAGCGCGTGGTGCTGACGTCGTCGTTCGCGGCGATCGGCTATGGGGCCAAGACGAGGGCGACCCCGTTCACCGAGGAGGATTGGACGGACCTCACGGATCCGAGCGTGCAACCCTACCAGAGGTCGAAGACGATCGGCGAGCGGGCGGCCTGGGATTTCGTCGCACGAGAAGGAGGCGGACTGGAACTCGCCGTGGTCAATCCGGTCGGCGTTCTCGGTCCCGTGCTCGGGCCGGACTATTCGACTTCGATCCAACTGATAAAGCGCTTCCTGGACGGCGCCATGCTCGGGTGCCCGGACCTCCGGTTCGGGGTGGTCGATGTGCGCGACGTCGCCGATCTGCACCTCAGGGCGATGACCGATCCGGCCGCGCGCGGCGAACGGTTCATCGCCACCAGCGGGGATTTCGTCAGCGTTGTCGAGCTGGCCCGGATCCTCAAGGCCGGCGCCGGCGAAGCCGGCCGCAAGGTTTCAACCCGCGCCCTGCCCAATTGGCTGGTGCGCCTGGTCGCGCTGGTTGATCCCCAGGTCAAAGCTGTGGCGGGAGAACTTGGCAAGCGTAAGAACGCGTCCAACGAGAAAGCGCGCCGCGTGCTCGGCTGGGCGCCGCGAACTCCGAAGGAGGCGGTCCTCGCGACCGCCAGTAGCCTCATGAAGCTGGGGTTGCTGAAACGAAGGCAGGCCGGCTCGTGAAGCGCCAGGGCGGCCGGATCTCGCCGCCTTGATTACAGCGGACATCCTGGAGCGCGCCGAGCGCGAGTGTTCTCGAAGGCGTCGCCATCGGGACTATCGAGCGCGAAACCAGTTGTCCACTGCGGAGTCGTTGCGGACCAGGCATTTCCCCTCAACGTAAACTTTTACAAGTTTAGTCAAATAATGGCTTTATTGCGAGCAGAATGACCAGATTTGATTTGCCACTAGGACAATAACAGATCGTCGTGATCGCGCTATCCGCCGAAAAATATTGCTCGCGTGTCCCGGCGTGGTTATGTTGCTGTCGGTTCGATTATCCGAGATAGGCTGAGGCGCCGAGAAGACGCCTGGAGACTTGCAAGTAACGATTCCGTTACTGCCTCGGAATCATGCGAAAAGGCAGATACGCCATGGCTTCCACCTCAACCTCGACCCAAGCCACCGCACCCTCGGTCTCCTCTCTGACGGCGACGGCGATCGCCGCGATGTCCGTGCAGCAGTTCCTCACCAATGTGGCCGGGTCGCTCGCCACGCTGACCAGCGCGCAGCTTGCGGGCGTGACGTCCGCGCAGCTCCAGTCGCTGACCTCCGCTCAGTTGAACAGCATGACCCTCACGCAGATCGCCGCCCTGAACCCGGCGCAGGTTGGCGCGCTGACGTCCGCCCAGTTGGCCGGCATGACGACCGCAAAATTTCAGGCTCTGCAAGCATCGTCCTTCACGCCCGCTCAGGTGAACGCGATGACGGTAACGCAAATCGCGGCGCTTTCGGTCGCCCAGTTCGCCTCCCTGTCAACGGCGGCGCTCGGTTGGCTGTCTGCTGCTCAGTGGCTGGGCGTAACGTCTGCTCAGGTCAAGTCCATGACCAGCTCGCAGATTGCGGGCCTCTCCGCCGCCACGTTGTCAGACTGGTCCGCCGCTCAAGTCGGGGCCCTGACGGCATCCCAGGTCTCGTCGCTCAGCGCGTTGCAGATCGATGCGCTGACAACCGGCGCCGTAGGATCGCTCAACGTGTCCGTCCTGTCGTCCGCGCAGATCGCGGCTTTGACCAAGCCGCAAATAGCCGCGCTGAGCGCCGTGCAGATCCATTCGCTGACCACGGTCGAGATCGGTGAACTCAGCGCGAACCAGATCAGCGCTCTTTCTGCGCCCCAGCTTGCCGATTTATCGCTGAACTCAGGTCGCAGGACTGACGGCGGCGCAGGTCGGCGCGCTGACGAATAGCCAACTCTCGGGCCTGACGGCGGCGAATTTTCAGGCTCTGAACGGGTTCGGCTTCACCCTTAATCAAATTACTGGCCTGTCGGCCTCTGCGGTTTCCAACCTGACCAACGCCCAGTTCGACGCCCTCGCCACCAACAACATGCTCGGGGCGATCGGGCAGGGATTAAAGGGAATTACGACGGGCGAGCTATCGTCGTTGACGGCGGCCGGGCTCGCCCAGTTCTCGACGGCGCAGATCGCCGGGATGACGGCTGCCGCCCAGACTGACATCAAAACGATCTTCGCCGCCCAAATCGGGACCAAGAATATCCTTGCGGTCGCCAACGCCAATGGGGCCAGCAACAGTCCATTGATCGAAGAGATCCAGTTGCTCCGAAGCGCCGATCCCGGCGTCGTCCTTCCCGGCGTCGACACCCCGACCGGGAACATGCTTGCCGCCTCGGCGCTGAAGCCCTTGAGTTCCCTCCCCACCAGCGGATCCGGCATCATCTATGACGCGACGGATAACATCGTCCGCATAAACGGGAGCAACTTGACCCTGAGCGGTTACGACCTCGGAAGCGCGACTGTCTACGTGAACGGCAGCAATGACACGATCGAAGACTGCAATTTTACTGCGACTAGCGGATGGTACGGTGTTCAGGTTCTCAGCGGCGACAACACGACCGTCACCAACAACACCTTCAACGGCGAAGGCATCCCCGCCAAGCTCGCCGCATGGATCACGTCGAAGGGCAGCGTCACGATCACCGGCAACACCTTCATCGACACGCCCTCGGACGGAATCGACCTTTTCGGCTCCGGCGTCATTTCTGAGAATTCTTTCCTCGGAGCGGGGTATACATCAAATGGAACCCATCCGGACGCAATATGGATCAGCGACAATTCCGGGCCGATCTCGATTACCGACAACTTTATAGACTGGGCTACGAACCCAAATTCAAACTCCTACGCCAACGACTGCATCCGCATCACCAACGAACTCGGCAGCGTCAGCAACGTGACGGTAACCGGCAATTTCCTGTTCGGCGGCGAAACCAGCATCCAGGCGATCAACCCGGCGGCGACAACGTCGGGGGCGACCGCCGGCTTGAGCAACATTTCCATTACCAAAAACTATATGGGATTCGCGGCAGCCTGGGGTTTCTATCCGGGGTCGACAGCCGGCGTGACGGAGACCGGAAATGTCACCTTCGACTATTCAAATCCGGCCTACGCCGCCAATGCCTGGGCGGCCTATCAGGCCGCAGGCCTCCCCACAAAGAATGTCCTCGTCTCGACCGGCGGTTCGACGATCAACGCAAGTTCGGAGACCGGCTCCACCACCCTTTATGGCAGCGCCGTTGCTCATATGTATGGCGGAATTGGCGAGAACAACTTCGTTCCGAACGGCCGAAATTACATTTTCGCGGGCGGTGGAGCGAATATCTTTACTTACCTCTCTCCGACAGGAGACACGGCCCAGTCCGGCATCGCGGCGATCAACGGATTCGATCCTGCCAAGGACGTCATCGACCTTAGCCACATCGACGCCGATCTGACCGCCGCCGGCCAGCAGAATTTCACCTTTATCGGGACGAACGCGTTCACGGGCGCCGGCGCGCAGGTGAACTACCAGTACGACCCGAGCGACAACCTCACTACAGTCGAGGCTACGCTCGCCGGAGACGCCACACCCGACTGGGAGACCACGCTGACCGGCCAAGTCACGCTCACCGCCGCCAATTTCGCCCTGACGCCCGCCCAATCGACGGCGGATCTCGCCGACGGCACCGCCTTGTCGATCACAGCGGTCCGCTCAGGCAACGCAGAGGAATATAACTATTCGAACGTTCAAGGCCGGTCCTATTCCTCCTACTCGAGCGTCGACTGGAACAACGGCGTCGCCGCCGACGACCTGAACCTCAGCGCCGCCTCGAACGAGGTCGATCTGTTCGAGAGCGGCGCGACCATCACGCGCGGCGCATCGGCTGAAAGTTTCGCGATCGGCGCCGCTCCCATTGGCGGATCGTTCGCCCTTGGGTATCCACCAACGAAACGATCAATGCGAGCAACGCGGGCGCCGGCGCGGAGACTTTCCACTTCAGCGCCGGCTTCGGCAACGAGACGATCGATGGCTTCTCCGCGTCGGGAACGAACGCCGACACGCTCGTCCTGTCGACCGCGGCCTTCTCTTATCTCAGCGCCGGCATGACCCAGGCTCAGGACCTGGCCGCTGTCCTTTCGGCGACGCGGTCCGAGCCCAACGGAGCCATCATCGCGGACTCCACGGCAACACGCTCACCTTGGCCGGCTTCACTCCCGCAATGCTCGCCGCGGCGCCGGGCGCAGTGAAGTTCGTCTGATGTCTCCCGCGCCGCCGCGGCTCCGGTTTCCGGGCGTTGAGCATGTTCGCATGCGCTTCGCCGGGCCCTGGAGGCAGGCGCGGCGACAATTTCTTGACAGCCGAGCAACTCCACTCCTAATTGGCATATTCAGAATGAAGCGGGCTCCATGTCGAACTCTGCCGAAGCTGCGAGCGTCTTCCCAATCGAGGGCCATGGTCGATCCCGAAGCCTTGCCGGACGGCGAGACGCCGTCCCTCCGGCCCTCCCTGCGCCGCGCCGCGCCGCTCCTCGGCAGGAGGGCCCGGGTTCGCGCCGGCGCCTCCGGGGGGACCATCGCCAATCGCCCGGAAGTTTCCCTGCAAGCCTCTGAAAACACTCATTCCCGGCTCAGGCGCCCGCCGACCGCGCCCGGCCTTCGGGACGAAGGGCCGGCCCGTGAGACCGGCCCGTAAAATCCTCCGCAAACCCTTGAAATTGTTGATTTCGCGCCCGGCCGAGCGGTTCCCCCCGCCGACCCTGCGCCCCACCGAACACGTCGTTGGTCTGCGCGGTGACGCGGACGAAGGTGGTCCGCTTGGACACCTCCTTCAGATGCGCCGCGCCAATGTAGGTCATCATCGATGGCACCCCGCCCATGATCTCGCCCATCGTGCCTTCGACGGGCCCGCGGTACGGCGTTTCAACCGTTTTGCCTTCCGCGGCGCGGTAATGGGCGACCCCCCGGCATATTTCTTCATCGCTGTCTCGGAGAGCATGCCGTAAAAGGTCATGCCGACCGCGACCCTCTCGCCGTCGCGGGTTTCGTAGCGGACGTCGCCGGCGCATTCGTCGTGGCCGGCGAGCATGCCGCCCAGCATGACGAAATCCGCCCCCGCGCCGTACGCCTTGGCGATGTCGCCAGGAACCGCGCAGCCGCCGTCGGCGCAGACCCAGCCTTCAGGCCATGGGCGGCGTCGGCGCATTCGATGATCGCCGACAGTTGCGGGTAGCCGACGCCGGTCACCCGCCGCGTGGTGCAGACCGACCCCGGCCCAATGCCGATCTTGACGATGTCGGCGCCGGCGATGACCAGCGCCTCGGACATGTCGCCGGTGACCACGTTTCCGGCCATGATGACGGCCTCCGGGTGGTCGTCCCGGACGCGCTTGACAACTTCGAGGAATTTTTCGGCGTATCCGTTGGCGACGTCCAGGCAGATCAGCCGGACCCGCGCGGACTTCGCCACAACCGCGAGCTTCTTCAGATCGGCCGCTGTCGTGCCCAGGGAGTAGAAGGCGTGCGCGCCGCCTGGCCCGTCAAAGAAACGGATCAGTTCGTCCTCCGGATAGTGCTTGTGAAGAGCGGTGAGCGCCCCATGTTTAGCAAGCGCCCGGGCCATCTTCATCGTCCCGGTCACGTCCATATTGGCGGCGATGAGCGGAAATCCCTTCCACTCCGACCCCGTGTGGATGAAGCGGAACGTCCGGCTGACGTCGACCGCGGAGCGGGTGTTGAGGTCGAGCGCTTGGGCCGGATCAGAACGTCCTTGAAATCCAGCTTGACGTCGGTTTCGATGCGCATGAGCGTAGCGGTTCCTCTAGGAAGCAGGCGTCGCCTTTCTGTCGCAGATCTAACACAGACGCCGGGCGAAGCGCATCAGGAGGGGCGAGAAAGAACCCATGAGCGACGAACTGGTCTTCTACACCCACCCCATGTCCCGCGCCCGGCTCGTCCGGTGGATGCTGGAGGAGGTCGGTCAGCCCTACGAGACGAAGATCCTGGAATTCGGGCATTCGATGCGATCGCCCGAGTATCTGGCTATCAATCCGATGGGCAAGGTGCCGGCGATCCGCCACGGCGAGACAGTGGTCACCGAGTCGCCGCCATCTGCGCCTATCTGGCCGACGCCTTCCCGGCCTCAGGACTTGCCCCGCCTCCGGGCTCGCGCGAGCGCGGCCCCTATTATCGCTGGCTGTTCTTCGCTGCGGACTGCGTCGAGCCGGCGGTGACCGACAAGGCGCTCGGCTTCGAAATCCCCCAGGATCGGGAAGTCATGGTTGGTTACGGCAATCTGGAGCGAACGCTGGCGGCGCTCGAGGGCGCGCTCTACCGCACCGAGTACATCGCCGGCGACCGCTTCACGGCAGCCGACGTCTATGTCGGCTCCCAGATCGGCTGGGGTATGGCGTTCAAGGGGATCGACCACCGTCCGGCGTTCGAGCGCTATTGGGCCTTGATCAGCGGCCGGCCGGCAGCGATCCGCGCCAAAGCCATTGACGATGCGATTATCGAGGAGCGCAAGAAGGCGAGCTGAAGGCGAGCGCGCAGGAGGGGAGGGCGCCTATGCGATTGAAAGGCAAGACCGCGCTGGTGACAGGCGCGGGGCAGGGGTTCGGCTACGGCATCGCCGAGATTTTTGTGCGCGAGGGGGCGCGGGTCGCCTGCCTCGATCTCAAGCCCGAGATCGCCGAGGCCGCGGCAAAACGGCTCGGTCCCGCCGCCATCGCCGTGACCGCTGACGTGTCGAAGCCCGACGATGTCGCGCGGGCGGCAAAGGAGACAATCGCTGCGTTCGGCCGAGTCGATATCGTCGTCAACAACGCCGGCACCACGCATCGCAACAAGCCGATGATGGAGGTCGAAGAAGCGGAATTCGACCGCATCTTCGCGGTCAACGTGAAGTCGCTGCCCCTCACCGCGCAGGCCTTCGTGCCCCACATGCGCCAAAGAGGCGGCGGGACTTTATCAATGTCGGTTCGACCGCGGCGCTCCGACCGCGGCCCGGCCTCGCCGTTTACAACGCGTCCAAAGGCGCCGTCCACGTCATGACGAAGTCGATGGCGATCGAACTCGCCCCTGACAAGATCCGGGTCTGCGCGCTGGCGCCTGTCGCCGGCGAAACGCCGCTGCTGGCGATGTTCATAGGAGAGGACACGCCCGAGAAGCGCGCCGCCTTCAAGGCTTCCATCCCGCTCGGCCGGTTTTCGACCGCGGCGGACATTGGCGCAGCGGCGCTCTATCTCGCCAGCGACGAGGCGGCGTTCCTGACCGGCGTGGTGCTCGAGGTGGACGGCGGGCGCTGGTTTGGGCTAGGCGCCCGCAGGTTCCGTGGCAACCGGCGCTCCGCCATCGTGCTGGCGCAGTCCGGCCCCAACGTGGCGTTGGGGACGAGAGGAGCCTTCCATGACTACGCTCGCGCTTTATGTCCGTCTGGAAGCCAAGCCCGGCAAGGAGCACGAGGTCGAGGCTTTGCTAAAGGACGTCCGGTCCCTTGTCCTGGAGGAGCGGGACACCGTTGCATGGTTCGCCCTCCGGCTTGGCCCAAGACCTTAGCGATCTTCGACGCATTTCCGGCGAAAGCGGTCGCGAAGCCCATCTCAAGGGGAGGGTCGCGGCGAAGCTGACGGAAATCGGTTCCGAACTGTTCGCCAACCCGCTGGAACTCGTCCGGGTCGAAGTGATCGCCGACAAGCTGCCGCAGTGAGGCCTCGCCTAGGACGAGGGCGACGTCGAGTAGCGCCGCGCGGCGGTGGCGCCGATCAGGATGATGGTGTCGCCCTGCTGCTCGCGCACGCGGATGCGGCATCCCGGCGCGTCCAAAGTTTCGGCCATGCCGATGATTTTCGGCCAGGCGGCGCGCAAGTCCGCCAGAGCCACCGCTCGTTCGGCCACGATGACGTCATCGCCCTGAAGAACTTCGAAATCGTAATATTGCACAGGGCCCTCCCTCCGGCGGCGGTCCCCACCTCCCGCATCCCGCCCTTTTTTGCACGGCGGCGACGTTCCACTTTAGTAGCACAGCGCGGGTTTGATGGCTATAGCCGGAAAGCAAGTTCTTTGTCGCATGGGGCTTGAAGGCGTCGCGACGGCCGGGCCCCCACGAGCGCGGTTTTGCCCCGCGCCGGCCGTCGCGAAACCCGCCGCTTTGAGCGGCGAGTTAGCCCGTCGCCTCGCCATGAAGCCGTCGAGCCGCCCGGGACCGCGGGTCGGTTTTCTCGCCGCCGCCCCAGCAGCCGGCGCCAGACGCTTTGACGGTCCGCGGCGAGTTTTGGTCGCCCCGGCGCTTCGGCGCATTGATCTGCCTCAATAACCCGCGTCAACCGTCGGGCGGACGGGGACCCGAGACGCCGAGGCGGCGCAGTTCGATCGCCGGACAGCGGTTCATCACCACGGTCACGCCTCTGGCGCGCGCGCGCTCGGCGGCCGCCTCGTTGATGACGCCGAGCTGCATCCAGATCACCCGGGGGGTGGGATCGAGGGCGAGCGCGTCGTCGACCACGCTGGCCGCGGCGGCTGAGTTGCGGAACACGTCGACCATATCGATGGCGACCGGCGCGTCCGCGAGGCGGGCGAGCGTCCGCCGGCCCCGGATCAGCGCGCCGGCATGGCCGGGGTTGACCGGATAGGTCTCGTAGCCTCGATCGATCAACACTCCGAGCACGCCATTGGAGGGACGCGCCGGATTGGGCGAGGCGCCGACAACCGCGACCCGGCGGACGCCGGCCAGGATGTCGCGGATCTCCGCGTCGGCGAGGCCGTCGATCGCCGCCATCTTAAGCGCCCCATCGCGGCGGCCGCCTCTCGAGGAAGGCTGCGATCCCTTCGCGGGAGTTCGGGCTCGGCCAGATTCTCGACCATCGCCTTGGCGGCCAGCGCATAGG
>CAVVJO010000002.1:0-12766 GCA_963748545.1 uncultured Alphaproteobacteria bacterium
GGATGCGCCAGATCATTGCTTGCACGCCGATCGGCGCCGCGGAAGGCCTGACATTGAGAAGGCAAACAGGACATCGGACCGCGCTGCCAAGGGTGCCCTGCGAGCAAAGGTCTGGTCGTGAGCGTGCTAGGAAAACTGATCGGGAAAGGTCGGTCGGTGCTTCCGCGAAGGTTTTTAATCGATATGACCGTGAACCGAGCGTTAGCAGTCGATGTTGAAATCGGCGAAGAGTTCTTCGAAAATCGTGACGGGTTGGATGCGTTCGACAACGATGACGCATGGTACGTCATTGCGTTTGACAAATCGGATGAAGCCCACCTAGGCTCGGTGCGGCTGGTCCCGACCATGTGGCCCACATGTTGCGCGACGCCGTCCCCTATATCCTGGACGTTGGAAAGACCGTCGCAAGCCCCGAACATCTGGGAACTCTCGCGCCTTTGTGCGGCGACCAATCGGCGTGTAGACTCGGGGCGAGAGCGCAGCATTAATCTAGTGGCCGGCGAGTTGCTCGACGCTGCCGTCGATGTTGCCCGCTTGTCGCCGATCGGAGCGGAGGCGCTCCTGGGCGTGCGCGGTCCGACCCGTTCGGGCCGCGGAGACCACGCATATAACTTGCGATTGACGCTCACCCTTATTATGAGGCTGCGGGGCGATCAATGGCGTTCGTTCCTTTGCCAACTGGCGCGCGGGCTACATGATGCTATTATCCCGGTTCGGCAAGGATCGGTGAGAACGGCTATAATGTCCTCGATCAGCGGCGCTACAGTCAGTATTCGACCGAAGGAGTGGGCACAAGTGAGTTGGATTGGCACTATCCAGTATGTAACGGTAGCTGCAATTGGCGCAATGTCAGTGGTGCCAGTTCCTGAAGCGGTGGCGCAGGAGCAACCCAATGCCCAATTCAGACCGGTTCAAATGATCACGGGGTCCGCTCAGCAGATCACTTTAACAATGGGCAAGGGTGCGCTTTTCAAGACGTCGGCGCCCTACGCGAAGCTTTCCGTCGGCGACGAGAAGATTGTCGAAGTCATCCCCCAGTCGGATCATGAGTTTGTCTTTACGCCAAAAGGGCTGGGGATCAACAAATGTCTTTGTTTTTGACGCGAAGAACGCCCTCATAGGAACACTAGACATTGATGTTATTGCAGCGATGGAACGGCCCCAGCCAGTTCGCGAAGAAAGATACGAGGAGGGACCGGGAAGGGTCAGGATCTACAATGTGAAGGGGTCGCTTGCCAGCCATGCGACCTACCAATGCATCCAGACGAATTGCGAGCTCGTCGACAAACCCCAAGTTGCGGTTCCTCAAGGCGGCGCAGCGGCTGAAAAGGCCCGGTGATTTTGGGCTTCGCTTAACTCAACCATGGATTGTGCGACAAGTCGCCGCACCGGCGGATGGGCTGCATTCCTGTCCTTTAGCACAGCTACGTTCGGCGAGTTGGCTCCCGGCCTCCTCCGACGCCCTATCGGTTCGCGGCAGGGCGGCTGACGACCCTGCCCCAACCTGTGAACTGGGGTTTCAGGGCTGCAGGGGCCCTGCCGTTCCGGCCGGGTTCAACCCTTTCAAGTCCTTACGATGATTTTTGGCTTTTTCGGGCGAGCCTGCTTTGCTGTCTATCCCTCACCTGCAAGCGGCGGCGGCGGCCAGAACCGCGCCTGCGGCCATGGACGCTAAGTATGACCTGTTCCGGATCAGGTTACGACGAAAAATGCCAAGGCATTATCATAGCCAGCTACCGTAAGGTTGCAAAATTTTGAAAAAGGGGGTTCGGAGTCATCGCCCAGCGGATCGGCTTGAGACAATCGGGCCAATCTTGATCCAGATCAATACGCATAGCCTGGCTCTAGTTTACACACGTCCCCATTATAGGAGAGATTTTGCTCCTGAAGCTGTTGCGAGGTCCGCAACTCTTACACGAGGAAGAAGGAGTTCGGTTATGCTGAAGGTTTACGTCAAGGCCACCGACCTCCTGGAGCGTCTGCGCTCGGACAAGGACGGCGTGGTGTCGTTCGAATACGTGATCGTCGCGGCCTGCATCGTGGCGGCAGTGGGCCTTGCGTTCGGGACTGGTAGTTCCGCACTATCAAGACCGCGCTGTCGAACGCAATCACCGCGATTACCAGCCAACTTCCCCCCGCAAGTGGTTCGGGGAGTTGACGAGACTTCATGAGCTAAGGAGGGGGCGCTACGCGGTGCCCCCGCTTCCGTCGAGGCAAGCCTCTGATGCCCTGGATCGCTCCGACAGCTTTGGCGCTACAAGTCTTGCTGCTTGTCCACGTCGCCGCGATCGATATCGCGACGCGGCTAATCCATAACGAGGCTTGCCTGATCCTGGCGCTCCTCGGGATCGCCAGCCAGTTCGCCGGCCCGGCGCATGTCGTGGAGTCGGTGGTCGTCACCACCCTCCTGTCACTGCTGCTGATCGTCCTCTATCAGCGCGGATGGATGGGCGGCGGCGACGTCAAGCTCCTGGCAGCCCTCGCGCTCGGCCTTCCGTTGACGGGCGTCATTCAGTTGTTGACCGTGACGGCATGGGCCGGCGCCGGACTTGCTCTCGCGCATCTGATCTTGCGGCGCCTGCCGTATCCGGAGCTCGCGCCGGCCGGATCGTCGCTCGTCCGCCGCGCCTACGCCGTCGAGCGCTGGCGGAATTTACGACACGCGCCGCTCCCTTACGGGGTCGCCATCGCATGCGGCGGCATCTCGACTGTTCTCAGCCGCGGAGGCTGACCGATGTCGTCTGCTCTGCGCCTCTCGATCGTCATGGTGCTGCTGCTGGCGACCGCCGCGCTCGGATTCATCGCCTACACCGCCTACCTGCCGAAGCCCGACGCCCCAACCGCCCAAAACGGGCCCGGCCCGCCCGCGGGCGGGTACATTGTCGCGGCGCATCCGCTGCGCGTCGGCACGTTGGCGCGCGACGAGGACTTCGAATTCCGCACCGCGCCGTCCGGCGGCGCTCCGGCAGGGGCCATCCTCGACACGCCCGACGCGAGAGCCGGACTGCGCGGTTCCCTGGTGCGAAATTCCTCAAGATCGGCAGTCCCGTCACCTCCGAGGATGTCTTGCAACCGGGCGACCGGGGCTTCCTCGCCAGCGTGCTCGCCTCGGACAGCCGCGCCGTCAGCCTCAACGTCGACTCGGAGTCCGGCGTCTCGGGCCTGATCCGGCCCGGCGATCACGTGGATGTCGTCCTGACCCAGATGGGCGACAAGGCCGATCCCGCGCACCGTGCGCTGAGCGAAATCGTCCTTCACAACGTTCGTATCATCGCGATCGACCAGGATATCTTGCAAGGCGCGGCGAATAGTGCCTCAACCAATGCCGCCGCGGCCGGGGCCGCGGCACGTTCCGTGTCCTTGAGCTTGCGCCCGATCAGGTCAAGAAAATCGCCGTCGCCAAGGAACTCGGAAAGCTTTCTTTGGCGATCCGGGCGGCAGAGGATCAAGCGAACACAGCGGACACTGGCACGATGTTCGGCTGCGACGTGTCGCCAGAAATCGCCCGCCAGAGCGCGATCGCCAACGAGAGCGCCACAGTGGTGGTCTATTCGGGCGACAAGCCGAAGGAATACTCGGTCAAGAAACGCGACGCAGGCGACACGGGCGCGCCGTCCGGCTGCGACGTGTCGCGGCAAGGCGCGAGCCAAGCCGCCGCATTGGCGAGCTTGCGCGGACGATAGGGCACGTCCATGCTTAATCAACTCGCCGGGCAGCCGGTGATGAGCACGACCACGGCGATCGCCAATCCGCCTGACGAAACGCCGTCCGTTGTCCTGCGCAACCGAACCGTTTGTTTCGTCAACGACGATCTGAGCGCCGAAGCTCTGCGCAAAGGCCTCGAAGGCGTCAATCTCGAGGTCAAGCGGGGCACGATCCGCAACGCCATACGGATGCTCGAAACCGACACCGAGATCTCTGCCCTGGTGGCGGACATCAGCGACATCGAAGATCCGATCTCCGAACTGCAAAGGTTGTCCGGCGTCTGCCCGGCTGACGTCCGGGTGGCCGTGATCGGCGAGAACACGGATATCAAGTTCTACCGACTGCTGATGGAGCTCGGGCTGAGCGAGTACCTTCCGAAGCCGCTCACGCGGGATATGGTCCAAACCCAGCTACTGCCCGAAGCTGATCGGCGACCCGGCGCCCGGTCCGACGGACCGCGGCGGACATGTGATCTCGATCTGCGGCGCCAAAGGCGGCGTCGGGGCGACCAGCATCGCCGTCAACCTCGCCCTGCAAATGGCCGAGACGACAAAGGCCAAGGTCGCGCTGCTCGATCTTCATCTCCAAGGCGGCGATACGGCGGTGATGCTGGGCGTTCGGCCCGGGCCCGGATCTGCGCATTGCCCTGGAAAACCCAATGCGGGCGGACACGCTGTTCCTGGAACGCGCGGCCATCGACATCAACGAGCGCGTTCGCCTCATTTCCGCCGCGGAGGACCTGGATGCGCAACTCGACATCACGGAAGCGGGCGTGAGGCACGTGGTTGGTCTGCTCCGCCAGCGCTTCACTTACGTCGTTGTCGACCTCCCCATGCCGCTGGTGCCAGCCGTCCATCCAGTGATTGTTCTTTCCCGCCACGTGCTGTTGCTGCTGGAGCCGGAAGTGACCGGGCTCCGCAACGCCCATGCGCTTTGCGCGGCCTTAACCACCATCTCCGGCAAAAACCGGGTGTTCACCTTGGTCAATCGGGCCAATCGGGCTGGGGGACTGCCCGCGGAGACGATCGTCAAAGTCATGGGCGGAAAGCCGGACATGGAAATTCCAGATCTCGGCAGGGGCATGACGCAGGCTGTCAATCTCGGCATACCTGCACTCCATCACGTGCGAAGTCTCAGGCGGTACCTGGCGCCGATTGTCCGCGAGATCACGGCTGTCGGCGACAAGCCGAAGGGATGGCTCAGGAGGATGCTGGGGCGATGAGGACGTTTGGCAAGCTCGAGCGCAACGCGCAGAAGCGGTCGCCTCCCTCGACGCAGGATCGCGGCGAAACTGCGGCCCAGCCGCCCGAGACGCCGGCGCCGATCGACAAACCCACGATGTCGGCGTCGCTTCGCGAACGGGTCATCCGGCAGATCGATCCGTCCGTGGCCGCGACCGTTTCGCGCGAGGTGCTTCGAGGGCAGATCGAGGAAATCATCCACGACATCGCCAACCAGGAACGGCTCGAACTGTCGGCTCGCGAGCAGGTCCTCCTTGCGGAGGAGCTTGCGGACGACATGACAGGCTACGGGCCGCTTCGTCCGCTGCTTCTGGACGATACCGTCAGCGACGTCATGGTCAACGGACCCAACGCCGTCTTCGTCGAGCGGAAGGGCAAGGTGGAGCGGGTCGCGATCCGATTCCGTGACAATGATCACATCGCGTCGGTGGCGCAGAAGATCGCGGGGCGAGTCGGCCGGCGGGTCGACGAATTCAGCCCGATGGTGGATTGCCGCTTGCAAGACGGCAGCCGGGTCAACATCATCCTCCCGCCCCTGGCGATCCACAGCCCCTGCATTTCCATCCGCAAATTTCCAAGCTGTCGTTACGACATCGCCGGGATGATCGAGAACGGCACGATGACCGCGGCCGTCGGGAAAATTGCTGGAGATCGCCGCCCGGTGCCGGCTCAACATCCTGGTCTCCGGCGGCACCGGCTCCGGCAAGACGACGCTATTGAACGCGCTCAGCCAATACATCGATCACACCGAGCGCATTGTCACGATCGAGGATGCTGCGGAGCTGCAGCTCCAGCAGCCGCACGTGATCAGCCTCGAGACCCGGCCGCCGAGCCTCGAAGGCACGGGGCAGGTGACGCAACGGGACCTGGTGTGGAATGCGCTGCGCATGCGTCCTGACCGCATCGTCGTGGGCGAGGTGCGCGGCCCCGAAGCGTTCGACATGCTGCAGGCGATGAACACCGGCCACGACGGTTCGATCTCCACTGTTCACGCCAACAGCGCGCGCGACGCCCTGACCCGTGTCGAAAACATGGTGCAGATGGGACAGGTCAGCCTGCCGTCCCGGGCCATTCGATCCCAGATCGTCGCCGCGCTGGACATCATTGTGCAAGTCGAGCGCATGCGCGACGGCCAGCGCCGCGTCCTCCAGATCACCGAGGTGATCGGCCTCGAAGGCGAGGTCATCACCACCAATGACATCGCGCTGTTCGAGTACCAGCAGGAGGACGTTCACGGACGGATATCGGGCGCCTACAGGTCGACGCAAGCCATCCCGAAATTCAACGAGTCGTCTCGTCTATTACGGGCTGGATCGGGCCTGGGCCGAGGCCATGCGGCAACGCCCATGAAAACGCTTTTCATTGTCGTTGGCCTGATGCTGCTGATGGGTGCTGCGGCCACCCTGTTGTTGCTCGACGTTCGACAAAGACGGATCGAGCGCCAGGTCGCGATCGCCCTGTCAACCTCACACGAGGAGACGATCCCCTCGATCCGTCGCTCCCAGGTCGGGTCGAGGTGGTGCTTTTTCATCGCCTGGTCAACTACGAGGTCGGACTTTCCTACGACTTGAGTCCGAAGTATGTGTTGTTTGCCGGCGCCCTCGCAGGATCGCGATCTTTGTCGGCAACGGCATCCTGGCCTTTCCGATCCTCTATGTCCTTCTCGCGGCCGTCATTGTCGCGATCATCGTGATGCGAGGGCTGTTCGGCTGGCAGCGTCGCCGCCTCTCCGACCAATTGTTTCGACAGCTTCCCGACACGATTGAAATGGTGACAAGCGCTGTTCGATCCGGCCTGCCGATCAACGAAGCGTTTCGGGCCGTCGCAGAACAGATGCCGCAGCCTACGGCCGGGCAGTTTGCCACCGCATGCACCGAAATGGCGATGGGGAAACCTCCGGAGAACGCCGTCGAAGGCGTCTATCAGCGGACGCAAGTTGCGGAATATGGATTTTTCGCCGTGACCCTTGGAGTCCAGATGAAATCGGGCGGCGGCCTGGCTGAGACCTTGCAAACTCTGGGAGACACCGTGCGCCAGCGTGTCGCGATGGCGGCTCGGGCCAAGGCCATGGCGGGAGAGGTGGTTTTCTCCGCACGGGCGCTCACCGTCGCCCCGCTCGTCGTCGGCGGGCTGCTATATGTCCTCAATCCCTCGACAATCGTTATCCTGTTCACGGACCCGACCGGAAGGAAGCTGCTGGCCTTCGCCGCCGCGTCGGTGGTGACCGGGACTATCGTGATGCGCTGGATGATCAGACGGGAGACAGGCCTCTGATGTCTGGCTTGGTTTTTGCGACCCTCGCCATAGCCTCCGCCACGGGGACCCTGGTCCTGGTCATATTCGAGTTCCACCTTCGTGCGCTGAACACGCGGGTTGCAAGGGCGATGAAAGACCTGCCCGTCCCATCGTCCCCGCTCCAGGACGCGACCCGCTGGCTTTCGTCGCTCGGCGCGCGGTATCGGCGCTTCTACTCGGCGGAAAACCTGGAACAGTTGCGAACGATCGTTCAGTCGTCGGGCTCCAGTCCTCATCGCGCACTGCCGATCTGGATCGGCGTGAAGACGGTCAGCATGACCTTGTTCCCGATCCTTGCCGTGGTAATCGGGGAATTTCTTGGGAAGCCGCCGACCGATCTGGCGATATTCGTCGCTATCGGCGGAGTGATCGGACTTATGGGGCCGCGCCTGGTTCTGGCGGGGATCAAACGGCGTTTCGACGCCGCGATTGGCGCGGGACGCCCGACGTCATCGACCTGCTGGTTGTGTGCAGCGAAGCCGGCATGGGCCTGGAGAGCGGATTGGAGCGGGTCGCGGCCGAAATGAACAGGTCCAATCCTGCGATGGCTCGAGGTCCTGTATGGTCTTCTCGAGGATCTCCTGATCTCGCCGAATCGCCGCGAGGCGTTCGAGAAATTGGGGTCGACGTCGGATGGGTTGCGCCGCTTCGGCGCCATGCTCAGTCAGAGCCTGCAATACGGCACGCCGTTGAGCCAGGCCCTGCGCGCGATCGCAGACGAACTTCGGCGTGACGCCCTCATCAAGCTCGAAGAACAAAGCGCACAAACTCGGCGCCAAGCTGACAATTCCGATGGTGTTGTTCATGCTTCCCGCCATGTTCGTCATTCTGGGTGGTGGATCGTTTCTGAACCTGTCGCGTGCGTTTCAGCACTAAGAGAGTAACATCCAGGTATCATGCGCACTCCGACGAGCTGTAGTGGTCCAAGGCGAAGGCACCAATTGCCATCGCTACGATCTCCCAAGCTTTCCGAGATTGAAGTTGCCAAGCATATAGACGTTTGGCTCGTACGTCATTACCATTCCTTCATTTCGGACCGCCGCGGCGCCGTTGCGTTCGAGACGCTCATCGTTTACGCCTTTATGTTGATTTTTCTGCTTCTGCCGCTTGCCGACGTGGCCGCTGCAAGCTTCCAGTTTATCTCCGCGTGGGGGGCGTTGCGTGCCTTCGGGGAATATGTCCAATACAATTACCCTTCTGATGTGACGAACACGTCTGCATGGAAGTCAGGCCTGCCAAAGGCGGTCTCAGGCTATCTCATGAACAACGTCCAAGTTCTTTGCGGCAACACCAGCGCAGGCATGCCCTGCACGTCAACCAACGTCACGACTTCGCCCGTCAAATACTATTCCTTCTCGACAACCGTCACCGTGGCGCCCCTCATATTGGGATCGGTGTTTTGCGGCGGCAGCACACAAACATGTACATTCACACTGCCTTATTCGGAGCGTTTCCAGTAGGGTTTCCATGCGAAATCTGCTTAGTTGCTGTCGAGGAGCATCTGCGTTCGTAACCGTCGTTGCGCTAACGCCGCTGATCGGAGCGGTCGCGCTCGGGGCCGAAGCCGCATCCTGGTACGTGACCAAACAACAGGCGCAGAGCGCCGCCGATGCGGCGGCATACTCGGGCGCCTTGCGGCTGGCCTGCACGGGCGGAGGGTGCGATGCGCAAACGGTGGATTACCGCGGCAAGGAATTTGCGGCCCGGAACGGGTTCTGCAACGCAAAAGACACCGGCTATCCAGGCAGCGCTTGTCTGACCAGCCTTGCGGCTGGAGTTTCGCAGTCCGTGCAAATTACGGTAGGCAACTATAGCGGAGGCACATTTGCTGCCGCATCAAATGGAACCGCCGTTCAGGCCGTGGTCAGCCAGACGCAGCCCACTTACCTCGCGGGCGTGCTGGGTTTGTCCTCGCTCCAGGTCGGGGCGACAGCGGTTGCTCAAGTGAACACAACGGCGGCGGCTTCCTGCACCAGCAACTGCGGGTGCATATTGCAGAAGGACACCAACCCGAGCGGGGGTACCGGGCTCAGCATGAGCAATGGGGCCAACGTGAAATCTCACCCAACAATGTACCGTTTCGGTGAACGCAACCGGTAAAACCGCGTTGTCTGTGGTCGGCGGCGCCCAACTCAATGCGGGGGCCGTAACAGTAGCCGGCGGCGTTTCAGTAAACAATGGCGGAACAATTAACAAAAGCGGCTCATGTAGTACGAATTGCACCCAGAACACTAAATCTAGCGTGAGTGATCCTTATACGAATGTGACGATGCCGATGCAGTCGGGCTGCGCAAGCGATGGACAAACGTATGGTGGTGGACATTCATCTGTAATGTATCCCGGCACCTACTGCAATGTCTCGTTTAGTTACGGATCCGTTACCATGACGCCTGGCGTTTATTTTATAAACAAGGGCAATTTTCACCTCTTGGCTGGTATGACGTACACTGACAATGGCGCAGGCGTCACGATCATTCTAGCTAGCGGCAGCACTGTCACGATCGACAACGGAACGACAGTCACTCTGAGTGCACCGGCCACCGGCGCCACTGCAGGCATCGTCTTTTATGGCTCCACGGATGGCACCGAATCTTAACGTTAATAATCTTGCTGGCGGAACGTCCCTCAATATAACTGGTGTTGTGTATTTTCCGACACAGACAGTAAATTTTTCTAACGGATCCAGTTCGCAGTGCACGCAACTCATAGCGGGATCCATTACTCTTGTGGGTGGAACGACTCTCAAAAGTACCAATTGTACTTCAGGTATACATCAGATTGGCGGCGCTGCACCCTCGACCTCAGTAGTTCTTGTCCAGTAACCAACATGACAGCATGCTGTGCAAACGTAAAATCATCTCGATTGGCCGTCAACCTAAGGTTGTCACAATAAATGCATTGTAACGTAGAGATGGAACAGCTCAATCGACGCGGCGCTGCTGCATTCGAATTTGCACTTGTCGCCGTGCCGTTGTTCACCTTGATATTTGTCATTTTCGATCTGGGGCGTTACGCCATCACCATGCAGTCGTTATGGGCGCTGGCGAATGCCGAGTTGCGAGCCTTAATGGTCCAATGCTATGGACCGGATAAAATCAAAAAGCGCCTCCCCATCCGCCTGTGGCGGCGTCGACTACCTCTCCACCAAGCAGAAGCAGGCCGTAGCCCCGTTCCTCTATTTAGGTGGTCTCACTCCGACCGTGAGTTCCCCGTCGCCCCCTTCCGGCGGCCCGCTGACGGTCACCGCGACACAATCGCACTTCGCCATGCTTATGCCGGTATGGGGCACGGCGTTCAACGCGCCCAGCGTATCCACCTCAATTCCATTCTAGCCCGCATTTCTCAAAGCCCGCTGGCATAGTTGACGGTCTCGCGAGTAGCCGCGCTGCGTCTGTTTGATGGACGAGCGCGCCGCTGGGGCGCCGTTTGCGCGGATCGGGTCGGATTGTTTCGGGTCTCCGGTGGGCCATGGGGTGGAGGACGCGATCTTTGTCGGCGTCGCGGCGGCGCCTCAGGCGAGGCGGGCGGCGGCAAGGCGCCATTCGTCGGCGTAGGGACAGGCCGAGGCGAGCGCGAACTTGATGCGCCGCGCGCTGATGCGGACGAGGCCGGCGAGCTTGAGAAGCTTGAGCCGGATCGTGCCGCAGGTGGCCTCGGCGAACTGCGTGTGCGCGAGGCCGATGCGCCTGACCGCGCAGAGGAGAACATAGGCGAACGAGGCGAACCAGAGCCTGAACTGGTTGGCGCGCATGGTCGCGGTCGAGGTGCGGTCGGCGAACAGGTCGCCCTGGCATTCCTTGATCCGGTTCTCCATCTCGCCGCGGGCGCAATAGACCTTCTCGTAGAGAAAGCGGCCGTTGGTCCCGGCCTTGCCGAGCGGGGTGACGATGAAGCGCGGGTTGGCCTCGCCTTGGGTCCATTCCGCCTTGCCGATGACGCGCCGCCGGCGCGACCAACTGTCGAGCGTGGCGTAGCGGAAGTCCTTGAAGCGGCGGGCGGGCTTGCCGGTCGCTTCGCCTCCTCCTCGGCCTGCGCCAGTTCGACGCAGATTTCCTCGACGAGCCGCGCGTTGCGGGCGAGGCCGAACAAGAAGTCGACCCGGTTCTGTTCGCACCAGGCCATCAGCGCCTCGCGGGCGAAGCCGGAATCGGCGCGCAACAGGATCCGCGTCCGCGGCCAGCGCGCCCGGATCTGCCCGACGATCCGCGCGATCTCCTCCTGGCCGCCGGCGCTGCCGTCGATGTTCGACGGCCGGAGCTTGGCCGCCAGCAGATGCCGGCCGCAGAACACGTAGAGCGGCAGATAGCAGTAGCCATCGTAATAGCCGTGGAAGAACCGCCCTTCCTGATGGCCGTGCAGCGGGTCGTCGGTCGCGTCGAGGTCGAGAACGATCTCTTTGGGCGGCCGAGCGTGCGCTTCGAGTGCGTATTCCACGGGAAGCTGAGCAGGGTTTCCACGCGATGCTGAGCGCGGAATCTATGCCACGTTCAGGAGCCGGCTGCGGCCGAGCCTCCGACAGGGTCACGCCGCGGGCGAGAAGGTGTTCGTCGACTTCGCCGGCGACACGATCGACGTCGTGGACCCGATCACCGGCGAGGTCCGGCCGATGAAACTGTTCGTCGGCGCGATGGGCGCCTCGAACTACATCTTCGCCCAGGCGCGCCCGAGCGAGCAGATCGCCGACTTCATCGGCGCCCATGTCGACATGCTGGCCTTCCTCGGCGGCGCCCCGAAGGTCGTGGTCTGCGACAATCTGAAGGCGGCCGTGACCAATCCGGACCGCTACGAGCCCGGGCTGAACCGCAGCTACCTGGAGTTCGCCGACCACTGCGGCATGGCGATCCTGCCGGCGCGACCCTACAAGCCCAAGGACAAGGCCAAGGTCGAGCAATCGGTGCTGATCGCCGAGCGCTGGATCCTGGCGCGGCTGCGCGATCGGCGCTTCCTCAGCCTCGCCGACCTCGACGCCGCGATCGGCGAGCTCGTGGCCGACATCAACGCCCGCCGCATGAAGGGCTACGAGGCCAGCCGCGCGGAGCTGTTCGCCGAAGTCGACCGGCCGGCTCTCAAGCCGCTGCCCGGCGAACCCTACGCCTTCGCGGTCTGGAAACGCTGCCGGGTCGCGCCCGACTACCACGTCGAGGTCGACGGGCACTGGTACTCGGCGCCCTTCCGGCTGATCAAGGAACTCGTCGACGTGCGCGTCGCCGACAAGACGGTCGAGATCTTTCTCAAGGGCAGCGCGTCGCCAGCCACGCCCGGGCGCCGAACCGGCGCGGCCACCACTGTCGCCGAGCACATGCCGAGCGCGCACCGCCGGCACGCCGCCTGGACGCCGGCGCGCATCGTCGCCTACGCCGAAAAGATCGGCCCCTCAACCGCCGCTTTGTGCGAGGCGATCATGACCGTCCGTCCGCACCCGGAGCAGGGTTTCGGAGCTGCCTCGGCATTCCCGCGCTCACCCGCACCTATGGCGAGGCGCGCCTCGAGGCCGCCTGCCGCCGCGGCGTCTCGATCAAGGCGCG
>CAVVJO010000003.1:0-630074 GCA_963748545.1 uncultured Alphaproteobacteria bacterium
GGTCCAGGGCGCGTCGGCGGTGTCGGTGTTGAAGAACATCGCCTCCTTGGCCTCGGTGTAGGCGTCCCACTTGTCGAGCGAGGCCTTGTCGATCGGCGATAGCTTCCACTGCTTCAAGGGATCGGTCTCGCGAGCGGCGAAGCGTCGGCGCTGCTCCTCTCGCGTGACCGAAAACCAATATTTGAAGAGACGGATGCCCGAGCGCACCAGCATCCGTTCAAGCTCGGGGCACTGGCGCATGAACTCGAGATATTCGTTGGGCTTGCAGAAGCCCATGACTCGCTCGACCCCGCGCGATTGTACCAGGAGCGGTCGAAGAAGACCATTTCGCCGGCCGCGGGCAGGTGCTGGATGTAGCGCTGGAAATACCACTGCGTGCGCTCGCGCTCGTTCGGCTTCTCCAGCGCGACGATGCGGGCTCCGCGCGGGTTCAGGTGCTCCATGAAGCGCTTGATCGTGCCGCCCTTGCCGGCGGCGTCGCGCCCTTCAAACAGCACAATGACCTTCTCGCCGGATTCCTTGACCCAGTTCTGCGCCTTAAGAAGCTCCGCTTGGAGGGGCAGCATCCGCTCCAGGTAGTGGGCCTCCGTGACTTTCGATTTGTAAGGGTAGTCGCCGGTCTCGAACCCGCGCCGGATGGCGTCGGGGTCATGCCGCAGCGATTGAACTTCGACCCGATGAGGGTGTTCCGGCTCCGGCGCGGGCGCTGGTCGGGGGCGCCGGCGGCGGAGGGGCGCGGTGACGAGGAGGCTGGCGCGCTCAGGGGCGGCGCCGCTTGCAGACGGGGCGATCGGCTCGCCGGCTTCGTTCGCCACGGACTTGATTTCGCCGTCGCTCGCCATTCCGCCTCTTTCCGCTTTGCTCAAGCGCGCATCGAATTCCGCGCGCTCGGGTATTCGGGACGAACCGCGTCGCGAGTCAACGCGACTCCGCGCCGCACGCAGCGCCTTTGCGCAGGTCAAGTGGCGCCGATGTCACAATGGCGTTGTAGTTTCGCACCGTATACGCCAAGGCGCGGCGCGACCTTGCGTCGCCTGGATACACTTCGTTAAGACTGGCATCTGGGCGGGAAGTCGCGGCACGGCGGTGAACTTTTGAGTTCAAGACTTTTCCGAGCATTGGTCTTGATTTCCGCGATCGCCAGCATCCCGGCGCGGGCCGCGGACCTGGGCGCGGCCCCCGATTTTCCTGTTCCTCCTTTGACTTGGCAGCCTCTCGACGAAGTGCGGCTCGGCGTGTTCGCGCACAATTGGATCCATGACGAAGCCGCGCCGGTGGACACGTCCATCGAGATCCTGTCCGCGCCGCTCTCGTTTCCCGGGCGCGACAACCCCGGGATCGCCTCCAATCCGTGGGTGTCCTGGTTCTTCAACCCGCGGCTCAACGTCGGCGGCATGATCAACACCGGCGGCAAGACGAGCTACGCCTTCACGGGCTTCACCTGGCGCATCCCGCTCTACCGGAAGTTTTTCTTCGAGGGCGAATTGGGCGGCGCGGTCAACAACGCTCCGGATTGGCATGAACCCGGCCGGGTCGACATGGGCTGCGCGGTGACTTTCAGGGAATCGGGCGGCTTTGGCTACCAGTTCACCGAAAACTGGGATCTGATCGCGTCCATCGAGCACGTCTCTCACGCAACCTTCTGCACCCACACCAATCCCGGCCTCACCCAGATCGGCGTGCGGATCGGCTACAAGTTCTAAGCGTAGGATGGCTTGAGGTTGCGAAACCGCGTGTATGCGCGTGTTGAGGCGGAGACCGGTTCTGCGAGCGACGCCGACGACGAGGACCGGAAACAGCGAAGGCCGCCCAGTTCCACATTGTGACATCGCTAACTTTTCAGCCGACATCGGGGTCTGAACGACAAGACATCAATGAAGTTCCTTCACGGTGCGACTTTTTGCTTGGCGCGACGGAAGGTCTAGGTGAACGCACGCTTCCCAAGGGGTCCGCCTGGGAATGGCTCGACGCTTTCCGGGCCGACCGATCTCAGAGCGCTCTCCGGCCGCCCTTCCCACGGCGGCGATTTTCGTCTATCGACGGGCTCGCTCACCGAGGACCGGGCCTTCCCGCCCGGACTTTTCGGCGCATCGCATGAGGGACGCAACGCGGCCAAGCGCCCGCGGCGCGGCCTTTTTTTGTGCGCCCGCGACAGACGTTTGCGCTTGCGCCGGATCGGCGCGCGCCAAGAGGACCGAATGCCCAAGCGCACCGACATTTCGACGATCCTGATTATCGGCGCCGGCCCGATCATCATCGGCCAGGCCTGCGAGTTCGACTATTCCGGGACCCAGGCCTGTAAGACGCTGCGCGCCGAGGGCTACCGGATCGTCCTGATCAACTCGAATCCAGCCACCATCATGACGGACCCGGACATGGCCGACCGGACCTATGTCGAGCCGATCACCCCTGAGATTGTCGCCAAGATCATCGCCAAGGAACGCTACGCGATCCCCGGCGGCTTCGCCCTCCTGCCGACCATGGGCGGGCAAACGGCGCTCAACTGCGCCTTGAGCCTGAAGAAGATGGGCGTGCTCGAGGCGTACGACGTCGAGATGATCGGAGCCACGGCCAAGGCGATCGACAAGGCCGAGGATCGCGCGCTGTTCCGCGAGGCGATGACCAAAATCGGCCTTGAGACTCCGCGCTCGCATCACGTCAAGACCCTGTCCCAGGCGCTCAGCGCCCTCGAGGACATCGGCCTGCCGGCGATCATCCGCCCGAGCTTCACGCTCGGCGGCACCGGCGGCGGCATCGCCTACAACAAGAGCGAATTCATCGACATCGTCGAGCGCGGCATCGACGCCTCCCCGACCAGCGAGGTTCTGATCGAGGAGAGCGTGCTCGGCTGGAAAGAGTTCGAAATGGAGGTCGTCCGCGACAAGGCGGACAACTGCATCATCGTCTGCTCGATCGAGAACGTCGATCCGATGGGGGTCCACACCGGCAACTCGATCACGGTTGCGCCGGCGCTGACGCTCACCGACAAGGAATTTCAGATCATGCGGGACGCCTCGATCGCGGTCCTTCGCGAGATCGGGGTGGAGACCGGCGGCTCGAACGTGCAGTTCGCCGTCAATCCGGCCGACGGGCGGATGATCGTGATCGAAATGAACCCCCGCGTGTCCCGCTCCTCCGCGCTCGCCTCGAAGGCGACCGGCTTTCCGATCGCCAAGGTCGCGGCCAAGCTCGCGGTCGGGTACACGCTCGATGAGATCGCCAACGATATCACCGGCGGCGCGACCCCGGCCGCGTTCGAGCCTACGATCGACTACATCGTCACCAAGATCCCGCGCTTCGCGTTCGAGAAGTTCCCGGGCGCCGAGCCCACGCTGACGACGGCGATGAAGTCGGTCGGAGAGGCGATGGCGATCGGCCGCACCTTCGCGGAATCGCTGCAGAAGGCGCTCCGCTCGCTCGAAACCGGCTTCGACGGGCTCGATGAGATTGAGATCGAGGGGCTCGGCAAGGGCGACGACAGAAATGTTCTGCGCGCCGCCGTCGCGACGGCCACTCCCGACCGCCTTCTCAACGTCGCCCAAGCGATGCGGATGGGCATGGGCGTCGAGGAGATTCACGAGGTGTCGAAAATCGACCCCTGGTTTCTCGAGCGGATCGCCGAGATCGTGGCGCTCGAGGCCAAGGTGCGCGCCTTCGGCCTGCCCGCCGACGCCGGCAACCTTCGGGCGTTGAAGGCCGCCGGTTTCTCCGACGTGCGCCTCGCCGGCCTTGTCGGAATGGAAGAAGGGGACGTTGCGACGCTGCGGAAACGCCTCGGCGTGCTGCCGGTCTACAAGCGCATCGACACCTGCGCGGCCGAATTCGCTTCGCCCACCGCCTATATGTATTCGACCTACGAGGCGCCGTTCGCCGGCCAGCCAAGCTGCGAGGCCGCTCCCTCCGCGCGCGAGAAAATCGTCATTCTCGGCGGCGGCCCGAACCGCATCGGACAGGGCATCGAGTTCGACTATTGCTGCTGTCACGCCTGCTTCGCGCTGAGCGAGGCCGGCTACGAAACCATCATGATCAACTGCAACCCGGAGACCGTGTCGACCGACTACGACACCTCGGACCGCCTCTATTTCGAGCCGCTCACCCAGGAGGACGTGCTCGCCATCCTCGACAAGGAGCGCGAGAAGGGGACGCTGAAGGGCGTGATCGTCCAGTTCGGCGGGCAGACTCCGCTCAAGCTCGCCCACGCCATCGAGCAGTCGGGCGCCCCGATTCTCGGCACCTCGGTCGATTCGATTGACCTCGCCGAGGACCGCGACCAGTTCAAGCGGCTCCTCGACAAGCTCGGCTTGAAGCAGCCGAAGAACGGCATCGCCTACTCGGTCGAGCAGGCGCGGCTCGTCTCGGCCGACCTCGGCCTGCCGCTGGTCGTGCGCCCGTCCTACGTGCTCGGCGGTCGCGCGATGGCGATCATCCACGACCAGACCGCGCTCGACGACTATCTCCTCGGCGTGCTGCCGAGTTCTGGTGCCGGCCGACGTCAAGGCGCGCTATCCCAACGACAAGACGGGCCAGATCAATACGGTGCTCGGCAAGAATCCGCTGCTGTTCGATCGCTATCTCAGCGACGCGATCGAGATCGACGTCGACGCCCTTTGCGACGGCAAGACCGTCGTCGTCGCGGGCGTCATGGAGCACATCGAAGAGGCCGGCATCCATTCGGGGGACAGCGCATGTTCGCTGCCGCCGCGCTCACTGACGCCCGAGACCGTCGCCCTGCTCGAAGCGGAGACGAAAAAGCTCGCGCTCGCGCTCGAAGTCGGCGGCCTGATGAACGTCCAGTATGCGCTGAAGGACGGCGTGATCTACGTCCTCGAGGTCAATCCGCGCGCCTCGCGCACCGTGCCGTTCGTCGCCAAGGTGATCGGCAAGCCGATCGCAAAGATCGCCAGCCGGATCATGGCGGGCGAGTCGCTGGAGAGTTTTGGCCTCGAACTCGGCAAGCTCGGTCATGTCGGGGTCAAGGAAGCCGTGTTTCCGTTCGCCCGCTTCCCTGGCGTCGACACCGTGCTCGGGCCGGAGATGCGCTCGACCGGGGAGGTGATGGGCATCGACCGGTCTTTCGCAATCGCTTTCGCCAAGAGCCAGATCGGCGCGGGGTCCCGGCCGCCGAAGTCGGGCGCCGTCTTCGTCTCGGTACGCGACGCCGACAAGGACGGGATCGTCGAACCGCTCAGGACCCTTCAGGCGCTCGGCTTCCGGATCCTCGCAACCGCCGGCACCCAGCGCTTTCTCATTGCGCATGGCCTGAAGGCGGAAAAGGTCAACAAGGTCTCGGAAGGCCGGCCGAACGCCGCCGACCTCGTACGCAACGGCGGCGTGCAACTGATGTTCAACACCACCGAAGGGGCGACGTCGCTTGCCGATTCGAAACCCCTCCGGCGCGCCGCCCTCTTGCAAAAGACGCCCTACTACACCACACTTTCTGGCGCTGTCGCGGCGACCGAAGGCATCCGCGCCGTCGCGGCCGGCGACCTCGAAGTCAGGGCTTTGCAGGACTATTTGGCGTGACGACGCTCAAGAGAGCGCTGCCGCGCGGATTCTCTTTTTAAAACGGGTATGGAATGGAAAAACTCCCCATCACCGCCGCCGGCCATGCGGCGCTGGAAGCCGAATTTCTTCGCCGCCAGCAGGTCGAGCGCCCGCGCATCATCGCTGCGATCGCCGAAGCGCGGTCGCACGGCGATCTGTCCGAGAACGCCGAATACCATTCGGCCAAGGAGGCGCAGTCGCACAACGAGGGCCGCATCATGGAGCTCGAGGACCTGCTCCAGCGCGCCGAGGTGATCGACGTGTCGAAGCTGAACGGGGGCAGCATCAAGTTCGGGGCGACCGTCACGCTGATCGACGAGGACACCGAGGAGAAGAAGGTGTTTCAGATCGTCGGCCAGACCGAGGCGGACGTGAAGTCGGGCAAGGTCTCGATCACGTCGCCCACGGGCCGCGCGCTGATCGGCAAGAAAGTCGGCGACAGCGTCGAGGTGACGACGCCTGGCGGCGGCAAGAGCTATGAAATCCTGAAGGTCGCATTTATATAACGATCCAGCCTCCGCCGCATGCGGTGGGAGAGAAAGGATTTTCCCCGATGACGATCCGCATTCTGACCCGCCGCGCTGTTGCGATCGCGCTCGGTGCGTTGACGCTCGCCTCGACCGCCGTGCTGGCGCAGCCCCCCGCGCCCGAGACGTTCCGCGCTGTGCAGGTCGACATCGGCCCCTTGCGTTCCAGCATCGGCGACCCGACCGCCGCCTGGGTGGCCGGCTCGATGCCGGCCGCGCTGGTGCAAGCGCTCGGGGCGCATTACACGCCGGGGAACCGCAACGGCGCCACCCTCATCGTTCGGCCTGCGACGATCTACCTCTGCCCAAGCTCGGGGGGCCCCGGTTTCTTGGGATCCTGCACGGATACGATCGAAGGCGATCTGGTCGTCAGGAGCGCGCATGGCGGCGTGATCTCCGAAACGCCGCTGCGGGCGATCACCTCGTATTTCCCCAAGGCTGTCGACCAGGCGCTTTTTGAGGAATCAAACAAAAATCGCGTACAATTGCTGTCCCAGGCCTTCGCTGGCTGGGTTCCGCGGCAGCTCGGTCTCTGATACCGGGCTTTCCTCGCGGCGGCGTTTCTCAAGAGGCTGAAAATGACGACAGCGGTGACCCGGCGCGGCGCGCTTGCCGCTTTGGCCGGGTTGGTTTTGGCGTCCGGCGGGCTCGATCAGGCCTTCGCGGCGCCGGGTCGCCGGGTGTCGCGCATCCATGTCGACGTGTCGCGGCTCAGGGCGCGCCGCGGCGATCCGACGGCGCGTTGGGTCGCCGAGGACATGCCCCAGGCTGTGGCGCGGGCGCTTGGAGCCCGGTTTGCGCGCGGCGCTCCCGGCGGCGCGGTCCTTAATGTGCACGTCGACGATGTGTTGCTGCCTCGAATACACAGAGGCGGAGTCCGGGTTATCGACGAGATCAGCGGCTTCGTCTTGCTGAGCCGACCGGGTTCCCCGCCTTTGAGGCGCGCGATCCGAACCGTCACCCCGTTCCGAGCGAGGGCGGTCGACCAGCCGCTGCGGGTCGAGGCGAACCGTCGCCGGGTATCTGTGCTCGTCGATCGATTCGCCCAGCAGATCCCACGCGACCTGGGCCTCTGAGCGGCGCGTCCGAAAGCCTGGCCGCCAGCCGGGCTGCGGCCGCTTCAGGCGGCCGGCGCCGCGGCTACTCTTGCCTTGGCGGCGGGCGCGATCTAGACGGCGCCATGGTTGGCGCAGGCACTGACAAGACGAAAGCGCCGGTCAGCGGCGGCCCGGCGGTCATTCTGGTCCGTCCGCAACTCGCGGTGAATATCGGCATGTGCGCGCGGGCGATGGCCAATTTCGGCCTCGACGACCTGCGCCTTGTCAATCCACGCGCTGGCTGGCCGCGCACGGACGAGTATCGCGATGTCGCCTATTCCGCAGCGGCCGGGGCGACTGCGATTTTGGACGCCGCGCAGGTTTTCGACAGCGTCGAAACGGCGGTCGGCGACTGCCACCGGCTCTATGCCGCGACGGCTCGCGAGCGCGGCCAAGCAAAGCCTGTCCTGAGCCCCAGCGTCGCGATGGCGGCGACCGTCGCGGCGGCGGGCGAAAAGCACGCCATTCTGTTCGGTCCGGAGCGTACGGGGCTCGACAACGATGAGGTGGCGATCGCCGGGGCGATCATCACGTTTCCCTCAAATCCGGCCTACGCTTCGCTCAACCTCGCGCAAGCGGTGCTCCTGTGCGGTTACGAGTGGTTCAAGGCGGCGCATGGGGACGCGCCGCCGCCTTCCACCATTCCCCGCGCGCTCTCGCCTCCCGCGCAGCGTGAGATGCTCATCGCCTTCTTCGACTATCTGGAGACGAAGCTCGACGAGGGCGGCTTCTTCCGGCCCGCGACCAAGAAACCCGGCATGCAGCGCAACCTGCGCAACATCTTCCATCGCATGGAATTGACCCAGCAGGACCTGCGCACGCTCTGGGGCGCGGTCGTCCGCCTCGCCGAGGGGCCACGAGTGGAAGTCCAGACGCGCAAGCGCGTCCGGGCGAAGAAGTCGCCGATGTGAAACCGGGATGGCCTGGCCGCTGCCCAAGGTCTCTTACGGCTGGGTCGATCCGCTCGCAGCCGGGGCCGTAGCGCGGCGCACATGATGTCGGCGGTAAGCGTGATGGCTCATAGTATGCGCATGCGGCATGCCCGCCGCGCCGGAGCCATGGGGCTCCTGGGTGTCGGGCATCTGGCCGGCGGGCGCGCCGGTTACGGTGGCCTGCGCGAGCGCGGCGCCGCCGAAAGCCAGGCTGAAAGCCGCGGCGATGAGAATGCTTTTGACCATGGTTGACCGCCTTCCCAAGAGATACCCCCGCCACAAAGGCTGGAGAGAACTCGAGGAACGCGGCTGGTCTCCCACAGTTCCGAACGGAGCCGCTTGGAATGCGACCCGCCCGGCGACCCACTGAGCGAAAAAGGCTCCCGGGGCGTCAACCCCGAGAGCCTTTCTCAAACGCGATGAATTCAATGGAGATGGAGAAAACCGCTTATTGGGCGGGCGCTGCGGGGGCTGCCGGCGCCATGTCGTGATGCATCTCATGATGCATATGGTGGTGATGATGGTGGTAAACGTGGTGATGATGATGGTGGTGGTGGTGATGATGCTCCATCGGCGCGGCGGCCATCGGCGCGGCGGGGGTAGCTTCCTGCGCGACGGCATAGCCGGCAAGGCCAATCGTCAGAGCGGCGGCGGCGACAAGGCTCTTGATCATGTAGGAAAATCCCTCTCCAGAAGGCCACATTCGGCCTTCGCGCAGAACACTGTGGGGTTGCGCCTGAACGCGCGATGAACCGCGCTTGGCATGGGTGACATCGAGACCGAATCCGTGCTCAAGGAGCGGCGACGGCGCGCGCATGGCGAAAGGATCGTTAACGATGGCGGCAAACAGCATGACCGGCTTCGCCCGCGCCGCCGGCGCGAGCGGACCCTGGCGCTGGACCTTCGAGGTCAAGAGCGTCAACGCCAAGGGCCTTGACCTCAGGCTTCGGATGCCTCCGCCGTTCGACCGCGTCGAGATCGAAGCGCGCGCCCGGCTCGGCAAGGCTCTGGCACGCGGGACCTGTTTCGCCACCCTTTCCGCCCAGCGCGAGGGGAGCGCCAGCGCGCCGCGCATCGACGAGGCCGCGCTCGCCGTCCTGCCGCGGCCGCGAAAACCGCCGCCGCGAAGGTTGGTCTTGCGCCGCCGACCCTCGACGGCCTTCTCGCCATCCGCGGCGTGGTGGAGGTCGCCGAGGCCTCGGATGACGAGGCCACGATCTCGGCGGCCTGCGCCGGCGCGCTTCAAAGCCTGGACGAGGCGCTGGCCGCGCTCGCGCTCGCCCGGCAAACGGAAGGGGCGGCGCTGACCGCCGTGATGCTCGACCGGCTCGACGCGATCGAAGCGCTGGCGCAGGCGGCCGACGCCAATCCCGCACGCAAGCCCGAAGCGATCCGGGCGCGGCTCGCGGCGAGCGTCGCGGCGCTGATGGAGTCCGGGCGCGGCTTCGACGAGAACCGGCTGCACCAAGAGGCGATCCTCATCGCCTCCAAGGCCGACATCCGCGAGGAGCTCGACCGGCTCAAGACCCACGTCGCCGCGGCCCGGGCGCTTTTCGAAGAGGGCGGGGCGATCGGGCGCCGGCTCGATTTTCTCGCGCAGGAGCTTTCGAGAGAGGCAAGCACGCTCGCCGCCAAGTCCAATGACGTGAGCCTGACCGCCCAGGGGCTTGAACTGAGGGCGCAAATCGAGCAATTCCGCGAGCAGGCGCAGAACATCGAATGAGCCCGATGACGATGAAGTCCGCCCGCCGCGGCATGATCCTGATCCTCAGCTCCCCCTCGGGCGCGGGGAAGACCACGCTGACCCGCATGCTGATGCAGGACAAGGATCTCGACCTGACGCTGTCGGTTTCGGTGACGACCCGCCCCCGCCGCTCGTCCGAGGTGGACGGCATCCATTATCGCTTCGTCGACCGGCGCGAGTTCGAGCGGATGAAAGCGGACGCCGACCTCTTGGAATGGGCCGAGGTGCATGGCAACGGCTACGGCACGCCCTGGGCCCCGGCGGAAAAGGTCCTGGCGGAAGGGCGCGACATGCTGTTCGACATCGACTGGCAGGGCGCGGCCCAGGTGCGCGACCGGCTCGGCGAGGACGTCGTGTCGATTTTCGTCCTGCCGCCGTCGATGACGGAGCTGCGCCATCGCCTCGAACGCCGCGCCGAGGATTCCGCGGCCACCATCGAGCAGCGACTCGAGGCCGCCCGGCACGAGATCGAGCGCTGGCGGAACTATCACTACGTGATCGTCAACGACGACCTGCAGCGCGCCTATAAGGACGTGATGGCGATCGTCACAGCCGAACGGCTGAAGGTCCGCCGCGTCCAGGCGGGCGTCGAGCCGTTCGTGGAGCGGCTGGTGCACGGGGAGGGCGGCGCTTAACGCCGTTTTGTCGGCAAGGCCTCAGGCGATCAAAGGGTTGCAGGCCGCCTTAGCGGCTGCTGAATTAAACACAATTGGTTAGGTGTTTTCTCGCGCCCCCCCCCACGTGGCCTGGAAGCCACAGATTGCGCCGTATGTTCTCGCCCACTCGCAATCTGGCGAACGGTCGTTGCCAGTCGTCCTGGCGAGCTTTACTTTTGCTCATCGAGCGGGATTCCCGCGTGCTGCGGAAACGCCTGTCTCGACTGGAAGCGTGCGCTGCAAGGGGGTCTTATGCAGAGCAGAGTTCCTCCCTATCGGGGGCTTTTCGCGCTCGCCGCGCTGTTCGCCGGCCTCCTCGGCGCAGGCGCGGCAGAAGCCCAGTGCGCGGGCTCGACCTGCACGGTCACCATCGCCGCCGATCCGGGCACGACCTCCGCCGGCGCCACCGGCGCGGCAGGGACGCTGAGCTACGCGCTGGCCTACGCGAATGCGCAGTCCACGCCGGTCACGATCAACATCGACACCAGCGTCACGCTGTCGGGCCCGCTGTCGCCGATCCTCAACTCGGTGACGATCAATGGCAACGGCAACACCATCAGCGGCGGCGGGACCCAGCGCATCTTCTTCGTGGGCGTGGACAGCGCGACGCAAAACAGCGCCGCCGTGGCGGGCACGATCGTAGCGCAGACGCAGAACGTCAGCATCAGCAACCTGACCCTCGCCAACGGCATGGCCCAAGGCGGTGCGGGCGCGAACGGCGGCGGCGGCGGCATGGGCGCTGGCGGCGCGCTGTTCGTCAACTCGTCCGCCAATGTGACGCTGTCGGGCGTCTCGTTCAGCAGCAATGGCGCCGCCGGAGGGACAGGCGCGAGGATCTCGAGTTTGGGCGGTGGCGGGGGAGGCGGGGGCCTGGGAGGAGCCGGAGGTTCGCAGAACGGCGGCGGCGGCGGCCTGTTCGGCGCGGGCGGGACTGACAACAATAGCTCTGGGGGCGGGGGCGTGTTCGGGGCTGGCGCGGGCGAAATTGGCGGCGGCGGCGGTTATAGCGGCGCGGGCGGATCGAATTCCAACCCCGGCGGGAAGGGCGCGCTCTCGGTCTCTGGACTCAGCGGCGCCGGCGGCGCCGGCGCCCAGCCCTTCGGGGCAGTTGGAGGCGCGAATGGCGGGGGCGGCGGCGGCTCCGGCGTCGAAGAATTGGGGGCTGCCGGGGGCGGCGGCTTCTCTGGCGGCACAGCAACAAACTCTGTCGGCGGGGTCGGAGGTTTTGGCGGGGGCGGGGGCGCGGGCTCGGGCGATACGGGTGTCGGCGGCGCTGGCGGATTCGGGGGCGGCGGCGGCTCGGCAGCCGGCACGAGTTCCGTGATCGGTGGAGCGGGCGGTTTTGGCGGGGGCGGCGGCGGGACAGGGAACGGCGGGACGGCGGGCGCGGGCGGGTTCGGAGGCGGCGGCGGAGGCTCATCCGTTGCGGACTCTTCGGTCGGCCTGGGTGGAGCGGGCGGCTTTGGCGCCGGCGGAGGCGCCGGCGTCGGGACCGGCGGGGTCGGCGGGTTTGGAGGGGGCGACGGCACAAATGGCGATAGTGGGTCGGGCGGCGGCGGCGCGGCGCTGGGCGGAGCGGTGTTCGTCGCCAAGGGCGGCACGCTGACCATCGACGGCGGAAGCGAGTCGGGCGGCGGCGTCACTGGTGGGAGCGGGGCCCACAGCGGCTCCGCGTTTGGCGCGGGGTTCTTCGTGCAAGGCTCGACGGTGACCTTCGGCGCAGGCGACGCCACGATTGCCGACGTCATCGCAGACCAGAACGGTTCGGGCGGCGCTGCGGCCGGCGACGGCTTCGGCGGGACCGGCGGCGAGGCCGCGATCGTCAAGACCGGGACTGGCGCGCTGACGCTCTCAGGCGCCAACACCTACACCGGGGGGACGACGGTCCAGGCCGGCGGGACCATCCAGGTCTCCAACTCCAACCCGGGAACGTCCTCGTCGATCGGCACGGGCGGCCTCACGCTCGACAGCGGCGTCATTCAAGCTGGCGTGGGCGGCCTCACGTTCAACAACGCCGTGTCGCTGACGAGCAACGGCGGGACTTTCGACGCCTTCGGCAACACTCTGACCTGGACCGGAACCCTTCACAATGCGCCCGGCGTTGCGGGCAACCTGATCGTAACCGACTCCTCCGCCGGCGGGGGCGGCCAAGTCGTTCTCACGACCCCCACCGAGTTCACCGGCTCGACCACCATCAACGGCGGCGCGCTGGTCATCCAGGCGACCAATGGACTTCAGCTCGACCAGCGGCGTGACGGTCAACGCCCGCGGAACGCTCGACCTCGGCGTCAACAACCAGAACATCGCCAACGTCACGCTCAATGGCGGAACGCTGACAGACGAATTCCTCAACACAAACGAAGGCCAGTTCGGGACGCTGGTCGGCAACCTGACGTCGAGCGGCGGCACGGTCGAAGCGTTCCTGACCGGTAGCAGCACGCTCACGGTCAACAGCGGCACGACGATCGTTCAGACGCCGCCGGCGGCCAACACTTGCCAATGCGCGCTGGGCGAGCGGAACGACTACACCGGCGCCACCACCATCAACGCCGGCGGCGTGCTGCAGGCGAATGGCTTTTTCATCCTGAGCAGAGGCAGCGCCTTTACCATCAACAGCGGGGGCGCGCTCGATCTCGATGGCAATGATCAGTCGGTCAAGTCGATCAGCGGATCGGGGACCATCACATCGTCCGCTGGCGTCGCGAACCTCGACCTCAACGCCTCGAGCGCGTTTGCCGGGCAGATCACCGGACCCACAAGCCTGTCGCTCGACCGCTCCGCCTACAACGCCACGCTGACGCTCACGGGGACCAACAACACGTTCACCGGCGGCATTGCCTGGTACGACGGCCAGACGGTCTCGGCCAACAATGGCGGCGCGCTCGGCACGGGAACGCTGACCATGTATCCCAATGCGACGCTCGCGTTCACCGGGACGGGCTACACCGTGGCGAACAACGTCTATTTCGCCGCAGAGGACGACGGGCCGGTGATCGACAGCGGGACCGGCGTCATCACGATGTCGGGGGTGATCTCCGGCGCGGGCGAACTCGACAAGGAGGGCTCGGGGACCCTCATCCTGGCGGGCGCCAACACCTTCACCGGCCCGACCGTCGTGTGGGCGGGCGCGCTCGGCGTCGCCAACAGCGCCGCGCTCGGCCCGGCCAGCAATGCGCTCTATCTGACCCAGGCCACCACGCTCCAGTTCGAAGCGAGCGGCCTTACGATCGCCAACCCGATCGTGCTCGGCGCGCCGACCCTGACCACGCAGCAAACCCTCGATCCCACGATCGACACCCAGGGGTTCACCGACACGATCTCGGGCGTGATCTCCGATCCAAAGGGCGGCGCGGGCGAACTGACCAAGATCGGTTCGGGGACGCTGATCCTCTCGGGCGCAAACACCTATACCGGCGGGACCGACGTCCAGGCCGGCGCGCTCGCGGTGACGGGCTCGATCGTTTCGACCGCGACCATCGAATCGGGCGCGACGATCGGCGGGCCGGGAACGATCGGCGGCCTGATCGTCAACAGCGGCGGTACGCTCGCGCCAGGCGTGCTGACCCCTTACTCGACCCTGAACGTCGCGGGGACCGCGTCCTTCGCGTCCGGCTCGATCTTCGCGGTGAACATCAACGCCGCCGGTCAGAACGACAAGCTCGTCGCCGCCGGCGCGACCGCCATTTCGGGCGGTACGGTGCAGGTCACGCCCGCCGCCGGAACCTACACGCTGGCGAACAAGTACACGCTCATCACCGCCGGAGGCGGGGTAACGGGGACCTTCGCCTCGGTCGCCGGGATTTCGAGCCTCGCGTTCCTGACGCCGACGCTGAGCTATGACGCCGACGACGTCTATCTGGGCTTCGCCGAGAAGGCCGTCCCGCCGCCGCCGGGCCCGCCGCCGACGCCGACACCGACGCCGCTGTTCGCCACCGTGGCGCAGACGCCAAACCAGATCGCGACCGCGACCGCGCTCTCGGCCCAGCCGATCGGCTCGCCGCTGTTCGACGCGATCATCGGCCTTACGGCGCCCGGCGCGCTGACGGCGTTCAACGCGCTTTCGGGCGAGATCCACGCCAGCGCGGTCAGCGCGGCGCTCGACGACACCCGGCTGCCGCGCGAGGCAGTGCTGGACCGGCTCGCGGAAAGCTATGGCGCCGCGCCCTCGGGCGGCGGCAAGACCGTCAAGACCTACGAGTTCTCGACCCCCGCGACCGTGTTCTCGGCCTGGGGGCAGGCCTTCGAACTCCTGGGGCCACATCGGTGGCGACGGCAACGCGGCGACGATCTCCAACAACCTCGGCGGCTTCATCCTTGGCGCAGATGCGACGCTTTCGGGCAAATATCGGCTCGGCGTCGCCGGCGGCTACACCAACGCGAACCTCGAAGTCCCGGACCGCGGCTCATCCGGCAACGCGAATGCGACCTACATCGGCGTCTACGGGGGCCTGAGCGACACCGCGCTGCAACTGAGCGGCGGCGGCTTCTACGCCTGGGACCATTACGGCCTCAACCGCGCAGCCGTCTTCCCCGGTTTCAACGAGACGGTTGGCTCCGGCTACGGCGGCGGCACGCTGCAGGCCTTCGGCGAGGCCGGCTGGCGGATCGCGTTCGCGGCGCCGATGACGACGGCCGCGTGGGTCGAGCCGTTCGTCGGCGTGGCGGGGGTCGATATCCATACCGACGCCTTCACCGAGACGCCGGGCTTCGCTGCGCTGACCGGCGCGTCGCAGTCCTATGGCTACGGACTCACCACGCTCGGCCTGCGTAGCCAGACGGCGCTCTTAACGACTGCGCCGCTGAGCCTTAACGGCATGATCGGCTGGCAGCACGTCTACGGCGGCGCCGCGCCGACTTCGGCGCTGGCCTTCGCCAGCCAGCCGTTCACGCCATTCTCGGTCGCCGGCGCGCCGATCGCCCGCAACGCTCTCGCGCTCGAACTCGGCGTCGATTGGCGCCTGACCGCGAATGTGAAGCTCGGCGTCTACTACTCCGGGCTCCTGGCGTCCGGGGCGAGCGACAACGCGATCAAGGGGAAACTGGAGGCGAATTTCTGAGGCTTGACGCGACGATCGCGGTTGCGACGGAGCAAGCCCGCCTCCTCCATAAATCCGGGCTAAAACGTCACGCCGGGCGGAAGGAACGCCCGGATCTCCTGCACGGGCACGAAATATTTCGCGATGTCGACTTTCCGGGGCGGCGCGCTCCTGAGATCGATCGTGAATTTGCGAACTCATGACGCCGAGCAGGCACTGCCTCCACGCGTCGAACACGCCGGAGCCCGAATTGCCCGTGGTCGCGACGTCGGGAATGGTCGAGCCGCCGAAGCGGGCGCGAAACTCCGGCGGAATGGCCTCGGGCGGCAGGATGCGTGACCGGGCGACCGCCTCGGGGGTCGCGACGACGACGGGTTCGCCGGTCTCTGGGCCGCGTTCGCATAGCGGCGTCCGCCTGAGCCTCAATCGCATCGGCAGCTTCGAGGGGTCGAAGCGCAGAATCGTGAGGTCGACGGTCTCGAGCGTTCCTTCCTTGACGAGGCTCGTCGGAAAATCCTGTCCGCCGACGACGACGTGGGGCTGGAACTGCGCAAACGGTCCGGGCACGTGTGAGGCGGTGAGCACGAGGCCGTTGCCGAGATAGACCCCGTAGCCGGGCCAGCTCTGTTTCGGCGTGCGGTTGACGTGGGCGGCGGTCTCGATCAACGCGCTGTCGCCGGAGCTGGGGGGCGCCGCGCCCGCGTCGGCCGCCGCGATCGCGAACAGGGCGGCGACGCACAGCGCCGCGCGGGAAGCGCTCAGCGACAGGCGAACGGCGCGCGGTCTCGAAATCATCGCGCCAGTTTACCGGCTCGCCGCAACATCGGCATAGGCCCGAGGGCCGGAATCGAGAACTTTTCGCCGCTTTCATGATCGCCGCCGTCGCGGGCCACGGCGATGAGGCGAGTCCGGCCCGCTCCTGTGCGGCGGCCAAATTCCCCTCTATCGTCGCCAGGCGATGCTGAGTCCGCCCCCCTTCCGACGCCTCCTCTGGCTTGTCGCCGCCGCCGCCGCGTGCGGCGCGTCTTACAACTGGCTCAACCACAACCCGCCTGCCAACGGCGCGGTCACGGGCGCGATCGTCGCCGCGGGCTTGTTCGCGCTCGAGCGCTTCGTGTTGAGAGACGGGACCGCGTCCCTCCCCAGCCGGCTGCCGTTCCTGGCCTATTTTGCCGTGCGCTCGGCCGCCTACGTTGGCGTCATCCTGCTGGCGAGCGCGCTCGCCGCCAAGCTCACGTCCGGGGCCTTCGCTGTGATGGGCCGGTCGGACCTCTTGTTCTCGCTCGCCCTTTCAGTCGGCGCCAACCTCCTCGTCTCGGTCAACGAACTGCTCGGCCCGGGCGTGCTGTTCGCCTTCGCCGCGGGGCGCTATCACCGTCCGCGCATCGAAGAGCGGGCGCTGCTGTTTATCGATATGCGAGGCTCGACCGCGATCGCCGAGCGGCTCGGGGAGTTGCGCAGTCTGGACCTGCTCAACCGTTTCATCGCCGATGTGTCGTTCGCCGTCGCCGAAGCCGGCGGCGAGATCCACAAATACGTCGGCGACGAGGTGATCGCGACCTGGCGGCCTGCGGGAAGCGCGAACGAGGCCGCTTGCGTGCGCGCCTGCTTTGGCGCCTTCGAACGGATCGCTCGGCGTCGATCCGGCTACCTGCGGGAATTCGGCCTCGTCCCCGACTTCCGCGCTGGCCTGCACTACGGCCCGGTCGCGGTCGGCGAACTCGGCGCCCTGAAGAAGGAGATTGCGCTGATCGGCGACAGCATGAACGTCACCGCGCGCATCGTGGAGGCCTGCCGCGAGACCGGCGCCCGCGCGCTCGCGTCGGCGGCGCTGATGGAGCGGGTCGCAGCGCTTCCTCCCGGCGTGACCCGACGCAGGCTGGGAGAAACCCCGATGCGCGGCAAGCAGCGTCCATTGGAGCTTTTCGCGCTGGAGCCGCAGGCGAGCGAGCGATAAGAGAAGACGGGCGGTATTTCGCTCACTGAATAGGCCTTAAGCCATTGGCCTGAACCCGCCGCCATGGGCCGGAGCTAGTTCGCTCTTGCAAATTCGGCCACCCTTGCGCATTGTTGACGGCGTTCGACTACCTGAAAGTCGTGTCAAATTGTTATAAGGGAGAGGTTGATGACTAAGCACTACTGTGTGTGGCTGCTAACGGCGGTCATTACGACGCTCGGCATGGTCGCATCATCTTCTGCCACTGTCGTTGCGGTGGATCCAACATTCGCAATAGTGCAAAATGGCAATACTGTCGGGCACGTGAGTTTTGACATTGATAATAATGACGATGTTACGAACGTAACTGGTACCGTCAACGGAAACCCCGTAACGGGGGGGTCCGGTTCCTGGGGAGGCATCTCCGGAGGTTATTTTGATTTTCAAACCTCGGCAGGCACCTTTCAGGCGCAAAGCCAATCGCAGGCGAACGTCAGCGTGGAATTTCCGAACGGAACGATAGGAAAGGCCGTCGTTATGCCGGAAGCGTCGACCTGGACGCTGATGCTGCTCGGCTTCGTCGGCCTCGGAGCGGGGGGCTATCGCGCCGCACGCAAGTACGCCACAGTCGCCACCTGAGCAAGAACTTCCTCCTGACCGCGCGAGGTCGCCTGTTGGCGGCCCTGGCGCCCCAGGCATGAGGTGATCGTTACAAATGAACCTGCTGATTTCCCTGATCGTGATCCTCTACCTCATCGGCGTCGGGGTCGTGCTGTCGCCGGTCGTGGAGACCAATTGGAGCGGCGCTTCGGCCCAGAGCCTCGTAACGAGCGTCGGCGAGGCTTTGCCGGACGCGCTGGCGTGGCCGGTGCGCGTTTATCAACACGTCGCCGACCGGGGCTGAGAGCGGTCTACGGCGCGCCGTAGAGGTCAATGCTTCCCGGCTTCAGAACGCAGCGACGCGTCTCTGAGGCTGGGCGCATGCCATAGCCCCTGGCCTTCGAACGGGCGCTGAACACGAAGCCTTACCGCGCGTCGAGCCCGTACAGCGAATGAAGAGTCCTCACCGCGAGCTCCGTGTAGGGCTCGTCGATCAGCATCGAGAACTTGATCTCGGAGGTGGTGATCGCGCGGATGTTGATGCCCTTGGCGGCGAGGGCGCCGAACGCGCGCGCGGCGACGCCCGAATGCGAGCGCATCCCGACGCCGATCGCGGAAATCTTCACCACGTCCTCGGTGCCGTTCAGCCGCGCGTAGCCGATCGCCTCGTGATGCGAGGCCAGAATGGCCTTGGCGCGCTCGAAGTCGGCCCCGGAGACGGTGAAGGTGATGTCGGTGATCGCCGCGTCCTCCGACACGACCTGGATGATCATGTCGACGTTGATGTTGGCCTCCGCCAGCGGTCCGAAGATCGCGGCCGCGACGCCGGGCTTGTCGGACACGTCGCGCAAGGTGATCTGCGCCTCGTCGCGCGAGAAGGCGATGCCGGTGACGATCTGCTGCTCCACGATGTCCTCCTCGTCGCAAATGAGCGTGCCAAGCTTCGGCGCCGCGGGATCGTCGAACGACGAGCGCACGTAAAGCTTCACTCTGTGCACCATGGCCACTTCGACCGAGCGCACCTGCAGAACCTTGGCGCCGAGCGACGCCATCTCGAGCATTTCCTCGAACGAGACCTTGTCGAGCCGGCGCGCTTTCGGCACCACCCGCGGGTCGGTGGTGTAGACGCCGTCGACGTCGGTGTAGATGTCGCAGCGGTCCGCCTGGATCGCGGCGGCGAGCGCCACGGCGGAGGTGTCGGAGCCGCCCCGCCCGAGCGTCGTCACCCGCTTCGTGTCGGCGTGCAGCCCCTGGAAGCCCGCCACCACGGCGATTTCATCGCGCCCAAACCCCTCGATCAGCCCGGCGCCGTCGATCCTGGCGATGCGGGCGGCGCCATGGGCGTCGTCGGTCAGGATCGGAACCTGCCAGCCCTGCCAGGATCGGGACTTGAGCCCCATGTCTCTCAGCACCAGCGCCAGAAGACCCGAGGTGACGAGTTCGCCTGAGGCGACGATCGCGTCATACTCGGGGTTGTCGGCCTCGGCGCCCGCCTCCTTGGTCCAGGCCACGAGTTCGTTGGTCTTGCCGGCCATGGCGGAGACGACGACGGCGACTTCGTGGCCGGCTTCGACCTCGCGTTTGACGTGGGCGGCGACATTGCGGATGCGCTCGACATTGGCGACCGACGTGCCGCCGAACTTCATCACCAGACGCGACACAACAACCTCGAACGTATTGAAGACATCTGCGCCGCTCGCGCAAAAGGATGCGGCGCCGTATAAAGTGGGGGTTATCACGGGTCAACGGTAAGACCCCGCGAATTCGGGGGCGGGCCGCTCCGCATGCTCGCCCGGCCTTATCCCAGCCTTCTCCCCGCGAGCGGGGAGAAGGGACCAAACGGGTTGCAAGCGAGGTCTCCATGAACGCCGCCGCGCCGAGCGTGATCGCCGAAGAAGTCGCGCGCTTCGATGCGCTGGGCGATTCCTGGTGGGATGAGGACGGGCCGATGGCGCCGCTCCATCGGCTGACGCCGGTCCGCGTGGCCTGGGCGCGCGACGTCGCGGCCCGCCATTTCGGGCGGGAGGCGGAGACCGGCCCGCCGCTCTCGGGCCTGACCGTTCTCGACATCGGCTGCGGCGCGGGTCTGTTCGCCGAACCGCTCGCAAGGCTTGGCGGCGAGGTTCTGGGGATCGACCCCGCGCCGGCCTCGATCGGAGTGGCCCGCCGTCACGCCGAGGAGACGGGGGCAAAACTGTCCTATCGCGTGGCGACCGTCGAACAGCTCGCCGACGAGACGGCGCGCTTCGACATCGTCGCTGCGATGGAGGTCGTCGAGCATGTCGCCGATCCCGCGCGCTTCGTCGCTGAAGCCGGTTCGCTCCTGAAGCCCGGCGGGCTCTTCCTCGCCTCGACCCTCAACCGGACGCTGAGAAGCTTCGCGCTGGCGATCGTGGGGGCGGAATACGTGCTGCGCTGGCTGGAGCCCGGCACCCACCGCTGGGAGCAGTTCGTGACGCCGGAGGAGCTGGCGGTCGCGACGCGGCAGGCGGGGCTCAAGGTGATCGACCGCCGGGGCGTCAGCTACGACCCGCTGCGCCGCGCCTGGCGACTGTCGGGCGATCTCGGGGTGAATTACCAGCTCGCGGCGAAGAAGCCGCGCACGTCGGAGGGCGGGCGTCCCGCGCAGGCCTAGCCGCTCGAAAGAGGGGCGTCCTTTCGGATGCCCAAACGGGCGGCGAGACGCCGCCCCTCCAATGCTGTCCGCCCCTCAGCCCTTCCCAGGGCATTCCTTGGCCAGGCGGTCCATCGCCTGGGAGAAGCCGGTCAGGGAAAACGTGTCGGTGGTGCCCTCGCCCTTCAGCGCGGCGGCCTTGACCACGAGCGACTCGCCCTTCTTCATTTCCGCGATCAGCGCGCTCTCGCGCGCGGCGTTCTTCACCCAGAGGTTGGCGCCCTTGGGCAGAAGGTCGAACGACTCTTCGCCGACGGTGGCGACCGGGACGATCGCCGCGGCCGTCTTGCTCTTGGAATCGGCCTTCGCTTTCGCCTTCGTGGGCTTCATATCGGCCTTATCGACCTTGGCGTCGGCCTTGCCCGCCGCGGCCGCGCCGCCTGCCACCTCGAAGCCCATGATGAACGAGACTTCGTTACGCACGCCCTCGGCAGGGCGGTCGGAGATGAAAGCGTATCCAGATTCGCGCTTTGCTTCGGGCTCGCGGGTCTTCGGTTGGGCGAGGACGTAGCAGATCTTGCCCTTGCCGGCCTGCCCGACGAACACGTTCCAGTCCCCGAAGCTCGCCACCAGATTAGGTTTCCCAGCCTCTTTTTTTTCTGTCGACTTGCTCGCGGCGACGGCCGGGACGAGGGCCGAGACCAGCGCGACGACGACTGCGGCCGTTGCGGCGCCGGCGCGCCAACGAGACGAAACGCTGCGAGATGTCATGAGCCAATACCCTTCGAACCTGTCGGCGCCCCGCTGGCGCGAATGCCCCTTGCCGCCGGATCAGGGCGAAATTCCGGCCCCCCGCCTTGCGGGCGCTCGCCGGCCCTGTAAAGCTGCCAGTGGTTAATGAAAAATGAGTAAAGCCGAGGAGCAGAGGATGAAAGCGCTGATCTGTCCGGCCCTTGGTCCGCCGGAAACGCTAAAAGTGATGGATATCGAGCCGCCGACCCCCAAAGACGGGGAAGTCGTGGTGGACGTCGTCTATGCGGCGCTGAACTTCTTCGATACCCTGATCATCGAAGGAAAATATCAGCTTAAGCCGGAACCGCCGTTTTCCCCGGCGGGCGAGTTCGCCGGCCGCGTCGCCGCGGTGGGGCCGAATGTCGCAGGCTTTGCAATTGGCGACCGGGTGATGGGCTCGACCGGGTTTGGCGCGGCGCGCGGGCAGATCGCGCTTCCCGCCAGCCGGCTCGCCCATGTCCCGGCCAAGCTGCCGCTCGACAAGGCCGCGGGGCTCTCGATCGCCTACGGCACGACGCTGCATGCGCTGAAACAGCGCGCCGAGATGAAGCCGGGCGAGAGCCTGGTGGTGCTCGGCGCCTCGGGCGGGGTCGGATTGGCGGCCGTCGAGATCGGAAGGGCGATGGGGGCGCGGGTGATCGCCTGCGCCTCGTCCGACGACAAGCTGGAGTTCGCCCGCGGCCATGGCGCTGACGAGACGATCAATTACGCCACCGAGGATTTTCGCGCCCGGCTCAAGGCCCTCACCGCGGGCAAGGGCGTCGACGTGGTCTACGATCCCGTCGGCGGCCCCCTGACCGAACTGGCGCTGCGCTCGCTCGCCTGGAAGGGACGGCTTCTGGTGATTGGATTCGCGTCGGGCGAAATCCCCAAGCCGCCGCTCAACCTGACGCTGCTCAAGGGCTGCGACATCCGCGGCGTCTATTGGGGCGAGTTCGTCGCCCGCGAGCCGGAGGCGCATCGCGACAACATGTCTCAGTTGCTTTCCTGGGCGGAATCCGGCGCACTGAAGGTGCACGTTCACGCGAAATTTCCGATCGAGGAGTACCTGAAGGCCTTCGAGGCGATCTCCAAGCGGCAGGCTCTGGGCAAGGTTCTGCTGCAGTTCGGACCGGATCTGTAAATAACTAAATCTGACGGCTTGATTATTATGTTGCGGCGCAACATATTGAGTCGCGGGGAATAGCCGCCGAGAGCGAAGACGGCGAGGGACATCATGGGTGAGACGAGCAATCTGGAGGTTCGGCGGCTGTGGCCGTCGGATATGGAAGCCTACCGCGACCATCTGTTGCGCCTCGATTCGCGCAGCCGGCACGAGCGGTTTGGCGGCGGGATGTCGGACGACTTCCTGATGCATTACGCCGAGCATTGCTTCGGGCAGGGCGATCTCCTGTACGGCGCCTTTGTCGACGGCGAGCTGGTCGGCGCGGCGGAGCTTCGCTCGTCCGCGGCGATCTGGAGCGAGAGCGCCCCGTTCGGCCGGCACATCCACGCCGAAGCGGCCTTCTCGGTCGAGGAAGGCTATCGGCGGCGGGGAATCGGCGAGAAACTCTTCCGCCGCATCCAGCGCGCGGCCTCCAATCACGGGGTCGAAACGATCGAAATCATCTGTCTACCCGACAATATCGGCATGCGGATGCTGGCGCAGAAGTTCAAGACGCACTTCACCTTCGAGGAGAGCGCGCTGACCGGCCGGTTGCGGGCCCGCCGTCCAACGCCTTTCTCGCTGATGCGCGAGGCGGCGGGCGACGCTGTCGACTTCGGCGTCGCGCTGTTCGACGCTCAGTGGCGCGCCTACAACGAATCGCACAGCGCGCCGACTGGCAAGCAAGCCGCCTGAGCGAACGACCAATCCTTGGACAGGAAAGGCCGGGCCATGAAGCCCGGCCTCCTTCATGAACCCACGCGGACGGGCGGCTTGTCGGCCTGGAACTCGGCTTCCGGCCCGCTCAGAGGGGGAGGCTAGCGCGTCCTGTTCCGGACCACGATCGACGCAAGCTGGCTCTGGCGACGCCAGCAAAGCCAAAGAACAAGAGATGTTCCAACCAGGAGCGTCATGCGCGTGCTCCTTTACCCTCTGAACCGCCAGCCAGTCTGCCAGCGTCTTCAACTTGGGGGGCCGCGGCAGCGATTGCAATTTGTCACAATGACGCAGCACGCTTAGACATGCCCATCACGCCTGTAACTGCTAAGTTACTTGACAACATCGTTTGTCATCGGCGCTGGACAGTCCGCTTGCGACGAACGCGCGGCGCTTAACCCGGCAGAGCCCCGCCAAGGCCGTAGTGGGAGAGCGGGTAGGACACCGCCAGGGCGATCGCCGCGCCTGCGAAAATATCGCTGGGATAATGGTGGGCCGACGCCAGTCGCGCCCACGCCATCGCGCATAACGCCGCCAGCGAAAGGGCCATCGTGCCCGGAATCGCGATAACGATCGGGACCAGCGCAGCCGTCAGCGTCATCACGTGCCCGCTCGGAAACGAGTGCTCGTCGAGTGTCGCCAGCAGAGGCTTGAGATCGGCGTGCGCCTGGAAGGGCCTCTGACGCGCCGCGTGCCGCTTGATCATCGGATAGAGGCTGTGGATGAGGGCGACGTTGATGGCGGCGGCGAGGATCGCATAGCAGCCCCTCAGGCCGCACCCGACGATCAACACGGCGGCGAGGAGCGGATAAAGGCCGCCGTTGCCGAGCCGGCTGACCCCGACCGCCAGAATGCGCCCAAGCGTCGGCCGCGCCGTCGCGACGCACATCCGAAGCACCCAGACGTCCGCAGCGAGGAGATACGGAACGACGGCGCGTCTGACTTTGACCTCATGGTCCATGACGACCTGCCCGATAACGCCAAACTGTATAATTTCCCAAGGCGACAGGCGGATGACGAGTCGCAACCGTGGCCTCGCGCGCCGCCTCCGTCAAGACCCTTGCAACCCTTGTTGCGAGCAACCGTTCCCGCGCCCAGGAACCGCAGGCGCCGGACGGCGTTGTCGGCTCAGGCCGCGTCCCGGGGAGGAGCATCATCCATGCCGAACGCGAGTTCGACCAATTCGGCTCTTTCGACGAAGGGCAGGGCGGCCGCGGCGCCATCGAGCGGCTCTCGCGGACGCCAGGGCAAAATCGAAACGCTGATCCCGGCGCGGCTCGAGCGTCTGCCGTGGGGCCGCTTCCACGTCCTGGTGGTCGCGGCGCTCGGCATCACCTGGATTCTCGACGGCCTCGAGGTGACGCTGGCAGGGTCGGTCGCAGGCGCCTTGAAATCGAGCCCCGCGCTGCACTTTTCCGACGGCGCGGTCGGTTTCGCCGCCAGCGCCTATCTTTCCGGGGCGGTGTGCGGCGCCTTGTTCTTCGGCTGGCTGACCGACCGGCTCGGCCGAAAGATGCTGTTTTTCACCACCATCGCCGTCTACCTGACCGCGACGGCGCTGACCGGGACGGCGTGGAATGGCGCCTCGTTCTTTCTGTTCCGGTTTTTCACCGGAGCGGGGATCGGCGGCGAATACGCCGCGGTCAACTCCACGATCCAGGAGCTGATTCCCGCCCGCTATCGGGGCCGACTCGACCTGATGGTCAACGGCAGCTTCTGGGTCGGCGCGGCGCTCGGCGCGCTCGTGGCGGTTGCGCTGCTCAACCCGAGACTTCTCTCGCCCGAGGTCGGCTGGCGGCTGGCGTTCCTGACCGGCGCCGTGCTTGGCCTCGTCGTCTTCGGCATGCGCATGTGGATTCCCGAGAGCCCGCGCTGGCTTGCGATCCATGGGCGCGAAAAGGAGGGAGAGGCCATCGTCGCCGGGATCGAACAGCGCTTCAGAGAAGAGGGCGAGATCCTCTCGGATGTCCCTGATAACGCAGCGATTCGGCTGACCCCGCGAACGCATACACCGCTCGGCGAGGCCTTTAGAGCCCTGTTTGTCACCTTCCGCCTCCGCACGCTCGTCGGCCTCGCGCTGATGGCGGCGCAAGCGTTCTTCTATAACGCGATCTTCTTCACCTACGCACTTGTTTTGACGAAGTTCTATGGCGTCGCAAGCGGCGACGTCGGCTGGTACATCCTGCCGTTCGCCCTCGGCAATTTCCTCGGTCCTGTCGTACTCGGCCCCCTGTTCGACACGATAGGGCGGCGGCCGATGATCGCGGCGACTTACGCGCTCTCCGGCGTTCTCCTGCTCGCGGTCGGCTTTGGCTTCGAACGCGATCTCCTGAGCGCAATGGGGCAGACGATCGGGTGGATGATCGTGTTCTTCTTCGCCTCGCCCGCTGCGAGCTCGGCCTATCTGACCGTTAGCGAGACCTTTCCGATCGAAATCCGCGCGCTGACGATCGCCGTCTTCTACGCGATCGGGACCGGGATTGGCGGCATTGCGGCGCCGGCCATCTTCGGCCGGCTGATCGAGAGCGGTTCGCGCGAGGGCGTGTTCATGGGCTACGCCTTCGCCGCCGTGCTCATGCTGGTCGCCGCCGGCGTCGCCGCGCTGTTCGCCATTCCGGCGGAACGCAAGTCGCTCGAGATGGTGGCGACGCCGCTGTCGGCGGCGGAATAGGCTCACGGTCCGACGGGCAAGAGCTTGCCGACGAAGACCGGCGCCCCGGACGGTTTGCCGCTCGGGGAACCGCCCGGCGGCTCGACGGTGACGGCGTAGGTTGCGTCCGCGACCACCGCGCGGTCCAAGCCGGCGAGGCTCTCTGCGCGCCGAGCGCCGCCGATGACGCCGAGCGAGCGCGGCGTCCCGAGCCGATCGTCGATCATCCAGAGTTCGTAGGCCTTGCCTGGCGGCGGGGTCGCGGCGACCGGGCGGACCGAGAGTTCCTGCCGGTCGAGGTCGACCGTCACCTCGAAGGCGGGCGAGGCGGCGTCCTTTTGCAGGATGGCGACATATTCGCGGGGCGACGCGGCGGGCCGGCGGGCCTCGCGCGCGGCGAAACCCACCGCCAGCAGCGCCGCGACGCAGGTGGCTGCGATCGCCGCGGCGCGCCAGCGCTCGGCGCGCCGGCGCCACTGGAGAACCGCGCGGTCGGCGGTCGCGGGGTCTCCCGCCGCGGCGGGAGCCGTCGCGCGGATGCGCGCCTGAATGACCGGCAGAAGGTCTTGGGCCGGCTCGATCGACGGCGCCGCTTCGGCGAGCGGGGCAAGCCGCCGTTCCCACGCCGCGATCGCCGCGTCGAGATCGGGCTCGCGCAGCCGGCGCGCGGCGAGCTCCGCACGCTCGCCCGGGGCCAGCGTGCCCAGCGCGTATTCAGCGGCGGCCAGGTCGTCTTCGGGCGTCATGACCCCAGACACGTCCTCAATTGCGTCAGGCTGCGACGCAGCCACGTCTTAATCGTCGGCACCGGCGCGCCGAACCGTTTGGCGAGGTCCTCGCGGCTCGCGCCGCGATAATAGGCCAGCATAAGAAGGTTGCGCTTCTCGTCGTCCAGCCCCTTGAGGCAGTCGATCAGCGCCGCCAGACCTTCGGATTTTTCCCGCGACGCGAGCGGATCGATCGCGTCGGCTTGCGGCTCGAAGCCGTCGGGCATGTCCTCGAGCGAAACCGGCCGCACCCGGCGCACTTCGTCGAGCGCCCGGTTGCGGGCGATCGTCGCCATCCAGGCCAGCGCGGAGCCCTTGGCGGCGTCGAAATCCGCGGCCTTCCGCCAGATGCGGACGTAGGCGTCCTGAAGCGCTTCGCCCGCCGCGTCGGGAGGCAGGATCCGCGCGACCACGCCATTGAGCTTGGCCGCCGTCATTCGGTAGAGCACGGCAAAGGCCGCCTCGTCGCCCGCCGCCACGCGCGCAATGAGGCCGGAGAGATCGCGCTCCCCAGCCGCTGCGTCGCCGCCCGCGCCGGCTCCTGAAGTCATGCAACGATCCTAGCGCGAAACGCTTTTCGATTGAATCGCGCGTTTGCCGACGCGGTCGACCGCCCGCCAATGAGGTCGTTCTTTGAAGCGCTCTGGGAACCGCTTCGTTCCCGCCATGGGGCGGGGTCCATGGCCCGTCGGAGACGGGCGCCCACCTGGACTCCCCTTGGGACCCCGCCCCGACGCGGTCACCGACCGGGTCAGCGACCGCGTCTCACGACGCCGGCGGGGCAGGACCGCGGCGTCGCAGCTCGGCTCAACCCGGCAGAAGCACCTTGTTGATGACCTGGATGACGCCGTTCGACTGCATCACGTTGGGTATGGTCACCTCCGCCTTGTCGCCTTTTGCGTCGATCACCCAGATGTGGTCGTTCATGCGCTCGAAGGTGAGGTCCTCGCCCTCGACCGTCTTCAGCATGGCCTTGCCGCCGCCCTGTTGGATCAGGCCGTCGAGGTCCTGCGCAGTCAGGCGTCCGGGCACGACGTGATAGGTGAGAACCGAGGTGAGCTGGGCCTTGTTCTCGGGCTTCAGCAGGGTTTCCACCGTGCCCGCCGGCAGCCGGGCGAAGGCGGCGTTGGTCGGGGCGAACACCGTGAAGGGACCGGCCCCCTCGAGCGTATCGACGAGGCCCGCCGCCTTGACCGCGGCGACGAGGGTGGTGTGATCCTTCGAGTGGACAGCGTTCTCGACGATATTCTTGCTCGGGTACATCGGCGCCCCGCCGACCATGGTGGTCATTTCCGCGAAGGCGGGGCCGGAGAAAGCGACGCCGGCGAAAAGCGCGGCGGCGAGAAGCGAAGTCTTGGCGTTCATAGCGCGTCTCCTTAAGTCTTCGGATCGGCGGCCTGCGCCGCTCAGGATCGGAACTGGATGGTTACGGGGACAACAGCACCGGGTTTCAACGGGCTGCTCGAAAAACGTTCGGTATCGGGCGATCGCCAATGGGAGCGGCTCCGGCCGTCCGCATGGCGCGCCGAGGGATTACATCTGCTGTGGCGTCGAAAGTGAGGTTTTCATGGCTGTTGTAAACGACGCTGGGAACGGGCACTTTAAGTATTTAATGTTCGGCAACATATATTTGTAGAAGCTCCAATTTATCGTTCCGTAACACGTCCCTTGAACGTTGGGCTGGGAAAAAAAGATCGGCGCTCCCTGCATTTCCCAGTATCCGAAGGGAAGCAACCGGTTCTCTATGTTAACGGGTTGCCCCGACGTAATGACGCTGACATGTGAAGTTTGCTGGGGAATGTTGACATAACCGGCAATCACGAAGTTTCCAAAGTTGGCATAAGCTTGGGCGTCTTCTGGCTTTAGGGGCGTCCAACCCTGTAATTCAGCGAGGAGCACCAAAGGTCCGGCGTTGCCTGGCCTCGGAGGTCCGTCAATGGAAACGCCCACTCGGGCCCCGACCGACCGAACAAATCCTGCGCAATCGGCGGCGACATTGTAGTCGCGATCATAAACGAGTTGGGCCTTGCAGGCCTCAATGATCGAGCCCTTCGCATTCATGGAAATTCTCCCCACTGAGAGTGTGCTAGCGCATGTCTGTCTTCCTAGTTTGATCTGACGCAAAAACACTGGCGCCGACGGCCTTTTGCGCTCGGAGCCCAAGGCGGCCGCAGAGGCTCGGCGCCTTTGCCTTTTCGTCCTCCCTGCCTGCATAGTCCCCCTTGCATGTGCAACCTCTACAGTCTGACCAAGGGCCAGTCGGCGATCCGGGATCTCTTTGCGGTGAAACACGACCGCCTGGGAAACCTCGCGCCGCTTCCCGGGGTCTTTCCCGATCAGACCGCCCCGATCGTGCGCGTCGCCCCGGACGGGACACGCGAGCTGGTTCTGGCCCGCTGGGGCATGCCCGGGCCGCCGCAGTTCGGCGGAGCGCCGATCACCAACATCCGCAACCCGAAAAGCCCGCATTGGCGCCGCTGGCTCGCTCAGCCGAGCCGCTGCGTCGTCCCGGCGACGTCGTTTTGCGAATACGCCGACACCAAGCCGCGCAAGACCCCGACCTGGTTCGCGCTCGCTCCGGACCGGCCGCTGTTCGCCTTCGCCGGGATCTGGACGCCGTGGCGCGGCGCGCGCGGACCGAAGAGCGCCCGCATTGACGGCGACCACGAACTCTTCGGCTTCCTGACCACCGACGCCAACGCCGTGGTCGCCCCGATCCACCCCAAGGCGATGCCCGTCATCCTCACGACGTCCGAGGAGATCCAGCTCTGGCTGATGGCCGATCCGGCGAAGGCGCTGGAGCTGCAACGGCCCTTGCCCGACGGCGCGCTCAGGATCGTAGCGACCGGGGAGAAGGAGGACGGGGCGCCAGCCGAACAAGGGCGCACGCCGGATTTGAAACCCGGGGCGCCTCGCGACAGCGCGTCCGGGACGCTGGATTTCGGCTTTTGAGACGGTCCGGCGCGCGGCCGATCCGACACAATGGACGGGCGACATCCGCTGTCGCGGCTCGAATAGACGATGTGCGTTTGGGCTTCACGACGTCCGGCGCGGCGCTGGCGAAGACCCGGTCCGGTCTCATCCGACGCCTGCAACCAAAATCAATGTGGCGCGTTCACCGAGGCGGCGCGACTTGCCGAACGCCAGGAGCATTGATCTTGACGGGTCCGCGGTCAGCTTCACCAGAGACGTCGAAGGCCATTCGGCCACTGGAGGCCCTGAACTTCTTCATGGCCGACATGCAGGCCGGCGTCGGCCCGTTTCTAGGGGTCTTCCTGCTCGCGCACGGCTGGGGGAGCGGGCTGATCGGCTCGGTGATGACCATTGGCGGGGTCGCCGGCATGGCGATGACCGCGCCCGCGGGGGCGCTGGTCGACGCCACCTCGCACAAGCGCCTGTACGTGATCGTGCCCGGCGTCTGCACGGTGCTGGCCTCGATGATCGTTCTGCTTTCGCAGAATTTTTGGCTGGTCGCCGTCTCCCAGGTGGCGACCGCGATCGCCGGCGCGGCGATCGGTCCCGCGGTCGCGGGGATGACCCTCGGCATCGTGCGACAAGCCGGGTTCAATCGGCAGAATGGCCGTAACCAGGCGTTCAATCACGCCGGCAACATGGTCGGGGCGGGCCTGTCGGGCCTGCTTGGCTGGAAATTCGGCCTCACCGCGGTATTCTGGCTCGCGGCCGTGTTCGGCGTCCTGTCGATCGTCTCGGTGCTGAGGATTCCCGCCGGCGCCATCGACGACCGGGAGGCGCGCGGCCTTAAGGACGGCAAGGACGACGGCAAGGCCAGCGGCTTCAGAGTCCTGCTGGAATGCAAGCCGCTCCTGATCCTGGCGGCTGCGCTCGCCTGCTTTCACCTCGGAAACGGCGCGATGCTGCCGCTCTACGGCATGGCCGTCGTCGCCAACAAGCAGGGCGATCCCGCGAGTTTCGTGGCGTTGACGATTGTCGTCGCCCAGGCCGTGATGATTGTCGCCGCGCTTGTCGCCATGCGCCTCGCCGAGAAGAGCGGCTACTGGTTGGTGCTGTTGATCTCCTTCATCGCGCTGCCGATCCGGGGCCTCGTCGCCGCCCACCTCATCACCCACTGGGGCGTTTATCCGGTGCAGATGCTTGACGGGGTCGGCGCGGGGCTGCAGAGCGTCGCTGTTCCTGGTCTGGTCGCGCGCATCTTGAATGGAACCGGACGCGTCAACGTCGGACAAGGCGCGGTCATGACGGTGCAGGGGTTGGGGGCGTCGCTCAGCCCTGCGATCGGCGGCTGGATCGCCCAGGATCTTGGCTATCCCGCCATGTTCATGATCCTGGGAAGCTTCGCTCTGGCGTCGATCGCGCTGTGGGTCGGCTTCGGATCGGTTCTGAAGCCGGCGTGCGCCTATAGAGAAGTCGAGACGCCGATCGCGCTGGCGGGAGCCGAGGCGTGAGCCCCACTCCTGGCTGCGACGACGGCGGAGAGGGCTCGCCGCGCGTCCGCCCGGCGCTTCCGAAAATGGCAGCCTTTTCAGGAGCCCGCCCCTGATGTTTGCGTATCTGCTGGATCCCGTGACCGCGACCTGGCTCATCTCGGCGGTAGCGACCGCCGGCGTCATCATTCGTCCGTTCTCGTGGCCGGAAGCGATCTGGGCGATCCTCGGGGCGGCCGCGCTCTTTGCTTTGCATCTCATCGGGCTGAAGACGATCTGGACCGGCGTGCTCAAAGGCACGGACGTCTACCTCTTTCTGCTCGGCATGATGCTGCTGTCCGAAACGGCCCAGCGCGAGGGCCTGTTCGACTGGCTCGCCGCCCTCGCGACCAAGCGGGCTGCGGGCTCGCCGCAGCGGCTCTTCATTCTTATCTACGGCGTCGGAACGGTGGTCACGATCTTTCTGTCGAACGACGCGACGGCGGTCGTCCTCACGCCCGCCGTGGCCGCGGCCGTCAAGACGGCGAAAGTCGACAATCCGCTTCCCTATCTGTTCATCTGCGCGCTGATCGCCAACGCGGCCTCCTTCGTCCTGCCGATCTCCAATCCGGCGAACCTTGTGATTTACGGCGCTCACATGCCGCCGCTGCTGCAGTGGCTCCCGCGCTTCGCCATTCCGTCGGTCCTCGCCATCGTCGCCACCTATGTCGCGCTTTGGTTGACGCAGCGGCGCGCGCTTCGCGCCGAGACTCTTGCCGAGGATGTCCAGCCGCCGAAGCTCTCGGGGTATGGCAAGCTCGCAGCCGCCGGCATCGCCGTCACGGCCGCAGCGCTTCTCGCCTCATCCGGTTTCGGCCTGCAGCTTGGGCTTCCGACCGCGATCTGCGGCGTCCTGACCGCCGTCCTCGTTCTGATCTTGAAGCGATCCGCGCCCTGGGAGGTCCTCAAAGGCGTGTCCTGGGGCGTGCTGCCGCTCGTCGCCGGCCTGTTCGTCCTGGTCGAGGCGCTCGACAAGACCGGCCTCATCCACACGCTCGGCGATGTCTTACGCGAGTCCGCCGAACACTCGGAGGCGAAGACGGCCTGGGGCGCCGGCGTGCTGATCGCCTTCGTTTGCAACCTGATGAACAATCTGCCCGCGGGCCTGATCGCCGGCAGCGCCGTCCAGGTCGCCCACGCCCCGGATCGCGTCGCCAGCGCCATCCTCGTCGGCGTCGACCTCGGCCCCAACCTCTCGGTCACCGGCTCGCTCGCCACCATCCTGTGGCTCACCGCGCTGAAGCGGGAGGGCCTGAAAGTGGGCGCGTGGAGCTTCCTCAAAATCGGTTTGCTCGTCATGCCGCCGGCGCTCCTGCTGGCGCTCGGCGGCCTGTTCATCGGCTGAGGCCATGGCGAGCCCATGGCGCCCGGCGCTCGTTGACGCCTGTTGACTTTCATTTTGAGATCGCCTAACATACTAGCGCGAGCTGATGCTGTTGAGCGGCCAGGGGGCCAGCCTTCAAAAAGCGGACGTTGATCGGCGGGGGTTCATGCCTTCGAACGAAGACGCGCGCTCTTCGCGGCGCCCCTGGACATAGCGGCGTCTGCGACGCCGTAAAAAGGGAGGGTTCGGGGCCGATGTCTACGCTACGTTCCCTGTCGTCAGGGCGTGTCCGGCGGGCCTTTCTTCTTGGCGCAGCTTGCGCGCTTCCGTTGTTGTCCGCCTCCGCCTCCGCGGACCCTCTGCGTGACGACCTTTCGGCGCAACCGGTGTGATCGCCCCCGGACTGCCGCTGCGGCCGCCGCCCCGATCGGTGCGTCGATCTCCTCCAAGGGTCGTTTCGACGCTTACCCTTTCGGACTGTTGCTCGTCGAAACACCCGCGCCTGGCCGCCCTGCGCCGATCGGTGGCCGCATTGATGGTCGGCTTGTGCCTATGGGTTGCCATCGCTTGCTCGGTTTTCCAGGAGCGTCCCGCTCAGCCGCGCTCCGCCAATTTGATTGCGCCGAAGACGATGACGGGCGAACCGATGAGAGCGCAGACCCATACCAAAGAGCGGCTAATCCTGGACGTGAAATTGTCGGCCCTCTGACGCGTTCTCTTCCCTTGCCTGTCCTTCCGTCGCCCTCGTGTCCAAACCCACAGCTTCTGGAACGCTCGATGCGCTACGCCTACGCCTGCTGCCGGGGATTCGCACTCCTTATCCTCTCCTTTGCAATTCCTTGCCTGATGTGTGTCGCTTCGGCTGTGGCCCAACCCTCAGTTGCGCCTCAAGGCGCCGCCGCGCCGGCCGACTCCAATGTCCGAGATCTGGCGATCGCGACCCATATCATCCCGCCCTTCGTCGTTCAGGACGCCTCAGGGGAACTCTCGGGGTTCAGCGTGGACCTTTGGCGCGCCATTGCCGCTGAGGAGGGGCTCCAAAGCCATTTTCAAATCTTCCACACCATGCATGAGCTTCTGGACTCGGTGCGCACCGCGAAAAACCCCGTCGGAATTGCGGCTATCTCGATAACTGCGGAACGCGAAAAGACAATCGAATTCTCCCAACCCATGTATCGGTCCGGAATGCAGATCATGACGCCAGCGGCGGCGCGCGGCGTCTTCAATGTCATGATCTCGTTGCTCTCGCTCAACCTGTTGAAGGCGGTCGGCCTCCTCCTCATCGCGCTTCTCGCCGTTGCGCACGTCGGCTGGTTCATTCACCGGATGACGCCCCAGTCAGAATGGTATGTCTCGCGCGCCTATTGGCCGGGCATCGCGCAAGCCTTCGGCTGGACAGCCGACAGGGTCATTCTCTCCAGTCAACAAGGCAAGCCCGGCGGGGCCGCCGGCTGGGCGTTCAACTTCGTTATTGGATCCGTCTGCCTGGCGGGCTTCGCATCCATCACCGCGCTTGCTGCGAGCGCTCTGACCCTGGCGGTAATTCAATCGGACATCCGGGGGCCAAACGACCTGCCGGGCAAGCGCGTCGCGACGGTTCGCGGCTCGGCCGCGGCGCCATATCTTCGAAGTCTCAACGCTACGGTGATCGAGTATCCGACTTTTGAAGCCGCCGCTAGAGCCGCGGCGGCCGGGGAGCCCACTGGCCCGGTCGCCGTCGTCTACGACGCGCCGATCGTCCTTTACTTTGTGAAAAGCGATGGCGTGGGTAAATTCAACCTTGTCGGCGCGCCATTCAGGGGCGAAAATTATGGGATCTCCTTCCCGCGCAACTCTGAACTGCGCCACCTGGTGAACCAGGCGATCCTCAAGCTCACGGAGGACGGGACCTACCAGCAAATAAGGGACAAGTGGTTTGGGAGCCAGGCGGGCCAGAGTTGACCCGAAGCCCGCGTAGACTGGGTCCTACCGGTTGACACGCGAGGGGTTGTGGGGGAAGATTAACACTGTCGACCCAGGCTTGCCCCCACGTGCGGTGCGGCTGCAATGAGGCGCCGGTCCAGGTCACTTATAGGGGGAAACCGATGACCAAGCTTGGATTGCGATCGAGTACGGTGGCTGCTCTTGCAGCGACGCTGTTCGCCGGGGTGGCGCACGCGCAGCAAATCAGCGCGACGAACGACTATACGCTCAGCTGGAGCGGATCGAGTTTCGGCGGCGCCAGCACCCTCTATTCCGTAGAGGAGGCGTATGGCACGAATGCTTTTACCGATGCCCTCTTCAATTTGTATCTTTATACGGATGCTACGAATTTGACGCTCAACAACGCCGGCGCAGTGACCATCTCTTCGCCATCGTTGACCCCGCCGGCGCCGTATTCCCAACCCGTCCCCGTAACGTTTTCCAATGACGGCACGGGCGACGGCGGATCCTGGGGCGCGACTTACAACACCGCTCAGCCTGTGTCCCTTGGGACCCTTGGCGGGTTGCCGACCTTGACGTTTGACGCCTACAACTCCGAAAGCATTTCGGGAATCGACTATTATATCTTCGCCTACCTGCCCGGAAATTGGACGACCGAGGGAACCTCGCCTGGCGACTACACTAACGTCTCGGTGGGCGACGGTTTTTCCACTCCCACGTTCACCTACAACAACGGGGTTACGACCGTTGAAACCTTTACGGCCGATTATGACGGCGCCGGCGACAACTTGCGCTTTACCCTGATCGGGTCGGTCCCCGAGCCGTCGACCTGGGCGCTCCTGGCGCTTGGCTTCGCGGGGATCGGCTACGCTGGCCGTCGTTCGCGCAAGGCGGTGTCGATCGCGGTCTGATCGCCGCCTGCCGTTCTGGGTTGCGGAGACCGCCGCGAGGCGGTCTCTCTCTTTTGGGGGCGCCGGGGCGCCGATCGCCTTCGTTATCCCATCTCCGATTAAACGGCCTGTGGAACGTCCCGCGAAGCCTTGCGGCGTCTGAACCAAAGCGCGGCGACGCCGGTTGCGACCAATCCGGTCGTAGCCGGCTCCGGAACAGCGGTTGCGACGAATTTCGCGCTGTCCGCCTGGGCAAATGCGGCGCCGGCCTCGCCCAGAACGAAATTGCCGTCCGTGGTCGCAAGGTCGATCGGCGTGACGCAAGTCAAGCTCGGAAAACCCAGGCACGACAAGCCGCCGAGAAAATCCGCGCCGAACGCCGGGGCCGTAAAGGTCTGGTCGCTCTTCAAGTCATACGTGAAGATTGCGGGTTCGGCTGATCCGTCTGGGACGATGCCGATCGGGTAAACCGGATTGCCCGGAAAGCTCGAGACGGCGGGTGGAGGAAGCCCCCCGTTGGAGCCGAGTCCGAGGCCGCCGTTTAAGTTGTCGATGCTGACAAAAATTCCATCGGACTGCAAAAATGTCCCAGTCGCCACAACGGCGCCGGTGGCCGAGTTTGTCGCCGTTATCGATGAGGTTCCAACCAGGTTTTCCCATCCGTGGGAGGGCGGGTTCCCGATGCCAGAGAACGGCACGACATTCGACGTATCGCCATCGAACGTGAATGTGAGCGTTTCGTCGGGCCCTCCAATCGCCACGCCTCCTAACATGCCGGTAATAGGTCCCGATACGGTGAAGGTATAAGTGATCGGCCTCGCAGATGCGACGGCCGGCGACAAAGCGACGAGCGCGCCAAGGGCAAGCAGGCCCTGTGTTGTATTCATCCTCATTCACTCCTCCTGACGACTGGGGGCTACAACCGGGATGAGTAGGCAGGACAGGACGACGGTTCGGACTGTCCAGGAGGGTACGAGACGCCCAGGCCGGGGTTTCAGCCTTCGGCTTGTTTTTCCCGACAAGAGCGGTGACCGCGCTTGCCTGCTCAAGCTCGCTCGGGAAGACGCTCAAGCGGGTCCGGCCGCGTGGTCAGAGGCGGCGTCCGACAAAGATCGCTCTTTGTCTCGCTCAGCTTGAGAGAGGCGAGGAAGCGTGGGCTCCGGACATCATTCCGCGGCGCGCCGCGGCTCGCCGACGGCGTCCCATTGCGCGGCAAACACGTTGTCGACGAATTGTCGCGCGGACTCGCGCAGGCTGAAGGTCAGCGCGCGGGCGCGCGCAAGCTCTCGGGGAATGGAGAGCGCGGCGAGCGCCGCGTGGCCAAGATTGGCGTCAAGAACGCCGGCGCCGCTGTCGCCAATCACATCGAGGGGACCTACGACCGGATTGGCGGCCACGGGCAATCCCGACGCCAGCGCTTCGAGCAGAACGAGGCCGAACGTGTCGGTCAAACTCGGGAAGACGAAGACGTCGGCGCTCGCATAAGCGGCGGCCAGTCTCTCGCCATGCATTTCGCCGACGAAGTGGGCTTCGGGGAAACGCGCCTCGAGCTTTTTTCTCGCCGGTCCGTCCCCGATCACGACCTTGGAGCCTGGCAGGTCGAGGGACAGGAACGCGTCGAGATTCTTTTCAATCGCCACACGCGCGCAGGTGAGGAAAATCGGTCTGGGGAAATCAAAGACGCGCCCGGCGCGCGGTCGAAAGAGGTTGCAGTCGACGCCCCGCGACCATGGCATCAATCGCACAAACCCGCGCATGTCGAGTTCACGCCCCAGCGTCTCCGTCGACACCATCATGCCGGCGCCAGCATTGTGGAATCGGCGCAGCAGGGCATAGACAAACGGTCTCGGCGCCATGCCGCGCGCAGCCAGATATTCCGGGAAGCGCGTGTGATAGCACGTCGTAAAGGAGAGCCCGGCGCTGCGGCAAGCGATCCAGGCGCTAAGCCCCAGCGGTCCCTCCGTCGCGATATGGATGTAATCGGGCTTCAGCGCCTCGATGCGTCGCCGCACGGTTCCAGGCCGGGTGACCGCGACGCGCACCTGCGGGTAGGTCGGGAGCGGCACGGTGCGAAACTCGTTCGCGGCCAAAACCTTGATTTCGACGCCGAGCGCCGGCGCCTCTTTCACCAAGGCTTCGATCGAGCGCACCACGCCGTTGACCTGCGGCAGCCAGGCGTCGGTGATGATAAGGATGCGGGGCAACGGGAAGGCTCTGACGCGGGGACGCCAGGGCGGACGGGAATCGCCGCCCTGGCTGAGTTCGAACGCGAACTCATTATCCCGCTCGGCGGGTGGCGCAAGAGCGGAACGTTCATAAACCGCATTCAGAATGCCGCAGCCCCGCGAGGCGCTAAGGGTCACGGAAGGGCGTTACTGGCCGACGAAGGTGCCGCCCCAGCCTCCCCCTCCCAGGGTGATCCGGTTATCCACAATCTGCGCCGACTGCGTGGAGGGCAACGCCATCCTTGCGACCATCGGCACATTGCTCGTGGCCTGGGTGTTCTTCAAGGTAATCTGGGTAGCGCCGCCAGAGCGACAGCACGGAGACATTCCCGGTCAGCCAAGTGGCGCCGGCCTTGCGGGCTGAGTAGACAAGACCGCCGCCGCCGTTGGCGATGGAAATCATCAAGGGCTTTCCGTCGTTCTCGGTCGTCTCGACCCATCTCTCCTTGACATTGTTGGCCTTCATCTCGCTGACGCTCTTGAAGCATTCCGCTTGAGCGAGCGTGGACCCGCCGAGGGCCAATACGCAGACGAGCAACTTCAGTTTCGTGAGAGCCACGTTCACCTCCAGGGGGCTGGAATGCGCGCGATAGGGCCCAAGACTTCGCCTGAGCGGGCGCGCGGATCGAGGGGTCAACGACGGGCTGTTCGCTTTGTTCCTCACGGAGCCGAGGCGAGGGTCCCAAGCGGTCCGCGTAAAACTTGTGGAATATCTGCACTCTAATCCTTGAGCATCGGTAGCAAGGGTGGGATGGCGCAAGGAGCGGGCGCTTGCGGACGGCTCAGGGAATGCGTCCTGTCCGCCACATTGCCCCCGTTCCCTCTCGCTCGGTACGGCGCCAGGTGCGGTCGTTCGCAAAAAGACTTCGAAGCGCGTAACGGCGAGAGCGGTCGGGCGAGATCGCACCGACGTGGCGCTCAAGCCTTCAAAGATAAGCCTACTTCGCTGTTGCTGCGGCCCGTGACGTGATCACTCCCGAAATCCCGGCAGGCGCCTCGCGCGGATTGCCAGGGCCAGCCTTCAGGTAACACCTACGCTGGTCCGCCGCGAAAGTGACGGCCCCGCAGTCCGGCGACGCGATGCAAAGGCTTGCGCAGTGCTCGAAGGAAGGCGAGGAGACATTGCGCAGGTCGCTTGTGTCGTGGAAGTCGACAAAGTCGTAGCGTGTAACCATTCCGCCAGGCAATTGGATTTGCACCGGCGGGGGAGGGACCAAATGAACCGGTCGCTGAGGGGCGCCGGAACCGGCGTTGACACCGGTTGTTGCGGAGGCGCGTTGGCGTCGCAGATGCACATGGGCCTCTCGGCCCAGCCTGTCTTGCGCCACGTTCCCGTCCAATAAAGGCTCTTGCTCGCACAGAGATTTGGACACTTCCCCTTGGCGTCGTCGTCACTCCAGATGATGTCTGCGTCCACGTCGACCGGGCCGGCGTGTGCGACGCCTGCGAGCAGCGCCAACCCCACAGCCCATGCAGAGAACGGAACCTTCATTCCGGCCTCCGGTCAAAGAGCCGCCAGGGCGACAGAGCACGGAGACTTGTCAGGTTTCGCCTTGAACTGGGCAATGGCGCCCTTCAAGTCGTCCTCCTTGATGCCGAATTCGGTTACCAGCGACTTCGCGAGCCGGTTTGCCTGGTCCTGTGTCATCAGGGATTGTCCGACGCCGGCGTCGATCGTTTTGCAGACTGCAGCTACGCCTCCGAGCGCTGCGCCCCCCATCTCGCCGACCAGACCGCCTCCGACGGCGCCGACGATCAACCCGACGATCAAGACCGCCAAATAAGAGAGAAACTTCATCATCCCACCGCTCCTACTGACATTCGCAACTGGCTTTCGTCCAGCAAACGGGCGAGTGAACTCCGTGGTCCTCCCCCTCTTTGCACAGAGCCTGCTTGCCCGGTGGGCAGACAACGGTGCATCCGCCGCAAGCGGCGTTCGCGGGAGCCGTACACGACGTCCCCACGCCGACCGGCATCGGCCCTGGCCCCGACCCGCCGCACGAACACACCGACATTTGTCCCCAAACGGCCGTTCGCCAGAGCCCATTCCACGGCTGACGAAGTTGAGCGCAGACATTCGGGCACTTCTTCTGCGCATCGCCGTCATTCCAGATCGGACCGGCTTGGATCTCATTTGGGAGAGGCTGGTTTATTTCCGCCGCGCGCGCCCCGACGGCGCCCGTCGCGAGACACAGCAGGAACCCCCCAAACACAAGGGTAAGCGCAATGACCAGGCGAGGCCGCGCTTGTTCGAAGCACGATTGATCTCGGCCCATTAGGTCCCCCTTTAAAATCGCAGAAAGCGCTCAACAGGCCGCGTTCGGATCGCCCGCCTTGATCTCCTTGCACATGGCGTTGTCGATGTTCTGCTGATCGCTCTTGACCATCTCGCTCGGCGTTTGCGGCCGCGCGGGCATGTCAGGGTTGTCGACCAGCGTACCCACGCCATGGCCGCCAACGTAGGTCCCGCCGAAATCGTAGTTGGCGTTTCCGTAGCGATCGAAAGCCGGTGGAGCAGGGCCCGACTGGGCAGGCGTAGGGCCGGGATTGGCGCCGAGCGGCGGCGTGGTCGTCACGACCGGGTGTTGGTAGGCTACCGCCGACGGACTGTTTGTCGGACCGCAGCCCGCAAGCCCGAAGGCGCAAATCAGCAAAGCATAGGCTGCGTTTCGGCTCATTTTCCGTCCCCCAGCTCCAAGCAGCCCAAACTGCGCTCAGTTGCTGCTGCGATTGGCCAACTCTGGGCCCGCCCCCAAAAGATTGCTAACCTTGGCACGGGGCCGATCGAAAGGACAATGGGCCGCCCGCCGAAATTTCGCCCGTGTATTGCCGAAATATCCCTGCGCCATTGGCCGTAGCCATTCCGAAATTATCCCCCGCCCTTTGAGGGTGGACCCGCCCCTTTATGAAAAGGACGATCCTATGGCCCAGCGTGAGGCCGTGTTTCCCCCCGATCGGCAAGCCCTGTACGAGAAGCACAGATATTCTGCCGCGGTGCGATCGGGCGACCTATTGTTTGTGTCCGGTCAGGTCGGCAGTCGCCCCGATGGTTCGCCCGAACCCGATTTCGAAGCGCAGGTTCGCCGAGCCTTCGCCAATTTGGAAGCCACGCTGCTCGCCGGGGGCTGCGGGTTCGATGATGTTGTCGACGTGACGACGTTTTATACCGACCCCGAAAAGCAGATCGGCATTGCCCGGGCCGTGAGGGACGAATTCTTCAAGAGCGCTCCCTACCCGAGCTTGACAGGGCTTGGCGTCACCTGGCTTGCGGGCTTCGACTTCGAAATCAAGGCGATCGCACGCATTCCGTCTCGGCCGTCAGCGTCGGTGAGCCGCCGCAACCCCCCGACAATGTGGGACATGGCGTCGCTCGGCTACTCGCGCATCAGTGTCGCGGAGCCAGGCCGCCTCGCCTTCCTGTCCGGCCAGATCGCAGCGACGCCAGGCGGTGAAGAAGTTCCCCAAGACCTCGCGGGCCAGGCAAAACTTGCGACGGCCAGCCTCGCCGCCGCACTCAAGGACCTGGAGGCGACTGCCCAAGACATTATCCTGCTGCGCGTCTACGTCGTGAATGCGACCAGCGAAGCGTTTGGGCAGGCCCTCGGCCCTCTTCGTGAACTCTTCAAGGACGCGATGCCCAGCATCACGACGATTGGCGTCCAAGCCCTCTATAAGCCGGAAATCAAGGTCGAGATCGAAATGGTGGTTCGTCTCCCCTGAAGAGGGGAATACCGGCCTCGGCCATCGAACTTCGGCGGGCAAGTCCAAGGCGGAAGAGCGCGTGTTGGCCACGTTGCCGGAGCCAAAGCTTCCGCCCGCCGAAGGGCGGTCGGGCAGCGAGCGGGAAGCGTATCACGGCCTTTTTAGGTGCGGAAGTTTTTCCCCCAAACTTCGGCAGAAGGCGTTGAAAACGCTCAAAACACGGTCGGATTCAACGCCGTTTTTCGGCGCCGAACGCATGCGGAACGGGGGTTGAACGCGCCGCGACGGACGAGCGAGCGGGGGCGATACGGCCCCCTCGCCCGCGAAAAGCGGGGAGAGGGTTGGGAAGAGGGGCCTAGGCGATTGGCCGCCGCGGCTTGTCGCCCTGCCCCTCATCCGGCCTTCGGCCACCTTCTCCCCGTGAACGGGGAGAAGGGATTACCCCACGTGCCGCTCGACCATCATCGCCTTGATGCTGGCGATCGCCTTCGCCGGGTTGAGGCCCTTGGGGCAGGTCTTGGAGCAATTCATGATGGTGTGGCAGCGATAGAGCCGGAACGGGTCCTCGAGGTTGTCGAGCCGTTCGCCCTGCGCTTCGTCGCGCGAGTCGATCAGCCAGCGGTAGGCCTGAAGCAGGACCGCGGGACCGAGATATTTTTCGCCGTTCCACCAGTAGCTCGGGCACGAGGTCGAGCAGGAGGCGCACAGAATGCACTCGTAGAGCCCGTCGAGCTTCGACCGTTCCTCCGGCGTCTGCAGCCATTCCTTCTCGGGGGCGGGCGTCGTCGTTTTGAGCCAGGGCTCGATCGAGGCGTGCTGGGCGTAGAAGACGGTCAGGTCGGGAACCAAGTCCTTGATCACCTCCTGATGGGGCAGGGGGTAGATCGTCACCGGCGCCTTGACCTCGTCGATGCCCCGGGTGCAGGCGAGCGTGTTCATCCCGTCGATGTTCATCGCACAGGAACCGCACACGCCCTCGCGGCAGGAGCGTCGGAAGGTGAGCGTCGAGTCGATCTTGGACTTGATCCAGATCAGCGCGTCGAGAACCATCGGCCCGCAATCCTCGCGGTCGACGAAATAAGTATCCAGGCGCGGATTCTGATCGTCGTCCGGATTCCAGCGGTAGATGTGGAACTCCGTCACCCGCTTTGCTGTGGAGGGCCGCGGCCAGATCTTGCCCTTGGCCAGGCGTGAGTTGGGGGGGAGGAGGAGTTGCACCATCAGACTGGATTCCTGATCGAAGGCGTTACGTTCAATACACCCGCGCCTTCGGCTCGATGTAGGAGACGTCGTTGCTCATCGTGTAGGTGTGGACGGGCCGGTAGTCGATCTTGACCGCCTGCTTGACCGGATCGATCCAAGCGAGCGTGTGCTTCATCCAGTTGGCGTCGTCGCGGTTCGGATAGTCCTCGCGGGCATGCGCGCCGCGGCTCTCGAGCCGGTTGAGCGCGCCTTCCATGGTCACCACGGCCTGGACGATCAGGTTGTCGTACTCGAGCGTCTCCAGGAGGTCGGAGTTCCAGATGAGGGAGCGATCGGCGATCGCGACCTCGGCGCCGGCCCGCCAGGCTTCGTGGATCTTGGTCCTGCCCTCTTCGAGCGTCGCGCCGGTGCGGAAAACCGCGCAATCGGCCTGCATCACCTTCTGCATGGCGAGGCGGAGCTCGGCGGTCGGCGTCCGGCCTTTGGCGTTGCGGAAACGGTCGAGGCGGGAGAGCGCGAGGTCGGCGCTGTCGCTCGGCAGGTCCGCTTGCCGCTCGCCGGCCCTGAGCTTCTCGGCGGCGCGCAGGCCCGCGGCGCGGCCGAACACGACAAGGTCGATCAGCGAGTTGGAGCCGAGGCGGTTTGCGCCGTGCACCGAGACGCAGGCGGCCTCGCCGAGCGCCATCAGACCGGGCACGACCAAGTCCGGATCCCCGCCGACCTTCGTCAGCACCTCGCCGTGGTAGTTCGTGGGGATCCCGCCCATGTTGTAGTGGACGGTCGGCAGGACCGGAATCGGCTCCTTGGTCACATCGACGCCGGCGAAGATCTTCGCGCTCTCGGAGATGCCGGGCAGCCGCTCGGCCAGCACCTTGGGATCGAGATGGTCGAGGTGCAGGTAGATATGGTCCTTGGCCTTGCCGACCCCGCGGCCTTCGCGGATCTCGATGGTCATCGACCGGCTCACCACGTCGCGCGAGGCGAGGTCCTTGGCCGAGGGCGCGTAGCGCTCCATGAAGCGCTCGCCTTCCGAGTTGACGAGATAGCCGCCTTCGCCGCGCGACCCCTCGGTGATCAGGCAGCCGGCGCCGTAGATGCCGGTCGGGTGGAACTGGACGAACTCCATGTCCTGGAGCGGCAGGCCCGCGCGCAGCGCCATGGCGTTGCCGTCGCCGGTGCAGGTGTGCGCCGAGGTCGCGGAGAAATAGGCGCGGCCGTAGCCGCCGGTCGCCAACACCGTCGTCTGGGCGCGGAAGCGATGGATCGTGCCGTCGTCCATCTTCAGGCAGACGACGCCGCGCACCGCGCCTTCGGAATCGCGAATGAGATCGATGGCGAAATACTCGATGAAGAATGCGCAGCCCGCCCTCAGGCCCTGGCCGTAAAGGGTATGCAGGATCGCGTGGCCGGTGCGGTCGGCGGCGGCGCAGGTGCGTTGCGCAATGCCCTTGCCGAAGTCCGTGGTCATGCCGCCAAACGGACGCTGGTAGATCCGGCCCGCTTCGGTGCGCGAGAACGGTACGCCCCAGTGATCGAGCTCGTAGACGGCGGCCGGGGCGTTGCGGCAGAGATACTCGATCGCGTCCTGGTCGCCGAGCCAGTCCGACCCCTTGACGGTATCGTACATGTGCCAGCGCCAATCGTCCGGACCCATGTTGCCGAGCGAGGCCGAAATGCCGCCCTGCGCCGCGACAGTGTGCGATCGGGTTGGGAAGACCTTGGAGATGCAGGCCGTCTTGAGGCCGGCCTGGGCGCAGCCGACGCTTGCGCGCAAGCCCGCGCCGCCCGCCCCGACGACCACGACGTCATAGGTGTGGTCAGTGATCGGATAGGCCTTGCCGCCGAGCGCCGGTGCGCTCGCAGCCGAGGAGCCGTTCGTCGCCATGTGCGAGGATCCGTTCTTAGGAGTTGTTTGTCAGGTGAAGCTGATGCGCAACGTCGCGTAGACGCAGGCGAGCCCAAGCAGCGCGGCGAAACAGGTGTTGACGAGCAGCGCCAAGGCGCAGGCGTGGCCTTGGACATAGTCGAGGATGATCGACTTCATGCCGATCTGCATGTGGACAATTCCGGCCAGGATGAAGGCGAGGAGCAGGATCGCCGCAATCGGCTGGCCGAGCGTAGCGCGCACGCCGTTATAGTCCCTGTGCAGGAGCGCCAGCATCATCAGGACGAAGATCAGGCTCAAGGGGACGAGCGCAAACGCCGTGACGTGCAAGATCCAGGTCTCTCCAGTCCCCTTACGCGAAGACCCGAGAAAACGAACCCGGCCGAGAGGCGTACGGAGACCATCGGAATTGCCAGACATCAAAAGCTTTCCTTACCAGACGAGGTAGCCTATCGCCCAAGTCACGACGGCGAGTCCCGCGCCGCAGATCGCCGTGCCCCAGGCTAGATAATCGCGGCTCGGCGCCTCAAGTCCATAGCCGGCGTCCCAGATGAAATGGCGGATTCCGCCGAACAGGTGGACAAACAGCGCAACGGTGAACCCGAATAACGCAAGCTGTCCGATGAACGACTGGATGAAGGCGGCAAAGGTTCCGAACGCGGCTGCATCCGTCGACGCGGCGATGAGGAACCATGCCAGCAACAGGACGCCAACATAGAGAGCGGCGCCGCAGATGCGATGGACAATCGACATCACCATCGTGATTGTGATTTTATAGATGAGGAGGTGTGGCGACAGCGGACGCGGACGGAGCTTGCCCGGCGCAACTTCGGTCGATGCCATACGATCAGTCCTGATTAAGCTGGGCGCACTCTTAGACCGGTCGCTGAAGCCCCGCAATGCTCCCAATCGTCGCCAAAAGTCCTATTGCGCCTCAGAGCGCAGAGTCGACCTCGGCGCGGGTTGGCGGATTGGAGCCCTTTCGCGTGCAAGTGATCGCCGACGCGCAGGCGGCGAAGGTCAGCCAGCGCTCGAGCGAAGCGCGGTCTGGGCTAGCCGAACTGCCGCCCAGCGCCAAATCGCGATCCATGGCCGACAGCAGCGCCGACATAAAGCTGTCGCCCGCGCCCACGGTGTCGACGACCTCGACGTGCGGCGCCGGAATCGCGATCCGTTCTGCCCCCAGCATCGCGAGCGCACCGCGCTCGCCGAGCGTGACGACGCAGAAGCGGGGTCCGCTCGTGGCTAACGAGGCGAGGCTCTCCTCGACGGAGCGGCCGGGATAGAGCCATTGAAGGTCTTCTTCGCTCGCCTTCACGACATGCGCAAGCGACGCCTGCCGCTCGACGAGCGCCGCGACCGCTTCGCGGTTCGGCGTGACCAGGGGACGGATGTTCGGGTCGTAGCTGATTGTCGCGTAAGATCGCGCCGCCTGGAGCTGCGCGACGACCCGATCGCCGTGCCGCGGATCGACGGCCGAGATCGAGCCGACGTGCAGATGGCGTGCGGTCGCCGGCCACGTCTCAGGAAATGGCCACGGGCCGTCGAACGATGTGGCGTCGAGGTAGAAGGCGTAGCGCGAACCGGTCTTGGCGGTGCCGCGCATCACGAAAGCCAAGGTCGTCGGCCGCTCGTCGCGCAGAACAAAGGACAGATCGACGCCGTTGTCAGCGAGGGCCGCCGCCAGGGCGTCCCCGTTGCCATCCGTGGAAAGCCGCGAGACGAACGCAGCCTGAGACCCAAGTCTCGATAGGCCGATTGCCACATTGTAAGGAGAGCCTCCAAGCACCGCGTCGTATGCTCCGGCTTTCTCCGGGTCGGGGATCAGGTCGATAAGCGCTTCACCGGAAATCAGTATCATGCGTCCCTGCCCTTGGGCGTTGTTGTCATTCGACCTGTCGTCCAGCTGTTGCGTCTTCAACTCTTTCTCCGGCGACGGAAGGTCGGGCGCCGTGCAAGACATTGTCCGTTGACCGAAGCCAAATCAACCCTTTGCGCTTCTAGCCGACGCTCCCGGGCGGCATTGACGGAGCGGTGTCGGTTGTCTAGCGTCTGACATGCTAGCATGGAACGGTCGGAGAGGCCGTTTTCAGCAGTCTGTGGGCAGGGATTATTGGCCAAAGGCGCCCCTTCGAAAGCCGAAGCCGTTTACGGCGAGCTTAAGCAGGCGATCCTGACAGGGGCGCTGGAGCCTGGCAGCCTGATTGAAAAGGCTGAGCTTTGCGAGAAGTTTCGGGTGTCGCGCTACCCGGTGTCGGCTGCGGTGAGCCGCCTCGCCTATGACCAGCTTGTCGATGTTGCGCCCCAACACGGCTCGTTTGTCTCGCGGATTTTGCTTCATGACGTCCGCGAGCGTCTGTTCATTCGCGCTGCGCTCGAGGGCGAGATCGCAGCCGAGGCCGCCCGACGCCTGACGCGCGATGACCGGCAGGCGCTGGCGACGAATCTCAAGGAGGCCGAGGCCGCGGTGGCTTCGGACGACCGAGCGTCTTTCTACGCCGCGGACGTCGCCTTCCATCAGATCCTGACCTCCCGGCTGGACATGGGCCGCGCGGGCGAGGTGCTGGACGGCCTTCGCGTTCACCTGGAGCGCGTGCGGCGGATTCTGATGTCGCCGCCAGGTCGTATCCGCGAGGTGCTGGCTGAGCATCAGGCGGTCGTCCAAGCCATTGAAGCGGGGGACGCCTCGGCGGCCCGCGACGCCATGAGGCGGCACCTTGCTGTCACCGGAGACCTGCTCGAGACGGTCGCCCATCAGCGGCCGGATCTCTTCGCCCCTTGACCTCAAACCCCCGCGAGGGAACAAGGGCCTCGGCGATATCCAGCCGGCCGGAGCGATGGTGTGACATTTGAGCGAGCCGCGCTGCTCTTTGATCTCGATGGGACGCTTATCGACAGCGACGCCAAGCATCTGGCGGCCTTCCAGTGTGTATTTCATCCGCTCGGCGTCGCCATCGATCAGGAGACCTACAACGCGAGCATTCACGGGGCGTCGAACGAACTGATCGGGAGGGTGTTTCTGCCGCATCTGGCGCCCGAGCGCCAGCGCGCCGTGCTTGAGGAAAAGGAGTCCGTCTACCGCGCCGGGCTGGTCGACATCGAGCCGATTCCGGGCGCGGTCGAGCTTCTGGATTTCGCCGACCGGCTCGGCCTCGAGCGCGCGGTCGTGACCAACGCGCCCCGCGCCAACGCCGAAGCGGCGCTGGCCGCGCTCGGGCTCGCTGCCCGACTGTCGATCGTCGTGATCGGGGCGGAACTCGAGCGGTCCAAGCCGGACCCTTTGCCTTACCGACGCGGCCTCGAGCTGACCGGCGCGGCGGCCCGCCGGTCGGTCGCGTTCGAAGACTCGCCGACCGGCGTCCGCTCGGCCGCGGCGGCGGGTCTCGCCGTGGTCGGCCTGACCAGCTCGGTCGACGCGGCGTCGCTGATCGCGGCGGGCGCGACCTTCGCCGCGGCCGACTTTACCGATCCGCGCATTCGCGAGCTCGTCGAGGCGCGGATCGCTTCGCCCGCGGGCTCGGATCGGTCGGCCTAGCGGACCGAGCCGTTTTCCGAGTCCGTTTTGAGCCTTTTCAGAGCGTTGCGAGCGTTTTTCGGGTCTCGCAGCACAACTCTTATACATCTGTGGATCTGGAATGTGAGGGCCCTGCCGCGACGCTCCGGCCACCGTCAATGAGGCCCGTCGCCGCGCGGCGCCGAGCAAAACCACATCCACCATCCCAAGCCCATGCCAACCCGAGACAAGGCCTACCCACTGCGGTTTTGAATTTTTTCAATGCGTTGTGCGCTTGGCAAGGTCTTGCGGCGTCCCGTCCCAGGTGTCGGCGATCAGACGGAACAGCCGCACAAAGGTCGCGGGTTTCAGGGTCGCCAGGGCGGCCAGTTCGTCCTCCGTGAGGCTGAGGAGGAATTGTTCACGCGCCGCTCTCCGCTCGTCAGGCGTCGATGGCCGGCTCTCAGGGGCGGACGGCCCCAAGGCGCGTCCCGAGGAGCCTGTCCGGGTCTTGGTTTGTTTAGCCATGGCGTACATCCTATCTGTGCGTCCTACAGAAAGATTGATAGCACAAATTCTGATAAACGGAAATAATTTGTTTCCGCTCGCGTCCGGCGTCGGGTGAGCTCCAAGCGTCAGTCGCGGTCATCCGGGTTGAAAGAAGTCGGCGCTGTTGGCCGGGCCGGCCGTTGACGTCGGCTGAGACGGTTCGTTTGCTGTCCGAGCGGGGGGCGGACGAACTCACACCTTGCAGCAACATCGCGAGCGCAAAGGCTGCCGATTGACGCGCTGCCGCTGCGGACCCTAAGGTTCCCGCAGCCTACGGCTGCGATTGCCGAGCGGCGCGTTTCCAGGGCGTCCCAGCGGAACGGGGCGATTTGGGCCGCCGCCACGGGGACGAAGTCGAGCGGGGCGGCGGAGGGGCGCCGGCGCCTCTTCAGTCGAGGGTCCTGTTCGCCCCCGCGCGTGGAGCCTCCATGACCGACGTCTCTTCGGCCGAAGACGAGACCATGCAGGCGAGTCCGACAAAAGCCCATGCCGCGCCGAGCGCCTTCGCCATTCCGCCGATTTCGGCTGACGACCCTTGCGGCCCCGACCTCGATCTCGAGGGCGACCCGGACTTCCTGAACTTCTTCGCCGCAACCGAAGGGCTGCTCCCGGCGAACTACTACGCATTCGTGCGCGAAACGATCGACTTCCCCCGCGCCTTCAAGACGATCGACGCGCTGCTTGAGCGCAGCCTCGACATTCGGCTCCTGATTCTCGCAGGGAAGCTTTCGATCCTCAACCGCGACTTCGAAGGGTTCGCCGCGCGCGTTGGCTCGGTCGCCTGGCTCCTCGACTCCTATTGGGACGAGGCCCACCCGCGCGCCGAAGGCGGCGACTTCGCGCTTCGCGTCGGGCAGCTCGAGACGCTCGACGACAACGCCGTGGTTCTTCTGCCTTTGCAGTACGCCCCAATCCTTGACGGGGCCCGGTTGGGCAAGCTGTCGTACCGCGACCACCTGGTTGCGACCGGCGCCGCCCAGGCGCGCGTCGTGACCCTGTTCAACGAAAAGGGCGAGAAACAGACGACTGCCCCGGAGGAATTCCTGGCGTCCAACGCCATTGATCGGTTGCTGCGCGATATCGACATCGAGAAACTCGTCAGCGCCTACGCGACGGCGCGCGGCCTCGCGGGATCGATCGAGTCGCTGCGCGCGACAACGAGGGCGCGTGGCGAGGGCCGGGCGTCGGTCAACATCGAAAAGCTCGACGGCCTCGTCAAGGGCGTCGCCGAATTTCTGCGGACGGCGGTGGCGGCGCGCGATTCTTCGCTTGCTCCCGCCGCCGAGCCGGAGGCCGCAGGGACGGCCGCCTCTGATGAGCAGGGGACGCCCTCCACTCCCGATCCGGCCGTTCGGGGCGCGTTCGCGACGCTCGCCGACATCGATGCGGCGCTCGGGGCCGCCCACGGTTACTTCCTGCGCGCCGAGCCGACGAGCCCTGCGGTCTTGCTAATTCGCCAGGCCCGTCAGACCCTAGGCAAAAACCTTTATGAGGTGATGCAGCTTCTCGCGCCCAAGCAGGCCGACGAGGCGCGGGTCTTCGTCGGCCCCAACGGGACCTTTCCGGTGCCGGTGCGCAATCTAGCCGACGCGCCGACGGCGTCCGGCGAACCCGTGGAGGCGGCGCCGGCGACAACCCGACAGGCCGCGATCGCGACGCTCGACGCGGTTGTCCAACACATGCAAAAGACGCAGCCTTCGAGCCCGGTTCCCTATCTTCTGGAGCGCGCCAAGGCGCTGGCGAGCCGCGACTTCGTCAGTCTGCTCAGCGACATTCTGACCGAGGACGAGGTCAACAGGCTCAGGAAGTCTTAGGGATCAATGGCCGGGTAAGGTCAGGAACGTCGTCCAGTCAGGAGCGTTAAGCGTGTCGATTTCCGCGAACTTGACGGCCTGGAGACCGCGCCGCCAGCAGTTGTCGATGCCGACCGCCTTGAACTTGCCGCGGTCGATGCACATCGACACCGTCCCCTTGAGAAGGTCGACGCCGTCAATTCCCGTCGCGTAGAGATAAAGGTAGCGGCCGCCGAGCGGCTCGCGGATCGGCGTGGCGCATGAGCCCGGCGTCACCGTCCACCAACCCTCGGTCGCGTAGTCGGCGCCGGCAAGCGAGCCGATCGCGAGATTGATCAGCGACCGGGTGTTGTTGCAGACGCGGAACTCGGCGTGCGCCGCGGTGGCCGAGGCGGCGAAGGCGACGAGCCACGCGCCCGCTCGCACAAGAGTTGGCGCGCGTCTCGCGCTCTTCGACCTAACGACAATACGCGCCCGCGCAAAGATGGGCTTCCAACGAACAGCCTTCGGCCCCCCATGGGGTTCGAAGGGGAGCGGACGCACGCCGTTCATCGCCTGCCTGCCGCCGCCAGGGTCAGTCCTGTCTTCAACGAGCGCCGACGTGCGTGAGCGAGGAGAGATCTTGAACGCCGATCTGGCCGGTCATGCGCCGCTCGCTTCGGCGCCCTCTTCGTCGCCGTCTTCAACGCGATAGAGCTCGCCCCATTCCTTCTTCCAAACGGCGTCTGGATCGAGAACGACGATAGCGAGCGTCTTCTCGTTGGCGAGCTTGACGGCGCCGGCGAGCGCGTCTTTCGGCGGCATCGACTCTGTCACCCGATCGGCGGTGAACGATACGTGCGCGCTCTTCGGGCACACGACCTTGGCCCATTGTCCGTCCGGGCGCTGCTCCAGGACGAGAGTGATGGCGTCGCCGACGACCTCGTCGACTTGCTCGAAACGGTTGGGCATGGGGTCAAGCTCCGCGTTCTCAATTCACGGCGTAGACGAACGCGCCGTCCGCCGCCGACACCTTGGCTTCGTGGATCTCCTCGCGCGCGAGCGAGCGCTTGAGGACCTCGCGCGACAGCGCCGGCAGGATCGTGTTGGTGATGATGTTGTCGATCACGCGGCCACCGGCGTCCGGGTCGTTGCATAGCGACACGATATGGTCGATTGCGCTCTGCTCGGCGACGAATTTTGCCCGATGGTTCTCCTCGATCCGCTTGCCGATCCGGCCGAGCTGCAAGCGCACGATGCCCGCGAGCATCTCGCCCGAAAGCGGGAAATAGGGGATCGTGACGATGCGCCCGAGCAATGCGGGGGGAAACACTTCGAGCAGGGCGGGCTTCAGCGCAGCCGCCAGCGCCTCAGGGTCCGGCCGAGCGTCGCTGCTCGCCGCCTTCATGATCACCTCGGTCCCGACATTGGTGGTGAGCAGGATCAGCGTGTTCTTGAAGTCGATGCGGCGCCCTGAGCCGTCCTCCATCACGCCCTTGTCGAACACCTGGAAGAAAATCTCGTGCACGTCAGGATGAGCCTTCTCGATCTCGTCGAGCAGGACGACGCTGTACGGCCGGCGGCGCACTGCCTCCGTCAGCCGGCCGCCCTCGCCATAGCCGACATAGCCGGGAGGCGCGCCCTTGAGCGTCGAGACCGTGTGCGCTTCCTGGAACTCCGACATGTTGATCGTGATGATGTTCTGCTCGCCGCCGTATAGCGCTTCGGCGAGCGCGAGCGCGGTCTCGGTCTTGCCGACGCCCGATGGCCCCGAAAGCATGAACACGCCGATCGGCTTGTTCGGATTGTCGAGGCGGGCGCGGTTGGTCTCGATCCGCTTGGCGATCATCTGCAGGCCATGGCTCTGTCCGACGATGCGCCGGTTGAGGATGTCGGCGAGATGGAGGACGGTTTCGATCTCGTCGGCGACCATCTTGCCGACCGGGATGCCGGTCCAGTCCGAAACGACGGAGGCGATCGCCTGCTCGTCGACATGGGCGTAAATCATCCGCTTCTCGGGCGCGATCTTGCCGAGTTCGCCGACCTTGGCGCGCAGCGTCTCGCCGTCGGGCCTGGGTTTGCTGGCGGGTTCGGGCGTTTCCGCGGCGGGCGTCGCGGCGGCTGGTTCGGCGGCCTCGCCGGATGGGGCTGCGGGGGCCGCCTTGGAAGCGGAGGCTTTGTTGATGGTCTCGCGCAAGTCGAGGATTTCTTCGACCAGCTTGCGCTCGTTGTCCCAATCGACCTTGAGCGCTTCTAACTTTTCGCGCTTCTCGGCAATCTTGCCGTCGATCTCGGCAATGCGCTCTTCGTTGGCTGCGCCAAGGTCGCGCTCGCGCGCGATCGAGGTCTTCTCGCTCTCGAGGCTGGCGATGGCGACCTCCGCGTCCTCGACCGAGGCGGGCTTCGCGCTTTGGCTGATGGCGACGCGCGCACAGGCAGTGTCGAGCAGGCTCACCGCCTTGTCGGGCAATTGGCGCGCCGGAATGTAGCGGTTGGAGAAATTCACAGCGGCGACGATCGCCTCGTCGGTGACCCGCACCTTGTGATGCTTCTCCATCGGGCCGACCAGTCCGCGCAACATGACCGCGGCGGTCGCGACGTCGGGCTCGCCGATGTGGATCGGCTGGAACCGCCGGGTGAGCGCCGGATCCTTCTCGAAATACTGGCGGTACTCGGACCAGGTGGTCGCCGCGATCGTGCGCAGGGTTCCGCGAGCCAGCGCCGGCTTCAAGAGATTCGCCGCGTCGCCCGTTCCCGCCGCGCCGCCCGCGCCGATCAGGGTGTGCGCCTCGTCGATAAACAGAATGATCGGCGTCGGCGACGATTGCACCTCGTCGATCACCGAGCGCAGCCGCTGCTCGAACTCGCCCTTCATGGAGGCGCCGGCTTGCATCAGGCCGACGTCGAGAACGTGGAGTTTGACCCCCCGCAACGGCGGCGGCACGTCGCCCGCGGCGATCCGCTGGGCAAAGCCTTCAACGACGGCCGTCTTGCCGACGCCGGCCTCGCCGGTGAGAATCGGATTGTTCTGGCGACGGCGCATCAGCACGTCGACGATCTGCCGAATTTCCTCATCGCGCCCGAGGATCGGATCCATCGTCCCGGACTTCGCCTTGGCGGTCAGGTCCTGGCTGAAACGGTCGAGCGCGGTCGTGCCTTTCGCGCCGGGCGCCGCGGTCGTCCCTTCCGCGCTCGCCGCCGCAAGGCCCGAGCCGTCCATGGGGCGCAGATTGCCCTCGTCCGAGCCTTCCCAGATCGATCGATGGCTGACCGCCAGATCGTCGACCGGGATCTTGGCGAACTCCTGCGACACGCCGACCAGCGCCCGCTTGAGCTCGATCGACTTCAGCAGCGCGACCAGCAGATGGCCGGTGCGGATCTGCGTCTCGCCGAACAGCAGCGTTGCGTAGTGCCAGCCGCGGTCCAGCGCGTCGGCGACCTGGTTGGAGATGCCGGGCATCTCCGTTTCGTTCTTCTTGAAGCCGTTGACGACGATGGTCGCATCAGCGAGCAGCTTGGCGCGGCTGAGCTTGTAGTGGTCCGCAGTCAGCGCGAAATCGGTCTTGTCCTTCTGAAGGATCTGGAACAGCCAATGGCCGAGCTCGATGTTGCGGTTCCCCGCCGTCTTGGCTTGCCGGAGGGCCAGGATAAAGGCCTCGTAGCCGACCCTGTTCAGTTTTCCGGCAACCGACTCGACACTGATGTCTGCGCCCATGACCGTCCCCTCGCTAATTCGTTTTCGCCCGCTGTTGCGCAATGCGGCTGACGACGTGGAACCGCGCGTCGGTGCGGATCGTCTCGTCGGTGTTCGACCAGTTGGGCGCCATCCAACTCGTCCAGCCAAGCTGCACGGCCTCGCCCAGGCGAACGGGGGTGATTTCGCCAGCCGGGATCGCCAGCTCCATATCCCAATCGTATTCCGCTCCGATGTAAAGGAAAATAGCGTCGGCGATTTGCCGTGCGAGCGGGGCGCCCGGAAGAAATTCACGAAAATGTTGGACATTGCGCACGAACACGCGGACGCGAAATTTGTCGCCAACCGTGTACATGCTGGCGCCGGCGACGCAGTCGACGCCAAGGCGGCTGTTGGAGGCGCCGAGCCGTGTTCGATCCGCCGGATCAAGCGTCAGCCAGGCGCCGACAAACTCCTCGATCTCGACTCGGGTCCGCGAAAATCTCGTCAAAAACGACCTGAGCCGAGAGGCGCTTTTGACTCGCGGCGCGAGCAGTCCGGCGAACTCCAGCTTGGCCGGGTCGGGAATGGAATCGGCGTTGACAAAAGCCGGCGCGCCGATGCCGATCATCGCGCCGATGTAGGTCCGAAACCTGTCGTCATCGGGTCGATCGTTCTGCGTGACGGGGTGCGCGTCAGCCCATGCGCGGAAATAGAGTTCGAGAAACCGGCGTTGGAAGATATCGACGAAGCGCGGGAAGGCGTCGTCTCGTTCGCGAAGCCAACCGTACGCCTCTTCGGTCGTCGTCAGGGGCAACGCCCCCTGTGGGCCGAACATGCCCAGGAACCGGGTTTTCAGACGAACGACGCCGCTCGGATCGATGCTCGCGGCTTCGATGGTCGAGTCCGGAAACTCGAAAAAGGGATTCTCGCCGAGGACGACATACGCGTCCGCGAGCTTTCGCGCCTGGCCGATCCGCGGCTTTCCCGGATTCTCCCGCTCGAGCCGCCTGAGCAGGCTTAGAACATCGAACCTCCAGGGCTCGGCGACGAGGTCCGCGCGGAATGTCATGACACGCCTCGAAGCCCCAGGCGTGGCGGCCAGCGCATGATTTCGCCCCGCTCGACCGTGCGCGCCACGGTCTGGGTGAAGTGGTTGATCGCGACGTATTCGGCGAAGAATCGGTCGAGGATCGCGCCAAGGAGAAACGCGCCGGATCCCTCAAAGGCCTTTTCTTCGAGAACGACGGTGATCTCGAGGCCGCGCGCCGCGGCTGCGCCTTCCGGCTGCCGCAGCCGCCGCACGATCGGCGTCGCGGTGACGCTTCGCACGCCGCGGATCTTGCGGTCGGTCGCGCTGTCTGCGACGTCGGCGAACAGAATGAGCGTCTCGCGCAGCGCCGTCGCGCCGTCCTTCTCCCGGTCGATCAGGCCGAGATGATTGAGGCTCAGCATATTGACCAGGCGCCACGCGACCTCGCCGGTGGAAAAGTTTGCGCTCTTGCTCTCGAGAGCGGTCATGTGAGGCTCCCGCGCCGGAGTGGGTCCGGCAAGGCAGCGTACATTGAGCGCGACATCGTCGAGGAATCGAAAATCGGCGCCGCTTTCGCCGACGGGCAGGCGCTCGGCGAGATGGCGGTTGGTGCATAGCGCTTCGACGCTGAGTTCAGCGACGCGGAGAAGCTCGTCGGGGTCGGAGCGTTCGCCGAGCGACAGAAAGACGTCGGCGCCGGCGTAGTTCGACACCGGTCCGTACTTCTTCTCCTCGGTCGTGCGCCGCCGCGGCAGACGGCGGATCGTATAGGACAGACCCGTCGCGCTGCGCGCGGCCATCGCCGAATAGAGCGGCTCGACGGGGACCTTTTGCGGCGCGCCGGGAATGTGCGCAAAGACGCGGGTCACCCGGTTCGTTTCGTAGTCGAGCAAGCGGCTGCGGTCGGGGATGACCGGGAACTCGTGTTGGTTGGATTTTACAGGGATACGGTCCAGCGTTTTGGTGAAAAGATTGACGCCAGGCGCCGCGTAGAGGGCGAAGAAGTCTTTTCGGACCGCTGCAGCGAGTTGGCTCTTCACGTGGTCGAACGTGACGACAATGTCGACCGTCTTCGCCTCCAGCCGACTGGCGACCGCGCCCAATCCCACCAGGTCGAACCCGAGAAAGCGCTTGGGAAACGCAAAGTAGTCGCGCAGGAAATCGAAACCGCGAAAGAGCTGGTTGTCGTTTGGAATCAGGGCTTCGTTCTCCTCGAAGCCGATTTGACGAATCATCGCGGCGTCCCCGGGCGTGACCACGGGGTCGCCGAAGGAATCGAGCGCCCGGAAATAGACGCCGCGGCAGTGCGCGAACAACTGCTCGTAGAGGGCGACGGCGTCGGTCTCCTGGCCGAGGAGGTAAAATCGGAGCGCGCCGACCCGGCAGGACGAGAAGCGAAGCTCCGGCCGCGCCTGCGCCTCCTTGTCGGCCGGTTCGTCTTCGGGCCTGGCGGCCGAACGGACCGTGAGCTGCAAGCGCAGACACGCGACGGAGTCGGCGCTGGCGCCCGGGACCAGGGCCTGCACCGCGGCGGCCCCGGTCATATAGTCCGCCTTGGCGATCTCGAACGGCCAGAGCGTGATCGGGCTCACCAGCGTGAACCGACAGGCGACGTTGCGCTGCGCCTCGCGATAGGTCGCATCGAAATTGGCGCCTCGGGCGATGGTTCGGCCCTCGCGCAGCGAGGGATCGCCGTACTTCGGCGTCGCCTGGACAAGAACGAACGACGGCGTCGGCGCCAGATAGTGGGGCGCAAGCTGGTCGATCAGGTTGGTCGTGAAATCCGAGAATTCATGTTTGAGCTTGAGTTGGACGCGCGCGGCGAGAAACGCCGCGCCCTCCAGCAGCCCGCTGATCATCGGGTCGACGCTGTCTTCGAGCAGGCCTCCGAGCCGTTCGGCCACGCCCGGATATTCTTGCGCGAACTCCGCCGCCTGTTCGCGGAGGATCGCAAGCTCCTCATTGTAGAACTTCAGGAATTCCCGATTCATCGCTTCAAGCCCGATCGATTCGGACTTTGCCGGAGTCGATTTCCACTTCCGCCACGAACGCGGCCGGGACGTTCACGGGATAGACGCGCAGCTCTGCGTTGATCAGAAACCGAAGCTTGAGCGTGTCGGCGGACACGGCGTCGTCCCGCCGCGCCTTGATCGAGCCTTTCGCCAGCCTTGGCTCGAACGCGCGCAGCGCCGCCTCGATCTGCCCGGCGATCGTATTCACGCCAATCTCGTCGAGGGAGCGGTGAGTGAGATCGGGAAAGCCGAAGTTAAGCACGGAACTGCGAACCTCCGGGGCCGCCGAGAGATCCTCGGTCGCCTCGAAATTGGTGGTGTTGAGCAGCGCGACGAGATCGGAATTGACGAGCTTGCGCAGTTCGGCCTCCGTTATCGGCGCCCTTACGGCTGCGCGGCGAGACGCGATGACGCGCTCGCCCTTGTCGCGGATGTCGATCGGCAGGGTCGCATCGCGCTCCTGATGCGCTGCGCGGAAGGCGTAGATAAGCGGCGGCGCCAGCCGGTCGCGGGTCTGTCGGGCCGCCGTCACGTCGCGCTTCGCGGCCAACGACTTACCTCCGTTCGCGGCGGCGGCGCTGAAGGGACAGCCGCCTGCCGCTCATCTCGCGGCGGCGCGGGGCGCCTCGGAACACGCGCATCGCTGGCGTCTCAACGCGAACGTCCTTCAAACTCGCCGTTCGCATGAGACCCTCGTCCGACTTGCGGCCACGCTCGTCTCGTTCCCCTTACCGACCTCATCGGCCTGCAGCGTTTGCCTGTTCCGCCTGCAAGACGGCTGTACGCGGCCCGTCGCACTCAGGTCCAATCGTTCGCCTTGATGTCGGCGGTCCCGTCGATGTCCGCGTCGGCTGTACCGTCCGCCTTCTGGGGCGTATAGGTCATTTTAATCTTGGAAAAATTCAGAGAGACGCTTTCGGTCGCAATGCCGCCGCCGTCACTTCCGGAATGCTGAACCGAGGTGACAAAAACTTCGGTCAGTTTATACTTCAAATACTCGACGGGCTTGTCGCCGCCTGCCTTCCGCATGACAAAATCGGCGTCCCCCACGCTTTTACCGGTGAAGCAGTACTTAGCCAGGGGCACCGACGATTTGTCGACGTGCTTCAGGAACGTGGCGTCCAAAACCGCAGCCTTGCCGGATCCCGAACCAGTGCCGAAGCCGCCCGTTCCGGCGTTTGAAACTCCCCAGCTGAAGGAAAGAATCTCGATTTCATCCTTATGGGTTTTGTCCTGCGACTCGCCCTTGATGCCATCGATCTTGAGAAAGGAATTTACCGCCGCCATTTCAAGTCTCCTTTTGAATTCGGCGAGAACAGACGAGCCGTCTATCGCCGTTGATCCAATTGCAATTCACTACAGGTGACCAATCTACCTATTCTCGGATACTCAAACGCACCCAACATACAGTGAAGACAATTACCCCTTGGATTGCGGCAGGGTTGCAACTAGGCTCATGCCGATATCCATCCCCTCAAGCTGGAAATGGGGACGCAGGTACACGTTCGCGGAATAATAACCCGGATTCTCTTCATTCGGGATGACGGTAATCTTGGCGTCCGCCAAAGGTTTGCGCGCTTTGACTTCTTCACTCGAATTCTTCGGATCGCCGTCGACATAACGGACAATCCAGCTGTTGAGCCATTTCTCCAGTTGATCCTGCTCCTTTGTCGAGCCGATCTTGTCGCGCACCATGCATTTGAGATAATGCGCAAAGCGCGAGGTCGCGAACATGTAGGGGATGCGGGCGGACAGGTTCTCGGAGGCGGTCGCCTCGGGCTTGTCCATCAACCTGGGCTTATACAGCGACTGGGCGCCGATGAAGGCGGCCTTGTCGGTGTTCTTGCGGTGAACGATCGAGATCAGGCCCGCCTTCGACAGCTCGGCCTCGCGCCGGTCGGTGATGGCGATTTCGGTCGGACATTTCAACTCGACTCCCCCGTCATCGGTGGGGAAGGTGTGGGTCGGCAGGTTCAGCACTTCGCCGCCCAATTCGACCCCGCGAATTCGCACCGTCCAGCCATATTCCTTGTAGGCGCGATTGATGTTCGTCGCCATGACGTAGGCGGCGTTCATCCACGCATATTTTTCGCCCTTTGTGCCGTCGGTCTCCTCCTCGAAGGCGAATTCCTCGACCGGCTCGGTCTTGGCCCCATAGGGGAGACGCGACAGCACCCGCGGCATGCACAGCGCGACAAACCGGCTGTCAACCGCGTCCCTCAGTCCCTTCCACGCCGCGTAGTCGGGCGTGTCCATCAGCTTGCCGATGTCGCGGGGGTTCATGAGTTCGCGCCAGGAATCCATGCCAAGCAGGTTCGGATTGACGCCCGTGACCAGCGGCGCAAGCGAGGCGGACGCGATCTTGGAGAGGTCGCGCAGGAGCTGCACGTCCGTCGCCGCATGACTGAACGCGTAGTCCGCCACCAGGCAGCCGTAGGGCTCGCCGCCCAGCGTGCCGAACTCGCTCTCGTAGACCGCCTTGAACAGCGGGCTCTGATCCCAGCGCGCGCCCGGATAGCTCTTGAGATGGCGATAGAGTTCGGTCTTGCCGACGTTGAGCACGCGGATCTTGAGGGTCGCGTCGGTTTCGGAGTTGAAGATGAGGTAGTTCAGCCCGCGCCAAGCGCTTTCGAGCTGCTGGAATTCAGGCGCGTGCAAAATCTCGTTCATCTGCGCGCTAAGCTTTTCGTCAAGGCGCGCGATCATCTCTTCGATCGTGTCGAGCACTTCGCCCTTGACCAAGGTCGAGTCCGCCAGCGCCTGCGTGACCAGGGTCTGGACGGCGTTTTCGACCTCGCTTGCGGCGCGTTCGGTGCGGGGCTTGAAGTTCTGCTTGAGAATAGCGGAGAAATCATCCGCCTCAGCGACAGCCGGGGCGGCGTCCGCGGCCGATTGTTGTTCCTGTGGCGACGCCATGATGGTCTTCCCCTTTGATACTTACTCCGCCGAGCCCTCGCTCGACGGCTTCTGTCCGAGTTTGGACTTCATCGCCTGCATCAACTCGGGGTCAGCGAGCAATTTCTTCAAAGTGTCCTCGGCGGCCACCTTCCCATCCATGTATTTGAGAAGGTTGGCGAGTTGTTCGCGCGCCTGGAGAAGCTTGGCCGTGGCGGGAATCTGACGCGCGATCGCCGCGGGAGAGAAATCGTCCATCTTGCTGAACTTGAGGTTCACCGACAGCTTTTCCCCGCCTTCGTCCGAGCCGAGCTTGTTGCTCACCTTCATGGAGACGCCGGGCTCGATCGCGGCCATGCGCTTGTCGAAATTGTCCATGTCGATGTCCAAGAACTTGCGATCGTTCATGTCAGGCTTTGCGACCGACGAGGCGTTCCCCGACAGATCGGCGAGCACTCCCATGACGAAGGGCAGTTCAACGAGTTTTTCAGAATCGTAGGGGTCCTCATAGGTGATATGGACCCTGGGCTTGCGATTGCGGGAAATGAATTTTTGTCCGGAGTTGCTATTCGAGGCCATGAAACCAGCTCCCCGTTTTCTCTGCAATAGGCCTACAATAACGCCGCGGGGACGGAAGGCAATATGCCGCGGTCAGGATTCTCGGCTTCAGCAAGGCCATTGGACTGACCCCCAAACGGCGCCCACAACACGCCTCAGGGCGGCAGGATGCGGAATTGACAGGCGACCGGCGTTCCGCTTAGCAGGGCCGCGACTTGTAAAGACTTTGCAGGAGTTGCGTATGAAGGGCCTTACGTCCGCGCTGGCCGTCGCTTTTCTGGCCTTCGCGGCGCCTGCCTTCGCTCAGACCGCCAAGCCTGCGGAGAAACCGGCGGACAAGAGTTCCCCCGCCCAGCCGGCCGAGGCGGTGAAGATCCGCCGCGCCGAGACGATCGTCGACGACAATTGGACAGTCACGTGCGCCCAGACCGACCAGGCGGACGCGAAGCGGTTGTGCTCGGCGGCCCTCAAGATCACCCAGACCGACAAGTCCGGGGCGCAGCGGGTGATCTTCACCTGGGTGATCGGCCATCAGGAAGGCAAGCTCGCCTCGGCGATCTCGGTCCCCTCGGGCGTCCAGATCCCGGCGGGCATGGAGATCAAGATTGGCGACAAGGAGGCGCGCAAGGTCGGCTATTCGATCTGCGCGCCCGACCATTGCGAGGCGCTGCTGCCGCTCGAGGAGTCCGTCGTCAAGAGCCTCAGCGCCGCGGCGACGACCGAGGTTACAATTCGCGCGGTCAGCGGCGCGGACGCCAAGTTCACCGTCAACATGAAGGGCTTTGCTCAGGCCCTGGCGGACATCGGCAAGTAGTCCGCATGGGGCGCGACCGGCTTGGTTTCCGGGCGTCCTCCCGCGGGCATTCAGCTGTTATGCGGACGCCTTTCGGAAAGGCGTCTGCCCTGACCGATACAGTTTCGGCTTTAGCTGCAGAAAAGACATACTAAATGCGGGAAATTTAAAGGGGTCTTTTCCTGTAAAACGGAAATAAGAACTGGCCGAGCCAGGCTTTTGTGGAACATGTCAGCGGGAGATCGTTCGACGAACCCGGGGTCATTCCCGTCGAGAATGGCCCCGCTTCCCCGCCTTGATGTGTCGTTTTCATCACACTTGTGAACCTTCGGCGCCCGAACGCCGGGTCGTCGCCGCATTTCGCCACAAAGGCATTGCGTTTGACTTGTTCGGCGCGTACCTCGGATTCGCAGTGAGAATTCCGCGAGCTTGCGTTCGCGGTGGGGCGCGTTGCGCTTTTTGTAAAGCGGTCCACTTAAGTAATTTATTTTGGGATGGCGACGATGCAGCAGAGCTTCGGGTGTTCGCGCGGCGCAGGCGGGTTTGGTCAAGGCGGGGGCGGAGTTCGGGGGGGCATGCTGGGCGGAGCGTCGATCGTCGCGCTCCTTCTGTGCGCTGGAGCGCCGGCGCTAGCCGCGGGAACGACCGTCCCGCCCAATAGCTCCTTTCTTTTTTCTCCCGCCCACCCGATAGACACGCAGGCTCCCTACAGCGCGCTCTCCGGCCAATCAGGACAGGTGACGCTCAGCGCGACCCCGGGGATCACCGGCAGCGAGTCCGCGAACGCCATTGTCGAGGGCACGGGCACCATTGCGGTGGTCATTGGCAGCCCTGGCAATACGGGCACGGTCGAGTTCCAGGGCGCGAACAGCTATTCGCTCGGGACGACGATCGGCAACGGCGCGACGCTCCAGATCGACACCACCACGGCGCTCGGATCAGGCGGCGTAACGCTTTCGGGCGGCGGAGCCCTCTTGGGCAACGTCACGGGAACGCTGTCCTCGCCCAACACGATCACGCTCAGCCCGGGCGGTACGGGGACGATCGCCTCGACGAGCGGGCACGTGCTGACGATCGGCAGCGCGATCACGGCGACGTCGGGAACTCTCAATTTCGGCTCTGCGGCCGGCGCGGGGACTGTCCTTCTCGGGACGACAAACACATTGTCCGTCGCGGCGAACGTGAACGGGGGTACGCTCGACCTGGGGGGCCACGCTCAGACCTTCGACAGCGTCGTAGTCAATAACGCCGCCATTCAGGACGGCTCGCTGACGGTAAAGAACGGCTCGCCGCTCTCCATGCAGGGCGGACAAATCGGCGACGCCGCAGGCCTTACCTCCTTCACGCTTGTGAAGGGCGGCCTGAGCATCAGCGGCCCAAACGAGACAACCTCCATCTACGGAACCGCGACCTTCGATGGAACGGTGACCGTAGCCTCGTCATCAACAATGAATGTGCAATCGGGCGCGAATGTCAGCGTGCCGAACCAGATCATCGCCAATTCCGGGACGATCATCAATGGCGGCACGATCACCGCGAACGTCAACAACGACGGCACCGCATTGACGAACAACGGCACCTGGGTTGGCGGCATTCAGAATTATTCGACGGTGAACAACAACGGCGCGTGGCAGGGTTCTGTCGAGAACGGGGGCGTGTTCGGGCCGGGCACTTTCAACAACAACGCTCCGAACGGTTCGGTCACTGGCGGCCTTGTCAACGCCAACGGAACGGTGAACAACGCCGGCACGATCGGGAACAACACGACCGCGCCCAACCTGTTCGCCAACGGGGTCGGGGTGACCAACGACGGCGGAACGTTTGAGAACTCCGGCACGGTCACCCAGGGACTGCTCGTCAATGGCGGAACCGCGGTCAACGCGACGGGCGGGACGATCGACACGGTGACGGTTGCGACCAACGGAACCTTCGATAACCAGTCGACCGGGACCGGCGCCGGCGGGGTCACGGGCGGCCTGACGAACTCGGGAACTTCGACCAATGAAGGCTCGATCGCGGGCGGGGTCGTCAACAGCGGCGGAAGCTTCACCAACAACCTGGGCGGCTCTGTCACCGGGGGTTTGAGCGTCACGGGCGGCCAGGCGGTTAACGCGACGGGCGGGACGATTGACACGGTGACGGTCTCGGCTGGCTCAAGCAGCTCGCCGGGGTTCATCAACCAGAGCAACGCCAACGTCACGGCCGGCCTGAACATCCTCGGCGGCTACGCAACGAACCGGGGCTCCATCGTCGGTGGGGCGACCAACGATGGCGGGGGGTTCCTGAACGATGTCGGCGGAACCGTCGACACGGTCGACAACGCGGCTGGAACCTTCGACAACAAGGGCGGGGTCACCGCCGGCTTGACCAATACCGGGACGGCGACCAACGAAGGCACGATCGCCAACGGCGCCGGCGTCGGCGTCACCAACAACGGCGGGACCTTCACGAACAGCGCCACGGTGAACAACGGCGTCACAGTCAGCGGCGGCACGTTCGTCAACGGCTCCATTCTTGGGACAGGCACGGTCAGCGGCGGCCTGATTGTCCAGGCCGGAGCGTCCACGGTCGGGGCGGCGACCAACACTTTCGGCAGCACGATCGACACGGCGACCATCACGGCCGGGTCCCTCAGCAACGCCGGCACGATCACCGGCGCCGTCAACAACCAGGCCGGCACAAACGGGGCGCCCGGTTTCGACAACGCGAGCGGAGCGCTTGTCCAGGGCGGTTTGACGAACTCGGGCGTCGCCACCAACGAAGGTTCGATCACCAATAGCACGGCGGGCGGCTACGGGGTCATCAACTCCGGGACGTTCACCAACTCCGGCCCGACAGTCAGCGGCGGCGCCGGTGGCGAGGGGCTCGACAACACAGCCGGGACGGCGACCAACCAGCAAAACGGAATCATCACCGGCGCGCTCGTCAGCGGCGGGTCCCTGATCAATCAGGGGACGGTGAACGCCGCGTCTTCGACGACGCCTGCGGTGACCAACAGTTCGACGGGCGTTAATACGACCGTCGGGTTCGACAACCAGGGCACGGTGGCCGGCGGCGTCCTCAATAGCGGCTCGGCGACCAACGAGGGCTCGATCAGCAACACGAACGGCGTCGGCGTCACCAGCACCGCCGGGAAGTTCACGAGCAGCGGGACAATCGACACCGTCAGCGTCACGGGCGGGGCGTTCACGAACCTGGGAAGCATTACCAGCTCTTCGATCGTCCCGACGGTGAGCATCACAGGCGGCACGTTCTCCAATAGCGGCTCCATAACCGGGGCGGTGACGAATTCTTCGAACGGAGTCGGATTGGTTGCCGGATTCGACAATTCGTCGCTGGGCGCGGTCAGCGGCCTGCTGACCAACTCCGGGTTTGCGACCAACGAGGGCGCGCTGAACGGCGGCGTCACCAATAATACCGGCGGTACGTTCACCACAACTGGGACTATTTTGCACGGCGTGATCAATACGGGCACGGTGAATGCCTCGGGCGCGATCAGCGGCAACATCCAGAACAATGCTGGCGGGCAGTTTAATCTCACTGGAAATCTCACCGGGGCAGGGGCCGTTCCGATTTTCAACAACAGTGGAACGATCACCACCAACGGCAACGTCTTTCAGAGCGTCACGACGCTTAACAACAACGCTGGCGGCCTAATCAATGGACCGCTGATCAACGTCAACACCTTCAATAACTTTGCTGGAGCGACCCTGCAGAATGGCTTGACCAACACCGGCACGGTGAATGCGTCCGGCGGTCAGCTGAACGGACCAATCGACAACCGGAACCAGTTTACGGTGACGGGGGCGACCACCGGCAACGGCACGTTCTTCAACGAAAGCGCCGGTGTGTTCGACGTCAATTCCGGCAGTTTCACGTTGACCTCGTCGTCCGGCCTCCTGACCAACGCCGGTTCGATCGTCGTCGCCTCCGGCGCCACGCTCGACGCTTCAGCGGGCGGCGTGACGAACATCAGTTCGGGCACAATCGTCAACAACGGCACGCTGAACGATGACCTAAACAACTACGGCTTAGTCACGAACAATGGCGTCTATACTGCCGTTAACGCCACCAATTACGGCGGCACGATCGTGAACAACGCAACCTTGTCCTGGTCGGGCGCCTTCACCAACAACGGCGGCGTGGCCACCAGCTCGAACGCCACCGGTCAGGCCAATGTGGTCGACAACGAAGGCACAATGAACGGCGGCGTATTCATCAACAACGCGGGGACACTCATCAACAACCGCACGCTCAACGCGACCTTGAACGTCGCCGGCGGCGTCGTGAACAGTTATGCGCCGACCAGCGTTATCACCGGAAACGTGAGCGTGGGACCGGGGCAGGCGGTGGTCAACGCGCTCGGCGTGATCAACGGCAACGTGACCGTGAACAACGGCGCGGAGCCGAAGGCCGGGCAACCCTACCCGTACGGCGGCGTCTTCAACGTCTCCGACGGAACCCTGATGCCCGCGCCTGTCGGGTCGCCGCAGAAGACCCTGGTTCTGAACGGTTCGCTGGCCGGTCCGATCACGGTGCCGGTCGACCTGACGACCGGCGCGTCGAACTTCATCAAAGTATCCGGTTCGACCGCAAACGCCTCAACGAACATCACCGGCACTCTGTCGAACCCGACAAATCTGATCTGGACCGTTCCCAATCGCGTTTTGCTTTACTCCAACGCGTCTATCCCCCTGGCGCCGAACGCGACGCAGGCGCTCGCCGGGGCGAGCGCGACCGGGCTCTACGATTACGTCGCCACGCCGAATAACACGGGTATCGCTCAGCAGCTGAAGCTCGGCGCGATCTCCGCGCCGGCCAATCAGATCAGCTCGCTTATCACCGCGCTTAACACCTCGTTCTTCCAGAACGCCCAGGCCTTCCTCGGCGCTCCTGTCAATCCGACGGCGAACTACTGGTACGGCGGCGTGTGGTCGCGCGGCGGCGCGGCCGAGATGACCAACGAAACCACAAGCACCGGCGGCGGCGCGCTTTATCCGCCGGGGGTCAACAGCCGGTTCCAGTCGACGACCGGCGGCGTCCAGCTCGGGTTGGACGAAGGGCTCTACAACATCAACGCCACCGGTTGGAACGCGCACCTGGGCGTCACCGGCGGCGAGGCTTGGGGCTATTCGAGCCTGCAAAACTCGAGCGACCCGCTCGGCGGCCCGCTCGACGTGTCGGGCAGCGCCAGCATGCCGTTCTACGGGTTCTACGCCGCAGTCACCGGAAACGGTTTTGCGGGCACCGTGCAGTGGCGCAACGCCACCTACGACATGAACCTGAACAACTTCGACCTCGGATTGAACAACGCCCAGCTCAACGCCCATGGCGATACGTTCTCGGCTGACATCTCGCAGCAGTTCCCGTTCCCGCCGTTTGGCGAAGGCTTTATCGTGACGCCTTCGGCGGCGGTGTTCGTGACCCATACCACCGTCAACAGCCTGAACGCCTCGCCGCTGGTCGCGCCGGGCACCTATTTCACCTTCAATCCTCTCGACAGCACGCTCGGAAGGGTCGGATTGCGCCTGTCCAAGGCCTACGCGTTCAACGACAGTCTCTTCGTGGTGCCCTATGGGCAGGTGAACGTGTGGCGCGAATTCCAGGGCACGACCACCGAGCAATTCTGGCAGGTCGGGGCGAACGGCCTTCAAACGGTGCCGGCAATTACGTCGAGCAGCGTGGGAACCTTCGGCCAGGTCGCCCTGGGATTCGCCGCGCAGGCGCCCAAGGCGGGAATCACCTCCTACGTGCAGGCGGATCTCCGGGTCGGATCGAATATCCAGGGGTGGGGCTTGCTGGCTGGCTTGCGCTACAGCTACTGACTCGGTCGGAAGCTTGGGCGGGGACCGCGCCCGAGCTGACGAAATAACAAGGGTTCGCGGCCGACGCATCTCAGCAGAGAGATCGATCGGCCCCGTCCGGCCTGAAGGCGCCGCGCGCCGCGGGCAGATATCGTCTTTATCAGAACGGGACCCTGGCCGAAGCGGGGTAATCTCTATGGTTTGTCAGAATTAGCGTGACGCGACGCAACCTCATGCAGCCGCAGTCAGGCTGAGTTTTTTGCTTTCCGTCGTTGCCCACTGAATAATCAGCCGGGTTTTCGGATGTTTTTCATTTTTCAGAATTTATCAGAAGAAAGTAGTTGCAAAAAAGTCCACAACGTGTTCGTCTTCGGCAAAGAGTGAACGGTTGGAGGCGCCAGGTGGCAAGGCAATTATTGATTTATGAGCGAGCCGTCCCGGTCACGGTGAATCAGCACCGTGACGTTTCCATAAAAGCGGGCAAGGATTACGCCTTCGCGAGGGACGTGAATTCGGTGCCGTTGATGGCCGTCGAATTTAATTTGGCGAGCGTAGAATACCCGATCGTGTTCACTGGCGACGATTCCGAGGTGATGCCGGCCGCCCTGCTGGGTGTGCGCGACAACGAGAACCTCCATGTGGACGAAAGCGGCGCATGGACGGGCAAATATGTCCCGGCGTTTGTGAGACGCTATCCGTTCGTGTTCTCCACCGGAGACGGATCGTCGTTTACCCTTTGCATCGACGAATCCTATCAAGGCGTGAACTGGAACGGCGTCGGAGAGCGGCTGTTCGACGCCGAGGGCGCGCGCACCCAGTATCTTCAGACCGTCTTGAATTTCCTCCAGGCCTACCAGGCCCAGTTTGAGGCCACGCGGGCGTTCTGCCGGCGTCTGGTTGATCTCGATCTCCTCGAATCGATGCAGGCGCGGTTTACGTTGCGCGACGGCCAACGGATTAGTCTCGGCGGGTTCAAGGCGGTAAACCGGGAGCGTCTGAAGGCGCTGTCGGGCGATAACCTTTCGCGGCTCGCGGTCAGCGGCGACCTCGATCTGATCTACGAGCACCTGCATTCGCAACGCAATTTCACGCCGACGGCTGAGCGGCTGCCGCTTGCGGAAAAACCGGATGCCCTGCCGATCGGGTGGGGACACGATCGCGAGCCGGCTCCACTCGGCGCCTAAAAAATCGCCGGCCCCGCGTCGGCGGCCGGCGCACGAGCGACATATTCTTCGAGTTTTCGAATTCAACGTGTTCTGTTGGCGGCGATTTCAACAGCCGTCAGAATAGGTGGCTCTGGTGGCATACCCATTTCAATCTATTGGATTGTTCGGCAGGCCGGCGAAGCAAAAGCCAAAGTCAAGCAGCAGACGCGCGGGGGCCTCGAGATGGTTCCCGCGGATGGGCGCGCGGGTCATGCGCAGAGCGCCGGTCGCCGAACGGATCGTGTTCGATCCGCTGGAACCCCGCCTGCTGCTCAATGCGGACGTGCTGTCGCTCAACCTTGCGCACGAGACGGGCCTGCTTCCTGTCGATCACAGCCTGATCGTTGAACTGGTCAACGCCACCGAGCAGGTGAACAACCAGAGCGTCGCCGTCCAGCGGGTCCAGATCGTCGATCAGAGCAACGGCAACGCCGTGCTGGCGTTCGGCGATCTGAGCCAGGTTTCGGCGATCGCGATCGCCGGCGGGACCGGCAATACGACGCTCACCATCGACGAAGCCTCGTTCGGAAACACGACGGCGCCGAAGATTTCGTTCACGGGCGGAAGCGGTCAAAACACGGTCGTCTTCGACAATCCCGGCGCGACCAACTGGACGCTGACCGGCGCGAACGCCGGCGAAGTCGCCGGCGGCGGCGTCGACCTGACCTTCTCCGGGGTGCAGAACCTCAGCGGCGCTGGCGGCGGCGCCAACACGCTGACCGTCGATCAGGGCGGAACGCTCTCAGGCGTGTTCGACGGCGGCGCGGGCGGCAAGAATGCGCTGATCTTCGACAATGGGCAGCACACGACCGAGACGACGTCCGTCGGTCCTCAGTACGACACCATCAGCCTCGACGGGCAGGCGCTGAATTTTGCTGACGTCCAGTCCATTACGGTCGACCCCCAAAACGTCAGCTTCCTGGGGAGCAACGACACGGGCACCCTGTCCTGGAACGCGGGCAATCATTCTTTCCAACTCGACGAGTCCGGCCACGCGACTCAATATTTCGCCGAACCGCAATCGCAGCCCGCGCCGCTGGCCTTCAACTTGACGCTCTTGAGCGGCGACAAGCTCACCGTCAACACGCTCAATTTCAATACGGAAGATTCCGGCGCGAGTTTCAATATCCTAGGCGACGGCGCCTCGATCGAATTCGCCGGAAACATCACCGACTCGGCCGGCGTGTCCGCCACGGTCACGAGTTCGGACACGCAGTCGATCACCGCCTCGCAGCTCGGAAGCAACAGCATTGTTCCCCAGCAGGAAATGGCGTCGATCACCGTCGATCAGGGCGTCACCATTACCGGCAGCACGATCTCGCTGATCGCCAATTCCAGCTCGCAGGAGACGATCACCAATACCGACACCTCCGCCAAACTCGTCACCAGCGACTCGATTGCGCCGGCCACCCCCGCGCAAACGACCAACAGCGCGCAAGTGACGGTCAACGGGACTCTCGATGCGACCGGCGCGGTCGTGCTTCAGTCCAACGTCACGGTCAACGACAGCATCGACAATAGCGACGCCTTGTTGCTGACCGCCGTCACGGTGACCACGAACAATGCGTCGGGCGTCACGTTATCTTCGACGGCGACGGTCGACGCGGCCACGCTCGACGCTGAGGCCAACACCAACGTCAATGTGACGATCACCGCCGACCATGTCGGGGCGGGGATCGGCAACGGCCTCTATTCGCTTCCGGTCACGGTCAACGACACCAATACGACGACGGTGACCGTCGATTTGGGGGCCTCGGTTGCGGTTGGCGCAGGAACGGTTTCCGCGTCTCAACCGGACGCGGCTTTTCTCGCCGCGACCGACAACACCAACGTCACAACCGCGCTCACGCTCGACGATCCCGCCAAGCTGCCGGTCTTCGACAATGTGCTGCTGTTCAGCGCGGTCGACAGCGCCGACAACCTGTCCCGCACGACAAGCGTCACGGTCGGAGACCCGTCTGCGACGCAAGCCCCGTCGACCGGGGCGCCGGACACGCTCTACGCTAACGGCGGCGACATCGCCCTCGTCGCGACGAGCGGCGGAGCGATCAGCAACACTGAGACATCGACGAGTCTGGGAAGCGTCGAGATCAACGCGACCGGCGCGAGCGACAACGGCGACGTGACCTCGGTCGAACTGTCGGGCGTCAACGTTAGCGCCAGCGGCCTGTCGCTTTCGGCCGTCAGCGCGACCAATTATCTGGACTTCGGCCACCTGTCGACGATCACCGTCGACGGCGGCGTTCAAGCGACCGTCTCCGACAGCAACATCAGTGTGCTGGGCGGCGGCCTGTCGGTCGAGGCGCAAGACAATTCGACGCTGTCGACGTCGTCGGTCGCGCCAAACTTCGATCCCGCGACGGCCACACAGGTCAACTCAGACGGCTCGGGTTCGACTTCGGCGGTGAATATCGGAATCGACCGTACGAGCTCGATCATCACCGTCGACAAGATCATCGACGCGGACATCGCCGGCTCGACGGTCAGTTCAGGCTCGCTGGCCGTCGCCGGCGGCGACGTCCGGGTTCAGGCTGTCGACAACAAATCGCTGTCGTCCGATGCGATCATGGTCGCCGACGCCACGACGAGCGGCGACACGTCGGGCGCGGTCGGCGGCATGCTGGCGGCCAACATCGTCAACGGCTCCGTTTCGGCGACGATCAGCAACTCCGCGGTGACGACGACGAAGGCGGGCGACGTTCAGGTGCTCGCGGGCGATTCGTCCACCGTGACGTCGCGCGCCGAGACAAGTTCGGTGGCAAGCAGCACGTCGACCTCGATCAGCGCCTCCGGCACCATCGCCCTCAACGCGATCGGCTGGACGATCACGCCGTCAGCGGGCGGACTGGCGGAAGCGACTCTCGGCACCATCCTCGGGTCGAGCGCCTTCTGGACCGACAATGCGCCGGCCGACGTCACCAACCCCGGCACGACCTCCTCCAACGTCACCGCCAGCATCACCAATGCCCAACTGTCGGTCGCCGGCGCCCTGGTGGTTCAGGCGATCGCCAGCGAGACGGTGAACGCCATCGTCACCAACGTTTCGCAGTCGACCAGCACGTCCAACGGCGACGGCACGGCCGCCGCGGTCGGCGGCGTGGCGGGGTCGAACCGCGTCAGCAGGGCGGCCACCGCGTTCCTGAACCAGGTGACGCCGAAGAGCTCGGTCCTGGCCGCGGGGGCCATTACGGTCGATGCGCAGAATAACGCCTCGATCACCTCGAATTCGACGCTGGTGACGTCGGCGGTGTCGGCGCTGACCGACCCCAAGACGACCTACGTGTCGACCCAGAAGCCCGGCAACGCCGACAACACGCCGACCGTTTCAGCCAACAAAGCCCAATTCCAGCAGACGACGACGCTGAATTTCGGGGACACGATTCTCTACAAGGCGACCTACACGACCGCGAATCTGTTCGGGACCGGCGTCCCGAAGATGGCGACGATCAACACCGGCGACACCGTCTACGTCGATCCTGCGTCCAATTATCCGAGCGCCAAGGGCGTCTCCGGCCAGGTTTACGAATATGTCGGAACGACGTCGCTGGGGTCGGTCGATCTCGAGCAGCAGGACTACACGACCGCGGACTGGAAGGCGATCTCGGTGATTGAGGGCGCCGTCTACAAATTCATGGGTCCGAGCGGAACGGCGGTCAATCTGGCTGACGGGACGCTGTACGACGGCAAGACCGGCGCCGCGATCAAGAACGCCGTAGTCACGACGCCGGACGCGACTGATTCGAACTATTACGACCTCGGCTACTGGTATCAGGTTCCGAAAGCGCAGTTGCAGTCGAGCTCCGACAGCAAGTCGGGTTCGGGCTCCTCGACCGGCGCCTCGGTCGGCGGCATCGTCGTGCTCAACGAAGTCCACAGCGGCGCGTACGCCATCGTAGAGAATTCGACCGTCAAGGGCGCGTCGCTTGCAGTGACAGCCAACGACAACGAAACGATCACGGCGACGCTCGACGCGACAGCGACCGCTTCGGCCGCGTCGGGCTACGGCAGCGGCAACGCCTCGGACTCGAGCAAGGCGAGCACCTCGACCGGCCTCGCGGTGAATGGATCGATTGCGATCAATGAAATCCTCGGCAACGCGGACGCGCATATTCTTGACAGCAGCATCACGACGACGTCCGGCGACGTCGACGTCGAAGCGACCAATTCGTCGACGATCACCGCATCGACGGCGAGCGCGGTCTCCAGTTCGGGCGGAAACAGCATTTCGATCGGCGTCATTCTGGCCGACAACACGATCGGCGCCGACTTCCAGAAATCTGCTCAATTCCACAGTCGATACGATCGCCGGCGGTAACGTGGTTGGAAGCTCCGCGCCGACCCTGACGACGGCCTATATTGAGGGCTCGAGCGTCGGCTCGGCCGGCGCTCTGACGGTCGAGGCGACTTCGACCGAGACGATCAACGCCACGGTTACCAACGCGACGCTTTCGGATGTCGAACCTTCCGACGGCAGCCTGAATTTCAACGCCTCGGCCGTCTTCACCGACAATCAAATCCTGACCTCGGTCACCAGCTACGTCGACAATACGGGGGCCGCCGGCGGCACGAAGGTCAGCGCGACCGGCGCCGTGACGGTCTCGGCGGCCGACAGCGCAACGATTACAACCTCGTCGGCCATGACGGCGCTCGGCACGCCAGCCGCCGCAGGCCCGGCCAACGATTACGCGGGTTTGGCTCAACAAAGCTATAAATACACAAACCTGTCGGGGAAAGAAACGCTCAACTTCGGGGACCAGATTGCGGTTCAGGCGGCGGACGGCACGATCATCGTCTATCGCTTCATGGGCACGACGACGGCGGACGTGGATCTCTCCGCCCCGAGCGGCATGGCCTATACCGACCTCGAGTACTGGAAGCCGATGTCGGCTGACCAGCTCAAGGATCAGAAGACCGGAGCTCTTGAAGGTAAGGACCCGGCCAAGAACGACGCGGTCAAGTCCAAGGTCGCGGACGAGGCGGAGACCAAGTCCGCCGAGCCCTCTAAGGGCGCCGCGTCGGGCGAAACCGTCAGCGCCCCGAGCTCCACCTCGCTCAACCTGTATGTGCTGTTCGACTACAACAACATCGAAAGCTCCACCTCGGCCTACATCAACAACGCCACGGTTACGGGCGGAAGCGTCTCGATCACGGCCAACGACGCCGCCACGATCACGGCGACCGAACTCGAGCGTCGTGACGACTGCGGCCGGCGGCAATGGCTTCGGCGGGGTGGTCGCCACCAATCACGTGACCGGCTCGCTGGCGGCGCCCGGCGCGACGGGCGCCGTCGCGGCAGCGACGGCCTACATCGCGGGTTCGACCGTCACCGCGACCGGCGGCGACGTCGCGCTTGGCGCGCAAAGCAACTCGACCATCACTGCGACCGAGACCAGCGCCTTGACGGCCGACGGCATCGGCTTCTCGCTCGAGGCGGCGTTCAACGTCATCGGCTGGCAGGACGACAATTTTGCTTCGCTGGCGCTCGCGGCCCTGATCGGGACGGACCAGCTTCTGGGTTCGGCGACGCCGGACGAGACGCTGGCCTATATCGACACCTCGACGGTGACCGCTTCGGGCGATGTCACCCTGACGGCGAACGGACAGGCGACCATCACGGCCAGCGTCGGGAATCAGGCGACGGCCGGCAACAGCAGCGCGACGGCGGCTCTCTCCGTCGGCGGCGTGCTCGCGACCAACAAGATCGAACTCGGAGACGGAGGCCTACATCGGCACGTCCCCGGACGCTTTGGCGAAAAACCCGGGAACGGCGCTCGACACGTCGTCGGTCACGGCGACCGGCGGAATCGTCGGCGTCAGCGCGACCGATCGGTCGACGCTCAGCGCCTCGTCCTCGATCACGGTCAGCTCCACCGCTTCGGCGGGCGGCGCCGCGAGCGCGCTCTCCGGCGACTACAGCTTTACCGACAAGTCCGGAGACCAAACGGTCAAGAAGGGCGATCAGGTTTACGTCAGCGGGACGGTTTACACCTATCTTGGGAACGCCCAGACGCCCGACACCGGCGACAGCCTCAATCTCGGCGGCGGCACCGGGACGGCGACCGACTACGCCGACACGAAACTCTGGCAAAAGGGCGGCGACGGGTCGGCTTCGACCGACGCCTCGAACGCCGAATCGAAGGCGGTGGGCGCGGTGTTCGTGCTCAACGACGTCCGCGGCGACGCCTATGCGGAGATCAACGTCGCTGCGACGATCACCGGCGGCGCGGGGATCAGCGTCAGGGCCAATGAGGCCGCCTCGATCTCGGCCGTCACCCAGAGCAACCTGACCTCCACCGGCGGAGGCAACGGCTCGAAGAACGGCAACACGACGAGCGGCGGCGGTCTCGCCATCGGCGGCGCGATCGACACCAACCTCGTGCTCGGCAATGCGCAAGCCTCGATCCAGGGCGCGACCCTGAACGCCGGCGCCTCGGGCGTCGTGGTCGACGCAGAGGACACTTCGCAACTCAACGCCGAGACGCTCGTCGCCTCCTCGACCGGCGGCGGCGGCTCACAGACCGCGTTCGGCCTCTCGATCGCCTTCAACTCGATCGGCTACGCGCCGGAGAATTTCCTCTTCAACGTGATCGACGACCTCGTCGGCGGGACCTATCTCTCGAATCCGATACCGGACAACGCGACGGCCTTCGTCAAAGGCGTGACGGTTACGGGCGATACGGGAGGGTTCTCAGTCACCGCGGAAAGCAGCGAGCAGGTCAACGCGACCGTCAGCAACGCGGCGACCTCGACCACCTCCGATCTCTACGACGCGTCAAGCAACGGGTTCGGCGGCGTGTTCGCATCGAACAAGGTTGACGGCAGCGCGATCGCCTATATCGACGGGACCGGCATGCCGGCGATAACCGCCACCGGCGCGCTCGTCGTCACGGCGACCGACGGTTCGGGAATCTTCTCCAACGTCAAGCTGGTCTCGGCCGCCATCGTGAGCAGCGACGGGGGGACCGGGACGCTCGCCTGGGCCGTCGCCAACGGCGCGTCCAACCCGACCTATTCTGCGACGCCATCCAACGGCGCCCCGAACATGCGGACGTTGAATGCGGGGGACACTGTCCAACTCGGCGTCAACTACGACACGGTCGACTTTACCGTCGGCACGACCGCGAGCACGACGCAAGCGCTCACGCCCGGGGACGTGATCCAGGACGGCGCCACGCTTTACCGCTACGTCGGATCCGGCGGAACCTTCGACCTTACGACGGACGCCGCGATCACGGCCGACCCGGCCGACTTCAAGGTTATCGGCGGAACGGCGGGCGCTATATACGCCTACATCGGTTCGGCGCCGGCGACCCTCGACCTGAACGACACCGACTATACCGGCGCGGACTGGGCCACGCCCAAGACGTACTATTCCGCGCCGACGACCGGCATCTCAAACACACAATCGCTGAACCCCGGAGACCGGGTGTCGGTTGAGGCGGGTTATCTCACGGCCGCCTACACCGTGGGCGCCAGTCCGGCCACGAACAACGACGTGACGCTAAATCCCGGCGACGTGATCGCGGACGCCGCGAACTTCTACCGGTACGTCGGGGCCTCGAAGAAGTCGAATGTCGACCTCACGAACGACACGGCGATCACCAGCGATCCGACGGACTTCGTCCAGATTGGCGGCCAACAGAGCCAGACCTACGTTTACATCGGCGCTGCCGGGACCTCGGTCGATCTCAACGCCTCGAATTACGCCGACACCACGACGTGGCGCCCGGCCACAGCCTACCTCGCCCCGACGTCGGCCGGCGGCGCGACCAACACGCAGGCCCTCTACTACGGCGACACGGTCGCCCTGCCGGCGGGTTACGACGCCGTCAACTACACGGTCGGCTCGTCGCCTTCCAACAAGAACGTGACGATCAATCCAGGCGACGTGATCGCCGACGTCATCAACAGCGTCACCACCCTGTATCGCTACATCGGGACCTCGCACCTGACCGGGGTCAACCTTTCTACTGACGCGTCGATCACGGGCAACGCGAACTTTACGGTGATCGGTGGTCAGGAGGGCCAGACGTACCAGTACCTGGGCGCGCCGGCCGCCTCCGACGGGAGCGCAACCGGGACGTCCGTCAATCTCTATGACACCGACTATACGAACCTGAATTACTGGAAGCCGGTTTCCGTCGCGAACGCCGCGCCTAACGGTGTGGCGACGACGCCTCCGGACACGTCCTCGAACAACTCGAAGAGTTCGCCGTCGTCGGCGACCGCGGTCGGGGGCGTCCTCGTCCTTAACGACGATATCTCGGCGACCCAAGCCTATGTGACCAACGCCACGATCAACGCCGGCAGCGCGACGATCGAGGCGATCGACAACGCGACGATCGACGCCACGAACGACAGCACCGTCGTCTCGGCGACAACCAGCGGGATGGGAAAGAGCCTCGCGGTCAACGCCATCATCGCCACCAACGTGCTTCAGAATTCCGCGGCCGCGGACGTCGTCTCGAGTACGATCACCGTGAACGCCGGCGCGCTTGCAATCGACGCCGAGAACACGGCGACGATCGATGCGACCACCGCCGCGCAAACGTCGTCGACCGGCTCCGGCGCTGCCGTCGGCATCGTGCTGGCCTTCAACTCGATCGGCTATGAGGCCAGCAACGTCCTGTTCGACGCGTTCGACGCCCTGCTCGGAAACAGCACGATTACGCATCCGGGCGCGAGCCCTGAGACCAACGTCACCGCCTACGCGCAGGATTCGGATCTGACCGCCAGCGACGGCGACGTGTCGGTGACGGCGTCGCTCGAAACGACGATCGACGCGACGACGACCAACACCACCTCGTCGCTCGCGGCTGCGCTGAACAACTCGAGCAGCACCTCGGTCGGCGCGATCCTGGCCACGAACGAGATCAGCAACTCCGCTCAGGCTTACGTCACAACCTCGACGACCGCTTCGGTGACGGCGAGCGGCGCCATCTCGATCCTCGCCTCGAACGAGTCCACAATCGATGCGCGCGACACCCAGGCCGCGTCGGCCACGGTGCAGAAGACCGGCGCTCCCGGTTCCAAAGACGGCAGCCTGCTGTCTCAATACGCGAACCAGATGGCCAACGGCTATCAGTACACCCGGAATTCCGGGACGCAGATGGTCGCGCCGGGACAGATCGCCTACGACGGCTCGAACTATTACATCTTCCTCGGAACGACCGGAGATCTGCTGGGCGTGGTCAGCGGCGAGCCGCTCGCCCCGGTTTCGATCGATTTTGCAACGGTTAATTTCTCGGGCACAAATCCCTCGGCCGGGCTCTGGGCGCCCTTCACCAATTCGAGCCTGCTGCAGTATGCGCCGCAGATCGCGGCCTTCGTGTCGAGCAAGCTCAGTCCCCCCGCGGGCGACACAAACTCCAATCCGACGGCGGCTGACACGGGAACGGGGACGCGTTCGACCGGCGTCGGCGCGATCTTCGTGCTGAATACGATCAACAGCTCGTCGATCGCCTACGAGAACGACGAGGCGCTGACCAGCGGAAATAACGCCGGCGTCGGGAAGGGCGGGGGCATCACGATCTCCGCGACGAACGCAAGCCTGATTTCCGCGACCAACACCAGCACGGTGACCACCGGCCAGGGAAGCCCGACGGCCGCAAATACGAACAACGGGATCGCCGTCAACGGCATCGTTGCGACCAACAACATCCTGGGCGAGACCCAAGCCTACGCCAGCGGCGGCAGCCTGACGGCCTCCGGCACGAGCGGGTTCGTCGACGTCATCGGATCGTCGAGCGCGACGATCGACGCCACGAACAGCGCTTCGACCGACGGGACCGGCACCGCCGTCGGCGTCGTCCTCGCCTTCAACACCATCGGCGTTCCGCAGCCGATCGTCGGGTTCCTCGAGCAGACGGTCGACGCGCTGTTCGGCACCCAACTGGCTGGAGACCAGCCCGATCAGGTCTATGCCTACATCGACGGCGCGACGACGACCGCGAGCGACGGCGTCGACGTTCAGGCGCTCGAAGGCTCGACGATCACCGCCAACATCACCAATTCGGAAACTGGCCTCTTCACCTCGGGCACGAGCGTCGCCGCGACGATCACCCTGAACGAGGTGGCGACGGACGTCGAAGCCTGGATCGCAGGCGGTAAAACCACAGCGACCGCTGGCGACATCGACATCGATGCGGAAGGCGGTTCGACCATCACGTCCACGGTGACGTCGCCGGTCATCAAGCTCGCGGTGAACTTCTCCAAGAATCAAACCGATCAGAACGCCGAGACGATCGGGGTCGCGATCGCCCGCAACATCGTGGACAGCGGCGTCTCGGCGACCGCGGGTCAGACCCCGGCCAGCATTACGTTCGCCAACCCCGCCGCGACGCTGGATGCCGAGGCTGGGAACATCGCCATCACGGCTGATCAGACGTCCGCCATCACGGCGACCTCCGAGGCCGCGGCGGTTAGCGTCAGCGCGTCGACCAACGGCTCGACCCAGTCCTTCGCCGGCGGCGGCGCCGTCGCGATCAACACCATTCTCGGCGACCAGAAGAGCTCGTCTCACCCGTTCCTCGGCAAGGTCACGGCTTCCTCTGTGGGATCGAGCCTCACCGCTAAGGGGGCGGCCGCCGGCGGCGTCACGGTCCAGGCGACCTATGGCGGGTCGATTACGGCGACGGTCGCGGCCCTGGCGGCTTCGGTCGCAGTGAGCAACGGCGCCTCGGACGCGGTGGCGATCGGTGCGGCGGTTGCGCTCAACCTGATCGGCTGGAACGGCACGGTCGCAGACGAGACGCAGGACTTCGAATGCTCCGATCACCCTGTTCGCCAACGTGATCGGCGGATCGCTCTCGGCCGCAGGCGCGGTTCTGGTCAACGCGCAATCGACCGCGACGATCAACGCGAAGACAGCGGCGGCGGCAGTCTCGGTCGCGGTCTCGACCGGGACCAGCGGCGGGGGCGGCGGCGGGGGCGGGGGCGGAAGCTCTTCGGATCCGTCCAAGTCGCCGACCGATGCGGACACCGAGGGGCTGGGATCGGACCCCTCCGCGCTCGGGCAGGCCCTGTCGCCGAAGTCCTCGGACAAGAACTCTCAGAACACCGGCGTCTCGAGCGTCGACGAGGGAAGCGACGTCAAGGGCAGCAGCGAGGTCAATTCTACGGAAGCGTCTGGAACGGCTCAGGGCGACGGGGCGACTTCGTCCTCGGGCCAGACGACTTCGGACAGCGGCAGCACGAGCTCGGAAGCCAGCAGCTTCGGGCTGACCGCCGCGGGCGTCTACACCGAGAACAAGATCGCGGTCGATATTACGGCCTCGATCGAGAACGCGACCAGCGTCTCCAGCGGAGCGGGCGTGACGGTCTCGGCGACCGACGCAGCGTCGATCAATTCGATCGACGGCGCGGCGGCGGTGACCGGCGATTTCTCCGGCGGCTCGAGCGGCAGCAAGGCGATCTCGATCGGCATCGCCATCGCCCGCAACACGATCCAAGACGCCGCCAGCGCCTATGTCTCCGGATCGACGATCACGGGCGCGGGCAAGCCCCTGTCCGTCACCGCGACCCAGAACGACTCGATCGTCGCGACTTCCATCGCGGCGGCGCTGTCCGTTTCCGCCTCGACCAAAGGCAATTCGCTTGCCGTCGCCGGCGGCGGTTCGCTCGCCGACAATCTCATCGGCGTCGAAACGCTCGCCTATATCTCCGGCAGTACGCTGGGCGCGACCGGAGCGGCGCTCGGCGCCGTCACCGTGGCGGCGACCGACACCTCCTCGATCCAGGCGACGGTTGTCGCCGTCGCGGCGACGGTCTCATTCAGCACGAGCGGCGACGGGACGGGCGTCGCCATCGGCGCAACGCTCGCGCACAACCGCATCAGCGACGGATCCGACCTCGGCGACGGCTCCGTCAGCGCCTATATCGCCACATCGACCGTGACGGCGGGTCAGGTTTCCGTCACCGCCCAGTCGCAGCAGACGATCAACGCCATCGTCGCGGCCGGTTCGGTCGCCATATCCGGCGGCGACAGCACGGGCCTTGCGGTTTCCGCCGCGGCCGCGGTGGCGTTCAACGAGATCAATCTCGCCGTCAACGCGTCGATCGACGAAGGCTCCTCCGACTCGAACGGCGCCCCGGTATCGGGGGCGACGGCGAAGTACGACATCACGTCGACCGGCGTCACGGTCGGCGCCATGGATACGTCCGCCATCACGGCGCTCGTGGGATCCGCTGCGGTCGCCGGGGCGTTCGGCGGCGAGAGCGGGTACGCGATTGCGATCGGCGTGGCTTTTGCCCGGAACGCCATCACCGATCCGGTCACGGCTCAGATCGCCGACGTGAAGTTGCTGACGACGTCGGGCGGCGCGGTGCAGGTCACGGCGACCGAGAACGCCTCGATCAGCGCCACGACCGCGGCGGCCGCGGTGTCGGTCGCCGTCGGCGGCGGCTCGAGCGGCGTTGCGGTCGGCGGCGGCGGCGCGATCGCGCTGAACGTCATCGGCGCCGACGCGACAGCGGACATCACCGGCTCGACCCTTGGAACGACGACCAATAGGGTCGGGGACGTCATCGTCACCGCGGTCGACAGCTCGTCGATCAATGCGCAAGTGGTTGCGGTCGCCGCTTCCGTCGCCTTCGGCAGCGAGACCGGCGTCGCCGTGGCGCTCGGCATCTCGGTGGCCGAGAACCAGATCGACGGCGTATCCGCTTCACAAGGCGCGCTGACGGCGGACATCACCGACAGCAGCGTCGACAGCTCGGGCGACGTCGAAGTCGACGCCTATTCGACCCAGACGATCATGGCCGATACGCTCGCCGGAGCGGTCGCGGTCGGCGGCGGCGGCACCACCGGCGTCGCGGTCGCGGGCGCAGGCGTCTATGTCGAGAACCTGATCAGCCTCGCCATCACCGCCGACATCGACGGCGGCGGTTCGGCCGACATCACGGCCGCGGACGTTTCGGTCAACGCCTACGACGCCTCCGACATCGATTCGATCGACGGGGCTGCGGCCGTGTCGGCGAGCTTCGGCGGCGAAGCCGGCGTGTCGGTGTCGATCGGCCTGTCGATCGCCCAAAATACGATCGACGACCCGGTGTCGGCCTCGATCCAGAATGTCGCTTCTCTCAACGCGACGAACTCCGGAACCTCGGAAGACCGGACGCTCAATCACGGCGACATCGTCGAACTGCCGAACGGCACAGCCTACGAGTATACCGGCGCGTCGGGGACGGCCGTCAATCTCGACGCTTCCGGCGCGTTCTCGAGCGGATCCTGGAAGCAGGTCGGGTTCGTGACCTCCGGCGCAAGCGGCAGCGGCGGACCCTCCGTCGCGCTCACCGCCGGCGACACCGTGACGATCGGCGCCGGGTTCAACACGCCGAAGTACGTGGCCTCGGACGGCACGGAGACGCTTGCTGTTGGCGATCTCGTCGCCGACGCCAAGGGCGTGGTTTACCAATACAAGGGCGGTTACAAGAACGACACGACGGACCTGTCCGCGGCCGATTTCACCGACGCGACCAAGTGGACGCGCGTCGCCTCGGCGGGCGACGTCTATACCTACGTCGGACCGAATGCGTCGGGGGCCATCAACAATCAGGCCTATTACAACACCGCGCTCTGGGCCGCTGCGGTTGGAGCGAACGGCAAGGCCGGGTTCAACACCGCCCTGCCCAAGAAAGCCGCGAGCAACTCGGCTACGCTCGCGGCGGGCGACGCCGTCGAGATCTCAGCCAATTTCAGCTATCAGGACCCCAGCCAAGCCTCGGCCAGTCAGCTGTCGGCTGTCGCAACCAACAACGCTCAGACGATCGCTCAATACGACACCGTCCAGTATAGCGGGAAGGTCTACGCGTATATCGGGACGAACGCATCGGAGACCGTTGGCGACATCGCCTCCTCGTCGAGCGACACGTCCAAATGGCTCCTGCTCGGCGCGGCAGGCCAGATCTATACCTATGTCGGTTCGGGAATTGTCTCGATCAATCTCAATCACCAGAGCTACACCACGGACACAGGGGACTGGTCGCTGGCGCCGTCCGGCGCGGCGCCCAATTTCAGGACCATCCAGAGTGGAATCCTGCCGTCCGTCTACGTGTTCAACGCGCCGTCCGGCGCGGTGCAGGTGACGGCCAACGAGAGCGCGACCATCACGTCCGTGTCGGTCGCCGCGGCTCTGTCGATCGCCGCCGGCGGCTCCGGCGGCGTAGCGGTCGCGGGCGGCGGCTCGTCCGCGGTGAACCAGGTCGGCGCCATGACGACCGCCACGATCAGCGATGTGACGATCGGCAGCGCCGCGTCCGCGATCGGCGGCGGCGTGACGGTCGAGGCGACCGACTCCTCGCGCATAACGGCGACGGAGGCGGTGATCGCGGCGAGCGTCGGAATCGGCGGCTCCGCTGGCGTCGGCGTGGCGATCGGCATCTCGGTCTCGATCAACACGATCACCCAGGACGGAACGTCGGGCGGCGGCGAGGGCGAGGTCAGCGCAACGGTCACCGGCTCGAACATCTGGGCCGACGGGCTCCTCGACGTTCAGGCGCTGTCGAGCGAGACGATCGAGGCCAACGTCATTACGGCGGCGGTCGGGATCAGCGGCGGCGGCTCGGTCGGGGTGCAGGCGAGCGGCGCGGGCGTCGGCGTCGTCAACACGTCCAGGGTGGCGACTACAGCCGACATCGACTCGAGTCCGACAATCGTCGCGGGCGCTGTCGACGTCTCGGCGACGGACATGTCTGTGATTGACGCGCTCGGCGCCGCTGTCGCGGTCTCGGTCGCATTCGGCGGCGCGGCCGGCGTAGCAGTCGGCATCGGCATCACGGTAGCCGAGAACACGATCGACGACCCAGTCTCCGCCACGATCAGCGGCGTAGGGTCCTTGACCATCGCATCCGCCCCCGACGTGAGCCTTGGGAGCCCGGTCAGCGCAGGAGCCGTGAGCGTCACGGCGACCGAAAGCGCCAAGATCGACGCGGTCGCCGCGGCTGCGGCGGTTTCGGTTGGCTTTGGCGGTTCGGTCGGCGTGGCGTTCAGCGGCGGCGGCGCCGTGGCGCTCAACGACATCGGCGTCGAAACGACGGCGACGATCAACGATTCGACCCTCGGAACCACTCTGGGCACAACGCTGGGCGATGTCGTCGTTTCGGCGACGGACAATGCGACCATCAAGTCGGAGATCATTGCTGTCGCCGCCGCGATCGCGGTCGGCGGCGACGCCGGCATCGGCGTCGCGATCGGCATTTCGGTCGCGCGCAACGTGATCGAAAGCGGGACGCCGCCGCTGACGACGCTGAAGAAAGGCGAGATCATCGCCGACGGCTCGACCCTCTACGAGTACACCGGCTCCGGCGAGAGCGTCGATCTCTCGAACGATGCGGCGATCATCAGCGACAGCAAGGACTTCACCAATCTCGGACCGGTGACCTATGTCGTCGGCGGCGACAAAGTCGGCTCGCCGACGCTGAACCCCGGAGACGTGGTCCAGGACGGGACGACGCTCTACGAGTACACCGGACCACTGAACAACTCGTCGATCAATCTCTCCGACGACAGTCAGCTCCTCGCGAGCGGCGAGTTCAAGACGCTCGGTCCGATCGCCGTCACGATCGCCTCGACGGAACAGCCGAGCGAATCCGCGCCTTCGGGCCAGGGGCAGGTCGCAAGCGACCGTCGTCAATTCGAGCGTCAGCAGCACCGGCGCCATGAGCCTCGATGCGACGTCGAGCGAATGGATCAAGGCGGACGCCGCCGCGATCGCCGTCTCTGTCGCCGGCGGATTCGTCGGGGTCGCCGCCTCCGTTGGCGGCACGTTCGTCACCAACGAAATCAGCGTGGCGACCAGCGCCACGATCGACGGGCAGAACGCCGGCTCCATCACGGTCGGCTCGCTCGACGTCGAGGCGAAGGATCAAGCCTCCATCACCGCCGATGCGCTCGCGGCCGGCGTGAGCGCCGGCTTCGGCGCCGTCGGCGTTGCGGTCGCGATCAGCGTCACGATCGGCCTCAACACCGTCAATGACGACGTCACGGCCTCGATCAGCAATGAGCCGTTAGTGCACGCGACCGCGGGCGACGTCCAAGTGGGGGCGACCGAACAGGCGACGATCGAGGCCAACGCGGCCGCGGCGTCGTTTGCGGTCTCTGTGGGAGCGGTCGCGGTCAGCGCCGCCGGAGCGGGCGCCTCCGCCGAGAACGACATCCTCGGCGGGGTGCAGGCTAGTCTTTCCGACAGCGAAATCGAATCGTCTTCCGACGTCGACGTCACGGCGCTCGATACCAGCGTCATCAACGCCAACATTCTCGCGGCGTCCGCCGCCGTCGCGGTCGGCCTCGGCGGCGTAGGGGTCGCCATCGGCGTCGCCCTCGCCGAGAACGACATCGGGTCCTCGTCCTCGCCAGATATGGTGACGGCCTATTCGTCAAACTCGAGCGTTGACGCGTCCGGAGCGTTCAATCTGAGCGCGACCAACGGCTCCACCATTAACGCCCTTGTAGCCTCCTTCGCCGCGGCGGTGTCTGCCGGCGTGGTCGGCGTGTCGGCGAGCGGCGCAGGCGCCTCGGCGACCAATGCCATCGACTCGAACGCGTCGGCCTACGTGTCCGGCGACACGATCCCGAATACGGCGGTGACCGGCATCACGGTCGGCAGCGCGAGCATTTCCGCAACGAACACGTCCAAAATCGACGCAGAGGTCGATTCCGCGGCGGTTTCGGCGGCCTTCGGCTACGTGGGCGTCGCCGCAGCGGTCGGCGTGGCGCTGGCGACCAACACGATCACCAGCAACGTCGACGCTTACGTCGAAAACGCCGACGTGAAGGCCTCGAACGGGTCGGTCTCCGTCTCGGCGACCAGCGACAACACCATCACCGTGCAGGCCTCTGCGGCCGCCGTGTCGCTGAGCGGAGGGGCCGCGGCGATCTCCGTCGCGGGCGGGGGCGCCAACGCGACCAACGTCATTCTCGGCGACACCAAGGCCTACTTCTCCGGCGGTTCGATCACCGCGACGAAGGGCGACGTCAGCGCGACCGCGACGTCGACGTCGACGATCCACGCGGAAATCGCCGCCCTGTCCGGCTCGGCCGCGGTCGGGGCGCTTGCCGGCGCCGTTGCGCTCGGCTTTGGATTGGCGGAGAACTTCATCGGCTACACCTCGAACGGCGTCGCCGACCCCGGCGCGGTCTCGGCCTATGCGAGCGGGACCACGATCAACGCCTCGGGCGCGCTGACGATCCAGGCGACGTCGGACGATACGATCAACGCCCAGGTGGACTCGTTCGCAGCGGCGATCGCAGGCGGTCTGGTCGCCCTCGCCGGGACCGGGGCCGCCTCGCTATCGAACAACATGATCGCGGTGGACACGTCCGCTTATGTTTCCGGCGGCGGTGGGACGGACGGAAGCATAGCGGTCTCGGCGTCGGACACCTCGACGATCACGTCGGAAGTGGACTCCGCGGCCATTTCGGCGGCGATCGGCCTGGTCGCCGCCAGCGCGGCGATTGCCGCCTCGGTGGCGATGAACACCATCTCGGACACCGTCGACGCCTACGTGTCGGATGCGAACTTCACGGCATCGAGCGGGTCCGTGACGGTGACGGCCACCAAGGGCGACACGATCACCGCGAAGGCGCACGCGGCTGCGGTAGCGCTCAGCGGCGGAGCCGCGGCCTTCGCGGTCTCGGGCGGCGGCGCCGAGGCGACCAACGTCATTCTCGGCGGCGCGACCGCCGACTTCTCCGGCGGATCGATCACGGCGAACCACGGCGGCGTCAGCGCCACCGCCGGTTCGACCTCCAAGATCGACGCCGAGGTCGACGCCCTCTCGGCGTCGGCGGCCATCGGCGGGCTCGCCGGCGCCGCTGCGATCGGCGCGAGCGAGGCCAGGAATTTCATCGGCGGCTATGCGACAAACCAAGCGCCCAATTACGTGGTCGGCTCGCCCGCGACGTTGAGCGGCAAGGTCACCCTGACCACGGGCGACATCGTGCAGGACGGCTCGAAGTCCTACGTCTATACCGGGCCGGGCGAGACGATTGATCTTTCGAACAACTCCGCATTGAAGGCCGACGCCCACTTCCAGGCCATCGGCGCGCAGCAGACCGGCGTCATTCAAGCCTACTCGGAGGGGACGGCAGTCAGCGCGAGCGGCGCCTTCAATCTGAGTGCGACCAACGGCGCCACCATCACGGCGCAAGTCGCCTCGATCTCGGCCGCCTTGACCGCATCGCTCGAGGGGCTCTCCCTGTCCGGCGCCGGCGCTTCGGCGGCGAATACCGTCGCTATCGCCACCAAGGCGTTTATCGACAACAGCAGCAACGAAAACGCGGTCATCAGCGTCGGGTCGATCAACATCGGCGCGACCGATAACTCCAACATTTCGACCACCGTCGGCGCGGCTGCCATCGCGGGTTCGATCGGTTTGAGCGCTTCGGTTTCGATCGCCATCTCGATCGCCCAGAACGCCATCGACAACACCGTCGACGCCCATATCGCCAACGCGCCGCACGTCACCTCGAACGGCACGACCACGGTCTCCGCCAAGGAGACCGCGACGATCGGCGCGTCCTCGACCGCCGCGGCGGTCTCCGCGGGACTGATCGCCATCAGCGGCGGCGGCGCGGACGCCGTGGACACGATCACGACCGACACCCAAGCCTATGTGAATGCGAGCACCTTGCATGTCGGCGCCCTGACCGTCAGCGCGAACGATTCGTCAACGGCCACTGCAGCCACCTTCGGCGCCTCCGCGGCGATTGGGCTTGGCGTCGCCGCCGGCGGCTCGATCGCGACGACCACGATCGGCAACACCGTCTCCGCCGCGATCGACGGCTCGACGGTCGACACGACCGGCCTGGTCAGCGTCTCGGCGACCGGACAGCCGGAAGGAACGGCCACCGCCAACGGCTTCACCGCCGGTCTGGTCGCGGTCGGCGGCTCGAAAGCGACCGTCACCGTCACGCCAACCATCACGGCCATCGTTGACGGGACCATCACGGCAGGCGGACTCACGATCGAAGCGTTCGCCAACGTCGGAAGCGGCCCGTCGGCCGACGCCAGCGCCTCCGGCTCCGGCGGCGCCGTTGTCGACGTCACCGCCAGCTACGCTCAGGCGACCGACAACGCGATCGTCGCCGCCGGGATCTTCAACCCGTCCGAAAGCCCGTCTGACAATCTCACGAACCCGAACGATGACATTGCGACGGGGACTACCGTCACCTTGACCGGGGCCCTCGTGATCCTCGCCGACGGCGCCACGCAGCAGTATGCGAGCGCCTCGAACGACACAGCGGGTCTCGTGGCGGTCGGCGCCGCGTCGAGCGACGCCGCCGCGACCAATTCGACCAGCGCGACCGTGGGCGGCGGCGCCCAGGTCACTGCGGGTTCGGCGCAAATCGACGCCTATGGAAACGACAACACCTTCGCGGCCACCACTGCCGGCACCGCCGGTCTGTACGCTGGCCCGTCCGTCGCGCCAACCACGAGCGACAACGCCACGACGGCCGCGACGGTCGGGAAGGGCGCGAACGTCACGCTGTCCGATAACGGAACCACCGGGGCGTTCGAGATTTCGGCGGACCACGTCGCGACGGTCAACACCCTGATGGAGGCTTCCGGCATCGGCCTCCTCGCCAACGCGGGCGGCACAGCCGTGAACACGGTCACCTCCCAGGTGACCGTCGTTCTCAACGGGGCGGTCACGGCGTATTCGATCAGCGGCTCGTCCGAAAACGACTTCGTCAAGCCGACTCTATCGGGCATGTCCCTCCTCGATCCCTCGCTCGACACCTCGCCAAACGACAATATCAGCGGCGCTATGGCTGGAGCCGAGGCCGGGGCCGACGCTTCGGACACCACCACCATCAGCTTCGACACGGAGGTCGACGTCGGATCCGGCTCAGTCCTGACCGTCATCGGGCCGACGGATGTCGGCAATATCTCGCTCTCCGCGCTGAACACCTTCTTCGGCTACGATCAGGTTACGCTGACGATGGAAGGCGCGATCTCCGGCGTCATCGCAAGCTCGACGATCCAGACGGCGAGTTCGTCTCTCCCCGGCAACGGCGATCTCGCCAAAGTCGACGTCGCCGGAACGCTCGTGAGCGCGGGGCAGGTCGACCTCTCGGCGGACGGCCGAGGGAATGTCATCACCCAGGTCAATTCGAACACCTACGGCATCGCCACCGGCGCGGGGGCCACCAGCACGGTGTCGCTCAGCCCCGACAACCAGGTCGTGATTGAAAATGGCGGCAAGATCACCGCCGACAGCGACATCGACCTGCTTGCGGGCATGGACGGGAACTACAACGCCGATCCGTATACGGCCTACGCTTACACCGACGCCTTCGCGGGCGCCTTGATCCCGATCCACTTGCTGAATGCGTACGACTATATCGAGCAGACCAACATTGTCACGGTCGCAGCCAGCGCCAAGCTGATCACCGGCGGAAGCGCCAACCTCTTCGCGGCAGACTTCAACTGGGAAAACGCCAACGTGCTCGCCCAGGCGAAGGAGGTGGATTGGACCACCGTGGTCGCCGGCGGCCTTCTGTCGCTCTTTGGCGGCAATCCGGCGAACCAGTTCACCGGCACCAGTTTCGCGATGGCGCACGGCGTCGTGGAGGTCGACGGTTCGATCCAGACTGGTCTTCTGAGCAACGTCAGCGTCACCTTCGAGTACGACGCCAATAACAACATTGTCGAGGTTACCGGCCCCAATAGTCCCTCGCTCGACTTCAAGATCGACAGCAATGTGGTGGAACAATCGGGACTTACAACCGCCTACACCAACGCGATACAGCAGTATGAAAACGATTATGGCTGGCAGCAGCAGATCGGCGGACCGGGAGTCAATTCGGGTGTCGATCAACTGGTGACGACCGACGCCAATACGGTTGCGGCCTTGGGCCAGCAACTGGTCGCCCAGGGGCTCGCGTCTGCGACCAGCACGTCGGTCGTGGATGGAATAACGGTCGACAGGCTGATCTCGAACACGATCCAGGTCATCGAGGTTCTCGCCTTCCAGGCGGAAGCCGGGCAAATCAACTTCATCGCGGGTCAGGTCGGCGGCCACGGGAATCTCGACGCCCCGACCACCGCCAACGTCAGCATCAACGACGACACCTTCGCTTCGCTGCAAATTGACGGCATCCTGATGCCGCAGCTTATCGGCGGCGTTTATGTCAACGGCGCGCTGCTGACAGAGCCGACCAGCGATTCGAACGCCCTCGCCGACGCCAACGCGTTCATCTACGCGCAGAACGTCGCCACCGCAGCGGCCGACAACGAGGTTCCGGCGAGCAGCGGTTTCCGGGCCGTCGCCTCGCAAGCGGCCTTCGCCAGCATAACCCTGGCGCAGCCGCCGCACACGCTGCAGTCCGGCGAGACGCCGCCGGCAACGATCAACATCTTCACGACGCAGCCCAACGTCGCTGTCGGGAACTATTCCCCCGGCGGAGCCGACATCAACATCACCGGCGATATTATCGCGCTCGAGGCGAACCTGATCGTCTCGGCGCCTCAAGGCAGCATCAACGTTACGGCCCCGCTGATCGATGTCGGATTAGAGACCTTCTCGGCCAAGAACAGCCTGACGCTGAACGTCGTCACGTTCCAGGCTTCCGGCGATCCCGCTTCGCAACTGCTCGGGACCCAGATTGGCACAAATGCCGCCCTGGCGAATCAGAACAGCAACCTCGCCGCGTTCGAGGCGACCTCCTACGGAAACATCCCGCTCACCAATCCGTCGTCGGTCACGCCCACACCGACCGATTACGCGGAAATCATCAGCATCACCGCCGAATACGTCAACATCAATGGAAACATTCAGGCTGGCGACGCGAACCAGGACCTGACGATCTCCGATTCGAAGACGCTCGACGCTCAACTGGCGTCCGATAACGTCGTCGGCACGTCGTATTACATCGCCAGTCTTTCGACGACGGATTTCACCGTCCGCTGGAACCCCACGGACACGAAGGGCGACGGCAATTTTGTGGTCTCCAAGGAGGTCGTCGCCGGGGGCGACATCACCATCAAGGGTCAAATCTACAGCACGTCCAAGGGGTCTCTGAACGCGCTCGGCTACTACGGCAACATCAACATCACGAACAACACGACCCATGGGCTGATCCTGAACCAGCTCGACGCGTCGGCTCCGGGTACAGGCATCATCAACGTCACCGACCTGAATTATGAGGCGACCTACAACGGCGTCACCTACGCACAAGACACGATCTACGACGCGGTCGCCGGTCAGACGATGTTGAAAACCGTCGAATGGATCGATCCGACCAACGGCAAAGAGCTGAAAAACGGGAACATACCGCTAGACGCCAGAAACGGGCAGCCGATCGGGGATCCGCAACCGATCAGCAGCAGCTCAGCCAGCTATTCTCCGAATTCTGGCGCGCGGTTCCAGTTTGTTGTCGCCGCGGACTACACAACGACGACTATTGAACTTTATACGACCAGTAGCTGGCTCGGAATTATTCCGACTGGCAGCAGCGTGACTTTCAATCACCCGCCAGTCGTAACGACGTCGCCCGCAACCATTCAGCCGGCAGAATCCCTCTACTATGTAGACGCCTCTGCAGCCGGCAACACCTCGGATATCTATAATACCCAAACCATAACCTTCGCCTCGAAGAATGGCTGGCAGACCGACGGCAACTGGCAGACCAGCACCTGGTACGGCGACACTACGTATTACTTCCAATACAAGGAGCAGAACGGAAACGAGACGATCTCGACCAATTCCATTCCTGCAGATCTGCCGATCGGGATCAATTTCGACGGTTATGCCTCGTCCAACGTCACGATCAATTCCGTCGGCGCGGTCACGCTTCTCGGGGGCATCGGAAACACGACCGGCACCACGTCGATCACGTCGGGCGGACCGATCGTTCAGGAAGCCTCGGGCGCGGCAGGCGTCGCGACGCCCGCGGTCGAAGGCGTCAACGTCATTCTGAACGTCACCGGAAACGGCGGCATCGGATCGGCGGCGCTGCCTCTGAACGTCATTATCGAAGGCACGGCGGGCAAGACTCTCCCGGGCCAGTCGACGGCGGAAAATCCGAGCCTGACCGCGATCACGGCGAACGGGGGCATCTACATTTCCGCTTCGCAAGGCGCATTGCCGATTTACGCCGTGAACGCGGGCGGCGATAGCGCGGTGTCGCTCACCTCCGAAGGGGCGATGACCGCGACGAGCGCGCCCCCGAACTGGACGGGGGGAGGAACCGCCGGGATCACGGGCGGCAACGTCAGCCTGAACAGCGGCGGCGGCATCGGCTCGTCTTCTGCCTGGATGAAGCTTGGCGTCGGCCAGAACACGGCCGATCAATTGAACGTCTCGGCGCAGGGCGACGTCTATCTCGAGCAGACTGCTGGCAATCTGCCGCTGTTCAAGCTGACGGCGAGCGGGCAAGCCTTCATCACCGTCGACAACGGCAGCCTGCTCAATGTCAACACCAATGTGGTGCAGGACACGCGGACGACCGCGCAGCTCGAGGACGGCGTCTGGACCGACCTCAATCTGACCAACTCGGACTACGCGTCGATCGCCCAGCCGGCGTTGACCGAATACCAGTCCTATCAGGACCAGCAGTACCAAACCTTCTGGAACGACGTGAACGCGCTCGAGGGCGCGCCCGTGACGCTCGACGCCGGCGAGGCGGTTGCGTCCGGTTCGACCGACATCTTCATCTCGAGTTCGGCGCCGGTGACGCTCACGGCCGACGGAGCGATCTCTGTCAATTCGGCGACCATCGCGCTTTCGGCCAACGCGCCGGGCACGGTGCAGGCGGGCATGGCGGTCTACGACGAGACGACCGGAACCTATCTCGGGACCGTGCTCGGGACGACGCCCAGCACGTCGACATCGTTGGCGGAGCTCACCCTTACGGCCGACGCCGCGAACGCGGGGTCATCGGGCGACACGCTCGTCCTGCTTTCGGCGCCCGCGTCGGGCGCGGTGCAAGAAGGCATGTCGATTCTCGACGAGAGCACAGGGGTCTATCTCGGAACGGTGTCCAGCGTGTCTTCGACGCAGCCGGAGTTGACGCTCTCGGCGGGCGCGATCAGCGCCGCGGCGGCGGGCGACACGCTCGTCCTGACCGCGCCTCCGCCCGCTCCCTCCTCGCTGTCAACCTCGACCCAATTGCTGACGCCGGCCCAGGTGACCTACTACACCCAGCTCTACGAGGGGCAGGGCGAGACGGCCACGCAAGCCGCGGCTTCGGTCCAGACGCTCAACGTGTCGCTGGTGTCGCAATATGCGCAGCTGTTCGCCGTGTTCGGACCGGGCGGGACTTACGCGCAGGGCTCAGCCAACGTCTATGATCCCGCGACCAACGCCGAGCTGACCTTCTCGTCCGGCGTCTGGTCCTCGACCGGCGCTACGCTCGCCCAGGGCTCGGTGACCTATACGGGGACGCCCACCGGGCTGACGACCTCGGTGGTCAACGGCCAGCAGCAGCTGAGCGGGACCAATGTCGATGTCTACAACCCCAACATTTACGACCCGAACTTCCGCTATCTGCTTACGACCCAGCAGGCTCAGAGCCAGACGAACGGGGTCAAGCAATTCACCCAGCAGCAACTGCTCGGCGCGCTCAGCGCCGGCCTGTTGACCGATACGACCAGCACGCAGGTCAACATCGAACAGCCGAACATCACCGCCACGAACATCGTGATCAGCACGCCGAACGGCAATGTCGGATCGCTGGTCAACCCGGTGACCAACGAGGTCGGCTTGGTCGCGGGAACGACGATTGTGGACGGCTCGCCGGTGCAGCTCGCGCTCGCTTCGGCCCAGCGCTCGGATCTCAACTTCCTCGCGGCGATCCCGGTTCAGGAAACCGTCAACTTCGCCAACAACGGAAGCAACCAAGGGACGGTCACGTGGACGGGCGGCGTGCCGGCCGGCATGACGATCACGAAAGGCACGAGCCTCTACATCGGCGGCTCCACGATCAACTCGACCGAGAACGACAATTACGTGCAGGTCGACAGCATCGTCACGACCGGATCGGGCGCGAACGAAACGACGACCGTGACCTTCCTGGCGGGCGAGACGTTCACCGCACAGACCAATCAGACCGTCCTGATCGCCCCGGTGGTCCTGGGGACCGATCAGAGCACGTTGAGCGGCCCGACGACGAGCGAAGTCGTCAACTTCTCGAATTTCAACAACTCCGGCACGATCACGCTCGTGAACGGGCAGTCGTGGGGCAGCGCCTACGTCGTCGGCGAGGGCGTCTACATCGGCTCTCAAACGGGAGATCCGAACAGCAACGGCAAGAGCTTCAGCACCCAAAATTCGAATCCCTATTATACAATTACGGCAGTCAATGGCGATGTGCTGACGGTTCACGGTCTCCTGACCGCTGAGAACGGGGCTACGGTGGACGTCGCGCCGGTGAACATCACCGGGAACACCGACGCCAGCGCCATCAAATATGTTTTGATCACGCAGAATTGGGACATCGCCATCGCGGCCTCGGGAACGGTCACGGCGAACTCGGGAGGCTTCGTCTTCTTCGGCTCCCAGGACACCGTGAAAGTGAACACGATCGTTGCAGGCTCGGTCGCCAGCCCCGCCGAGGCGAGACTTAGGACCCAGGGGAGCGTCATAAACGCCAACACCAGCGCCATCGACATCCAGGGTTCCGGCATTGTGATCGAAGCGGGCGAAAGCTTCATCGGCACGAGCAGTTTGCCGGTCACCGTGAAGATCCTGGGGGCGCAGGGCAGCCTGACGGCGCGTGCGCTGGACAACATCTACATCGACGCGCCGCAGGGCGATATTCCGGTGAGCGCGGTCTTCACGAGCGCCAACGTGTATCTCACAGCGTCGGGCTCGATCTACGACGCCGACCCCTCGGACTTCGCCAAGATCGCGGCCGGAAATCTCTTCCTCGACGCCGGCGCAACCATCGGCGCCAACGGCTTCGCTCTGCACGTCGATGTGACCGGGAATTCTGGTCGCGGTCGCGCAGGACAACATCGACATCGACCAGCCCGACGGCAACCTCAACGTGCTGGACGTGCTGTCGAAGACCGGAGACGTCACGCTCAGCGCGGGCGGTTTCCTCTACAACGCAGGCAACCTCGTCGACCCCGCCAATCCGGACTTCGCCGACGCGACCGGAGACAGCGGCGCCAATGTCTACGGCAATTCGATCGTTCTCATCGCCGGCGAGAACGGCGACGGCGGCATCGGCTTGGCCGGGACCAGCTTCAACATCGACAGCGCATACAGCGCGGCCGGGGTCGTCAGCGCCAACGCCGACAAGGAAAACATCTATCTCGACCAGACGACGGGCGATGTTTCGCTCGAATCGGTGAGCGATTCCGGCGCGGTCGCCTTCATCACCGCCCTCAACGGCAGCATTCTGAACGGGCGGTCGGACGAAAGCGCGATCGTCATCTCCGGCGCGGTCGATCTCGTCGCGAGCGACAACATCGGCCAGGCGGGCCTCAACGCCAATGGCGGCGACGGTTCAATCGTCAGCACGGTCGACAACGTGCAGGCTGCGGCCACGACCGGCAGCATCTATCTTTGGAACATCGGCGGCGTGACCGCAGGCGACGTCCCCGGCGACGGAAACCCGTTCGCGCTCTACGCGCCCGACGGATCCATCAACATCAAGACGTCGAGCCCGCTCACAATCGCGCAGAACGTCCAGGCTGGCGGCGCCATCGTCAAGCAGGCCGGCAACCCGACGGACAACGAAGCCAACCTGATGACGTCGGACCTGACGGTCAACGCCGGAATCCTCATCCAGTCGACCGGGTCGTCCGTGATTCTCGAGGCCGGCAACAGCATCATCCTTGAAGCTTCCGCGCAGATCCTCGCCGCGACGACGATCACCCTCGACGCCGGCTATCTGGACACCGCGCCGCGGGCCGCCCACACCCCATTAGCCAATGTCCTGCTCAATCCGGGCGTCATTCTCAACGCCGCCTCGATCGCGATCAACGCGGAAAACAACGTCACGATCGCCGGCGCCGCAGCGACGCTCGCCGCGGCGCAGTTGATCGCCGGGACCGCGATCACCATCAACGCAGGGTACCTCTCGGCGACAAATAAGTTTGACGGCGTGGCTTCCACGGTCGAGGCGTTCGGCTCCTTCGCGGGTCCGACGACGTCCACGATCCCGACGCTCACGATCGCGACCGGGGGCAAGGACAGCGACATCGAGTTCAGTCCGAGCGCGCTCGCCGCCAATACGATCATCACCGCGGGCGGCGGGAACAATCTCGTCCATGTCTTCAACCTGCCGAGCTTGACGAGCTACGCGAATTATAAGGCGGCCGACGGCCAGTACCCGGTTGCGATCAGCGTCACAGGCACCGGCGGCAACGATGATTTCGTCGTCGACGCCACGGCGGCCTCGAACTATGTGGTGTCCTTCACCGACACGGGCGGCGGGGACAACAACCTCACCATCAACGGCGCCGAGACGTCTGGCGGCCAGACCTTCCTCGTGCGCTCGCAGTTCGTCGCGATCGTCGATTTCGAACGAGTCTCCGGTCGACGTCAACCCGCAGGGCGCTCCGGTCTACGAGCGCATCAATTACGATAGCTCGATCAGCGGAATGCTGACCATCAATGGCGGCAATGTCGACGGCACGGTTTCCGGTGCCGGAAACTATTACGCCATGGACGGCAATTCCGCGCTGCTGACCGTCAACGCGGGCGACGGCGACGACTGGTTCCAGGTCGGACAGCTTTACTCCACGTCGGCCTTCGCGGGAGGCGACACGCTCCCCGGAGACGTCGGCCGGCTTCCCGGAGACGCGCTCACGACCGTGTTGACGACGGAGCCCGCCGGCTACTTGTCCGACGGCATCGACAAGACGACCGTGCTCAACGGCGGCGCCGGCACGGACACCTTCCAGGTCTATTCCAACAAGGCCGACCTCAACATGAACGGCGGCAGCGGCGACGACACGTTCATAGTCCGCGCCTTCCTGGTCGCGGCGGGCACGAACATCGGCGTGCAGGGCGGGTCGGGGACCAACACGATCGAATACAATCTCGACGCCCCGATCACCATCAAGGGGGGTACCGGATTCAACACGCTCATAATCATCGGCACCGCGGCGGACGACGTGTTCGTCATTACCAAGGACGGCATCTACGGCGCTGGCGTCAATGTCTCCTTCACCGGCATCCAGGCGCTCACAATCGACGGCGTGGAAGGCGACGACACCTTCTACGTGCTCGGCACACAGGCAGGGATGGTGACCACGCTTGACGGCGGGCCGGGCGGCGACACCTTCATCGTGGGCGGCGATGTGCCTGCGGGCGTCGTCGTCTCGGGATCGACCCCCGTGACGTTCGATCCGCAGCCGCATACGCTGGCCAACTCCGGCGCGCTGGACGGCATCGACGGCCCGCTCTATATCAACGGGGGCGGCTCGGTGAACATACCGCTCGCCGAGGCGATTACGCTGCCCTACGAGACGAACAACACCGCGGTGTCGGACGCAGGCCTGGTCGGCCAGAAAGCGAGCGTTCCGGAGGTCGACAACCTCAGAATCTATGATGATGGGGCGACGGGGCAGACCGGGCTCGTCACGACGATTGCGGCTGGCGACGTCTTCGGCGGGCTGGGAGACAACATCGGCGGCGTGACCGCCAGCGGTCAGGCCGTGGGCGGCCTCGACCTGCCGTCTTCCGCGAGTAGCCCGATCTCCTCAAAGAGCGGCACGACTTACGAGGGCGGGATCAACTGGCTGAACCTCGACGCGGTGAACGTTTTCCTTGGCGGAAACGACAACTTCACCATCGACACGACGGCGGCGACGGTCAACGCGGACGACAACCTGCCAACTATGCTCGTGGTCGAGGGCGGCGGCGGTTCGAACACGATTACCGTACAGGCAAGCAGCGATCCGCTGGTGCTGTACGGCGCGGAATCGGCCACAGGCGGGGAATATAATTCTCCGAGGGCGCCGACTTTGGCGAACCCGCCCACGGGCAACGCGTTGGCGATCACCGGCTTCGGCTCCGAGACGATCAACGCGTCGGGCGCGACCGGAACGGTCGTGATCGTCGGCGGTCCGAATGGCGACACGATCACCGGCGGCTCCGGCGTCAACTGGATCGCAGGCTCCGGCGGCAACGACACGATCACGGCGTCCGGGACCCAGAACTACATCTTCGCCGACTCCGCCTTCACGGTGGGCGAGGTCGAGACGATCTACGGCTTCCAGTTCGTCGATCTGGCGAGCCGGCTCCTGACCATCGACAATGGGACGACCGCGATGAACGGCGGAGTCCTGTCGGCCGGCAATGACACGATCACGGTCACGGGCGGCGGCAGCAGCGACGTCTTCGGCGCCTATGGCGTTATCGACATTGCGGGCCAGTCGGCGGGCGTAGTCGATCCGTTCTCGAGCCTTGGCGTGGAGGTGATCACGACCATCGCCTCGGTGAACTTCGCTCTGGGTGGAAACGACACGATCACCGTTGGGAACAACGACGTGGTGATGGGCGGCGCGGGCGCCAACAACATCTACGTCGGTTCGGTCGGCGCCGATGTCATTTTTGGCGCGAACGGCGAAGCGGACTACCTCAACGGCGTGCTGACGTCGGCCGAAAGCCTCGGCCCGACCTATGGCGGGGTCGACACGATCGAAGGTCTGAACGGCGCCTTCGCCGGATCGGGCAACAGCGTGGTGATCGGCGGCCCAGGCGCGGATTTGATCAAGGTCGGCGGTTCCAACAATGTCGTGATCGGCGACGACGGCTACGCCGACTTCACGGCCGGCTATCTCGCAACGGTCGGCTCTTCCGACCCAACCGACTTCGGAAACAACACCATCGACGTCGGCGGCGGCGGCAACGTGGTGATCGGCGGTTCGGGATCGAACCTCATCGATATTACCGGATCGAACAACACGATCATCGGGGCCAATGGCGTGGCGACCTTTGGCGCCAGTGGGCTCGTGGAGACGGTCGAAAGCACCGATCCCGCGAACGCCGGGAACAACACGATCCAGGCGACCGGCGGGGGCAATGTCATCATCGGCGGCGCGGGGATCGAGTTCGATCACGACGACCTCGGACAACGTCATCATCGGCCACGACGGCGAAGCGACCTTCGACGCGGCGGGGCTCGTCCAGACGGTCCAGACCCAAGATCCGGGCGATGGAGCGGGGGATACAATCACGCTCACTGGCGGCGGCAATGTCGTCCTGGGCGGGACCGGCGCCAATACGATCACGGTGACGGGGTCCGGTTCGGGCAACATCGTCGTCGGCAACGATGGCTCCGCGCAATTCGAGGCAGGCGTTCTGACCGAGATCAACTCGTCGGATCCGACCGATTTCGGCGTCAATGGCGACCCGACCACCGGCAACACCATCACGCTCGGCAACGGCGACAATGTGGTGATCGGGGGCTCCGGCTCGAACACGATCACGCTGGGCTCGGCCGGTTCGGACGTCGTCGTCGGCGCGAACGGCGAGGCGATGTTTGCGGCGGGCAATCTGACGTCGATCGAGTCGACCTATCCGACGAATGCCGGCAACGAGACGATCACCGGCCCCGCCCAAACTCCGGGCGGAACGAACTGGACGGCCGGCGGATCGGGCGGCAGCACCATCATTGGCGGTTCCGGGCGCAACACGATCCTGATCGGCGGCGCGGGCAACACGATCATCGGCGCGAACGGCTTGGCCACATTCAGCGGCTCCGGCGCCATCCAGTTGGCCGAGACCGTTTATCCGACCAACGCCGGGAACGATATGATCGCCGTGACCGGCGGCGGCAACGTGATCATCGGCGGCTCCGGCGCCAACACCATCACCGCCGGCGGATCGAACAACACGATCTTCGGCGCGAATGGCGAGGCAACGTTTGGCCCAACCGGTCAGCCTCAGCTCGTCGAGAGCCTTTACGTGGGCAACGCCTCCACCAACTCCATCACGGTCTCGGGCGGCGGCAATGTCATCGTCGGCGGGTCGGCCTCGAATACGATTACGCTCGGAAGCGGGGGCGCCAACAAGGTGATCGGCGCCAACGGCCAGGTGACCTTCGGCGTCGGCGGAGCCCTCGCGACGGTCCAGTCGATCTCCCCGGCGAACGCTGGAAACGACACGATCAGCGGTCCAAACGGGACGGCGGGGGGATCGAACGGCGGCAACATCGTCATCGGCGGCTCCGGTTCGAATACGATCGACATCGGCGGCTCGAACAACACGATTATCGGCGGCAACGGCGAAGCGACATTCGGCGTGCAAGCGCAGATCCTGAGCGCCCAGAGCCTCGACCCGGCGAACGCCAGCGCCGACACGATCACAGTGAACCAGGGCGGCAATCTGATCATCGGCGGCGCAGCAGCGGGCAATACGATCAACGCTCAGACGACGACCGGCAACGTCATTGTGGGACACGACGGCGAGGCGACGTACACGATCGAGCATGTGAGCGCGTCGGTTTATACGAGCGTGCTGACGGAACTCGAGACGATCGATCAGGCCTATGGCGGCGTGGAGACGATTACGGCCGGCGCCGGAAACAACACCATCTTTGGCGGGTCAGGCGCGGATACGATCACGGTCGGAGACGGCAATAACACCATCTTCGGCGACAATGGCGTCGCCTCGTTTGCGGCCGTGCTGGTCGGCGGCGCCGTCGCGGCGAACGACGCGACCTACGCCAGCGTGCTCACTTCGGCTGCGACGACCGCGGAGGCCAAGATCGGCGGAACGACGATCGAGACCACCAACGCCGCGCTAGGAGGAACCGTCTATAGCGGCAGCAACACAATCCAGGTTGGGAATGGCAATAACACGATCGTCGGAGGCCTCGGCCAAAACACGATCACCGCCGGCGTCGGGAACAATGTCATTGTCGGCGGAAGCGGATCGACGTCGTTCCAGGTGTCGGGGAGCGCCAGCGTCATCACGTCGGTCTCCTCGGCGTTTGGAAACGCGCCGCCGCCGATCGGTTCGTCGACGAATGCAACAATCACTGTCGGTTCGCCAACCAGCGGCGTCGATGTCATCATCGGCGGCCCGGGCGCCAACGCCATCACGCTCGGCGCGACGGGCGCTTACGACGTGGTCGGCGCGGACGGCCAAGCGAGCTTCACCAATGGCGTATTGACCGCGATCCAATCGATTGATCCGACCGACTACGGCAACGACGTGATTACCGGCCCGAGTGGAACGCCGGCGGGGTCCGGGGGCAGCACGATTATCGGCGGCTCCGGGTCGAACACGATCACGGTCGGGGGATCGAACAACACCATCATCGGTGCAGACGGCCAGGCGAATTTCACCCCGACTGGTCGGATTCTCAGCGCCCAGTCGATCGACCCGGCGAACGCCGGCGCCGACGTGATCACGGTCACGAGCGGCGGCAACCTGATCATCGGCGGCTCGGGTTCGAACACCATCACGCTCGGCTCCGGCTCGGATTGGGTCGTAGGCGCGGACGGCGAGGGCACATTCAGCAACGGCGCGTTGTCCGCACTCGAGTTCGATCGATCCGGCGAACGCCGGGAACAACACCATCGCTGGACCGAACGGAACGCCGGGCGGTACTGGAGGAAGCACGATCATCGGCGGCTCGGGGTCGAACACGATCAACGTCGGCGGCGACGGCAACACGATCATCGGCGCGGACGGCGAGGCGCTGTTCAGCGCCAATCAACGTCAGATCGCCGAAAGCCTCAATCCCACCGACGCGGGCGCCAACACCATTACGGTGTGGGGCAACCACAACCTGATCCTGGGCGGCTCCGGAGCCAACGTCATCACGCTTGAGCCTTCGTCGGGCGCCGATACGGTGATCGGCGCGAATGGAGAAGCGATCTTCACAGCCGGGGTCCTGACGACGATCGAATCCATTAATCCGACCTATGCTGGAAACAACTGGATCGCGGGCCCGGGAGGCAGTTCGAAGCCAGCGACGGCAGGCGGATCCGGGGGAAGCACGATCATCGGCGGCTCCGGGTCGAACACGATCGATGTCGGCGGCTCCAACAACACGATTGTCGGCGCGAACGGAGAGATTTCGTTCTCGTCATCGGGCGCTCTGAACAATGTGCTCAGCCTCGACCCGGGCAACGCCGGCGCCAACACGATCACCGCGCCAACCGGCTCCAACAATCTGATCGTGGGCGGCTCGGGAGCCAACACGATCACGACTGGTTCGTCGGGCTCGAACGTGGTGATCGGCGCCAATGGGCAGGCGACGTTCACCGCCGCAGGAACACTGGCGGCGATTTCATCAACCAATCCGACCTATGCTTCGAAGAACACGATAAATGTCGCAGGCGCCGGCAACGCCGTCATCGGCGGCTCCGGTCCGAACGTCATCGGGCTCGTCGGAACCAACAGCACGATCATTGGACCGAACGGGCAAATCAGTTTTGCGGCGTCCGGATCGGTCACCTCCGCTGCGGTCATTGACCCGACCAACTTCGCGACCAACACGATCACCGTGACCGGGACGGGTAATACGATCTATACGGGTTCCGGATCGAGCGCGCTCAGCATCACCCCGAGCGCGGGCAACACCGTCATCGGCGACGCCGACGACAACAGCGAGACGGCGGATTTGGCCAGTCAGCAGGGGTCTTCGCCATCCGACCCGACGGCTGCGGTCGAAAGCGCGTCCGACGACGAGACGACCGGGCCGGCTGCGGGCCTCGAGCAAATTGCGGCCTACTCGATCGGCGAAATCGCCGCGGCGTGGCGAACCGTGATGGACGGCGCGTTTGGTTCGGCCGACTCGTCGGGCGAGACCGGTCAAGTCGACAAACCGCTGACGGCGACCGAACTCGTCATCAGGGCGATCCGCGACAGCGAAATCGTGGTGAAGGTCGGAAGCGGGTCGGACAGCGTCGACGTCGGGGCAGTCTGGCTGTTCGACGAGATCGAGGGCGCGCTGACGGCCCGCGACGCCGACTCGCTGAGGATTGTGATCGGCGGGGCTCAGGAGGGGATCCAGGCTGACGGGCATTCCGTCGCCCATCAAGGATCCGCAGCCGTCCACGCCGACCCTGTGGATGGCGGCGGCTCGTCCTGGCTTGGGGGCTTGACGCGCTTGGGACGGGACGCTGTGAAGGCGTGGCTTCATAGCTGAAGCCCACCCGTGAGAGCGGCTACGACGCGCCGCTTCAGCGTCCGTGGACGGCGTGTGCGCCGTAGCAATGGCCAAGGCTTGGAAGGAGGCCCCTTCCTGGGAGTGTTCGTGCATGAAAGGAGGGGCCTTCGTCGTCGGCCTCGCTGGCGTACCGGGCGCGGGCAAGAGCACCCTGGCCAGGGCGCTTGCCCAAAGGTGGTCCGTTGGGGTGGTTCAGTATGACCAGTTCCAAACCCTGACGCGGATGTCCCACCAGGAGAAAATCGACTGGTTTCGCCGCGGCGCGGACCCCAACGAAATGGCGCTCTCCGAACTCTTGCAGGAGTTGGCCACGCGCACGCGCTGGGACAAGGCGACGCCGGTCCGACCGGCGATACTGTTCGAGACGCCCTACGGGCGGTTGCACAGGGCGACCGGCGCCTATATCGATTTTCTGGTGTGGGTGGATACGCCGTTTGATCTTGCGGTCTGTCGAGCGATGCAAGCGTCGCTCGACCTCCTTCAGCGACAATCGCCTCCGCCTCCGCCCCAAGCCCTGGTCCAGTGGCAACGAAACTATCTGTCTAATTATCCGGTCGTGCGGGATATGTATCTCGCGCATCGGGCTGGCGCTGTCGCTGACGCGCAACTCGTGGTCGACGGCGCCCTTCCGACTGCGGAGCTGGCCAATCTCGTTCAGCGCGCCCTCGACGCTCGTCCCCCTGTGGCGTGACGAGGCAGGCGCCGAGACCCCGCCTCCACCCACCCAGGCGCGTTGGAGCGTGGGCGTGTGGGCGACCCGCTCAACCGATGGTCAAGGCTTGTTCTGGTCAGCTGGGATATCCGCCGCGGCGCCGTCCAGATCGCGCACGGCGAACGTGACGCGGCAGCGAAGCCCGGCGGGAACCGAGCCGTCGGCGTTGGGCAGCTTCAGCCGTACGCCAAACGTGCCGCTCGCCGCATCGAAAACCTGATCGACGACGGTCACTTCGGCGTCGCGATCGCCCCCAACCGGATCGTTCGGATGCACGTTGGCTTTGTCGCCGACTTTCACCTGGCCATAATAACGCACGGGAAGATACGCCTCGACATTCAGAGGATCGATCCGCGCGACCGTCATAATGTTGGATTCCGGATTGACGTATTCGCCCGGACCGAGCGTTCGCTGGGTGACGACGCCGTCGATAGGACTCCGAATTGTCCGCTGCTCGAGCATCGCCTGGGAGCGGCGCAGTTCGATCTCCGCCATTCGCTTGTTGAGCATCGCCAGCGCGAGTTCCTGCTTGGCGACGTGGTAGTCGGCCTGAGCGTTCTCCACATCCTGGGAGCTTGCGACATGCGACTCCTGCAAACCTTGCTTGCGGGTCATCACTCCGCTCTTCTGCGCGAGGATCGCCTCCTTGGCTTCGATCTCCGCCGTGCTCTCGGCGCGCGCCTGATTGTAGGCGACCGCCGCCTGCTCGACCGCGGACTCGAGGTGCGCGATGATCTGTCCGCGCTTGACCGCGTCTCCGCGATCCGCCTGGACGTCGGCGAGAATGCTGGCGACGGGGCTTCCGAGCTTGACCGTCAGCGACGGCTCGAGCACGCAATCGAATGTCGCCGCATGCGAAGGGGCGATCCCGGCAAGAGCCGTGGCGAAACCGAACGCGATGATCCCTATCGGGCGCAACCGAAACCGGTCGTGAAGGTCGAGGCGAAAGGAACCGTTCGTGGACTTCATGGCTGCCTTCTTGGAGCGCGTGAGCGCGACTTTCGTCGTCCGGGGCTTTTCCTCATTCGGACTTGCCCGTGAACGCCAGCGTCTTCATCTGCCACTGATCGGTCCGCAAGAGCTGTTCGCGCATGCGCGCATGCAGGCGCTCGGCGCGACGCTGAGCATAGTCGGACATGGCCTGCCCGACCCAATTTCCCAGGGCGGCGCGCGCGAGCTTGGCGAGCTTCGATAGCGCGACGTTGGATTCGCTGTCCATCAGCGGGTCCTCCAGGGACAGGATCGCCTGGAAGGCGCCGGGCTCGCCCTGCCTGCCGCTGCGGCCGGCGAGCTGGAGGTCGATGCGGCGGGCGTCGTGACGCTCAGTCATGATGACCTGAAGGCCGCCGAGCTCGACGACGTCCTCGCCGAGCTGAATGTCGGTGCCGCGGCCCGCCATGTTGGTCGCAACCGTAATGCGTCCGCGCTGCCCCGCTTCAGCCACGATTTCCGCTTCGTGGCTGTCCTGGAGGGCGTTGAGCACCCTATGCGGGAGCCCTGCGCTATAAAGCGCAGCGCTGGCGCGGGCGGAACTTGAGATGGTTCGGGTGCCGATCAGCACCGGAAGGCCGCGTTCGTGCAGGTCCTTCACGCGCTCGACAATCGCCTTCCATTTGATCTCGTCGGTTGCGACGACGATATCCGGCATGTGGATCCTTCTGACCGGCTTGGCCGTCGGGATTGCGACGACCGGCAGGCGATAGACTCGCCACAGTTCGCGCGCCACTGGCTGTAACGTTCCGCTCATGCCGGCGAGCCGACGGTAGCGGCGAAAGAAGCGCTGGTAGGTCATGCGCGCGACGGTGCTGCGCCGGGCCGACAGCGCGCAACCCTCCTTGTACTCGATCAGCTGGTGCAGGCCGTCGCCCCAAAAGCGGTCGGACATGATGCGGCCGGTATACTCGTCGACAATCTGCACCTTCCCTTCGGAAACGACATATTCCTTGTCCTTGCGAAACAGATGGATCGCCGTCAGCGCCTGTCTCGCCAGCTCCTCCCGAGCCACGACTTCCGCGAAAGTGGCGCGAGAAGGCGCCGGCGAAGGCGGCTACACGCTCTTGTCCGAGCGGCGTCAGATAGACCCTTCGCTCTTCGCTCGCCACCACGTATTCCATTTCCGGCTTCATGCTCTGTGCGAGCGCGAGCGCCTCGGCGACGGTCGAGCGATCGAGCGCGGACTCGTCCTGACCGGAGATGATCAAGGGGGTGCGGGCCTCATCGACCAGCACGCTGTCGGCCTCGTCCACCAGGGCGAAGTGCAGCCCGCGCATCCGCAGTCGGTGTGTGCGCGGCGACGCGGAATGGAGCGCCTCCAGCTTCAGCGCGAGGTCGCCGGCCGACTGGCCAAGCTCCATCCGATCGCGCAAGTAATCGAAGGCGATCTCCTTGTTGGTGCAATAGACCACATCGCAGGCGTAAGCGGCCCGACGCTCCTCGCCGTTCTGTCCGCTCACGACCACGCCCACGCTCAAGCCGAGGCGCTCGTAGACCGGCCTCATCAGCCCCGCGTCCCGTTGTGCGAGGTAGTCGTTCACGGTGACGACGTGGATCGGAACGCCCGCCAACCCGGCAGTCCCGGCGACGAGGTTGGCGGTCAGGGTCTTGCCTTCGCCGGTCGCCATCTCCGCCAGCATGCCTTTGATCATCGCAAAGCCGCCGAGCAGCTGCACATCGAAATGGCGCTTGCCGAGCGTGCGGCTCGACAATTCGCGGATCAGCGCGAAGGAGCGCCCGGTCAAGGCGTCAGGGAAATCGTCTTCGCGCCTGAACGCAGACGCGAGCGATCGCGCGGCGGTCGCGAGTTCGTCGTTGGACGTCGCCGAGAACTCGGCGGCGTGCTGCTCGACAAGCGGCAAGATGCGGCGCAAGCCGCCCGCGCGCGGCCGCGACGTGGCCGCGACGTAGGCCGCTTCGATAGCGACCGTCGTCCTGTCGAAAGCGTTCTCGCGGCGCTCCGCCTTCTCCGGATGGTACCGAAGCTGGGGCAGGGCGCTCGCCCGCCGCGCGCTCGCGATCTCAGGCACGGAACTGGCCCAGAAAGAACTGACGCCCGGACCGCAGCAGGCGCCATGCCAGCGCCTGTTCGCCGTAGAAGAAGCGGACGTGCGCTCGCAATCCGAGGTAACGGATTTGCGTCGGCTCCACCGGTTCGACTTCGACCAGGAAGTAGGGGAAGAGCGCCTCGGGTTTTTGGCCGTGCGAAGGGTCGAGCGCGATTTCGCCGCCCCCGCGGGTGGTGAGGGCAAGGCTCGGCACGTCCTGCTGAGCCGCGGGCGTCTCCCGCCGAATGCGGGCGGCGATGGGATGATCGATGTCGTCGGCGAGGCGAACCTGGACGGTCGTCGTGCCTCGGTCGATCAGATCGATCTCGGACTGCGGGACAAGCACCTGGATGACAGGGTCGTCGGCCGCGATGACATAACCGAGAAGCTCGCCGCGCTTGGCGTAACGGCCGGGAAGATCCTCGGGCCGCGCCACCAGGAATCGTCCGCCGTGGTCTGCTGAAACCAACAGATCCTGCTGGCGTTCGCGGTAGGTCGCGAGCTTGCTGGTCAGGTGCTGAATCTCGTCCTCGAACATTTCGGCCTGGACCCGGTCGACGCCCTTCACCGCCTCGAGCCGATTGCGCGTCTCCTCGAGCTGCGCTTCGATGATCGAGATCTGCGCGTCGAGCGTTGGATCCGCCATGGACACGAGCGGCTGTCGCGCGACGACAGGGGCGCCCGACTGGGCGTCGATCGTCTGCACGAAGCCGGACGCCTTGGCGCGGAGTTCTGCGCGGTTCGGGAACACGACGACGCCGTCAGCCAGGGTGGCGTAGGGGAGGGGCAGGAGGAACAACACGGCCAGCGCTGCGGCCGTCAGCCCGCCGACAATCGCGATCGCCCGCCTTCGCCGCCCCGCAAGACGCGGGCTCGTGGCCAGGAACTTCAGCCCACGGTACAGAGGCAGGAGCGCGATCGCCGCGACCGACCAGAGCGCGATGGCGAAGCCGACGAACATGAACCGGGTCGCGAGAAATATCGCAATGCCGAAGGACACCAGCATGCGGTAGACGAACGACGCGCAGGCGTAGAACAGAAACCAGGCGGCTTCGCCCTTTCCGGTCACGGGGCTGTCGATGTCCTCGACTTTGAAGAGGCCCTTCTGAATCAGGTAGAGCACATACCGATTGGCCCGACTGCCAAGGTTGGGGATCTCGATCAGATCCGAGAAAATGTAATAGCCGTCGAAGCGCAGCAACGGATTGCCGTTGAACAGAATCGTGGACACGCCGCCGACCAGCATGACGTTGAATGCGATCGACCGGCCAAGGCCAGGCGCGCCGTACAGCCAGACGAACATGGCGATTGCGGCCAGCGCCGTCTCGACCAGGATGCCTGCAGCGCCGACGATGATGCGCCGGCGCTTCTCTCTGAAGGCTGCCGAGGCCGAGGCGTCCACATAGAGGATGGGGACGAACACAAGCAGCATGACGCCGATCTCGTGAACCTCGCCGCCCCACACTCTCGTCGCGTAGGCGTGCCCGAGCTCGTGCAGACTCTTGATCACCGGGTAGACGCACATGATCAGAGCGACGTTCTCGGTTGCGAGCACCCGATCCGAGATGTCCGCGGTCAGCTCGGACCAGTGCAGAACCGCAAGCGTCAGCGCCGATCCGACGAGTGCGAGCCAGAGAAGAAAACCGACGACGCTGAACAGCGGGCGAACCAGGGGCAAGGTGGCCTGAAGCAGACGATCGGGATCAAATAGCGGAACGCGCACGGCGACTGGATTGCGCAACTGCTGCATGAAGCGCCGGCGGTCGGACTGCGTGGCGCGCTCGGCCATCTCGTCAAAGTCGGGCGGCAGCTCGCCCTGCAGGAGATCGGCCGAGTGAAGCTGGGCGAGAAGCTGGATCGTATCGTCTTGGGTGGGAGGGTCCTCGGGAGACCGCCGCGCCGCCGCCTCCCAGATTTCGCGCACCGTTCGCTTGCCGTCCATCAGGCACAACATGAGATTTGCAATCGGAGACAGCCGATGAAACTGGCCGCTCTGATGATCCTGGAGGATGTACCAGGTTCCTCCGCGCAAGACCTGGCGATGGGTGTCGGTATGCGCGCGCAGCCGAGGCTTGAGGTCCGCCACACGATACCAGGACGAGCTGAATAAGGATTTGCTCATGCGTCTCAGTGCGTCCAGCGCCAGAACCAGACCCGAGCCCAGTTCGTCAGCGGGTGGGTCCACATCCAGGCGAGCTTGCGCCGACCGATTTCAATCTTGCCGACGCCTTCCATCCCCGGCCGCAAACGGGACGCATCGCCTTCGATCTCGCCTTCGACGCGGTAGACATTCTTGCCCGCGCGCGCGTCGGCGATCGGCGTGATCTTGTTGATGACGAACGGGATGCTCTGGTTGGGCAGCGCGGTCACGACCAGCTCGCCGTGCTGGCCGGCCTCGATCTGGCCGATTTCGCGCTCGTCCACATCGAGATTGACCCGGAACGCCCCCAACGGCGAGATCTCGAACAGAACCTGGCCACGCTGAACGGACGTTCCGATCAGCTGGCTCAGGTCGCCCGAGACGACAAGGCCGGCGATGGGCGAACGAAGTTTCACCCGCGACAGTTGTTCGTCGATCAGCTTGATCTGCGCTTCCGACTGGGCGATCTGGCTCTGGATGACATTGATCGCCGCAGGCTGACGCGCCGCGATCGCCTTGTCGTATTCGTGGGTGCGCTGGTCGCGTTCGGTGACCGCCTTCAAGCGTTCGAGAATCAGGTCGCTGTCCTCGAGGGTGGCGAGCACCTGGCCCTCGGCGACGGTGTCCCCGGCTCTCGCCGTCGCATCCTTGATGAAGCCGTCGTAGGGGGACACGACGGCGCGCCGCACCTGTCCTTCCACCTGCGCGTCGGCGTCGACGCGGTACACGCCGGTTGCGAGCGACAGGAAGGCGGCGGCCGCCAGAACTGCAGTGGCGATGAGCTTTCGCAGAAGGTGGCCGGGACCGATGAGCCCGGCGATCTGCTGCCTGACGCTTTCGCCGATCTTGGTGATCAGCCAACGGTCGTTCAGCCGTTTTTCTTCGAGCACCGGCGCGAGGATCGAGGATACGAGTTCAAGCAGCTCGATCGTTCGGCTATCGAACGGCTCGTCGCGCGACCTCTCGAAAGTCATCGCGCCGATGAAATCGTCGGCGACGATCAGCGGCACGGTCAAGACATGGGTGTCGCCCTGCGCCCGGGAGAGTTGTCCATGTGCGGCCGTTGCGACGACCTGATCATCCGGGGCCGGATAAAGGATGACGCAGCGCTGATCGATCGCTTCGTCCATCGCCGCTCCCAGTGCGGCCACCAGACCCATCTTGCGTCCGAACTGCGCCGAGTTGGAAATCGCGCGGACCTTGACGGTGCGCGCGCGCCGGATTCCGAGACTGACCCGCGAGCATTTGGCGCGGCTCGCGAGACCGGTGACGACAGCCATGGCGGAGGCGCCGAACCCGCGAAAGCCAAGCGCGTCGCCGAGAAGATCGAGCGCGGCCCGCGACCTGTCGAGCAACTCTTCCTGCTGACTCGTCCGGGCAAGCAGGAAGCGCTCGCGCATCCACGCGGCGCCCCATTGCAACTGCCGCAGAGCCGAGCGCAGCCCCTCCTGTCGGGCGTTGCGGACCGACACGCCGACGACGCCGTGCGTCCGATCGTCGAGCAGGATCGGATAGGCGACATGGGCGGCGCCGGCTTCGTCCTTGGCGACGCCGCGCCGCTCGCGCAGGGCGACCTCCGCGACTTCTGTCAGAAGCGGCGAACGCGCGATGACGCCCTCGGGCCAGGACGCCGCGACATCGAAGCTGTTGGGCGCATCGCCCGTGAGCAAAACGATTCCGCGGTACGCGCCGTCGATGGCCTGGCATTGGAGCGAGAGCCAGGCGCCCGCCATCTCCGAAGCCGAGCCGGCGTCCGACATCCGCCGCCAAAGCGCGGGCTCGAGGGGCGCGATGGAGGCCACCGGCTCCGTGTCGGCGGCGGTCGCGGAATTCCTTTCCACCGAGTTGGCGTCGGTCAAGCGTCCATCCTAGCGTTTCCATTCCGATCGAGTCCGGCGGGAAAAAATGCGCCGGCCCGCTCGCTCATTGGTCGACGTTGAGCGCTCCGTGGCGCGCTTCGTATTCCCGAAGGACCCCGCCGAGCACCGTCCAGAGTCGTTTGGCCGCAAACGGCGTCAGCACAATTCGATTTGTCAGGTCGACCACGACCTGCTCGTTCTGAACGATGTTCCAGGTCTGATTGACCCCGAAGAACAGGTCGACCTGCTCCCGGGTGCTCTGAACATTGACGACATTGGCGAAATGCGTCGCCATGTTTTTGTCGTTCCACAATACCGCAGGCGGTCGCACGGGTTCGGCTGAAGTCGAATTCTGATCCATGCGGATCCCTTTCCAAAACGCTTGACATCCTTCCAGGCCGAACAGAGCCCGAACCCGCCAATTCCCTCCCTGGCGTTGGCAGTCATTGTCAATAATACGCCCGTCGTCCTGCGTCCATCGTCAACGAGCCTTTCTTGCGCTCAGGCCATCCTGACAAGCCGGCTTGAGGACGTTGCGCGGCCCGCCATTCGGTTTAGTGTGTCAACCATGGGGCCTCACGACCACCTTCTCGTCAATCGTTTCCTCGAGACGGAGTTTGACGCCCGGGCGTTAAAGACCGCCTTTGAACTTGGACTGCTCGATCGGCTTCACGACCGGGGACCGGCGGCCCTGGATATCCTGTCTCGCGATCTTCGGCTCAACCCGACGGGGCTCGACGCCCTCGTGGGCATGCTGGAGACGAACGCGGTGGTCGCGCGATCCGGAGGCGGGATCGGTCTGACCGACGACTTCGTCCAGGCGCTCCGCTTTCGCGATCTGATGGAGGTGAGGATCGACTTCGCCGACTATGTCTGGCCCGACATCCACGCGCTGTTCACGCCGCTCCTGAATGACGTCCAGACGTTCATGGCCCGCTCACGGACGTTCGATCTCTTCCGCTACGGCCGCTGCCTCGACGTGACCGAGGAGAACCTCGCGGCGACAAGCGTCTGGACGCGATTCACGAGCTGCCTGACCAAATACGAAATCCACGATTGCGCTCGACGCCATCGACTTGGCGTCGGTCCGAACCTTCGTCGACCTCGGCGGCAACACCGGAGAATTCGCGCTTCGCGTCTGCCGCCGCTTGCCGGAGGTCCGCGCGGTCGTCGTCGATCTCCCGGTCGTATGCGAACTCGGACGACGCCATATCGCGCGTTCGGCCGAAGCGGCCCGGATCGCCTTCCGTCCCGCGGACATGCGCCGGGATCCTCTGCCGGGCCCCGCCGACCTCGTCTCGTTCAAGTCGGTCCTCCACGACTGGCCGGACCGCGACGCGGTCCTGTTCTTGCGGCGGGCGAGCGAGATCGTCCGCCCCGGGGGTCGTCTCCTGATCTTCGAGCGGTCCCCTCTCGACTTTCGCGGCCGACGGATGACCTACGCCATGGGACCCGACCTCGTGTTCCTGCATTTCCTGAGGCCAGCCGATCTCTATCTGAGGACGCTCGCCGAACTCGGCTTTGTCGACGTGGAGTATCGCCGTCTCGAACTGGAAACAAGTTTCCACCACATCGTTGCGCGGCGCCCGGCATGACGACGGAGTTCATGTCCCGTCCGGCCGCATTCGCCGCGGCGAAGGAGGCCGATCCGTCCCGCAGGCTCCGTCGCATCGTCGTGGTCGGGGGCGGCGTGGCCGGGTGGATGGCGGCCGTTTATCTGAACCGGGTCGCGCGTCCCCTTCGATGCGAGGTCACGCTGGTCGAACCGTCGAAGATCGAGACGAAGAGCGTCGGCGAGTCGACGACGCCGACGTTGGTGCATTTCGTCCGCACGCTCGGTCTCGACGAAGTGGACCTGATGCGCCGCTGCACGGCGACGTTCAAGCTCGGAACCCGGTTCGACGATTGGGTGGAGGACGGCGCCGCCTACTGGCATCCTTACGGAGCCTGCGGCGCGCCGGTGAATGGGATCGACTTTTTCCACCTCTGGCTGAAGCGTCGTCTCGAGGCCGGCAGCAAGCTCAATTATTCCGACTTCTCGCTTCAGGGCGCGCTCGCGGAAAGCGAAAAGGCGCCATGGCCGTGGGCGGGTTCGTCCGCGGTGTTCAGCTCGGGCGCCTATGCCTATCATTTGGACGCCGCGGCCTTCGCCGATCACTTGAAGGAGAGAGCGACGCGGGAAGGGGTGATGCACCTCTTCGGAGACGTCCAGGACGTCGCGGTCGACAGCGAAGGGCTCATTTCCAGCGTCAACATCGGCGCCGAGCGAGTGATCGCAGGCGATCTCTTCATCGACGCGGCGGGGTCCCCCGGCGCGCTGATCGAGAAGGCGCTTGGCGATCCCTGGATCGACTGGTCGCAGTCCGTCCTTTGCGACAGCGCGGTCGAGATGCCGTTGCCGCGCGGCCAGACCTTCGCCCCGTTCACGATCTCGAAAGCGATGCCGGCCGGGTGGATCTGGAGGATCCCTCTCAGCACGAGAACGGGCAACGGCTACGCGTTCTCGAGCGCGCATTGCGCAACGGACGAGGCGATCGCATCGCTGATCGAGCGGTCAGGCTTGCCGCGCGCGCGTTCGGCCGATCCGCGCGTGTTCAAGAACCGCGTGGGGAGGCGAACGAATTTCTGGGCCGGCAATTGCGTCTCGATCGGTTCGTCGGCCGGCTTCGTCGAGCCGCTCGAGTCGACGAGCCTTCATCTCATTCAGAGGGCGGTGCTGACGCTCGCGGACTACCTTCCGGACAGGAATTTCAGTCCCGCGCTGCGCCGGGCCTTCAACGCGCGGATGGCGGAGGCTTACGAGGAGGCGCGCGACTTCATCGTGCTGCATTATCACCTCAGCCGCCGCAACGAACCGTTCTGGCGCGATGCGCGCAGCGTCCCGCTTTCCGAATGGCTCCGCGGGGTCCTCGAGCTTTACGACGAGACGGGGCGCATCGGCTCGCCGCGGATGCAGGCGTTCCCGGAGAGCAGCTATTACTTCCTTCTCACCGGCGCGGGCAGGGTTCCGAGGCGCCTGGTTCACGAAGCCGCCGCGGCGCGTCCGTCCGACGTGTGGCACGCGCTCGACCGCACGCTTGCCGAAAGCCGTCGCGAGGCCGAGCGCATGCCGACCCACGTGAGCTACCTCGGCCGCCTGCATCAAACGACGGTGTTGAACGCGCTCCAACGACGGCCTGGCGCCGAGGCGCCGGCGATGAGTCCGGACAACGAACTCGTTCGCCGGATCCATGGGCTCGGCGCGCCCTACGGGCTCGAGCGCTCGGCGAAGTTCGAAGACGGCGCTTTCCTGGACGATCGCTTTCTTCTCAGCTTGCATCGGGCCGCGCTCGGCCCGGACCCGCTCGCGCGCCTGGCGTCGCTCGGCGCAGAGTTTGGCGCGCCCCAGGAATTCGTGCTGGCGTTCGAGTCCGCGCTCCGAGGCGCGGACATCGTCCATTTTGGCTACGAGGGCGCCGCCGGCTCGGAAGTCTTCAAATTCTACTTCGAATATGTCGCGCGAGTCCGAGCGGCGATGGACGCCGCAGATCCGCAGGCGACGCTCGTCCACCTTGCGTTCAAGTGGGACCGGCTCGATCGCGAAAAACGGGCGACGAGCCGCTACGTCTGGACGCCTCGCCGAACGCGCGGCGACGTCGAGGCGAGGATCCAGCAGCTGACGCCCGCATCTGCGGCGCCCCGAGCCCTGCGTTGCGCAGCCGCGCTGCTCGATCGCGCGGGCCCGCTGACGCAATCCAGGAGCGTCCTCATGATGGAGGTCGAGGAGCCGGAGAATCCGCGGCGATCCTGGGACCTCAACGTCTATGCCGCGGACCTCAAATTGAGGGACGTCTCCGCCATGATTGACTTGGCGGCTAATCAATTCTCGGCGCCGCGTTCGCGCGTCGACCATGTCTTTGGCGACGGCCGTCGCCCGCTCGGTCATCTTGCCGGCGGCGTCGGTCGAGGCGGCAAGGAATTCGTGACGGTCTACTACGGGAAAGAATCGCGCCAGGGAGCGAAATTGTGAACGCAGCCGCGCCGCCTCTCGAACGGGTCGGGCCTGGAGACCGGTCCGCCGACTATTGCCTTTGGGACTACTTTCCGCCCGCGCCGGCAGTCGGGAAGCTCGCTTCGGCGAACCTGCTCTGGCGCGCCATCGAGGCGAGCGGGGAGGGCGTGGCGCTCAGGGAGGCATGCGAGGCCCTCCGAGAGGGCCTTGGGCCCTTCCAGACCGTCTATGGCGTCAAGAAGCTGGGCGACCGGCTGAGCTTCGAATTCTATTTTTACGATTACCGCCGCCTCGAGAGGCTCGTGTCGATTCCGAGGGTCGTCGAAATTCTTGCGCCGCTCACGTCGCTTTCGCTGACCGGCCTGGAGAAGCGGCCGTATTTCATGTTTTCCATCGATATTGACGAGGAGATTGCTGCGCGCAGACGCCCGCTCGAGACCATCAACGTCTACATCGGCAATCCCGGGAGCAACGTGTCTTCGGGGATCTGCTATGAGTTTACCTCGGCGGGAATGCGGCTGGCGAACTTCTATTTCTTCTTCGACCGCCACAAGGAGATGGGCGACATCCTCGTCAAGACAAGCTGCTCGGCCCACCATGATCTGAGGGGGTTGCCAACGCAGAAGATTCTGCGTCCAGAGCTCCTCGACTGTGAGGTCGTGGTCGTCGCCAACAAGAAGTTCAACGACGGCGTTTATTTCTCGCGAATCAAGATAGACGCGCTCACCCAGTTCCTGGAGCGCGAAGGCTTTCCCGCCGATCTCACCGGCTTCGTTCGCGATCATCGGGGCGAACTGGACCACATGCTGTATGACGTCGGCATCGACTATATGATAATGGATGGCGAGGCGCGCACGCTGAAGAGCGCTTTTTACGGTCTGCTTTAGCTTCTCCGAAGGATACGAGACTGGCGATGGACACGACCGGCACGATGACCGCCCTGCGACCTGCGGCGATACGCAAGTTCGACAACAACGACTATGTGTCGATGACGATGGAGTTCCGCTGCAACCTGCGATGCGTGCATTGCATGATTGAGGGAACCATGGATCGCCTCGCCCCGGAATCGATGGAGCAGTTCGTGGCGCTGCTGGCCGCCAACCGCCGCGAACGGCGCTGGAAGGGCCTGATCCTGACAGGCTCGGAGATCACCCTGCGGCGCGATCTGCCGGACCTGAGCCGGCAGGCGCGCGCGGCGGGATTTGAGCACGTGCGCATCCAGACGCACGGAATGCACTTGGCGGACGACAAATACCGCGAAAGCCTGATCGAGGCGGGGATCGATCAGTATTTCGTGAGCGTCGCCGGCCCGACCGCAGCGGCGCATGACGGGATCACCGGCGTACCCGGGTCCTTCGACAAGATGCTCAAGGGCCTCGAGGCCCTTGACCGTCTGGATGGCGTCGTCACGATGACGAATACGGTCGTCACCGAGCTCAGCTATCGATCCCTCGTCGACGTCGTCGATCGGCTGGCGCATCTGCGCAACCTGGCTCAGATGGAGCTTTGGGTCTATTGGCCCATGCGCGAATCGGATGACAAGAATCTCGTTGCGCCGCACGGGGCGGTTGCGCCTCACCTTCGCGCGGCGGTCGCGCGCGGCCGGGAACTCGGTCGGGTCGTTGAAGTGAAAAACTTCCCGCAGTGCCTGCTGGCGGAGGAGGGGGCTGCTCTTGTGAACACGCAGCCGCAGCTGTTCATCGATCCGGCCTTTTGGCCTGAATTTTCGCGGAACGGTTTCTATCAGTGTGTGTATCGAGAGCGCTGCGCCTCGAAGCAATGCCTTGGCCTGTCGACCGCCTATATTCGCAAATTCGGCTATGAGGCCGATATCTTGTCGCCGATCAAAAACTCTTAGGACGACGCGGAAGAGTTGACGATGTTGACGAACGGCGAATCGCCTGGTGAGCCGTCCTATGTCTCGATCAGAGCGCCGTCAGCCTGAGCTTTCAATGGATTAAGCCTTCGCGGCTCCGCCCGAATGACTAGGGCTGGGTGATTTACGATATAGCAACGGACAGGAGAGCGTGTTAGGGAACTGGCAAGGCGAGGATGGGTTAAGTGACCGCGGGGGCGGATCGGAGAAACGTTATGTCGAGATCGCCACTCGTATGGCTCAGCGCGCTCCTGAGCGCCGGCCTGCTCTGCTCAGTCGCATCGGCTCAAACCGCCGACCCGTTTGCGGGCGCGGACTGCCGAGAAGCGAAATTGGACAGGGTCATCGGAGGTCGGGTGCAGTCGAGCGAGACCGTCGTCATCTGCAAGCGCACCGAGCCGGTCAGGGCGGCGCTGCGAAAAGAGGGCTTCCATTTCGCCTTGCCGCCGGGCCAGGCGACAGCTTCGCCGGACAAACGGAACGGCGAACATGTCGCGTTTACCTCGCCGGTGACGGCAGGTCGGGAGTGCGCCATGCTGAATTGTCCGACCTACGTGCTGACGGGCATCGGCGACTGACGTCGGACGGGGCGGGCGAGCGGCCGTAGGAGGCCGCGCGGCGGTTTTCCCTCGCCGCGCCCTTTCAACCCGACCTTGTCAACCGTATATTCGTTCGTCGTGAGAAGGTCGTAATTCGGCCCTTGCACTCGGAGCTGGGGAACGTCCCGCAGGGGCTCCAGGCGGGGCACTGGCGGCGATGATGGGACGTTTGGCGCGACTTGCGCTCTGGATTGTCGGGTTTGCGATCGTCTGCGTCGCGAGTTCGCTCGACTCCGCGTCGGCGGCTCAACCAGAGAAGCGCGTTGCGCTGGTTATTGGCAACAACGACTATCAGAACTTCGAGCCGCTTACGAACCCGGTCAATGATGCAGAGAACCTGAAGAGCGCGCTGGAGTCGATTAATTTCGACGTGGTGTTCGTCAAGAACACCACCCTTCGCCAATTCTATCAGGCGCTCAAGGAATTCAACAAGCGGGCGAGGGACGCGGATGTCGCTCTCGTCTATTACGCCGGCCACGCCGTCCAGTTTAGGGGCCGGAACTATCTGATCCAAGTCGACGACGAAGCCGAGACGCTCGATGACATCAACATCGGCAGCATTCCTGTCGACAAGCTCCTCGACGTGCTTTCGACGGTCAAGGGCGTAAAGGTCCTTGTCCTCGACGCCTGCCGAAACAATCCTGCCAAGGCGAAAGAGACCTCGGGCCGGTCGGTGGAAACGGAGCTGACCAGGGACGTCGGTCTCGCCCGCCTCGACGAGTACGACACGTCGGGCGGCGCCGGCATGGTGATCGCCTACGCTACGTCTTCGAGCCACGTCGCCGAGGACGGCCAGGGGAAGAACAGCCCCTATAACATCGCGCTGGTCAAGTGGATAACCGCGCCGGACATGACGATTCCGGACATTTTCACCAACGTGACCGGATCGGTCGTGGCGTCGACAAACCAGCGCCAACACCCGATCTTCGATAGCTCGCTCACCGGCAAATATATCCTCAACCCGACCGGATCCGAATGGGTCGACTGGGCCAACATTCAGAACTCCACCGACCTCGACAAGCTCCAGCGTTTCCTCGACGCGCATCCCGATTCTGCGCATGCGCCCTTCGTCAAGCATCAGGTCGATGTGCTGCTTCAGACTGTCGCCGAGACGACCTGGGACCGCCTCAAGGACGGATCGGATCTGGCCGCGCTCCAGGCCTTCAAGGATCGGTTCCCGAACTCGCCTCACGCGACGGACGCCGACCGCAAGATCGCGTCGTTGCGCCAGAAGGCCGAAGACGCCGAGCGCGAGGCGCAGGCCTGGGAGCGGGCCAAGGGGGCGAGCGATCTCGAGGCCGTTCAGGCGTTTCGCAGCACATTTCCGAACTCCTCCCATGCGGCGGAGGCGGATCGGAAGATCGCTTCGCTGAGGCAAGCGCTTGACGACCAGCAGCGCGCAGACTCGGCGTGGGAACGGCTGAAGGCCTCGACCGACATCCCCGGCCTTCAGGCGTTCCGGTCGACCTATCCCAATTCAGCGCATGGCGCCGAGGCCGCCGCAAGGATCGCCGAACTTCAGCGGAACGCGGCCGACGCCCAGAAGGAGATCACCGAGTGGGCGCGGATCAAGGATTTGTTCGATCCGGCCGCGCTGCAAAATTTCCTCGATCGCTACCCGAATTCGCAATTTGCGGCGGAGGCCGGCCGGAAGCTTGTCGAGGCGCAGCAGAAAATCGAAGCGCAACGCGCGGAGAAGGCCTGGGACCAAGTCAAGAACAGCGGGGATGTCGCAGCGCTCGAGCGGTTCCGCTACGCCTATCCCAATTCGCCGCACGCGGCCGAAGTCGATCAGAAGATCGCCGCCGCGCAGGAGAAGGCCGAGACGGAGCGAAGCGAGAAGGCCTGGGCCGAGTTGAGGTCGAGTTCGGACGTCGCAGCGCTGCAAGCTTTCCGGGACCGCTATCCGCGTTCGCCCCACGTCGCCGAAGCCGAACGGCGCATCGGCGATCTGCAACCGCATGAGTTCGAGCCCCAGCTAGACGAAGCCGTGGCCTGGGACCACGCCAGGACCGCGAACAGCGTCGATGAGTTGCAAGCGTTCAAGCACTTCTTCTCGCACTCCCCCCATCTCGGCGAGGCCGACAAGCTGATTGCCCAGTTGCAGAGCGCGGCCGAGGCGGAGAAGCAGAAGCAGGCCGCGGCCGAGAAGGCAGAGAAAGAGAGGCAGGCAGAGGCCGAAAAGGCGGAGAAGGAGAGGCAGGCCCAGGCGGAGAAGGCGGAGAAGGAGAGGCAGGCCGAGGCCGAAAAGGCGAAGCAGGCCGAGGAGGCCTGCACGCAGGAGGCGGCCGACGTCGCCGATTTCGTCAAGGCGCGCAGCGAGGGGGCGTTGACCGCTCTACGCGCCCGCGCGACTTGCCCGAAAGCCATCGCAGCGATCGACGAGGCGCTGCGAGAGATCAAGAAGACGGAATGCGACTCGGAAGCCGCACAGGTCCGCGACATCGGGTCCGATCTCGACGCGCTGCGCAATGCGGTCGGTGGCTTCACCTGCGAAACGGTCATCGCGGGGACGCGATTGCGGATCGGTCAACTCGAACAGGAGGCGACGCGGAGGGCGAAACTCTGCGATGACGCCATACACGAGGTCGACAACGGAATCGATGTGTTCGCAGCGGGCGCGCGGGAAAAACTCGGGACCTACCAAGACTCGCGTCGAGTGCCCGTCTGTGACTGCGGATGCGGACGCGAAGATCAAGGCGATCGACGAGCGCGTGAGCGCCGCTCAAGCGGCGCTGGAGAAGTTCGGGTGCTACAAGGCTGAGCCGCCAAGCGGACGTTTCGACCGGGAGACGCAGGAGGCGGTCCGCCAGTTCGAAGCCGGCGCGCGTCTGTCCGGCGACGCGACGCACCTCACCCCCGACCTTATGGAGAAGTTGGCCGCCTATACCGGCGAGGGCGTTTGCCCGGAGCAGGCGCCGCCGCCCGTGGCCGCGATCCCTCCGAGCGAGGCGCCCGCAACCAGGCCTGAGAGACCTCGCCTCGAACACCGTAGCGAACCGTCCCACATCGAGCCTCAGAGACCGTCGCGGCCGAAGGCGATCGAGAAGGCCGAAATCCGCGCCGGTCCATCAGGCCGCGCCGGTCCATCAGGCCGCGCCGCGGCCCCCCGCTGCGGCGGCGCGCCCTGCGGCGGCCGCGCCCGCATCCAGCGCGAAGCCTCAGATCTTCATTCCGAACTGAGGCCCGAGCGCGAGCTGACGGCGGCGATCAGTTCACGAACATGAAGAAGTCGGCGCCAATGGCCGCCGCGCCGGTCTTGGCGTCCTCCGCGACCGCGGCGGTCAGCGTCTTGAGCTCGCCGGAGCGGAAGGATTCGAGGGCGGGCAGCGGCTTCGCCGACGTCACGGCGAGCACGAGCTGGATCGGTCCCACCGACCCCGCGTCGGGAACGAGCGGGACGTTGAAGCTCGCGGAATCGCCCCCCGGCTGCATTTTGGCGTCGAATTCGATAGGCCTTGCCCTCATTGTCGACCAGCAAGAGGAACAGACGGCGTCCGGCGAGGTTCGCGACCGTCCCGGATAAGGGCCTGTTGCGTCCGACCCGATAGTTGGAAAGCACGATGCGCGGCGCGCTGGCGAGGTCGCCAGGACCGGGCCGGAGCAGGTCCAACGCCGCGCACTCCGGCGGCACGATCAGGCGCAAGCTCAATTGCGGCTCGGCGCCGACCGCCTTGCGGAACGTCTCCTCGAACCGTTCGAACGGCCCCAACTCGTCGCCCACCCCGAGGTAGGCGTGGGCGCCGGGGGCGCTGGGCAGGGCCTTGACCAAGAAGCAGTCGCCGCCATCGAAGCCCTTGACGAAGACGGCGGCGCGATCGTCCGCGGGGGGCGCTTCAAGCGTCGCGGACTGTGTTGGGGGCGGAGACGCCGGCGTTTCGAGCGGAGTGGCCGGCGGTTCCGCCTTCGCGGTCGCGTTCGCCTGGGGAGGCGGGGGCGGGGCGGCCGGAGCGACGTCCAGCTTGACCGACATGCGGCCCGCGAGCCCGGCGGCGTTGGTCGCCACGACCTCGAAGGCGTGGGTTCCCGCCGACGTCGGCTTTCCGGATATCTGGCTGTAGCCCGAGCCAAGGTCCGAGAAAACGAGCCCCGCGGGCGGGGCCGGATCGGCGCGCAGGCTCATCGGTCCTGAGCCCGATCCGCTGCTGAACGAAGGCAGATCGGCGCTATAGTCCTGGCCGACGGTCGCCGGCTCGAGGGTGGCCGCCGGATTCGACGGCCGCGGCGCATCGAGCCGCGCGGTCTGGTCTGCCGGGGGCGGCGCCGCGACGGCGGCCGTCGCAGGCTTTTCCGCAGGCGGCGGCGCCGGCTTCTCCGCCACGAAGAGGGTCGCGGTCATCTGTGCGCTTCTGCCGCCGCGGTTGAGCGCCTCGACGCGCATCGTCGTGCTGCCGGCATGGGTCGGCGCGCCCTCGATCAAGCCCTTGCCGTCGCCAAGGTCGCGGAACGCCAGGCCTTCCGGGACCGATTCGACCGACAGCCGCAGACCCTTGCCGCCATGGTCGACGAACGCGGGCAGTTCGGTTCGATAGGCCGCCCCGACCGTCGCCGACGGCAGATCGATCGCGGCCTGAGGAGCGCGAGGGGGCGCCGCTTCGACAAGCTCGTCGGGCGTCGGGACATGCGGAGCGGCGGAAGGTTGGGCTCCCGTTGCGGCCGGCGGGGCGACGGCGGCGATCGTGGGAGCGGAGGGCGTCGGCGCAGAAGCGATGGGCTCCTGGGTCGGTGGAGGGACGACGGTCGCGGACGGCGCGCTATGCTCCGCGACAGGTGGAGCAAGCGGAGGGAGTTTTGCGCTCTCGCCGGGGGCCGCCAGCGGGGGAAGGGAAGGCGCAACCGGGGCTCTGGAGACGACCTCCGGCGCGGAAGGTTCTGCGACTGGGGCCGAAGCGGCCTTGGTCGGGGCGGAACTCCCGGCGGTCTTCGGGAGGAAATCATCCTTGAAGACGAAAGCGACGCCGCCGAGGCTCGCAATTGCGATCACCGCGCCGACGATCGCCGCAACGCGGCCGGTCGAAGACTTGCGCGCCGCTGGATGTCCCAGCGCGGGCTCCCGAGTGGTATGGCGCCGGGTTGGTCCCGCCGACGCCGCCGGCGCGCTCCATTCTGCGACCGCGGCCATGCTCGCCGGCCGATTCTCCGGCAGCGGCTGAAGCATCGCCTGCAAGAGGGGGCGGATCGAGGGGTCGACATCCCCAAGGTCGGGGACGGCGCGGCGCTTGTCGATCACCTCGACCTGCGAGCCGCTCATGTCGAGCGGGTGGCCGCGCGCAGCCTCGGCGAGCACGAGCCCGAGACTGTAGATGTCGGACTTGGAGGTGACGTTTCCTCCCGCCAGCCCGAGCTGCTCGGGCGACACGTAGTTGTACTTGCCGGCGAAGCCCGAACCGATGATCGTCTTTTGCCCCACCTCGAGCGAGCGGGCGATGCCGAAGTCGATGATCTTGGCGTTGCGCACGTCGCTGTTGGGCAGAATAATGTTGTCTGACGAGATGTCCCGGTGGACGACGCCCAGGCGATGCGCGGTTTCCAGCGCCGACGCGAGGCGTTTGCGCAGGAGCGTGACGTCATCGAGCGGCAAGGGGCCCGACGTCAGACGATCGCCGAGCGAGGGCCCGTCGACGAATTCCATCGCGAGATAGGCGCGCCCAAGCGTCGGGTCCTTGGAGAAAAGGAAGTAGCGGACGATCGCATCGTGGACGAGGTTGTGGAGAATCGACGCCTCGCGCTTGAACAGCTCCATCACTTCGTCATTGTTCGAGAATTCCGGGCGGATCATCTTGATCGCCACGATGTCCCCGGTCTGAATATTGAAGCCGCGGTAAACCTCGCCCATTCCGCCCTGGGCGATCATTTTCTCGATTTCATAAATGCCGTTCAGCTGCGTTCCGGGCCTTACGCTCCCGAACCCGCGCGGCTGAAATATGGTTCTCTCCTCCACCGCAGCTTCTCCGGAGCTGAAACTCGCTACCGCGGTCCCCGAATTCGCGCGGAGCGCGAACCCTTCGACGACGTTCTCTCACTCGGACCTTTCGCCTACCGACCGTAGCCTTGAAACCGACGATCGGGAACCATTTTCAATCCCTCTTTTACCCGATCCGAGTTCTCAGAACCATTTCATCCGGTGTATAATCGAAGCGGAGCATTATGGCTCCGGCGTTGGCTCTGGCCCTGGTCGCAAACCTCGACTGAAGGCTTGGAGCCGCGCCGCCGCGGGTCGCTCGGCGAATGTGAGAGCGGCCGTCGGTTTGGTTTGAAAGCCGGCGGGGGCGCTGGCTTGATTGCGGGGAGAGTAGGATGCGCAATATTTCAAAACTCATGCTCGGCGCGGCGTTGTGCCTGGCTTCGGCGCCAAGCGTCGGCGTCATGTCCGCTTCGGCCGATCCAGCCTACACGCCGGACAAGGTCGTCGACGTTTTCCTCAAGGACAAGGCGGCTGCGAGCGACTTCAAGGCGAAGATCAAGACGCGAGGGATCTGCATCGGAACGGCGGCAGAGTGCCCCACTCCGCAGCCGCCCTCGCAGGCCCATTTCGATCTTCTGGTCAGCTTCGACTTCAACTCGGACAAGCTGACCCAGGGCGCGAAGGACAATCTCGATCAGTTCGCCCAGGCGCTCCTCGATCCGAGGCTCAAGGACGAGAAGTTCGAGATTGACGGCCACACCGACGCGACCGGCGCGGAGGACTATAATCAGGGATTGTCCGAGCGCCGGGCGAATGCGGTCGTCGCCTATCTGTCGTCGAAGGGTGTCGACGCCTCGTCGTTGATCGCCAAAGGCTTTGGCAAGGCGAAGCCCCGGGTCGCCGACCCCTTCAGCCCTGAAAACCGGCGTGTCGAGACGCACCTGGTGGAGTAAGGCGGCGACGCGCGGCGCGGGGCGCGCGCAGAAGGCGGGTTGATCGTTGAAGCGTCGAGCGGGATACATCGCGTTTGGCGCGTCGCTCGCGCTGGCGTGCCTTTGCGCCGGACTGATCGTCTGGCGCGTGGCGCTGCGTCCTGCGGCGCCCCCAACCCCCGTGACCGCGACGGTCGACGAGACGCCGGCGGCGCCGAAGGCTGCGCCGCCGACCAAAATCTCGTCGATCATCGATCTGCCCGGCGATCCCGTCCTCGTCCAGCGCGGCTTGGTCGCCGCGCCGAAGGACCTGTTGATCGCAGTTCCTGCGAGACTCACCCCCGACGCGGTCAAGCCAGGGGCCCCTGGCTATGCGGTCAAGCAAGCCTATTTCGTCAACTCGACCCTGGCGTCTTCATCCGGCGGCTATATGGGGCGGTTCCCGGAGGCTGGGCAGGAGGCCGACGCTTTGGCGGCCGAGCTTCAGATGAACTCGCAGATGGCGCAGGGCGCGCAAACCCAGGCTCAGGCCGACGCCGGGTCGGACGACGACGGCGGCGCCGACACGCCCCTCGACGCGCGAACCCAGCTCCTGACCAGCGACAACAGCAACAAACTCGAAATCAGCTCCGGCGGATCGGAGGGCAAGGCGCAAATTCTCGACGCCGTCCTGAAACCGGTCGTGGCCGAGAAGATCGGCGATCTTCTGATCGCCAACGGCTTCGCCGAGGAGAGCGCGCGGGCGATCGAGAGCGCGGCGACTGCGCAACTGCATGTGCAGACGCTGCCGCCCGGCAGCGTCGCGCTCGCGGTCGGCGCTCTAGACGCCAGCGGGGACTATCGGGTCATGCAGATCACGATCTTCGAGAGCGGCGAGTATGTCGGGACTGTTGCGCTCGGCGAGGGCGGCGACTACGGCGACGGGGCGGAGCCCGTGATTCCCGCCGGGCTTATCGACGATTCGGCGAAGCAAGCGGAGATCTCGCTGCGCTACAGCGTCGCCGACGGCGTCTATAGCGCCGGCTTGCGCAACGGTGTACCCGACGACATCATCCGCGAAGCGATTCAGCTCGTCGCCGGCTTGGCCGACCTCAAGGCGCCCCTCCAGCCGGACCAGACGGTCAAGCTCCTGTATGTGCGCGATTTCCGCGACAAGGCGAAGTCTGCGGGGAGGGTGATCTATGTCGGCCTGCACGGCGGCCCGCTCGCCGTCGACTGCTACGTGTTCGAAGAGAACGACGGGCGTTTTCGCTGCTTCAACCCGAAAGCGGTCGTCAGCTCGGCGCCGATGCCCGAAGGGCGACCGTCGTCGTCGTCGCTCGAGAGCCTCGGCAGCAGCGGCGCCGCCAGCGTCGGCGGCATTCTCGCCCCGATCAAGGGCGCGCCGGTGACCTCGCTGTTCGGCATGCGGTTCCATCCCATCCTGCACATTCTCCGCTTGCACGCGGGAATCGATTTTGGCGCGCCTATCGGTTCCCCGGTCCGCGCGTCCGCGGACGGTAAGATCGAGATCGCGGGGCCAGTGTCCGGCTTCGGCAATCACATCCGCATCCAGCATGCTGGCTTTGAGACATCCTACTCTCACCTTTCGGAAATTCCAGATTCGATCAAGCCCGGCGTCGAGGTCAAGCAGGGCGACATCATCGCGCTGTCGGGCAACACCGGTCTCTCGACCGGACCCCATCTCCATTTCGAGTTCTATCTCAATCGCGAGGCCTGCGACCCGCTTCCTCATTTGGGCACGGAGGTCCAGGCCACGGCGCCGACTGCCGTTGCGGCTCCGCCGACGTCGCCGAGCCCGGTCGGCGGCCCTTCGTCGGGCGTGAGCGCGATCGAGGTCGCGACCTTTCCGGCGATCAAGACCTATATCGACAACGAGGTCGCCGAACTCACGAAATGAGCGTCAGGCGCTCGGCGGCGGATCGCCCGCGCGGCCGCAGTCCACCACGATAATCGAGACGTTGTCGCTCGCGCCGCGGTCGAGCGTCAGCCTCAAGAGACCGTCGCAAGCGGCTTGAGGATCGTCGGTCGCCAACCCCGCGGCGATCTCGTCGTCGCTCACGTGCGCGACGAGCCCGTCGCTGCACAGGAGAAACCGGTCGCCGGCCTGCACAGGCCCGTCGACGATTTCAAGTTCGGCCTGGTCCGAGGCGCCGAGCGCGCGCGTGATGACGTTCCGTCCCGGCCAGACGCGCGCCTCTTCCTTGCTGATGACGCCCCGATCGATCAGCTCCTGCACCTCCGAGTGGTCCCGTGAGACCTGGGTCAGGCTGTTGTTGCGATGGAGATAGGCCCTGCTGTCGCCGCACCAGACGCAGGCGTAATGGGCGCCGTGGATGATCAGCGCAACGAGGGTTGCGCCGATGATGCGTCGATGGTGCGCATGCGCCAACGTTCTCAGATCCGAGTTGACGTCGATGATCTTCCGCTCGAATTCCGCGAGGAGTTGGGCCGCAGAATGATTTGGGGCGAGCGTTCTGAGCGCCGCGACGACCGCCTGGCTGGCGAGATCGCCGTTGCCGTAACCGCCCATGCCGTCCGAGACCGCCCAAACGCCGACCGTCGGCTGCGCAAGCACGCTGTCCTCGTTATGCTCGCGGACACGGCCGACATGGCTGACGCAACCCACCCGGAAAGCGAAATCGTGGGTCACGTCGTATCTCCTGAAGAAGCAGGCGATAAGTCAGCAAAGGCGCCGGTGAGAAAGTCGGAGAAGCGTGTTGGCGGCGGCAGCCCAACATAACACAGCGCGCACGGGGCGAAGCCCTCTCCGCCAATCGTCCACCAGAACGTTTGCGAGGCGAAGGCGCGGCGGTGATCGAAGCGGCGGGCGGCGAGCAATGCGGCGCCGAGATCGGCGCCGGCCGTCTCGACCAGCGTGCCGCCGTCGTTCAGTTCGCGACAAGCGGAGTGCGGGGCGCGTGGGTATTGCGCCGGCGGCGGCAAAGCGCCGAGCCGATCGGTGATCGATTCGAGCGTCGCTCCCGCGTCGAGCGCGCTGAGCAGGAGCCCTTCCGCGTCCTCGCACCAGGCGTGGTTGTCGTCGATTTCCGGGGGCGCGACCGCGTCCTCGCCACCCGATTCGAACAGGGTTAGCGGGAAGGCGCGACCGACGCCGTCGACAGACGCCATGAAGGCGCCGATCAGCGCCTCGCCGCAAAAATCGGCGCCGAGCCAGTAACGCCAGATCGGCGCGCGGTTGTAGCTCTCGACCCAGTCCGCGCCCATCGCGTTGCGCGATGTCGCGACCCCGGATTGCAGCCACGGCTCCCAGGTTTCGAGGAACCGGCGCGGCGCGTTGGCCGCGACGAAGTCCCTCTTGGCGGGAAGTTTTCCGAACAGGCCGGCGCTCATCGTCCCCCCTCTAGAGGCCGTTGGGGCACTTGAACTGCCTCAGCGGCGGCAGGCTCAAGGGGTTGTTCAGCGACGACGAGGTGAATTGGTACGAGACCTCCCGGCCGAACACGACGAAGCTGACCTTCAGAGAATTGCCGCTCTGAATCGAAGAGCCTGCGTCGACAAGGCGGAACAGAGCCCAGGCGCCGGTGCGCTCGAGGCTCGATTTGCGGTCCGGCATGTCGGGCGCCATCACGATCGACGCCGCGCCCGCGCCCGCGCCCGGCCATTGCACGGTCGCGGGCGCAAACGAGGTTGCTCCCTGCTGGGCCACGACCGTGGCTCCGTTGATCGAAAGCGTCGCGGTCTGGGCGTCGCTGCTCAGCGTCAACGGCTTGACGTCGAACGATACCGCGGGAACATTGCCGCCGGCGGGAAAGAACGCGTCCCGGATTTCCGCCGCCTCCTGGAACTGGCGCAACGTCGTCGCGGAAAGCTGGCGCGCCGGGTTCGGCTTCCAGACCCAGATCTTGCCGCTGCGGTTCACCAGCGGATCGAGGTTTGTGGCGAAGAACTTATCGATTGCGCCACCCGGGGAAAACAGCTTGGCGAATTCCGCCATCGGCACGTCGCGATCGCTCTTGGCGAACGGATAGCGGTTGGCGACGATCTGCTGACAAGGCGCGGTGACGTTTTCGGCCATGTCCTGGGTAATCTGGGCGAGGTTGCTGGCGGTCGCGTCGCCGGCGGCGTCCCTGGCGACTTTGTCGATCATGCCCGCCAGGGGCTGCGGCAGGCGGGTCGCGTTGGCGCGCAGGCTCGCCACCTGCACGTCGGCTTGCTGCAGCGCCTGTTTCGCCTGCGACGGGTCCTGAGCGGCGAGAACCAGTTGGCGGTAGAGCTCGTTGAGATTAGCAAGCAGCGCGTCGATCGGGCGCGATCCCACCGGGCCGTCGACGAGGATCGCGTAAGGCTTGAAATACGCCTCGACCGCGGCGCCGGGAACTTCGGCCGGCGGTTCGCCGGCCTTGCGTTGCGCCTTGATCGCGATATCGATGGCTTCGCGGCTGTTCGCGCCGAGGAGGTTCGAGCCGGCCTCCGCGATCTCGCTCTTGGCCTGCTTGACGCCCTCGTTCTGCGCGGCCTTTGGGCGTTCACGAGTCAACGCCGTCTCGTCGCGGACCGATTCATAGAGCGACTTGATCGGAGACGTCGGCGCCGACGCGGCGGCGAGACCGACGTACTTCGGCTTCCCCGCGAGCAGCGGCTTCAACTGCAGATTGTTGATCGCCGCGGTCCATTCTCCGATGAAGTCCTTGGTGTACAAGTCCAGGATGCCGGGGAAGAGGCTCACATATTGCTGCTTGACGGCGCTCTGGTCTCCGGACGCGCCGAGCACCCAGTTCTCCTTCTGCAGCTTGTCGGCGATCGTCTGCATCCGACCGAGCAGCGAGGTCAGGAAGCCGTCATAGGTGTAAAGGCCGCGGACGCGCACGGTGTCGAGCGCCGCGCCGTTGGCCGCCTCGAACACAAGCGCCATGTCCGGGCCGCCATGGTCCGCGGCGATCCAGGGCGTGATGTTGTCGTTGTGCGCCTGGGATTTGATCAGCGCATAGGCGCGCTCGGCCACCCGCATCCGCGCGAGCGTCGCCTGGGCCTGCTCGACCAGCGGACCGTTGAGCGAGACCTTGTGCGCCGCGCCCCGATCCATGTCGAGCATCGCTTCGAGATGGGCGAGCAGGAGCGCGCGACCCTGGGCGTACGGGGCCCCCGGAAACGCCCGCTCCTCCCAGTCCCGCGTGAACCACGACACGATCAGGGTCTTGTCGACCTCCGGCGCCTTGCCGCCCAGCATCAGATAGACCTTCAGCGCCTCGTACACGAAGGCGGGATTGTCGATGTTCTTCTGAATTTGCTGCTCCAGCGACAGGATGAGGCGAGGCCGCATCAGCCTTTCGAGTGCGTCCTGGTACATCCCCACCGACGCCTCTTCCAACCGCGAGCGCTGGCTAAGGCCGAACGTCTCGGAGAGCGGGGTCGAGTCGCCGCGGTGAGCATAGCCTTCCGGCAGATTCGGCAAGCTGCCGACCAGTTCGTAGATCGGCAACAGGCTGGGATCGGTAACCGAGGTCTGCTTGATCAGCGGTCCCGCCGCATTGGAATAGTCGGTCACGCCCTCCGCGGTCGCCGCGATCAGGGCGCGGTTGCTCTCGTAGCTCATCCACCAGAGGCCGAGCATGCCGAGCGTCGCCAGACCGATCAGGCTATAGACTGCGGCCCTGACCGCAAACGCGCGGCGGACCGCTGCGAGATTGGTCGAAACCCAGCCCGCTTCGGGAAAGATCACCTTCGTCATCAGGTCGCGAAGGAAGAAGCTCTTTCCAACCCCGGAGAAGCCGGCGGCGGCGTAGCTCTCGACTCCATAGCTCTTCTGAAGCGCGCCGATCAGCGTGTCGAAGGGCGTGCCCTCCTGAGTGCCGGAGGTGAAATAGAGTCCGCGCAGCGTCGCCGTCGTCTGGTATCGGGTCGGCTCGAAGATCCGATTCAAGAAATCTGCGATCGGTTTCCGCAAGGCGCTCAATTGCGCCGGAAAACCGAACAGGACGACGCGCGACCGCAGGTCCGGCTCCTCCTGCAGGCGCTCCGGCATCCGATCGGATATCCGCTGGATCAGGAGATCGATTTCCTCGGGAACCTTTCCAACCTGGTTCGTCTTCTTGTCGGCCTTTTCGGCGCTCTGGAAGGTGGCGCCCCAGACCGCTTGCCGCTTCGTCTCGTCGAGATCGGCGAAGTACTGGGCGAAGCCGACGACGAGGTCCATCTTGGTGAACATCGCGTAGACCGGAAAGTCGACTTTCAACTCCTCGTGCAGTTCGTTGAGGCGCTTGCGGATCGCGTCGGCGTGAGCCGCGACTTCGTCGGGCGGAAGATTGACGACGTCGGCAATGCTGATCGCCACGATGACGCCGTTGATGGGTTGTTTCGGCCGGTTCTTGCCGAGCATCTCGAGAAACGACAGCCAGCTCTTGCGATCGACCTTGGCGTCAGAATCCTGCGTCGTATAGCGCCCGGCGGTGTCGATCAGCACCGCGTCGTCGGTGAACCACCAGTCGCAATAGCGCGTGCCGCCGACGCCCTGAATGGCTTTGGCCTGATTGTCGGCCGCGAGCGGGAATTTCAGCCCGGAATTGACAAGCGCCGTCGTCTTGCCGGCGCCGGGGGGGCCGATGATCAGATACCAGGGCAGGTCGTACAGCGCATTGGCGCCGGACCTTCCGGTGCGCCGCAAGGTGGAGAGCGCGTCCTCCATCTTCTCCTTGAGAACCGGCGCGTCGCTTTCCTCCTCCGCCGGCGCGGTCATCGCCTGCGCGATGGCCTTCTCCGCTCGCCGCCGGGCCAGGATCCGCCAGGCGATCGACGCGCCGACGATGAAGAGAATGAAAGCAATGATCAGGAGGCGCGTCAGCACGCCTTCGAACGGCTGCAAGTCGCCGATCGCGACCAGCGGGCCGCCGAGCCAGACAAGGGCCGAAAGGACGAGCGCGCCGAGGATGCTGAGCGCCACCCAGAACCAGCCGACTGTCGTCATGCTTCACCCACTCCTGTCGCGCGCCGAGCGTTCGCCGGCGCCCGTCAATCCGCCCGCGGGATCGAGACTTCCACCCGCCGGTTCTTGGATTTGTTCGCATCGGTGTCGTTCGGCGCCACGGGATTGGCTTCGCCCTTTCCTGTCACCGCCAATCGTTCCGGCTTGGCGAGGCCCGGTTTCAGGGCCGCCGCCACCGACTTCGCCCGCGCTTGCGACAGCTCGAAATTCGAGGGGAACGCGAGGGTGTGAATCGGGTCGTTGTCCGTGTAGCCGTCGACGCGAATCGGGCCGGGCTCCTTGTCGAGCGCGGCGGAGATCTTCTTGGCGATCGGAAGGAAGCCGTCGTTGACCTTGGCGCCGCCGGAAGGGAACAGGACCAGATTGCCGATACGAATGAAGATCGTGGTCGCCGACTGGTTGGCGTCCAGCTTGCCGGCGAGGATTTCATTGGCGAGCGCCGCTCGGATCCGTTCGAGTTGAGTGGACGTCCCCAGGACCGCATCGGGAGGCGGCTTGACCACGGTCTCGCGCGCGATCGTCAGTTCCGTGCCGGGATGGACCTGCGCCATCGTCAGCGCGAGCGCCTCGGCCTGCCCCGACAACATGTTGCGCAGCACGAGGTAGGTCCCGAGCAGAATCACGCCCGCCGCTGCGGCGACCGACCAGACCGGAACCTGAAACCGGCTGTCCGCGAGCGCGATGGTCTGCCCGCGCCAGTGCGGCGACAGCTCCTCGATGGTTTTGGGCTGATTTCGCCGGATCGTCTCGTAAAGATCGCGGCGAATGGCGTGCAGATCACCCTGGCCGCCGCCGGTCGCGCGATAGACGCCCTCGAACCCGAGGCTTAGGCATTGGTGCATCAGTTCGAGCAGGCCGAGATTCACGGCCGGATTCTGCTTGGCGCGGTCGAGCTCCTGAAAGAACCGCACGCCGCCCATCCGCTCGTTGAAGAAGCGGACGAGCATGCTGTATTGCGTCCAGATGCGGCTGTCCTCGCTGGGCAGGTTCTGCACGATGTCGTCCGCGGTGGCCGCCAGCGCGTATTTCGCGGCTTCGATTTGGTCCGCGGGCGCGCCGCCCGCGCGGGCGTCGGTCTCGAATTGCTGAATGGCCTGCGCAACCTGATCCATCAGTTGCCCCGCGCCCGCTCTCGCGATCGAGGCCCTGAGCCGCCCGAGCAGGAGCAGAAGGGAGGCGGCGGCGCGGGTCAGCGGGCTCGAGGACACCGTGACGAGGTCTACGGAAATGTGGGGCGAGACGGGCGCCGGCGTCATCGGCTGGGGCGCAGCCGGGGCCGCGTAAGGCCGTTGCTGCGCGCCCGAGGGACTCATCCAGTCGTCCCACGCGCCGCGCCCCGCTTGCTGAGGCGGGGAGGGGGGCGCGCGCGGCGGCGCATAGGGCTGCTGGTAAGTCGGCTGCCGCGGCGGGGGCGGCGGCGGATACGATACGGGGGGCGTCGGCGCGGAAGCGGGCGGGGCGCCGCCCGCGGGAGGCTGCGGCGCGGCGGGGGTGGGGCCGCCGGGGGGAGGAGGCGGGCGTCGGCCGCCGGGGTTGGGTCGAATGATGGTGCGATCGCGTCTGCCGAATGGATCGTCGTCGTTGCTCATCGACGGTCTTCCCTGACGGCCCAGAGCTCCATCTGGAGCTCCGGCCAGTCGCCTGCGAAATGCATGCCGATCGCGGTCGCCTGGCTGAATTCCGGCCATAGCGGCGAATTGCGGTCGAGATAGAAATAGACGTGATCGGTGATCGCGCGAATCTGCGGCGGCGGCGTTGGGATATGAATGAGCGGAATGCCGGGCAGATGAGCGCGCACGATCTCGTTCATCTTGGTGTTCGGCCCGATCTTCAGGAACTCCGGCAGGCTGTGCTGGATCTCGGTCAGCGGTCGCCGCGCCGACACTTCGAGCACCAGGGTCGCGTTGCGGAACAGCGTGCGGTCCTTGATCGTCGAGATGTACGCGCCGGCCGCGCGCTCGATCAGCTCAAGCCGGATCGCGCGACGGTCGAGCCGCGCGCTGAGGAAGTCCTGAATATCGCGCAGCACCGGAGAGAACACGCTCTCGAGGTCGTCGTGGTTGTAGTCCGCGTATTCGCGCGCGCGACGCTCCTGGGTCGCGAAGGTGGCGAACTCGCCGGCGATCCGCAGCAGCTCCTCATAGAGGCGCTCCGGATGCACGTATCGCGACGACCGGAAGTGCTTGAGGACCGGGATCTCCCGGTTCAGCGCCTGAAGCATCAGATAGTCGGCGCTCTGAAGACCGCCGCCGGCCGTCGCGTCGGCCGCGTAGCGGGCGAGTTCGTCGAGCTTGTTGCCGATCCAGCCTATGACCCGGTCGAGCCACCCCGCAACGGTCGGATGGGCTGCGCAAATCAGAACCGGAGGGGCGAATTTCTCGTCGAACACGATCGTCCGGTCGTGCACTTCCACGATGCGGGCGATCGGCAGTCCGACGAAGCCGGGCTTCGCCGTCTTGCGAATCTCATAGGTCAGCCGCGGGTAGGCGACCTCCATTTCCTCCTCGACGCGAAGGTTGGAGGTGGAATCGATCACCCGCTCCGCCCCGAGAACGTAGCGGGCGGCGTTCTCCGCCGTCTCGGGGCTCACTTCGCGCGTGTTGGCGGCCCGGGCCGGCATCGTCAGCCAGACAAGCTGACCTGCGGCGCCTTCGGGCGTCGCGATCGCGGCCGGCGAGGGGCACTCGTCGGGGAAGTCGAACAACCCGCCGTCGGGCATGACGCCCGCGGCGCGCCGCAGCGCGAATTTGCTCTGCTGGGCCAGGTCGCGGTCGATCTCAAGCGTGGAGAAGCCCCAGGGGTAGGGCGTCACGTGTCGGGTGCGGCTTTCGATGGCGCTTTCGAGATACCTGTCGCTTTGCTGGAGATGATGAGGTCTGAGGAACAGTCCCTCCGACCAGTGCACCTTGGCGTTCCACGACATATCGCCCCCTATGCGTCCCGTTTTTCCCGCTTCGCGCTTTTCAGGGCGCCTTGCGGCGGGGCGTCCCAACCCGGTCGTCTTCCTTCAGCCGCGGCTCTGCAAACGATCGTAGGCTTCGGCGAACAGAGCGATGAACGCCTCGAACAAGCGGCCGTCCGACCGCCTCGTCTTGGCGCGCCAGCGCTCGACGTAGGTATCCCACAATTTTGCCTTGCGTGGAACGACGAGCGCGCCCAGCCCCCGTTCCTGCGCGACCGATCGGTCGATCTGGTCGGGCGCGAGTTCGTCGAACAGCGCGTCGAGCGCGCCTTGCATCGCGCCGTAAGTCAGAAGTTGATGCGTCTTGAGGTCGCGAAAGCTTTCCTCGATGGTCGTGCGGAGATCGAGATATTGCCGTGTCGGAGGCCCGAGCAGGATGGTCAGCGCCTCTTCCACGGCGCCTGTGAATTTCAGCGGATTGTTCTGAGTGGACCGGATCATGGTGCGGCTCGAAGACCGCATCAGCGTCTTGGACTCCGCGCGCGAGGTCAGCAGCAGCTGGAGGTTTTGCGCCGTCAGCCGAAGCGCGAGGCCGATCTCTTCGGCCAGCGCGTCCGGGTCGCGGCCGGCGATCGTCTGCTCGGGAATCCCGGCGGCGCGCGCGATCCGCCGCAAGATCTCGGTCCCGTTGGAACCGCCCGCGTCGGCAGGCGGGACCGCTGGCATCGGGGGCGCGGTCGGGTGCCTCGGGGCCGCGGAGACCTCTCGCGCCGGAGGCTGTGTGACGACGGCCGGACGGCGCGGCTGCGGCGGGCTCGGGGGTGGCGCCGCAGGGGCCGGGGCAGGAGGGGCTGGGCTCAGCCAGTCGTCGGCCTCGCTCGCGGCCGCGGGGGCTGCGTCGGCGGGCGCAATGAAGCTGGCGAAGTCCAGGAAGTCCGGCGGCGGCTCCTGTGGGGCGGCGACCCGATAGGCGTTCCGGTCGTCGGGCTCGGCGGCCTCGCCGACCCCGCTCCAGACGTCCTCGCCCCCGGCCGAAGGGGCTCGCCCCTCGACGCCGTTGGCGACGCCCGCGCCGGACTGCCCCTCCACCTCGACGGCGATGATGTAGGGCCCGATGCTGAGACGGTCGCCGTCACGCAGCAGGTAGGGTGCGTCGAGACGGAACTGGGCGCCGTTCACATAGGTGCCGTTGGTCGAAATGTCGTGGAGCCAGTAGCCGCCGTCCTGAAACCGGATCTCGCAATGCTTGCTGGAGACGCTCCGGCTCGGGTCGGGCAAAGTCCAATCGAGGTGCGTGTCGCGCCCCATGTCGAGACCGCGGCCCTTCACTTCGACGCGCAGCGGCCCTCCGTCCGGCAATCGATCTACGTTTTCAATGCATAAACGAAGCGTCATGTCCTCGTCCAAATCGAGGCTGCTGCGAAGGCGAATTATTTCTGTCTTCGCAATCCCATGCAAGGCGCATGTGCGCCGCCGGCCCCCCGCACAAGGGGCGCCGGACGCCCGCGCCGTCATGATCGATTTGCACAAGGTGATGCGACGGCGCTCCGCAAAGGTCAAGGCGGCGATCCCTCGCCGCCTTCGTCTTCAACGCCGTCGGAGCGGGCGCGGGGGTCAGCGATCCCGCGGTTCGAGGCTCTTGGCCTCCTGCCAAAGCGCTTCCATCTCGTCGAGGCCCGCGGCTTCGGGCCGTCGCCCGGTCTCGCCGAGGCGGCGCTCGATATGGGAAAACCGACGTTCGAACTTGGCGTTCGCGCCGCGCAGCGCGGCTTCTGGATCGACGTCGACAAAACGGGCGAGATTGACCGCCGCGAACAGGAGGTCGCCGATCTCGCCCCTCAGCTTGTCGCGCGCCCCCGCCGCGATCTCGGCTTCCGCCTCGGCGATCTCTTCGCGAAGCTTCGCCACCACGCCCCGGACGTCGTCCCAGTCGAACCCGACCTTGGCCGCCTTTTCCTGCAGCTTCGCCGCGCGCGTCAGCGCGGGCATCGTTTTGGGCACGCCGCCGAGCGCGCCGGGCGGGGGCTCCGCCTGAAGGCCGGCTCGGGCCCGCGCCTCCGCCCGCGCCTGTTTTTCCTGCGTCTTGATGCGGCCCCAAAGCCCCTTGACGGCTTCGGCGTCGAGCTCCTGGGCCGCGCCGAACACATGCGGGTGGCGGCGAATGAGCTTCTCGGTGATCGCCTCGACAACTCCGCCGAAGTCGAACCGACCCTCTTCCTCCGCCATCCGCGCATGAAAAACGACCTGCAGCAGCAAGTCGCCCAGCTCCTCGCGCAGATCCTCGAAATCGCCGCGCTCGATCGCGTCCGCGACCTCGTAGGCCTCCTCGATTGTAAAGGGGGCGATCGAGGCGAAGCTCTGCTCGATGTCCCAGGGGCACCCGCTTTCCCTGTTCCGCAGGGCGGCCATGATCTCGATCAGTCGGCTCAGATCGCGGGACGGCTGCATGGGAGGCCTCGTCAAAGGCGTCTGCGTCCAGGCTGAGCCGGACACGAAAAGAGCGCGGCTTGGGGCCGCGCTCCGGTTTCTCGAACGGGACCGACCCCGCGGTTTCCCGTCAAATCGACAGCGAGATCGCCTCTCGGCCCTTCGGCGTATCGACGACGCGCATATTGACCTGCTGGCCTTCGGCGAGGCTGGTGATGCCTGCCGGGCCGAGGATCGAGATGTGGACGAACACGTCCTTGCCTCCGTCCTCGCTCGCGACGAAGCCGAAGCCCTTGGTGTCGTCGAACCACTTGACGTGCCCGGTCACGCTGACCGCGGTCGACGGATCGGGGGCCATGCGCCGCGGCGGGCGCGGCCCGTCGCCCGCCGGCCGCATCGGCCGCTCGACGATGCCGGCGGCGTCGACCTCGATGACCCGCGTCACCTGCGCGCCCTTGGCGCCGGCGCCGACCTGCACCTTGAGCTTCGCGCCGGCCGGAACCAATTCGTGCCCGGCGTTGCGCAACGCGTTGGCGTGCAGGAAGGCGTCGCCCTGGCCGCCGGCCAGCTCGACGAATCCGTAGCCCTTGTCCGCCTTGAACCACTTGACTGTGGCGTCGACGGCGGGAGCGCTCGAGTTGACCGGGGGAGAGGACGAAGCGCCCATCGGCGGTCCGCCAAAGTCTCCCCCCGGCGCGCCGCCGAAGCTGCGGCGGGGCTTCGCATCGTAGGACATCGGTCCATCATCGTCGAAGCCACGTTTGCGCGGCCGAAAATCCTTACCCTTGCTCATGACCGTCAAAAATCTCCAACCAATCCCTGTTCGCGAGACGTGACGCCGCCCCTGTCGATCGCCGCTCGCGCGACGAAGCTCACACGCATCGTCCGCGACCCGCCGCCGCGGGAAGGACGCAAACCTGCGTAGTTGACCGAATTCTCTTCAAGAGCAAGGCCTTTCGGCGTCGGATGCGGACGGATAAACCCGTGCATGGCCGCCGGATGCGGACGCCCGCGATAAATCTCTTGCTGTCCGCACCAAATCGAAATCAATCACCTAAATCATTGACCGATCGCCCAATCGTCCGCTTGCGCGAACGGAGCCTACCCTCGAATTCCCTACCGCATTTTGATCGCGGATTCCAGCCGAATTAGCGCCCGGCACAAAGGATTTCCGCCGAGACTGGTTCATATGTCAACGAGTTCCGCCGCCTTCGGCGCCCGCTCCTGGATGAAGGCGAAGCGGGCCTCCGGTTTCGACCCCATCAGGCGCTCGACCGCGTCGGCGGTGGCGATCTTGTCGTCGGCGACGACCGCCACGCGCAGAAGCGTTCGCCGCGCCGGATCCATTGTGGTGTCCCTCAGGTCGCGCATCGGCATTTCGCCCAGGCCCTTGAAGCGGCTGACCTCGATGGCGCCCCGGCCGCTGAAGCCCGACTTCATCAACTCGTCCTTGTGCGCGTCGTCGCGCGCATAGATCGACTTCGCCCCTTGCGTCAGCCGGTAGAGCGGCGGCACGGCGAGATAGAGATGGCCGTCGTCGATCAGCTTGGGCGTCTGTCGGTAGAAGAAGGTGATCAGGAGCGAAGCGATATGCGCCCCGTCGACGTCGGCGTCCGTCATGATGATGATCTTGTCGTAGCGCAGGTCGTCGGCGCGATAGTGGGCGCCGGAGCCCGCGCCCAGCGCCTGCAGGAGGTCGCCGAGCTGCTGGTTTTGCGCCAGCTTGTCCCGCGTCGCCGAGGCGACGTTGAGGATTTTTCCGCGCAGCGGCAGCACGGCCTGCGACGCCCGGTCGCGCGCCTGCTTCGCCGACCCTCCGGCCGAGTCGCCTTCGACGATGAACAGCTCGGACCCCTGCGCCGACGAATTGGTGCAGTCCGCGAGCTTGCCGGGCAATCTTAGCTTGCGCACCGCGCTCTTGCGGGCGACGTCCTTCTCCATCCGTCGTCGCAGGCGCTCCTCGGCGCGCTCGATCGACCAGTCGAGGAGTTTCGCCGCCTGGCTCGGCGTCGCCGCGAGCCAGTGATCGAAGGCGTCACGGACCGCGCCGTCGACGATCCGGGCCGCCTCCACGGTTTGCAGGCGGCCCTTGTTCTGCCCCTGAAACTCGGGCTCCCGGATGAACACGGAAATCAGCGCCGCGCAGCCCGCCATGACGTCGTCGGCCGTCAGCGCGCCCGCGCGCTTCGCCTGCCCGATCCGCTCGGCGTGATCCTTAAGTCCGCGCAAGATGGCGCTGCGCAGTCCCGCCTCGTGCGTGCCGCCGTCGGGCGTCGGGATGGTGTTGCAGTAGGAGTGGACGAAGCCGTCGGCGCCGGCGAGCCAGGCGATCGCCCACTCGACCGTGCCGTGCTTGCCGTCCTTTTCGATCCGTCCGGTAAAGGCCTGGTCGGCGACCAGGGGTTCGCCCTCGATGTCGGCCGCCAGATAGTCCTTGAGGCCGCCCGGGAAATGGAACGCCGCCTCGGTCGGAGTCTTCTCCGCATCCGCGATCAGCGACGGCGCGCAGCGCCAGCGGATCTCGACGCCGCCGAAGAGATACGCCTTCGAGCGCGCCATCTTGAACACGCGCGCCGGATCGAAGCGGACATTCGCGCCGAAAATTTGCGGGTCGGGCAGGAAACGCACCTTGGTGCCGCGCCGGTTCGGCGCCTTGCCGACGACCGTCAGGGCCGAAGTCGGCTTGCCGCGTTCGAAGGTCTGGCGATAGAGCGTCTGCCCGCGCGCGACCTCGACCTCCAGCTTTTCCGACAGCGCGTTGACGACGGAGACGCCGACGCCGTGCAGGCCGCCCGAGGTCTCATAGGCGCCGCTGTCGAACTTCCCGCCGGCGTGAAGCATGGTCATGATCACTTCGAGCGCGGATTTTTTCGGAAATTTGGGGTGCGGGTCGACCGGCATGCCGCGGCCGTTGTCCAGGACGCTCAGCCACCCGCCGTCCTCCATCGAGACCTCGATGAAGGTCGCATGGCCCGCGACCGCCTCGTCCATGGCATTGTCGATCACCTCGGCGAACAGGTGATGCAGCGCATTGACGTCGGTGCCGCCGATATACATGCCCGGGCGGCGCCGCACTGGCTCGAGCCCCTCGAGCACCTCGATCGAGGAGGCGTTGTAATCCGCTTCGCTCATGGGGCCGCTGCGAAGGGGCTTGCCTTTCGCGGGCGCGGGCTTGCCGCGGGGCGCGGCGCCGAAAAGGTCATTCATCAGGGGCGCTTCGGGGTTGAGTGATTCGCGAGCCGGCAGACTAGCATGCGGCGCGGTTGAACAATTCCGGGACGACTTTGTCCAGGGGGGCGGGGATTACGGTGACGGGGCGGGATTACGGGTATTAACGGATTACGGTGGATTACGGATTTCGGTGACGCGCCCATCTTACCTTTATGCGATGCAGCGGGGCGGATGCTCAAACCCCTTTTGGCGCCTGCGCCTTAGGTCTCGGCCCGCGTTTCATCGGCGCGAGGGTTCGGCCAAGAAGCGCTTCCGCGCGGCGGACGAAGGCTCCCGATCCCAGCGGGCGGCCGATCAACTCCAGGACGAATGAGAGTTTCGAAGCCGGCCTGTTGGAGCATCCGCACGATACACGGCCGCACGACTGGGAGGGCCGGACCATCCCGAACGTTTTGCTGTCTGGCGACCACGCCAAGATGGCCGCATTGCCCTGAACGGATCACGCACGAGCGCCGGCCGAACTTGGTCTGAGCCTCCGCGTTCTTCGCGCAACGTCGCTCACGGGCGAGCGCTCCAGCGCTGGACTGCCGCGGAACAAGCATGCTAGTCTTTTGCGAGCCGGAGCACGCGATTGAAGCTGCTGTGCGACCAGGCAATCGGGGGGAAGCACATGACCGCTCAAGCGGCGACGAGCACCTCGGCTGCGCAATCGAAAACAGAACAAAAGCTGCCGCTGTCTTCGTTGACGGCCATGGTCATCGGCTCGATGGTGGGGGCGGGGATCTTCAACCTGCCCGGCCGTTTCGCGACCGCGACCGGTCCGTTCGGCGCGCTGATCGCTTGGGCGATCGCGGGCACGGGCATGTACATGCTGGCGCGAGTCTTCCAGGCGCTCGCGGAGAGACGGCCCGACATCGACAACGGCGTCTTCGCCTACGCGAAGGCCGGGTTCGGCGATTACGTCGGTTTTCTTTCGGCCTTCGGCTACTGGCTCGGCAGTTGCCTCGGCAACGTCTTCTACTGGGTGCTGATCAGCGCGACGCTCGGCCGGTTCTTTCCGCAGGTCTTCGGCGAAGGCACCAGCGTCGGCGCGATCGTCGTGTCGCTCCTCGGCGTATGGGCGTTCCACTTCATGATTCTACGCGGCGTCAAGGAGGCGACCTTTATCAATAAGATCGTCACGGTCGCCAAGATCGTTCCGATCATCGTGGCGATCCTCGCCTTCGTCTTCTTCTTCAACTATGCGCAGTTCGCCGACAATTTTTTCGGCGGCGTCGGCATGCCGGACAAGAGCCTGATCGCCCAGGTTCGGGACACGATGCTCATCACGGTGTTCGTCTTCATCGGCATCGAGGGTGCGAGCGTCTATTCCCGTTACGCCCAGAAGCGTTCCGACGTCGGCTCGGCGACGATCCTTGGCTTCGTCGCTGTCACCGGCCTCATGGTCGCAATCACGCTGCTTCCCTACGCCACGACGCCGCGCGCCGCGATCGCGGGCGTGCAGAACCCATCGCTCGCCGGCGCGCTCGAACTTGTGGTGGGCCATTGGGGGGCGGTGTTCATCTCCATCGGCGTGCTGGTGTCGGTGCTCGGCGCGTTCCTCGCCTGGTCGCTGATCTGCGCCGAAGTCCTGTTCGCTGCGGGCCAGTCCAAGGACATGCCGCGTCTGTTTGCGAGGCAGAACGGCAACGAGGTCCCCGCCAACGCGCTGTGGCTCTCCAACATCGTTGTATCCCTGTTCATCATCTCGACCTACTGGTCGCGCGACGCCTTCAACTTCATGCTCGACATGGCGAGCGTCACCTCCCTGCTGCCCTATCTGCTGGTCGCCGGCTACGGCGTCCTGCTGGCGCGCAGCGGCGTGGGCTACGAGACCACGCCGAACGAACGAGGCCGCGATCAGACGATTTCCTGGATCGCCGTCGTCTACACGCTCTTCATGTTCGTCGCCGCGGGGCTGAAATACGTGCTGCTCGTGACCGTGCTCCTCGCGCCCGGGACCCTTTTCTACTTCTGGGCGCGGCGCGAACAGAACGCGCGGCTGTTCACGCCCGTCGAGCTCGGCGTCTTCGCCGTCACGCTCGTTGCGGCCGGCGTCGGCGTCTATGGCCTCGCGACCGGCCTGATCACACCCTGACGAAGCCGCGCGGGTCATCGAACGGAAGGACGCGACTGGCGGAAAGCTCCGGCGCGCGAGGGAACTGAAAGAGGAGATCAGGGCATGACGGATACGGCAACCCCGTTCGGCGTCCATTCGGAGGTCGGACAGCTTCGGCTGGTGATGACCTGCGCGCCGGGGCGCGCGCACCAGCGGTTGACCCCGAGCAATTGCGACGACCTGCTGTTCGACGACGTGCTCTGGGTCGAGAACGCCAAGCGCGACCACTTCGACTTCATCACCAAGATGCGCGACCGCGGCGTCGAAGTGCTGGAGATGCACAACCTGCTCGCCGAGACGGTCGCGCTGCCCGAAGCGAAGAAATGGATTCTCGACAATCAGGTGACGGCGAATCAGGTCGGACTTGGCCTTGTAGACGAGGTGCGAAGCTATCTGGAAGGCTTGCAGCCGCGCGACCTCGCCGAGACGCTCATCGGCGGCCTCTCGACCCAGGAGTTTCCGGAGCATATCGGCGGCGAGATGCTCGAACTGGTGCGCGACGCGGCCGGCGTCAACGAATATCTGCTGCCCCCGCTGCCCAACACGCTCTACACCCGCGACACGACCTGCTGGATCTATGGCGGGGTCACGCTGAACCCGCTCTACTGGCCCGCGCGGCACGAGGAGACGATCCTCACCACCTCGATCTACAAGTTCCATCCTCGCTTTGCCGGCAAGGTCAACGTCTGGTGGGGCGACCCGACCCGGGATTGGGGCCTCGCCACGCTCGAGGGCGGCGACGTGATGCCGATCGGAAAGCGCAACGTCCTCATCGGCATGAGCGAGCGGACGTCGAGGCAGGCGATCAGCCAGCTCGCCGCCGCCCTCTTCGAGCGCGACGCCGCCGACCGCGTGATCGCCGCGGCGATGCCGAAGCTGCGCGCGGCCATGCACCTCGACACGGTCTTCACCTTCGCCGACCGCGACTGCGTGCTGAGCTACCCCGACATCGTGAACAAGATCGAGTGCTTCTCCTACCGACCCGGATCGAAACCCGGAACGGTCGACCTCCGCAAGGACGGCGGACTCATCGAGACCGTGCGCGGGGCGCTGGGCCTCAAGGACATGCGCGTCGTGGAAACCGGGGGCACCGACTACATGCGCGAGCGGACCCAATGGGACAGCGGCGCGAACCTCGTCTGCGCCTCGCCCGGCGTCGTGTTCGCCTACGACCGCAACACCTATACGAACACGCTTCTGAGAAAGGCCGGGATCGAGGTCGTCACGATTACTGGGGCGGAGCTTGGCCGCGGGCGCGGCGGCGGCCATTGCATGACCTGCCCGATCATCCGCGATGCGGTAGATTATTGACGCTGGCGTGCGGCGCGGTGCGCGCTGCGCGAGGCCCGTTGCTCCGCTGGCCGAGTCGGGACAGGGGAAGATGGCGGGCGTTCTCACCGCCGCGGCAGCCGTCGCGCTGAGCGCCGCGCCGGCGATCGCAGGTGATCGGAGCGAGGCGGGAATCGATGCGGATGATGCGCGGATCCAGGCCATTCTCGGAACGCCCGGTTCCGTGGCCGCGGAGCGGCGCGACAACAAGTCGGTCGCGCGGTCGCTCCGGGGTTCCCAGCATGTGCGGTCCCATCATGCGGTTCCGGTGATCGCCGGCGGGCAGGCGAAGCCGCAATGAAGGTGGCCCGCTGCCGAGAAGGTCGATTGTGAGGACGGGCATGGCGGACCAAGGGCGGCGGAAGGAAATCAGGAGCATCGCGGGCTCAACCGTCATGATTCGGGCGTTCGCGGCTCTCTGGCTTCTCACCTTCGCCGCGGCGCCGTCGGGCGCCTTTGCGCAGGCGATCGGCGACCGCAGCGACGCCGGGGTCGACGCGGATCAGGCGCGTACCGACGCCCTTCTCGGCACGCTCAATCTTACAACGCCCGAGCCCTTCGATAATCTCTATTCGACCGCGCCCGGGGCCGAGCAGCAGGTCGTCCGGCCGCAGATCCGACTCAATGGCCTTCTGCCCTTGAACTGGGACTCAAATCCTCTCGAACTCGGCTCGGGAAGCGATGCGAGCTGGGGCACGTTTCCGGTCGGCAATCTCTCGGCGGCGGCGCCGGTCGGCGACCTGCCATTCCGCGTCTCGGTCAGCGCCCGTTCCGAGTTCAAGCGCTTCTTCAACCAGCCGGACGCGGACATCGACCGGCTGACCTTTTCTGGCCGCATCCAATATACCGACCCGACCAACGATCAGGCTTTCTCGCCATATTTCGCCATCACGCCGCGCTTCAGCTACCTGCCGACCTTTTCCGACCAGACCGAGGCGCGGCAGGACTTCAACCTCGGCTTCAACAAGGCTTGGCATTTCGACCAGTCGTTCCAGCTCGTGCCCATCGCGGCCGACACGTCGGCCGAGACCGTGTGGTCGTTCGGCCTCACCGCCTTTGCGCAACGGCGCCTTCGCCAGCCCCAACTCTCCTCCGACGCGCTGGTTCTGATCCCCTCGGTCTCCTGGGCCATCTCAAAGGACTGGAACGCGAGCTTCGCGGTCGAGCTGCTTGGCCGCTGGTACGAGCCGAACCGCTTCGGCGAGGCGAGCCGCGACTGGGAGGCGCTGCCAATCCTGACGGTCGAGTATGTGATCCCGGCTTCGCTGATCGGCGGCGATCATTTCGCCGATCTTCTCGGCCGCCCCGCGATCGATCTGCAAGGCTCGCACCTGAATGTCTGGTCAACGGTCCCCGGGGTGAGCTTCGGCCAATGGGAGGCGAGCGCGACCCTGAAGGTCGGTTGGCGATTCTAGGGCGTCATTCCCTTCACCAGCGGCTCCCCATGCAAGAGACGTCTCACAACCCCTCCGCCGAAGACGGCGCGAACGGAAAAGACAAGCGGTCGCGCGCTTTTCCATCGCCGCTCGTCATCCTGACCGGCCTCCTCGTCCTCGTCTGGCTTGCCGCCTTCTTCATACCGTCGGGCGAATATGCTCACGACGCCTCGGGCGGCCCGATCGCGGGCTCCTTCCGGTTCGTGCAAAGTCCGCTCGATTTCAGCGGTCGTGTCCGGGATCTCCTGCTCGCGCCGATCAACGGGATGTACGGCGTCCAGGACACGGAAACGGGCATGATCGCGCCCACCAACCACGGCAAGCTGTTCGGTTCGGTCGGCGTCTTCCTTTTCGTCCTGTCGATCGGCGGCTTCATGTCGGTCGTGTTCGCAACCGGGGCGCTGGAGCGCGGCGTTCACCACCTCGCCTGGCGCTCGCGCAACCGCGCCGCGCTGCTCGTCGCGGTCCTCACGGCCCTCTTCTGCGTCCTCGGGTCCATCAACGGTTGGAGCGACGAGAGCCTCGGGCTCTACGCGATCGTGCTCCCGCTGATGATCGCGCTCGGCTACGACCGGCTGGTCACCGTGGCGATCCTCAGCGTCGCGCCGTTCATCGGCGCGTTCTGCGCCACCACGAATCCGTTCAACATCGGCATCGCGGCGTCGAAAGCCGGCGTCTCGGTCGCCGAGCGCCTGGGACTGCGCCTCACGCTGCTCGCGCTGAGCGTCCTGGCGACAGTCGCCTATACGCTCTGGTACGCGCGGCGGGTCAAGGCCGACCCGGCGAAATCGCTCTGCGGGATCGACCCGGACGAGACGGCGCTCGCGCGGGCCGACGCCCGCGCGCCGGAACCCCTGACGGGGACGCACAAAATGGTGATCGCCATCGTCGCCTTCACCTTTGCGCTGCTCATCTTTTCGATCATCCCCTGGGGCGCGATCCTCGACGCCGCTCCGGTCGACCCCGACACGGAGACGACGATCGGCTCGCCGCTCTGGTGGGAGCTCGGGTGGTGGCTGCCGGAACTCGCGGCGCTCTTTTTCGTCATGACGATCGTCGTCGGGATCGTCGGCCGTCTCGGCGAGGCGGTCGTCGCCAAGGCGTTCTTCAAGGGACTGGGCGACTTCGCCGGACCGGCGTTTCTCGTGACGCTCGCACGCAGCATCTCGGTTGTGATGACCAACACCAAGACGATCGACACGGTCTTGCACGCGATGGAGGGGGTCGTCAGCGGCGCCTCAAGCGTGCGGTTCGTCCTGCTGACGTTCTTTGCAAGCCTGCCGCTTTCGTTCGTTGTCGGAGGCGGTTCGGCGGGGACGGCGCTTACCTCGCCAGTGCTCGCGCCGCTCGGAGACTTCGCGGGCGTCGATCGCGCCCTCGTGATCACGACATGGGTCGCGGCGGCGGGCTGGCTGAGGCTCTGCCTGCCGACGACCGCGGTTCTCGTCGCTGGCCTTGCGCTCGCCCGCGTGGGCTTCGACCAGTACCTACGATTCGTAGCTCCCCTGTTGGGGATTTTGCTTGTCGCCACCCTCGCGGTCCTGACCGTTGGGGCGCTGCTCTGAATCACGGAGAGGCTGCTCTTTCGGGGACCACAGGCTGCGGCGCGTCCGCGCGGCGGATGAAGGCTTCCGATCCCAGCGGCCGATCATCTCCGACCGGCGCGAGGCTATGAACGCCGGATCGTCCGCGTCGGCAGCGAGCAGGTCGCCGAAGCTGGCGACGCCGGTCGCCGCTAGTCCCGCCAGTTCTCCACCTGCAGTCCCTTCACCTGGCGGAACGCGGCGTCGGCGGTCACGAGCGGCATCCGCAGCGCATAGGCATGGGCGGCGATCAGCAAGTCGTTGGGGCCGATCGGCGTCCCGGCGCTTTCAAGGTCCGCCCGGATTGCTGCGTAGTCCGCGTCCGCGGGCATATCGAGCGCCAGCACTGGCAGGCGTTCGAGCACGCCTTCGACCAAATCGGCGAGACGCGCAGACCCGCGCTTCGCTGAGCCGTAGCGCAGCTCTGCGGCGACGACAATGCTCACGCAGACGGAATCGTCGCCGGACCTCTCAATATGCTGAGCGGCCTTTCCGAGCGGATTGCGGATCAGGTCGGACACGATGTTGGTGTCGAGCATGAAGCGGAGCGGAGGCGTCATCGAGTCGGCCTTGAGCGGGTCTCTTCGTCCTCCCCAGAGATATCGGGCTGGTCGAGGGCCGGCAGGCCGGCGTCCACGTCGGGAAACGCTTCGTCCCAGGGCTCAATCGATTTCAGCCAGTCGGTGAGGCCGGTGGTGGCGGGCTTCTCGACGATCAGGCGGTCGCCCTCGCGGCGGATCAGCGCGCCGGGCGCCCGCGAGCGCACAAGACGCTCGACCTCGTCGAGGCTGAAGGTCCGACTGGGTCGGTGCTCTGCCTCGAGGTCAGCAATCTTCTCGACGATGGCTTCGCGCGCATGGAAGCTCATCGAGCGGCCGGTGCGACGCGCGAGTTCGTCGAGGCGACTTTCAAGGTCGTGGGGCAGGCGCAACGCCAACATCTGATCCTCCAAGGCAGATGCTATACATGTATAGCATCTGCGCGCGGCGCAAGTGGGTCGCTGCATCGGAAGAACAATTCCTTGACAGTCTCTCCCATTTGTTCCACGTTTGTTCTAACAGCCGAGATCGAGGCGCGCGCTTTGTCCGACCCTATCTCCGAGCCCGATGGTTTCCCGACCGCGCATTCCGCCGCGGGCGTCGGGGTGCGCTCGGCCAAGTCCGAGGCGTCGGGCGCGAGGCGCCGCGTTCGGCGGCTGCGCACGGAACCGAAACGCGCCGCAAGCTCTTGAAAAGCCTCAATTCGGGAGCCGGGAGGGAGCGTGCGGAAGGGGCGGCCTGCGATCGCCTCGTCTGAGGGGCCCGCGGAGCGGGCGTCTCGAAGGACGCTCCAGAGGGCGCCGGCGCCGGGCCCGGCTAGCGTCCTTCGAGACGCGTCGCCTGCGGCGCCGCGCTTTCGGGCGTCGCGGAACCGAGAGGCCCCGCAACCCGCTGGAAAGTCTCAATTCGGGAGCCGGGACGGTCGCCCCTCACTGCCCCGTCAGCAGCGCGCGCGTGGCGGCGGCGACGTCTCTGTGGCGCATCAGCGCTTCGCCGACCAGGAACGTCTCGATGCCGGCTTTCGCCAGGCGCTTGCAGTCGGCGTGGCTGGAGATGCCGCTCTCGGCCACCACGATCCGGTCGGCCGGCACCAGCGGCTTCATGCGCTCGCAGACCTCGAGCGAGGTCGTGAACGTGCGCAGGTCCCGGTTGTTGACGCCGATCAACCGCCCCTCCAGCGCCAGCGCCCGCTTGAGCTCGGTCTCGCTGTGAGTTTCGATCAGAACGTCGAGGCCGAGGTCGTGGGCGGCCTTGTTGAGGGTTTTAGCGGTCTCGTCGTCGACCGCCGCCATGATGATCAGGATGCAGTCCGCCCCTTGGGCGCGCGCCTCCAGCACCTGATAGGGATCGAACAGGAAGTCCTTCCGCAGGATCGGCAGGGGCGTGGCCTTCCGCGCCTTGATCAGGTGCTCGGCGGAGCCCTGAAACGACGGGCTGTCGGTCAGGACGGACAGGCAGGTCGCGCCGCCGGCCTGATAGGCTCGGGCGAGCGCGGCGGGATCGAAGTCCTCGCGGATGACGCCCTTCGACGGGCTCGCCTTCTTGATCTCGGCGATCAGGGCGAAACGGCCCTCGTCGTTCGCCCGCTCCAGCGCCTTGATGAAGCCGCGCGGCGGCGATTGCAGGGCGATCTCGCGCTCCAGCGTGCCGCGCGGAACGCGCACCTTGGCGTCTGCGATCTCTCGCCGCTTGTAGGTCTCGATCTTCTTCAGGATGTCGGTCATCGGCGTCCCCGGCCCTCAAGCGTTGGACACGGCGATCAGGCGCTCGAGCGCGCGCCGCGCCGCGCCCGAATCGATCGCCGCCGCGCCTTGCGCGACCCCTTCCTTGAGGGACGCCGCCTTGCCCGCCACGATGAGGGCGGCGCCGGCGTTGATCAGCGCAATGTCGCGATAGGCGCCGGGCTGACCGTTCAGGACCTTCAGCAGCGCCTCGGCGTTGTGCGCCGGGTCGCCGCCCTTGAGGGCCGACGCCTCGGCGCGCTCAAGCCCGGCTTCGTCCGGCGTCACTTCGAACGCTCGAATGGCGCCGTCCTTCAGTTCGGCCACCTTGGTCGGGCCGGTCGTGGTGATCTCATCGAGGCCGTCCGTCCCACAGGTGATCCACACTCGCTCCGAGCCGAGGTTGCGGAGCACCTGCGCCATCGGTTCGAGCCAGGTCGCGGAAAACACCCCGACAAGCTGGAGCTTGACGCCTGCGGGGTTCGACAGGGGACCGAGCAGGTTGAAGAGGGTGCGGGTGCCGAGTTCGACCCGGGTCGGGCCCACGTGGCGCATCGCGGCGTGGTGCGACGGCGCCATCATGAAACCGATGCCGGCCTCGCGCAGGCAACGCTCGACGGCTTCCGGCGCAAGCCCGATCTTCACGCCGAGCGCGGTCAGCGTGTCGGCGGCGCCCGAACGCGACGAGGCGGCGCGGTTGCCGTGTTTGGCGACGGGCACGCCGCAGGCGGCGACGATGATCGAGGCCAGCGTCGAGACATTGTAGGAGCCGGAGCTGTCGCCGCCGGTGCCGACGATGTCGATGGCGTTGGCGGGCGCCTTCACCGTCAGCATCTTGGCGCGCATCGCCGCGACCGCGCCGGTGATCTCGTCCACCGTCTCCCCGCGGACGCGCAGGGCCATCAGGAATCCGCCCATCTGCGAGGGCGTGACTTCCCCCGACAGGATGGAATCGAAGGCCGCCACCGCTTCGGCGCGGCTCAGGCTCGCTCCGGCCGCGACTTTGGCGATCAGGGGTTTGAACGACTCGACGAGCTGCCAGCCCTAACGCGATTGCTGGCGCGCATGAAAAGCGGCGGCCAAGTCGAGGAAATTGCGTAGGATATCGCGGCCGTGCTCGCTCGCGATGCTCTCCGGGTGAAATTGAACGCCGTATACCGGTAGATCCCGATGGGCCACCGCCATGATCAATCCGTCATCGCTCTCCGCGCTGACTTCGAGTTCGTCCGGGGCGGTCGATCGCTCGATGATCAGGGAATGATAGCGGGTCGCCTGGAACGGCCCGTTCAGGCCCCGGAAAACGCCGCGCGCGTTGTGGGAGATGCGCGAAACCTTGCCGTGCAGCGGGGCGGGCGCGCGCACGACGTCGCCGCCGAACGCCTGTCCGATCGCCTGATGGCCGAGGCAGACGCCGAAGATCGGGGTCGTGTCGCTCGCCGCGCGGATCAGGTCGAGGCAGATTCCGGCGTCGTCGGGGGTGCAGGGCCCAGGCGAAAGAACGATCGCATCAGACTGTTCCGCCAAGGTTTCTTCGACGCTGATCTCGTCGTTCCGCCATACCTTCACGTCGGCGCCAAGCTCGCCCAGGTAATGGACGAGATTGAAGGTGAAGCTGTCATAGTTGTCGATCAGCGTGACGCGTTGCATTCTTTTGTCCGGCCGGGCTTGGCGGGTCTTTTCCGACGCCGCTCCGCCCCCGTCAAGCGGAAGACAGCGGCGCCGGGAGCGACCCGCGCCCGGTCGGACGCACACAAACGCATTCCCGCGCCGCCGCGCCTTGCGGGTCGGCCGCGCGAGGGACGCTCGTTGCGGAGGCTTGGCTTAAAGATGCGAGGCGATGACGCGCCAGCCGTCGGTGATCGACTCCTCATAACCGAGCGCAGCCGCGCGTTCGGCTTCCGTCATATCGACGTCATCGAGGTAGCGCGAGGGCAGGGCGGCGAAGCGGCTGCGCTCCGATGCGGCCGCTGCGCGCTCCGCCAGCGCGTTAAGGATTTGTTTACCGATCGAGTACGGGCCCGCGTCGTAGAGGCGCCGATCAGAGCCACGCGATCCCGCTACGCACGCCGCCATTTCGTCCACCTGCAGAACCAAATTGCGCATTCCAATTCGAAGGCGCTTGTTTCGGCCCTCGATATATGGCGAACTCCTTTCGATCCAAAGCCAATGTTTATGGCCGGAAAGGATAGTTGAACTATACGATGGCGCCGATCGACCGCCTGCCGCCCCTAACCGCCTTGCGAGCGTTCGAGTCCGTCGCACGGAAGCTTTCCTTCGCGCGCGCCGCCGAGGAGTTGCACGTCACCAAGGCTGCGGTGGCGCAGCAGGTGCGGGCGCTCGAACAGGAGATCGGAGCGCCTCTGGTCGCCCGCTCGGGCCGGGGGCTCAAGCTGACGGAGGCGGGTTCAGCGGGGGCGCCCGGCCTCGCCGAGGGTTTCGCCATCCTTGCCCGCGCCGCGCGCGCCATGCGCGAGGCCAAAGGGCGCCGCTTCTTGGTGATCAACTCGAGCCCCTCCTTCGCCGCCACCTGGCTCGTTGGCCGCATCGGACGTTTCAAGGCGCGCCATCCGGAGACCGACGTTCTTCTGGACGCCAATCCTATTGACGACGCGCTCGATTCGGGCACGACCGACGCGCTGATCCGCTGGGGCGCCGGCGATTTCCCCGGGCTTTCGACTACGCTCCTGTTCAAGGAAGACGTCTTTCCGGTGTGCTCGCCCAAACTCGCCGGCGGCGACAATCCGCTGCGTTCGCCGGAGGATCTGGCGCGCCACACGCTTCTCCATCTCGAATGGAGCGCGGCTTATCCCTCGTGGCCGGCTTGGTCCGACTGGCTGAAGGCGGCGGGCGCGAAGAGCGTGGAGGCTAGACATGGCGTCTGGTTCAACAACATGGCGATGGCGATGCGCGCCGCGGCGCAGGGGCAAGGCGTGGCGCTGAGCTCGCTCGCCATCGCTGCCGACGAACTCGCTGGCGGCCGGCTGGTCGCGCCCTTCTCCACCAGCGTCAGGACGCCCTTCGGCTACTACTTCCTTTGCCGCCCGGAGGAGGCTGAGGCGCCGCGGATCAAGGCCTTGCGCGAGTTCCTGGTCGAGGAGGCGGCGCTCTCCGCCGCCGAGCCGACCTGAGTCGTCTGTAGATTGCGGATTTTCGTTTGCGACACGATCCGCTCTCGGGCCGCGCCGCGTCTTTTCCCAACCGGCCGTTCGGCGTAGTCTTCCGTACGTATGGCGGCGTCTGGGCGGCTCATGAGGACGACCGAGGCCGCCCGCCGGGAGGAACAGGAATGGAGCTGCGCGAAAAAGTGATTTGGACCGGTGTTGCGGTGCTTGGCGCCGTGGCGCTTGGCGTTGTCGCGTTGACGCGGGGCGAGGCGGTCAACGCCGCATGGCTCGTGACCGCGGCGGTCTGCATCTACTTTATCGCCTATCGCTTCTACGCGTTGTTCATCGTCCAGACCGCGCTTGGCGTCGATCCCAAGCGCGTGACGCCGGCCTACCGTCACAACGACGGGCTCGATTATGTTCCGACCAACCGCTACGTCCTGTTCGGCCATCATTTTGCGGCGATCGCAGGGGCGGGGCCTTTGGTCGGCCCGGTGCTGGCGGCTCAAATGGGCTATCTGCCGGGGACCTTGTGGATCCTGGCCGGCGTCGTGTTCGCCGGCGCGGTTCAGGACATGGTCGTGCTGTTTTTTTCGACACGGCGCGACGCAAAGTCGCTCGGTGAGATGATTCGCACGGAAATCGGATCGACCGCGGGCGGCGTCGTCGGCGTCGGCATCATCCTGATCTGCGTGATCCTGCTGGCGGTGCTCGCGCTGGTCGTTGTCAATGCGCTGAAGGGGAGCCCGTGGGGAACCTTTGCGGTCGCGAGCACGATCCCGATCGCGCTTTTCATGGGCGTTTACGGCCGCTATATCCGCCCCGGGCGGATCGGCGAGATGTCCGCCATCGGCGCCGTCCTGCTGCTTCTCGGGCTCGTCTTCGGAAAAACGGTCGCCGAGACTCCAGGGCTCGCCGCCCTGTTCGATTTCTCGGGAGCGCAACTCGCGCTCATGGTGATCGGCTACGGCTTCGTCGCCTCCGTGCTGCCGGTGTGGCTCTTGCTCGCTCCGCGTGACTATCTCTCCACTTTCCTTAAGATCGGCACGATCGGCCTGCTCGCGATCGGCATTCTGATCGTGCGTCCGAACCTCGAGATGCCCGCGGTGACGCGCTTCATCGACGGCTCCGGCCCGGTCTGGGCGGGAGGGCTTTTCCCGTTCTTATTCATCACCATCGCCTGTGGGGCCGTCAGCGGCTGGCATTCGCTGATTTCGTCCGGCACCACGCCCAAGATGATCGAGAACGAGAATCAGATCCGTTTCATCGGCTACGGCGCGATGCTGATGGAATCCTGCGTCGCGATCATGGCGATGATCGCGGCCACAACGATCCATCCCGGCGTTTATTTCGCGATGAACAGCGGCGCGGGCCTGATCGGGACCGACCCCGCCCACGCGGCCGAGGTCATCGCCGGTTGGGGCTTTACCGTGACGCCTGACGTGCTGACCCAAGTCGCCCACGACGTCGGCGAAACGACCATTCTGTCTCGGACGGGCGGCGCCCGACGCTCGCGGTCGGCATGTCGCAGATCTTGTCCGGCTTCCTCGGCGGCTCGGCGCTGGCCGGCGTCTGGTACCATTTCGCCATCCTCTTCGAGGCGCTCTTCATTCTGACCACGGTCGACGCGGGCACGCGCGTCTTGCGTTTCATGATTCAGGACCTCGTCGGACACGTGATCCCTGCGTTCCGGGCGACGAAATCATGGACCAACAATTTGATCGGCTCCGCGCTCGCATGCGCGGGTTGGGGCTACTTCCTCTATCAAGGCGTGATCGACCCGTTCGGCGGCATCTGGACATTGTGGCCGCTGTTCGGCGCCTCGAACCAGATGCTGGCGGCGATCGCGCTGATTCTCTGCACGGTGATCCTGTTCAAAATGAAGCGCGAGCGCTTCGCCTGGGTCACGCTGGTTCCGGCCGGATGGCTCGTCATCTGCACCGTGACCGCGGGAATAGAGAAGGTGGCGAGCCCTGATCCGAAGGTCGGCTTCCTCGCTCATGCGCGCCTCTTCGGCGACGCGATCGCCTCGGGGAAGGTGCTCGCCCCGGCCAAGACCCTCGACCAGATGAGCCGGATCGTGCTCAACGACGCCGTCGACGCGACGCTGGCTGCGATCTTCGTCGCGATCGTGCTCGTCATGATCGTCTTCGGCGCCCGGGAGGCGCTGCGAGCGCTCCGCAGCTCGAAGGTGACGACCCGCGAAATGGGTGGCGCGGCGGTGGCGGCGGAATGAACCCGAATCTCGCCACACGCGCGCGCTTCGTGTGCGACCGGGTCGCCGAGACGGCGCGCCTCATGGTCGGCGTGCCCGACTATCCGACCTATCTCGCGCACCGGAAGGCGAACCATCCGGGCGAGCCGGTCATGAGCTACGAGGCGTTTTTTCGCGAGCGCCAGAGCGCCCGTTACGATGTGAGCAAAGGTCGGCTGCGCGGCTGCTGCTGAGCCGTCCTATGACGTCATTTGTCGTTCGCCCAGCGCTCATCGCCCCGACGTCTTTATCATCCACCAACGGCGGCTCGCACAATCGTCCGAAATATCGGGCTTCGCTGGATACGACCCGTCCGACGCGCCCAAAAGATAGATAGCTGTACCTCTGGCGCCCGAGCGTCGACGATGACTATCGTTCACCGATTTCGTGAGCCCATCGGCGCCCATGGGTTGAGACTTGCACTACACCCTGGGCCGCCTTGACCCAACTTTCGGCCGGATCGGAACTTCGCTGGGTAGCCTGGGGGTATTGCCACCTTGTCGATAGATGTTTCAGTTGTCATTCCAACGTTCCGGCGGCCCGAGCTGCTACGCGAAGCGATCGTCAGCGTGCGAGCACAAAAGGGAGTCGAGGTCGAACTGATCGTTGTCGATGACAGCGCGGAGGGTTCCGCCGCGAACGTCGTCGGCGAGTTTGCCGGTTCGGCGCGGTACTATAGAAACCCAAAGCCAACCGGCGGCTATCCGAGCGTCGTGCGCAATCTCGGCTGGCCCCTCGCTTGCGGCCGGTTCGTGCACTTTCTCGATGACGACGATCTTGTGCCGGAGGGCTATTACGCCGCTGCGATTGCGGCTTTTGAAGCCCATCCCGGCGTCGGCGTCGTTTTCGGGCGCGTTGAGCCGTTCGGTGACGCGCCGGAGGCGCAAATGCTCCGCGAGCGCGCTTTCTTCCGCGGCGCCGCGCGGCGCGCCGCGATCTGCAGGCGCTTCGGCTCCCGTCTCGGCTTCGCCACCGGAATGATTTTCAATCAGGCCCTGCTCGTCTGCGGCGCGGCGCTCGTCCGCCGCGACTGCCTGCAGCGCCTCGAGGGTTTCGACGCCGAGATCCAGCTCGGGGAAGATGTCGATTTCTTCGGCCGCGCGATGCGGGAATTCGGCGCCTGCTTCCTGGACCGGGTGGCGCTGCGTTACCGCATCGGCAGCCCCTCCTTGATGCACGCCCCGTCGCTGAGCGAACGCGAAATTCAGCAGCACCGCGCGGGCGCGCGGCGCATGGCGGTCAAATACAGAAGTGAACGCGGGGACCTCGAGTTCTATCTGATGAAGGGATTGTCCCGATTGGTGCTGACGCCATGCACGGCCATTTTGCGATGAGCCTTACGATCGAGCGGCTGCCGGGACCAGAGTCCCTGGAAGATATCGCGGGCGAATGGGACCTGCTGGACTGTCAGATCTCGCCGCGCACGCCTTTTACGTCACCGCATTGGATCATCCCGTGGTGGAAACACTTTGCTCGTCGCCGGGGGAGGCTGTTCAGGGACGAGTTCTTTTGCCATGTCGTGCGAGGGGACGGCGGCCGCCTTGTGGCCGTCGTACCGCTGATGCGGACCTCCGTCCCTGGCATCGGCCCGCCAATCCTTCGCAAGGTTCAGTTCTTCGGTGTCGACGCGGCCCTGACCGAGATCCGGGGGGTCATCTGCCGCCCAGAGGATCATGCGGCAGTGGTTGAAGCTCTGGTACAGTATTTTGTCGCTCGGCGTGGTGAATGGGACGTGTTTCGCTGGGCCGGCCTGCGCCAACCCTTGGAGTTCTTCAACGCCCGGCGCCCGCTCACCCAGTTCCGGGCGAGGGACGAGCTGTCGGACTTTGTCGTCGACCTGCCCAGAACCTGGGACGAACTCCGCCGGCAGGTCTCCTCCAACATGCGCAAGAACCTGCGCCGGCCCTACGAGCTTCTCGAACGCGACGGCCATTTGGTTGAGTTGCGCGTGACGGAACGGCCCGATGGCGTCGCGGCGGCGATCGCGCGGTTTCTTGCGCTGCACGGCGCGCGCGCGAGTGCCGACGACATGATTACTCACCCCCATAAATTCCTGCAGCCGCATGTGCGAGCGTTTTTCTCGGGCTATCTGCACAACGCCGCGAAACGGGGCGAACTCAGGTTGTTCGAGCTGGAAATCGGGGGCGTCGTGGTCGCGAGCCGGGTGGCGTTCCTGATCGGGTCTGACCTTTATTTGTACTTTTCCGGGTACAATCCGGAATGGAAAACCTACAGCGTGATGACGGTGCTGATGGCCGAAATGTTCAAATGGGCGCTTGCCCAAGGGCTCGAGCGGGTCAACCTGTCGACCGGTTACGACCAGTCAAAGATGCGGTGGAAGCCGCGCGAGGTGGCGTTTCGTTACGCGGTGCAGGTGTCGCCGAGCTGGCGCGCTTGGTCGACGTTCTCGCTCTTCAAGGCCTACGAGGCGGTGGGCGACGCCAGGCTCAAGGCGTATCACAGCAAATGGGGTCGACGCCGTCATGTCCAGGCACAACCTGAAGCCGGCGTCTCGTCGACCCAGGAGAGCAATTGGAGCTTTCCATCTCTATGAGGCAGTGGGCCAAATCCGTTTTGCGGCGGTCGCTTTGTCACGGCCGCCCGGCCGCGCGCAGGCAACAGTCATTCCCGATCGCTGTGACCGCAGCGGGGGGCGCCCTGATGCGTCGGCTAAGGACAACGCGTTGATGACGACGCGCAGGCCGAATCTGTTCCTGATCGGCGCGATGAAGGCCGGCACGACGTATCTGCGGAAGCTTCTGAACGCGCATCCGGACATCTTCATGTGCGAGCCCGATGAACCGAGCTACTTCGTCGATCCGCGGCAGCTCAGGAGGCTGTATCCGGAGATGTGGGAGCGGGGACTCTGGCGGAGCGAGGACCGGTATCTGGAGCTGTTCCGCCCCGGCGGCAATGCCGCCATCCTCGGCGAGGCCAGCACAAGCTATACGAAGCTGCCGATCGCGCCCGGGCGCCGGACCGGATCGCCGCATTCAACCCCGACGCACGCTTCATTTATGTGCTTCGGGACCCGGTCGAGCGCGCGATCAGCCATTATTGGCACATGGTTCGTCACCACGCCGAGCACAGGCCGATCCACGAAGCGTTCCGGCGCGATGCGCAATTCGTTGCGTTCAGCCACTATGCGATGCAGCTCCGGCCGTACCTGGAGCGGTTTGGCCGTGACCGGATTACGGTGCTGATCCACGAGCGGCTGGTCGCAGATCCTGCGGGTGTGATGCGCGGCGTGTATGCGTGGCTGCAAGTCGATCCGGCGGCAGCCGACCCGTCCGGTTTCGCCGAACCCGAGAACGTGGCCCCTGACGTGGTCAACGCGCCGCGCTGGGGCGGCGTCCCAAGGCGGCTCCGTCAGGCGCCGGCGCTGCGAAGCTCCATCGCGTGGATTCCGCCTCGGGTCCACCTAACGCTGCGCCGCCTGACTACGCATGAGGTGCGCCGGCGGGCGGTCGACGTGACGAAGGCCGTGGCGTTCCTTAGGCCCCAGCAGCTACGCCAGACGGACGAGTTAGCGCAGCTGCTCGGCTGCAGCTTTCCGGAATGGACGACTCTCTATGGCGGGTCCTCACCGACGCTGCGTCACCAGCCTTCGGCGCCGCCGCGGGTGCAGGCGGGTCTTCTCGGGACCGATCTCCAATGAACGCCCGTCTCGCGCCGTGCCGCTCGTCAGGCCGCGAGGCCTGCGGCGCCGAAAAGCCCTAGTATATGGCGATTAGGCTTTCCTCTCTTTCGTCGGTGAGCTGGGTTACCTTTGAAAAGGTCGTCCAGCAGGTGCTGTGGCTGGCCCTGTTCAGCATTCTGGCGCCGATCCTCGGGCCGGGCCCGTACGGTGAATTTTCCATCGTCATGGTGTTTATAGGGTTCTGCGAACTCGTGCTCGGGGATGGCATGGTCGAGGTGCTCGTCACGCTGGTCGAGTTCGAACAGCCGCATGTCGCCACGACGAATCTGCTGGCCGGACTCGCGGCGGTCGGGCTCGGTCTCCTTCTGTGTGCGGCCGCCCCAGCGGTCGGGGCACTGTTCCAGAACGACGACATCCGTCGTTTGATGTGGGCGCTGGCTCCGTTGCCGCTGCTCTCGTTCCTCTCGGCTGCGCCAATCGCCATGTTGCGGAGGGGGATGCAGTTCAGGCGGCTCGCGCTGCGCTCGACCGCGAGTTTGGCGCTTGGCGGGGCGGCCGGAATCTGGCTGGCGTTGGCCGGAGGAGGGGTCTGGGCGCTGGCTTTGCAGGTGGCGGTTCAGCGGGTCGCCGAGGTTGGCATCGCCTGGGCGTCAGTGCCGCTGCGCTTCCAGTTCGCCTGGTCCCGCCGGCATTTTGCCGAAATATGGCCGATCGCGTTCAATGTCTTTACCGCCCGGGCGATGATGTACGCGAGCGGGCAGACGCCGCGCCTGATCTTCGGCTACGTCCTCGGCCCCGTGCAGGTCGGGCTGTTCGCGCTGGCAGGCCGGTTTCTCGACATCGTCATGTATACGGTGGTGTTTCCGCGCGTCGCTGTGGCGCGAATTGAGCTCAGGACGCTGTCGAGCGGCAGCCGCGAATTTGCCCGATTGTTCGCCGCGATGGTCCGCGACGTGACGCTCATCGCCGCGCCGCTGCTGCTCGGGGCCATGGCGGTGATGCCGGCGTTGTACCGAATCTGGCTTGATCCGCGCTGGCTTCCCGGGGTGGCGCCTGCGCAGCTTCTGCTGCTCGGCGGGCCGCCGCTCGCGCTGGTCTATTGCTTCGACGCGGCGCTTCTCGCCGCGCGGCTGCCCGAGGCGTTCAGGCGAACCTCGACGATTCAGGCCGTGACCACGACCGCGACCGTGCTGGTCGCGGCTCCGTTCGGCCTCAACGTCGCCTGTCTCGCCCTGCTGGTCCGCAGCTGGGCTGTGCTGCCGCTCTATGTGGTGTTGCTGCGCCGCAAGTGTAGGATCGCCGGAAAGGCCTATCTTCGGCTGCCGCTGCGCCTGTTTGCTGGGGCGACGCTGATGGCCGCCGCGCTGTATTTGCCCATTTGGCGCGGGGCGTGGATCGACGATGGGATCGACGACAGGCTCGACTTCATCGGGTTTATTTTCCTCGGAGCGCTCACATACGGCGCCTTCTGCTACGGCTTCGCTCGCCGGGAACTGCGCGCCTTCTTGGCCGGGTTCGTGGCGCGGCAAATCTGACGTCCAAGAGACGCGTCTCCCGCGGATCTTTTTGGTCGCGACTCCGAGCCGCCCCTCGGCGGAGGGACAATTGAGCGACTTGGCCGTTCCGCACTCCGGCGGCATGAACGCTCGCACGCGATAACCGCTGCGCCGCCCTTCGAAGCGCCGGCCGACGGCCTTGCGCTCGATCGCCTCGCGGCTATAGTGACATGTCAGCTCAAAGTCGTCCGACTTGGCGGCAAGAGCGCCGGTCCGCAGCAGCGGCGAGACGCACGAGCCATTTGGTCTCGCGGTCTTCAGCCCGCGCCGAATATGCGTTTGTTTTCGTTACCTTCGGCATGCGCGCGCCCGAAGCGGGGTTCCGCGATAACAAAACACTCTGGGAGGAAGACCATGCAGCTTGTTCGCCGTCTGGGTATCTGCGTTCTCGCCGGGTCGGCTTGGGCCGCCTGCGCCCTGAGCGGGCCGGCATTCGCGGCCGGGCCTGAGGTCGTCGCCGGCCCCTCCGCCGATCCCAAGTGTTTCGTTCCCTGGGCCGACAACACGAAGTTCTTCAAATTCCCGGCGAAGCCCGGCCCCTATCGCATTGCGCTCGCCAACGGCTACATCGCCAACACCTGGCGCATCCAGATGATCCAGACGGCGAAGGCCTACGCCGCTCAGCCTGACGTCGCCGCCAAGCTGAAGGAATTCAAGGTCGTTTCGACTGGCGAGGACGTCGCCGCGCAGATTGCGGCGGTCAACAATTTCATCAACTCCGGCTATGACGCCATCGTCGTCGACGCTCAGAACCCGGAGGCGTTCAAGCCGGTCGTTCGCCGCGCCAGGGAAGCGGGTGTGGTCCTAGTCGCCTTCGACAACATTCTCGACACCGAAGACGCGATCAACGTCGACGTCGATCAGAAGGGCCTCGGCGTCTATTGGGCGAAGTGGCTGATCGACAACGTGCCGAACGGCGGCAAAGTCCTGGAAATCCGAGGCGTGGCGGGAACCTCCGTCGATCGCGACCGCCATGACGGCATCCACGAGACGCTCGATAAGAGCGGCAAGAAGTGGGACGTCGTCGAGGTGTACGGCAAATGGGACGACCCGACCGCCCAGAAGGTGACCGCGGACGCGATCGCGGTGCAGAAGCATTTCGACGGCTTCACGGCCCAGGGCGGCGACACCGGCGCGGTTCAAGCGATGATCGACGCCAAGCAACCGTTCGTGCCCTTCGGCGGCGAGACGGAAAACGGCTTTCGCAAGTTTTGCGCGAAATTCGGTGATCAGGGCCTGAAATGCGCCTCTGGCGGAACCGGGCCCGCTCAGGTCGCTGTCGCCATCAAGACCGCGATCGCCGCGCTCGAGGGGCAGGTCGTGCCGCAATCGGTCAAGCTGCCGCTTGCGACCGCCGAATACCCAGACTTCAAGGACGGGGTGAACTTCTATTCGAATCTCTCCGACAATTTCTTTGTCGGCAATTCCTTCCCAACCTGCGGCATCAACTTCAACGCGGCCGAAATCATGGGCCAGTCGAAGGAGAACAAGTAACGCTTCGGCGTCGCGCATGCGCGGCGCCTTTTCCTCCGAGGCGGGGATCGAGGCTGTGACGGCAAGCGAGCAGGGCCCGCCGATCCTCCGCATGGAGGGCGTGTCGAAGCGCTATGGCGGCGTCCGGGCGCTCGAGAATGCAAACCTCGCCGTCTCGGCCGGACGTATTCACGCCATCCTCGGCGAGAACGGCGCCGGCAAATCGACGCTGATCAAGATCCTCTCCGGCGTCGTGGCGCCGGACGAGGGCCGGATCGTCCTCGACGGCCGCGAGGTCGTGTTTGGCGCGCCGGCCGCCGCCAGCCGCGCCGGAATTGTCTGCATCTTTCAGGAACTGTCGCTCGTACCGGACCTCTCGGTCGCGGACAATATCGCGATCATGAACCCGCCGACACGGGCCGGACTGATCGACCGGCGCGCGCAGCGGCGGCTCGCGGAGGCCGCTCTGGCTCGGGCGGGCGCCGAGGACGTTCACCCGATGGCGCTGGTCAAGGACTTGCCGCTGTCGCGCCGCCAGATGGTCGAGATCGCCAAGGCGCTGGCGCGAGGGCCCCGGATTCTGATCCTCGACGAAGCGACCTCGGCGCTGACGGCCGCGGACGTCGCCAAGGTGTTCGTCGTGCTGAAGCGACTGCGGGACGAGGGGCTCGCGCTCCTCTACATCTCCCACCGGATGCACGAGATCGCCGAGCTGGCGGACGATTGCACCGTATTCCGCAACGGCTCGAACGTCGCGACCTACCCGGCGGGGACAAAGTCGGACGCCGAGGTCGTGGAGATGATGATCGGCCGCGAGCTCAGCGCCGTCTTCCCTCCGAAGCCCGCGCCGAAAACCGTCAGCGCCACGCCGCTCCTCGAAGTGCGCAACCTGTCGTGGACGAACCGGCTCAGCGACGTCTCCTTCCATGTCGAGAAGGGCGAGGTCGTCGGGCTAGGCGGGCTCGATGGGCAGGGGCAAAGGGAGCTCCTGCTCGCGCTTTTTGGCGTTCTGCGTGGGGTGACGGGCGAAATTCGCGTCGACGGGCGCGCTGTCGCGCCCGGGAGCCCGCACGCGGCCAAGTCGGGCGCGATCGGCATGGCGCTGATCCCCGAGGACCGGAAGACGGAAGGTCTGATGCTGCCGATGTCGGTCGGCGCGAACCTTTCCTTTGCGGCGCTCGATCGCATCTCGCGCGGGGGCGTGCTGAACCGCGACCGCGAAGGCGAGCTCGTTCGCCAGATGATGGATCTTTTGGCGATCCGCGCGGGCTCGATCGACATCCCGGTCGGCGCGCTGTCGGGGGGCAACCAGCAAAAGGTGGTCATCGCAAAGTGGCTGATGGCCGAGCCGCGCATCATTCTGCTCAACGACCCGACGCGCGGGATCGACGTCGCGACCAAACAGGAGATCTATCAGTTGCTGCGCAAGCTCGCCGACGCCGGCGCCGCGATCGTGTTCTACACGACCGACTATAGCGAGCTCATCGGCTGCTGCGATCGGGCGCTTGTCGTGTACGACGGGGCGATCCGGCGTGTGCTCGTCGGCGAGGAGATCACCGAGCGCGCGCTGGTCGCGAGCGCCCTCAATATCGGCGAGTCCGACGCAGGCGTCTTCGCGGGGGCCGCTTCATGAGCGACTGGCGCTACGCTCTGGCGCAAAACCGCGCGACCCTGATCTCGGTCGCCTTCTTTGTCGTGATGTTCGCGATCTACGCGAGCAACCATCCCGCGGGGTTCAGCGCGAACGTGGTCGAGACGGCGGCCAACAAGGGCGTGCTCCTGGCGCTGGTGGCGATGGCGCAGACTTTTGTCGTCATCACCGCAGGCATCGATCTGTCGGTCGGCTCCGTGTTCGTGCTGACAAACTGTCTCGCCTCTGCGATCGTCGTCGGCTCGGCTTGGCATGCGACCCTCGGCGTCCTCGGCGTCATGGCGGCCGGCGCCGCCTGCGGCGCGGTCAACGGACTGATCGTCATCGTCGGGAGGCTGCAGCCGATCGTGACGACGATTGCGACCGGCGCCATTTTTTATGGGATCGCTTTGCTCATCAGACCGACTCCTGGCGGCGACGTCTATGGACCGCTTGCCGACGCCCTGACCGGCCGAGTCTTCACGGTTCTTCCCGCGAGCCTGGTCGCGCTCGCGGCGGTCGTACTTGTGCTTTGGGTCCCGTACTCGCGCTCGTCCCTGGGTCGCGCGGCCTACGCGACAGGCTCGTCTGAGCAAGCCGCCTTCATGTCCGGGGTGCCGGTCGGTTCGGCCAAGTTCTGGGCTTACGTCTTGTCTGGGCTGACCGCTTCGCTTGCCGGCCTGTTTCTGACCTTCGTGACCTATTCGGGCGAGGCGTCGGCTCAAACGGGCGGATCGTATACGCTCTATTCGATCGCCGCGGTCGTTCTCGGCGGAGTCTCCCTCTACGGCGGTTCCGGGAGCGCGATCGGAGCGATCTTCGGCGCGCTGATGTTCCGCACGATCGGCGACCTCCTGTTCGTGTTCAATCTCGATCCGCTGTGGCAGCCGCTGTTTCAGGGCGTGGTCCTGCTCGCGGCCGTGTCGCTGGGCGCAGCTCGCCTCTTTCAGGTGCGCAATCGTCTGGATTTGTTTTCGTGACGGCCGAACTCTCGATCCAGGCGCAGCGAGGCCTTTTATTCCCGCATCGACCGGCCGGTCGTCGTGGCGTTCGCTTGCATTGTCGCGCTTCTGCTCCTTGGCTCGCTTTATTCGCGCAGCTTTCTCTCGCCGGAATATCTGCTGCAGCAGCTCAAGGTCGCCTCGTTCCTGGGCGTCATCGCGACCGGCACGATGATCGTGATCCTGCTCGGACAGATCGATCTCTCGGTGCCTTGGCTCGTGGCGGTCGGCGGCATGATGGCGACCGCCGCGACCGGGTGGGGACCGATCGGCGGATGGCTCGCCATTCCCTTTGGCGTGGCCTGCGGGGTCGCCCTCGGCCTCGTCAACGGGTTCGGGGTCGCGTACCTGCGCATTCCCTCGATGATCGTAACGCTCGCCGTCAACGCGGTGGCTCAGGGGCTGATGGTCGTCCATACCGGCGGCTTCTCACCGCAAGACTTGTCGTCGCCGGCGATGCGGACCCTGGCCACCGGCAGCCTCGCCTTTGGCCTGCCGAACGCCCTGATCGTCTGGATGGCGATTGGCGCCTGCGCCGTCTTTGTCCTGAACCGGACGACATTCGGGCGGTCGGTGTACGGGATCGGCAACCGGGAGCGCGCGGCCTACCTCTCTGGGGTCGACACGCAGCGCATCGTTCTCCTCGCTTTCGCGCTTGCCGGCGGACTCTCCGCTTTTGGCGGCGTCCTCCTGGCCGGCTACGCGAGCAAGGCCGCGCAGGGGATGGGCGACGCCTATCTTCTTCCCGCCATCGCCTCCGTCGTGCTCGGCGGCGCGTCGATCATGGGCGGACGCGGCAGCTACGTCGGCACCGTCGCCGGGGTCATTCTGATTACGCTTCTGCAGTCCATCCTGTCGGTGGTGCAGATGCCCGACGCGGGCCGGCAGATCATCTACGGCGCCGTCATCATCGCCATGCTGCTGCTTTACGGTCGAGAGCGCGCGGCGCGATAGCCCCCGTTCACGACCTGCGCTCTTGGTCGCTACGCCGCTCCGCGCGCCTCGGCGAAGGCCGCCAGCGCCCGGGCGCGGGCGGCGTCGTGATCGACGATCGGCTTCGGGTAGGTTTTTCCGAGCGCGACTCCAGCGGCGGCGAGGGCCTCCGGCGGCGCACGCCATGGCGCATGGATATGCGGGGCGTCGACCCGCGCCAGTTCAGGGACCCAGCGGCGGACGTACGTCCCGTCCGGATCGAATCTTTCGCCCTGGAGAACGGGATTGAAGATCCGGAAATAGGGGGCGGCGTCGGCGCCGGCGCCCGTCACCCATTGCCAGCTCGCGGGATTGTTCGCGGGGTCCGCGTCGCAAAGCGTATCCCAGAACCAGTCTTCGCCGCGCCGCCAGTCGACCAAAAGGTGCTTGACCAGGAACGACGCCGCGATCAGCCGCACGCGGTTGTGCATGTAGCCCGTTCGCCAGAGCTGGCGCATGCCGGCGTCGACAACGGGATAGCCGGTCTCGCCGCGCGTCCAGGCGCGGAACGCGGCCTTCTCGTCGTGGAAGGGAAAGCGCTCGAAGTCGGCCTTGAGCGGCTGCGTCGCAAGATCGGGATGGGCGTAGAGCAGCGCGTAGGAAAACTCGCGCCAGCCAAGCTCCGAGAGAAATTTCTCCGCGCCGCGGGCGAGGCCGGACTCGGCCGCGGCCGCCGCTTCGACCACGCAAGCCGCCCGGCGCGCAGACAGCTCGCCGAAGCGCAAGTGCGCGGAGAGGCGGGAGGTCGCATCCTGCGCCAGGACATCGCGCTGGTCGGCGTAGCGGGGCAGGGCGTCCTGGACGAAGCGGCGAAGCGCCGCCTCAGCGCCCGCTTCGCCCGGCGTCTCGCCGAGCGCCAACTCGCCCGCCCAGTCGGGCGCTGTCGGGGTGAGGCGGAGCGCGGCGATGGTCGTTCGCGCCGGCGCTTCGTCTGGCCACGGCGCCGCCTCGATCCTTGCGGGAGCGGGCAGCGGCGCGGGCAGGGGGCCGAGGCTGCGATGCCGGCGCCAGAAAGCCGAGAACGTCCCGGAGGGCTTGCCGTCGGCTTTCGCCAGCTCCCAGGGCTCGCGCATCAGCCGCCCGTTGGCGCTCACCGCCTCGACGCCAAGCGACTTGAGCGCCGCCTTGGCGTCTGCGTCGAGCGCGACGCTCGCGCCTTCGTAGCGGCGGTTCCAGAACACCCGCCGGGCCCCCGCCGCCGCGGCGAGGGCGAGGATGACCCGGTCCGCTTCGCCTTGGACGACATCGAGCCGGCCGCCGCGCTCGGCAAGGCTGCGCTCGAAACGCGTGAGCGACTGGGCGAGCCGCCATTTGGCCGCCCCGCCGGGCGGCCTTCCATTCTGGGGACGCGGGTCGTGGACATAGACGGTGAGCGTCGGGCCGTCCGCCGCGGCCAGCGCCGGCTGATCGGCAAGGCGGAAGTCGTCGCGAAGCCACACGATGTCCACGCTCAAGGCTCGCCTCCAGTCACGACGCCACAGGACCGTTGCACCTGGCTCGGTTGCGCAGAGCGTACGCCAAAATGACGCACACGAAACATGTTGAAGAGCCCGACGGTCCGGCGCTACGCTTGCTGCTACGTACGCACGAAGCGGCAGGATCTCGTCGGAGGCGGTCATGAAACGCGCGCTCCTTGGCTTGACAGCGTTGCTGATATGTTTTGGACCGGGCTTCGGCGCGGCTCTAGCCGATGAGGCCAAACCTGGCCCGCCAGCGTTTACGCCGCAGGTCAGCGACTTCATGACCGAGACCCAGCTCCGCCACTTCAAGCTGTGGTTTGCGGGCAGCTTGGAAAACTGGCCGCTCGCGCAATACGAGCTCGACAAGATGAAGACAAGCTTCGCGCTCGCCGATCGCTACGCGGGCGTCGACGCTGAAGCTTTCGCGGGGTCGGTGAAGGAAAAGTCCGATCCCGCGTTCCAGGCGTTGGAGCAGGCCATCTCGGCTCACGACAGCGCCGGGTTCATCGCAGGCTTCCGCCAGCTCACCACCGCTTGCAACGCGTGCCACGAGGCGTTTCGCGTCGGCTTCATCAAGGTCCAGACGCCGACCGCCTCGCCGTTCAGCGATCAGGCCTTTACGCCCTGACGGGCGCCGATCCACTTTCGGATGGCGGTCGTAATCGATTGCGTGGCGCAAAAGCGATTTGTGCTAGAACATCTGTGATAATTGCGCGGCGAAGCGCGCTGCGCAGACCGAGGGATCGTCATTGGGCCTCATCGAGGAGGGGGACCGGGGAGTCGTGGTCGCGTCAACCTGGAGCGGCGGCGCCGACGCCGCAGCCGCCGACGTCGCCCGCCAGCTCGCGCCTTACGACCTCTCCGGACTCGTCGTGTTCGTCTCCCCCGATTACGACGTCGCGACCTTCGCCTCCGAGATCGCTCGGCGCTTCGGCGCGACGCCGGTCATCGGCTGCACCACCGCCGGCGAGATCACCCCCGAGGGCTGGAGCGAAGGCGCGGTAGTCGCGGTCGGCTTCCTGAGGCGGCACTTCGTCTTCATCGCCAGACCCATTCTCGACCTCGCCAATTTCCAGGTCGAAGCGGGCCGCGAGCTGACCAAACCGCTGCGCGCGGGCCTCGCCGCCGCGCGGCCGGGCTTCGAGGCCCAGGGCGTATTCGGCATTCTCCTGGTCGACGGCTTGTGCCGGCGCGAGGAGGCGCTCATCACCGCTCTGCAGATGGCGCTCGAGGACATTCCAATCGTCGGCGGCTCGGCCGGCGACGGGCTCAGGTTCGAGCGCACCTTTGTCATTCAAGGGCGGCAAGGCTCATACCGACGCCGCGGTGCTCGCGCTGGTGGCGACCGACCTGCCGTTCAGAACCTTCCGCTCCGACAATTACGAGCCGACCCCGATCAAGATGGTCGTCACCGAGGCCGACATCGAGAACCAAATCGTCAGGGAGCTGAACGCCGAACCCGCCGCCCAGGAATATGCGCGCGTTTGCGGCATCGTCGACGGGCCGCTCGACGCGTTTTCTTTCGCCGCGCATCCGGTGCTGGTGAGCGTGGGGGGCGAGCATTTCGTTCGGTCGATCCAGCGGGTCGATCCCGATGGGTCGCTGAGGTTCTTTTGCGCGATCGACGAGGGGCTCGTATTCACCGCCGCCAGGCGGCGCGATCCGATGACCAGTCTCGTCACGCTGTTTAGCGGCATCGAGGCGGAGCTTGGCGAGGTCGATCTCTACCTCGGCTTCGACTGCGTGCTGAGGCGCCTCGCCGCCGAGCGCGAACAGATGGTCCAGCCGATGTCGAAGCTCTATCGCTTGAAGCGCGTCGTCGGGTTCAACACCTACGGCGAGCAGTACACGTCGATGCACGTCAACCAGACCTTTACCGGCGTCGCGATCGGCCGGAGGCGGACGACGACGCCGTGAGGGAGGCGCCGAACGACGTCGAAGCGCTCAGGCGCGAGATCGCCAAGCTCAAAAAGATCAACATGAAGCTGATCTCGCGCGTCGAGCGGTCCTACGACCAGCAGCCGAGCGCCTATGCGCTGTTCGAGACGGCGATCGCGCTCGACAATCAGGTCCGCCGCCGCACGGCGGAAGTCCAGCAGGCGCTGCGCTCGGTGGAGCGCGCCAACGACGATCTGTTGCGCGCCAAGGAGCAGGCCGAGGCCGCCAACCTGCTCAAATCTTCCGTGCTCACCTCGATCAGCCACGACCTGTTGCAGCCTTTGAACGCCGCCCGGCTGGCGCTGTCCACGCTCGACAGTTTCGACATGGGGCGCGAACAGGCCGGCCTGATCGATCAGGCGGACCGGAGTCTGGCGACCCTGGAAGAGCTCCTGCGCACGCTGCTCGACCTTTCCAAGCTCGACGCCGGCGTGATGACGCCGGACATGCGCGCCTTCCCGATCGACGGTCTGATCGGGTCGCTGGTCAAGGAGCAGGCGCAGGCGGCGGCCAAGCGCGGGCTCAAGCTCAGGTTTTTCAGCGCAGAGCGCTGGGTGACGTCCGATCCGTTGCTGCTCCGGCGCGTAATGCAGAACCTGATCGCCAACGGCCTGCGCTACACCCGCCGCGGCGGCGTGCTGGTCGGCGGGCGCGCGCGCGAAGGGCGCTGGACGGTCGAGGTCTGGGACACGGGTCCCGGAATTCCCGAGGAGCGGCGCGACGCCATCTTCCAGGAATTCCAGCGCGGCGAGGCGGGCGAGCACGGTGCGCAAGGTTTCGGCCTGGGTCTGGCAATCGTGCGGCGGCTGGCGCTTGCGCTCGATCATCCGATCGGCCTGCGCTCGACCGTGGGCAAGGGATCGATGTTCTCGGTTTCGCTGCCGCTTGCGGAAGCGGGGAGCGCCGAAGCTGCGCCGCACCCGGCCCAGCGGCCGATCGCGGCGCGGGGGCCGCTGGGCCGGGCCCGGGTGCTGGTGATTGAGAATGACGCCTCTGTGCTCGCCGCCATGTCGGCCCTGCTCACGCGCTGGGGCTGCGAGGTGACGATCGCGCCTTCGGGCGACGAGGCGGCGGACATCGCGGCAAAAAGGGCGCCCGACGCGATCATCGCGGACCTGCATCTCGATCATTTCGAGCGCGGTGCGACGGCGGTCATGAAGGTGCGGCGCGTGGTCGGCGCGGCGACGCCGGCGATGCTGGTGACCGCCGACCATTCCGACACCGCCGCGCGCGAAGCCGAGGAGGCCGAGATGACGCTCTTGCGCAAGCCCGTCCGTCCGGCCGAGTTGCGCTCGCTCCTCACCTATCTTCTGGCGCAGCCGGGCGGCTGAGCGGGGGGCGTCTCGCCGCCCCTGGGAGCGCAGGACGAGCGCCCCCCGCGGCCATTTGAATCCCGCCGTTATTTCTTGCAAAGCCTGTCCGGAAGACGTGAGCGATCCGGAGACGAGGACATGGCGGAGCCCGAGGGCGAACAGGGCGGGACGAAGGAGAGCGGCGCCCGCCCGCTGCATGTCTGGACGCGTCAGATTCTCGGCTCGATCGGCGGGCTGGTGCTGGCGACCGGCGTGCTCGGCACGGCGATCAGCGCCTATTTCCAACAGCGCAACTGGACCTATCAGAAGCGCGCCGACAAGATCGACAAGGACTTCGGCGGCCGCGATGACCGCGCTCGATGGGCTCAACAAGATCGTCGACGAGAAATTCCTGTCCACCTACGGCCTCGACGATGCGATCAAGAACAGGCTCGAGGGCGACAAGCTCGCCGCTGCGATCAAGCGGTTCGCCAAAGCCGACGCGGCCTGGGAGCAACAGCACCAGAGCCTCGCCTCGACCCTGGAGATCGTGGTCGATTCGCAGTTCGGCCTCGACGACCTCGCCTCGACAGCGAAGGCGCGGGCCGCCGACTGCACGCGTTATGCGCTGGACGGATTCCAGACCAGCGCCAGCGATCCGCTACCGGTGCGGGCGGTGCTCGAGGTCATCTACACCTGCCAGATCAAACTCAAGCAGAGCATCGAGACGCAGCTTCGCGCGCTTGACGCCAACGGCGGCCATTGGCCCGCCGTCGTCCTCGATCCCGACCCCGGCCGGATGACGCTGGGCCACGTGTGGCGGGTGCAGAACGTGCTGCAATGCCTGATGGTGCAGCGCGCGGTCGAAATCCGCGGCCAGCCGTTCGGCGTGTCGCTCAAGCCGTTCGGCGACGCGGAACGCGCCGCGGCTTACGCCCTGACGGACGGCGACCGCGTCCGCGAGGACCGCTGTGTTGCGCCATACCGCGACGACCCCGCGTTCGGGACGGCTTCGCTCAAACCCACCTGAGATTTTCGCGCAATATTGGCGTCGCGCGTCAACTTTGGGCTTGCGCTCGGCAAATTGTTCTGCAAATGTTCCCACCGCAAGACAGCCCGGGGGCGGGAGATGGTGGCGCGGGTTTCCACGGTGGCGTTCGAGGGGGTCGAGGCCCGCCCGGTGGACGTCCAGGTCCATGTCGCCTCGGGGAACGTCGTCTTCAACATCGTCGGCCTCGGCGACAAGGCGGTGCGCGAATCACAGGAACGGGTGCGCTCGGCGCTGATCGCCTCCGGCCTCGCGCTGCCCTCCAAGCGCATCACCGTCAACCTCGCCCCGGCCGACATGCCCAAGGAGGGCAGCCATTACGATCTGCCGATCGCGCTCGGCGTGATGGCGGCGATCGGCGCCATCCCGATGGATGCGCTCGAAGGGTACTGCGTGATCGGCGAACTCGCCCTCGACGGCGCGATCACCGCGGTCGCCGGCGTTTTGCCGGCGGCGATCGCCGCCAATGCGGTCGGCAGGGGCCTGATCTGCCCGGCGCCCTCAGGGCCGGAGGCAGCCTGGGCGTCGGCCGACCTCGACATTCTCGCGCCGCGCTCGCTGATCCAGCTCGCCAACCACTTCAAGGGGGCGCAGGTGCTGTCGCGCCCCGAGCCGGCGGTGCGCGCGCTTGCGGGACCCCAACCGGACCTGCGCGACATCAAGGGCCAGGAGAGCGCCAAGCGCGCCCTCGAAGTGGCGGCGGCCGGCGGCCACAACCTGCTGATGAGCGGCGCGCCGGGCGCGGGCAAGTCGATGCTGGCGCAGCGCTTGCCTTCGATCCTGCCGCCGCTGACCCCGCGCGAGCTGCTCGAAGTGTCGATGATCCATTCGATCGCGGGGACGCTCGCCGGCGGGGCGCTGACCGACCGGCGGCCGTTCCGGGCGCCGCATCATTCCGCCTCGATGCCGGCGCTGGTCGGCGGCGGCGTCCACGCCAAGCCCGGCGAAATCTCGCTCGCCCATAACGGCGTCCTGTTCCTGGACGAACTGCCCGAGTTCCAGGCGCAGGTTCTCGACTCGTTGCGCCAGCCGATCGAGACCGGAGAAGTCGCCATCGCGCGCGCCAACCACCGGGTCGTATACCCGGCGCGCTTTCAGCTCATCGCAGCGATGAATCCGTGCCGTTGCGGTTCGGCCAACGAGCCGGGTTACGCCTGCAAGCGCGCGCCCAACGAGCGCTGCGTCGCGCAGTATCTCGGCCGGCTGTCGGGCCCGCTGATCGACCGGTTCGATCTCGTCATCGACATGCCCTCCGTCTCGGCCGCCGATCTGATGGCGCCGGCGCCGCGCGAGGGCTCGGCGGAAGTCGCGGCTCGGGTGGTGGAGGCGCGCGCCATCCAGCTCGCCCGCTACGCCGGGCTCGGCCTCGAAGGGGTCGGCTGCAACGCCGCCGCGCCGCCGAACCTGGTCGAGGCGATCGCGGACGCCGACGAGCCGGGCCTCCGCCTTTTGCGCGACGCCGCCGAGCGGCTGCGGCTCTCGGCGCGCGGCTATCACCGCGTCCTCAAGCTTGCCCGCACGCTCGCCGATCTTGACGGCGGCGGCGCGGTCCGCCGCGCCCATCTCGCCGAAGCGCTGTCCTACCGCGGCGCGCCCGACCGCATCGCCGCCGCCGCCTGAGCGCGGCGATCGCTACGCTTGGCAAAGTTGCGTGGACAACAACGCGGCTGGCTGTGGCGATTGCCGAAATGAGCGCAACCGATTGAGGAGAAAAAGCGGCCGCGCCGCGCCGCGCGGATCGGCCATAAACCGAACTCCAGCGCCGAAATATCTTGCGATGACGCCTAAGAAAACGCCTATAAGTACATGAATCAATGTACGTAACTTCAGATCCGCAAGGAATCATGGGCGCCCACCCGCTTCGGGGCGGTCCGCCTCAATTCCCACGCAACCTCGCAAGAGAATCTCAACCTCGGCGCGATAGCCTCAGCGTCCCGGTACGGCGAGGTCGTGGATGGACATCAGCGCGGGGTTCGCGGCGCAAGCGCTCGGCGTCCAGGCGGGCGCCGCCCTCGGCTTGTTGGCCGCGCTCGCGGCGGCGCTTGCGCAAGCGCGGCGTCGCGCCGAGGAGCAGTCGCGCCAAGCGGCCGTCGAGAACGAGGCGCTCCGTGACGAAGTCTGGCGGCTCAAGGAGGCGGTCGCCGAGCGCGACCGCGCCGAGGCGGCGAACGTCGCCAAATCGCGCTTTCTCGCCACCATGGGGCATGAGATCCGCACGCCCTTGAGCGGCATTCTCGGGATGGCGGAGCTGTTGCGGCGCGCCGCCCTCAGCCCGGAGAACGCGAGTTATGTCGAGGCGATTCACAGTTCGGGCGAGGCCCTGATCGCGCTGATCGATCAGATCCTCGATCTCTCCAGAATGGATGCCGGTCGATTGGACCTGTCCGTGGCGCCGGTCGACCTGCGTCACCTCGTCGAGGGCGTGGTCGAGCTGATGGCGCCGCGCGCGCAGAGCAAGGGGCTGGAGATCGCCGCCTCGGTCAGCGCTGCGGCGCCGAGAGTCGTGTACGCCGACGCGATGCGTCTGAGGCAGGTGCTTCTGAACCTCGCCGGCAACGCCATCAAGTTCACCGAGCGCGGCGGGGTTTGCGTCTCCGTCGAGCTGTGTCCCGACGTGGGACCCGCCGCTGAGCTCCGCTTCGCGGTCGCCGACACCGGTCCCGGGGTCCCGCCCGAGCGGCGCGAGGCGATCTTCGCGCCCTTCGAGCAGGGCGACGGCTCGCACGCCCGACGCCACGAGGGCGCGGGCCTCGGTCTCGCCATCTCCCGACAACTTGTGGGGCTCATGGGCGGCGCGCTGCAACTCGAGGACGGTTCGGGCGGCGGATCGGTCTTCTCGTTCGCCATCGCCCTGCCGCCTTGCGCGGAACTCGGCTCACGGTTTCGACGACCCGCCGGTCGCGCTCGCCGGCGTCCGTGCGCTGATCATCGCCAATTCGCCGTTCGAGGCGCCGGCCATCGCGATGCGGCTCGCGGAAGCCGGCGCAAGGGTCGCGCACGCCGAGGGACTCGAGTCCGGGCTTCAGGCGCTGTCGGATCCCGAGCGGCCCGACCTCGTCATTGTCGACTGCGCGCTCGGGCCCGAGGCGACCAATGCGCTCGCCCAGGCGGCGCGGGCGGCGGGGGCGCCGAAGAGCCTGGTGCTGTTTTCGCCCTTCGAGCGCCGCGCCTTCGGCGAGACCGCGCTCAAGGACTTCGACGGGTGGCTGGTGAAGCCGGTCCGAGCGCGCTCGCTCTATGAAAGGCTCGCGGCCGAATGTCCCGCCCGGCCGCGCGCCCCGGACTCGGCCGAAGCCTCAAGCCCGGCGCAGCGCCGGGCGCTGATCGCCGAAGACAACGACATCAACGCCCTCATTGCGGAAAAGGCGCTGCGCCGCCTGGGCTTCGAGACCGTCCGGGCGCGCGACGGCGAGGAGGCGGTGGGTTTGGCGTCGCCCGCGGGGCGTGACGCGCCGCGGCTCTTCGATTTGATCCTGATGGACCTGAAGATGCCCGGCATCGACGGCTTCGAGGCGACGCGGCGGTTGCGGCGCCTGGAAGCGGCGGCCGCCACGCGGCCGACCCCGATCGTCGCGCTGACCGCGAACGGGCTCGCCGACGCGCGCCAGACCTGCGAGGCTGGCGGCTTCGACGCCTTCCTGGCGAAGCCGTTCGACTTCGACCGTCTGGCCGCCACGATCCTGCGCGTGTGCGCGGCCGGGGAGCCGCGGCGGGGCGCAATTTCACGAGCGTCATAATAGGTTCGGGCGAAAGTGTTTGGGCTGTAGGACTTCAACAGAATCGTGGAGAAGCCGGAGTGGCGCTCATCTCGCCATCGATACCCGCAGGCGGCGCGCCGGTCCGCCCCTTCCTCCATCGCTTCTCGCGTCGGCGCGATCTTGCCGATTGCGATCCTCTGCTCGCCAGCTCCGGCTCGTTGGAGGCGCGGCTCGCCACGCGCGGCAAGGAGGTGCGAAGGGCGCAGAAGCTGCGCTACCGCGTGTTTTTCGAGGAAGGGGGCGCCATTCCCGATCGGACGTCGAGACTGATCCGACGCGACGTCTGCCGTTTCGATCGGGTCGCCGATCATCTGATCGTGATCGACAAGACCACGACGTATCGCGACGGCTCGCCCAGACTCGTCGGCGTCTATCGCCTGTTGCGGCAGGAGGAGGCCGAGCGGAATTTCGGCTTCTACAGCGCCGGGGAATTCGACGTCGAGGCGCTGATCGCGCGGCGCCCGGACCTGCGCTTTCTCGAGGTCGGCCGGGCCTGCATCGCGCCGACGCATCGCGGCAAGCACGTGCTCGAACTCCTGTGGCGGGGCCTGTGGGCCTACGCGCAACGCCACCGGATCGACGCGATGATCGGCTGCGCCAGCCTGCCGGGCGCCGACGCGGCCGTCCACGCCGGCGCGATCGCCGCGCTCTCCGCGGGCGGCGATCCCGCATGGCGCGTCGCGCCGCGGGCCGATCGCATCGGCGCCGGCGCCGCGGGCCTCGGCGCCGAACCGGCCGACCCGCGCGCGCTCCTCCGGGTCCTGCCGCCGCTGGTGAAGGGGTACTGGCGCCTCGGCGCGACGTTCAGTCCGTCTCCGGCGGTCGACCGCGCGTTCAACACGACCGATCTTTTCGTGGTCATGCCGCTTTCGGAGATCGAGGGGCGCTACCTGGACTATTTCGGGGTGGAGTTCGGTCGCCCCGCCGCTCGCGGCGTGAAAGACGCACGTTCGGGCTTTTCCATTCAGGGATTCCCATCGCCGAGAAATTCGGTTATGCAGGGGTTCGCTGGCGGTCCATTCCGCCGGCGCGATGCGCCCGTAGCTCAGCTGGATAGAGCGTTGCCCTCCGAAGGCAAAGGTCACACGTTCGAATCGTGTCGGGCGCGCCAACACTGTTTACCAAATGCAAACTTCCGTGCTCCGGGCGGTCGCCCGAGGCCCCGGTGTTTGCTTCGGCGGCGACGTTCACGTCTGGATCGGTCGCAGCGCCGCCTGGAGGACGCGCAGGCGCGCCATGCCTTCCGCGTCGGTCTTGTCGAACGGCTCCTCGCACAGCGTGACCAGCGCCGCGCCGTCGTCGAGGCTCTCGACATGGGTGTCGGGGGGAACTTTCGCCCGAGCCGCGAGGTCGGGCGGCAGATAGGTGATCCAGCCGATCCACGGTTTAAGGGTCCGCTTTCCTGCCGCCCAACTCGGGTCGGGGATCTCGGGGAGCACGTTTGATCCGAAGGAGAACAATGCGCACATCTCGGCTGGATTCCAGGTTTCGCGCGCGAATCTCATCAGCGGTCGCAGATCGGACGCACGCCATGGCCGCCCTGTCGATGGGCGCAGCTCCGAGAGGCGCATGAAGATGTGATTGGGATTGATGGCGCCAGATCGCCCATACTGGCCGAGATGGCAACTGGTGTCCGCATAGCTCGATTTGCGAAAGTCGTATGGGGGCGGTCCTGCATGTCCTCCCGAAATGTTGCTTCCCAGCTCCGGCCATGGGCGCCCCCGACCTCGTAGCGAGAAATTCGGTCGGTGAGGAGTTGTCGTGCCTCGGCATCGCTCAGGGGCACGGGCAGCACTTGCTTCTTGGTCTTCGGCGACTGGAGCCAGCTCTCGTAAATCGGGTCGAACGTCGGCAGGCCGCTGACGAAGCGAGCAAGAGCCAAATGCGCCAACAATCTGTATTAGAACATAAGATGAACAAGCGCGTCAAGCTTTTGTCGCCGACGATCCCCGCCTCGGCCGAGACGGACTCGCTTCGTTTCATTGGAGCGGGCTTGGCCAACAATCTGAGATTGTGGCTTGATTTCAATGACCTAAGAGTTCGCAGTTTTGTCCTGAACGGAGCGCGCGTCACCGAGCGAAAGACAACGGGGCGCCGGTCGAAAGAGCCGTCTCGTTCAGAGGCTCGTCGGCCTGTCGCCGGTGGTTCCCGTTCGTCGCGTGCGAGGCTCACGCCGGCGCCCGGAGGCATTGAGCTTTCGCCTCCCGCCGCCGAGGTCCGCCCCCTTTGGGCGGACCTCAATCAATCATTTATTCCGGGAACGCCTAGCGAAGACCGCCGCCGGCCAGGATGCGTTCCCCGGTCAGCCACCGGGCTTCGTCCGATGCGACGAAGGCGACAACATCGGCGATGTCCTGCGGCTGGCCCAGGCGACCCGAGCGGGGTCTGGGCGATGATCCCAGCCTCGAAATCGGTCGCCAGCATCCCCGCCGAGTGGGTGCCTTCCGTTTCGGTGAGGCTGGGGCTCACGGTGTTCACTCGGATCTTGCGCGGGCCAAGCTCGTTGGCCAGCACGCCGGTGATCGCGTCCACCGCGCCCTTGGAGGCGGTGTAGACCGCTGTTTGCGGCGGCGTGATCGCGGTGACGCCGGAGCCGAGGTTGATGATGCTGCCGCCTTCGGCGAGATGGGCGCCGCCGCCTGGGTCACCAGCAGAAGGCCGAGGACATTGATGTCGAACATCGTGTGGAATTGCGCTTCGGTGACGGCTTCCAGCGGCCCGAATTCGTAGACGCCGGCGTTGTTGACCAGGATGTCGAGGCGGCCATAGGCGGCGATCGCGGCGTCGACGACGGCCTTGGCCTGCTCGGCCTTGGACACGTCGCCCTGGACGGCGATGGCCCGGCCGCCGGCGCCGGTGATCGCCTCGACGACCGCCTCCGCCCCGGCCTTGCTGGACGCGTAGGTGACGACGACAGCAGCGCCATGGCTCGCCAGCGTCTTGGCGATTGCGGCGCCGATACCCTTGGATGCGCCGGTGACGACGGCGACCTTACCCGTAAGCTTAGACATGATCGTGGCTCCTTGAGAGGCCGCTCAAGCGGGATATTCCTCGATCGCGTCTATGCGGTCGGGGTAGAAGGCGAGGTGATCCTTGATCTCGGCCACGGCGTCGTAGGGCGCTTCATAGGTCCAGATCGCGTCCACCGACCGTTCGCCGCCGGCCGAAATGCTGAAGTACGCGGCCTCGCCCTTGTACGGGCAGAAGGTCGGGTCGCGGTCCTGGCGAGGGCGGCCATGTCCACGTCCCGCCTTGGGATGTACTGGACCGGCGGATAGCTCGCCTCGCGTAGCGTCAGCGCTTCGCGAGTGTCGGCGATGACGTGTCCGCCGAGGGTGACGACCACGCGGTTCTGGTTCCGCGCGATGGTGATGGGGTGCTCGGGGCCAGGGATCTTGATCGTGCGTTCGGGCATGTGAGGTCTCCTTTGTCAGGCTGGAAAGGCGTCGCCGAACATCGGCAGTCCGCTCACGGACGACGCCTGGCTGGCCTCGTCCTGCAGCACGTCCCAGTGCTCGGCGAGCCGGCCGTCTTCGATCCGAACGATGTCGACCGCGATCCAGGCGACCTCGCGCCCGGTGTTGGTGAAGCGGCCATGGACCATGACCAGGTCGCCCTCGGCCAGGATCGCGCCGTGCTCGTAGCGCAGCTCGGGCGGCGCGGCGCGGACGAGGTCGAACAGGCCTTGCCGGCCCGGCGCGATATGGGCGCTGTGTTGGATGTAGCGCGGCGACCAGAATTCGGCGGCTGTGTCGTAGTCGCGCTTGTTGAACAAGGTGTCGAACGCCTTGAGGACCACGGCCTTGTTGGCGGCTTGCAGATCGTTGCTCATCGTCCGTCTCCCATCGCCTAGAGCTTGGAGCCGCCGTCGACGCGCAGCGTGTCGCCGGTGACCCAGCGGGCGGCGTCGGAGGCCAGGAAGGCGATGGCGCTGGCGATGTCGTCCGGCTGGGCCACGCGCTTCAGCGCCTGCATGCCGAGGGTGAAGTCGCGGCCGGCATCGGTCTTGGCGAAGCTCGACATGTCGGTCTCGACCACGCCCGGCGCGACGGCGTTCACGCGCACGCCTTTTGCGCCGAGGATCAGGGCGAAGTGCTTGACCAGGGTGTCGATTGCGCCCTTCGTCGCGGCATAGGCCGAGAGGTTCCCCACCGCCGCGTGCGCGGCGAGCGAGGAGGTGAAGATGACGCTCGAGCCTTCTTTCAAGATCGGCAGCAACTGCTGGACCAGGAAGTACGGGGCGCGGACATTGACGGCGAACAGCGCGTCGAAGTCGGCGATCGTCGTTTCCTCGATGGTGGCGGCCTTGGAAATGCCGGCGTTGAGAACCAGGATGTCCAACCGGTCGCCGACGATCTTCCGCGCCTTGGCGGCGAGCTTATGTGCGCCATCGGGCGCGGCCAGGTCGGCGCCTACCGCTTCGGCCCGGCCGCCCGCCGACTTGATCTGATCCACGACGGACCGCGCTTCGGCGGCATTGCTGCCATAATGGACGAGAACCTGCGCGCCGACCTTGCCAAGCGCGATCGCAGCAGCGCGACCGATGCCGCGCGAGGCGCCGGTGACAAGCGCGGTCTTTCCGTTGCACGGGGTCATGATCGATCTTCCTTGTTGGAGGCTGAGAGGCGAGCCGATCGCATCGCCGGAACCCGGCCGAACGGCACTCAGTGTTCAGGCCGCGTCACGCATTCAGAAACAGGGCGGCGTGGGCCAGGAACAGCTCGGGATATTGGTTCTGCGGCCCGTGGCTGGAGTCCGGATAGACGATGAGCTGCGCGTTCGGCAGATGCTGCTGCAACGTGAACCCATTGATCGTGGGGATGATCAGGTCGTTGCTGCCATCGACCACCAGCGTCGGCTGATGGATGTCGGCGAGATAGTCCCAGACGCCGTCGCTCTTCTTATTCGAGCTGACGATCGCCGCGTACTGGGCCGTCGCTGCGGCCTCGCTGACTTCCGGGCTGCGATCCTGACGGCGATGCTTGCGTTCCAGATACTTCAGGCCGGCGGCGCGACCGGTCGCATTCGGCAGGAAATGGGCGGCGATCCACAGGTGCTCGGGCGGATCGTAGGTCGCCGAGAAGATCTCCGCCGATTTACTGGCGGCGGTGTCGGCGCCCCGCGGCCCGGTGCCGATCAGGACCAGCTTGCGCACCAGGTCGGGCGCCTGCACGACGATCTCCTGGGCGACCTTGCCGCCGATCGAATAGCCGAGAATGTCGGTCTTGCTGATCCCGAGCGCCTTGATGAAGGCGATGGCGTCCGTCGCCATGGCGGGAATGGTGTTCGGGGTCGTGCCCGAGCTGGCGCCGATGCCGGCATTGTCGAACAGGATCACTTCGCGGTCCTTGGCCAACCCGTCGGTCACAGACGGGTCCCAGTGGTCCATGGTGCCGCGGAAGTGGATGTTCATGACGATCGGCGCGCCGCCAGTTTTACCGAACCGACGGTAGGCGAAGCGGATGCCGTTCGCCTCGACGAACTGGGTCGGGACGGTGTCGTGGGTGTAGGCGGTCATGGCGAAACTCCTTTGGCCGGGTTGAGACTCAGCTGGCCGTGCGGCCGCCGTTGATGGCGATGATCTGGCCGGTGACGAACGAAGCCTTGTCCGACGCCAGGAAAAGGATCGCGTCGGCGACTTCTTCGGGCTTGCCCGCCCGGCGCAGAGGGATGGAGGCGAGCAGTCCGGCCTTGCGCTCCTTCGAGCCCGTGAAGCGATCGAGCATGCCGGTTTCGACCGGCCCAGGCGCGACCGCATTGACTCGAACGCCGAAAGGCGCGGCCTCCAATGCAGCCGATTTGGTCAGGCCTTCGACCGCGTGTTTGCTGGCGACGTAGACCGAAGCGTTCGCGGCGCCGCGGCTGCCCATAGTCGAGGACAGGTTGACGATGCTGCCAGCCCCCTCGAGGCCGCATGACGCGCAGTTCGTGCTTCATGCTGAGCAGCACGCCGAGCACGTTGGTGTCGAAGGTCTGGGCGTAGGCCTCCGGAGTCTGGTCGACGACCGGGCCCGGGTTGCCCTCGGTCCCCGCGTTGTTGACGGCGACGTCAATGCGCCCGAACTGGGCGACAGCCCCGTCGATCAGGGTTTGGACCTCGCGCTCGTTGCGAACGTCCGCCTCGATGAAGAGAGCTTCTGCGCCGAGGGCCCGGAGCTCGGCCTCCAATGCCCTGCCGGTCTGGCTATTGCGGCCGGAGACGACGATCTTGGAGCCCTCGCTTGCGGCCGCGAGCGCGGTGGCGCGGCCGATGCCGGCAAGAGCGCCTGTGATCAGAACGACTTGATTCTTCATCATCCGCTCTCCGAACCGCAAGTAATCACATAGAGAATCTTCGGCGGCACTCGGTTTTGCTTTTGCCGCCTGCGTGAACGGTCCGCGTCTCGTTGGGTGAATAATTAGGCGTTCGTTGCGTCCGTGAGAAAGACTTTGTAAGGTCGCTTCCCATATCTGCTAGGCATGGGTCGAGTATGGAGCTCAGGCATCTGCGCTATTTCATCGCCGTGGCCGAGGAGGGCAGCGTCACCGTCGCCGCCGAGAAGCGGCTGCACACGGCCCAGCCCTCTCTCAGCCGGCAGCTTCGCGATCTGGAGATCGAGGTCGGCGCGCCGCTCTTCATCCGCGGGGCGCGCGGCGTCGAGTTGACCGACGCCGGTCGCGCCTTTCTGCCCCACGCGCGCGTCGCGGTTGGCGAGGCTGCCGAGGCGCTTCAGGCCGCGCGCCGCGCCGCCCGCCCGGCGAAGGCGGTTTTCTCGGTCGGATTCCTGACTGGCCAGGAGGTCGACTGGCTCCCCCACGTCACGCGCATTCTCCGGGCCGAGCTGCCAGAAGATCGAGTTCAAGGTGACGAGTATGTACTCGCCCGATCTGGCGGAGGCGTTGCAAAACGGAGAGATTGACCTTGGGTTCCTGCGCGTCGAGCCGAAGCCGGACGTGACCTACGAGGTGATCGCAAAGGAGCCGATCGTCGTCATTCTGCCGAGCGACCATCCGCTGGCTGCGGAAAAGGCGGTCGATCCGAAGCGCCTCGAGGGCGAGACGCTCGTAGGATTTTCCGATGTCGCGATCGTGCTCCGCGAGGTGGTGGAGGGCTATCTGCAGGAAAGGGGCGTGGACCTCACGCCGAGCCATCGCGTCGAGACCTTCTCGACGGTTTTGTCGCTGGTCGCATCGGTCCGTGGCGTATCGCTGATGCCGGCCTATGTGGAGGCGCTGCTGCCGTGGTCCGTCGTAAGCCGGCCTCTCAAGGGCGAACCGCTTACCATCGACTTGGCTGTCGGCTACCGGTCAGACAATCCCTCGCCCGTCCTCAAGACATTCCTCGGCGGGCTCGACCAGCTCATTGCCGCTGGGCCAGCCGGTCTGCGTCAAGTTCGATAGATCGCCGCCAGCTCCACTTCGTAGCCCGCCGGCGCGCAGACCACGATCTTGCGGACCGCAATATTGAGACAGCGAAGTCGCGGACGACGGATCCCGACATCGGCGTTGCCGAGAGGGCGCAGCGCATGGGAGAGTGTTCGGCGAGTTCAACCCTCGAAGCCCGCCGACACGGCAAGCGTCTGCAGCCCGCGCCCATTATGGGATTCCCAATGAACAGCGACCGCGAAATCGAAAACCTGATCGCGACCTACGCCTTTTTGGTCGACGACGGGAAGTTCGACGCGTTGGGCGAATTGCTTGACCGTTGCGACTTTACCCTCGGCAGCGGACCCGTCCTGCGCGGCAGGGAGGCCATTGCCGCCTTTGCGCGCAAGGCGCTGCGGACCTTCGAAGACGGCACGCCCCGCACACGGCATGTCACGACCAATCTCATCATAAATGTCGACGAGGCGGCAGGGAGGGCTCAGGCCCGCGCCTATTACACGGTGTTTCAGGCCGTCGAGGGTTTTCCGCTCCAGCCGATTGCTTGCGGGCGTTATGAAGATCGGTTTGAGCGGAGCGACGGCATTTGGCATTTCGCGGAGCGCGCCGTCAGGACGGACCTCGTGGGGAACGTGAGTCATCACAGACTGTGACCGCGCTGGACCGAGCGCGCGGCGCGGGTGGGGTCGGGTCATTTGCGAGGGCGAAAATTGTCAGACAGGCTGAACAAGATGTGTCGTCTGGCCACCTATGGCACGCTCAGCCCCGGCCGACCCAATCATCACCAGCTTTCCGGGTTGAATGGCAATTGGTCGACGGGCCATGTCCGCGGCGATTTGCGACAGCAAGGGTGGGGCGCTGTTCAGGGCTTTCCTGGTTTGATCCTAAATCCGGCCGGAGGGACCGTGGAGGTTGATCTCCTCATGTCCGACGATCTGCCGGACCACTGGCCTCGCCTCGACGCCTTCGAAGGGGCTGGCTATCAGCGCGTGGCGGCTGAGATTTCAACCTCTGTGGGACCTGTAGAGGCATGCATATACGTTCTGGCGCCAAGCAGCGATGGCGCTTTGCGCTGAGTTCTCCCTCGGCTTGCGCCTCCTCCCTGAGATTCCTGGCCCGACCCGGGCGGCGGGGACGCGTCCTCTCGAGCCCTGGATCGGTTCGGTTCTTTTCGGGTTGCCCGGAGCGGGCGCCGCCAAGGCTGTTCACTGGATCCGAGCTTTGGTCCTCAGGGCTGCCGCCACGGAGGCGTCCGAGCGGCCTTTCGTCGGCGACGCGCGGCTCGCTCTCCAATCAATTCGGATCGTAGACGACGGACAGGCGTTTCATCCTCTCGCGCGCGCCGTCTCCCCTCCGGCAAAAAGACTAAACCCTCTATCCCCCTGTCGCAAACGTCGCCAGGCGGGCGTGCCGGCGGGGCGGGCTTCCCATCACGCGCTTGAAGGCGGTGCTGAACGCGCTTTCCGAGTCATAGCCCAGCGACCGGGCGATGGCGCCGATGGGTTCGCCTCGCGACAGGCTGCGGCCGGCGAGCAGCATCCGCCAGCGGGTGAGATATTCGATCGGTCCATCGCCGACCAGTTGTGCGAATCGCGCCGCGAAAGCGGATCGCGACATGCCGACTTCGAGGGCCAGCGCCGCCACCGTCCAGCGCCGCGACGGCTCGCGATGGATCGCGGCGATCGCCGCGCCGACATGCTTGTCGGAGAGCGCAAACAGCCAGCCGACGCCCAGGCTGTGGTCGAGGTGGAGACGGAGCGCTTGGACAAAGATCATGGTGGTGAGCTGCTGGACGATCAGAACGCCTCCCGGCTTGGGGTCGACCAGCTCTTGCCGCATGCGTTCAAAGGCCCAAAGCAACGTCGCGCGATCCAACTCGCTCCGCAGGTGGACGACGGGCGGCAGCATGCCGAGCAGCATGTCGGCTTGCGCCCCGGCGAGCTGGAAATGCCCGCCAAGGACCGTCACCTCGCCGCCGTCGTTCAGCTTGACCAGCGCGCCCTCGCGGGCGCCGAGAAAGTGGCGTTTCCAATCCTCGGGCGGCAGGGCGGGATCGCTGGCCACTTGAAACGGCGCGCCGTGAGGCAACAGGAGGCAGTCGCCTTGCTTGAAAAGCCTCCCCTCGCCAGCCCCCTCGACTGCGAGCCAACACGCCCCCTCCGTCACGGCATAGCATTTGACTCCGTCATAGGGATCGAAGCGAATCGACCAGTCGCCGCCCGCCTCGAACCCGCCGACGCGATAGTTTCGCAACCCCAGGAATGAGATGACTTCGGACAGCGGATCCATTTTTGGACGATCTCCAAGAAAACGTAGACGCTAACGGATAGATCGTCTTGCTTCCATCCCCTACCTCTCGTCTGAAGCCAAAGTGGCCTCACCCGATCGGAGAAGCACGATGCAAGAGCCTGCGGTGTTCGTTGTCGTCGAAGTCGCCTCTGTTCAGGACCCGGAGGGCCTCCGGACCTACGCACAGCGCGCGAGCAAGTTGATCGGCCCTCTAGGGGGAGAGGTGGTTGGACAGGGCTCCATTCCGGTCGGAGGAGAGCCGGGCTTCGGTCCGCTCGTGATTCAGCGTTGGATCTCGGAGGGCGCGTTCCGCGCCTGGCTGGCGAGCGACGCCTACCAACCCCTCAACGAAATTCGGATCGCGAGCGCCACGATGCGGGCGGCGATCGTTCCAGTCAGCGCTGGCCCGGCGGCCTGATACGGCGGCAAACAGAGGATCTCCGCGCTCCGAAGCGCGAGATCGGACTTGAACCATCGGCCCCTGGGGGCCGCGCTGTTGGGGCGACAGGATGAAAGAGGCGCTCTGCAAACATCCCGAAGGCGCTTTTGCGCCGGTCGTCGATTTCTCTCGCTGCGAAGCGAAAGGTCCCTGCGTGGAGGCATGCCCCTACCACGTGTTCGAAATTCGAAAAATCGACGCGCGCGATTATGCAAACCTTGGGTTCTTGGCGAAGCTCAAGAACAGAGTCCACGGCGGGCGGGTTTCGTATGCGCCAAACGCCGATCAATGCCGGGCCTGTGGATTGTGCGTGAAGGCCTGCCCGGAGCACGCCATCAAACTCGTACAAACGAAAGCGTGAGCCGTGTCGAAGAGCGGCGATCTGCGAGAATCTCGCGCGAACGCTTGGAGGATACGGACGTGACGGCAACGGACCGAGGTCAGCGCTTATGAAGCGGATCCAATATTTCCGATACGGCGGTCCCGAAGAGCTGCGGCTGGACGAGGTCAAGCGGCCTGACCCCGGGCGCGGCCAGATCCGCGTTCGGGTCATGGCCGCGTCCTTCAATCCGATGGACTGGAAAATTCGCCGGGGCGAAATGAAGGCGCTCTCCGGGTTCCGGTTTCCGCGCGGCCTTGGCCACGATTTTTCCGGCGTGGTCGACGCGGTGGGGCCGGGCGTCGAGCGGCTCAAAGTTGGCGATGAGGTCTTCGGCATCGTCTCCATCGCAAAGGCCGGCGCATTCGCCGAATACGTCGTCGCCGACCAAAAAAACGTTGGGTTCAAGCCGCCCTCGCTGTCGTTCGAGCAGGCGGCCGCTTTGCCGATCGTGAGCGTGACGGCGTGGAACGCGCTGGTGACGAAGGCGAGGGTCAGCGCTGGCCAATCGGTCTTCATCGCCGGATGTCTGGGCGGGGTGGGACGCGCGGCCACGCAGTTGGCGCGCATGCGCGGCGCAACCGTCGCCGGCAGTTGCAGCGCGTCGGGGCGCGACGAAGCGTTGGCGCTGGGCGTCGGCGAGCTCGTCGACTATCGCGGTTTCGACGTCGCTCCGTATCGCCACCGCTTCGATGTCGTCTTCGATACGGCGGGGTCTTTGTCGCTGAGCCAATGCGGCGCAATGTTGAAACGCGCCGGCCTGTCGCTGCACATCGTCCCAACGGCCGCCAAATTGATCGGCAGTCTACTGCCGTCGAGACATCACGTGGTGTTCGGCAATCCGACGCCGGAATCGCTGGCGGGCGTCGCGGCGGCGGCCGAGCGGGGCGATCTCGTCCCTGTGATCGGCCGCATCGCGCCGCTGTCCCAGGGGATCTCGGCCTTGGTCGAATTGGAGAAGACAAGCTCTCTCAAGGGAAAGCTGGTGATCGTTCCCACGCGATAAGCCAACGACCATTCATCACATCGACCGCTCATCAAAAGCGATAGGCAGTTTAGGGACGGCCCGGGGCGACGCCTCGCAGAACGGCGTCGAGGCCGTGGACCTGAGAAACCGCTTCATTCAGGCGGATGTCAGAGGAGGACCGTCGTTTGCAACAGCGTCATGCTGAGCATTTCCACGGCGCCGCGGCTCGTGCAGCCGGCGCAGAAGACGTCAGGCGCGGCTCGGCGCGGCTGAGCGGCTAAAGGATCGGATTGCCTCGGGCGACTTCGGCTTCAAGCTGAAGCTGACGAGCGAGATCCTCAGCCTGTTGCGGGTTGAGCAGGAGGCGGATCTCAACGGTGTTCCCCGGAAAACCGGACATGAAGACGGGCACGGTCGCCACCACGACCCGGCCTTGGGCGACTGCGGAAGGGAGGCGTTGGGGAATGAGATCGAAGGGTTCCTTACCCCTGAAAACAAGGTATCCCATTTTGCACCCGCCGCATGAGCCAGTCGAAGCGACCCCGTCGCAAGTTCGGGGCCATCAGCCCAGCCCTGCGCCTCGCTTAGACTCCAGAAGCGGTCGCGGAAATTCGCCGCCGGGCCCTTCACGGCCCGGCGGCCGGCATCGTCTTTGTCGCCGACTGAGACGGCGCGGGATCAGGCGTGCGGCCGAGCGTCCTGGCGGCGGCGCCCGTCGCTGCGCGGCGCGGGGCCTGCGGGCGTCCGCGTGGCGGGGCGCGCCGCGCCATTGTGCAGAGCGTCGCGCGGTCCGGCGCGGCGCTGGGGCTGCGGGCCGCCGCGTCGGCCGCCGTCGCCCTGTCCGCCGCGCCCGCCGCGCGGAGCCGGCCGGATCGCCTCGTCGTCGCGGGTTCCGGCCGCCGTGCGGCGGTCGGTGAAGGTCAGGGTCTGGCGGGTCAGCTTTTCGATCTGGCGCAGGAGCGGTCGTTCGCTGTTGTCGCAGAGCGAAATCGCGCGGCCGGAGAGGCCCGCGCGGGCCGTGCGGCCGATGCGGTGGACGTAGGACTCCGGCACCTCCGGCAGCTCGTAGTTGACAACGTGGCTGACCGCGTCGACGTCGATCCCGCGCGCGGCGATGTCGGTGGCGACGAGAATCCGGGTCGCGCCGCTCTTGAAGTTGTCGAGTGTGCGGACGCGTTGGTTCTGGCTCTTGTTGCCGTGGATCGCCTGCGCTCCGACGCCGGCGGCGTCAAGGTGCTGCGCCACGCGATCGGCGCCGCGCTTGGTGCGAGTGAAGATGATCGCGCGCGACACGTCGGCGCCGCGCATCAGCTCCACCAGCACGTCGCGCTTGGCGGCGTTGTCGACGAAATAGACGTGCTGATCGACGCGCTCGACCGTGGTGGCGGCCGGCGTGACGCGGACCTCGACCGGGTTCTTCAGCATGTCGGCGGCGAGACCCGCGATCTCCTTGGGCATCGTGGCCGAGAACAGCAGCGTCTGGCGCGCCTTCGGCAGCTTGGCGACGATCCTTCGGATCGGCACGATGAAGCCGAGGTCGAGCATGTGGTCGGCCTCGTCGAGCACCAGAACTTCGGTCGTTGCGAGGCTCAGCTTGCCGCTTTGCATATGGTCGAGCAGCCGCCCAGGGGTCGCCACCAGGACGTCGAGGCCGCGCGCGAGCAGGTCGACCTGCGGGCGCGCCGACACGCCACCGACCACGACGGCGAGGCTGAGGACGGGCTTCATGAATTTGGCGTAGGCGCGAAAGCTGTCGCCGATCTGCGCCGCCAGCTCGCGAGTCGGCGCGAGAATCAGAACGCGGGCGGTGAACGGCGCCGGGCGTCGCCGGTCGGCGTTGAGGCGCGCGAGGATCGGCAGCGCGAAGGCCGCAGTCTTGCCGGTGCCGGTCTGGGCGATGCCGAGCAGATCACGCCCCTCGAGAAGGTGCGGAATGGCCTGCGCCTGGATCGAGGTCGGCGTCTTGTAGCCTTCGCTGTCGAGAGCGCGAAGGAGAATCTCGGGGAGGCCGAGATGGGAAAATTAAGTCACGAAGGGTCTTTCAAATAAGCGATCGCGCGCCGTCGCCTCGTGATGAGGCGCGGTCGGCCGATCAGGAAAAGGGGGAGACTTGCCCCGCGTAAAACGGGCCGTCGTCAGAAGGGTCTGGAGGCTCGACAGCGCTCGGTCGCTTGAACAGCGAAATCCGACTTACGCGGCTGGAGCGCCTCATGCTGCGGCGCAGCAAGCGGTCTGATACACGAGGCGCGCGGTCCGGTCAACACCAGAACCGGCGCGCGACGCTCTCACGCCGGCTGGCGAAAAGCGAGCAATCTTCCGGCCGGCGGCTCGACGTCATAACCGCTGTCCTTCGGACGTTCGTAAATCATTTGCGGCGTCTGCCGAATTGGCGCGCGCGTCCCGATCCTGCGCGTAACGGCGGATTCGACGGAAGCCCAATACCACATCGTCCAAATATCGTTGGCTTCGCGCTTCATCCGTTGGGCCGTCGCAAGAGCCGCGGCGGCGCAGTCGGCGATCATGCGATCCGCCTCGCTTTCAATGCCCGATTGGCGCTGCTTTCGACAATTCAGGAACCAATAGATCATATTTTGCAAGTGTAATGTCCTAAGCTTTAATGCCGCAGCGCAATGGATTATGTCTCGCAACGGCCTTCGGCCCTCGTCGCCTCGAATCGATGGGTCAGGGGTCCGCGCCGCTCAAATTGTGTTATCGCCGTTTACCTCTCTTTGCAACCCGGCGTATATGAATCCGCGCTTTCAAAGTAGCGGCCGGCGCGCAACGATCAAAACCACGCCGAACCCTCACGGAGTCATGGAGGCAGGCGCACTCCGGGTTCAGCCGGCGTCGGGACCTCGCTGTCGTCGACGCTCGCAGCCCTTGCTGCGGCGGCCAAAAAGGCGCGGCGCGAGTCGGGCAGGGGCTCTCCGCGGGCGGCGAACACGTCGCGCGCCAGGAAGAAGCCGGTCAGGCGGAAGCCGTCGGCGACCTCCGCGGGGCTCGGCCGCTGCTCGAGCCGCACGCCGTCGCGCAAGAACGGCGGCAGCGGCAGCAGCCGGTTCCGCCACGGCTCGCCAGCGAGAAAGCTCACCGCTCGACCCGACTTCGGCGAGACATAGACGAGATTCTCGAGCGCCCCGGTCGCGGCGCAGCGGGCGAGGTCGAGCCGAAAACCGCATTCGGCCAGGATTTGCGTCTCGAAGCGGGCGATAAGCGGCGGAGCGAGCGCCGCGTCGTCGAGCCTCGCCGCGATCAGCGTCAGGGTCTCGTAGACCGCCTCGTGCGGATCGCGTTCGGGCAGGAGGCGCGCGAGCGCGCCGAGCCAGGACAGTCCCGCAAGCGCGAGCGCGCTCCCGATCAGCCGCCCGGCGCGCAGGTCCATGGGCTCGACCGCAAAGGCGCCAAGATGTTCGTCGAGCCGGGCGCGCCAGACGAGCCCAAGCGTGTTGCCCGGCTGGAGCACGGCGGCCATCCGGGACGAGCGGGCGCCCCGCACGAGGCCGAGATGCCGGCCGTGGGCGCGCGTCATCGTCTCGACGATCGCGGAATGCTCTCCGTGCCGCCGGACGCCGATGACGAGACCCTCGTCACGCCATTCCATGACCCATTGCTCCTCAATGCCGATGTCTAGCATGGCGCGCTGTTGTCGACGCCAACCGTGGGCGTCGCGAAACAAGCCGCCTGCGGAACGAGCGCCTCCGGAACGTTTGCCCTCCCGCAGCGTTGGCGAGAGACGGGTATACGAGGGAGGACAAGCCATGGCCAAGCCCACCGACGATGACCGCATGCCGGAAGCACTCGAGACGTTTGCGGCCGCCGCGCGCAACAAGGGCAGGAAGCCCGACGATCAGGGGTTGACCGCGACGCCCGCTACCGCGCCCAAGCCCGACGACCTCGACGCCGAGGAAAAGGACGCGGCCGACATCATCAACGCCGGCGTCACCCGCGACGAGGGTGCGAAAGACGAGGCGATCGCGCGCCGCGTCAAGGCCGACAAGCGGGCAGGCTAGAGCCGGACGCGCGGGCGGCGCTACCGACTGAGGAGTCGCGCCGCAAATAATATTCAACCCTCTGGTTGACTCTTGGGTTTGGGCGGCGCATATTCAACCTCATGGTTGAGCTTCTTGCCCCCCAACTCGATACCGTCTTTCACGCCCTCGGCGACGCGACCCGACGGCGAATGTTGAGGGCGCTCGCCGGGGGCGAGCGCACTGTCGGCCAGCTCGCCGAACCTTTTTCCATGTCGCTCGCCGCCGCCTCGAAGCACGTCAAGGCGCTCGAGCTGGCCGGCCTGATTCGCCGCGAAGTCCGCGGCCGCACCCACTGGTGCCGCCTCGATCCCGGCCCGCTCGCCAGCGCCCATGAGTGGCTGAGCTTCTACGAGCGCTTCTGGACCGACCGCCTCGACGTTCTGGAGCGACTGCTGCTCGAAGAGGACGCGCAACGCCTCCGCTCGCCCGAAAAATCATCTTCGCCCGAAGACCTCCCCAATCCCCCCAAAGGAGACGACAATGACGATGCTTGAAACGCCTGACGCCTACGGGGCCCTCGTCGAGCCCGCTACGGTCAAGATCGAGCGCCTGCTTCCCGGCCCGATCGAGCGCGTGTGGGCCTATCTTACCGAGAGCGACCTGCGCCGCCGCTGGCTCGCCTCGGGCGACATGGAGCTCAAGACGGGGGCGGCGTTCGAGCTCGTCTGGCGCAACGGCGAGCTGACCGACCCTGCGGGAGAAAAGCCCCCGGGCTTCGGCGACGAGCATCGCCTGAAGAGCCGGATTCTCGAGGTCGATCCGCCGCGCAAGCTCGCCTTCGCCTGGCATGACGAGGCGCGAGGTCGCGATCACCCTCGCGCCGAAAGGCGACAAGGTGCTTCTGACCGTGATCCACAGCCGCCTCCCCAATCGCGGCAACGTGCTGGGCGTCAGCGCCGGCTGGCATGCGCACCTCGACGTGCTTGCCGCCCGTCTTGCGGGGCGAACGCCGGAGCCCTTCTGGGACAAGCTGACCCGCCTCCGGGCCGAATACGACAAGCGCGTGCCGGCCTGACCGCGCAAACGCCCGATCAACTGAAGCAGACAGGAGCTCGACAATGCCCCATCCGATCGTCTCTCGCGAGGAGTGGCTGAGCCAGCGCATCGCGCTGCTCGAGGAGGAGAAGGCGCTGACCCGACAGAGCGATGCGTTGGCGGAAAGACGCCAGGCGCTGCCCTGGGTCCGGATCGACAAGGCGTACCGCTTCGACACCGACGCCGGGAGCGCTTCGCTCGCCGATCTTTTCCGCGGCCGCTCGCAGCTCCTTGTCTACCACTTCATGTTCGGCCCGGATTTCAAGGCGGGTTGTCCGTCCTGCTCGGCGATCGCCGACGGCTTTGACGGGTTCGCGGTCCATTTGGCCCACCACGACGTGATGCTGTGGGCGGTGTCGCGTGCGCCGCTCGCCAAGCTCGACGCCTACAAGCAACGGATGGGCTGGACGTTCCCCTGGGCGTCGGCGTTCGGCTCGGATTTCAACGCGGATTTTTGCGCCTCGATCACCGAAAAGCAGCAGCGCGAAGGCGGCGCCGAATACAATTACCGTCCTGCGGCGCCCCTGCGCCCGGACGCCGCGGCCGGGCCCGTCGCCCAATTCGCGGCGACAACGGGGGCCGACGCGGCGACGTTCATGCGCGAGCGTCCCGGCATGAGCGCCTTCGCGCTCGAGGACGGCGTCGTCTACCACACTTATTCCGCCTATGCCCGCGGCCTCGACGGCCTTTGGGGCATGTACCAATGGCTCGATCGCGCGCCCAAGGGCCGCAACGAAAGCGGCCTCTGGTGGCGCCGTCGCGACGAGTACGCGGACGCCTGAACCCCTCAGACTTCGGAAGCGATCATGAGCGAGGCCGCGATGAGCGGCACGGCGCGCGGCTTCGCGCGCCGTGCGGAAGGCGCCCGGGCGGCGGCGACCGGCGCAGCCGCGTGGCTGAGTCTGGCGGCCGCTCCGACCTTCGCCGCGCTGGCGTTCCTGACGAGCGCGGACGGCGCCGCGTCGCCCTTGGTCTGCTCGGTCGCGCACAACGCCTCTCCGCTTGGCGGGATGACGGCGATGTATCTCCTGATGAGCGTCTTTCATCTGCCGCCATGGCTGAGACTCAGACTTGGACGGTCAATGCTCACACGCACAGAGGACTGGTCCGCAGGGACTGGCCGGAATTGAACGGAGGTCGACATGCGGAAATTGATTTCGGGAATGAAAATCTCCCTGGACGGGAAAACCGCGGACGCCGGCGGCTACGCCAATTGGGTCGCTGCGTGGTCGGAGGATTACGGGCTCACGCCGCAGATCGACGGCTGCCTTCTCGGCGCGGACATGTATCCGGGTTACGAGGCGTACTGGACCGCCATTCGGGACGCGCCGACGGATCCGCTTTCCATGACGGGAAGGCTTCCCACCCCCCGCGGAAGTCGAGTGGGCGCGGTTCGCCGCGAACACCCCCCATTATGTGTTGTCGAGCACGCTGAAGACCGCCGCGTGGCCGAATACCCGCTTCCTGCGCAGCGCCGACGATGTCGCCGCGCTCAAGAGCGAGCCGGGCAAGGACATCTTCTGCATCGGGGGCGGCCTAACGACCGCGGGTCTGATGGCGGCGGGGCTCGTCGACGAACTGCGCCTTTTGATCTACCCGGCGATCGCCGGCGAAGGGCGGTCGCTGTTCCCGCCGGCGGTCCCGCGCGCCGTCTCCCTGGGGAACGTGAGACAGTTGGCCGACGGGCGCGTCGCGCTGACCTGCGTCTTTGCCTGATCGGTCGGGCGCGCGCTCACGCCGCCGGCAGAACGGGTTCTGGTTCCGGCTCCGCCTTTGCTTGCAGATGCGCCGGCGGCGCCACGCGCCGGAGCCTTGCCGCAACGACGAAGGCGAGGCCGGACAGCGCCGCGAGAAAGGCCGCGACCCCAGGCCAGCCCGCCGCCGCCAGCGCCCAGCCGCCAGCCCAGCCGGCAAGGCTCGACCCTGCGTAGTAGAAGAACAGGTACAGCGCGCTCGCCTGCGCCTGCGCATGCAGCACCCGCAGCCCGATCCAGCTCGACGCGATCGAGTGCCCGGCGAAAAATCCGACCGTCACCAACGCGACGCCGAGAATGGTGACCCAGAGGCTGCCGGACAGCGTCAGAACCACGCCGAGCGGCATCAGCGCGACCGCGGGCAAGATCACCTGTCTCCGGCCGAACCGCCCCGCAAGGTCGCCCGCCGCCGCCGATGCGACCGCGCCGACAAGATAGATGACGAAGACGAAGCCGATCGCCGTCTGGCTGAGGGAAAAGGGCGGCGCCGCCAAATGGAAGCCGATGTAATTGTAGGTGGTGACAAAGGCGCCCATCAGCAGAAACGCCAGAGCGTAGAGCAGCCGGAGGCCGGGGTCCGCAAGATGCATCCGGATCGCCGGCCCGATCGCCATCAGTTCCGCTTTCGGCTCCGTGCGCCGCTCGCGTGGAAGCGCGAAGGCGAAGCCCAAGGCGCAGACGAGCGAAAACGCGCCGATCGCGCCCATCGCCCAGCGCCAGCCCCAGAATTCGGAGATCGAGGCCGCCGCGAGCCGGCCGCCCATGCCGCCGAGCGTGTTGCCCGCGATGAACAGGCCCATCGAGAGCCCGACCGCCGTCCGGTCCATCTCCTCGGCGAGATACGCCATGGCGATCGCCGGAGCGCCCGCGAGCGCCAATCCCACCAGGGCGCGGAGAATGAGCAGCGCAGGCCAGTTCGGTGAGAAGGCCGAGGCGAGCGTCGCCGCCGCGGCGGCGATGAGGGAGACCGCCATCACGCTCTTGCGGCCGTACGCGTCGGAGAGCGCGCCCGCGCCGAACATTGCGACCGCGAGAACGGCGGTCGAGACCGAGAGCGAGAGGCTCGCCGCCGCCGGGGTCAACGCAAACGCGCGCACGAACTCCGGCAGCATAGGCTGGACGCAGTAGAGCAGCGCGAAGGTCGAAAGGCCGGACAGGAACAGCGCAAAGCTGATCCGCCAGAACCGCGCCTCGCCGCGCATAGTTAGGGGCAAGCCGAAGTCGGGAGCGTCGGGGGGAGCGGCCGGGGTCGTCATGGCGGCCGCGAACCTTTCGCGTGCGACCGCGAAAGGCAAGCCAAAATCCAGGCGAAGATGGCGACGCGGCTCGCCAAGGGGTTGGAACCGACGCTTGTGTCCCGGCGCCCGCGGAATGCGCGTCCCCGGATTTGCGGCCCCCCAGTCTTGCTCGCAAGGCTCTGATTCAGGCGCGCCCCGCGACGTGGCCGAGCAGGCTCTCGAGGCGCTCGACCTGCTGCTGCAACACCTCGCGCTCCACCTGCCCGTAGGCGATTTCCGCCTTGCGCGCGAGCGCGGCGAGAAGGTCGCGCTGTGCGCTGTCCAGATCCGTACCGGCCTCGTGGCCGCTGTAGAGGACGACCGCGAAGCGCCGTCTCGGATTGCCGATCGGCACGCCGAACGCCGGTCGAGCGAGGTCCTCGGGAAACCCGGGCTCGGCGTGGGCCGGAGCGATCCGAAAGGGCGCGCCGAATGGGGCGGGCGGAAGGGGAGGCGCGCCTTCTCTCAAGCCGCCGATGTTCGTCGAGTTCCCACCCGACGCTGGCGCGGCGGCGGAACTGGCCATCTTCTTCACGAAAGACCGCCGCGGAGGCGAGACGAAGCGCCTTCAGGGGTTCCTCGACCAGCAGGCGCTCGATCTCCGCGAGGCTCCTTGCATGCTCGATTTGCTCGCCCGCCGCCTCCAGGCGCCGCTTGGCCTTGTGGAGGTCGCGATCGAATAGCCGGTCTGCGATCTCGGTCGTCCATTCATGCAGCCGCGAGATGAGGAAGACGAGAACCGAGGCGACCAGCACCCAGGCCCATTCCGGCAGGTCGGTCCATTCGTTGATCGTGTTCAGCTCCTCATGAATGAAGAACGCGGGCAGGCTGAGGAGGAGCCCAAGGACGGTTGCGCGCCGCAACGGAATCCAGACGCTGACCACGGTCGGTCGGCGTAACGCCTCGACTACGAACAGGCAGAGAATCCCGTTGATGAGGTAAAAGAAGCCGGTGATGTCTTCGCTCTGCGCTCCCGAACCGAAGAGGCTCGCCGGCAGAGAGGTTTCCTGCCAGATTTCGCCGATCAGGTTGGCCGGCAGGCCAATGAGGCAGCCCCAGATGACCCAGCGAATGCGCTGGTAGTCGCGCGGACTGAGATCCTTTCGTCGGGCGATCAGAATCACAAGCGCCGCCGCGCTGACCAGGAAACCGATCAGGAGCGATGCGCGCATGGCGTATTCGGTCCGGTAGCCGAAGAGGCTTCCGAGACTTGCGAACTCGATCGCCAGGAAGACCACGGCAAGGGCCGGCAGAGCGCGCTCGACGATACGCCACTTCCCCTCTATCCGGTCGACCGGCGCCCGCAGCGCGAACAGGATCAGGCCCGTATAGCCCGCGGCCTGAAGGACGCTGGACGCAATATTCTGGGCGAGGAGCGCCCGTGGCCATTGCTGCAGCCACGCGAGCAACTGGAACGTTTGGCCGGGATTGAAATACAGAACGTAGACGAAGAAGCCCCAGGTCATCGGGCCGGGTCGAATCCAGACGAGATAGGCGGCGCCGAGCACGACCAGGACGCCGGCGATCTGGTTCAGAAACACAATGATGTCGAGCGCGACCGAGCGCGGCCGCGGCTTGGCGACGAGCCTGACCTCGCGCGCGGGTCGATCCGTGTCCGCCAGCAGTTCGAGGGTCGCGGTTCGCCCCGGCAGGACGTAGACGACGCCGCCCCAGAGCGCGAGATTGGTGGCGCACACTTCCGTGTCCAGGGCGGTGCATCGCATGGCCCGGAGATCGAGCCGGTCGCCGACGCGAAGGCCCGCGAGCGCCGCAGGCGAATCCTCCTCGGTCGCGAATGGACCCTGGATGTCGTAGATGAGCCCGTCGGCGTTGGTCGCGAGTCCGAACGACCCGAGCGGCCGAACGATCCGGGCGAAGTCCGGAACGGTGGTCGCGAGCCCATAAAGGGTCAGCAGCGCCAGGACGACGCGGCCGAGCAGGCGTCGGAATGGAAGAGGCGCGGGCGGCATCGCGGGTCCGTTTTCATGGGCGGGAAAAACGAGACTACGACACTTTCCGATGAATGTGTCTGAGGAGTTCGGGAGCGTTCAACCGTCTTCCCCCGCGACCCGACAGCCGTCGCCAACCATGAACGCCGCCAAGTCGCTTGCTCTAAAGGGTCGCTCGGACTCTCGCCATGGTCCTCTTGAAGCAGGCCGGGACAGGTTCGGTCGGCGTCAGCGCGCCCGCCCAGCCTATTTCGGACAGCCCGGCTGACCCGCCGCGCCACAAGGCGATCCATGGGCAGCGGCTGGAGCGGGCGGCGCATGAACGACGGGGGCGGGGGGCGGCGGCATGTGGATGACAGGCGCGGGAGGGAGCGGGCGGCGGCGCATGCACGACCGGCGCCGCGGGCGGCGGCATGTGAACCACCGGGGCCGCGGGCGGCGGCTGGTGAATGACAGGCGCAGGGGGAGCGGGCGGCGGCGCATGAACGACCGGCGCCGCCGGGGGCGGCGGCTGGTGAATGACAGGCGCGGAGGAAGCCGGCGGCGGCGCATGAACGACCGGCGCCGCCGGGGGCGGCGGCTGGTGAATGATAGGCGCAGGGGAAGCGGGCGGCGGCGCGTGAACGACCGGGGCTGCGGGCGGCGGTATATGAATGGCCGGCGCCGCCGCGGGCGGCGGCTGGTGAACGACGGGCGCAGGGGGAGCGGGCGGCGGCGCATGAACGACCGGCGCCCCCGGTTGTGGAACCGGAGCTTGGCCGGCCGGGTTCGCTGTCGGCGCGGGGACGGGCAAAGCGTGCGGCGCCGTCGCCGGAGCGGGAGGAGCGACCGCCGCCGGCTTACCGGGGGCGGAGGGCGGGGCTCCGATCGGCGCCGTCAAGGGCTTGCCGAGCTGCGGCGGCGCAGGCCCCACCGGCGTCCCGGCCGGCTTGCCCCCCGCCGGAAGCGTTGAGGCTGGGGGTCCGTTCGGCGACAAGGGGGTGGCCGGTCCTTGCGAAGCCTTGCGCCCGGCGGGCCCGTTCGGCGCTCCAACCGGAGGGTTGGCGCCGGCAGGCTGCCCTGCGGGCGCCGTTCCCGGCGGGTTCCCGCCGCGCGGAGCCGGAGCGACGATCGGCGGCAGGGGTTTGACGCGTTCAGCCGCCCGCCGTTGCGGGGGGATCGAGACGGGGGCCGGCGGCTGCCGCGGCGCGATATTGACCGGCAACGGCGGCGGCGCGGGAGGCGGCGGTTGGAACCGCGGCAGGTTGGCGGGAGCAACGCCGTTACGATGATAGGCGTTGTAGTGCTGGAACGCGACGGCGCCGATCACGAGCGGAATGGCGATCGGCAGAACCGGCAAGTAGCCGGCCGTCGTGGGGGGCGGAGGCGGCGGCAATTCGCGCCAGTCGTCGTCCTCGGCGTAGAAATAGGCCGGCGGCGGCGGGGGAGGCGGCGGACCAAAGTCGTCGAAGGCATAGAAAGGACGATCCTCGTAGAAACGTTCGTCCGGCGGCGGCGGGGGCAAGTCGTCGTAGTCCATCGGCCGGAAGTCCGGCGGGGCTTCCATGGCGGCGGAAAGCATGGCCAGACGCCGGCCGGCGTCATGAACGTGAGGCCCCCGCGGGTAGGCGTGAAGATAGGTCCAGTAGGAGTCGGCGGTGTTCGCGTCGACCGACCGCCGCCAAAAAGCCGCTTCCCGACGCGCCGCCAGAATGGCGCGGACGCGGCGGGCCTGGGGCGACCGGGGATAGGCGGCCAGATACTCCCGGTAGCCGTCGATCGAATCGCGATGCACCGCCGCGGAATAGGCGACGTCGGGCGGAAGGCTCGCGATCGGCTGATCGGCCGCCGCGGCGGCTGGAGGAGGGGGCGCGTCGGGCGCGCGCTCGAAGATGTAATAGGGCTCCGTCAGCTTCGAGGCGCTCCACGGTATGAGCGCACCCTGCGCAAGCTGATTGACGCTCACCCGCGTCTCATCGAACACGTCCTCGATCGGGACCCCGCCTTGGCGAATCGCGCCCGCGAGCGTTTTGCCGTAGACGCCGTAAGGACCCTGTTCATCCCCCGCCAGCGTGCCCGGCGCGGCGTTGAACGCGATCAATTCGCCCGGCTCCGGATCGACCAGCGCAAGACCGGGCGCCAGCGCTGGTCCCTGCGCGGCGTAAGGATTCGCGCGCGCGGCGTCGAGCACGATGATCCGGGCCTTTCCGGGCGTCTGCGCCAGCGCATGGGTGAAGTCGGAAATCTTCACCGCGTCGATCGGCACGTCGGCGTCGCGTTGGATCTGCGCATCCACCGGCACAAAATAATTGTCGCCGTTGTACTGCACGGCTCGCCCCGCCAGATAGACGAACGCCTGCATGTCGGGACCGGCCGCGGACGCCTTGTCGAGAAAGTCGCGCAACGCGGTGCGTAACGAGGGACCGTCGAGGTCACGCGCGCCGGCCACGTCAAAACCGGCAGCCTGCAACGTCTGAGCGACAAGTCCCGCGTCGTTCGCGGGGGTGGCCAGCGTCTGATCGCGATAGGCGGCGTTGCCGATCACCAGCGCGATGCGAGGATTCTGGGCTGCTTGTTGCGAATGTGCGGACAACGACGCGAGCGCCGCCATCCAGAAAACCGCCATCGCGACGAGCGCTCTCCCCCAGGCGATCATCGGCATATCCCTGGTTCCGTATGGCATGGGGCGCACTTTCAGGAGGATGCGGGTTTGCGAGGCGGAATGAGGAATGGCGAGAATCCGACCAATGCGCCGCCGACGGCAAAAGTTCCGCACGGGCCAAGCGGATGAGCGTTCCCGGTCGTCACGCCTCCTGTGTGCGCCAGAGGGCGCGTTTCTATTCCTTGCCCATCACCGCAAGCACCTGTTCGAGCGGCGCGGAGGAGGCGCGGAAGACGCCGGAATAGGGGCTTGACAGGTCGAGGATCAGCAGGAAGGCCGACGCGACGGCCAACGAACCGACGAACACGCCCAGCACCGAGGTCGGGCTGGCCTTCGACGTGAGCCCGTAGCCGAGGAAAAGAAAAACGACCCAACCGACCACGGTGAAAACCAACGGGTAGCAGATCGGCGCCGAAAGCGCGAAGGACATCTGCAGCCGGGATTGGCCGAGCGCTTCCAGGTTCGCCTTGGCCGACGCCAGCGCCTGGGTCTGCGCGTCTGTCGACGGATGAAGCTGGGCGAGCAGGGATTCCCGCGTGCGAAGGTTGCGCAATGCGGCGGCAAAATTGTTGGCGGCGAAATTGGCGTCGCTCTGATCCGCGGCCCAGACCTCGTCGAGGGTCTTGCCAAGGCCGTCGCGGAGTTGCCGGCGGACCGGATTGGCGTCAGGGCCGTAGTCGGCCAGCGCCATGTCGAACTGGAGCACCCTGGACGCGAGGGTCTGCACCGCCGTGTTTTGCCCGGCATAGACGCCGTAGGCGGTCCAGATCAGCAAGCCGAGCACGAGAGCCGACAGCAGCGTCAAAAGGCCGACGACCGCGCCGATCATGTCGCGCGGCGCGCCGGTCGTGTATTTCTCCGGCAGCACGTGCGCAAGGATGAGGCCGACCGACCCGCCGACAAACACCGCCACCGCGATCGCAAAGGCTACCTTTTCCGCACTCATATGACGACCCAGCACTGATTTAACAAAAGTCGCCGCCCATAGCCCGCGACGCCCGCAAAGGCAACGGCCGGGATCGGAAAGGTGCGGAACAGGTCCCGCCGTTGCGGGGCCCGCGCGCGTCGTTCATGGAGGCGAGGCTCGCCGTCATCTCCGACGCTGCCGCCGACGCCAGGAGCCGCTCTGGCTCGAGTTTGCTTCTGTTATTGGAAATCAACGAGACAAATGACTTGACAATAGCCGAATATTCGGACAGGGTGATCCTCCGCCTCAGACCGGACCCGCGTCCCTGTTCCAGCCGTCTTCGATCGCTCCAGGCTGCAATTGCACGGAAACATCGTGGTGGTTGCCGGCTCCAATTGAGGCAGAAATATGGCTAAGCGTGGCTCATGGGCTCGCAGCAGAATCGATCTTTAGGTTAAGGCCTTGAAGTTGCTGAGTTGGTTGCCAAAATCGCGCCTTTCTGGGGTCGTCCTCAAGTCCACTTCGAGCGCTAAACGATGGACGCGGCTTGTCGCGGCGGATCCAAAGCGGCTGGCGAAGTCCCTGATGAGGCGTGCAATTTCTAAGCGAGGCAGAGGATCTTGGCGCCTCGGGCTGGTTGGCGCGGCGCTCTCGGTTAGCGCTCCGGTCGCCGGGGCCGCTGTCGCCGGCGTCGCGCCCTGCGGCGATGCGTCGGGACCGCCGACCTCCGCGCCGAGCAAACCGTCGAAGCCCTTTCTCAGGCGGAGAAGCTGTCGCTGGTTCACGGCGTCCTGGGGGCGCCGTGGGGCGGACGGCCCAAGCCTGAGGGCGCAATCGGCTCGGCGGGCTATGTCCCCGGAATCCCCCGGCTCGGCGTCCCGGCTCTACAGGAGACCGACGGGCCGCTCGGCGTCGCAAACCCTGGCGACATTCGCCGCGGCGACACGGCGACCGCGATGCCGTCGAACATCGCGCTGGCCGCGACCTGGGATCTCGCGCTGGCCCGCCGGCAGGGCGAGAGCGTCGGCGCGGAGGCGCAGGCGAGGGGGCTCAACGTTCTCCTCGGCGGCGCGGCAAACCTGATCCGCGATCCGCGCGGGGGCCGGACGTTCGAGTATTTCTCGGAGGACCCGCTGCTGACCGGCTCGATGGCCGGCGCGGTCATCGATGGGGTCCAAAGCCGGGGCGTCCTCTCGACCATCAAGCATTTCGCCCTCAACGATCAGGAGAGCGGGCGCAAGGGGCTGGATGTCAGAATCGGTGACGCCGCCGCGCGCGAATCCGATCTGCTCGCCTTCGAGATCGGCATCGAGCGCGGGCGGCCGGGCGCGGTGATGTGCGCCTACAACCGAGTCGACGGCGCCTACGCCTGCGAAAACCCGTGGCTCCTGAATACGGTGCTCAAAGGCGACTGGGGGTATGGCGGATTCGTGCTGTCGGACTGGGGCGCGGTCCATTCGACGGAACGCTCCGCGCTCGCCGGGCTCGACGAGGAGTTCGCGGTGCAGGCCGACGCGCGAGATTATTTTGCCGGCCTCGGCGCCGCCGTCGCCGCGGGCCGGGCGCCCAAATCCCGCCTCGACGACATGGCGCGACGCATCCTGACCTCGATGTACGCTTGCGGCCTCGCCGGCGACCGTCCGCCGCAAACCGCCTTCGATCCCGACGCCGCCGAAGAGACGGCGCGCAAGATCGAGCAGGAGGGCGCTGTGTTGCTGCGCAACGATGGCCTGCTGCCGTTTCCGGCCGGACTGCGGCGCGTGCTCGTCGTCGGAGCACATGCTGACCGCGGCGTTCCCTCGGGTGGGGGGTCGTCGCAGGTGGTCCCGCGCGGCGGCGTGGCGGACCGGGAGTCCGAGGGACGGGGTCGCGCGATGATCTTCGACCCCTCTCCGCCGCTCGCCGCACTGCGCGAGCGCCTTCCTTCGACGACCGTCGACTATGACGACGGCGTCGTCCCCGAGCGCGCGGCGCAAAAGGCGGCGAACGCCGACGTAGCGATCGTGTTCGTCGACCAGTATCTGACCGAAGGCGCGGACGCCACGACCCTCGCGCTGCCGAACGCGCAAGACGCTCTGATCGAGCGCGTCGCGGCCGCCAATCCGCGGACCGTCGTCGTGCTCGAAACCGGGGGACCGGTGCTGATGCCGTGGCTCGACCGAACGGCTGCCGTGCTGGAGGCCTGGTATCCGGGTCAAGAGGGCGGCGAAGCGATCGCCGACATTCTGACCGGTCTCGCGGATCCATCTGGCCGGCTTCCCGTGACGTTTCCGACGAATGAGGCCCAGCTGCCGCGTAAGGAGGGGGTTTCGGTTGCGCTGGGGCCCGGCGACCCGCCTGTGGCGGCGACCGCGCCCGAGGACGCGGAGGTCGGCTATCGCAAGGCCGTCGGGCGCGACGAGCGGTCGCTCTTTCCGTTCGGCTATGGCCTCAGCTACACGGCCTTTCGGCTTGGCGGCCTAACAGCCCGGCTCGAGGGCGACACCGTCAGGGCGACGCTCGAGGCGACCAATACCGGCGGCCGGGCGGGGGCCGCGGTCCCGCAACTCTACGTAACCGGCCCCTCCGGCAGCGGGATCGGCCTCAGGCTCGCCGGCTGGAGCCGCATCGCGCTCGCTCCCGGCGAGAGCCGGCGCGTCGAGATCGCTGTCGATCCGCGCCTGCTTGCGACCTTTGACGAGGCCTCGCATCGCTGGCGAATCGCGCAGGGCTCGTACACCCTGAGCGCAGGTTTCGATGCGGCGCATCGAGACCTGTCGACGCCCATCGCGCTCGAGGCGGCCGAGAGGCCGCCGTGAACGGCCTCAGCGCCCCGCGGCAAGGGCGAACGTCACGGCGAGCGCCGCCCACGCGATGATCATGGTCGATCCGCCGGTCGGCGCGGCGAATGGAAAGAGCCGCCCGCCGGCGAACGCGGTGCTGGCGAGATCGGCTGAAAAGAGCGAGGCGCCGGCCGCCAGGACAAAACCGACGACGACGAGGGCGCGCGACGGCGCGAGTCGCGCGTGCGCGGCGATCCCAAGGCAGGCGGCCGCGTGCAGGAGGAGAAAAAGCGCCGCCGTCCGGCCGAGATCGCCCCCGTCGCGGTGCGCCGCAAGCGCCGCCAGCGCGACGCCGGCGGCGCCCATCAGCGCAGCGACGGAGGCGAGGACGAGGGGCGCGCGGCTCAAGTGAGGCTCCGGGTACGGGGAGTGAAGTCGCAACAACTTCGATACCAAAGGATTGTCAAGGATACGGACAGCGAGCTTGTCGGCTCGCGGAACTTCCCCCATGCTCACGGATTACGTTAACGGCGCGCAACACGGGTTGCGGCGGCGACCCCGGGGATACGGACGATGACGAGGAGTTTGGCCGGTACGTCTTTCGCCATAGCCAAGGCGAACATGCAGTCGGGCGTGGATGCGGCGCTCACCATCGCCGCGCGAACGCACAGCATGTTCTCTCTAGGCAGCGAGCCGATTGAAAAAGCGCGCGAAGCTCAGTTGATGATCGCCGAAAAGTTCGACGCCGCGGTCGAGGGCGCGATGGCCGCACACGAAGCTTGGGGCGCGTTCATGATGCGGGCCGCCTTCGGCGGCTTCCGGACCCCTGATGACCTTTCGATCGGCCTCGCAGGCATAGCCGAAGCCGCGGCGCGGCCGGCGCGCAAGAAGGTGCGCGCCAACGCTCGCCGGCTCACCGGCTTCTAGGCGCCATCGAGCCGGCATGGATCTCGTTTCCCATCTGCACGGTTATCTGGCGACCTACGGCTATTTCGCGATCTTCGTGATCGTCGGGCTGGAAAGCGCGGGCGTTCCGATGCCCGGCGAGACCATTCTGGTCGCCGCTGCGATTCTGGCCGGGCAGGGGAAGCTGCACCTTTGGGGCGTGATCGGCGCGGCGGCCGCGGGCGCCATCATCGGGGACAATTGCGGCTACTGGATCGGGCGCGAGTTCGGCTTCCGGATCGCCTATCGCTATGGGCGCTATGTCCATCTGGACGAGCGTCGCCTGAAGCTCGGCCAATACCTGTTTCTCAGGCATGGCGGCAAGATCGTGTTCTTCGGACAATTCGTCGCGATTCTGCGCGCCTTTGCCGCCTTCCTCGCCGGCGTTAATCATTTCAACTGGGAGCGGTTTTTTCTTTTCAACGCGGCCGGAGGGATTGTCTGGGCGTCGATCTTCGGCGTCGGCGGTTACTTGCTCGGCCGGGCCTTCGAGACCTACGCGAAGCCGGTCGGGATCGCCGCGCTCATAATCGCCGTCATCGCCTTCATCTTGACTGCGCGCTTCGTGCGCTACCATGAGCAACAACTGGAGGAAGAGGCCGAGCGCGCGCTCCCTGGCCCGCTTGTCCAGCCGAAGCCTCCGCGTGAGCGGTCGGCGGCCCACGGATCGTACGACCCGCCCTCTTGAGGCTAAGCTCGGCTTGGCGTCCGGAGCCGCACATGGAAGGTGGGGAGAGCCCATGCCCTGTCGCATTGAAGACTACGCCATCATCGGGAATTGCGAGACCATCGCGCTTGTCGGACGCGACGGCTCAATAGACTGGCTGGGGCTGCCGCGATTCGACAGCGCAGCCTGTTTCTCCGCGCTGTTGGGCGAACCGAAACACGGACGATGGCTCGTTGCTCCCGCCGATGCGTCCGCGTCTGTTACGCGCAGCTATTGCAGCGATACGCTGATCCTTGAAACGGAGTTCCGGACCCGCACGGGCGCCGTTCGCCTTACCGATTTCATGGTCCGGCGCGATGGCGCCGCGGACCTTGTGCGGATCGTAACCGGGATCGAAGGCGCCGTCCCGATGCGCATGGAGCTGGTCGTGCGCTTCGACTACGGCGCCGTCGTCCCTTGGGCATCGGAAGAGGATGGACGTCTGCAACTGGTGGCCGGCCCGGACCGACTCATCCTTGATTCGTCGGTGGCGACCTACGCCGAAGACTTTCGCACGCTCGCCGACTTTACGATTGCAGCGGGAGAGGAAAGACACTTTTCTCTGAACTGGTCGCCCTCCTATCGCCAGCCTCCCGAACCGGCCCCGTGCGCGGAGACTTTGCAACGGGTCAAGACCGAGTGGATCGAGTGGACGGGGACCTTCAAGGCTCGTTCCGAATGGAGCGAAGCGGTCCTGCGCTCGCTCCTGACCCTCAAGTCGCTTGCACATTGGGAGACGGGCGGAATCGTGGCTGCGGGCACGACGTCCCTACCGGAGCAGTTGGGGGGCGAACGAAACTGGGATTACCGCTACTGCTGGCTGAGGAACTCGACGTTCACGCTTGTTGCGCTGATCGGAGCAGGCTACCTCGACGAAGCGAAGGCCTGGCATCAGTGGCTGTTGCGCGCCGTGGCCGGATCGCCGGAGGACCTGCAGACGATGTACGGCGTGGCGGGCGAAAGGAGGTTAGACGAATTCGTGGTCCGATGGCTGCCGGGCTACAAAGGCGCAAGCCCGGTCAGGGTCGGCAACGCCGCTGTGAAACAGCTCCAACTCGATGTGTACGGGGAGGTGCTGGATACGTTCTATGTCGCGCGGCGCGCAGGGCTCGCGACCACGGAGCAAACCTGGGACCTTGAATGCGCGCTCGTGGAGCATCTCGAAAAGATTTGGCGCGATCCGGACGAGGGCATTTGGGAGGTGCGGGGCGGGAGGCGTCAATTCACGCACTCGAAGGTGATGGCCTGGGTGGCCTTCGACCGCGCGGTGCGGTCCATCGAAGAGTTCGAACTGAAGGGCCCGGTCGATCGCTGGCGTCAGGTGCGCTCGGAAATTCACGCCGACGTATGCGCGCATGGATACGATCCCGCGCAGAATGCGTTCGTTCAGTCTTATGGCGCGACCGCGCTCGACGCGAGCCTTCTCCTTATCGCGCTTGTCGGCTTCCTGCCGCCTGACGATCCGCGCGTCCATGGTACGATCGCGGCGATCGAGCGCAGACTCATCCGAAACGGTTTGGTGCTGCGTTACGACACGGGAAGCGGCGCCGACGGGCTGCCTCCCGGGGAAGGCGCCTTCCTCGCCTGCAGCTTCTGGCTCGCGGACAATTACGCGCTCACCGGACGGGAGAAAGAGGCGCGCGAATTGTTTGAGAGGTTGCTCGCGCTGCGCAACGATGTCGGCCTTCTCGCGGAGGAGTACGATCCGGTGGGAAAACAGCAACTTGGCAATTTCCCGCAGGCCTTCTCTCATCTCGCCCTGATCAACACGGCGCACAACCTTGCGAACGTCAATTCCGAGAAGAGCCACGCAGACCGATCGAAAAAATCTGGATAGGCAGCTCGCGCCTCAAGCTACGGACGGTGCTCGAGCTGCAACGCATGTCCATCCGGATCGTGGACGATACAGACACGCGCGCCGTCGTCGAGAGCGAGCACGCCGTCCTGGCCATCGAGAGTGTCCGCCGCAAAGATCAAACGGCTGGCTGCAATCGCCGATAGGCCTGCGACTGGCGACGCGCGTCCCTGCGGTGTGCGATAGCCGAGGAGTTCGACGTGCGGCGCCGAATACGCCGCGGCAAGAGCCACCACATCAACCGAGACATCAGCGAGACCATCCAAGGCGTCCTGCGCGGGGCCATGGTTCACCTGCCGCGACTCCACGGAGAGCCCGAGTCGCCCGGCATAGAAGGAGATGCTGCGTTCGGCGTCACCGACACTGATCGCGGAATGGTCGATGCCGCCCTCGGTTCGCGGATCCGGCCGCGGAAACTGGATCAGCTCGAGAGGATGTCCGTCTGGATCCCGGAACTTGAACGCAACGATGCCGCCGGGCAGCGCCTGCGGGCCGCCTCGCGAGATCGGCGTGAAGGGAAACTCGGGAAAGCCGAGCGAGAGCCGCCGCGATATCAGCGGTGACGAGCGCGCAATGCTGGAACCAAAGGTCGTTGCTGCGGCTGTCGGCGGGGTACACGGCGCCCAACGGGTTGAGCAGCGCAAGCTCGAGGCGCTGTCGCCCTCGTGTGAGCAGGACGGTGCGAAGCGTCCGCCCTCCGAGAAATCTGGCGAGCCGAGCATCCGTGTCGACTGGGGGGGACGCCTCGAAACCGAGAGCCTCGGTGTAGAAGGTCGTGGCTGCAGCGAGATCGGAGACATTGATGCCGATCCGATCCAATCGCAACGCTGTCGGGCCGTCGGTCATGGGCGCTCGGCGCCGCGCACATTGGTGTAGATCGCCATTAATGTGTGCGACGCGCAGAGGAACAGGCGCGAGCGGTTGCGCCCGCCGAAGGTCAGGTTCGCGACGACGCCGCCGGTTAATATTTTTCCGAGCAGAGCGCCTTCCGGGCTGAGGCAATGAACGCCGTCGCCAGCGCTGGTCCAGAGGCGCCCGTCCTCGTCACAGCGCATGCCGTCGGCGAAGCCTGGCTCGACCTTGTGGAACACGCGGCCTTTCCTGAGCAGGCGGCCGTGCTCGACATGGAAGACGCGGATATGTTGAACCGGATCCGTCGCGAACTGTGCGCCGCTCTCGGCGATATAAAGCAGGCTCTCATCGGGCGAGAAACAAAGGCCGTTGGGTCCGACGAAGTCGTCCGCGACGACAGCAAGTTCCGACGTCGCCGGATCGAGCCGGTAGACCCGCGCCGGCAAGTCCGCGTGCTGTTTGCCGCCCTCATAATCTGTGTTGATGCCGTAATGGGGATCGGTGAACCAGATTGCGCCGTCGCTGTGCACGGCGACATCGTTGGGAGAATTGAGCCGTACGCCCTGGTAGCGGTCCGCCAGCACCATTTCGCTCCCATCCAGCTCCAGCCGCGTTATGCAGCGATGTTGGTGGGAACAACCGATCAGCCGGCCCTGCCGGTCGCGCGTATGTCCATTGGCAAACCCGGAAGGTTGCCGAAACAAGGACAGGCCGCCGTCCTCCGACCAGCGAAGGATGCGGTCGTTGGGCAGATCGCTGACCAGCAATTGGTTGGCGTCGGCGAACCAGACCGGCCCCTCCGCCCAGGCGAGATCCTCCCCGAGGGTCAAGAGCTCGGCGTTGGACAAAACCAACGCCCGGAATTCTGGCTCGATAATCTCGTAAGGCGTCATCGCCATTACCGAATATGACAGGGCCGCGCGATCGGCGGCGCATGGATTTGTACGGTCATCAAGACGGCCGGCTGATCGCCGATCGTGCCCGATCGATGTCCGCGCCGGCCATCCGCCGTTGCGATGCAGCCTTGGTCCTCACCGAAGGACAAATCGCCTGGGCCCATTTCGACGCGCGTCCCGTCCATGGCCTCGACCCACCACCGGCCGGACAGCGGTACAATCCACTGGGGGGCTGGGTTTTCGTGCCAGTCCCCGATCCAGCCGACCGGCTGCACGGTGAAGACCGTGGTGGCTTCCCCGCGCGCCTGCCGGTTGTTCCATTGCGGGTCGGCCGGCCCGACGCCCTTGAGTTCGAATTTCGTAAGCTCGCAGCGCTGCTGATGACTGACCCCCTGTTCGTCGCGCCAGAGGTGCCAATAGCCGACTGCGGGGCGTGGTCCGGGGTCCGTCACGGGGCTTCCTCCTGTGCGTAAGGATGAGAAGAGGCAAGCGGGTTTGCGAGAAAGGTCTCGATCGTGCCATGGGCGCCGACGACGAGCAGAAGGAACCCGCCCGCAAGTGAGAAATTCTTAAGGAAATCCCAAAAAAGGTCGCGCCCCTTGCTGTCGCCGGCGCGCCAGAAGTCGCCCGGTTTCCAGAACTGCTTCCAAAGCAGCGCGGTCGCCATGCAATACCCAGCCATCACGAAACCCGCTGCGCGGTCCGCGATTCCGGTCAGGATTCCCAGCGGCATCAAGATTTCCGTCGCGAGGCCAGCAAGGATCAGGAGAACGGCGATTTTGGGCGGCGCGATCTGGCGAGCCTGGGCGACAGCGCCCTCGAAGTTGAAGATCTTGTCGGCGGCGCTGAACGGGAAGAACAGCATCACAAGGAGATAACGCACCCCCAGCGTCGCGAGGGCGGCCGCGCTCACGCGCCCATCCTCTCGCGAATATGGTCTCCGACCCGCAAGGCGTTGGCGATTGCGGTCAGCGACGGGTTCACCGCGCCGATGCTGACAAAGAAGCTGGTGTCGACGACATAAAGATTGTCCAGCTCGTGCGCCTTGCAGTTGCGGTCGAGCGCCGAAGTCGCGGGATCGTCGCCGAAACGGCAGGTCCCGGCCTGGTGGGCGCAGCCGGCGAGCGGGATGTCGTTGCGCATATAGAGATCGCGCGCCACAAGGTGCTGCTTCTGCAGACCGATCTCCTCCAGCATCGACTTCAGCTTCTCATATAGCTTCTGCATCGGAACCTGGTTGTTTGGCTTGTAGGCGAGCTTAAGACGGCCGTCGCTCTCGATCGTCACGCGATTGTCCGGGTCGGGCAGATCTTCCGTGGTCAGCCAGAAGTCGACGGCGTGGCGTGCGATTTCGTCAAGAGCGCGGTCAGGCACGAGCGCGGTCAGGAGCGGCTTTTCGGCACGATACATGCCGCCCAGCGTCTTGCCGATCATCTGGATGTTGCCCATCGGATAGGGAAAGCCCTCCATGCCGAAATAGAAGTCGTTCAACGCAAGCGTCTTTTGGAACATCGTGTCGTTGGGCGTCAGCGACAAAGCCAGGACGGCCTGGCTGTTGTGAAACATGTAATGACGTCCGACCTGACCCGAGCCATTCGCGAGACCATTCGGATGGCTGTCGCTGGCCGAGCGCAGCAGCAACGCGGCGGAATTGGCGGCGCCGCAGGAGACCACGACAATGTCAGCCTCGAACCGCTCGGGGCTTCCTGATACCTCGGCGATCACGCCGGCGACCGCAGTGCCCGTCGTGTTTGTCTCGAGCCGCGTGGCGCGGGCGTTGCGCAGCAGCGTCACCTTCGGGTTTTCGATCGCCGGCCGCACAGCGATCACCTCGGCGTCGGACTTCGCATGAACAAGGCAAGGGAAGCCGTCGCAGGTCTGGCACCGGATGCATGCGCTGTAGGGCATGTCCGCTTCGTTCATCAGCACCGCGGATGGCGCGTGAAACGGGTGATAGCCGGCAGCTGCGAGATCGTTCGCAAGTTTGGCGATGCGCGGCTCGTGAGAGACGGGCGGCCACGGGTAAGGGGCGCTCGAAGGCGGGTCGGTTGGGTCGACGCCGTGCTCTCCATGCACCTGATAGAGATGCTCGGCCTCGGCGTAATAGGGCTCGAACTCGTCGTAGCCGACGGGCCACGCGGGCGACACGCCGTCGTGGTGCCGCAACTCGCCGAAATCCTCCTTTCGAAGGCGATAGAGCGCGGCGCCGAACATCTTGGTCGCGCCGCCGACAAAATAGTGGACCTGAGGCTGAAATGGCTTTCCCTCGGACGTCAGCCAGGTCTCCGGAGAAACATAGCGATTGACGCCGAAGACATCCTCGACGCTCCAGTTTCGGGCTTCCCGCGGCAGCCAGTCGCCGCGCTCGAGAATGAGGATCCTCTTCCCCGTCGCTGCCAGCCGATGGGCCAAGGTGCCGCCGCCGGCGCCGCTGCCAATGATGATGACGTCATAGCGCTCGGACATTGGCGTCAGAGACCGACGCTGCTCTGCATCATACCGCCGTCGGCGAAGATCGTGGTTGCTGTCAGATAGCTCGCGCCGTCGCCCGCGAGGAAGACGACGACATTCGCGATCTCTTCCGGCTTCGCCATGCGCCCGAGCGGGATAGCGGCGTCCAGCTTCGCCATAAGGGCGGGGTCCTTCATGGTCGACAGATTGATTGGGGTCGCGACGGCGCCTGGGCCCACCCCGACGACCAGGACGCCGTGGGGCGCCAATTCGACGCCGGCCGTCCGGGTCAGCATGCGCATGCCGCCCTTCGCCAGGCAATAGGCGGTGTTGCCGGGCATCGGCCAGTCCTCATGAACGGAGGTGATGTTGATGATGCGACCCCCTCCGCCCTGCTGGATCATCTGCTTCGCGGCGAGCTGGATCCCGAAAAAGGCGCTCTTCAAATTGATCGAAAGCACCTTGTCGTACTGGGCCTCCGTTGTGTCGAGGACCGAGGTCCGGGTCTCAACTCCGGCGTTGTTGACCATGATGTCGAGGCGTCCGAAGTTCGCCACCGCGGCTTCGATGAGGCGCTGCAAATCGTCAATCCGGCTGACATCGGCGTCCACGCCGATAGCCTTGTCGCCAAGGGAAACGATCTCGCGCTCGAGACTCTCGGTGGCCTCTGGATCGGCCACGTAGTCGATCACGATGCTGGCGCCCGCCTGCGCCAGACCGATAGCGATCGCCTTTCCGATCCCGCTGTTCCCGCCGGTGACAATTGCGACCTTGCCTGTGAGCGACATCGGCGTTCCCTTCAACTTAGGAAGACGTGCACGGCATCGTCGCAGCGCCTGCTACAGGCGCCGGCCCGAAGTCAAGACACTCGATCATATCATCGCGCCGTGACAACCCTATTTCTCACGCTAACAAGACTTAAAATTGGCGCCAGGCCGGGAAGGCGGTCAAAACCGACTGTCTAGAATGAAGTGCCCGTGAAACGCGAAAGCCGAGCCAAGCGCGCTCGATAAGGCGCAATTCGCGGGGTTCGCGAATATCCCGGAGGGGTGCAGATGCTGAGGAATTCGTCATCGAGTTCGACCGCAGTGGGGGTGGATTCTCGCGTTGCGCAGCCCGGAGCGCTTGGCCTGGCCGATCCGTAGGGTTGCAGCGCCAAGGCGGGCAATCGCCGCCCGCGGAACATTCCTTCATCCCGTCTCGTTTTCTCTTCACCGCCTATTCCGGCGGAGCCACGCGATGGAGAAACACATGATGGCGTTGCTTTGGATTTGGATCATCGCGGCCCCTGCGGCCGCACTGTACCTGGACAGCCGCCGACCGCTCTCTGCCAGCAGGACCACGCCGCTTTAGGTTGACGCCTTATAAAGTTGAGGGATTAGGCGAGCGACCCTCAGCCGCTCGCCATTTGGGCGGCGCCTAGGCAATTCGACCGCAATGAATTGTGTCCCACGGGACAGGCGGGTATTGTGTCCTTCGCCCGGTGCAGTCGCCTTGAAAAGCGCCCGGCTGGAAGTCTTCGGTTTGGCCATCAGGCGCCATCTCGCGTTTGACCGGGACAAAATCCCGCTAATTTGCTTCAATCCTCATCGAGGTCGGGCGGCTGGCTCCGTCGCGAGGTGCTTGGAGGAAGCTCTGTGAAGGCGTTCCGCCCCCAGAAATCGGACAGAAGGGTCATGGCGCCGGGCGTCTTTGCATCGCTGGCCGTCGTGTGCCTCGCCGGTTCAGCGTCCGCAGAGGCTCCGGCGACGTCTCCGCCGATCGTGTTGACGGCTGCAGCCGTCGCGGTCGCCGATAAGTTCAGCGCCGACGCAGCCGAGCAAATCTTCGACGAAGGCGGCAACGCCGTCGACGCCGCCGCTGCAATCGCCTTCACGCTCGCCGTCACCTACCCGGAAGCAGGCAATCTCGGCGGGGGCGGATTCATGACGCTCTTTATGAATGGCAAGCCCTACTTTCTCGATTATCGAGAACGTGCGCCCATGGCTGCGACGAAAGGCATGTTTCTCGACGATCAGGGCAACGTGATCCCCGACATGAGCCTCATTGGCTATCGGGCGGTAGGCGTGCCCGGCACGGTCGAAGGCATGTGGGAGGCGCAACGCCGGTTCGGCAACCTTCGGTGGTCGCAAGTTCTGGCTCCGGCGATCCAATATGCTCAGGAAGGTTTTGAGGTCGATGCGCAACTGCAGCAGCGGCGCGACGCCGCAGCGAAGAAATTTGCGGACAAGACCGATTTTGCCGCGCGTTTCGCCGGCCTCACGAAGGGGGAGACCTTCAAGCAACCTGACCTGGCCACAGTGCTGACTCGGATCGCCGACGAGGGCGCCGAGGATTTCTATAGCGGCGAGACCGCGGATCGGATCGCTACGTCCATGCGCGGTCACGGGCTGATCACAAAGCGAGATCTGCAAGGCTATCGGGCGGTCTGGAGGCAGCCAGTCCTCGCCGATTGGAAAGGGTATCGAGTCATCACCGCGCCGCCGCCGAGTTCGGGCGGCATCGGCCTCGTGCAGTTGCTGAAGATGAAGGCGGACTTGAAATCCGCCTTCGAGGGCGTGCCGTTGAATTCGGCCCAATATGTCCATCTCGACGCGGAAATCGAGAAGCGCGTCTTCGCGGATCGCGCGGAATATCTCGGCGACCCCGATTTCTACAAAGTGCCAGTCGCTCAACTGACCGATGACACCTATCTCGCCAGGCGCGCCGGCGAGATCAATCTGAACGCGCCTTCGGACACGAGGGGCGTTCAGCCGGGATTGGGCGCGTCCATGCCCGAACGGGCCGAGACCACGCACTTTTCGGTGGTCGACAAGTGGGGCAACGCCGTCTCCAACACTTACACGATCAACGGCTATTTCGGGTCTGGCGTCGTTGCAGACGGCACCGGCGTCCTGCTGAACGACGAAATGGATGATTTTTCGGCGAAGCCGGGCGTGGCGAACATGTTCGGCGTCGTCGGCAGCGACGCCAACGCGATCGAGCCGGGAAAGCGGCCGCTTTCCTCGATGACCCCGACGAATTCTTACAAAAGACGGCAGGGCGGCGCTGGTGATCGGGACCCCCGGCGGCTCGCGCATCTTCACCTCGATCTTCCAGGTCATCAGCGACCTCTATGATTTCAACATGCCCTTGTCCGAGGCCGTGGGCGCGATGCGCTTCCACCATCAGTTGCTTCCGCCGAACACGATCTTTTGGGAGCCCTACGCCCCGATCGAGGGCGACCTGGCTAAAAAGATCGAAGCCAAGGGCTACGTGCTCAAAGGCCAGGACTTCAGCGGCGACATCCAGGCCATCGAGATCGTCGGCGATTCGCCCGAAGCGGCCGCCGACCCGCGCGGCCGCGGCGTGACGCGCGTGATCCATTGAAGGTAGCTCCGATGAAGCTGCGCTCGCTACTGTTCGTTCCCGGGGATTCGGAACGCAAGTTCGCGAAGGGGCAGGCGTCCGGCGCGGATGCGCTGATCCTGGATCTCGAGGATTCGGTTGCGCCCGCCCAGAAGGCGGCGGCGCGCGCCCACGTCGCAAGCCTCCTCGACAATTCGGCGCCACGCAGCTGGTCCTTCTTTGTCCGCGTCAACGCGCTCGACACCGGCTTGGCCCTCGAGGACCTTGCCGCGGTGGTGAAGCCGGGACTGGACGGCGTCCTGGTCCCCAAAGCAAACGGCGTTGAGGACATTGTCCGCTTCAGCCACTATCTCGACGCCTTCGAGACGAGAGCCGGGATGGCGGTCGGCTCCGTCAGAATCGCGGTCGTCGCCACCGAGACGCCAAATGCACTGTTCGCTCTTCACACCTATGCGCCTGCCCATCCGCGGCTCGCCGCGCTGACCTGGGGCGGAGAGGACCTTGCGGCGGCGCTCGGCGCGACGGATAACCGGGAAGACGGAGGCTGGACCTTCCCCTACCAAATCGCCCGCGCGCAATGCCTGTTCGCTGCGGCCGCCGCCGAGGTCATTCCTGTCGACACGATACACGCCGACTTTCGCGACCCGGAAGGGTTGGAACGCGACTGCCGCCGTTCGCGTCGCGACGGCTTCCTTGGCCGCCTGGCGATCCATCCCGACCAAGTCGAAACCATCAACCGCTGTTACGCGCCGTCGGAAGCAGAGGTCGCGCATGCACGCCAAATCGTCGAGGCCTTCGAAACCAATCCCGGGGCGGGGACCCTGGGCATCGACGGCAAGATGGTCGACATTCCGCACCTGAAGGCGGCGCGGAAGACCCTCGCATCCATCTGAGCGGAGGCGCGGCGGACGACATCGTCAGGTCGCGACGCCCGCGTCCGCTCAAGACCGTTCTTCGGCAACTAGTGTGGGGCGTTGGCGTCATGCGCCCGTTTTGGGCGTCATTACGAAATCCCAGTTCACCGACCAGAAGGGCGCCCTGAAGCCAAATTTCTCCGCCTCGACGGGATCCTCCACTTTTCTGAAGTCTGCGATCAGCGTCTCCTTGACGCCGAACACCGGATCTTTCCTTAGATAGGGGCAGTCCGGCGTAAAGATGTGAGTGATCACCGTGTCGAAGCCCGGCGCCGAGACCTTGAAATGGAGATGCGCCGGGCGGTAGATCGAACGGCCGAGCGCCGCCAGCATCTCGCCGACCGGACCGTCGCCGGGAATGGGATAATAGAGCGGCTTCGCCGACCGGAACCAGAACGCCCCATCTGCGTCGGAGGTGAACGCGGCGCGCAGATTGTTGTCCGGCTGCACGCCCTTCTGCTGCACGTCGTAGAAACCATCCGCGTTGGCCTGCCAGACTTCGAGCAGCGCGCCTGCGACCGGCTCGCCGTGCTGATCCAGCACGCGTCCGCGCACGACCACCGGTTCACCCTTGCCGTCGAGATTGATGTTCGCCCCATTCTCCTGGCGCGGCGAGTTGGGAACGTAGAAGGGGCCGAGCACCGTGTTTTCGGTCGAACCTTCGGGACGGTCGTGGTTGATGGCGTCGACCAGCATTGAGACGCCGAGCGTATCCGAGAGGAGAATGAACTCCTGTCGCCACGCGGTGCACATCTGGCCGGTGCGAGTGAGGAAGTCGATTCCCTTGAACCACTCCTCCGGCGTCAGTCGCAGTTCCTTTACCGCTTCGTGCAGATGCTTGACCAAGACGCTGACGATTTCTCGCAGACGCGGATCCGCGTCCGGCGCCGTGCGCGCGTTGACCACCGCGACCGAATCCGCCTCCGTGAAGAAGGCCAGACCTCGTCCGGGTTCAGAATCGGCTCGCTCCTTCATTGGCGCCTCCCGCGGCGACGGCTGGCCCGCCTAGCTCGCCGTCAGTTTGTCCCGCGCCGCAAGCAGAGTCTGAAGCGCCACGACCGACCGTTCGATGTGCTCGCCGGCCAGCCTGCATGCAAGCTCGGCGTCGCGGGCGAGCGTCGCGTCGAATATGCCTTGATGTTCGGCGTGGACGTCGCGAGGAATTGCGCGCTTGGACGCGACGAGCCGCCGGTAGCGTTCCGACTGCTGATAGAGCAGGGCGTGGAGCCGATGCAGCCAGGGGGAAGGGCAGGCGGCGATGAGCGCGCGGTGGAAGTCGCGGTTGCGCGCCTCGAATTCGCTCGAGGCGCTGGCCGGGTCGTCGCGCAACCGTTCCTCGGTCTTGGAGAGCCGGTAGAAGGCGGCGACAAGATCGCCCTCCCAGGCCTCGCCGCCGACGGCGATCGCCTGCCTCAGCGCCTCCGTCTCGATCAATTTGCGCACTTCGCTGAGATCGCGGAAGTCCTCAACAGACGCCGTCGCGACCTTGAAGCCGCGCTGGCCTTCGCTTGTGACGAGCGCTTCCCCGAGTAGGCGAGTCAACGCTTCGCGGATGGTGGATCCGCTGACGTCGTAGCGCGCTCGCAGCTCCTCGGTGCGGAGCTTCGCGCCCGGCTCCAGCGTGCCGTCGATGATCTCGCTCCGCAACGTGGCGTACGCAGCCTCTATGAGCGTGCGCCCTTTGGCGTCGCTCGGTCGATCGGTGACGGCGGAATCCGTCATATGCCCTGCCTCCCCTCGCAGGCCGTCAAATCCCTGGTTGGACCGGAGTGAACAGCCGATTCGTGCGGTCGTCTGCAGTGCAGACTGGCGGAAATAGACATCACGCGCAACCAAAATATCGGCAATTTATTCCCTCAACGATAATTCTGCAGCTTTGAGCGCGAACCTGGGATGTCCTGCTGAGCGGGAGTCTGCCGCGTTTTTGTGAAATATCGATGGCGACGCCCACCAGAGCCGCTCACAGCGGGAGTCGATTTAGCGGTAATCAGAATTCTAATCGTCATAGCGATTTAATATCGATATTTCTGTTGACTGACGATATCTGTCGAGATAGCCGTTACTCATCAAACGCGCCGCAGCCGGCGACCGGCCCCGAGAGACGGCGGGGTGGATGAGACGACGCGGGCATTTGGGAGGATTTATGGGACAGAGCCAGACGCCGCTGAAAAAGTTCGTGCGCGTCACCGGAGTGCGCTCCGGCCGCTATGTCGAATTCGAATTCTCGGTCAACGACGCCGATCTGACCGTGGAACTGATCCTGCCATTCGCCGCCTTTGAAGAGTTCTGCACGATGCAGGAAGCCGTGCGTATTCAACCCGAGGGTGAAGTCGCCAATGAACTCGAAAAGCTCGCTTGGCGCACACGCCAACCGGGGCTCCTGCGCCGAATCCAGACGTCGTCCGAAGTCGAGCGGCAAGGCTCGCCGCGCAATTAACTCAACGAGCTCCACGGGAGGGAAATCGTGACCGTTCAAATCAAGACTATCGACCTCGAGCCGAAGCGGCAGACCTTCGGCCACATCGCGCGCCGGCTCGGCGGAGACAAGCCGGCCTCGCGCTATCAGGAGGCGACGCTCGACGTGCAGGCGACCGACAACTTTCACTATAAACCACTGTGGGAGCCGGAGTTTTGGGCTTACGACGCCGGCAAGAGCGCAGTGAAGATGGAGGACTGGTACAAGCCGCTCGATCCGCGCCAGTTCTACTACGCCGCCTACAACATTGCCCGCGCCAACATGAACCAGGCGGTCGAGCGCAACTTCGCCTTCATCGAGGAGCGCGGCCTGATCGAGAAACTGTCGCCGGAAGCGAAGGCGGCGATCGAACGCGGCCTCCTGCCGATCCGCCATCTGCACTGGGGCTCGAACATGAACATGTCCGAGATTTGCCAGCGGGGATACGGCACGGCAGTCACGGCGCCCTGCATCTTTTCGGCCGGCGATCATCTCGGCATGGCGCAGATCATCTCGCGTGTCGGACTTGAGCTCGACGGTCAGACTGGCGTGAGCCTCGACGCCGCCAAGGAGACATGGCTTTCCGATCCCGCGTGGCAGGGGGTCCGCCGGCTGATCGAGGACTCCTTCGTGGAGCGCGACTGGTTCCAACTCTATGTCGCCCAGACGCTCGCCGTGAACGGCGTGCTGTTCGACCTCGGCTACAAGCGCCTCGATTCGGCCTGGCGTGACGGAACGATACCGGTCGCGATGCTGACGGAATTCATGGCTGACTGGCGCGCCGAGGAGGGCCGCTGGAGCGATCATGTCGTCAAGACCGTCGCCGCCGAAAGCGACGCCAACAAGACGATTATTTCAGAATGGGCGAACCACTGGATCGATCGCGCAGTCGAGGCGGCGAAGCCCCTCGCCGCGGCGCTCACCAACGACAACGCCGCCGCCGCGGCGGGCGAGGCCGCCAAGGCGCGCGCCCGTTCGCTGGGTCTCAACGTCTAATCGGGAGGACTATCATCATGGCGCAAGTCGCCTCGCTCACGCTGCTGCACAACGACGACGCCCGCCCGATCATCGATGCGATCATGGCGGACAATCCGGGAGTCCGCGTTCTCGACATGCCCGGCTGCGTCAAGCTCGACCGCGACATGGAACTGGTGGTCAACCGCGCCTCGGTCGAGGAGCGCCTTGGTCGGACGTGGGACCCGCAGGAAATTCATCTCGTGCTCGTTTCGATGGCGGGCAATCTCGACGAGGACGACGACCGGTTCCTCGTCGGCTGGAAACACTGACATAGAGTCTGGGAGGACAAGATGGCCGCTAAGAAGCTTGGGCTCAAGCAGCGTTACGCGCACATGACCCGTGGTCTCGACTGGGAGACCACCTATCAGCCGATGGATACAGTGTTCCCGTACGACAAGTTCGAAGGGATCAAGATCAAGGACTGGTCCCAGTGGGAGGACCCGTTCCGCCTGACCATGGAAACCTATTGGAAGTTCCAGGCGGAGAAGGAGCGCAAGCTCTATGCGGTGCTCGACGCCTTCGCGCAGAGCAATGGCCAGACCAAGATCTCCGACGGGCGCTACGTCAATGCGTTGAAGCTATTCCTGACCGGCGTCTCGCCGCTCGAATATCAGGCGCACCGTGGCTTTGCCTGGGCGGGGCGTCATTTGCGCGGCGTCGGGCCGCGGGTCGCCGCGCAGATGCAGTCGCTTGACGAGTTGCGCCACTTCCAGACCCAGGCGCACACGATCAGCCAATATAACAAATACTTCGACGGCCTCGCCGAGTTCCGCCATATGCACGACCGGGTATGGTACCTCAGCGTGCCGAAGTCGTTCTTTGACGACGCGCGGTCGGCGGGTCCGTTCGAATTCATGATCGCGGTCGGTTTCTCGTTCGAATATGTGCTGACGAACCTTCTGTTCGTGCCGTTCATGTCGGGGGCGGCCTATAACGGCGACATGTCGACGGTGACCTTCGGCTTCTCGGCCCAGTCCGACGAGAGCCGGCACATGACGCTCGGCATCGAAGTCATCAAGTTCCTGCTCGAGCAGCACCCGGACAATCTGCCAATCGTTCAGAAGTGGGTCGACAAGTGGTTCTGGCGCGGCCATCGAGTGCTGGGACTGGTGGCGATGATGATGGACTACATGCTGCCGAAGAAGGTGATGTCGTGGCGCGAAGCCTGGGACATCTACTTCGTCGAGGCTGGCGGCTCGCTGTTCCAGGATTTGGCCCGCTACGGCTTGCGGCCGCCAAAATATTCGGACGTCGCGACGGCGGAGGCGGATCACATCGGGCACCAGAACTGGGCGACCTTCTATCAGTACAGCCACGCGGCTGCCTTCCACACTTGGATGCCAGACCGCGAGCATCTCGACTGGCTGAGCGAAAAATACCCGACCACTTTTGACAAGTATTACCGTCCGCGTTTCGAGATGTGGGCTGAGATGGAGAAGAAAGGTAAGCGTTTCTACAACATGGCGCTGCCGCAGCTCTGCCAGACCTGCCAGATCCCGATGGTCTATACGGAACCGGGAAATCCCGAGACCATTTGCTTCCGCCACTCCAAGTTCAAAGGTGACACCTATCACTTCTGCTCTGACGGCTGCAAAGACATCTTCGACGGAGAGCCGGAGAAGTACGTTCAGGCTTGGCTGCCTGTCCACCAGATCTATCAGGGCAACTGCGGCGGCGCGACCATCCCCGACGTGCTGAACTACTACCGGATGAACGTCGGGGCCGACAACATGGACTACGTCGGTTCGCCGGACGAGAAGCTGTGGAATAGTTGGCAGGCCGGCGCCGTCAAGGCCGCCGAGTAACCGAGGGATCAAACGCACCGCGATGCGGCGCCGAGCCGCATCGACGCAGCATTCGAATACTGGGAGGAATCCATGGCCCTTCAGGCGCTGTCGTCCGACTACGAAAAGCACATTGACTACCGCGACGCGGAAAAGAACTTCCACGGCAACCGCGTCGTCTACGTCCACTGGGAGGAACATCTGTCGTATTGCGCGGCGCTCGCCTTTCCTTTGCCGCCCGACATGCCCTTCGGCGCCTTCATCGAGGCGATCGTCAAAGGCCACTACGGCGCCCATCCCGACTTCGAGAAGATCGAGTGGGACAAAGTCGAGTGGATGATCGACGGCTTGCGGGTGAAGCCCGATCTCGCCAAGTCGCTCGCCGACCACGGCGTCGGCCACAAGTCGCTGATCCGGTTCTGGACGCACGGTCTCGCCGGCTACAAGAACTCAGCGAGCTGAAGCGACGGGGTCGGGACGCGTCATGACGCACCAGCTCACCATCGAACCGATCGGCGACGCGATCGATGTCGCCGAAGGCCAGACGATTCTTGACGCCTGCCTGCGGTCGGGGATCTACCTGCCCCACGCTTGCGGCCACGGACTGTGCGGAACATGCAAGACGCAGGTGCTGGATGGCGAGATCGATCACGGCGAGGCTTCGGCTTTCGCGCTGATGGATTTCGAGCGTGACGACGGCTTTGTCCTCGCCTGCACGGCGACGCTGAAGTCGGACGTGACGATCGAGGCCGACGTCGAGGAAGATCCCGACGCGCGCAGGATCGCGGTCGGCGATTTCGAAGCGGCGGTCGTCGGGCTCGACAATCTCACCCACGACGTCAAGGGCGTGCGACTGGCGCTCGAGGGCGAAGGAATCGACTTCCAGGCGGGCCAGTACATCATGGTCAAGCTGCCGGGCGTCGACGCCCCGCGCGCTTTCTCGATCGCCAACGCCCCCTCCGACGCGAACCATATCGAACTGCAGGTTCGGCGCGTGCCGGGCGGCGCCGGAACGGGCTATGTCCATGAGCGGTTGAAGCCCGGCGATCGCGTGCGCTTTTCCGGACCGTATGGCCGCTTTGTCGTGCGCAAGTCGCGTGGCGGCCCGCTGATCTTCCTGGCCGGTGGCACGGGCGTCTCGAGCCCGCGAGCCATGATCCTCGACCTTCTCGAAGAGGGCTATGCCGAGCCGATCACGCTGATCCACGGCGTGCGCGCTGCGGCCGATCTTTATGGCCAAGCCGAGTTCGAGGCGCTGGCCGCGAAGCATCCGAACTTCCGCTATGTCGCGGCGCTGTCGAGCGAGCCCGAAGGCAGCGACTGGAACGGAGAGCGCGGCTTCGTGCACGACGTCGCCAAGCGCGCGTACGGGAACGCCTTCGAGGGCCACACCGCTTATCTCTGCGGGCCGCCGCCGATGATCGAAGCCTGCATCGCCGCGCTGATGCAAGGGCGGCTGTTCGAGAAGCACATTTTCACCGAGAAATTCTTCACCGCGCAGGACGCGGGATCGAAGCCGAAAAGCCCGTTGTTCAAGAGACTATGACGATGGCCGCGCAACGATTTCAAATCACGCTCGAGGGGCACGGGCAGGCGAACTGCTACGAAGGCGAGCGCGTTCTCGTCGCGCTCGAACGCGCGCAGGGATTCGGACAGCTCAAGAATTTGCCGCGCCGCCTGCCGGTCGGTTGCCGCCGCGGGGGTTGCGGCATCTGCCGGGTGCGTGTGCTCGCTGGCGCATACGATGCCGGCCCGATGAGCCGGGCCTGTGTTTCCGAGCAAGATGAAGCTGCGGGCCTCGTGCTCGCCTGCTGCATCTATCCGAAATCCGATCTTTCGCTGCGGCTGGAGACCCCGGTCGTAGTCAAAGCCAAGGGCGAACGGGCCCTGCAACCCGTCTAAGGAGGTAACACCATGGCGATTACGGGCATCATGCGTCCCGGCTTTATCCAGATCCGCGTTCTGGACATGCCCGCGGCCGTCGACTTTTACACCAAGCGCATCGGCCTGCATCAGGTGACGGAAGGCCCGGACGGGCGCGTCTATCTGAAGTCGGCCGACGAGTTCGACCATCATTCGATCGTGCTGCGTCGCGCCGACTCGGCGGGCGTCGACGCCGCCGCCTTCAAATGCGTAAAGGACTCGGACCTCGATCACTACGAGAAGCGGGTCAAGGAATACGGCTTCGCCGTGGATCACGTGAAGGCGGGCGAGCAGCCGGGTATCGGCCGTCGCATCGGCTTCAGCATTCCCTCGGGTCATCGCATCGAGCTCTACGCCCATGCCGATCAGTCCGAGCCGAAGCCGCGCGTTCACAACCCGGACGTTTGGGAGCTCGAGCCGCACGGCATGGCCGCCCGCCGCTTCGACCACTCGTTGCTCTACGGACCGGATATCGACAAGAACCTCGACTTCTTCGAGAAGGCGCTCGACTTCCGCTGCGCAGAGCGCGTCGACATGCCCGACGGGCTGCTGGCCATATGGATGACAGCGGGGATGAAGGCGCATGACATCGCCTTCGTGAAGTATCCGGAACCCGGCAAGCTGCACCACGTCGCCTTCGAGCTCGAGAACTGGAATGCGGTCGGGCACGCCGCGGATATCATCACCCGCTACGAGATCTCGGTCGACATCGGGCCGACCCGGCACGGCATCACCCGCGGCCAGACGATCTATTTCTTCGATCCGTCGGGCAACCGGTGCGAAGTGTTCGCTGGCGGCTATACCTATTATCCCGATCAGCCGACCCGCACCTGGGACGAAACCCAGGTCGGAAAGGGCATCTTCTACTACGAGCGCGTGATGAACGAAGCGTTCCTGTCGGTCGTATCATAAGGTTGTATTGAGAGACTCAGAGAGCATGACCCGTCGCGTCCGCGCGAGGGGTCTGGCTCCACGGCGGCGGCGTACGCTGACCACGGCTGATAGGCTGAGGTCGCCCGGCGCCTCTGAGACACTCGACAGGAAGACGAACATGCCGATCACGATAACGCGCCGCATCATCAGCTCGAATGCGGCGCTCGATGCGGTGGTGGCCGCGGTCGCGAAGGGCGGCGAGCGCGGCGTCGCCGTGGTTGCGGCGGTGGTCGACATTGGCGGCGACCTCGTGGCTTGCCTGCGCGCTGACGGTGCATTTTCGGCGTCGGTGACGATCGCGAGGGACAAGGCCTATACCGCAGCGGTTTTTGGCGCCGCCACCGACGACTTGTCGAATGCGCTGAAAGTCAACCCAACTCTTCACCATGGCATCGCCATTCGTCCCGGCGTGGCGCTGTTTGGCGGCGGCCTGCCGCTTGTTGTGGACGGCGCCGTGATTGGCGCGATTGGCGTTTCAGGCGGCTCGGAAGACGATGATCGCGCCTGTGCCCAGGCCGGCGCGACGGCCGTGCTCGAAGAGAGCGAAGGCGAGAGGTCTGGTGGACAAGTGACCGCCGGAAGGCAGGGGGCAGGGACGTGATGGGCTCATTCAGGCGCTTTGCCGCAGCGATTGCGGATAAAAATGTCGATATATAAAAAAAAATCGACAAAGTGACATAATAGCGGTATTGATCCGCGCCACGATAGGCGCGGTCACGAAGAGGTCAGACGATGACGGTTCAGGCTTTGAGAAAAGCGTCGGCGAGCTTCGACAGCGCGCGCCGCGACGCCGCCCATTTCATTGACGGCGCGTTCACGAGGGGGTCAACTGGCAAGTTCTGGGAGAACCGCACCCCGCTCGACAACAGCGTGATCGGGCGGGTTCCCGAAGGCGGCAAGGCGGAGATCGACGCGGCGGTCCGCGCCGCCAAGTCCGCCCTCTCAGGCCCCTGGGGAACGATGACGGTCGCCGAGCGCACCGATATTCTCGCCAGGGTCGCTGACGGCATCGACGCCCGTCTGGAGGAGTTCTTGGCCGCGGAGTGTCTCGACACCGGCAAGCCCTCGAGCCTGGCCCGCCACCTCGACATCCCGCGCGGCGCCGCCAATTTCAAGATGTTCGCCGACACGGTCAAGAACGTCTCGACCGAGACCTTCATCATGCCGACCTCCGACGGCGCTGGCGCGATCAACTACGGTCTGCGGAGACCTAAGGGCGTGATCGCAGTGATCAGCCCGTGGAACCTGCCGCTCCTCTTGATGACTTGGAAGGTTGGCCCTGCGCTCGCCTGCGGCAATACCGTCGTCGTTAAGCCCTCGGAGGAGACGCCGCTGACGGCGACCTTGCTCGGAGAAGTGATGAACGCGGCCGGAGTGCCGAAGGGGGTCTACAACGTCGTCCATGGTTTCGGCCCCAACTCCGCCGGCGAGTTCCTGACCCAGCATCCGCTCGTCAACGGCATCACTTTCACCGGCGAGACCCGCACCGGCGAAGCAATCATGCGTCAGGCCGCGCTCGGCATCCGGCAAGTGTCGTTCGAACTCGGCGGCAAGAACCCGGCGCTGGTCTTCGCCGACGCCGATCTCGACAAAGCGATCGAGGGCGTGATGCGCTCGTGCTTCTCGAATTGCGGCCAGGTCTGCCTCGGAACCGAGCGCGTCTATGTGCAACGACCAATTTTCGACGCGTTCGTCGCACGTCTGAAGGCTGGCGCGGAAGGGCTGAAACTCGGCCGCCCAGAGGACCCGGCAACCGACCTCGGCCCATTGGTCAGCAAGGAACACCGCCAGAAGGTGCTGAGCTACTACAAAAAGGCGGCCGAGGAAGGCGCGACCATCGTCACCGGCGGCGGTATTCCGCAAATGCCGGGCGATCTCGCCAACGGCGCCTGGATTCAACCCACCATCTGGACCGGCCTCCCCGACACATCGCCGATCGTCAACGAGGAGATCTTCGGCCCCTGCTGCCACATCCGCCCGTTCGATTCCGAGGAGGAGGCGGTCAAGCTGGCCAACTCTACGCCCTACGGCCTCGCGGCCTCGGTCTGGACCGAAAATCTTTCGCGCGGTCATCGGGTCGCGGCGCAGATGGACGTCGGCATCTGCTGGGTCAATTCCTGGTTCCTGCGCGATCTGCGCACCGCCTTCGGCGGCGCCAAGCAGTCCGGCATCGGCCGCGAGGGCGGTCTGCATTCGCTCGAGTTCTACACAGAGCTCACCAACGTCTGCGTGAAGCTCTGATAAGGAAAGCCATCGTGACAAAGATTGCGCCGCTTGCCGTCGCCGACGCCATCCTCGGCGCTTACCAGACTCGTTCGCCTGTGCCGCCGGTGCGCGAGTTTTTGCCGGCCGGGGCGATCGATCAGGCCTACGCCGCCCAGGAGTTCAACACCGAACGCTGGCTCGCCGAGGGGCGCAAGCTGGTCGGGCGCAAGATCGGGCTGACCTCGCTCGCCGTGCAGAAGCAGCTCGGCGTCAGCCAGCCCGACTACGGGATGCTGTTTGCCGACATGGCCGTGCCAGACGGCTGGGACGTGGCGGCCGACCAGCTCATCCAACCCAAGGTCGAAGCCGAGATCGCCTTCGTCATCGGGCGCGACCTCAACGACGAGCACCTGACCATCGCCGACATTCTCCGCGCGGTCGAGTTCGCGCTGCCGGCGATCGAGATCGTCGATTCGCGCATTGCAGACTGGAAGATCGGCATCCTCGACACCATTGCCGACAACGCTTCCTCGGGCCTCTACGTGCTCGGCGCGTCTCCCAAGAAACTCGAAGGCCTCGAGCTTCGGCTGTGCGGCATGATCATGGAGCAGGGCGGCGACGAGGTGTCGGTTGGGGCCGGCGCGGCCTGTCTCGGCGATCCGCTGTCGGCGACGCTGTGGCTGGCGAAAACCATGGCGCGAGTTGGGCGTCCGCTCAAGGCGGGCGACACGGTGATGTCGGGGGCGCTCGGTCCCATGGTCACCGTGAAGCGGGGCGAAGTCTATGAAGCCCGCATTTCTGGCCTCGGCTCCGTCCGCGCGGCCTTTGCGAAGGAGCAAGCGTAAATGGCGAAGATACAGTGCGCGATCATCGGCTCGGGCAACATCGGAACCGATCTGATGATCAAGGTGATGCGAACCTCGAAGGCGCTCGAGATGGGCGCGATGGTCGGCATCGATCCGGCGTCCGATGGCCTCGCGCGGGCAGCGCGGCTCAAAGTGCCCACTACCCATGACGGCATCGAGGGACTCCGCAATCTGGCGAACTACAAGGACATCAAGGTCGTATTCGACGCAACCTCGGCCGGCGCGCACATTAAGAACAACGCCATCCTGCAGAAGGACGGCAAGAAGGTGATCGACCTGACCCCGGCGGCGATCGGGCCCTTCACCATTCCCGTCATCAACGGCGACGCCAACATCGACGAGCCGAACGTCAACATGGTGACCTGCGGCGGCCAGGCGACGATCCCGATGGTCTATGCGGTCAGGCGCGCGACCAAGCGCGTCATCTGGGGCGAGATCGTCGCCTCGATCTCGTCGAAGTCGGCCGGGCCCGGCACGCGCGCCAACATTGATGAATTTACCGAGACCACCTCGAACGCGATCGTGAAGCTCGGCGGCGCGGAGAAGGGCAAGGCGATCATCATTTTGAACCCGGCCGAACCGCCCCTGATCATGCGCGACACGGTGTTTACGCTGTCGCAGGGCGGCTCGCAGGAGGCGATCGAGCAGTCGGTCGCCGATATGGCCGCGGCGGTCCAGAAGTACGTGCCCGGCTATCGGCTGAAGCAGAAGGTGCAGTTTGAGCACATCGGCGACAACCACCCCGTGCGCATTCCCGGCGTCGGCCCCTGTTCGGGCCTCAAGACAACAATCTTCCTCGAGGTCGAGGGTGCCGCGCACTACCTGCCGGCCTATGCCGGCAATCTCGACATCATGACCTCGGCCGCGCTGACCACCGCCGACGGCTGGGCCGCCCGCCAGTTGCAGAAGGAGGCCGCGTGATGGCCCGCAAGAACAAGAATAAGCTCTATGTTCAGGACGTCACGCTGCGTGACGGCATGCATTCGATCCGCCACCAGTACCATCTGGAGACAGTGCGCGAGGTCGCCCGCGCGCTCGATCGCGCCCATGTCGATGCGATCGAGATCTGCCATGGCGACGGCATCACGGGCGCGACCTTCAATTACGGCTTTGGCGCCCATGACGACGGCGAATGGATCGCGGCAGTCGCCGAGGAGTGCAAGACCGCGGTCGTCACCGTGCTGCTCCTGCCGGGCATCGGCACCGTGCACGATTTGAAGCACGCGTACGACGCGGGCGCCCGGAGCGTGCGCATCGCCACCCACTGCACCGAGGCCGATGTCTCGAAGCAGCACATCGAGGCCGCCCGGGCGCTCGGCATGGACACAGTCGGCTTTCTCATGATGGCGCACATGGCGCCCGTCGAAAAGCTAGTCGAGCAGGCGAAGCTGATGGAGAGCTACGGCGCCGAATGCGTCTACGTCACCGACTCGGCCGGCGCGCTGTTGCCCGGGCAATACGCCGAGCGGGTCAAGGCGTTCCGCCAGGCGCTGAAGCCCGAGACGGAAGTCGGCGTCCACACCCACCACAATCTCACGCTCGGCGTCGCCAACGCGGTGGCCGGAATCGAGGCGGGCGCCGTGCGGGTCGACGCCTCGCTCGCCGGGATGGGCGCGGGCGCGGGCAACGCGCCGATCGAGGCGCTGATCGCGGTGCTCGACCGAATGGGGATCGAAACAGGCGTCGACCTCCACATCCTCATGGACGTCGCCGACGACGTCGTTCGGCCGTTGCAGGATCGCCCGGTGCGCGTCGACCGCGAGAGCTTGTCGCTCGGCTACGCGGGGGTCTATTCGAGCTTTTTGCGGCATGCGGAGAACGCGTCCAAGGTCTACGGCGTCGATACGCGCGACATCCTGACGGAGCTCGGTAAGCGCCGCATGGTGGGCGGCCAGGAAGACATGATCATCGACGTCGCGCTCGACATCGTACGCCACCGCGACGCTCAGGCGGTCGCGCAATGACCGACATCGTCAAATTCGCAGCCGTGGTCGACGAGGCGGCGCGCACCGCCTCCGCGATCCCGCAATTCACCGAAAGCGCGCCGCTCAGCGTCGCCGACGCCTACGCCGTGCAGGCGGCGTCGATCGAGCGGCGCCTCCAGCGGGGCGAACGGCTGGTCGGCGTCAAGATGGGCCTCACCTCGCGCGCCAAGATGCGCCAGGTGAATGTCGACGAGGTGGTCTGGGGCCGGCTCACCGACGCGATGCGGCTCGAAGAGGGCGCGTCGCTTTCGAGGCGACGCTTCGTCCACCCACGCATCGAGCCGGAACTCGCCTTCCTCCTGAAGGCGCCGCTGACGGGGCAAGTGACCGCGGCGGAGGCGATGGCCGCCGTAGGGGCAATCGCGCCGGCGATGGAGATCATCGATTCGCGTTATCAGAACTTCAAGTTCGCGCTGCCGGACGTGATCGCGGACAATTCCTCGTCATCCGGTTTCGTGGTCGGCGACTGGTCGCGCCCGGACCAGGACTTCTCCAACCTCGGTCTCGTGATGGAGGTCGACGGTCGGCCGGTCGAGATCGGGTCGACCGCCGCGATCCTCGGCAACCCCTCCCGGTCGCTCGTGGCGGCCGCACGGCTTGCGGGCGCGGCGCTCGGACGGTTGGAGGCCGGCTGGATCATCTTGGCTGGCGGCGCAACGGCCGCGCACCCCCTCAAAGTCGGCGAGCGGGTGCGGCTGACCATGCAGAACCTCGGATCCGTGTCGATCCGTGTGACGGAGTGATCGTATGCCGATCGTCGAAATCACCATGATCGAGGGGCGAACGCCTGAGGCCAAGCGGCGGCTGATCGCTAAGGTCACCGACGCGATCGTCGAGGCGATCGAAGCGCCGCGCGACTCAGTTCGAAATCATCCTGCGCGAGATCCCGGCTCTCCATTTCGGCGCCGGGGGCAAGACCAAGGAGAAGCCCGAAGCGCCGCCGGGCTGAGGAGCGTTCCGGGGTAACGCCAAACACCAACAACCAATGACTGGGAGGATTGAATGAACAGGTTTCTTATCGGTCGCCGCGCGTTCCTGAAGGCCGGCGGTGCGGCTGTCGCAGCGACAGCATTGCCGCGCGTCGCCTTCGCCGCGCCGAGGACCGTGAAGATCGGCCTTGTCGCCCCGATGACCGGCCCGCTCGCGATCTTCACGGAGCAGCTCCCGTGGACCATCGAGCAGATCAAAGCCTTCACGGGAGGTCAGGTCGACGTCGGTGGAGCCAAGCACCCGCTTGAGATCATCGTGCGCGACAGTCAGTCCAATCCGAACCGCGCCGCCGAGGTCGCCAAGGGCCTCATCCTTCAGGACAAGGTCGATCTCGTCACGACCTTCGCCACTCCGGAGACCGTCAATCCGGTGGCGGACCAGTGCGAGGTCTCGGGCGTGCCCTGCCTTTCGAATGACTGTCCGCTCGAGCCCTATTTTTTCGGCCGCCAGGGCGATCCTAAGAAGGGTTTCGACTGGACCTACAATTACTTCTTCAGCGCCGTGAACATGGCCGAGGCCTACTACGACGCCTGGGACCAGGTTCAAACCAACAAGGTGGTCGGCGCCCTATGGCCGAACGACAACGACGGCAACGCGTTCTCGAAGATCTTCACCGGCATGGCCGCCAAGCGCGGATACAAGATCGTCGATCCCGGCCGTTTCGATTTGCCCTCTGGCAACTACAGCGCCCAGATCGCGGCTTTCAAGTCGGCGGGGGCCGAGATCATCGCCGGCGTGTTGCCGCCTCCGGAGTTCACCGCGTTCATGAGCGCCGCGGCCCAGCAGAGCCTGCAGCCGAAAATTATCTCGATGGCGAAGGCGACCGAATTTCCCGCAGCCATCGCCCCGCTCGGGCCACGGGCCGAAGGCCTGTCGGTCGAGGTGTGGTGGTCGCCCACCAGCCCGTTCAAGTCCGGCCTGACCGGCCAGACATCGCAGGAACTTGCCGACGCCTACGAAAAGGCCAGCGGGAAGCAGGTATCGATGACCCTCGGCTTCCGCCACGCGCTGTTCGAGACCGCGCTCGATGTCTTCAAGCGGACGCAAAACCTCGATGATCCGGCCTCAATCCGCGACGCGATCTCCAAGATGGAGTACGCCTCGATCGTCGGGCCGATCAGCTTCACCAAGGGCCCCTATCCGAACACGTGCGCGACGCCGCTCGTCATCGGCCAGTGGAAGAAAGGCAAGACCTTCCCATTCGATCTCGTCAACGTCGACAACACGACCGCACCGAACATCCCGGTGGGCGGGAGGATGGAGCCGATCGTCCATGGCTGATCGGACGGCGACGCCATCCGCCGGGGGAGCGCCCGCGGCGGATGGCCCGATGCTTCAGCTCACTGGCGTGTCGCGTCGCTTCGGCGGCCTCCGCGTCATCGAGGAGCTGAACCTGACCGTGCGGACGGGCGAGGTGCTCGGCGTGCTCGGCCCGAACGGCGCCGGCAAGTCGACCCTGTTTAACCTGATCGCTGGCGTGCTGCCGCCGAACGAGGGCGCGATTTCCTTCATGGGCAGGGACGTCACGACGATGAAAGTGTGGCTGCGCCGCCGGCTCGGAATCGGCCGCACCTATCAGGTGCCCAAGCCGTTCACCCACATGAGCGTGTTCGAGAACGTCTTGGTCGCCGCGACGCACGGCGGCGGCCTGGCGATTCCCGCTGGCCGACGCGAGGCGCACGAAGCCCTGGCGCTCACCGGCCTCTCTGCGCTCGCCGCCAAGCCCGCGCGTGCGCTCTCGCTGCTGAACCTCAAGCGGCTTGAGCTCGCCAAAGCGATTGCGGCCAAACCGAAGCTCCTTCTGCTCGATGAAATTGCCGGCGGACTGACCGACGCCGAATGCGACGATCTGCTCGCGATCCTCTCCGCCATCCATGCGCAGGGCGCGACGATCGTGTGGGTCGAACACGTCATCCATGCCCTCAAGCGCATTGCAAGCCGGCTTGCGGTCCTGCACTTCGGCGCGATCATCTGCGAGGGCGCGCCCGACGCGGTGCTCGCTGACGAGCGAGTGCGGGAGGTGTACCTTGGGGCGTGACAATCGCGTCGCGGCCTGCCGATGACCGCCCTCCTCGCTGTCGAAAAGCTCTGCGTCTTCTACGACGCCTTCCAGGCCGTGCATGACGTCGACCTCACCGTCGCCGAAGGCGAGATCGTGTCGATCATCGGGGCCAACGGCGCTGGCAAGTCGTCGTTCCTCAAGGCCCTGGTCCGCCAGGCCGGCCGCGTCACCGGCTCTGCGCGCTTCGTTGGCGACGACCTGTCCGCGTTCGCGACCCGCGATATCGTCGCTAAGGGAATCGCGCTCGTCCCCGAGGGCCGCAAGCTGTTTCCGAGCTTGAGCGTGTTCGAGAACCTGCGGATCGGTTGGGAGCTCGGGCGCCAGGGGGAGATCGGATTCGATCAGGTCTACGAGTGGTTTCCGATCCTCGCCGAGCGGCGCGACCAGCGCGCGCGTGAACTCTCAGGCGGACAGCAGCAGATGGTCGCTCTCGGCCGGGCGCTGCTCGCCAATCCACGCCTGCTGCTGTGCGACGAGATCAGCCTTGGGTTGGCGCCGCTGATCGTGAACGAGCTCTACAAGATCATTCCGCGCGTGCGCGAGCGCGGCGTTTCGGTGATTGTGGTGGAGCAGGACATTACCCGCTCGCTGGCCGTCGCAGACCGCTTCTACTGCTTTCTCGAAGGGGAAGTGTCGCTGTCCGGCCGCCCGGCCGACGCCGCTCGGGAGACGATCATGCAACACTACTTCGGCGCTTGACCGTCATGATCGAGATCTTTCTCAACCTTATCGTGCAGGGCGTGCTGATCGGCGGCCTCTATGCGCTGTTCGCGCTGGGGCTGTCGCTGTCGCTTGGCGTCATGCGCTTCGTCAACATTGCGCATGGCGACATGATCGTGCTGTTCTCGTTCGTCATCCTGTCGCTGACCGGCGTCCTCGGATGGTCGCCGTTCCTGGTGGCGCTGATCCTCATACCGGTCGCCTTTGGCGCGGGCTATCTCCTGCAGCGCTATCTTCTTCAGCGTACGGTCGGCAAAGGCATCCTGCCAATCCTGCTCGTGACCTTCGGCCTGTCGATCATCATCCAGAACGGCCTCCTCGAAGGCTTCGGCCCCAACACCCGCAAGCTCTCGGGCGGCGCGATCGAGCTTGCCGCATTTCGCCTCGGTCCGATCGACGTCGGCGTATATCCGCTGCTCGTGTTCGGGCTCGCGGTCGCGCTGATCGCCGGACTCGACGCGTTTCTCTATCGCACGGCGATCGGGGCCAGAATCCGTGCGGTCAGCGATGACCCGGCCGCCGCCGACCTCATCGGACTTACCTCGGCGCGGATCTATCCGATCGCCATGGGCGTGATCGCCATCACCATGCTGACGGCGGCCTGTTGCATGTCGGTATGGACCAACTTCGATCCGGCGATCGGGCCGAGCCGGCTGCTGGCCGCCTTCGAGGCCGTGGTGCTTGGCGGCCTCGGCAGCCTGTGGGGCACGCTCGCTGGCGGCGTGATCATTGGCATCGCGCAGAACTTCGGCTCGCAGATCGACGCCTCCTGGCAGATTCTCGCCCAGCATCTCGTGTTCCTCGTCGCGCTCGTCCTGCGTCCGCAGGGCCTGTTCGCCAGAGGGTGAGCCGATGCGATTCCCGGCGAAGCAAATTCTGCTCGGGGCTCGCGCCGTCCTTCTCGCCGCGGTCATCGGCTGTGTTGCCGGCCCGTGGCTGTTCGACGCCAATAGCCTTACGGTGCTGACCGAGTTCTTCATCGTGCTGACGCTGGCGCTGATGTGGAATTTGCTCGCGGGCTACGCCGACATCATCTCCGTCGGCCAGCAGGGATTCGTCGGGGTCGGCGCCTACGCCTTCTTTGGCTTAACCGCGCTCGCGCATCTCAGCGTCTGGGCCGCCGTTCCGCTCGCGGCGCTCACGACCCTCGTCATCGCCGTGCCGGTGATGGCGGTGATCTTCCGCCTGCGCACCGCCTACCTCGCGGTCGGCACGTGGGTCGCCGCGGACGTGCTGATGTTGATCGCCGGCAAATTGCCCGGCTTCGGAGGCGGGTCGGGCACTAGCGTGCCGATTCCGGTGATCAAGCAGTTCGGCGCACGATTGAGCGAGCGCATGGATCTTTTTTACGGGATGAGCCTCGGGCTTGCCCTGTTCGCCTTCGTGGCGACCTGGGCGCTGTTGCGCTCGCGCATCGGACTGGGCCTCACGGCGATGCGCGACAACGAGGAGGCGGCGGGCGCCGCGGGCGTCGATCTCGTCAAGACGCGTGTCCTCTGCTTCCTGTGGACCGCGCCCTTCCTCGGCCTCGCCGGGGTGATGACGGCGCTCGAGAAACTGCGCGTCGCGCCCACGGCTTCGTTCAACATCACCGACTGGACCATCGACATCATCTTTATCGTGGTGATCGGCGGCATCGGCAGCCTTGAAGGGCCGATCCTCGGCGCGATCATTTTCTTTGCGCTGCGCCAGTGGCTGGCCGATTTCGGCGCCTGGTACCTGATCCTCCTAGGCGTGATCTCGATCGCGGTCATTCTGTTCGAGCCCCGCGGAGTTTGGGGCGCTTTTCGCCGGTGGGGCGTTCCGGATCTCCTGCCTGCGAGCCATGCGCCGGAGCAACCCGCAGTCGCAGCCGATGACGGCCCCCCGGTGATCAAGTCCGCCGCGGCCTCGGCGCCGTAGCGCCCGAACACCCGCAGAACGGCGACGCGCGTCTCAGCCGAAAAATTGGTTCTTCGGCCGCGGCAGGCCGAGATTTTCCCGCAAAGTCGCGCCTTCGTACTCGGTCCGGAACAGGCCGCGGCGCTGCAGTTCCGGAATCACCTTATCGACGAAGGCGTCGAGCCCTTCGGGCAGGAACGGGAACATGATGTTGAAGCCGTCGCATCCGCGGCCGACGAACCATTGCTCCATCTGATCGGCGACGGTCTTCGGCGTTCCGACAAAGGCGAGTCCGGAATACCCTCCGAGCCGTTGCGCAAGCTGGCGCACCGTCAAGTTCTCACGCTTCGCCAGCGCGACAACGCGAGCCCGGCTCGATTTGCTGGCGTTCGATTCGGGGATCTCGGGCAGCGGCCCGTCCGGATCGAAGCCGGAAGCGTCGTGGCCGAGCGCAATTGAGAGCGAAGCAAGCGCGCTCTCGTAGTGGACGAGGCTGTCGAGCTTCGCCCGCTTCTCGCGCGCCTCCGCGTCGCTCTCGCCCACCACCACGAACGCGCCTGGCAGGATTTTGAGGTGTTCGGGATCGCGCCCGGCCTTTTCGGCGCGCGCCTTGACGTCTGCGTAGAACGCCTGGTCCGCCTCGAGGCGCGACCCCGCCGCGAACACGACTTCCGCCGTTTCCGCCGCGAGTTGGCGGCCGGCGTCGGAGGCGCCTGCTTGCACGATCACCGGCCAACCCTGCACGGGACGCGCGATGTTCAAGGGCCCACGCACCGAAAGGTACGGGCCCTTGTGGTTGAGCACGTGCAGCTTGTCGGGATCGAAGAAGATCCCGTTGTCGACGTCGCGGATGATGGCGTCGTCCGCCCACGAATTCCACAGGCCCGTAACCACGTCAAAGAATTCGCGCGCCCGGCGGTAGCGTTCGTCGTGCTCCATGTGCTCTTCCAGACCAAAATTCAGCGCCGCGTCCGGGTTCGAGGTGGTGACGACGTTCCAGCCTGCGCGCCCGCCGCTGAGATGGTCGAGCGAGGCGAATCGCCGGGCGATCAGGTACGGCTGCTCGAACGTCGTCGACGCCGTCGCAATCAGCCCCAGGTTCTTGGTCGAGACGGCGATCGCCGGCAGGAGCGTCAGGGGGTCGAAGGATGTGACGGTGTGACTTCGTTTCAAGGCCTCGACCGGCATGTTCAAGACCGCGAGGTGATCCGCCATGAAGAAGGCGTCGAACTTGCCGCGCTCAAGCGTCCGGGCGAAGCTCAAGAGATGGCTGAGATTGAAATTGGCGTCCGGGTACGCGCCGGGATAGCGCCAGGCGCCGGTATGAATCGTCGTCGGCCGCATGAACGCGCCGAGCTTCATCTGCCTTTGCGAGGTCATCGGTCGGTCCTTTCTCGTCGATCGGTCTCGCCCGATCCCGCTGCGATTCAAAGCGGCGCCGATGCGCCGAGCCTTTCCGCCCCAAGGCTGAGCTTTTGCGGCGGATGTGCGATCTTATCGCGAACTTCAGCCCAGAACCGAAATCGGAGTTGAGATCGCGCTTTTCGCGCGGCGTTCAATTCCCGCGCGACCAGGACGAGCGCGGCCGCGGCGCCGAGGTCCTCGATCAGAAGCAAGGCCGTGAGCTCGGGCCGCCCGCGATGTGTGATCTTCGCTGTGGCGGTTGCGCGAATTCGGGTCGGGTTCGTCATGGCGACCTCTAGCGACGGATGCGGGGACTATCAACGCAGGAGTTGACTGAGGAACTGCCGGGCGCGTTCCTGCCTTGGGGCGGTGAAGAATTCTTCCGGATCGCTCGCCTCGACGATTTCGCCCTTGTCCATGAAGACGACCTTGTCCGCGACCCGACGCGCAAAGCCCATCTCGTGGGTGACGACGATCATGGTCATGCCATCGCTTGCGAGCGCGGTCATAGTGTCCAGCACTTCCTTGACCATCTCTGGATCGAGCGCCGATGTCGGTTCATCGAACAGCATGATCTTCGGGTTCATGCAGAGCGCCCGGGCGATCGCCACGCGCTGCTGCTGGCCGCCGGAAAGCTGGGACGGATATTTATGCGTTTGGTCGGCGATCCTCACTTTGGCGAGCAGCGCGTAGGCTCGCTCCTCCGCCTGCCCGCGCTTCACGCCCTCGGCCCAGACCGGCGCCAGAACGCAGTTCTCCAGCACGGTCAAATGGGGAAACAGGTTGAATTGCTGGAACACCATGCCGACTTCGCGCCGGACGCGGTCTGTCTGCTTGAGCGACGGTGTCAGTTCGACGCCGTTGACGCGAATCGTGCCCTTCTGATGTTCCTCCAGGCGGTTGACGCAGCGGATCATTGTCGACTTGCCGGAGCCCGACGGCCCACAGACGACAACCCTCTCGCCGGGGTCGACGGCAAGGCGGATGTCGCGCAAGACGTGAAACGCGCCGTACCACTTTTCAACCCCGACGAACTCGATCGCCGGCGTGTTGGCCGCGCGCAATCCCGGACTCTCGCCCGTTCTATATCGGTCTTTCCCGGAATCGAGCGATGCCTGTTCAGCCATGTTCCGCCGCGCGTAGGCGCCGCTCCAGCCAACGGCTGTAGCGTGACGCAAGGAAACAGATGAAGAAGAAGACAAGCCCGGCGACAAAGTAGGCCGTCGTATAGCAGCCGGGCCATTCCTGCTCGTGGCTCGCCGCCTCGCGTACGGCGCTTAGGAAATCCGTCATGCCGATCACCGCAACGAGCGGCGTGCTGAGCAGAACGCCGATACCGAGATTGACCAGCGCCGGGATCACTGCGCGGAGCGCTTGGGGCAGCAGGATTAACTGCATCGTGCGCCAGTAGCCTAAACCGAGCGCGCTCGCCGCCTCGGTCTGACCGCGCGACAGCGCCTGTAGGCCCGCGCGAACGATCTCGGCGAGGTAGGAGGCCACGAACAGGATCAGCGCCGCCTCCACGCTGACGAACAGGTTCACCTCGAACCCCGGCGCCATCATCGGCACGATGAACCGGCTGACGTAGAGCGCAACCAGCATCGGCACGCCGCGAACAAGTTCAATCACAACGATCGTCGCGGTGCGCAGGCCCCCCAATTTCGAGCGCCGCGCCAGGGCCAGCGGCACGGCGACAACGAACGCGCCGGCGAAGGCGATCATCCAGACGAGCAGCGTGAGGGGCAGTCCGCCCCATTCGTTGGTCGAAACCGGTCGGCCGAACAGAGCTCCGGAAAGCAGGATGCAGACGGCAGCCGGGACCACGACCCACGACAGCGCAAGCGCCGCGCTCCACAAACGCGGGATCATGCTCGCCACGATCAAGCCCGCCATGATTACGAGACTGACGGCCGGCCGCCATAGCAAGTCCTGGGGGTAGACGCCGAAGAGCATAAGCTGGGCGTTGGTCCAGACGAACGGCCAGCAGGCGCCGCTGCGCGCGCGGCAGCCTTCCGGGCCGCCGGTCCAGGCCGCGTCAAACACCGCCCAGCGGGAGAATTGCCAAAGCGCGGCGGCGATTATGCCGGCGACGACGACCGTCACCACGGCGTTGACAGGCGAGGAGAAGAGACGCGCCGCAGCTGTCCGCCACCGGTCCGACTTTGGCTGCGCTCGTTGCGCGCCCTCGAGCAAAATGGTCATGACGTGACCACTCCGCGCCGAGCCAGCATGCGATTGTACGCGTTGATCGCCGCCGACACGGGGAGGCTGAGCGAGAGGAACACGACGACGAGCACGAGGAGCGTCTCGACCGCGTTGCCGGTGTTGTTGGCGCTCGTCTTGATCACGGCGGTGACCTCGGTGAACCCGATCAGGACGCCGAGCGTCGTGTCTTTGGTCAGGTCGAGATAGGTCGAGGTCATGAGCGGCGTGATCACCCGCATGGCCTGCGGCAGGACGACGAGTTGAAGCACGCGGGTGCGATGAAGCCCGAGCGCGCGGCCCGCTTCCCATTGCCCGGCGGTGACGGATTGCAGGCCGCTGCGCACGATTTCAGCAATATTCGCCGCATAATAGACGGACAATCCGACCAGCATCGCCGCGAATTCAGGCGTGAGGCTTATGCCCCCGACGATGTTGAATCCCTTGAGAACGGGCAGATCGGCGGCGAGCCGGACTCCCTCGCCATAGATCCAGGCGGTCGGGATGATAACGACCGCCAGGAGGACGCCTAGCCACTCAAATGTCGACAGCGGTCGTCCCACGCGCTTGTGGATCGCGTGAACGACCCAAGCGAGCAGGACGAAAAAGACGACGATCGGCCAGATCGCGCCGCCCTCGACCGTGATCCAGGGCAGGAAGACGCCCCGCACAGAAAGATAGCTGTGGGGCAGGGGTTCGAGCGCCTGCCGAACCGGGGGCAGCGTGTGCGTCAGCGCAATCCAGAAGAACAGTTGAAGCACCAGCGGCGTGTTGCGGACAACCTCGACGTAGGACGCCACGAGCCTGGCGAGCAGCGGATTGCCGGCGGCGCGCATCAGGCCCAAAGTCACGCCGAGGGCAGTGGCCAGCGCACAGCCGGACACGGCGAGTTTGATGGTGTTGAGAAGGCCGACCAGGATCGCACGGCCGTAGGAGTTGCCGGCGCGATAGACGATCAGCGACTCGGAGATGTCGAAATTCGCGGGCTGCGTCAGGTAGTCGAAGCTCGGCGACATGCCGCGCTGACGCATGCTCCAAACAACGTTAGAGGCGAGGAAGGCCAGGATAACCGCCGCAGCGGCCAAGCCGATCGCCTGCGCCAGCGCATAATCGCCCCACCAGCGCCGAAACGCCGTCAGGCGGTTTTCGTCAGCGGGAGGCAGCAGCGCCCGGGCGTCAGTCATCGGGTTCTGGGTTCCGTCTCAGGGGGACGGGAGCCGACGCGACGCCGGCTCCTCAGCGTGTCAACGGAACGGCGGCGAGTACAAGAGGCCGCCCTGGGTCCAGAGCCGGTTCAAGCCCCGGTCGAAGCCGATCTTGGTCGACTTGCCGAGGTTGCGCTCGAAGATCTCCCCGTAGTTCCCGACTTTCTTGATGATGTTGTAGGCAAATTTGGGATCGAGGCCGATCAACTCGCCAAGCGACGTGTCAACGCCGAGGAAGCGCTTGATCGCCGGATCGTCGCTGTTGAGGAAGGTGTCGACGTTCTGACTGGTGATGCCAAACTCCTCCGCCTGGATGGTGGCGTAGACGGTCCAATTCACGATCTGGAGCCATTGGTCGTCTCCCCATTGGATTGCGGGCGCGAGCGGCTCTTTCGACAGACGCTCCGGCAGCAACACGTAGTCGTCGGGAGTGGGAAGCGCCGCGCGTCGTAGGCCAAGATCGGAGGCGTCCTGGGTGAGCGCGTCGACGCGGCCCGAAAGCAGCGCCTGCGTGAAGGTGTTGGTGTCCTCGATCACTACAGGCTTGTAGGTCTTGCCCGTCTTCTTGAAAAAGTCGGCGATGTTGAGTTCGCCCGTGGTGCCGCTCTGCACGCCGATCGAGGCGCCGTCGAGATCGGACGCCTTGGTCACGCCGAGCGATTTTTTCACCAGAATTCCCTGGCCATCGTAGAAGACGACCGGGCCGAAATTGAAGTTCAGCTTGAAGGAGCGGGCAATCGTCTCGGTTACGCCGGAAAGCAGGACGTCGAACTGCCCGGCCTGCAATGCGGGAAGGCGCTGCTGGGGCGATGCGTTGGTGAACTCGACCTTGTCCGGGTCGTTGAACACGGTCACAGCGAGCGCGCGGCCGAAATCGACGAAGAACCCCTGCCACTTGCCGTTGGCGTCGGGCGAAAAGAAGCCGGGCTGGCTGCCGACGCCGGCCCGGATGACGCCGCGCTCCTTTATCTTGTCGACGACCGGGCCGGCCTGGACCGAAGTCGCTGCGCCAATTCCGACGGCGAGAGCCATGATCGCGAGCGCAACGCCTGCGGCCCGACGGATAGGAGCTTTATTCGTCATCCTTTTACCCCTGCTGGTTGAGCGGAGTCGGCGTGCGCTTCGGCCTTGCCCCGGCCCGGGCGCAACCCCGCTCCCCTGGCGGTATAATAGAAAGTCTATAAAAATTGTCAACTTAGTCTACCCGTCTTGAGGGACGCGCATGCATCGGTGGGATGTGAAGCCCGAATGGCTCGCGCACGCCCCGCAGGCCGCAGACGCAAGCCCGCATCGGTCCTCGCCGCTCACGACCGGGACAGTCTGTGGTAGCGGCCCTGGGAATAGACTAGCGGCTCGCCGTGGGCGGCGGTCACGGCTCGCACAGCGCCGATAACGATCACGTGGCTGTGGCGCTCGATCATCTCTTCGACCTCGCAATCGATCGCTGCGATCGCGTCTTGCAGCGCCAGCGCGCCGGTCGCCTGCGGCCGCCACTGGGCCTCTCCGTATCGGGCAGGGCCCCTGGCGCCGCCGCGGCCGGCAAACAGCTCGGCGATCGGCTCGTGATCGCCGGACAGAACGTTTACGCAGAAATGCCGTCGCCGCTCGATGACGCGGAGCGCCGAGGCATTGCGGTTCACGCAGATGATCATGGTCGGCGGGTGGATCGACAGCGACATTGCGGAGGTGACGGTAAGGCCGGTGCGCTCGTCGCCGTCGCCGGCGGTCACGACGCTGACGCCGCCAGCGACGAGGCGCATCGCCTCTTTCAGCGTCGGCGCAGCCTCTGAATCGGCAATTTTTGAGATGGCGTTCATGAACGCAGCCTTGGTCAAGCGATGGAGTCGATGTGGGAAGCCTCGGCCGCAGCCGCCAGAGGGCGACCCAGCTTCCGGCAGCCTTGGTTGGTGTTGCTGCGCAGGCGACGCCAGTCTGTTGAGCGCAAGCGCTACTCCACGAAGATTGTGCTGCGAGTTTTTCCTCTCCCGGGACATACCTCTTAGGGGGTAAGCGATGAGTTCGCAAAAGCGACTGGACGTCATGTTCGCGGGCTGAAGCGGTGGCCCGCCCTCAGCAGCTCCTCAACACCAGATCTATTCCTCTTGGCGGCACCTTGCCCGTCGCATCTGGCGATGGCTTGTGCCGGCCCGCTCGCGGTCGGCGCTGACGAGGAGCCTTCTTTTGCCGACGCCCTGCCGGCGCCGTCGGCGCCCGCCTGGTAACGCGCGCGCCGCCTGCGTCTTCGCTTCTGCCGCTTACAAGTGAGGATCGCTCTCGCGCCAAAAGCGCTGTCTGGTCCTCGACGCCGCCGTGCATCGGCGTACTCTGGCGACGATCTCTGGGCTAAGCCGATACCCCCTCAGGCCGAAATTGAAATTCGTGCGAAAAAGGGGTCTAACCTTTCGGGCTGCGAAGAGCGTGTTCCGGCTCACGCGGAGCGCCTTGTGCGGGCCGTCGGGATGGCCAAGCTCCGAGATGAGCGGCGGCCTGTGGATAGCCGGGCGAGGCGAATACTCATGCTGCATAAGAACTACATTGCGGGCGAGTGGGTGGAAGGCGCGAGCGTCTCGCGCAACATCAATCCGTCGGACACGGCCGACGTTGTCGGCGAATACGCCCAGGCCGACGCCGCCCAGGTGGGGGCCGCGGTCGAGGCGGCCCATTCCGCCTTCGCGGCTTGGGCGCGCACGACCCCACAAGAGCGACACGACATCCTCCTGAGAGCCTCGACGGAGATCCTCACACGGCGTGAGGAATTGGCGCGGCTTCTCGCCCGCGAAGAGGGCAAGACGTTATTGGAAGCGACATACGAGGTCGGCAGAGCCGGACAGATCTTCGATTTCTTCGCCGGCGAGGCCCTGCGAATTCCCGGGGAGAAGTTGGCTTCTGTGCGGCCCAATGTCGATATCGAGGTGACGCGGGAACCCGTTGGCGTCGTCGGGATCATCGCGCCGTGGAATTTCCCGATCGCGATTCCCGCCTGGAAAATTGCGCCGGCCCTCGCTTACGGAAACGCGGTCGTGTTCAAGCCGGCCGACCTCGTACCAGGCTCCGCGCACGCGCTCGCCGAAGTTCTCGTTCGCGCCGGTGTTCCAAAGGGCGTGTTCAATCTCGTGATGGGAAGGGGCCCGGTCGTCGGCCAGGCGATTCTCGACCACGCCGGCATTGACGCCGTCACGTTTACTGGCTCGATTGCGACCGGCACGCGGGTCGCTGCCGCTTGTGCGGGCGCAATGCGAAAGTTCCAGCTCGAAATGGGGGGCAAGAATCCGCTCGTCGTTTTGGCGGATGCCGATCTTGCCAATGCCGTCGAATGCGCCGTCAACGGCGCCTATTTCGCCACCGGCCAGCGGTGCACGGCCTCGTCACGCATCATTGTCGAGCAGTCCATCTACAAGCGGTTCGCCGACGCCTTGATCGAGCGCATGGGCGCCCTCGTGGTCGACAACGCCTTGACGCCGGGGGCGCACGTCGGGCCGGTGGTCGATTCGACGCAGCTTGAGCAGGATTTGTCCTATGTCTCGATCGGCCGAGCGGAAGGCGCCAGACTGGCGGTCGGCGGAGAGCGCCTGAATCGCCCGACCCCCGGTTTCTATCTGTCGCCGGCGCTATTCCTTGACGCTGACAATTCGATGCGGATTTCGCGCGAGGAAATTTTTGGCCCCGTCTCGGCAATGATTGCGGCGCGCGACTACGAGGATGCCCTCCATATCGCCAACGACACGCGCTTCGGCCTTTGTGCGGGAATATGCACAACGAGCCTCAAGTACGCCACGCATTTCAAACGCAACGCCGAGGCGGGCATGGTCATGGTCAACCTGCCCACTGCGGGCATCGACTACCACGCGCCGTTTGGCGGCCGGAAAGGCTCTAGCCTCGGCGCGCGCGAACAAGGCCGTTACGCCGCGGACTTCTATACGACGGTCAAAACCGCTTATACATTGCCCTGAAGCTTAGGTTTCGCGGTTCTGCCCCGTCTAAAAGAGCACGTCCGAGATCCTGCCGTTGGCGCCGAGGAAGAGTTTCCTCTGTCGTCATTGCGACGCCGACGAAGATCTCTTCACGGCTCCAGCCGGACGTCGAAGACGTTGTCGCTGTCAGGCTGGCGACCCCGGCACGCGCTCTTTTTTCGCCGCCCGAGCTGTTCGGCTTGCGCTCATCCGTCCCTGAACGCAAAGCGTCGGGTGCGCCCCGACGACACCGATTGGCCGAGCCGGGCTGAGTGGAGCCGGTTGAAGGAGGACCGAGAGACATGGCTCTCTCGTCTCTCGTTTGAGCAGCGGCGCGTCACGTCCCCGCCGCGGCGCGACCGGCGATGCGTCCGAGCGTCGTGGCTGTCAGGAGTCCGTTGCCGGAGAGATAGCCGCTGGCTTTTGAACCGGAAACCCCCGCTGCCGCGCCACCCGCAGCGTATAGGTTCGCCGCCTTGCCGCTGTCCTCCCACACGACGCGCGCGTCGTCGTCGACGACGAGTCCGCCCTGGGTATGGAACAGGGCGCCCGTCACCTTCACGCCGCAGAACGGCGCCGCCAGCGCCGGGCGGCCCGCGAAGGTGCGGCCGAAACGATCCGCGCCGCCGACGCGCTTCAGCGCCTCGACCTCGGCGAAGGTCGAGACCAGCGTTCCGGCCGGCAATGAGAGCCGAGCCGCGAGCGCCTCGATCGTGTCCGCTTTGAGGATCGCGCCCGCGGCTTCTGCCTGCCGAAAATCCTCGAATTGTCTGGCGATCGCCGCGATGCGTGCGTCGAAGATCGTCCAGGCGAGGCCGCCGGCCCGCGCGATCACCTCCTCGGCCTGCTCGGAATAGCCACGGCTCTCGTCGCTGAAACGCGCGCCGGTCGAATCGACCTGGAAGCCGCCCTCCATGATCGTCGCCCAAGTGATCAGCGCGCCGTGGGGGTGCGCTACCGAGCCATGCCCCTGATAGCCGGAAAGATGCGCGAGCTTCGCCCCGAGCTCTTGGCCCCAAATCACCGCGTCGCCGCGGTTGCCGGGATGGCCGAAGTAGAGCGCGTCCTTCATCGCGGGAATGTGGCGCGCGACTAGGTCGGGATTTCCGCCGTAGCCGTTGCAGGCGAGCACCAGCGCCTTGCAACCGATCGCCTCCCGTGCGCCGTCGGGCCTCATGACCTCAACGCCGTGCACGCGGCGAGCGTCGTTAAAGAGCGTCGTGACAGTCGCCTGCGTCAGCAGCGTCGCCGGCGTCTGTTCAACCGCAGCCCGCAAACGGTCGACGAGTTCCAACCCGGAGCGACTCGGCAGGCCGTGCATGCGGCGCGCGCTGTGGCCGGGATAGTCGAAATCGTCCACCACCGAGAACGGCAGGCCGTAGCCGTCGGCGAGCCATTCGACGGTCGGGCCCGCCTGGCGCGCGACGAGTTCGACGAGGGCCGGGTCCGCCTCGCCGTGCGCCTTCGCCTGGATATCGCGGCTGAACAGATCAGGCGAATCGGAAAGGCCAAGCGCACGCTGGAAGCGCGTGCCTGCGGCCGGTATCAGACCCGCCGAAAGCGCGGTAGAGCCGCGCGGGACGGTGTCGCGTTCCAGGACGACGACTTCCGCTCCGGCCTCGCTCGCCGCGAGCGCGGCGCATAATCCGGCGGCGCCCGCGCCGACAACCACCACTTGCGCGGCTGTCTCGAACGCGGAAGGGGGAGCCTTGATCATCATGCGGGCCACTCATTGAGGATGTCGGCGATGCTTGCGCAGCGCGCAACCGTCCTCAGCCCCGTGATCGCGGTCGCATGGGTTACAGGATCGAAGGCGGCGCAGCCGTCCTCCAGCACCGTCGTCTCGATGTCGCGCACATGCGCATCGCGAACCGTCGAGGTCACGCCGCCATTGGTCACGATGCCCCCGACGACGAGCCGCTCCACGCCTGCCTTGCGCAACACCCATTCGAGCCTCGTCATGTAGAAGGCCGAGTAGGCGATCTTTTCGATCTGGAAATCGGAGGGGCCAAGCTCGTCGACGAGCGCATGCCCCCAAGCGCCGGGCGCGAAATCGCCCTTGCGCAGAAACGGACGCAACGCTCTCAGGTGCGCCGAGATCAGCGGCTCGCCGCCTCGTCCGGGCACGAGCGTGAAATGTGTGGAGACGATGAGGCCGCCGCGCCGACGCACGAGATCGGCGAGCGGTTTCAATCGGGCTGGCAGCGCCGCAATGTCCGCGTTTGCCTGTCCTCCTCGCGCGTACGCCCTTTTTCGTGCACAAAGTCGTTCTGCAGATCCACGAGCAGAAGGGCCGTCTTGGTCTCGTTCACGTCCCGATCCTTTCGAGGATCACGTTGCCGAGCGCGTCGACGCGCGCGCGCAACCCGGGATCGACGACGATCGTCGCGTCCGGCTGTTCGAGAACTGCAGGCCCTTCAACGAGCGCGCCGACCGGCAAATCCAACCGCGACCAGATCGTGGTCTCGCACTGAGCGCCGTCGAACCAGACCTTGCGCATCCCGCGCCTCGCCTCCTCGAGCGAAGCGCCCGGCGGCGGCGCAAGCCTTGTCAGGTCGAAGCGCGGACGTCGGCCGATGGCTGCGGACCGCAGCGACACGATCTTGATCGGAACGCCGTCGAGCTTGCGGCTGAATCGCGCGACGTAGCTCGTCTCGAACGCCTCCCGCACCTGAGCCGCCGTCACGACGGGCCCGGCGCCGCTGAAGGGGAAGGGCAGGGGCGCGGCGATCGCATGGGTCTGCCCGATGTAGTGCATGTCGAATTCGAACAGCACGTCGATGCGCTCGACCGGCACGCCGGCGCTCTCGACGATTCGCTTTGCCGACGCGCCTTCCTCGACGAGCTTTCGTTGCAGCGCCGCTTCGTCGAGCGTGTCGAGGAGCCAGTTGAGGGTCTGGACCTGATCGTGACGCAGATCGGCGATTACGCAGCCGAATGCGGAGGTGAGGCCCGGATAGCGCGGGGCGATCGCCGCCTGGAGGCCGACCTCCTTGACCAGAGCGCCCGCGTGCAGCGGGCCGCCGCCGCCGAACGGCATCAGGGCAAAGACCTTTGGATCGTGGCCGCGCTCGATCGACACGAGTCTCAGCGCGCCAGCCATTCGCGCGTTGGCGATCCGCACGATCGCCGCGGCCGCCGCGTCTGCGTCGAGCCCCAGCGGATCGCCGACATGCGTGAGGATGGCGCGCCTTGCGGCCTCGACGTCGAGCCTTGCGAGCTTGCCGCCGATCGGCCGCTCGGCATTGATGCGGCCCAGCACGACATGGGCGTCGGTCAGGGTCGGCCTGTCGCCGCCGGCGCCGTAGCAGACCGGTCCGGGCACGGAGCCTGCGCTCTCCGGACCCACCTGCAGCAGCCCGCCGCGATCGACAGAGGCGATCGAGCCGCCTCCGGCGCCGATGGTCGTGATCTCGATCATCGGCGTGCGGATGACGAGCCCGAAATCGATCGTCGTCTGCGCGGCGAGCGAAGCCTCGCCCCCTGCGATCAGTGAAACGTCGAACGACGTTCCGCCGAGATCGGCGGTGATCACATTCTCGAACCCCGCCGCGTTGGCGATTTGGGACGCCGCAATCACGCCCGCGGCGGGACCGGAGAGCGCGGTGCGCACCGGGAATTTGCGCGCGCCTTCGACCGACGTCACGCCGCCGTTCGACTGCACGATATGGAAGTCGCCGACGAAGTCCCGGTCTTTGAGCGCGCCCTGCAGGCGATTGAGATAGTTGCCGACGACCGGCTGCAAGTAGGCGTTGAGCGCGCGTCGTCGACGCGCGCTCGAACTCGCGGATCTCGGGCAGGATCTCATGTGAGGCCGTGACATGCTCGTTCGGCCAGACGGCGCGGGCCGCCGCCGCGGCGTTGCGCTCATTGGCGGGATTGGCGTAGGCGTTGACGAACACGATGGCGAGCGCCTCGGCGCCTTGCGCCGCGAGGGACTTCGCTTGCGCGGCGACCTCTTCGATATCGACCGCGACGCGGATCGATCCGTCCGCCAGCGTGCGCTCGGCGACTTCGACCGCGAAATCGCGCTCGACGACGGGAATGAAATCGCCGCGCAATCCCCAGGTGCGCGGTCGGTCGCGACGGCGCATTTCGAGGACGTCGCGAAACCCTGGCGTCGTGATGAGCCCGACCCGCGCGCCCTTGCGTTCCAGCAACGCGTTGGTCCCGACCGTCGTGCCGTGCACGATGGCGCTGAACTCTGCGATGCGGCCGAGCGCCTCGAGCCCGGTCAGGAACCCCTCGCTTCGTCGCCGCGCTGCGACGGCGTCTTCGCCGTGACGAAACGCCCCGTGTCGCCGTCAAACAACACGAGGTCGGTGAATGTGCCGCCGACGTCGACGCCGACGATCGCCTGACGCGTCATCGTGCTGCGGCTCGTCGTAATTGTAGAGTTCGCGAGCTTTCGCCTCGCTCACATAGCCGAGCCGGACGTCACGGGCGATCTCTACCGGGTTCGCGCTCCTCAGGCGGCCCGAAACCGCCGCCGCCGGGGGTTTCGAGCCTGATGCGCTCGCCCTTCCTGATCTTGACGTCGACGATCTTGGAGGCGAGCGGGGGCGAGCGCGGACCGTCGGGCGTGTCGAATACGAAGCGGTTGAGGGCGGCCGCGCCGCCTCCGGCGGTTCCGAACGGCGGGAATTTTCCGCGCTCGCCGAGCAGAAACACATCGGCGCCCGTCTCGGCCAGCGCCTCGATCTCGTAGATCGCGCCCAGGCCGCCGCGCCAGCGGCCGGCGCCGGCGCTGTCGGGGCGCAGCGCCCATTGTGTGAACATCACCGGATAGGAGGCCTCCAGGATTTCGACCGGCGGGATCGTCGCCATCGAGATGGGATTGTTGCCGTGGCTGAGGCCGTCGCTGCCTGGCGTTGCGCCGAGGCCTCCGCCAAAGAATGAGAACATGACGAAGCGCGAGCCGTCGTCGCGTTGGCCCGCCAGCGAAAGCGCGTTGATGGTGCCGAACGGCCCAGAAATCGCGCGCTCCGGCGAGGCCTGCGCGATGGCGCCGAACACCACGCCGATCACGCGCAGGATCGTTTCCGTATAGCCGCCGACTGGCTTGGGCGCCATGACGCCGAGCAGCGTCGTCTCCGGAATGACGAAGCGGATCGGCGCGAGACATCCGGCGTTTGCCGGCACGTCGGGAAACACATGCTTGAGCGCGACGTAGCAGCATGCCGCGGCGGTCGAATAGGCAATGTTGAGCGGGCCTGCGCAGGGCGGCGAGGAGCGCGAGAAATCGAGCGTCATTTCGTCGCCCGCGATCGTCATGTCGAGCGCGATCGTCAGCGGAACATCGGTGACGCCGTCGTTGTCGAGATAATCCTCGAACGTGTAGATGCCGTCGGGAATGGCTCTCAGGTTCTCTCGCATGAGCGCCTCGGCGCGGCGCGAGAACGCGGCGAAGGCTTCGCCGATCGTCTCGTCGCCATAGTCGTCAAGCAATTCGCTCAGGCGGCGCTCGCCAAGCGCCAGCGCATTGAGCTGGCCGTTGAGGTCGCCATAGTTGGAGCGCGCCGAGCGGCTGTTGGCGGAGAGGATGTCGATGATGTCCTCGTCAATCTTGCCCTGCCGGATGAACTTGACCGGAGGGATGCGCACGCCCTCCTGATAGGATTCGGTCGCGCGGGCGTTGAAGCCGCCGGGCACGTTGCCGCCGATATCGAGCCAATGGCCGACCGAGGCGATCCAGCAGAAGAGCTCGCCGTCTCGATGCACGGGCCGGACGAGGCGGAAATCGTTGAGATGCGTGCCGCCGTCATAGGGGTCGTTGAACAGAAAAGTGTCGCCGGGCTTCAATTCGTCACGGCCAGACGCAGCGTCGCGCGCGACCTTGTCGATCACGGCCTTCACCGCGAAGGCCATGGCGCCGACGAAGATCGGCAGGCCAGTCGAACCCTGCACCAGCGTCGCGCCCGTCTCGGCGTGATAGAGGCCGTGACAGGCGTCGCGCGCTTCCGCGATGATCGGATTGAAGGCGGAGCGATAAAGCGTCGCGTCCATCTCGTCGGCGATCTGTTCGAGCCGGCCTTTCAGCACCGCAAGCGTGACCGGGTCGAGGGCGGTCATTGGCCCTCCTCCTCGTAGCGGCGACCGAGCGCAAGCATTTCGGGCGTGCCGATCACGGCGTTGAGCGCATCGAAATCAAACATGTGGTCCCGAAATGCGTCGGTCGTGCCGTCGCGCGCCAGGCGTTGCGTAGAAGTTTTGCGCGGCGCGGGCGATCGCGCGCACGACGCCGCCTGGGAAGATGACCAGCGAGAAGCCGAGCGCCTGCAATCGGTCCTTGGACAGGATCGGCGTGTCGCCGCCCTCGACCATATTGGCCATCAGCGGCGGCCCATCGGGAAAGGCCCGCGACGATCTCCTGCGAGTTGCGTCCTCGCTGCGCGGCGCCTCGATGAACAGAACATCGGCGCCCGCCTCGGCGAAGCGATGCGCCCGCGCGATGGCAGGCTCGAAACCCTCGACTGCGACCGCGTCGGTGCGCGCGATGATGAGGGTTTCCGAGCTCGCTGCGCGCATCGGCGGCCGCCTTGATCTTGCCCACCATCTCCTGCGCCGGAATGACGCCCTTGTCGCGCAGATGCCCGCAGCGCTTTGGGAACGTCTGGTCCTCGAGCTGGATCGCACCGGCGCCGGCGCGCTCCAGAACACGCACCGTACGTTGAACATTCAGCGCATTGCCGTAGCCTGTGTCCGCGTCGACGATCAGCGGCGTCGCGACGCGGTCGCGGATCAGAGCCAGGGTGTCCGCGACTTCCGATCAGCGTCACGAGGCCGATGTCGGGACGTCCGAGCCGCGTGTAGGCGATGCTCGCGCCCGAGACGTAGAGCGCGGCAAAGCCCGCGTCGGCCGCGAGCGAGGCGGTGAGACCGTCGTAGACGCCGGCGGCGAGCACGATCTCGCGGCGGGACAGCAGTTCCCTCAGCGATGAGATGGGAGCCGAAGCGCATTGCAAGCATGTCACATCCCCAAATAGGCTTTGGCCAGCGCGTCGTCGCCCAGCAATTGACGTCCCGATCCGGAGAGCGAGATTTCGCCGTTCTCCATCACATGAGCTCTCGTCGCGATTTCCAGCGACTGCACGACATTCTGCTCGACGAGCAAAATGGCCACGCCCTCGCCGTTCAGGCGTTTGATGAGCTCGAACATCTCGTCGACGAGCCGCGGCGCGAGGCCGAGCGAGGGCTCGTCGAGCACAAGAAGTTTCGGAGAGGCCATCAGGCCGCGGCCGATCGCCGCCATTTGCTGCTCGCCTCCCGACAGCGTGCCGGCTCGCTGGCCGAGCCTTTCCCTCAAGCGCGGAAAGGTCGCCAGCACGCGCTCGAAACTGCGCCCGCGGTCGGCGCGGCCACGCTTGTAGGCCCCGAGCTCCAGATTCTCCCTGACCGTCATGTTCGGATAGAGCTTGCGCCCCTCAGGCACATGGATGAGGCCGGCTGCGACGATCTCCGGGGGGGCCAGGCCATCGATGCGACGTCCCTCGAAGAGGATCTCGCCGCTCGTCGGAGTCACGAGGCCGGACAGGACCTTGTTGAGCGTGGTCTTGCCGACGCCGTTGGCGCCGAGGAGCGCGACGATTGCGCCACCCTCGACGTCGAGATCGACGCCGCGTAAGACTTCGAGGTCGCCATATCCCGCATGGAGGCGCTTCACCGACAGCAGGGGCTCAGACATGCGCGTCGTCCCGTTCGAGCCGCGCCGCAGCGCCCTTGCCGAGATAGGCTTCGATCACGCGAGGATCGCGCGTCACCTTTGACGGCGGGCCGTCGGCGATCAGGCGCCCCTCGGCCAGCACATGGACGTGAGCGCAGAGGCTCATCACCGCCTGCATCACATGTTCGATCATGAGAACGGTGACGCCGAGCGCGCCGATGGTCCTGATGACAACGGCAAACTCGCGCGCCTCGGTCGGATTGAGGCCGGCGAAGCATTCATCGAGCAGCAGCAGTTTCGGAGCGGTGGCGAGCGCGCGCGCCGCTTCCAACCGCTTTCGCGCCGAAACGGTCAGGCTCGCCGCCGCGATGTCGAGACGGTCGCCCAAGCCGACGATGTTCGCGACTTCGCCGGCGCGCGCTAGCGCCTCGTCGCGCCGTGGGTGACGCAGATAGGCGCCGACCGCGATGTTCTCGCGCACCGTCAGGCCCGCAAACGGCTGGGTGATCTGGAACGTGCGGCCGATGCCGAGCCTCGCGCGGGTGTGGGCTGAGAGCGCAGTGACGTCCTTGCCGTCGAAGGTTACGCTTCCCTCGCTTGCGCGCTCCGACCCGGCGATCAGGCTGAAGAGGGTCGTTTTGCCGGCTCCGTTCGGGCCAATGATTCCGGTGACGCCGCCCGGCGGAACCTGCAGCGTCACGTCGTTGACGGCGACGATGCCGCCGAAACGCTTGCTGACCTTCTCGAGCCTCAGGAGCGGCGCGCTCATGCAAGCCGCCTGCGCCATTTGGACAGCAATCTGACGCCGGCGCCCTGGAAGCCGTCCTGTGCAAGGCCGACGGCGACGATCAGCAGCACGCCGAAGAAGACGAGATCGATTCCGGGAGTGCGGCCGGCGAGCCCACGCGTGAACTCGCCGAGAAAGTAGAGCGCCAGCGCGCCGATCAGAGGGCCGAAAACGGTGCCGAGCCCGCCGATGATCGGCCCCATCAGAGCCTCAATCGAGATCCAGGCGCCGAAGCCGATGTCGGCGTCGACAAAAAGGAAATACTGCGCATAGAGGGCGCCGGCGATCGCGGTGAGGGCCGCGGAAAAGAAGATCGCTTGCAGTTTCACGCGCAAGACGTCAACGCCGAGCGCCTCTGCTGCGGCCTCGTTCTCTCGCACCGCCATCAGGCGGGCGCCGAAGCGGCGGCGCTCGAAGCAGCGCGTCAGCAGCATGGCGACCGCGACAAGGCCAAGGGCGATGAAGAGATAGGGCAGGCGGCTCTGGAACTGGAAATTGGCAAGCGACGGTTCGAGCCTGATGAGCGTTCCGGCCGCGCCGCCGGTGATCGGCGCGGCGTTGGCCAAGATGCGCATGACCTCGGCGAAGGCGAGGGTGATCAGCGCGAAGTAGGAGCCGCGCAGCCGCGCGCGGAAACTCAGGTAGCCGATCGCGAGGCCGACCAGCGCGCCGGTCACGACGGCCAACGCGAAGGCGACATAGGCGTTGACGCCGTAGCGGGCCTGAAGCACCGCATCGACGTAGGCGCCCGAGCCGAAAAAGGCCGCATGGCCGAACGAGAATTGTCCGCCATAGCCACCGAGCCAGTTCCAACCGTAGCCAGCGAGAGCGATAATCATCACCATCACGTAGGCGTCGGCGATCGTGTTGGAGCGCGTGAGCGGAACGAGGACGGCAAGCGCCAGAACGGCCAGGACGATGGGGCCGTAGACGCGCATCAGGCGGCCGCTCCGAACAGGCCGGTCGGGCGCAACAGCAGCACGAGGATGAAGATCAGATAGACGCCGAGCTGGCCGAGGCTGTCGCCGAAAAAGAGCCCGCTCAGGCTTTCGACGATCCCGACGGCCAAGCCCCCTATCAGCGCGCCGGGCACGGAGCCCATGCCGCCGAGCACGACGATGGTGAAGGCGATCAACACATAGGCCTCGCCGACCCGCGGACTGACATAGAAGATCGGCAGCAGCAGGCAGGCGGCGATCGCGAGGCAAGCGGCGCTGAGCCCGAAGGTGACGGCGAAGATATGGGCCGGGTCGATTCCGACCAGCGCCGCGCCCATGCGCTCTTTCGCCACCGCGCGGATCGCCTTGCCGGTGTCAGTCAGCGCCAGCAGCCCCCATAGCGCGAGGCTCGTCACGCAGGCGACGCCGAAGCCGATCGCCTTCGGCACGCTGAGGAAGACGAACCCCGAAATCAAGCGTCGAGAACCCATAGGGGGTGTCGATCGTGCGCGTGTCGGCGGTGAAGAATGCGAGCAGCAGATTTTCGATCACGATCGCGAGGCCGAGCGTGACGAGCAGGACGTTGCGATCCTCGCCGTGGCTCGCCGGACCGATGACGAGCCGTTGCGCGCCATAGCCGAGCGCGAAGAACAGGACGGCGAGCGGAACCATCGCGACGTAAGGGTCGAGGCCGGCCTGGAAGGCGAGATAGGCGGCGAACATAGCCGCCCCGAGAATCGCCCCGTGAGCGAAGTTGATGATGTGCAGCACGCCATAGACCAGCGTGAGGCCAACGGCGACAAGGGCGTAGATTGCCCCGGTCGTCAGGCCATTGACAGCCGCCGCCGCGATGATATCGGGCGCGAGCAACGGCCCGCGCCTCAGGCCGGGACCGGAAAGACGGGCTTGGCGTCGGCGAAGTCGGTTGGGAAGATGACCTTGATGTCCCCGTCCTGCACCTGCGTGTTGACGACCTCGGCGCCGGTGTTCTGGCCGTTGACGAATTGCGTCGGGCCATAAGGCATGATGTGCCCAGCGAAGGTCGAGGAGGCGATCGCCGCCGTAATCGCCTTGCGATCGGCGGAGGCGGCGCGATCGATCGCGTCTGCAAGCAGCAGCACGTCGGAATAATTCAGCGCGACATTATAAGTGAAGAACTTGCCGTCAGCCTCGACCTGTTTCTTTAAGGCGAGTGCGGCCTCCTTGCGCGGGTCGTACCAATGGTTGGTGTCCATCACATATTGCGCCGCTTCCGGGAATTCCTTGACGAAGCGGTAGTTGGAGGCGGCGCCGTTCAGCACGCAGTAGACGCCCTTCGGACGGATCTTCTGCTGTTGCATGGTGCGCGCGAGCAGCACGAACTCGTTGTAATAACTCGATGGGATCACGAGATCGGGAGCCTTGGCGCGGATCTGCAGCGCAATGTTCGACATGTCCCGCGCAGGGGTCGGATGGGCGATGGTGTCAAGGATCTCAAAACCCATCTTGGGCAGTTCGTCCTGCATCAGCTTTGCGAGGCCCGAGCCGAACAGGCCGTCCTCATGGACGAGGACCACGGTCTTGGCCGGCTTACCGGCGCTGTCGTTGAGTTTGACGAGATTCTCGATCGCCTGCCTGCTCGCCATTCCGAAGCCGGGCGAAAATCGGAACGTGTTGGCGAGCCCTCGCGAGATGATCTGATCGGACACGCCGACGTCGACGATATACGGGATGTCGTAACGCGAAGCGGCCTGGGTGGCCGCGAGGCAGATCGGGCTCGCAAAACCGCCGACGATGGCTGCGACTCCCTCGTTCGCCATCCGCTCAACCTCCTGCGCGCCGCCATCGGGCGTCGAGCGCGCGTCGCCGAACACCATTTCGAGCTTGGCGCCGCCGAGCGATTTGATTCCGCCCTGGTCGTTGATGCGTTTGAAACCAGCCTCGGCGCCGATCTTCCCCTGGGCGCCGTCCTGCGCAAGCGCGCCGGTGACAGGCTGCAACACGCCGACCTTGATTGATGCGTCCTGCGCCCTGAGATAGGCCGGAGACGCGACGGCGGCTGTGGCGAACGCAGCCCCGCCGGCCAGAACTCGACGCCTGGAAATGCGCGAACCGCTCATCTTGCCTCTCCCATTGACGGTTTGATCAGGACGCTTTCGGCGCAAGCGCTTCCGCGTTGGCTGGCTTTGGCAACACGGCCGTCCAGCGCCGCACGCCGGCGCTGACCTTGCGCTCCATCTCCATGCGCAGCGTATAACGATCGGGGCGATAGAGCGCGCTCAAATGCTCGACGCCGTCGCCGCCGCGATCGAACACCGTGCGCGTCAGTCCGATCAGCGGTGAGCCGACCTCTACTCCGAGCGCGTCGGCAACCTCGGGGGACGCGAGCGTCGCGGTGACGTCCTGCGTCGCGCGCTCGACTTTGACTCCGGTACGCTCCAGCAGAGCAAGCAGGGGGCGCGACGCAAGATCGGCCTCGCTGTACGTGACGCCGAAACGCTCCGGCACATGGGTGACGAGGTAGGAGAACGGCTGATCGTCGATGAGGCGCACACGCACCGAATATTGCGTTCGCTCGCCGGCCTTGAGGCGCAACGCGCGCGCCACCGCCAGCGGGGGTTGGCGATAGGCAAATTCGATCAATCGGACGCCGGTTTCTCGGCCCATCGCGGCAAGGTGGACCAGCACGTCGGAAATGTCGGCGACGATCGGCTTCGCGTCAAAGTCCCGGGTCACGAATGTACCCGCGCCGCGCCGCCGGTTCACGAAGCCTTCGCGTTCGAGTTGGGCGAGCGCGCGGCGCACGGTCACGCGCGAAATCCCGTGCTCGGCGGCCAGCGCCTGCTCGCCGGGAAGGAGACCTTCGTCTTCCAGACGTCCGCTCGCGATACGGTCGCGCAACAGCAGATAAATCTGGCGCGCCTTGGAGGTTTCGACCCCACCCACTCGCCTCACCTCTGCCAAAGAGACTTTTAAATGTATGGAACGTGATACTTTTGGCTGTCAAGGCCGGGGCTGTAGAAAAGGCGGCGGGCGGGCGACAAAATTCTGGGACGCCCAATGTCGCAACAACGCGCGGCCGCTGAACGTCCTAGGCAACCCCGATAGGTTGCGCAGGCGGGTGAGAGAGGCGCGCCTCTCGCTCGCTTGACCTTCGATCTGGCGGGGCGACCCTTCCGCATCACTCGCTCTGAAAGTGCGGGCCTCGCGCCCGCATCCGATAACGCGTAGGGCGAGGGCTCTATGGGGCGCCGACGGTCCTGCGCGCAGCGCGCTCGTGTGGGCCACCTTTACTCTCTGACTGGCTTGCCTTGCGAGCAGGGCCGAGCCCAGACAGAATATGGGTTCTCATCGCGCTCGCCGCCCAGGCTGGGTCGTGATGGGCGAGCGCGTCGACCACTTCGCGGTGATGCCGCATGCTGCGTTGGATTTCCTCGAGCGAGTAGCGGCTGAAGATCCTGAGCGTCAGCGGCGCATCCATTGCCATGGCGATCAGTTTTGCAAGGTGCTCCGATCGCGCGGCGTCGATGATCATCCGGTGGAACCGCGAGTTAGCCGCGGCGAGTTCTGATGAGGTCCTCGCTGCTTTCTCGCCGCGCCGCGTCCTCCATGATTGCGCATAAGTCCCGCAATTCGGCGACTTCGGTTTCGCTGATTTCGCTCGCTGCGATCTCGGCTGCGAAAGGCTCCAGCATCGCGCGAATGCGAAACATCTGTTCGATCTGAACCGCGGACCAGACCGCGACCGTCGCGCCGAGATTGGGCCGGAAGTCAAGCAGCCCTTCAACGCTGAGCCGGCTCAAGGCGTCGCGCACCGGAGTGCGGCTAATCCCGAGTTCGCGCGCGAGAGCGTGCTCCTTCAGCCTGTGTCCCGCCGGCAAGCGTCCGTCCAGTATGCGTTGGCGAACCTCCTGATAGGCGCGTTCGGCGGCGGTCTGGGCGGCGTCGGACGGGTCCCGGAAATCGTTCCTGGCTGTCACCCGGTGTCGCTCCTGCATCGCGCGCCTCAATGGCGGCAGAGACGCTCGGCCGCCGATCCTCGCGGTCGGAGGGCCGCTCGTTTTGCCGCTTTACTCCCGCATCATTGTATACATTAATGCGGCAAGTCGCCAATCTCTCCGGAATCGATTTGTTTCGCTCGGCTTTGACGCGAGCCGCATATGCTGGAGATTTAAGGGGTGGGTGAACGAAGTAGGCCCCGGAGCCAGTCGATGACCAGCGAATCGAGCGATGCGTGGCTTTCCCTGGACGAAGCCGCCGAGCGGATCGGCGTCAGCCGTGTCCGCTTGCGTGAGGCGATCGCAGCCAAGGCGATTGTCGGCCGCCGGGACAATCGAGGCTTCTGGCGCGTATCGCTGCCCGACGGCGCTGTCGCAGCCAAACGTCGCCTTGGCGAGACGCGCGCGAACCCAGAGCAAATGGTCGAGGTGCTCTTCGACGAAATCGAGGACCTCAACGCGCAGATGGCGGAGCGTTCCTCAAACGAAGAGCGGATGACGGCGCTGATCGAACGCCAGCAAAGCCTCCTGGAAAAGACGTTCGCTATCGCAGAAAAGCCTGGCGCCTCTGGGTTGGACGCAGAGCAGGTGGCAGCGCTCACGGACCGGTCGCAAAAGCTCATCGAACAGACCCTCGTAACCATCGAGGCCAGGGAGGAGGAGGTTAACAAATTGACAGGCCTTGTGGACCGCGCCTTGGCGACAGTCGCCGGCCTGGACGCCGAAGTGACGCGCCAAGCGGAAGTCGCGCTTAAGCAACAGGCCCTGCTGGATCGCGTGTTCCGCCTTGCGCAAAAGAGCCTTGATCGGATCGGCGCAGCCGAGGGCAGGCGGGGATTGTTCCGTCGCATGCGAGACCGGGTGGGCGGTCGGCCGCGTCGCACTGAGGGGTAGGCGCTTTGCACACGGAGCGGGCGCCTCGCTCAAAACGCGCGCCGTTGCGCCTCAAGATAGGCGTTGACTCCCACACCGCCGGACTCTTTAATGTATACAAAATTACCTCGCGGAGGGCTTCGGCGTATGGCGTCTGCGGACGATCTCATCCTCGTTTACGAACGACGGCTGGCCGACTTCGAGGCTCGTCTAGCGGCAATCGAAAAGGAACGCGGGCGTCGGCCCGTCGTGTCCCAAGCGCATGCGGCGCCCCGACGTGGCGGCGGGTACCGGCTTGGCGTCGATGTCGGAGGCACCTTCACCGACCTGCTGCTGCTCGACGAGAAGCGGTCTAGGGTCTTCACCGCCAAAGTCCCATCGACCCCGAGCGACTCCTCGATCGGCGTCGTCAACGGCATTCAGAAGATCTGTCGAGAGGCCGGCATCGATCCGACCGAGATCGACGACGTCATGCATGGCACGACGGTCGCGACCAACACCGTCTTGACAAAGGCGGGCGCGCTCGTCGGGCTCGTCACCACCAAGGGCTACCGCGACGTGCTTCAGATCGCGCGCTCCTACGTGCCGGGCGGCCTGGGCGGATGGGTGATCTACAACAAGGCCCCCCCGCTCGCGCCGCTCGAATTCACGATCGAAGCGACGGAGCGGATTGCGGCCGACGGAAAGGTTTTGATCCCGCTCGACGAGGCTGCGCTGCGCCGCGATCTCAAGGATCTGTCGCGCAAGGGCATCGAGGCGCTGACGGTCTCGCTGTTCAATGCCTATGTCGATGGCCGACATGAGCGGCGGATCGCAGAGATCGCCGCCGACGTCATGCCGGCGATCCCGGTGTCGATATCATCGGATGTGATTCCCGAGATGTACGAGTACGAGCGGGCGGAGACGACGGTCGTCAATTCCTACATCCGGCCGGTCGTATCGAAATATATCGACGCCCTCGAGGGCGAGCTTTCCCGAACCATGAAGGGCATCAGGCTGCACATCCTTCGTTCGGACGGCGGCCTGTCGACGGCGCCGTCGGCGATGGCCCGTCCGGTCAACCTCCTCATGTCGGGACCGGCCGGCGGCGTAGCGGGCGCGGTCGGCATCGCCAAGCGCGCCGGTTTCAACAAGCTGCTGACTTTCGACATGGGCGGCACGTCGACCGACGTCGCGCTGATTGAGAATGGAACGCCGCAGACGCGGCGCGAGACCCGCGTCGGCGACGTCACGGTGCGCGCTCCCTCTATCGACGTCAGAACGGTCGGGGCTGGCGGCGGCTCGATCGCTTACGTGCCGGAGCTGACGCGCGCGCTCAGAGTTGGGCCCCAATCGGCGGGCGCAGCGCCCGGTCCCGCTGCCTATCGAAAAGGCGGCGAGTTGCCGACCGTCACCGACGCCAATGTCGTGCTTGGCTATCTTCCCTCGGACTCGAAGCTCGGCGGCGATATGATCATCGATCGCTCCCTGGCGGAGAAGGCGGTGTCGAAGATCGCTGAGGCGCTCGGCATGAACCTGGAAAAGGCGGCCGAGGGCATCGTAAATATCGTTAACGAGAACATGTGCGGCGCGCTGAGACTTGTTTCTGTCGAACAAGGCTATGATCCCCGAGACTTTGCTCTGATCGCCTTCGGCGGCGCCGGACCCCTGCATGCCAATGCGCTCGCCAAGCTGATCAACAGCTGGCCGGTCATCGTGCCCCCCGGGCCGGGCGTGCTGTGCGCCTATGGCGACGCGACGACGCGCCTGCGCAACGAGGCCTCGCGCACTCTGGTCCAGCGGTTCGAGAACCTGTCCGATCCGCAAGTGCGCACGATCCTCGCCGACCTCGAATCCGACGCCGCCAAGGCGCTTGCCGCTGAAGGCGTCGACACTTCGGGACAGGAGACGATCTATCAGATCGACATGCGCTACGCAGGGCAGGGGATGAAGCTGACCGTCGATACGACGCCGGCCGATTTCCGCTCGGAGGGGCTTGCTGGCGTGACGAAACGCTTCGACCGTATGCACGAGCAACTCTTCACCTTTGCCCTCGACGCCGGCCACGAGCTCGTCGGGCTTCGCGCCGTGGTGCTTGGGCCGCAAAAGCCCTTCATCGGCATGGACCTGCGCCGCGGCGGCCCCGATCCAAAGGCGGCGGCGATGCAACGCACTCGCGTGTATGTCGGCGACGGCTGGCGCGAGGCGACCATCTACGATCGCGGCAAGCTCGAGGCCGGCAACAAGATCGAGGGCCCTGCAATCGTTGTCGAAATGGATGCGACGACGCTGATCCTGCCCGACCACCACGGCTTGGTGGACGAGGTCGGCAACATTCTCATTCGGCCCAATTCCGTTGAAGGCGCGGTCAAGGCTTCCGCGCGCTAGACGGTCGAGGGACCAGGACTCCGAGGAGAGCGGGACATGCCAGCGAAAATCATCGAGGCGAAGGCCGCGCCGTTCAAGCGCACGGCCGTCGATCCGATCACGCTCGATATTGTCGAGAACGCGCTTCGCAACGCCCGCGTCGAGATGGACGCGGTGCTGTTCCGCACCGCGATGAGCCCGGGGATCCGAGAGCAACACGACGCCTTCCCGATGATCGCCAATCAGGAAGGAAAGATGGTTGTCGGGCAGTTCGGGTCCTTCCTGCACGGATTCATCGCTGGTTACGACGGCACGATCGAGGATGGCGACGTCTTCCTGACCAACGACCCCTATTCTTGCGCGGGAGCGATCAGCCATCTCAACGATTGGCTTCTGATGATGCCGATCTTCCTCGACGGCCGGCTTGTCTCCTGGGCCGCAATGTTCGGGCATATGACCGACGTGGGCGGGAAAGTGCCCGGCTCGCTGCCGACCGACGCCAAGATGATCTACGAGGAAGGCACCATCATCCCGCCGGTCAAGATCTACCGCCACGGCGAACTCAACACGGAGATGTTGAATCTTCTGCTGAGCAACACCCGCATGCCGCAATGGAACCGGGCCGACTTTTTCGCCATCGTCGCCGCGCTGCGGCTGGCTGAGCGCCGCGTCCGGGAAAACATCGCCCGCTTCGGCATCGACACCTACGTTTCGGCGATGTGGGAGATGCTCGAGCGCAATCGCCGGGCGATGTCGGCGATCATTCAGATGATCATCCCCGAAGGCAATCACCGCGCGCAATTCGAAGACTGGATCGACGACGACGGCATGGGCAACGGCCCCTACAAGATCGCCTGTACCCTGTGGCGCGAGGGAGAGAAGGCGATCTTCGATTTCAATGGCTGCGATCCGCAGTCGCTGTCGTCGATCAACTTCCTCTTGAACGAAGAGATGTTCAAGATGTTCTTCGGCGCCTTCACCATCAATCTGTTCGATCCGCAGATCCTGTTCAACGACGGTTTTTACGATCTGCTTGAAGTGCGTATCCCCGCGGGCTGCATTCTCAAGCCGAAGAAGCCGGCTGCGCTGTCCTGCCGCACACATATGCTGGGGCGCATCTTCGACCTGATGGGCGGTCTTCTCGGTCAGGGCGCGCCAGAGGCGCTCAACGCCGCCGGCTTCTCCGACAGCCCGCACTTCATGTATTCCGGGTTCAACGGCAAGGGCGAATGGTACCAGCTTTTCCAGATCGGCTTCGGAGGGATTCCGGGACGTCCCGCCGGCGACGGGCCGGACGGCCATTCGTTGTGGCCAGCTTTCACCAATGTCCCGAACGAATTCCTCGAGGCGTATTTCCCCTTGAGGATTCTCGAGTACGCCACGATCCCAGACTCCGGCGGCGCCGGCCTGCACCGCGGCGGCAATGGCGTGAACATCGCGTACGAGATCCTGGAGCCGGGAGAAATCTCGATTCACGACGACCGATGGTTCACCTATCCGTGGGGGGTCAATGGTGGCGAGCCCGGAATGCGCTCGACCAAGCGGCTCGTGCGCAAGAACGGCCCCGCCGAGGACATTCCATCGAAATGCGACCGCATCCATGTCGAGCCGGGCGACGTCTTGCATTTCAACACCTGGGGAGGCGGTGGCTGGGGCGATCCGTTGAAGCGGGAGCCGGAAAAGGTCGCGGCCGATGTCGCCCGCCGCCTCGTCAGCGCGAAAGGCGCGACGCGCTATGGCGTGGTCGTGAGCCCGGATGGCCGGCTCGACGCCGTGGCCACCGAGAGGCTCAGGCGCGACATGGCCGCCAAGCGCGGTTCGACGGCGCTTTTCGATCGCGGTTTCAAGTCGATCGAGGAGTTGCGCACGCGCTGCAAGGCGGAGACCGGGTTCGACCCGCCGACGGAGCCGCGCTTCCGTACGAGCTACAAGATCGCGGCCGAGTAGCAGGGGGGATCGATGTCGACAGACGCGCCCGAGGGACTTGACGAGAACTACGCACGCGCGGGCTATCACGCTGTCCAGAGCTGGGGCCGGCGCCCGGCGCTGATCCTCATCGACTTCGCACAAGCCTATTTCGAGCCAACCTCGCCTCTATTCGGCGGCGAGGGATGTCGGAGCGCGCTGGACTCCGCGCTCAGGATGCGGGCGCTCGCCCATGAATGCGGCCTTCCGGTCATTCTCACCGAGGTCGTCTATCGCAGGGGTGGCGCAGACGGCGGCGTCTTCTTCAAGAAGGCGCCGGTTCTATCGTGTTTCCTGGCGGGCAGTCCGACCCAGCGCTACGCCATCGGGCTCACGCCTCGCGACGACGAGATGCTTGTCGCCAAGCAATATCCGAGCGCGTTCTTCGGCACGAGTCTCGGCCCAGCCTTGACGGCCGCGGGGGTCGATACGCTGATCATCACCGGACTGACGACCTCGGGATGCGTGCGCGCGACTTGCGTCGACAGCATGAGTTCGGGGTTCATCACGCTCGTCGTCCGCGAAGGCGTCGGCGATCGAGACCCCCGGCCACATGAAGCGAACCTCTACGACATGAACGCGAAATATGCGGATGTCGTGTCCGAAGTCCGGGCGGCCGAGTATGTACGCTCGGTCGCCAACTGGCGTTCGTTGGGAAGCGGATAGCGAAGCCGCCTATCTAAAGCGAGGGAAAGACCGATGAAAATACTCGTTGGCATTTGCATGGGCGCTCTCATAGCTGCGGTCGCTGGGCCGGCGGCGGCCGACGGCGTCAGCGAACTCGAAGGCCTTGATCGAAAAATATTCCAAACTTCCCACTTTTGAGGCGCCGGGGCCCGCCTTTGACGCCAAGGCCTGCATGAAGGACAAGAAGATCTTCGCCATCCCGTTGACGGACGACAATCCTTTCGAGGTCGCAATCCTCGGCGGCATGCAGAACGCCGCCAAGATTGTCGGCTTCGATTTCCGCGCTTGGCAGACGCAGCTCTCGCCCGACCAATGGACCCAGGGGATCAATAAGGCGGTCGAGGAGAAATACAATCTGATCGATCTCGTTGGCGGTTTGCCGCCTGAATATATCGCGCCGCAAATCGGGGAAGCGCGCAGCAAAGGCGTCAAGGTCGTGACGACTCACGACTACGACTTTACTCAGACGCCGCCGCCCTTTCTCGATGGTTCGGGCAAGACGGACTACGTCACAGTGGGCAAGTTGATCGCTGCCTGGACGATCGCGAAGACCGGCGGCAAAGTGAACGCGCTGGTGTTCGGACCGGACGAGATCACCCCGACCGTGCCGCTCAAGACGGCGATTCTCGATTATTTCAAGCAGAACTGCCCGGACTGCAAGACCAAGTACATCAATACGCCGGCTGCCGAATGGGCGACCAAGATCCAGCCCGCAGTCCAGGACGCGCTGCTAGCCGATCCTACCATCAACTATGTCTTGCCGATCTATGATTCGATGTCGCAATTCGCGGCGCCGGCCATTCAGTCGGCGAACTCGAAGGCGAAAATCGTTTCCTACAACGGTACGCCCTTCGTGCTCGATATGATGCGCGATGGCGATCTCGTGGAGATGGACGTTGGCGAATCCCTGGGATGGGTCGGTATGGCCGGCATCGACGCCGACATGCGTCTCCTGTGCGGGGAGAAGCCTGTCACCGAGCTGAACACCCCCGCTTTCATCTTCGACAAGTCCAATGTTGCGACCGCCGGCAAACCCGCCACCTTCGACAACGGCTACGGCGACGCGCACATCGCGGGCTTCAAGAAGCTCTGGGGCGTTCAGTGAACCCAACCGCGCCGGCCGCGCGACGTGCGGCTGGCGCTCCCGATGGGGATGCGCTGGTCGTCGAGAATCTGTCGAAGCGGTTCGGCGGCGAGCTGGCGCTGAACGGGGTCAATCTGGCGGTTCGCCGCGGCGAAGTTCATGGCCTTCTCGGCGCCAACGGCTCCGGCAAGTCGACGCTGATCAAGATTCTCGCGGGGTTTCATGCGCCCGAGCCCGGCGGTTCGATGCGGCTGTTCGGCGCCGACCTTCCGCTTCCGGTGCGCGCCGATGAAGCCAAGGCGCTCGGCCTCGCCTTCGTTCATCAAAACCTTGCGCTGATCCCTTCGCTGTCGCTGACCGAAAATATGCGTCTGACCCACTTCGCGACTGCGCCGGACTGGCGCATATCCTGGCGTCGGGAACACGAGTTCGTCGCTGAGACCCTCGGCCGCTATGGATTGAAGCTCAATCCGCGCGCGCCGGTTTCGAGTCTGTCGTCCGCGGAGCAGGCGCTGTTCGCGATAGTCCGTGCGGTCGAGGACCTTGGATCGGGCGAAAGAGGAGGACGCAACCGGCTCCTCGTCCTCGATGAGCCGACGCCGTTCCTGCCGCGGGTCGGCGTCGATCAACTGTTCGGGCTCGTCCGCCGGATCGTATCGGAGGGCGCGAGCGTCATCTTCGTCAGCCACGATATCGCGGAGGTGATGGAGATAACCGATCGAGCGACCATCCTGCGCGACGGCCTTCTGGTGGACGTGTTGGAGACAAGGACGGCTTCGCACGACGATTTCGTCGAGCGGATCGTCGGGCGGTCAGTGACGCTCTTTCATGTTCACAAGCTCGGCGCCTCGAAGCGCTCGACCGCAGCCCGCATCAGCGATCTTACGGCGCCGGGCCTCGGCCCTGTCGAAATCGACGTTGGCAAGGGCGAGATTGTCGGCCTCACGGGGCTTATTGGCTCTGGCTTCGACAGGGTATGCGCCGCCGCTTATGGCGCATCCCCCGCCATTGGCGGCCGGCTCGAACTGGAGGGGGGCGCAACCATCGATCTGGCGTCGATCGAACCGCCACGCGCGATCGAGGCCGGGATCGCGTACTTGCCGGCCGATCGTCTTGGCGCGGCCGGCGTTGGCGGACTTTCGGTCGCCGAGAACGAGATGCTGCCGGTGCTGGAGACCATGCGCGGCCGTTTCGGTCTCGACCGGCGACGGATGGCGCGGACCGCGCTCGAGCTTGGCGCGACGTTCAACGTCAAGCCCAATGCGCCGATCCTGCCGCTTATGGCGCTCTCGGGCGGGAACCAGCAAAAGGCGCTCATGGCCAAATGGCTGCAGACGAAGCCGCGGCTTATTCTGCTCGACGAACCGACCCAAGGGGTCGACGTCGGCGCTCGTCAGCAGTTGCTCGCGGCCCTCGACGCGGCAAGCCTCGGCGGCGCCGGCATTCTTCTGGCTTCGACCGACTGGGAGCAATTGGCGCAGATATGCCACCGCGTAATCGTTTTCGCGCGAGGCCGAGCGGTGATGGAGTTGACCGGAGCGCAATTGAGCGAGGAAACAATCGCCGAATGCTGTTACCATTCGATGACCCGCATCGCGTGACCGCGCCGCAATGAGCGAAGTCGATCACGAGGCGCTGCACGCATACGAAGCGCGGATCGCAGCGCTCGAGGCCAAGCTGAAGGCGATCGAGACCCAGTTCGTTGGTCAGGCTGAGGCTGGCGAGCGTCTTGACTTCGCATCGCTGGCGGAAAAATTCGGCCTTCTGGTCGCCTGGGCGATTCTGATCGTCGGGTTCGGCCTTGTGACCCCGACGATGTTCACTTGGCCGCCCTACGCGTCGATGCTGGGCTTCAATTCGATCATCGTCGTCCTCACGCTCGGCCTGATTCTGCCCCTGACCGCCGGAGATTTTGATCTCTCCGTTGCAAGCACCTTGACTCTTTCGGCGATGATCGTGGCGATCCTCAACGTCAAGAGCGGCGTCCCAATCGCGGCGGCGGTCGCGATCGCCCTGCTGATCGGCGCCGCGATCGGCGCGGTCAATGCGTTCTTCATCCTCTATTTCCGCATCCATTCGCTGATCGTCACGCTTGGAGTCGGCTACTTTGTGAATGGCGTGGTGCTTTGGGTTTCCAATTCCGCCGTCGTTTTCGGCCAGTCGCTGACGTCGCTGGTCAAGGTCGTCTTCACGACGCGGTTTCTTGGAATTGCGCTGCTGTTCTGGTACGCGCTCATCTTGACGATCGGCCTCTGGTATCTCTTTGAGTTCACCGCGACCGGACGGCGGCTTCTGTTCGTCGGTCGCGGCCGGGAGGTTGCAAGACTGTCCGGCGTCAAGGTCGAGCGCGTACGCGCCGGCGCGCTCATCGCTTCGGGGCTGATCGCAGCCCTCGCCGGCGTTCTCTATGTCGGCATGCGCGGCTCCGCCGATCCGAGCTCCGGCCAGGCTTTTCTGTTGCCAGCCTTCGCTGCGGCCTTTCTGGGTTCGACGGCGATCTTTCCGGGTCGGTTCAATCCCTGGGGCGCGTTTGTTGCGGTGTTCTTCCTGTCGACGGGAATCCTGGGGCTCAACTTCCTCGGCGCCGACAGCTACGTGCAAAACCTCTTCTATGGCGGTGGACTCGTCATAGCGGTTTCGATCTCGCAACTGGTGCGAAAGCGGCAGGCAATGGACTGATCGCGGCGCGCGCCGAACGTTCTTGGGAGGATGAGGACAGAGATGAGCAAAGCAGATCTCAGCGCCGCACTGCGTGCGGGCCAGTTCGTCGTCGCGCCGGGCCTTCACGACATGATCTCCGCCGTGATCAGCAACGAGATTGGGTTCGATTTCGTCTACGCCTCGGGCTTCTGGCTCACGGCGTCGGCCTACGGACTGCCTGACGCCGGAATTGCGACGTTCACCCAAATGCTCGATCGGGTGTCGACGCTGGCGCGAACGGTCAAGGCCGGCGTGATCGCTGACGCGGACACCGGCTACGGCGGCCTGCTGAACGTTCATCATACGGTGCTGGGCTATGAAGCCGCGGGCGTCGTCGCGATCCAGATCGAAGATCAGGAGTTTCCCAAGAAATGCGGCCACACGCCCTTCAAGCGGGTCGTGCCGGTCGAGGACATGGTCGAGAAAGTCAAAGTCGCTTGCGCCGCGCGGCGCGATCCCGAAAAGCTTCTGGTCATCGCCCGCACCGACGCGAGGCAGACGGACGGGTTCGAGGGCGCGGTTCGCCGCGGGCTCGCCTACGCCGAGGCTGGCGCCGACATCGTGTTCCTCGAGGCTCTCGAGAGCGAAGCGGAAATGCGCGAAGCTTGCGCGCGCATTCGCAAGCCTATGATGGCCAACATGGCCGATGGCGGCAAGACGCCGATCCGATCGAAGGCGGAGCTTCAGCAGCTCGGCTACGCGCTGGCGATCTTCCCGTCGATCACGGGTCTCGCTTCGGCGGCGGCGACAGAAAAGGCGCTGCAAATCCTCAAGGCGCAAGGGACAAGCGTGTCTCCGGACCTGCCGCTTTACAATTTCAAGAAGTTCAACGCCCTGATCGGGTTTGAAGAGGTCTGGGCCTTCGAGCGTCGCTGGGCGCGCCCGGCAGGTCAGCCAAAGTCGAGTGACGGGGAAGGGTGAAGTTTTCTACGTCACGCCACGCGGTATCGCCCATGGACGCGCTGAAGCGTCTTCGGCGCGGAAGCGGTCGATAGCGGCCTGCTCCGCCAGGGTAAGATCAACGTCATCCCAGCCGTTGAGGAGCTGGGTCTTCCAAACCGGATCAATCTCGAAGGATACAACCAAGTTTCCGGCAACGATCGTCTGCTCGGGGAGGTCGACGTGCGCGCGCCCTCCTCCGGTTAGAACAGGGGACGTCAAAAGCGCCTCTGCGTCCGCCTCCGAGACCCGCGCCGGCAGAAGACCATTTTTCACGGCGTTCGAGGCGAAGATGTCGCCGAAGCTGGGAGCGGCGACGCACCGAACGCCAAAGTCCGCAAGCGCGTAGACCGCTCCTTCGCGCGACGAGCCGCAGCCAAAATTGCGGCGCGCAATGAGGAGCGCGGCGCCAGCCAGAGCCGGCTGGTCGATCGGATTGTCGCGCGGCGACCCGCTCGCGTCCCAGCGGAGGTCATGGAGGAGAAACCGGCCGTAGCCATCGGAGCGCGGATGCTTGAGGAAACGCGCGGGAATGAGCTGATCGGTGTCGATATTGGCATGCGGCAGCGTGATCGCCTTGGTCTCCAGCCTCGTGAAACGGTCCATCGCATCCTCTCTCAGACCCGGCCCGCCAGCAGGTCGCGCGCGTCGGTCAATCGGCCAGTGACCGCGGCCGCGGCCGCCATCGCAGGCGACATCAAGTGGGTGCGCGATCCCGGACCCTGCCGTCCCTTGAAATTGCGATTGGTTGTCGACGCGCAGCGTTCGCCTGCCGGCACCAAGTCCCCGTTCATCGCCACGCACATCGAGCATCCGGAATCCACCCATTCGAGACCGGCTTCCTCGAAGATTTGCGAAAGCCCTTCTTCCTCAGCCTGCCGCTTCACGACGAGGGAGCCGGGCGACACGAGTCCCGGCACGACCGACCTGCGCCCGGCGAGCACGGCGGCCGCTGCGCGCAAGTCTTCAATGCGCGCGTTGGTGCAGGAGCCGATAAAGACACGGTCAATGCGAATGGCCGTCAGTTGCGTCCCGGGCTCCAGGCCCATGTAGGCCAAGGCGTCGCGAACGGCCGTTGCGCGACTCTCATCTGCGATGTTTGCCGGATCAGGGATCGCCGCGTTGATGGGCGCGGCCTGTTCGGGACTGACGCCCCAGGTCACGGTCGGCGCGAAGTCGCTCGCGCTGTAGGACAATTCGGCATCGAACTCAGCGGCGTCATCGCTGCGCAGCCCTTGCCAGTCGTCGACCGCGCGCTCGTACTCTTCGCCTTTTGGGGCGAAGGGCCGGCCGCGGACAAAGGCGAACGTCGTTTCGTCGGGCGCTATCAGCCCCAGGCGAGCGCCCGCCTCAATCGAAAGATTGCAGAGGGTCATGCGGCCTTCCATCGACAAAGCCTGCACGGCGGCGCCGGCGTATTCGATCGCATGGCCTTGCGCCCCGTCGGCCCCGATGCGGGCGATGAGGCCCAGCGCGATATCCTTGGCTGACACGCCGACGCCGAGCGCGCCGTCGATGGCGACGCGCATGCTTTTGGGTCGGCGTTGCCAAAGCGTCTGCGTCATCAGGACATGCGCCGCCTCCGACGCGCCAATACCGAAGGCGCAGGCGCCGAACGCTCCGTGCGTCGACGTATGGCTGTCTCCGCAAACGATCGTCAGGCCCGGCAGCGTCAAGCCCTGTTCAGGCGCCACGACGTGAACGATCCCCTGACGACGATCGTCCAGCCCGATCAGTCCGATCCCCCAGCGTTTCGTGTTATCTTCAAGCTGACGGAGCATGCGCGCGAAGTCCCCGTTGCCGCCGCGGGCGCGCCCACGCGTCGGGACATAATGGTCGGCGACTCCGAAGGTGAGTTCCGGGTGGGCAACCCGGCTGGCCCGTGCCGCGACCTGGTCGAACGCAAGAAACGATCCCTCATGCAAGAGATGCCGATCGATCCAGATCAGGCTCGTTCCGTCCGCTCGCGTGGTGATCGCGTGAGCGTCCCAAAGCTTGTCGATAAGGGTGCGCCCGGCCTGTGACCTTTCTGATCGCGGCACTGTCACTGAGCTCCCGCTTGACCGCCCCATCATCCCTCATCGGCCAGATCTTTGGAAGGCTGTTCGCGTAACCGGACGTCGTCAGCATCCAGGCTCTGTCTCTACACCCGACTTGGCTCTCCCTCTGCGAGCGCTATCTCGGTCACGCGCAACCCACTCGCCGCGATCCGCGAAGGGAACACGTTCTTGAGACCCTCTTCGTGCGCCGGAATCACGCGACGCATCTCCCCCGCGGCGCGTTTGATCATCTCATCGATCGCGAGCAGCATGTTGGTTTGGCTGCCGCTCCCGAGCCCGACCGGGACATAGTAGGGATCGGCTTCGTTGTTGCCGTGCAGATTCTCGAACTGGTAGATCAGGTCGCCCGCCATGACCCAGGCGTCGGCCAAGTCGCGCTTGCCGTCGTTGCGAATGACTACGTATTGGGAGCCCGGCGTATGGCTCTCGTGCGCGGGATAGAGGTCGATATGAGGCAGCACGTCTTCGCGAGCGCCCTCAAGAGAAACGAGTTGGCCCTGTCGCGCGAGTTCGACCACGCGCAGAATATCCCCGGGATCGACAGCCTCCATCAGCCAACGGAACCTTCGCCCGATCGACATCGCCCAAACCCACCGCGAAAGCTCCCTTTCCTGTATGAAGAAAGTTGCTTTTGGAAACAGGTCCGTACCGCCCATGTGATCGAAATGACCGTGAGTCAAGAACACGTGGGTGATCTGTTCGGGCGTCAAGCCGCATTCGCCAAGGACGGTGTGCGGGTTGCGCCAATTCGAGATCCCAAACATCTCGGTCAGTTCCCGCCCATGGTCGACATCGTTGTAACCGACGTCGATGAGCGCCGCAAAGTCAGGTCCTTTGACCAGGGTGTAACAGAACGGCAGCCGCAGCGTTCCCCGATTATGGGCGCCGTAGACGACCGCGCTCACCGGCAGTTCCTCAATGCGGCTGTATTCGAGAACCCAAATTGAATACTTGGCCATCATCGCCTCCCTTTCGATTTCTTTGTGTTATCCGTTACCGCCTCGATCCGACGCCTCGGCGAAGGCCACGATGGGCCGCGCAGCAGGATTGGCTGAAATCGACGACCTGAAAGCCCGGAAGCGCCTTGCTCGCTGACAGCATCTCGCGCCACCCTTCCTTCAGTGTCTGATGCGCTCGATCGAGCGAAGCTTCGTTTATCCGCAGCGAACCCTGGCGAGCAATTCGCAGAGCGTCGCCAATTCGTTCGCAAGCAAGCGAAAGGTGGAAGTGGTGGTGAGCGGCGGCCGCAGGCGCCTCGATCGCGCCCAGCATGTCTTCCGCCTCCTTGTATGCGGTTTCGGCCTGCCCAAGGATCGGCTCGTCGAGGACCCGGTCTCGCTCGCCAATCGACGCCAACACGAGCAGGCCCGCAAGCTGCGCCGCGGCGTTCCGCAACGCTTCGAAGGGCGCTTGCGTCTTGAGAACGTAAGTCGCCGTCCGATCGTCGAGATTGGCGTCGACGGGAAGCGCCTGAAAGCCCCCAACAACGCCAATGCGGCTTTCTTCCGCAAAGCTTTCCTGAAACCGCATTGTCAGAGCACCTCGCGATGTTCAGCGCCAAGTCGGCGCGCGCCGCAATAAACCATCGCGCGCATCTCGATTCAGGCGTCGATTCCGAATTCCGCGTACTGGGACCCGGCCACCTGGCTCATCTCTTTGATATAGTTGGCCATTCCGCCCATATAAAACATCGCGGCCCTCGGCTTGCCCGGAATGTTCGTGCCGTTGATCCAGCTATCGGTGCGCGCGAACAACGTCCCCGCCGCACCCTCCACACAGACCTCGACCCAGGCCTTTTCGGTCTCCGGCGAGACCTCGACGGTCTTTCGGCCGGTCGCTCGCGCGTGGGTCACGAGATCGGCGAACCAGTTGACCTGCCACTCATGAACGAGCGGCTGGCTGGTAAAGGGGCAGAAGGGACCGTAGATCATGAAGAGGTTCGGGAAGCCGGAGATCGCGACGCCCGCGAACGCGCTCGGTCCGCTCCTCCACTTGTCCTGCAGCTTCTGACCGTTGCGGCCAGTCGTGTCGATCTTCAGATAGTTGCCCGTGACGGCGTCGAATCCGGTGGCGAAAATGACGACGTCGAGTTCAATCTCCCCGGCTGTTGTCTGGATGCCGTGCTCGGTGAATTCCTGAATCGGGTTCGCCTTGACGTCGATGAGCGTCACATTCGGTCGATTGTAGACGTCGTAATAGTTGTCGGTAGCGAGCGGTCGCTTGGCGTAGAAATCCTGCGGGCAGAGCATCTCGGCGACCTTCGGATCCTTGACGGTCTTTCGGATCTTGTCGCGCATGAAATCGGTCGCCGTCTTGTTCGCTTCCTCGCTGACGATGAGGTCGCTGAACGTCTCGAGCATGAAAGCAAAGCCGTTGCCTCGGTCCCACGCCCGCTGATAAAGGCGCTGCCTCTCCTCATCCGACACGCTTAACGCCGGTATCGTGCTCTCCTGGAAACCGAATACGGCTCCGGTATTGAGGTTCCATCGAAAGAACTCATCCGGATCGTCTTGTATCGCGCGAAGAGCTTTCTCAGGAAGCGGATGCTGGTTTCCAAGCGGGACGACGTACTGGGGAGTCCGCTGCAAAACGTAGAGGTGGCCGACCTCGGGCGCGATGGCCGTTATGACCTGGACGCCGGTCGAGCCCGTGCCGATGACCGCAACGCGTTTGCCCTTGAGATCGACGGGCCGCTGCGGCCACCGAGAGGCCGAAATGATCTCACCTTTGAATTTTTCCGAGCCTTTGAACTTCGGAATGTTGGTCGAGGATAGGAGACCGACCCCCTCGACGACGAACTGGGCCTTGTATCGCCTTCCATCCGCGGTCGTCAGTTTCCAGCCCGGAGATTTCTCATCCCACTCGGCGCTCACCACTCTCGTGTTGAAGTTGATCGAGCGCCTGAGATCGTGTTTTGTCGCGACCGTATTCAGGTAGGCAAGCACTTCCGGCTGCTGCGGATAACGCTCCGACCATTTCCACGTGCGTACCAGATCTTTGTCGAAGGAATAGCAATAGACCGTGGCCTCTGTGTCGACGCGGCAACCGGGGTACCTGTTCCAGTACCAGGTGCCCCCGACGTCGCCGGCGTCATCAAACGCTTGAACGTTCAGGCCCAGGTCGTTGCGAAACTTGTGCAGCGCATAGAGACCGCCGAAGCCCGTGCCTATGACAGCAACGTCAAGCTCGGTGACATCGGGGCTCGAATGGGCGATCTCAGTCATTGAATGCTTCCTCCATTGCTGTTTCATCCTTGCCCCTGGCGAAGGAGGCCGAGACGTCAATTCAACCCTAACCGTTCTCGCTTCGCGAGGTCATAAAAAAACCCCTCCGCCCTCCAGCAATGCGTCAGCAACCAGACTGGCTCGCGGCGTTCACGCTTCTTCGGGCAACCGGAAAGCGTCACTCGGCGCGCCCCAGGCGCAATATCCTCCGTCAACCGGCAAGGTGACGGCGGTTATGAAGCGCGCTCGATCTGAGGCCAGAAAGAGCAGCGCCTCGGCCACATCGTCCGCGCTTCCCATCATTCCCATCGGCGTGCGCTTGCGGATGCGGCGCTCGTCGATCTTGCCTTCGGCGATCAGCCTCTCGGTCATCGGCGTCCGAATGTATCCCGGAGCCACTGCGTTGACCCGAACGCCGTGCGGTCCCCACTCGCAGCCAAGCACGCGCGTCAACATCCCAATACCGGCCTTCGCCGCGCTGTAGGCGGTTCGCACCGGCAAGCCGAGGACGCCCGCGATCGAATTCATATTGAGAATGACCCCCGACTTGCGGGCGATCATTGAAGGAGCCACCGCCCTCGAGACCAGGTAGGTCCCGGTCAAATGGACGTCGATCAGACGCTGCCAGTGCGAAAGCGGTTGCTCGACCGTGGGCGTGAACGTGTCGGGCACGCCTGCATTGTTCACGAGAATGTCGATCTTACCGTGGCGATGAATCGCCTCGGCGACCATTGCGTTCACTTGCGCCTCGTTGGACACGTCGCCGGACGCCGCCGAATGGCCCTCGCCCAAGCTACCCGCCGCCTCACGCGCGAGCGCGAGATCCAAGTCGTTAATGACGATGCTCGCGCCCTCGCGCGCAAAGGCTCTCGCGGTCGCGAGGCCAAGCCCGCTCGCCGCTCCAGTGATGAGGGCCACACGCCCTTGCAGTTCCATCAAACTGCTCCTCAACGAGCTTCCACGATCGCCCGCACGAACCGCGGCAGGTCGACGCCGTACTTGCTTTCGAGATATTCCTGGGAGCCGCATTCAAAGAAGCTGTCGGCAAGCCCGATCTTGATCATTGGCTTGACAATTCGGAACTCGTACAGCGCCTCGACCACGAAGCTCGCCAGACCCCCCGCAGTCTTATGGTTTTCTGCGACGATCAAGCGGTCGAATTGTTGCGCAAAGGCGACGACTGTCGTGGTGTCGAACGGCTTAATCGTGGAGACATGCATCACGCTCGCCTCCACGCCCATGGCGGAGGCCGCCTTCGCCGCGTCCAAGGCGCGCGCAGTCATGTAGCCAGTCGAGATGATGCCGACGCTGCCGCCTTGCCGCAACAGTTTCGCTTTGCCAAGCTCGAACTTGTAGTCCGAGGGCAGTTCGACCGGAACCTTGCCGCGTAAGGTGCGCACATAGACGGCGCCGGGAATGTCAGCGACGGCTCGCACGACTTGTTTGAGCTCGGTCGCGTCGCAAGGATCGATGATCGTCAGGTCCGCGATTCCGCGCATCATGTTGAGATCTTCGGTTGCCTGATGCGTGGCGCCGTAGCCGTTCACCAGGCCCGGCATGCCGGCAAAGATCTTCACGTTCGCCTTCGAATGCGCGCCGGCGATGGCGACAAAATCATAGGCGCGTCGGGTGATGAAGACGGAGTAAGTGGTGCAGTATGCGATCTTGCCCGTCTTGGCGAGGCCAGCGGCGACCATGATGAGGCACTGCTCGGCCATGCCCACGTTGAAAAAGCGTGTCGGGTGAGCGTCGCGGAACGGCAGAATGTCGCTGTAGCGCCCCATGTCCGCGGTCAGGCCGACGATCTCGGGACGCTCGGTTCCCAGCTCCGCCAGCGTTCGACCGAATGGAGCAAGTTCCGTGGTCTTGCCTGCGATATCGATCAACTCCCCCATGCCGCGCGTGCGGCCGGGAGAAGGGGCGGCCTCAGCCATTTTCGCGCTCCAATTCGGCGATCGAGCGAATCCCACTCGCCGTTGTCGATACGCACGAAATGCGCACGCTCTCGTTTCATTATGGTCGGCACGCCGAACCCCGGTGTCGTTCGCATGACGACGGCCTTGGGCTTTTCGTTTCGCGTCCGCATCCGAGCGAGCGCTCCGACCAACTCGGCCATGTCGTTGCCGTTCGTCTCTACCGTGTCCCAGCCGAACGCGACGAATTTGTCGGCCACGGGCTCAATCTTCACGGTGACGGGACCGTCCGCTTGGATCCCGTTGCAATCGATCAGCGCGACGAGGTTGTCGCATTTGAAGGTCGCCGCGGCCATCGCCGCCTCCCAGGTCGAGCCTTCCTGCAACTCCCCGTCGGACAGTTCACAGAACACTCTCGCCTCAGACCCATCGAGCCTCAGACCCATGGCCATGCCGACCGCCTGCCCGAGACCTTGTCCGAGCGAGCCGCCAACCACCTCGATGCCGGGAAGATCGTCGAATGTGCTCATCGGCAAGCGAGAGCCGTTCAGTCCGTAGGTGGGAAGCTCTGCCGGGTCTAAATATCCCGCCTCGGCCAGGGTCGCATACATGGCGATGGAATAGTGGCCCGTCGACAAGACGAAACGGTCTCGCTCCGGCCACGTCGGGTTGGCCGAGTCGTAGCGCAACTCGTGAAAATAGATCGCCGCCAGACAGTCGGCGATCCCAAGCCCCTGGGCTATGTATCCCTCGCCTTTCCCTTGGGCCATCGCCATCATCTTGCGACGCAGATCGAGCGCCTTGAGGCGGAGACTGGAGATGTCGGGCGGGGATGCCGGATGATTTCTAAGGGACATCTTACGTGCGGTCAGAGCTTGAAGGAGGGATCTTGCCGACCTCGGCGCCTAGCCCGCCGGCCACCGCCTTTCGTGTCGAACCCAAAATTGCCTTGAGACGGTTGAGACGCACGCCGCACTCCTCCCAGGCCGCATTATAGCGAGCGTTCGCTCATTTTATGACGGCCGCACTTCTTTTGCAAGGAGGCAGGTGATATGAATGGGAGAAGAGGCTTCAAGCGCGACGGCCGAGGCGGGAAGGCATCTTGAATCACACAGAGTCGAAGCGGAATGACAGCAAACGTTTCAACAGAGGTTCTTTGCGGGCGCATTCTGGAGCGGCATCGGGACGTCATTCGGGTTCAGAAAACCCATGTCGCGGTGGCCAACCTCGCCCGCATCATCGAGGCGACGCTGAAGCTTTCGAACAAGCAGGGCTTTCAGGCGACGACGCTGCGGGATCTCGCGAAAACGTCGGGCCTGAGCATGGGCGGCCTCTATTGCTATTTCTCCGGCAAACCCATGCTTCTGTCGATGATTCTGAGGGAGGTGGCCTCGACGGTCGCAGAAGTCCTCAGCGACCCGCCGCTCGAGGTCGCGTTGGACGCCGGCGCGCACCTACGATGGCTTATCGAATCGCACATCCGCTTGACGGAAGCGATGCAGCCCTGGTTCGTATTCGCATACATGGAAGCGAAAGCCTTCCCGCCTTCGGAACGACGCATTGCAATCGACAGCGAAGCCCTGACCGAGGCCATCATCGCCAGGATTCTCGAGGAGGGCGCGGCGGCTGGGGTGTTCACTCTCTCTGACGTCGGCCTCACGGCATGCCTTATCAAGCCCCTTCTGCAGGACTGGTACGTCAAACGCGCAAAGTATAGGAAGCGCGGGATTTCGATCGACACCTATATCGCGGGGGTCATCGGTTTCGTCACCGCCGCGATTTCCGCTCAGGAACACGCGGCGAGCGCGTCACTCAAACTTGCTTGATGGCGGGCGCCTGCGGGTCTTTTGATTGGCGATCGCGGCTCGGTTTGATCGCGGGGCCTTCATACCGCTAAGCGCTCCACGCGATCGACAGCCTCCGCGACCCGGCGCTCGGTCGCCGTGGGGCTCACGTTGCCCAAGTGTGGCGCGGTCATGGTCAGTCGGGCGATCTCAACCACCTCGTCATGCGTCGGGTGATCCATGCCGAGCCCACGCAGCGAGAACGGAAGTCCGACAGCCCGATAGAAATCCAGAAGATCGAGCAGAAAAGCGTCCGGCCGGTTCTCAAACGCGAGTTGGACAAGGAGCCCATAAGCAACCTGATCCCCGTGAATGGCGTCGCGCGCGCCGCGGGCTTTGACGAGACCCCGCGTCATGGAGTGAGCCAGGGAGAGCCCTCCATTCTCGAACCCGAGCCCACTCATGAGAATGGTCGCCTCGACCACAAATTCGAGAGCGTCGTCGACCCGCTGCTGTTCGACCGCGGCGAGCGCATCGACCGCATGAACCCGGAGCGTTTTGTAACAAGCCTCGGCAATGACCATCGCTGTGTGAAGGGGACGGGTGCCGAAAGGAGTTTTTCCGGTTCCCCTGAGGCAGCCCTCCGCTTCGAACTTCTTGGCGACGGCGTCTCCGATGCCCGCCCGAAGCAGCCGGGCAGGGGCTTTTGCGATGATGGCGGTATCGACAACCACCGCTTCGGGACTGCGCGGCAGTTTGTCGACGGAAATCAAGGAATGGGACGCGTCATACATGGCGATGAGGGACGAGGTCGGGCTGTCATTTGAGGCGATCGTCGGGACCGTGACGACCGGAAGGCTGAGTTTGAGAGCAACCGCCTTTGAGGCGTCCAGCGACTTACCGCCGCCTATGCCGACGGCTGCAGTTGGCGCTGCGCCCTTGAGCTCGGCGATCAGATCGTCGATCGCGGCATAGGTGATCTCGCCCGAGAACGATTTGACTATGCCCGTCACAGAGGCGCGGCCAAGCGTCGCTTCAAGTCGGCCGCGCAGCGTCTCGAGCATGAGGGCGTCCACGACAATCAGCGGACGCGGTCCGAACGGAGCGATGATCGGACCCAGTTCGTCGAAAACGTCGGGACCCTGGTAATAGCGGTGGGGAGAACCGAAAACGCGCATCGGGGTCTGCACCTCTAGAGGGAGCGGGAACTCGTCTGGATCCAGCGAGATCAAAGACCGCCGGTCGTCCGTCGCCCGACGCCTAGGCGCGAGTACAGAATCGCGGCGACGAGCGTAAGGATCCCGAGCAGCCAGTACTGCCAGGCGGAAGAAAGCCGGACAAAGGTGGTCACGTTGATGATCTGCTGGATGAGGGTCGCTCCCAGCAAAGCGCCGACGAAAGAGCCGCGGCCGCCGAACAGACTGGCGCCGCCCAGAACCACCGCCGTGATGCTCGCGAGGGTGTAATTGACTCCGGCGGTCGGGTCGCCGACGCCTATTTGCGCCATCAGCATCACGCCGCCGAGGTAAGTTAGCAGCGAACAGAGAAGAAAGGCGCCGAAATAGGTCAGACCGACATTCACGCCGGCCCGGCGGGCGTTCGCTTCGCCCGACCCGACGGCGCGAAGCGTCAAACCCCAACGGCTGCGGCGCAGGCAATATTCGAGAACCGCGACGAGCGCCAAGCAGGCAATGAAGGCGACCGGCACGAAACCAATATGGCTCTCGATCGCAGCGGTGACATCTGAATTGAACAGACCGTCGGGTATCGGGCGCAGGAGGAGAGATACGCCCTGCAGTCCCATATACGTCGTGAGCGTCGCGATGACGGGCGTAATCCGCGCTCGGCAAGTCAGAAACCAGTTCGTGCAGCCGACCCCGGCGGCGACGAGGAGGGACAGCGCAAAGCCGCCGACAATGGCTTGCGCAGATGCGCCGTCATTGACCAGGAATGACGCCACCACCACCACAAGCCCGGTGAGCGGCCCGACCGAAAGATCGATTGCCCCGGCGAGAAGGACGACAAGTTGTCCCAGCGAGACAAAAGTCGTGGCGGTCAGGAGCGTCAGCATGTTGGAGAAATTGCGGCCGGTCAGGTAGTAGGGGCTGATGACCGAAGCGAAAGCGCCGAGCGCCAAAATCGCCACAAGCAAAACGAGGCTCGGCGCATAGTCTCCCTGGAGGAAACTCATGAGAGGAGTCGCCCGCCGCGCAGCGGCGCCTCGGGTCCGCAGCGCCGTCGCCGTCAGCGCCGCTTCGGTTATCCGACGTTCGACCACCTCCGCGCCTGACAGCTCCGCGACGACCGAGCCGCGCGAAAAAATCAGGACCCGGTCGCACAGGCCCTCAAGCTCCATTGAGTCGGCCGACGCGATGACAACGCCGCTGCCGCCCGAAGCGGCCGCGCGTAGGATATTGTAAATCTCGAAGCGGGCGCCGGCGTCGACCCCCTGTGACGGCTCGTCAGCGAGCAGGACCGCCGGTCGATCCATGAGGCACCGCGCAATCACCGCCTTTTGCTGATTGCCGCCCGAGAGATTCTGGATCTGGGTCTCAAGTCGCGGCGTCTTGATCGACAGCGCCGCAACCTGTTTATTGATCTCCGAAAGCTCGCGACGGCGATCGATCACGCCAAAGATCGCGTTCCGCGCAAGCGCAATCAGCCCAATATTTTTCCCCACCGAAAGCGACATCATGAGCGCCTCGCGATGGCGCTCGCGGGGCACATACACGAGCGCAGCGCGGCGCGACTCCGCGGGGCTCGAGACATTCCGCTTTTCGCCGTTGACCCGAACCTGCCCCGACGAGGGGACAAGGCCAGCGAGCGCGCGCAGAAAATCGCGTTGGCCGTTGCCTTCGATCCCGGCGAGTCCAATGATCTCGCCGCGCCGGGCGTGGAGCGTGACCTCCCGGAAACCGGGACCCGTGAGGCGATCGACCGCAAGCACCGGCGCGACCCCGGCGTCAATCATCGCAGCTTTGGGCGGAAAGGCAGCCTGGAGCGTGCGTCCAACCACGAGATTGATGATCTGCTGAACGCCGAGGTCCGTGACGTTGAAGGTGCCGCGGATCTCGCCGTCCCTCAGAACGGTCACTCGGTCTGCGATCGCTTTGACCTCGTGGATCCGATGCGAGATGTAGATCACAGTGCAGCCGGCGGCTGTGGTTGCGCGAATCCTGCGGAACAAATGGTCGATTCCGTCGCGATCCATGTGTTCTGTTGGTTCGTCGAGAATGAGCACCCGCGGATTGAACGACGTCGCTTTGATGAGCTCGACGAGGTGCTGTTCGGACATCGACAGGGTACGGATGCGCGCATTTGGCGAAAACTCGGCGTCCCATTGCGACAATCGTTCCCGTACCCAGGCGTCTCGACCGCGGATCTGTGTCCGAACCGCCGAAGGCATCGCCAAGATCAAGTTTTCGGCGACTGTCAGATCGGGCAATAACGCAGGATGCTGGTGCACAAGCGCCAAACCGAGCGAGGCAGAATTGGCCGACGAAAAGAGCTCGACCACCGCGCCGTTGATCTCAACCGTGCCGGCATCCGGGACGAGGTCGCCAGCCGCGACGCCCATCAGCGTGGACTTTCCAGCCCCGTTCTCTCCAACGAGCGCATGCACCTCGCCGGACAGGCTTTCGAACGATACGTCCTTCAGGGCGACGACGCCCGAAAAACGCTTGGTGACGTTCCTGAGCCGCAGCGTAATCGAAGGAGCAGCGCGGTCGGGCCTAACGCGGTTGTCGCGGTCCTGCTCCGCCCTAGGTTGCAGCGTCCCGTCGTGCACGCGTCGCCCCATTGTCGTCGGTTCGGAGTGAATTCATGGCGGCCCCTGGAAGGCGGCCGCCATGACACATAGTTATTTAGTGCGCGAAAACCGCCTTCAATTTGTCAGGAGGCAGCTGCGAAGAGAAGATCGCGTCCGGCGGCAAGCTCGGATCGCACTTCGGCGGCAACTTCGGATCCAAGGAAGTCCTCGACGATCGGCTGATTGACGATCGAGGGCTCTGGATCCTCGAGGCCCTCCGCTTTCGCCACCGCCTTCCGCAAGGCGACGCGAACGAGCCACGTCCGTGAACTGACAGTCATCATCTGATATTTTGGATTGGCCGCCTTGTTTTCCTGCCAGAGGCAGGCGAACTCGTTGGCGTCGTTGGCCGCCCACGGCACGAGCGGGTGCTTGGCGTTGATGAACGCGCGGATGCCGCCGACCGATCCCCCGCCGTAATCGGAAATGATTGCGTCGATCTCCGGATAACGGGTGAGCAGGCCCGACACGACCTTCTGGGTCTCCGCCGGATCCCAGTTTGTATCCACCGGGCCGCCGCCAAGAAGTTCGATTTTCGGATAGTCGGCAAAGACCTTCTTAATGCCCTCGAGTTCCGCCTGGCTTTGCAGGTTTCCTGGCGTGCCGCCCAGGAACACCACCTTGCCTTGGCCATTGAGAGTCTTTGCGACCCACTTCGCCCAGGTCGAACCGTCGCTCGGCGTATTGGGCGCGACGAAGTCGAGATAATCGACCCCCGGCTTTCCGCCGGGAGACGCGGTGTAGGCGACGATCGCAACGCCAGCCTTGTGGGCCTCGCGGATAGCCGGAAGCATGGCGGGCCCTGCGTCGGGGAACACCACGATCGCCTCTACGCCTTGGGCGACAAGGCTCTGGATATCCGAAATGGTCTTCTGCGGATTGTTCTGCCCGTCGGCGTAGAGAATCTCTTTGATGTTGGGGCACTTTTTGGCCTCGTCTTCGTATTCGGCGCGGGTTATTCGCCGCCAAGAATTTCCGCCGAAACCGTCAACGAGGGCGACCCGTATCGGCTTTGTCCCGCAGACCTTGTCCATGGTCACGAGTTCGTCGACGTTTCCGATCCGCCCGACCGTGGCCATCATCTTGTCTTGCGACCACGCGGCTCCCGTCGGCGCAAGGCCGAGCGCTAAGACCGCTGCAGCAACAGACGATCGGAGACGCAGGCCGACATTCCACGCCCCGCCGACCGTACGACCTCTCGCAATTCTATCCATCATCGAACGCTCCCTTCCTTTTCTGAGTTAAACTTCCCGAGGGCGCCGGGATCCTTATCCAGCCCCTTGCGAAGATCCGCCGCATGCAGCGCAAGCATCCACGCGATCGCATTCAGCCCGATCGCAACCAGCGCAGCAGGAAACTTTGATTCACCTCCCGAAGTCCCATGCCGACCGCGATCGCGCCGCTCTGAATGAGGAGTTGCACAGCGGTCGGTGCGCCGATCGACAGGACCAACTGTCCGAGCTGCGTGAGAAAGAGGGCCGCGACTGCGCTCGCGCCGACATTGCCGAGTCCCCCGGTCAGCGCCGTGCCGCCGAGCACGACCGCGGCTACTGAAGGCAGGAGATACGTGTCCCCGATGAACACGCCGGGCGTCTTCAAAAAGGCTGCGAGCAGGATGGCCGCGATCGCGTAGCAAATCCCAGCGAAAACATACGAGCTGACTTGATAACGTAGGACGCGTATCCCGGCCGCAAGCGCCGCATCGGGATTGTCTCCAACAGCTTCGAACCGGCGGCCGCTGACCGTCCACAAAAGCATGGCTTGGGCGATGGCGATCAAGACGACCGTCAGGACGACGGTGTTGGGCAGCCCGCCGGTCGTGGCGAGCGCCCATTGATTGAGGGCGGCCGCTGCGCCGGTTGGCGAGCCGCCGGAATACCACTGCACAAAGCCTAACAGCAGGGCGTTGACGCCGAGCGTCGCGACGAAAGGCGCAACCCCAAACAGCGCAACGGTGAGACCGTTGACGAGGCCGACGAGCGCGCCGACGGCGAGTGTGAGCGCTATGGCTGCTGGGACGAGAGCGTCCGACTGATTGGGGAATTTGGTGACGAGGAGCGCCGCCAGAGAAATCGCGCCGGGAACAGAAAGATCCAGCCCGCGCTGCTGCACGACCAGGGTCTGTCCGACGGCGACAAGGGCCAAGATCGCGGCAAAAGGCAGCATCGAAAAAATTGCCGCCTGAGAGAGACTGCCGGCAGCGATAAACGGGCTCACCGCAAACAGAACGGCCGTCGCCACCCAGATGGCGGAGAAGCGCCAAGGCTCCAAGGTGTTTCCCTCCCCAACGGCAGTCTTCGATGTCGATAATTTTGGCTCGACCGCGTCAAGATAGATCGCCAATTTGGGTCAAACAATTTAGGCTGTTGTGCATCGCCTATTTGCCCGGCCGGCCCACCTGCTCAACGCAACCGTCGCGAATTTGCAAAGGGTCGCCGAAGATTGGGAATCGCCGCTCATGTGTTCCTTCCCTTCAAGCCCGTTATCGAGCGAGCGTTCGCTCACTGTATTCCAATCTCGACCGTTTTACAAGGACGGGCTCCATCCGCATCGGCCCGCATTTGGCGCGGAAGCGGGCGTGGCCGCGGTCTGTCGCGCCTTACGCTGCGCCTATCGAGTCCAATGCGACATGGTTGCCCAAGCGAGCTTGCGCGTCCTATACATTCCTGCGCTAACAATGGCCGGCGTATGACGCGCCGTGTGGGGTGGTCTGAAAGAGGGGAGGGCGATTAGATTGGCGTCAGGGCCGGACGATCGTCACCCGAACCGAAACAGTTTCGCGCCGACGGCGGAGACCGTTTCTTTTCTGCGGGAGCGCGCGCGCTTCATCCGAACTGAAACCGTGCGCCTGATCGGGCTGGCCAAGACCGGGCATTATTCCTCGGTTTTTTCGGCCGCTGAGCTGTTCGCCGCCCTCTACTACGACGCAATGCGGCTGAAGCCAGGCGAACCGCGCTGGCCGTCACGCGACCGTTTTACGATTGGCAAGGGACACGCCGCAGTCGGACTGTTCGCGATCTACGCAGACCTGGGCTTCTTTCCGAAGGCGTGGCTTGACGGCTATGCGCGACTCGGCAGCCCGCTCGGCGATCATCCGGACATGCGCAAAGTCCCCGGCGTGGATTTTTCCTCCGGGTCCATCGGGCACGCCCTGTCCAACGCGCTCGGCATGGCGCTCGCGCAGCGATGGACCGGCGAGCGCTACCGGGTCTTCTGCATGATGGGCGACGGCGAGATGCAGGAGGGACAGGTATGGGAGGCCGCGATCGCAGCCGCCCAGCACAAGGCGCGCGATTTGATCGGGATCATCGACCGAAACGGCTACCAACTGGACGGCAAGGTGGACGATGTCATGAACGTCGAACCGCTCGGCGAGAAATGGCGAGCCTTCGGATGGGAGGTTCACGAAGTCGACGGGCACGACCTCGCGGCGACCACCGAACTCCTCCGCCGCGTGCGAGCGGACGACGAGCGGCAGAAACCGTGCTGCATCATTGCGCGCACCGTTAAAGGCAGGGGCGTGTCCTACATGGAGGAAGAGCCGGGGTGGCATCTCGGCTACCTCGCGCCTTCCGACGCAGAGGCCGCCCTCGCGGAGATCGAGTCCGGAGCAATCTAAATGGGCGGACCTCTCTCCCCGAATTCCTGGCAATATCGCGATCTCAACACCGCCAATCCGGGTCTCGACCATCTCTCCAATGGGATCATCGACCTGGTGAAGGCAGGGCACAACGTGGTCGCCGGTTCGGCCGACCTTCAATATTCTAATGGCCTCAACCGTTTCGCGGCCGCTTATCCGGATCGCTACGTATCGTTCGGCATTTCGGAACAGAATATGGTGAGCGTGGCGGCCGGCATGGCAAGTTGCGGCGTCATTCCCTTCGTCGCGACATTCGCGTCTTTTCTCGCGCTGCTCGCCTGTGAGCAGATACGGATGGATGTCGCCTATTGCGCCCAGCCAGTGCGGCTTGTCGGCCATCACACCGGAATCTCGCTCGGATTCTATGGGACCTCGCACCACGCGACCGAGGACATCGCAACCATGCGCTCGATCGCCGATCTTGCAGTCGTATCGCCTTCGGACGGAGCGCAACTCGAAGCGGCCATCCGCGCTTCGGCTGACTACGACCGGCCGATCTACTTCCGCATCGGCCGTGGTCGCGATCCGGTCGTCTACTCGTCAAATGTCTCTTTCACGTTCGGAAAGGCGCATGAGCATGTCGTCGGCGAAGAGCTGACGATCATCGCCTGCGGCATGGCGGTTCACGGCGCGCTTGAGGCTGCCCAGGCCATGAATACGGCTGGCCGTTCGGTTGGCGTCATCGATATGGCGTCGATCAAGCCGATCGATCGGGACGCCATCTTGGCCGCAGCGGCGCGGACGCCGAAGATCATGACGGTCGAAGAGCACAACGTGATTGGCGGGCTCGGCGCAGCCGTCGCGGAGGTGCTGACCGACGAGGGAGTTGGCGCGAAGCTCCGCCGGCATGGTCTCTACGACGAGTTCAGCCTGATCGCCCCGCCCGCTCATCTGTACGCCCATTATAAGCTGGACGCCGCCGGCATCCGCGAGGTCGCCGAAGCCTTTCTTGGCGGTTGAAGTTTCCCATTTTCTCGACATCGCAGTCGGCGACCTTTGGGAAGGGGCGGGGGTAGCATGGCGATTCTCGCAGCGTTCCCCAAAGCCGAGCGACAGGCGATCCTAGAAAGGCGTGCGTCAGCGCACGCGTTGCAGCCTTTCGATCTCCTCCGCCGTCGGCCGAATTGATCTCGCACTTACTGCGCGAGGTAGCCGCCGTCGATGACGAGCTCCGCGCCCGTCATGAAGCTGCTCTCGTCACTCGCGAGGAACAAAGCGCCGTTGGCGATCTCGCGCGGCGTACCGGCGCGCTTCATCGGCGTGGCGGCGACCACGAAATCGTTTACCGCCTGATCCTGAGCCTGGGTGAGCGGCGTATCGATGAACCCGGGATGGAGCGAGTTCACCCGCACGCCGTCGGCAACGTAGGTGATGGCGGCGTTCTTCGACATGTTGCGGACGGCGCCCTTGGTCGCATGATACGCATGCGCGCCCGGCACGGCGCCGTTGCCCCAGATCGAAGAGACGTTGATGATCGAGCCTGACTTCTGCTTACGCATGGCGGTCAGGACCGCGCGCATCCCGAGAAAGACGCCGGTCTGGTTGACCTGAAAGACATGCAGCCAGTCTTCCAGCTTGAGGTCGTGTATCGGCTCGTAGGCGATGATGCCGGCGTTGTTGACCAGCACGTCGATCCGTCCGTGGTTCGCGAGGATGCCCTCCACGACCCGGTCCCAATCCTTCTCCTTGGCCACGTCGAGGACGACCCCCTCGACCCCGCGCGGATAGATATTCGCGGGATTGCTGCGACTGCCGGCAAACACGATCGCGCCCTCTTCGGCGAACCGCTCGACGATGCCCAGTCCGATGCCGCGAGATGCGCCAGTGACCAGCGAAACCTTGCCCTTGAGCCTCATGTGATCCTCCTCGCAATGTCCAGCGTCGCTATGCGGCGCCTTTCTCTGGGCGCACGCCAACGCGAGTTTGGTTCGCACGATAATACGATATTACAGTAATACGTCAACCGACGCCGAGGCGCTGTCGCGTTCGCCCGCCGGCGTCAGGAGGCGAGCGCCTTGCCGACTTTGGCGTACTCGAGGATCGCGAGATCGGCGGAGATCACGATGTGGTGCTCACAGGCGACCCACGCGGCTTGCGGGTCCCGCGCCTGCGCGGCTGCGGCGATGATCGCCTCGAGCTCCTTGATCGACGGCTCGATGCGCTCCTCGTTGACGAAGGCGAAGCGTCGGAAGATAGCGATGCGCGCATGGATGGCGTGCAGCTGCTCAGCCAGCACCTCATTGCCCCCTCCCTTCAAGAGGAGTTCATAGAAGTCGGCCTTTATCCTTTCCCGACTGTCGACGTCGCCCTTGCGGTATTCTTTGTCGAGCCGGTCCCGAACCTTCAGCAGCGCCTTGCACTGGGCGCTGGTCGCGTTTTCCGCGAAGAGTTTTCCGGCCAGCCCCTCGAGTGTCGCGCGCACCACATAGATCGCCCGAATCTCCGAGTCCGTCAGGATCGTCACGATCGGGCCGGTATTCGGCAGCATCGTGATCAACCGCTCCGATTCGAGCTGCCGCAGCGCTTCCCGAACGACTGTTCGCGACACGCCGTAAGCCTCGCAAAGATTGGTTTCGATGAGCCGCTGTCCGGCCGCAAGACTGCCGTTGAGAATGTCCTCCCGGATCACCCGGACGACCTGCTGCCGGAGCGGCGCCGCCGAGCGTTCAATGATTGTGCTGCTGGCCATTCAACACCCTAACTAGGTATTCGTCAGAGACATATTGCGCCGGCGGAGCACGGTTGCCAACTTCGCTGGGATCATAGATCACAGAAGATATCACGGCTCGCTCCACCAGGATCGGTCGTTTTGTACGCCCCTCGCCAACAGCGCCTTGACGGCGGATTCGGTCATTGGCGCGGGATTGTTCAGAACGAGACGGCTCGCTTTGAGCGAGGATTGGGCGAGGCTTGTGAAATGCTCCGTCCGAACCCCAATCGAAGCGAGCTCTAGCGGCGCGCCGACGGAGTTGAGAAGGCTTTCAATCCGCTCGACGCCGGCGCGCGCCTGTTCGAGCTCCGTATCGTCGTTTGAAGCCGCGCCGAGCACCCGGCCGATTTCCGCGAATTCGGCCGTGCAATAGGGCAAATTGAAACGCATCACGTAGGGAAGCAGCGCCCCGACGCCGAACCCGTGCGGCGTGTGGCTGATCGCGGCGATCGGGCTCTGTATCGCATGGGCGGCGGCCGTCCCGGTCGTATTGATGGCCGTTCCGGCACAATAGGCCGCAAACATAACGTCGGCGCGGGCTTCGAGATTTTGAGGATCGGCGACGACGCGTGCGACCGACCGGTTCATGAGTTCCAGCCCTTTGACGCAGAACATGTCGGTGATCCGATTTTTGCCGACGTAGATCTTATTGGCCAGTTCTTGCGGGGTCGGATTTCGGGGCCGCGCCGTAAAGGCCTCGACGAGGTGCGAGATGGCGTCGGCCGCGGTGGCCGCGGTGAGCCCGCGCGGGCAGCTCAGGGTCAGTTCGGGATCGATGATCGCCGCGCTGGGCTCGAGGTGAGCGTCGGTGATCGCCATTTTCATATTGGCCTCGTCGTCGAAGATGACGGCGATGCTCGTCACCTCCGCGCCCGTTCCGCCGGTCGTGGGAACCGCGATGATTGGCAGGCCGGGTCCGGGGACGCGGAACTCGCCGTAATAATCGCGGACGTCGCCGCCGTTGGCGAGCACGATCGAGACCGCCTTCGCGAGGTCCATGCAGCTGCCGCCGCCGACGCCGACGACCACGTCGACCGAGGAGCGACCGAAGAGCGAGACCGCTTCGACGATGTTGCTGCGCGGCAGATCCGGCAGGGCCTTGTCGTAGACGATCGTCTTTACGCCCTCGTCCGCGAGGTTCGCGAGCATGCGCCCGAACTCCGCCGTCGCGCCCATTCGCTCGTCGGTCACAACGAGCGCGCAACTGCCGAAGCCCTTCGTCATCAATCCAAGCTGGCCGCGCTGACCCGGGCCGAACAGAACGAATTTAGGCTGGCGGACAAAGCCGAGGCCCAGACGATTTTCCATGCTCACCTGCGGCTCCTAGATCTCTCCAACGGTCACGGCCATGTATTTGGTTTCGAGAAACTCATAGACGCCATCGTGCCCCGCTTCGCGCCCGATCCCCGACCATTTGGCGCCGCCAAAGGGCGCGGCAGGCTCGGCCATGATACCGCGATTGATGCCGACCATGCCGAATTCGAGCTTCTCCCCGACCGCCATCGCCTGGGTGAGATCCCGGGTGAAGACGTAGGACGCAAGGCCGTAATTCGTTTTGTTGGCGAACTCGAGCGCCTCTCCTACGCCGTCGACGGCGAAAATGGTCGCGACAGGGGCGAAGAGTTCATTGCTGCACATGATCTCGTTCGGACCCTCGAAGCGAATGACTGTCGGCTCGAAGAAATAGCCGGGGCGCTGCATGGCTCGGCCTCCGACCAGAACTTCGCCTCCGGCGGACCTGAGCTCGTTGACCGTATCGTAGAGCCGATCGCGTTGACGCGCCGAAATCATCGGGCCGACGTCGACCGCCTCCATACCGTCGCCAACCTTGAGGTCGCGGACTTTGGCGACGAACTTTGAGGTGAATTCCGGCTCGACCTTGCGATCGACGATGATGCGGTTGGCCGCCACACAGGCCTGCCCGGCGTTGCGGAACTTGCAGATCAGCGCGTGCTCGGCGGCGAGGTCGATGTCCGCGTCCTCGAGCACGATAAAGGGCCCGTCGCCGCCAAGTTCGAGGGAGGTGTTGACGATATTGTCGGCGCTGAGCCTGAGGAGCAGGCTTCCGGTGCGGGTCGAGCCGGTAAAGCTCACCTTGCGCAGCCGAGAATCCTTGAGCAGCGTCTCCGAGACCGCCGCTGGCTTCGTCGTATGAAGCAGGTTCGCGACGCCTTTCGGGAAGCCGGCGTCGATCAGGGTCTGGACGAACAGAGCGCAGGTCAGCGGCGTCTCCTGCGCCGACTTGGTTACGGTCGTGCAGCCGGCTGCGAGCGCCGCCCCCGCCTTACGCACGATCATGAGCAGCGGGAAGTTCCACGGCGTGATCAGAAGGCAGGGTCCGATGGGCTGATGGGTCGTGACGACCCGGAAGCCGCCGTGCGAGGAAGTCGAATAGGTTCCGTGGATGTGGGCGGTCTGCTCGGCGAACCAGAGGAGAAAGTCGGCCGAAAGCTTGAATTCGGATTTCGATTCGGTGAGCGGCTTGCCGGATTCGAGCGTCATCATCCGCACGAACTGCGCCTCCCGCTCAGCATCAAGCGGTGCGCCGCATGCATGAGATCCGCGCGGGCGCGGGGCGCCACCGCACCCCAAGCGGGCTGCGCCTTTGCGGCGGCGTCGAGCGCGTCCGCGGCGTCCCCGGCGTCGCAATCGGCGACCTCGGCAATCTCTTCGCCGTCGGCAGGATTGATCAGCCGATAGACGGATCGAGCCGGGCGCCAATCGCCGTCGATGAAGAGATCGGTCTTCGGAAACACGAATTCTGTCGAATGGGACTTCACGTCATCCGCTCCCGTGCACGCGCGACGGCCCGCGCGTCGCGTCCGGCGCTTCCCCCCTTCGCGGCTCAGTGGCCTGTAGGATGCTAAGACTGTAATACGGTAATATCATTGGCGCAAGCCTCGCGCTATGAGTTGGCGCGCAGCTTAGGCCTCGATATCGCTTGCAGGAGCTCGAACAGCCTATCAGGAGGAAACCGCTTGTCGCGTCCCGAACGCCTTCGGCGCTGTCATTTCCGCCACTTTGCCGACGTCACGCTGCGCTGGAATGATTGCGACGTGCAGGGGCACGTCAACAACGCCGTTCCCTTCCAGTTATTCGACACCGTCGTCAGCTTCTGGCAAATCGAGAATGGCCTTTTCCACAGCGCCGACCAGCCGATCTGCGTCGTCGCGCGGCAAGCCTGCGACTTCTTTGACGAAATTCTCATGACGGACAAGGTCGCGATCGGCCTCGGGCTTCTGCGACTTGGTAGAACGAGCATCGCCTACCAGCTCGGGCTGTTCGTCAACGCGAACGACGCGACGTCCGTACAGGGCGAATTCGTCCACGTGGTCGTCGACGCTGCGACACGGAAACCCGCTCCGATCCCCGACCTCGCGCGCCGCGCGCTCGAGCGGCTCGCCTCCGAGCCGTCACGTCCCGCGCCGCCCTGAATCCGGCCCCACGATCGGACTTGACGGTAATACCGTAATACAGTACGACCTTCTGACGGTCGGCGCTGCCTTTTGGCGGCCGTCGACGAGCGAACCGCTGCAGGCGGAACGGGAGGCAACGGATGCCGACAGGCGAGAGGGGAGGCGACGGAACCGCAGGGAGAGCCCTGCGCGGGGGCGGCGCGCCGACCCCTTCCGGACATGAACCGCCGCCCGGAAATCGTCCCGCCCTTGAAGACGCGGACGCGCCGCGCCCCCCGCGCCTGAAACTCCAATTGTCGTCCGTCAGGAGGAATTAGCCGTGAGCACCACAGAGATCGCGAAGAAAGAACCGCTGAAGCTCGACGCCCTCGTGCTCGGCGCGGGATTTGCCGGGCTCGCTATGCAGCACAAGCTGCAGAACGAGCTCGGCTTGAACAGCCGCATCGTCGATAAGGCGGATGGCGTCGGCGGGACCTGGTACTGGAACCGGTACCCCGGCGCTCGTTCGGACACGGAAAGCTGGGTCTATTGCTACAGTTTCGACCCCAAGCTTTTTCGCGAATGGAAGTGGACGGAGCGCTACCCGCGGGAGTCCGAGATCCGCGCGTATCTCGAACATGTGGCCGACCGGTTCGACCTGCGGAAGAACACGTTGCTCTCCACAACCGTGCTCTCGGCGCATTTCAACGAGAAGACAGACCGGTGGGACGTCGAGACCGACAAGGGCGACCGCATCTCCGCGCAATTCCTGATCACCGGACTCGGGCTTCTGTCGGCCCCCAACAAACCGCCGTTCCCTGGCGAGGAGCGCTTCAAGGGAAGGGTCCTGCAAACCGCCAACTGGCCCAGCGAGTCGATTGATTTCAGGGGCAAGAGGGTCGGCGTCATCGGCAATGGGTCGACCGGCGTGCAGGTCGTGTCGGAGCTCGGGCCGATCGCGGGGCGCCTCACGCTCTTTCAGCGCACCGCGCAATATTCAGTCCCTGCGCAAAACCATCCGCTGGATGAAAAGTTTCTCGACACGATCGCAGACGACCTCGAGAGCTACTTCGACCGCGTGCGCAGGACGGCGACGGTCTTCGCCTTCGAGGAGGCGAAGGTCGGCGCCATGGAGGTTTCCGCCGAAGAACGCGAGCGCGTCTTCGAAAAGGCCTGGAACGACGGCGGCGGGTTCAACTTCATGTTCGGCACCTTCAACGACATCGCGACCAACCGCGAGTTCAACGCCGCCGCCTGCGCCTTCATCCGCCGCAAGATCTCCGAGATGGTCAAGGATCCGAAGAAGCTCGAGGCGGTCCTTCCGACGCAGATCTACGCGCGCAGGCCGCTGTGCGACAATGGTTATTACCAGGCGATCGACCGCGACAACGTCTCCGTTGTGGACTTGCGCAAGACTCCCATCGTGGAGTTTACGGAGAAGGGGTTGCGGACTTCCGAGAGCGAGGTCGAACTGGACTACCTGATTTTCGCAACGGGATTCGATGCGGTCACCGGCAATTTCACACGGATCGACTTCGAGGGCCGCGACGGCCTGAAGATGAAGGACCATTGGGCGCAAGGGCCGCGCGCCTTTCTCGGCCTCTCCGCGGCCGGCTTCCCCAATATGTTTTCGCTCTACGGGCCGCCAGGCCCGTTCACAAATCAGCCCCCGGCCATCGAATGGCAGGCGGAGTGGGTGGCCAAAGTCATCGCCTTCATGCGTGCGCGTGGGATCGCGACCATCGAGGCCACCCCGGAAGCCGAGCAAGGTTGGGTGGACGAGTGCCGGAAGATTCAGGAAATGACGCTTTTCCATGAGATCGACTGGTGGGTCTCCGGCGCGAACATTCCCGGCAAGGCCAAGGCGGTCAGCTTCTACATGGGCGGCTTCGGCGAATACATAAAGCATGCCGAGGCCTGCGCCAGCGAAGGCTATAAGGGCTACACGTTGTCCTCGGCGAAAGCCCAGGCCGCGTAACGTCTCGGGGCGCCGGGATCGGCGCCCCGCCTTCCCCCAAACTTCGACGGACGCCATGTCGACCACAGAGCGTTGCGCCATCGTAACCGGCGGCGCGCAAAACATCGGAGGCGCCATCGCCGCGCGCCTTCATCGCGACGGTTATCGGGTCATCGTGCTCGACATCGTCGAGCCGGAAGCGGAGGCGCTGCGGGCCGACGCGCGTCTTGTCGATCTCTCGGATCGCGCCGCCGCCGAAAAGAGTTTCTCCGAGATCGCCGCCGAACATCCGGTCTACGCGCTCGTCAACAACGTCGGCGTCGTCGCGCCCGCTCCGCTCGACGAGGTCGACGTCAACGATTTCGACCGCCTGATGCACCTCAATACGCGCACCGCGCTCATCGCTGCGAAAGCGGTGGTCCCGGCGATGCGGAAGCTCGGCGGCGGCCGAATCGTCATGAACACGAGCCGTGTGACGCTCGGCAAGCACCATCGAACCTTGTACAGCGCCACCAAGGGCGCGCTTCAGGCGATGGCCCGGACCTGGGCGCTCGAACTTGCCGCCGAATTCGATCACGGTCAATTGCGTGGCGCCGGGGCCGATCGCCACCACCGCCTTCTGGCGGAACAACGCGCCCGACTCGCCTGCGACCCGGCGCCTGATCGAGTCGATCCCCGTGAAGCGGATGGGGACTCCCGACGACGTCGCTCACGCCGTGAGCTTCTTTTGCAGCGACGAGGCGAGTTTTGTGACCGGTCAGACGCTATTCGTATGCGGCGGGGTGACGGTGGGGTAGGGCCCGCAAAACGTCCGCTTCGCTCGTGACGCCGCCCGCTTCTAGAGCAGGCGCGGGTTCACCGGCTCGGCGTGGAACCGGTAGGCGCCGTCCTCGGCGCGATAGATGTCGCCCAAACCTGGGAACGGAAAGTGATATCCGTGGTAGCGGATGTTCTCGGCCACGACCTTGGCGAAAATCGCCGCCTTCGCGTCGGCGCCCTGCTGGGGGTTTGTGTCGTAGTCCATGTGAAAGAACCACTCGGGATGGTGCGGGTCGAACACTTGGTGGTGACAGGTGTCGCCGGTGAAGATGACCTTCTCGCCTTGGCTCTCGAAGATGTAGGCGACCATGCCGGCGGCGTGCCCGGCGACCGATAGCGTCGATATCCCCGGCGCCAGCGTCTCGCCGGCCTGAAACAGCTTCAGACGGCTGCGATAGGGCGCGACGGCCTCCAGATTGCCCTTCGTCCAAGGCGCGCGGAAATCGTTGCGCTGGAGGTTCGCCTCGTTGGTCCACTCCGCCCAGTCGGTCTCGCTGCAATAAAGCGTTGCGTTCGGGAACGCCGCGGTCCCATCCGGGTCGATGAGGCCGTACGAATGGTCCGGGTGCGAGTGCGTCATCAGCACCGCGTCAATGTCTGCGGCCCGGATGCCGGCCGCGGCGAGATTTTCCATCAGCCTGCCCATCCTGTCGCCGAACATCGTCGAGGTGCGGCCCATCCCCGCGTCGATCAGGTAGAGCTTCTCGCCGGTGTTGACCGTGACCGGGTTGAGATCCATCGGAATGTGATCGATCGGCAGACGGTAGATCTGCTTCAGCCGGAGCAACTCCTCCGGCGTTCCGTTCGGATAGAGTCCGTCGTAGGCGTGATGGATGTAGCCGTCCCACAAGGCGGTGCATTCCAGGGCGCCGACTTTGAAGCGGTGCCAGCCCGCGTTCTGCGTGCCAAGTTTGGGTGCGCTCATGACCGTCTCCTCCGTCTCGCCGCGGCGTCGCCGCTGGCTCCGAATGCTCGCCCCGCCGCTTGTCAGGACCATAATACTGTATTACCATAAGACAGGCTGCGATCAAGAGGCAGACTCAAAATCGCCCAAGGAGAACGCGATGGCGAAACCTTGCATCATCTGCGTCGCCATCACCGGCTCGCTCCCACGCAAGTCCGACAATCCCGCCGTGCCGGTGACGGTTTCGGAGCAGGTGGAGAGCACGCACGAGGCCTACGAGGCGGGCGCGACCATCGTCCACGCTCACGTGCGCGACGAGAACGAAAATCCGACATCCGATCCGGCCCGCTTCGCCCGGCTTCTCGAGGGCTTGCGCAAGCACTGCCCGGATATCGTGGTCCAGTTCTCGACCGGCGGCCGCACTGCGTCGGGCAGGGATCGGGGGGCGATGTTGGCGCTGCGGCCGGACATGGCGTCGCTTGCGGTCGGCTCCAACAACTTTCCGACCCGCGTCTATGACAACCCGCCGGATCTCGTGGACTGGCTCGCCGCCGAAATGAAGCAACACGCGGTGAAGCCGGAAATCGAAGCCTTCGACCTCAGTCACATCTTCAAAGCCGCCGAGATGAACGCGGACGGGCGGATCTCCGGCGACGTTTACGTACAGTTTGTCATGGGGGTGAAGAACGCAATGCCGGTCGACCGCGACGTCTTCGACTTCTACGTCAAGACCACAAAGCGGCTGATGCCCAAGGCGGAGTGGTGCGCGGCCGGCATCGGCGCCGGCCAGCTGACATTGAACGAGTGGGCGGTCGCAGCCGGCGGCCACGCTCGCACTGGGCTTGAGGACAACGTGCGGCTCGATCGGAACACGCTCGCGCCGTCGAACGCAGCGCTTGTGAGAAGGGTCGTGGACATCTGCGGCAAGCATCGCCGGCCCGTCGCCACGGCCGCGGAGACCCGCGCCATCCTTGGACTGAAGCCTTCCGCCGGGCCCGCGCTCGCCCGGGCCGGTTGAGACGCCGCCAACATCGGGAGGAGAACCGGGTCCCGCCAGCGCCGGCGCTGTGGCCGAAGGCGCGTCGCCTGACGGGGCTCTCGTTTGGCCGACCGCCGGTCAGGGGATGACGCGGTCGGCGCGAAGCTCGGCGAAGAGGTCGCGGAAGGCCTCGTCGGTGCTTTGATAGACGAGAAAGCCGCGCTTCCGGCTGAGCGTCATGTCGGTCACGACCTCGAGCGGCCGGCCGAGGTCGAGGTCGGTGTGCCAAGGCGAGGCGAACTCGGTCGAGGCGGCTCTCCACCAGCCTGTGCCGCTCCGCAATCGCCTTCCAGATCGGTCCGCAGTCCTGCATCTGCGCCTCGAGCGGCGCGGGCTTCTTCTCGAAACCGACCCATTGGACGCCGAACTGCTCGGCGATGCGCGGCCACATCCAGTTCCAGCGAAACACGTCGCCGTTGGCGACGTTGTAAGCGTCGTTCTTGGCGAGGTCGTGAACGCTTGCCCAGACGAGTTGCTTGCCGAGCACGCGGGCGTCGGTCATATCGGTCAGTCCGTTCCATTGCGCTTCGCTGCCGGGGAACTTGAACGGACGGCCGGTCTCCTTGCAGATCACGGCGAAGGCGGCGAGCGTCGAGCCCATATTCATGGCGTTGCCGATCGCCTTGCCGATGATCGTGTGCGGCCGGTGCACGCTCCAAGTGAAGCCGAAGCGCTTCGCCGCCTTGTAGACCTCGTCTTCCTGGTCATAGTAGAAATTCGGGAGGGCGAGCCGCGGGTGCTCTTCGCGCACCGGCGTCATCGGCAAAGTTCCGGTGCGCGCATAAGCTTCGAAAGGCCCAAGGTAGTGCTTGAGGCCGGTCACCAGCGCGACGTGCCTGACGCCGCCCTCGCGGCCGACGACCTCGAGCGTGCGCCGCACGATCCCGGCGTTCGTCTCGATATTTTCCTGTTCGCTCCCACGCCGCACCCAGATCGTGAGGTAGACGTGGGTCGGCTTCACCCCCGCGAGCGCCCGTCCGAGCGAGTCTGCATCGAGCACGTCCGCGTGAATAGGCCGCACGCCCTCGACGAGCCCTTCCGAACGCCGCGAAAGCCCGTGGACCTCGGCCCCCGCGTCGAGCAACGCGCGCGAAGCTCCACGTCCTGCGATGCCGGTAGCTCCGATAACAAGCGCCTTGATGTCCATGGCCGCCTCCCGTGTGGTCGGAACGATCCGCCGCCGTTCCGCTCATGACCGCCCGATGCGAGGCGCGCCTCGCGGGAATTCTAGCGCCGACGTCCGAGACGTCCAGAGACCTCCGACAGCCACATGCCCATGGCGATCGCGAGGCCCTGGATGACCAGCTGATAGGAGGTCGGAAGCCCAATCATCTTCAGCGAATGATCGAGTTGGATGAGGAAGAGCGAGGCGCCGGCCACAGCGAACATGTTGCCGATGCCGCCCCCGATCGCCGTGCCGCCAAGCACCGACGCCGCTATCGGCCCGAGCAGATAGGGCGCCCCCACCTCCAGCGTCGGATTGCGGATGAACGCCGACAGCAGGATGGCGGTCACGCCGTAGAGAAGCGAAGCCACGACAAAACTGCCCGCCTGGTAGCGGTTGACGTCGATGCCGCTCGCGTAGGCCGCGCGCGGATTGGCCCCGACCGCTTCGAAGCGGCGGCCAATGCGGGTCTTCTTCATCACAAGCGCGATGAGACAGGTGAGCGCGCCGACGATCCAGAACGAGGTCGGCATTCCGAGGAACCACCGCCGCCGAATTCGGCGAGCGCCGCGGGCACCTTCAACTCGGCAGCGAGACTCTGCCGATACCAGAGCGTCAGCCCCGACACGATCGCCCCTGTCGAGAGCGTGACGATCAGCGCGTTGAGCTTGATCAGCGCGACGAGGAGCCCGTTGACCAGCCCGACCGCAAGCGCGGCGATCAGGGCGACGCCAATTCCAAGCCACATGCGGTCGTCGTGGCCGCCCGAGACGCCGAGCAGCGTCGTGCTCGCGAGCGAAATAATCGCGGGCGGGGAGAGGTCGATGCCGCGGCTCATGAGCACAAGCGTCTGCCCCATCGTCGCGCAGGTCAGGAACGCCGCGAATGGCAGGATCGACAAAAGCGACGAAGCCTCGACGCTCTGCGGCAGGAAGATCCGTCCGAGCGCCAGAAGCGCGGCGAGCGCGATCCAGATCGCGAGAAAGCGCATCGGGATTTGGGCGCCCCCCGGGCGTCGGGCCCCGGTCGAGCCCTGCCGGCGCCGCCGGCGGCCCGACCTTGGCCGGCGGACATGGCGCTCTTCGCGCCCTGGCTTGCGAGCGGCGGGCCCATAGCTGTCACTCCGCCGGAACAGGGGCCCGACGCCGTCTCACAATCAGCTTTCGCAGCAAATTGTCGACTTCGGCGAGACCCGAATAGAAGAAGATCGCCATGAGCGTCATCGCGCCGCTCGCGATCACGCCGACGGCGGAACTGAGCCCCAGAATCGAGATCACGTTGATCATGAGCGTGAAGAAGAAGCCGCCGAAGAACGCCCCGACATAGGAGCCGCGACCGCCCGCCAGCGCGGCGCCCCCGAGCACCGCGGCGGCGATGCTCATCAGCGGAAAGTTCTCGCCGACCGTTGGATGGCCAACGCCGACCTCCGCGCCGAGGAACAGTCCGGCCGCCGCCGCCATGAGCGAAGCCAGCACGAAGGCGCGAACCTGGATGAATTCGACGCCAACCCCGTTGCGGCGAGCGGCTTCCTCGCGGAAGCCGGTGGCTTTGACTGCAAGGCCCGAACGCGAGCGATGGAGCCAGAGGTCGCCTGCGACCGCGAGCGCGAGCAGCGCAAACGTCCAGACAGGCGCGAAACCGATATGCATCTTGACGAAGTCGGCAAATCCGGAGTCGATCGATCCGTCCGGAATGGGGCGGCCGATGAGGGCGACGCCCTGAAGGACGCTCAACATCGCGATGGTTGTGATGACGGCGTTGATCTTGGCGTAGCGAACAAGGCCTCCGTTGACGAGGCCGACGACGGCGCCGATGGCGAGGCAGCCGAGCGCGCCGAGGACCGCGGTCGGCGCGGACACGTCCGAGCCTATCAGAAACGACGCCGCGACCACCGTGACGCTCATCAGCGACCCGACCGACACGTCGAGCCCGCGCACGAGAAGCACGTTGAGCTGCGCCATCGCCACCAGCGCCGCCGGCGCCGTCGATTGCAGCATGTGGCGAAGATTGATCGGGCGCAGAAAAACCGCGCTGTTCGAGGCTGCGTAAACGACGACGCCAAGCGTCAGGATGGCGAGAAACGCAAGCGGCATCCACCAGGTCTCGCTGCCATGGACGAAGTACCGGATGACGTTCGAGACGATCTTGGAGAAGGGCGCATGATCGGCGAGGCCCTTGAGCGACTTGGCGTCGCGCGCGGTGAGGAAACTCGAGACGATGCGCTCCTCGTTCACGTCGGAATCAACGAGCTCGCGGACGATCTTGCCGCGGGAGAAGACGAGAACGCGGTTGCAGATCCCCGCGAGCTCCTGCGCGTCGGACGAGTTGACGACGCAAACGCCGTCCTCGCGCATATTTTCGCGCACCGCCCGATAGATTTCGAAGCGCGCGCCGGCGTCGACCCCCTGGGTCGGCTCGTCGATGAGGACCGCCTTCGCGCCTGTGCGGAAGGATCGGGCGAGCACCGCCTTCTGCTGATTGCCGCCCGAAAGCCCGCTGATCGGCTGGTCGAGGCTCGCGGTCACGACGGTGAAGTCCGCCCGCATCTGCTCGGCTTCGGCGCGCTCGGAGGCCCGCGACAGGAATCCGAAGCGCGTGAAATCGCGCAGGCGCGAGAGCGTCATGTTTTTCTGGACGCCGAGCTCAGGAAAAATCGCCTCCCCCGACCGATCGGCGCTGAGGAACGCAATGCCGCCCGCAAGCGCCTGTTCCGGCGACGACGCGTCGACGAGGGCGCCGTTGCAGACCACCGAGCCTTGCGCCTCCTCGAGGCCGACGACGGCTCGCAAGGCCTCGCGCTGCCCATTGCCTTCCGCCCCCGCGAAGCCGAGGATCTCGCCGGCGTGGGCCTCGAACGAAACGTCGGAGAAATGGACGCCCGTGAGGCCTTTGACCGAAAGGACGACGCGCTGCGACAGCCGCGAGGGCTTTGGCGGATATTCGCTATCGATGTCGCGCCCGACCATGAGCGACACGAGGTCGTGTTCGGAGAGGCTCGGGGTGACCGGAAATGTGCCCTGATGCACGCCGTCCCTCAGAATCTGACACGCGATGCGAAAGATCGAGGATTTCGGGAAGTCGATGGCTGACGTAGATCACGCCCGCGCCTTGGGCGGTGATCTCGCGGATCAACCCCGAGAGCTTGCGCACGCCCTCCATGTCGAGCGTCGAGGTCGGCTCGTCGAGCAGAAGCACCTTCGGATTGGACAAGAGCGCCTTCACGATCTCCACGAACTGCCGGTGCGCAGGCGACAGCGACCCGACCATCAGATTCGGATCGATATCGAAGCCGAAGCGCCCGAGTTGCTCGCGCGCCCATCGACCCATGCGCCCATAGGAGACGGCGTTCGGCGGCGCGGCGAAAAATAGGTTTTGCGCGATTGACAGTTCGCGGACGAGCGAATTGTCCTGATAGACGGTCGCGAGGCCAAGACTGTGCGCGAGACGAGGATCTGCCGCCGAAAGTCGCGCGCCGGCGATGTCGACCGTTCCCCCGTCCGGCGCGATCGCGCCGCTCGCAATTTTCATGAGCGTCGTTTTGCCGGAGCCGTTCTCGCCGAGGACCGCATGGACCTCGCCCGGGCGGCAGTCGATGCTCACGCGATCGAGAGCCCGCACGCCGGGGTAGGTCTTGGAAACGCCCTCGATGCGGAGCACGGCGTCCGACACGGCGAACCTCCAAATGCGCGGGGCGGCGACCGGGTCGTCGCGATCGCCGCCCCAAGGCTTTTGTTACTTGCTGAACATCTGCACGAGCGTGTCGCGATCGACAAGCGAGGAGACCGAGATCTCCATGGGCAGCGCCTTGTTGCACATGCCCTTCTTCCCGGGCTTCATCGAGAAGGGAACGTCGATCTTGGCCGGCACAGCCTTGCCCTCCTTCGCCATCATCGCTGCGGTCAACGCGATGCGCGACTGGAAATTCTGGCCGGACGAGTAATAAACCTTGAAGTCGTCGTGGTTGGCGTCTTCCCAGTCGCAGAAGAGGCCCTGCTCGTCGGTCCTGAGCGCGACGGTGAAGTCCTCGGGCTTCTTCGCGGTGTCGTAGGCGCGGACAGCGCCCCGGAAGCCGTCGGCGTATTCGTAGATGTAGCCGTCGACTTTGGGGAACTGGGAGAGCGCGGCCGAAACCGCGTTGAACGTGCCTTCCTGCGTCCAGTTCGTATCGAACTTGCCGACCACCTTGACGCCCGGATGTTCGGCCGCCTCCTGCTCGGCGCATTGTTGCCACGTTGCGCTGAGTGGGTTGCCGGGCGTGCCGCCGAGGGCGACGATCGACTTGGCGTTCGGATTGCCAGCGAGCACCGCCTTCACGAACTCCTTGCCCATCTGGCAGATGTTCTCGGCGATATTCGTCAGATAGTCCTTGCCCGACGTGCCGGCTTCCGTGCCGTTGTGCAGGACGACTTCAATGCCGGCGTCCTTGGCCTCTTTGATCGCTGGCCCGAGCGCCTTGCCGGCGTCGGCGAAGACGACGATCACATCGACGCCCTGGCTCGTATAGGCTTGGATGTCAGCAATGGCCTTGGAGGCGTCGCCGCGGGCCGAGGAGTACTGGATGTGTCCGATCTCCGGATAGGTCAGCGCCTGTTCGATAAACTCCATGGCGGTGACGCGCCGCCAGACGTTCTCGCCGAAGCCGTCGGCGTAAGCGACTTTGATCTTGCCCCCAGTTCCTGTGTCGCAGCCGTTGTTCTTCCAGCATTCGATCGCCTTGGCGCGCATTTCCGGCGTGACCGGCCTGGCTGCGCGGGCGAACGCCTCGGCGATCACGGGGTCCGCGTTGGTCGTGCCGAGACGGGTCTTCATCAGGTCGGCGGCGTCCTCCGCCAGCGCGAAAACCGGCAGGCCCGCCACTGTCGCGGCGACCACGGCGCCAGCCAATATTGTCGTTATGGACTTCATCGTTTCCTCCGCGTTTCTCACGGCTACGCCGCGAGTTGGCGCCATCGGCACGAAACAGGCGCGTCGTTTCCCAGCCAAGCGGTTGGCCGCCTCGGCTAAGGTGTATTACCATAATACGAGATTACAGTCAGATCAAGCCTGCAGGAGAAAAAGACCCCGCCGCGAGAACGCGGTCGAGGGTCTCGTAGCGCAGGAGCCGAGACGCCCCCGCGCGGGCCGATTACACGGGCGCAAACCGCTCCGCTCAATCTGGGCCAGAAAACAAATGCTGGAGGGCGACACCGTGCGCGCACTGGAAGCCCTTAGAGCCGCGCGCGGGCGTGGAACTCCAAGTCGATGGCGAGCCTCTTGTCCGCTAGCGAGGCGCAAGCCGGAGGAAACGGCGCGAGAAGGGGGGTTAGGAATTTCGGTTTGGGGTTTGGGCCCGGGCCGAGTCCTGACCTCTGGTATAACGACTGAGTGGCTAGTGCGCCCGTTGGCGCAGTTGAGCGCAGCCCTCGCCATTTTTTCAATCTAACAAGGAGCTTGTCCTCGGAACAAAGATAATATCATAGTACCGTGGTCGTTCAACCACTGGGTTTAAGAAATTAAATAGCACGAAGTCATGTTCCAACATATAAGAGATAAGCTCGCTAATCTGATATGAATCGAAAAATCGTTTGCGGATGCTTGCCTCGCATATCACAAATTGAATCGAACGCCAATGTCTTGTTAGGCCTCTTAGTACTTCTAATTCATATCCCTCAGTATCGATTTTTAGACCAAAAGGGGGGGTGCACTCATCAAGATCCAGCACATCATCGAGCGTCGTAACATCGACCTCGTATTGCGCGGTAATTGGCGACTGGGTTAGCGAGGTCCGTTCAAGCAAAGTCGTTTTGCCTGCTTGTTGTTCACGAAGCACGCGTTTACCGGCCGTGGCTGCGAGCGCCTTGTTGATGTAGATATACCGCCGTGGCCTGTCACGAAGCAACGATTCCGCCTGGCGGCTCGGATCGACGAGCACAAACAAGCAATCGCTGAAAGCATCGTAAAGTGGCCTGGTTCCGCGATCCACGCCAACATCAATTACCGTCCTGACCTCAAGGTTCAACGACCTCAAATATTCACTATCAAATAGTCCGCCGGGCCGTCGAAGCCCAAGTTTCTTGATGGCGCGAGTCCAGGTCGCCCGCCATGTATTCAAAACAAACTCCTAATTCAAAGCCATCAAAATCATTAGATTTCTTTGAGTTATCACAATAATCCTGTCCCACCACGGCAAACTTACCAAAGTTGGCTGCAATCGCCAAGGGCCTGGTGAGGTCTCTGGCGCAGCATGGCGCCGCTCCCGACAGCAAGACCGGCGAGAAGACGGTCTATCTCGGTGCGCCCGCGCTTTTGGTCCTGAACGCATTGCCGTGCGTCGAGGCAACGACTTCGTTTTCGCTGGCGGCGCCGGCGCTGACGTCCGTCCGATTCGCGGCGGAAGGAGATGAACCCGCCGCTCACGCTCGTCCCGCGGCCGGCCGTCGACGACGGGGGATGACCTTTCGACCTTAGCGAAACCATCGTGGATGGTCGTCTTGGCCGGACAAGGCTCGTCATCGCGGGTAGGCCTGCTAATATTATTCAAACGCCGCGCGAGGCGTCGCCTTGTCGGCTGACGGAGAGTCCGGCTGCGAACAAATACGCGTCTGGATCGGTCCTAAGCTGGGCCGATTAGCCAAGTCGCCCAGGGACAGTTCGATGAAGACCAAAATGAATATCGTCGTGCGAGGGTTGTTCGCGACGCCGGTCGCCGCCCTTGAAGTCCCGAACGCGACAGAGCGAAACTCCGAGTTGGTCGCGACGATCCTTCGGAAGCGGGATGAGACGCCGTCTGTTCAGGCCTCAAACGCCGGCGGGTGGCATTCGGATCGCGAGATCCTGGCGTGGGGCGGCAAACCTGTTGTCGAGATCTTGGAATTCGCCAAGGAGATCGCCAATCGTCTGACCGCCGACCGTCAAGGCAAGCCTTCTCCCCAAGCCTGGAAGGTGATGGCGTGGGCGAACGTCAATGGCCCGGGCGACGCCAACATCTGCCACTATCATCCGGGCGCCTTTTGGTCCGGAGCCTACTACGTCGAGGACGGCGGATGCGCGACCGATCCGACCCTCGGAGGCGAGTTCGAAATGCTCGACCCGCGGGGCGCTGGCCCGGGCATGTATGCTCCGGCGCTTCAGTTCGTCGGCGAAGACGGGGCGTCTGTGGGGGCCGCCGAGACGATCCGACCCCGCCCTGGGCTTCTGTTCATGTTCCCATCATGGCTGTTTCATCAGGTGCGCCCGTACCGCGGATCGGCTCTGCGGATTTCGATCGCCTTCAATCTCAGCCTGTAGCGGCGATCGGAGCAAGTTATGGCCTATTCTCCCTCTTCGCGCGCTTCGAACAGCCGCCAAGCGCAAATTGTCGCGTTGTTGCGCCGATTGGGCCGCGTCGATGTGGAGGCTCTCGCTTCGCAGTTCGGAGTGGCGGTCCAGACCATTCGCCGAGATCTCAATGAACTCAGTGAAGCGCGGCAAGTGGTGCGCGTGCACGGCGGGGCAATCGTCGCCTCTGGTGTCGAGAACCTTTCCTACGAGGCTCGCCAATTGGTTGCGCAGCCGCAGAAAAGGTTGATCGGAGAAGCCGCCGGCCGGCTTATTCCCGACAGTTCGTCGCTGTTCATTAATATTGGCACCACCACTGAGGAGGTCGCCAAGGCGCTCGGGGGGCACTCCGGACTTCTGGTCATAACCAATAACCTGCACGTTGCGAACGAACTTTATCGGAACAAGGCGATCGAGGTCTTTCTGACGGGCGGCACTGTCCGGCAAAGCGATGGCGGCATCGTCGGCGCCGTGACGGTGTCGCAGATCGAGCAGTTCCGCGTCGATATCGCGGTCATCGGAACCTCGGCCATCGACCTGAGCGGAACGCTTCTGGATTTTGATATTCGAGAAGTGGAGATTTCTCGCGCGATCGTTAAGCACGCCAGAAAGGTGTTTCTGGTCTCCGACAGTAGCAAGTTTTCCCGCGCGGCCCCCGTTCGGATTGCCCATTTGTCAGAAATCGACGTGTTCATAACCGATCGCCTGCCTTCGCCCGCGGTATTTGACATGTGCAAGGAATGCGAGGTGGAAGTCATCGAAACGGGGTGGCCGGTCGAGGCCGACCCACAAGGACATCCCGATAATAGCGCGATTTAGTGTTCGTTTTTTTCGCTTGTAAGTCGCTTTGTGTTCGCGATAGGGTGCGCTAGGTCGGAAAGAGGGCTCGGACCCTCATTGGCATATGTCTGCGACCGACCGGGCGGAACGCACCAGTGATGATGGGCCAATCCATTCCGCCTTTTGATGTCGCGATTGTCGGCGGCGGGGTGAATGGCTGCGGCATCGCCCGCGACGCCGCCGGCCGCGGGTTTTCGGTATACCTCTGCGACAAGGGCGACCTTGCGGGCGCGACGTCGAGCGCGTCGACCAAACTCATTCACGGCGGCCTCCGATACCTCGAATACCACGAGTTTCGTTTGGTTCGAGAAGCGCTCGTTGAGCGCGAGATCTTGTGGCGAATCGCGCCCCATATCATTTGGCCGGTACGCTTCGTGTTGCCTCATCACAGGGGGCTGCGCCCCGCTTGGCTGCTACGCTTAGGGCTGTTTCTTTACGATCATCTCGGCGGTCGCCGCCTGTTGCCGCCAACCAGAACTCTTCAACTCGATCGCGAACCGACGGGTCAGCCGCTCAAGCGCGAATTCGTCCGCGGATTCGAGTACTCGGATTGTTGGGTCGAGGATTCGCGGCTCGTCGTTCTGAATGCGATCGACGCCTCTGAGTTGGGCGCCGCCATTGCGCCTCGAACACAGTGCCTGTCGGGTAGACGGGAAGACGGTTTCTGGCGGTTGACCCTTCGGGACCAGACGACGTCCCGTCTCACCGAAATCAGGGCGCGCACACTGGTCAACGCAGCAGGCCCCTGGGCCAGCGACGTCCTGACCACAACTCTGGGTTGCGATGCGCCCGCCACCGTACGGCTTGTCAAGGGCAGCCATATCGTCGTGCCCAAACTCTATTCGCACGATCGATGCTATATCTTCCAGAACCCCGACGGCCGGGTCTTCTTTGCGATCCCCTTCGAAACCGATTTCACGCTCATCGGAACGACGGACCTGGATTACGCCGGCGACCCGGATCAGGTTCAAGCGACGTCGGACGAGATCTCCTACCTCTGTAGCGGCGCGAGCGAGTATTTCCGGACGCCGGTTCAACCGAGCCAAGTCATCTGGTCTTATTCGGGCGTGCGCCCGCTCTATGACGACGGCGCGTCTGATGCGCAGGCCGCGACGCGAGACTACGTGCTCAAACTCGATGTGGGGGACGGCAAGGCCCCGCTTCTCACTATTTTCGGAGGCAAGATCACCACGTACCGCCGCCTGGCGGAAGCCGCCTTGGCGATGCTCGCGACCTACTTGCCGCCACCCCGTCGTTCATCCGGTTGGACGGCGCAGCGGCCCCTGCCGGGCGGCGATTTTCCAATGCAGGAATTTGACGCATTCTGCGAGGACACCGGACGCCGCTATCCTTTTCTCGCGGCGCCGACCGTTCGACGGCTGGCCCGCGCCTACGGGACGCGCGTCACGAAAATCCTGAACGACGCCAGATCCGCCGCCGACCTCGGCAAGGTCTTCGGAGCCGATCTGAGCGAATCGGAAGTTCGATATCTGGCCCGAAGCGAATGGGCGGCGTCGGCGGAGGACATCCTATGGCGACGCAGCAAATTGGGCTTGCGGTTCTCAAGGGAGGAAGTCGCCGAGCTTGGTGATTTTATGAAAGAGTTGGAGCGATCGCCCGTGGCGACGCCATGAACTCGGGGAGTGGCGCGACGTGACGCTTGTTCTCGATCACATTGGACTGTCGGTCGGCGACATGCCCGTGATCACGGACGTCTCCCTTACGCTGGATAAGGGGACGATGAACATCCTGCTTGGCCCGACCCTTGCGGGCAAGACCAGCCTGATGCGGCTGATGGCGGGTCTCGACAAGCCGACGACTGGGCGGCTGATCGCGAACGACGTCGATGTGACCGGCGTCGCCGTCCGCCGCAGATCGGTTGCGATGGTTTATCAGCAATTCGTCAATTACCCGTCGCTCACGGTTTACGAAAATATCGCCTCTCCGCTGCGCGTCGCGGGCATTTCTCGCGCAGAGATCAATTCTCGCGTTCGCGAGGCCGCGCGGTTTCTGCGCCTCGAACCGCTTCTGCAACGCCTGCCAGGCCAGCTTTCCGGAGGACAGCAGCAGCGCACCGCCATTGCGCGCGCGCTCGTCAAACGCGCCGACTTGGTGCTCCTCGACGAACCTCTGGCCAACCTCGACTACAAACTGCGCGAGGAAATGCGCGAAGAGTTGCCGAAGGTCTTTGCCAAATCCGGGGCGATCCTGGTCTACGCGACGACAGAGCCGATGGAGGCGCTTCTGCTGGGCGGCGTCACGATCGCTTTGCACGAGGGGAGGGTGACGCAGGTCGGATCGACGGCGCAGGTTTATCGCCGCCCCGACAACATTGAGACTGCGCGGATCTTTTCCGATCCGCCGCTGAACGAACTCGCGATCGAAAAGCGCGGCGGCTTCGTGACCCTTGCTAGCGGGCGGCAATTGCCCGCGGCGGCCGCCTTGGCGCGCTTACCGGACGGGGCGTACCGCCTCGGCTTTCGCGCCGACGCCGTCGCGATCGGCGAGGGGCTTTCCGCCGGATTGGTTTTTCCGGGCACGGTCGCCGTAACAGAACTCAGCGGTTCAGAGAGCTTCGTTCACGTCGACGTCGGCATGGGGGTCTGGGTCTGCCTCGTGACGGGCGTCCATGACTGGCAGCCCGGCGCCGTCGTCGACGTTCGGGTCGACCCGACGCGCATCCTCGTGTTCGACCGGTCGGGCAAGCTCGTCGCCGTCCCCTATATCGCAATGTCGGCTTGAAGGAGGGGACGATGAAGCAAATCACGCTCGACGGCATCGCCCACGCCTATAACGGCAAGCCGCACGACAACTCCGACTATGCCTTGAAGCCGCTGCATTATGTTTGGGAGCATGGCAAGGCCTATGCGCTGCTCGGGCCCTCGGGCTGCGGAAAGACCACTCTGCTCAACATCATCTCTGGTCTTGTCACCCCATCCGAGGGGCGGCTGTTGTTCGATCAGGTCGATGTGACGCATCTCCCGACTGAACAGCGCAACATTGCTCAGGTTTTTCAGTTTCCTGTCATCTACGACACGATGACGGTGGCGGAGAATCTGGCGTTTCCGCTGAAGAACCGCCGCCTGCCCAAGCCGGTGATCGAGCGGCGGGTGGCCGAAATCGCGCAGATGCTCGATCTGAACTCGGGACCTTAATCGCCGTGCGCGCGGGCTGACCGCCGACGCCAAGCAAAAGATATCGCTCGGGCGGGGTCTTGTTCGGGCCGATGTCGCGGCGGTCCTGTTCGACGAACCGCTGACCGTGATCGACCCGACCCTGAAATGGGAGCTTCGCTCCAAACTGAAGGCGGTGCACCGTGCGCTCGATCTTCTGATGATCTACGTGACCCACGATCAGGTCGAGGCGCTGACTTTCGCCGACAAGGTCATTGTCATGAATGAAGGCCGGGCCGTTCAGATCGGGACCCCGGCCGAATTGTTCGAGCGGCCCGAGCATACGTTCGTCGGTTATTTTATCGGTTCGCCCGGGATGAATCTCCTTCCCGCCACCGTGTCGGGCCGTCGCGCTCAAATCGACGGCGCCGAAATTCAACTGTCCGCTTCGTACCCGAATCTCGCGCCGAACCAGCGCGTTCAAATCGGCGTGCGGCCAGACTACGCGACCCTGAGCCGCTCGGCCGGCGTGCCGGTGCAAATCCGCCGGATTGCCGATCTCGGCCGAAAGCGGCTCGCTCACATCACCGTCGGCCAATATCCGATGGTGGCGACCGTCCCGGCGGATATGTCCGAGATCGGCGAGCAGTCGAAAGTGATATTCGATCCGTTGCGCACCCATGTCTACGTCGACGACGTCCGGGTTGAAGGAGTCGGGGCATGACCAGCAAGCCCTTCAACAATCGCGCATGGTTTTTCGTCCTGCCGGTTCTCGCCTTCGTTATGTTTTCTTCGATTATCCCGGCCATGACCGTCGTGAACTATTCAATTCAGGACACGATGGGTGCGAACAATTTCTTCTGGAACGGCGACGGATGGTTCCGGGACCTCCTCAATCCGAGCACCGAAATCGGCGCCCGTTTCAACGACGCGCTGTTCCGTACGCTGGGCTTTTCCCTCACGTGCCTGGCGATTGAAGTGCCGCTCGGCATCGGCATCGCGCTGTGTCTGCCGCGCAAGGGCTGGGCAATCGGACCGGTATTGGTCGTGATGGCGCTGCCGATGCTGATCCCGTTCAATGTGGTCGGAACCATTTGGCAGATCTTTACGCGCGCCGACATCGGCCTCTTCGGAGCGGCAATCACGGGACTGGGCATCGATTACAACGTCACTCAGAACGCGATCTCGGCGTGGGTCACGATCGTGATCATCGACGTCTGGCATTGGACGCCGCTTGTCATTCTCCTCAGCTATGCGGGTCTTCGCGCCATCCCCCCCGCCTACTATCAGGCGGCGCGGATCGACGGGGCGAGCCGGTGGGCGGTTTTCCTCAATATTGAGCTGCCCAAACTGCAAAAGGTCCTCGTCATCGCGGTGCTGCTCCGGTTCATGCAGACGTTCATGATCTACACCGAACCGGTCGTCGTCACCGGCGGCGGCCCCGGCAGCGCGACCACATTCCTGTCAATTGATCTGGTGAAGATCGCGCTTGGTCAGGTCGACCTCGGCAGCGCGGCATCGATGTCGCTGGTCTATTACTTGATCACCCTGACGGTTTGCTATGTGTTCTACACGATCATGACCCAGATCGAACGACGGAGGGACGCTTGATGCGCCCGGGCCTCGCGCCGAAGATCATCCTCATCGTCTATCTGATCGTGCTGATGCTGCCGATCTACTGGCTCATCAACATGAGCCTCCGAACCAACTCCGACATCGTGTCGGGGCTAACGCTCTGGCCGCGGCACCCGACTTTCCAGAAATACGTCGATATTTTCCACGACCCGACCTGGGTCCATGCCTTCGGCGTTTCCCTGACCTATGTGGCGATCAACACCGTCATTTCGGTGATCGTGGCCTTGCCGGCCGCCTACGCGTTCAATCGCTACGCGTTCGTCGGCGACAAGCATTTGTTCTTCTGGTTGCTGACCAATCTGATGGCGCCGGCCGCGGTCTTTGCGATGCCGTTCTTCCAACTGTATTACGCAATTGGCCTGTTCGACACGGTCTGGGCGGTGGCGCTTGCGCATTGTCTTTTCAACATTCCCCTCGCGGTATGGATATTGGAGGGCTTCATCGGCGGCGTCCCCCGCGAAATCGACGAGACCGCGGCGATCGACGGCTATTCCTTTCCGAGATTTTTCATCTTCATTTTTCTGCCGCTGATCGCCAACGGCGTCGGCGTGACAGCGTTCTTCTGCTTCATGTTCTCGTGGATCGAGGAATTGCTGGCCACCACGTTGACCTCTGCCAACGCTCTGCCTTTCGCCGCGGTCATGACCCGCGCCTATTCCGTCGCAGGCATGGATTGGTCGTTGCTGGCCGCGGCCGGCGTCCTGACGATGATTCCCGGCGCCGTCGTCATCTGGTTCGTTCGCAATCACATCGCCAAGGGCTTCGCCTTGGGCCGAGTTTAGGGGAGCCGCCGCAATGCTCGCATGGATGGCATGGACCTGGCAGACGGCCTTGTTCTTCTCGCTCGTCGTTCTGGCCTTGATCATCCTGACCCTGCTTGCGGTCTACCGACCGGAGACTCCGCGCGTCGGGATCCTGCGCTTTCCGACCACCCGCGGCGACCGGTTCTTCGTGACCCTGATCGGGTCGGCTTTCATCTTTGTCTTTTGGCTGCGGCTTGGAGGGGGCGCCCTGTGGTACCCGCTCGCCGCATCTGTGGTTTACGGCATCGCAATGTTCAGGTTCGCGTAGCCGTATCGCTGTCCGCCGCACAACGCGGCGGACCTTTGAGGGAGGAACGAAAATGGACGTAAAGCGTCGTGACGTATTGAAGGGAGCCGCGGCGGTCGCCGCTACTGCGGTGACGGCCGGTGGAGCGGCGATCATCACTTCGACGCCCACATTCGCGCAGCAACTCGATGCGGCGAAGAAGTGGGTCGATAGCGAATTTCAGCCGTCGACATTGAGCAAAGACGAGCAGATGGCCGAAATGGAATGGTTCATCAAAGCGTCTGCGCCGTTCAAAGGAATGAACCTCAGCACTGTCTCCGAGATTCTCAGCATCCACGATTACGAATCCGAAGACTTTGACCAAAGCCTTCGCGGAAATAACAGGTATTCAAGTCAATCACGAATTGCTCGATGAAGGGAAGCTGGTCGATAAAATTGAAGTCGAAATTGCTTCTGGCAAACCGATTTATGACTTCTGGATGAACGATTCCGACTTTATCGGCACGCACCCCCGATACAACGATATCGTCGGCGGATCGCTGACCGACTTCATGGCCAACGACGGCAAGGACGTCACCAATCCGGGTCTGGATCTCGAAGATTTCATCGGCCTGTCGTTTGGAACATTCACCGATGGGAAGCTCTATCAACTTCCAGATCAGCAGTTCGCCAATCTCTATTGGTTCCGGTACGACTGGTTCCAGCGTCCGGAACTCAAGGCCGCATTCAAGGCGAAGTATGGCTATGACCTCGGCGTGCCGGTCAACTGGTCGGCTTATGAGGACATCGCCGACTTCTTCACCAACCATGTGAAAGAGATCGACGGACAAAAAGTCTACGGCCATATGGACTACGGCAAGAAGGACCCGTCCCTTGGCTGGCGATTTACCGACGCTTGGCTTTCTATGGCCGGCAACGGCGACCGTGGCCTGCCGAACGGACGACCGGTCGACGAATGGGGCATTCGCGCAGAGAACGGCATCCCCGTCGGCTCTTCGATTTCCCGCGGCGGCGACGCCAACGGTCCGGCGGCGGTCTACGCCACGACGAAATTCGTCGAGTGGCTGAAGAAATACGCCCCGCCGGAAGCGTCCGGCATGGACTTCCTGGAAGCTGGCGCCGTGCCTGGCCAGGGACATATCGCCCAGCAAATCTTCTGGTACAGCGCATTCACCCATGCGCTCTCGGAACCCAACCTGCCGGTTATGAACCCCGACGGGACGCCGAAGTGGCGCATGGCGCCGAGCCCGCATGGGGCCTACTGGAAGGAAGGCATGAAGCTCGGCTATCAGGACGTCGGGTGCTGGACGATGCTGAAATATGCGCCGCTGGAGCGGGTCAAGGCCGGGTGGCTGTACGCCCAATTCTGCGTATCGAAGACGGTCACGCTCAAGAAATCCGTGACATCGCTGCACCTGATCCGCGACAGCGATATCTGGAGCGATGCGATGACGGCGATCGCGCCCAAGGCTGGCGGACTGGTCGAATTCTATCGCAGCCCGGCGCGCAAACTCTGGACTCCGACCGGCGTGAACGTGCCCGAATACGGCAAGCTCGCTCAGGTCTGGTGGCAGAACGTCTCGAAGGCGATCTCGGGCGAAGCGACGCCACAGCAGGCGATGGACGGCTTGGCGCGCGATCAGGACGCGATCATGACCCGGCTCGAAAAATCCGGCGCTCAGGGCAAGCTGGGGCCGAAAATGAACGAGGAAAGGGACCCAGAATATTGGTACGCTAAGGCCGAGAAAGACGGCACGCTGGCGCCGCAGCGCAAACTCGCCAATGAAAAGCCGCCGGGCGAAACGGTCGACTACGACGAACTTCTGAAGACATGGACCCAAACGGCTCAACCGCCGAAAAAGAAGGGCTGATCGTTCTGATATCGATCGGGTCGGGCCAATCGCCCGACCCCTACGTTCAGTCTCAGAGGATCGGGGCGATGAGGGGACGCATTCTCGTCATTGATCAGGGCACGACATCGACACGCGCAATCGTCTTCGGCGCGGACTCGGTCCCAGTCGCAATGGCGCAGCAAGAATTCCCTCAGATTTTCCCTCGTGAGGGATGGGTCGAGCACGATCCCGAGGCAATCTGGCGAAGCGTCCTGGAGACAGGGCGCAAGGCGCTCGGCGGGGCCAGCGGCGAGGCCTCGGATGTGGCTGGCGTCGGCATCGCCAATCAGCGCGAAACGACGGTCGTCTGGAATCGCAAGACCGGCAAGCCGATCCACAACGCCATCGTTTGGCAAGACCGCCGCACTGCGCCGCTTTGCGCAAGCCTCAAGGCGGAAGGCCTCGAAAGTCTGGTGGCCGAACGCACCGGACTCTTGCTCGACCCCTATTTCTCGGCAACGAAGATCGCGTGGCTGCTCGACAATATCGAGAACGCGCGCAAGCTGGCCGAGCAGGGCGATCTTGCGTTCGGCACGATCGACAGCTTCCTGATCTGGCGACTGACCGCCGGCTCGGCGCACGTCACGGACGCCACGAACGCGTCGCGCACGCTTCTCATGAACATTCATTCTGGCCAATGGGACGAGGAGCTTCTGAAGCTCTTTCGGGTCCCGCGCGCGATGATGCCGGAGATCCGCGATTGCGCGGCCGATTTCGGCATGGCCGGAGCCGAGCATTTTGGCGAGGCGTTGCCGATCCGCGGCGTCGCCGGTGACCAGCAGGCCGCCTTGATCGGGCAGGCGTGCTTTCGACCGGGCATGATCAAGTCGACTTACGGAACGGGCTGCTTTGTCCTGTTGAACACCGGCGCCAAAGCGGTCGTATCGAGTAACAAGTTGCTGACGACCGTCGCGTATCAGTGGAAGGGGAGGCGGACCTACGCGATCGAGGGCTCGATTTTTTCCGCCGGCGCCACGGTCCAGTGGCTTCGCGACGGACTAGGCATCGTGGCCCAGGCCCCGGAGACGGGCGGCCTCGCAGCGCGCGCCGATCCGGACCAACGGGTCTATATCGTGCCCGCTTTCACCGGACTGGGCGCTCCGCACTGGAACACCGAGGCGCGCGCCGCCATCATGGGTCTGACGCGGGGATCGACGCGCAACGAGATTGCCCGAGCGGCGCTCGAATCCGTGGCCTACCAGACGCGCGACCTCATTGAGGCGATGCGCGCGGACAGCGGAGCGTCCGAGGCTGCGGGCGAGCGGTCGGTGATCCGCGTCGACGGCGGGATGAGCGCAAGCGACTGGACCATGCAGTTTGTCGCCGACATGCTCGACGCGCCTGTCGACCGGCCGGCTGTCGTCGAAACGACGGCCCTCGGCGCGGCGTTTCTGGCTGGTTGGCAGTCGGGGCTCCTTCCGGGGCCGGAGGACTTCGCCGACACGTGGCGGGCGGAGCGCCGATTCGAGCCGACGATGTCCGGCGCCGAGCGGGAATCGCGCTACCGCGGATGGCGCGACGCGGTGACGCGCGTCGTCTGTCCTTCCGCGGCCAGTGAACCATGAAGGTCGTCTTCCGCTGTGACCCGGCGATGCTGGATGGACTGGCCCGGCCGTCCCTCGCACGCCACGCCCTGCCGGACTGGCTGCGGACTATGCCCCGGACGGCCTTCTCGGAAACGCACGGGCAGGACGTGCGGACCGTCAAGCAGTGTCCGCCGTTCGTTGACGCGATGTCGTACGGCTTCGTCATGCCGCTGCCTTGCGATGTCCATGTCAACGACGGCGTGCTGTCGTGGGACTGGGAATACCCGGCCCTTTCGGTCAAGTCGCATCCGCGCTCGCCGCTGAGCTTTCATGTGTCGGCGCAGGCGAGCGGAACGCCCCTTTTTCGTCCGGACGTCGCCCTCGTGAAATTCAACAGCTTCTGGACGATCGAACTCGAACCCGGCTATTCGCTTTTTGCGACGCACCCGGTCAACCGCGCCGACCTGCCGTTTCGAACCCTGACGGGCCTTGTCGATTCCGATCGGTTCACGGATGTCGGGATTCTGTTTCCGGCGCTATGGGTCGAGCCCCAATTCGAGGGCGTCCTGCCGCGCGGCACCCCGATCGCACAATGTTTCGCGGTAGGGCGTGAACGTCTCGACCTCGTGTTTCAATCGTTCACCGACCAAGAGGTTCGACGTTACGAAGCCACGGCTGGGAAATTGCTCAGCGAACCGGGCGTCTACCGAAGGCAATACCGCGTGCGGCGCGGGCGTTCATCCGCCAAGTGAGCGCCGCAGCTTGCCGAGGTTCAGCCAAAGCTCCCCTTTGCGCGCCGATGGAAGGGCCTGCGCGATCCGTCCAAACGTATCGGGCCGGGCGCGTATCGCCGCACGATAGCGCTCCTTCGCCGCCTGCAATTCCCCCGTCCGCTGCAGCGCCAGGCCAAGATTGACCTGCGCCTCCGGCAGGTCGGGCCGCAGGGCGACGCATCGGCCATAGGCGGCGATCGCGCCGGCATCGTCGTGCAGATCGTCGCGGACCAGACCGATTGCAAAATGGATCTGGCTGTCCTCGGGATGCAGAACCGCCGCTCGCTCCAGCAGCGCGAGCGCCTCTGAATAGTCTGCGAGCCGGCGAAGAGCTTTGGCCAGAGCCAATATCACCTCGACCCTGTCTGAAGCGACGACCAGGGCCGCGCGGAGCGCGTCGACGGCCTCCTTGAAATGCCCGAGGTCCATGAGCGCCGCGGCCTGCCCGACAGCGTGCGCGGCCTCGCTTGACCCCGCAAAAGCGCGCGCAAACGCCAACGCGGCTGCTTCCAATTGATTGGCCTTGCGCAGTGTCGCGCCGATCTGACCCCAGCCCTGCGGGTCGTGCGGAAATCTCCTCATGAGGTTCGAAAGGCTCTCCTGGGCGCCCCGGTCGCCGCATTCGAGTTGGGTCACGCACAAGAGAAAGGCCGGTTCCGATCGTTCCGGCGCCGCCTCGCTCGCCCGCCGGAACCAGTTTCGGGCCTGCTCGAGATGTCCGAGCGCGCGCGCCGCTCGCCCTGCGATCAACATCGCCGGCGCATGGCCGGGACGAAGCGCCAGACACGAGCAACTCCATTGCTCGGCGTCGGCATAGCGTGCGCGCCGTAGCGCCACGGTCGCAGCCAACTGGTGAGCCGCAAAGTCATCGGGTCTCGACTGGAGAAGGTCGACGCTGATGCGCTCCGCATTGTCGATACGACCCTCGCCCAGCTCCTTTAGCGCCTCAGCCAAGCTGTCACGCAAACTGTCTCCAGGATCTCCCATTGTCTTCCCGACCGCCTCGGCTACAACACTACGACGTAAGTGCAGACGTTCATTTGATTGAATATTGCAATTGAAGCGGAACTGGAAGTATCGCGTCATCGATCTAACGCGGACGGTCGAGCCGAACGTTCGGGAAGTTAAGGAAAGTTCCCAGACGGCATTACGAACAAGACATAAGCGACGCTTTCCCTCGCACGCCTTCCTGAACACGACCCCGTAATCGACCTCGATCGCCTCTCAGGGACGAACCGCCCATGGCGTTCTCAAGAGCTCTGGCCCCTTTGCCGGTAGCCCAGAGGCAACCCGAAGACACGGCGGCCGCGCTCGCCTTCAGTTAAAGCATTCATGAGCTGGCTGGGGCGGGAGGATTCGAACCTCCGTATGGCGGAATCAAAATCCGCTGCCTTACCACTTGGCGACGCCCCAATCCGCCGCCGGCCTTTCGAACGGACCGGCGGAAAGCGCGGCGGACAATAGTTGCGAGGCCCGCTGGCCGCAATGGTCATCAGGCCTGTTTTTCCGTCGGGCCGCGCATCGGGCCGTGAGGCGCGACCGGCTTCCCCGCTTGCGGAGAAGGTATCGCCGAAGGGCGGCGGGCAAGGGATCCGCGCCGCAAGGCGCTCTTGGTCGCGGCGACCGTCGACGCGGACTCCAAACCCCGGTCCCTCTCGCGCTCTACGGCGTCCGATGGGACGCCCCGTCTTCCGACAGGCTATCGAGAGAGGGGAGTCAGCCTCGGTGTCGGAAAAAATATATCAAGTATTTCTGCTACTTATCCGATTCTGCAACAATCTGTTTTCGAAAATCAGAATCTATGTATAATGCTCTCATGATCCCCAGATCAAGAGGCGATCGATGACAGAAACCCAGGATGACCACAGCTTCCGGGCCAAGCGGAGCAGGGCCGCAAAGGCGCGGCGCGAACAGAGCGCCGCTTTGCGCCAGATCGCGTTCGACGCGCTGGCCGCCGGATGGTCGATCGAGCAGATTGCGGCGTTGCGCAAGGTCAGTCCGCGCACCGTCCGGCGCGATGTCGACCGGGCGCTCGACGAGCGCCGTCTGGATGCGCCGGACCGCTACGCGCGCTTGCAGGTCGCCCGGCTCACCAAGGCCCTGCGCCTCGCCGACGCGTCGATCGACCAGGGAGAATTGCGAGCGATCGGTCCGCTGGTGAAGGTCGTCCGGGCGCTCGATCGCTACCACGGTCTTGGAACGGCTTCGCCAGCCTTGCAGCCGGCCGTCGGCGCGGCGCCGCCTGCGCTGCCCGCGCCGCCGCTGCAATTGACGCACACCGACACGCCGCTCGCGGCAGCGCTGACGGCGACGGGGGAGCCGATGACGAACGCCGAGTCCGCCCACGACCCCGAAAGCGGGGATCGAGCTGAGGAGGCCGAGCGAGAATCGGGTTTCTGCGAGCATGGCTGTGCGTAAGCCATTGGAAAGATTGAAAACCGCAAGGGGTGGCCCTTGACGAGAGTTGGCATGGATTTGGGTTCGTGCGGACGCCGGCTAGGGCTCGGCGCCGGTTCGGCATGGGCCCAGCGCTTCTCGCTGGAGCGCTCGCCTCGGCGACCTTCTAAGAGCGCGAGGGGGCGCCCGCGGGCCGCGATCCCGGTCTTGTGAATTTGTGACAGATCTGTGCGCTTAAGTCCTTGCATTCGCCCGCTCCTTGCCAGAGCTGCCGTCGATCTCAGAAGAGCGCGGCGAACACCGGAAGATCGACGTTGGAGCCGCACACGAGGACCCCGACCCGCTCGTCCCGTTCCGGCCGGTAGGCGCCGGAAAGGAGGGCGGCGAAGGCGGCGGCGCCGCCGGGCTCGGCGACGATCGAGATTTCGCGCCAGAGCCGGCGCTGCGCCTCGACGATCGCGTCGTCGGGGACCAGAACCGACTTGCCGACCGACGTCCTGGCGATGGCGAAGTTGAGATCGCCGACGCGCCTTGCGCCAAGCGAATCGGCGGCGACCGACTTGACCGGCACGTCGACCGGCGCCCCGGCTTCGAGGGCGGCGTTGAGCGCCCGGGAGCCCTCGGGCTCGACCGCAACGACTTTGACCCGGCCGCCGAACCAGGCCGCGATCCCGGCGATCAGGCCGCCGCCGCCGACCGCGACAAGGACCGTGTCGAGCCCGAGCCGGCCGGCGCGCTTCAGATCCTCCTCCCATTCGAGGGCGACCGTTCCCGCGCCGGCGACGGTCGCCTCGGCGTCGTAGGGGTGGATCTTGAGCGCGCCGCTTGCGGCGACGAAGGCGTCGCAGCGCTCCTGCGCCTCGGCGTAGCTCGCGCCTCCGATCTCGACCTCCGCGGCGCAGGCGCGGATGCGGGCGACCTTGGCGGGCGTCGAGATCTCGGGGACGAACACAGTGGCGCGGATCCCGATCCGCTGCGCGGCGTAGGCGACCGCCGCGCCATGATTGCCGCCCGAGGCGGTGGCGCAGCCCGCGGCCGGGGCAGGGCGGGTCAGCAGGTTGTGAAAGGCGCCGCGCGCCTTGAACGAGCCGGAGTGCTGCAGCGATTCGAGCTTCAGCGACAAGTCCGGGGCGGCGGCGAGCAGGGAGGGGGCTTCGACGAGCGGCGTCCGCCGAACGTGAGGCTCGATACGCCCGTAGGCGGCCCGGATATCCTCCGGCGTCACCACGAGCGCGGGGCTCAACCGAGCTTCATCGAGTCTTTCAGCTCGCGCAGGCGATCGAGCTTTTCCTGCGCCGCCTGCTTCTGGTCGTCGGCCGCATCGGCGACGTCCTCTTCCGCATTCTTGATTTCCTGGTCGAGATGCGCAGCGTTGAGATCCTCGAACGGGATCGCGGTTTCGGCCAGAATTGTCAGGCCAAGCGGATTGACGTCGGCAAAGCCGCCGCGCACGAACACGCGCATGTGCTGTCCGTTCGCCCCGTCGATGCCGATGACGCCGGGGCGGATCGCGGCCACGGTCGGCGCATGCTCGGCGAGCACCTGGAAGTCCCCCTCGTATCCCGGCACCACCACGGCGTTCGCCGGACCGCTGAACAAGACCTTGTCCGGCGAGACGAGTTCAAAAGGAAATTGCGCCATTGCGCTCTAGCCTCGGCTTTCTGTCCGCCTCAGGCCGCTTCCGCGGCGAGCTTCTTGGCCTTCTCGACCGCCTGCTCGATCGTGCCGACCATGTAAAAGGCGGCCTCGGGCAGGCTGTCGTACTTGCCTTCAATGATGCCCTTGAAGCCCTTGACCGTGTCCTCGATCTTGACCTGGACGCCGGGGGTCCCGGTGAACACCGCCGCGACGTCGAACGGCTGCGACAGGAAGCGCTCGATCTTGCGGGCCCGGGCGACGATCTGCTTGTCCTCTTCGGACAGCTCGTCCATGCCGAGGATCGCGATGATGTCCTGAAGCGCCTTGTAGCGCTGCAGCACCTGCTGGACCTGCCGGGCGACGTCGTAGTGCTCCTGGCCGACGACCGCCGGCGTCAGCATGCGCGAGGTCGAGTTCGAGCGGGTCGACCGCCGGATAGATGCCCTTCTCCGAGATCGCGCGCGACAGCACGGTCGTCGCGTCCAGGTGGGCGAAGGAGGTGGCGGGGGCAGGGTCGGTCAGGTCGTCCGCAGGCACGTAGATCGCCTGCACCGAAGTGATCGAACCCTTGGTGGTGGTGGTGATGCGCTCCTGCAGCAGCCCCATGTCGGTGGCGAGCGTCGGCTGATAGCCGACCGCGGAGGGGATGCGGCCCAGCAGCGCCGACACTTCCGAGCCGGCTTGCGTGAAGCGGAAGATGTTGTCGACGAAGAACAGCACGTCCTGCCCCTCGTCGCGGAAATATTCGGCGACCGTGAGGCCCGAGAGCGCGACGCGCATGCGGGCGCCCGGAGGCTCGTTCATCTGCCCGAACACCAGCGCGCACTTCGACTTGACCTTCGATTCGGGGTCATGCGGGTCGGCGTTCACGTTGGACTCGATGAACTCGTGATAGAGGTCGTTGCCTTCGCGGGTGCGTTCGCCGACGCCCGCGAACACCGAGTTGCCGCCGTGCGTCTTGGCGACGTTGTTGATCAGCTCCTGAATGAGCACCGTCTTGCCGACGCCCGCCCCGCCGAAGAGGCCGATCTTGCCGCCCTTGGCGTACGGCGCGAGCAGGTCGACGACCTTGATGCCGGTCACCAGAATCTGCGCTTCCGTCGACTGCTCGACGTAGGAGGGCGTCGGCTGGTGAATGGCGCGGCGCCCGTCCATCGGAATCGGGCCGGCCTCGTCGACCGGTTCGCCGATCACGTTCATGATGCGCCCGAGCGTGCCGGCGCCGACCGGAACGGAGATCGGATCGCCGGTGTCGGTCACTTCCTGTCCGCGGACGAGACCCTCGGAGATGTCCATCGCGATGCAGCGCACCTGATTCTCGCCAAGGTGCTGCGCGACCTCGAGAACCAACTGGTGGCCATTATTGTCGGTGGTCAGCGCGTTCAGGATCGGCGGCAGGTAGCTGTCAAACTGCACGTCGACGACGGCGCCGATCACCTGGGTGATCCGGCCGGTGGCGTTTGCGATATTGGCCATAGGGACGTCCTCGTTCTTCAATTTCAAGGTCGCCGCGAGGCGACGGGGGTTGCGTCAGAGCGCCTCGGCGCCCGAAATGATCTCGATCAGCTCCTTGGTGATCATCGCCTGCCGGGTGCGATTGTAACGGAGCGTGTACTTCTTCACCATGTCGCCGGCGTTGCGGGTGGCGTTGTCCATCGCGCTCATTTGCGCCCCGAAGAAGGACGCGGCGTTCTCCAGTAGCGCCCGATAAATGCGCACGGTCAGCGCCTGCGGCAGAAGCTGGGTCAGGATCTCGCTCTCGTCAGGCTCGTAATCATAGCTCGGAGCCTTCTCGTTTTCGTTCGTCTCCCCGAGCTCCGGCGGAATGAGCTGCTGAGCCGTCGGGATCTGGGAAATGACGGAGCGGAAGCGCGAGTAGAAAAGCGTGCACACGTCGAACTCGCCGCTTTCGAACAGCGCGATCACCTTGTCGGCGATCGGACGCGCCGTGTCGTAGGCGATCGCGCGCACGGCGCGCAGGTCGATCAGCTCCAGGATCTGCTTCTCATGCGTGCGGCGAAGCTGGTCATAGCCCTTCTTGCCGACACAGATGATCTTGATCGTCTTGCCCTCCGCCGCGAGCGCGTTGGCCTTGTCGCGCGCCAGACGGACGATCGCGGTGTTGAACGCGCCGCACAGTCCGCGTTCGCCCGTGCAGACGACGAGGAGGTGGGTCTGAGTTCGATCCGGATCCGACCAAAAGACGCGGTCCTTCCGCTCCCGTCGCCGCGCCGGCGAGGTTGGTCAGCACCGACTCAACCCGCTGCGCATACGGGCGGGCGGCCTCGACGGCGGCTTGGGCGCGTCGCAGTTTCGAGACGGCGACCATCTGCATCGCCTTGGTGATCTTCTGCGTCGACTTGACGGAGGCGATCCGGTTTCTCAGTTCCTTGAGGGACGGCATCGGTTGGCGTCTCCGCCCCGCGCCTCATCAAGGCGCGGGGTCCGGTTGAGGGTCAGGGAATCAGGCGAAGCTGGCGGCGAAGGAATTCGACCGCCGACTTGAGCTTGGCTTCAGTCTCCTTGCTCAGATCGGTAGTCGACCGGATCGAGTCGAGAATGTCGGGGTGCTTCGAGCGCAGGAAGCCTAGCAGACCATCCTCGAATGGACGCACCTGGTCCAGCGCCAGCTTGTCGAGGTAGCCGTTGACGCCGGCGTAGATCACGCAGACCTGCTCTTCCATTTTGAGCGGCGAGAACTGCGGCTGCTTGAGGAGCTCGGTCAGGCGCGAGCCGCGGTTGAGCAACCGCTGCGTCACGGCGTCGAGGTCGGAGCCGAACTGGGCGAAGGCGGCCATCTCGCGGTATTGGGCGAGCTCGCCCTTGATCTTGCCGGCGACCTTCTTGGTCGCCTTGGTCTGCGCCGCGGATCCGACGCGCGACACCGACAGACCAACGTTCACGGCCGGACGAACGCCCTGATAGAAGAGATCCGTCTCGAGGAAGATCTGACCGTCGGTGATCGAAATCACGTTTGTCGGGATGTAAGCCGAAACGTCGTTTGCTTGCGTTTCGATGATTGGAAGGGCTGTCAGCGACCCGGAACCAAAGTCCTTGCTGAGCTTGGCGGCCCGCTCGAGAAGGCGGGAGTGGAGGTAAAACACGTCGCCCGGATATGCCTCGCGGCCGGGCGGGCGGCGGAGCAGGAGGGACATCTGTCGATAGGCGACCGCCTGCTTCGACAAGTCGTCGTATATGATGACAGCGTGCATGCCGTTGTCGCGGAAGAACTCGCCCATAGCGCAGCCAGAGAACGGCGCGAGGAACTGCATCGGCGCCGGATCCGAGGCGGTGGCGGCGACGACGATCGAATAGTCGAGCGCGCCGTTTTCCTCGAGCACCTTCACGAACTGGGCGACAGTCGAGCGTTTCTGACCGATTGCGACGTAGACGCAGTAAAGCTTCTTGCTCTCGTCATCGCCCTGGTTGATCGACTTCTGGTTGAGGATCGTATCGAGGGCTATGGCGGTCTTGCCGGTCTGACGGTCGCCGATGATCAGCTCACGCTGGCCGCGGCCGATCGGGATCATGGAGTTGATCGCCTTGAGGCCGGTCGCCATCGGCTCGTTGACCGACTTGCGCGGAATGATGCCCGGCGCCTTGACGTCGACGCGCGCACGTTTTTCCGCGTTGATCGGACCCTTTCCGTCGATCGGGTTGCCGAGTGCGTCGACCACTCGGCCGAGCAGTCCTTTGCCGATCGGCACGTCGACGATGGCGCCGGTCCGTTTGACCGTTTGGCCTTCCTTGATCTCGCGGTCGGTACCGAAGATCACGATGCCGACGTTGTCGGTTTCGAGGTTGAGCGCCATGCCGCGCGTACCGTTCTCGAACTCGACCATCTCGCCGGCCTGCACCTTGTCGAGGCCGTAGGCGCGAGCGATGCCGTCGCCGACGCTCAGCACCTGACCGACCTCGGTGACCTCCGCCTCGGCGCCGAAGTTAGCGATCTGGCTCTTGAGAATTGAAGAAATTTCTGCGGCGCGGATATCCATCAGCCGACCTCTTTCATGGCTAGGCGAATTGCGTTGAGCTTGGTTCGGAGCGATCCGTCGACCATGCGCGAGCCGAGCTTGACGATCAGGCCGCCGATGATCGAGGGGTCGACTTTCGAGTCGAGTTGGACGTCCCGGCCTCCCGAGACAGTCTTGAGCTGGTCCTTGAGCGCGGCCAGGTTCTCGCCCGAGAGCGCGGAGGCGCTGGTCACTTCGGCCCGCGTCACGCCGCGGCTCGCATCGTAAAGCTTGCGATAGTCGGCGATCATCTGACGGAGGACGAAGAGCCGGCGCTTTTTCGTGACCAGCCGGACAAAATTCGCCGCGATTCCGGAGATCCCCTCCTTGGCGAGGATAGCATCCAGCGCTTTGAGCTGATCGTTTGCGGAGAAGACGGGGCTGCGCACGGCGCGCTCGAGATCCGGGCTCCCGGCGATCAGGGCGTCGAGCTTGTCCAGCGCCTGGGCGACCGGCTCGGTCTGGCGGTCATCCTGGGCGAGCGAGAACAGAGCGGAAGCGTAGCGACCGGCGACGCCGGAAACGAGTGTGTCCTCTTGTGCCAAAACCCGTCACCCCATGAAGGCGTCGCTTGCTTGTGGCGAATGCGTGTGGAAGCTCGCCAACCCAAGGAATTCGTTAGGAATCCGCTTCGCGAAGCCGCGCGCGGGCCGATGTCGCCCCAAAGGCGGGCGTTGCCTAACATAGGAGATTTTCGGGCGCAACGTCGAAACCCCGAGAATCCAAGGACCTCGACCAAAGGTGGAACGCGGCGCAGGCGAGACCAGGGCGGGCTTCCGGGCGGGCGACTCGCCATGCCATAGTCGGAGACCAGGAAACCGCCGACTCGGTGGAGGGGAGGCAAGCGATGAGCGGGGGCGAAGCGGACATCGACGTCCGCGCGGACCATGAGACCCTCGAGCGTGAGGGCGTCGTTGGCCTCGAAGGCGCGTTTTCCCGCGAGTACGCCAGGCGGATGCGTGACGACATGATGGCCGCGTTCTGGGACGCCATCCAGCGGCAGGGCGGCGCGGTCGGCCGCGGCCCGCGACGCTGGTACGTCGAGATCGTTCCGGAGATGTTCGGCGGCTTCGTCGAGCTTTGCGCGCATCCTTGGGTGACGGCGATGTGCGAAGCGACGCTGGGGCCCGACTACAAGATCGTTGAGATCGGCTTCGATGTCCCTTTCGAGGGCGCGGCGGACCAGCCTTGGCACCGGGACTTTCCCTCGCCGCCGGAAACGTGGCGGGACCAGCGGATCACGTCGCTCGCGTTCAATCTGACGGGGGTGGACGTCACGCCCGACATGGGCCCCTTCGAGGTCGCGCCCGGGACGCAGTGGGACGATGGGCGGAGCTGGCCGCACCAGATGTTTCCGCCCAAGGAAACCTGGCCGCGCTACGCGGAGCGTGCGGTGCGAAAATACCCTGAGATGGGCGACATCTCCTGCCGGTCGGCCCTCACGATCCATCGAGGCACCGCGCATGGTTCGATGATCCCGCGGCCGGTCATGGTTCTCGGGGTCGACGCGTTGGGAGCGGGGCACGACAAGCTGCACGACCTTATGGTGACGCGGGCGTATCATGACCGGCTTCCTCGTGTCGTGCGTGACCATCTTATTTGCCGGCTCGTGGACAGGCTGACGCCCATGACACAAAAGCATGACATCGAAGGGCTGGCGATGGGCGGCGCTTGAGGGAACGCGTCCCGACTCTGTTCCCTTCCCGCGCGCGCCCTGCTATCCCCGCGCCATGACCGCCCACCGACTTGAGAACATCCGCAACTTCTCGATCGTCGCCCATATCGACCACGGCAAGTCGACGCTCGCCGACCGGCTGATCCAGGAGACCGGAACCGTGGCGGAACGCGACATGGTCGAGCAGGTGCTCGAACTCGATGGACATCGAGCGCGAGCGCGGCATCACCATCAAGGCCAACACCGTCCGCCTGGAGTATAAGGCGAAAGACGGCAAGACTTATGTTTTGAACCTCATGGACACGCCGGGCCACGTCGACTTCGCCTACGAGGTGTCGCGCTCCCTCGCCGCCTGCGAGGGCTCCCTGCTGGTGGTCGACGCGAGCCAGGGGGTCGAGGCCCAGACCCTCGCCAACGTTTATCACGCGCTCGACGCGGGACATGAGATCGTCCCGGTTCTCAACAAGATCGACCTGCCAGCGGCCGAGCCCGACCGCATCAAGCAGCAGATCGAGGACGTTATCGGCCTCGACGCCTCCCAGGCGGTCGCGATTTCCGCCAAGACCGGTCTCAACATCGAAGCGGTGCTGGAGGCGATTGTCACCCGACTGCCGCCGCCGACCGGCGACGAGACGGCGCCCTTGAAGGCCCTTCTCGTCGACAGCTGGTATGACGCCTACCTCGGGGTGGTGGTGCTGGTGCGGGTCCTCGACGGGTTCATCAAGAAGGGCATGCGGATCCGGATGATGGCGGCCGACGCGGCCTACGAGGTCGACCGTATTGGCGTTTTTCGTCCCAAGATGACGGAGACCGATCAGCTCGGCCCGGGCGAGGTCGGCTACATCACCGCCCAGATCAAGCAGGTCGCCGACACCCGGGTCGGCGACACGATTACCGACGACAAGCGCCCGACGGCCCACGCGCTGCCGGGCTTCAAGCCCGCCCAGCCCGTGGTGTTCTGCGGCCTCTTTCCGGTCGACGCCGCCGACTTCGAGGCCCTGCGCGCCGCGATGGGCAGGCTCCGACTCAACGATGCGAGTTTCTCCTACGAGATGGAGACCTCGGCCGCGCTCGGCTTCGGCTTTCGCTGCGGTTTCCTCGGTCTCCTCCATCTCGAGATCATCCAGGAGCGGCTCGAGCGCGAGTTTAACCTCGATCTGATCGCGACGGCCCCCTCCGTCATCTACAAGATCGTGCTGACCGATAAGTCCGTGCTCGAGATGCACAATCCGGCCGACATGCCGGATCCCGTGAAGATCGCCGAGATCCAGGAGCCCTGGATCAAGGCGACCATCCTCACCCCCGACGACTATCTCGGCGCGGTCCTGAAACTCTGTCAGGATCGGCGCGGGACCCAGGTCGACCTCAACTACGTCGGCAAGCGGGCGATGGTGGTCTACGAACTGCCTCTGAACGAGGTGGTGTTCGACTTCTACGACCGGCTCAAGTCCATCTCCAAGGGCTACGCCTCCTTCGACTATCAGCTGACCGACTACCGCCCGGGCGACCTCGTGAAGATGTCGATCCTGGTCAATGGCGAGCCGGTCGACGCGCTCTCGATGCTGGTCCACCGCGACCGGGCCGAAGCCCGTGGCCGGGCGATGGTGGAGAAGCTCCGGGAGCTCATTCCGCCGCACATGTTTCAGATCCCCGTCCAGGCGGCGATCGGCGCCAAGATCATCGCCCGCGAGACCATCCGGGCGCTCCGCAAGGACGTCACCGCCAAATGCTATGGCGGCGACGCCACCCGCAAGCGCAAGCTTCTGGATAAGCAGAAGGCCGGCAAGAAGCGCATGCGCCAGTTCGGCAAGGTCGAGATCCCCCAGGAAGCCTTTATCGCAGCGCTGAAGATGGACAGCTGAGCCGCGGCGGCCACGGCGTCGTTCGCGAGTTGGTTTTGAGCTTTTTCAATCGCTTGCGCTGGTTTTCTCGGGCGATCGCCAGGCCAAAGCGGTCCGTCATCGCGGCCCGATGGGAAAGGATCGGGGGCTTGCGAGGCCAGCCGTGCCGATGCCCCACCCGGTCTGCCGCTCCCGAGCCGGTTTTGAACTTTTTCAAGGCCTTGCGGCGGATTTCTCGGGCGCCTCGCCGCCTCTCGCGGTATCGCCCGTTGTCGTGAAAGGCCGCGGCGACACCGTCTCGAGGTCCATAGTTTGGGCGGCGCGCCATCCAAGAGGGCCATCCAAAAGTGCCCTTGCAAAAGCGCCCTGCATGGTCGAGTTGGTTTTGAGCATTTTCAACCTCTTGCGGCGGATTTCGCGGGCGGATGTCGCAACCTCGGACTCTCTCGTCGCGAGCCGGGGCCGCGGCGATCGGGGCGTTGGACGCGCCCCTCCTTTTCTCGACCCTCCGGCCTGCGCCGATCAACTCACCCCGAGGTCGACGCGATCCCAAATCTCTTGAAGCGGGTCCCGAGCCGACATGGCGCCCGCCCCAAATCCATGCCAACTTTTTGCAAGACCTAGGCCTTGCCGTTTCTGGTCTTTTCAAGATGTTAGCCTCAACCAGGACGCGCTCCGAGATCTTGGCGCCCGGGCATTGCCGGCTTGCGCGCAGAGCCGCGCCGCAGGACCCCGTTCGCCCGCACCCCCTCTCCATCGCCATCCGCCTCTCTCTCTCGACCCTTCTGAAATGGGTACCACAAAATTCTGATAATAGGAAGTCAATGTTTGGCGATCTGTTAAAATCGAATTACTGCCTCCCGCCAGCGGAGGCGGGTAGGGGGTGAGAAGTACGCCGTCTGAGCGACGTCACTTCCAGATCCGGGGCCGCTGCGCTCATGCCTGCGGAGACGAGACGGTAGGCCAAGATAATAGCGGCGCGACCTGCGGCCTCTGGATCGCCACGTCGCTTCGCTCCGCGCGATGACGGCGGTAGGGCGCCCGGGAGGGCGTTTCCCCAGCGCCCGGGCAGCGGGCTCCTGAGTCGCCTCGTCGCCTTTTCCGGCTGCTCGCGACGACGGCCCCATGTCGTTTGCGGCCCTCGGCGACACCGCCTGGTGAAGGCGAGCGAGGGGGCGCGCTTTCCACGCTTGTGTTAGCGTGGGCGGAAAGGGCGGTTGCGCTAAAAGTGAGGCGATGACGACATGATCGGGGCTTCACCAAGCCAGCGGCCTCTGCGCGACCGCTTCCCATCCGCGGCGCGACGCTCGACGCCTTCTCCCTCCACAGGAATAGGGGCGCGATGAGTCCGGCCGCATCCCATGACGACGCCGGCCGGCATGCGCCGGACGGTCCTTACGCCCTGGCGCGGCTCGGCCTCTCCCTTCTGATTGCGACTCTGGTCGGGGCGGGCATGTGGGCGGTGATCGTCGTCCTGCCGGAGGCGCAGCGGGCGTTCGGAGTTGATCGCGCGGCGGCGTCGCTGCCCTATACGCTCATGATGGGCGCGCTCGCTTTCGGGACGATCGTCTGGGGGCGCATGGCGGACCGCCACGGCTTCGCGACGCCGCTCGCGTTGTCCGGCGCGATCCTAGGCGTCGGATTTGGGGTCGCCGCCGCCGCGCCGGGCCTCGCGGTCTTCTCGGCGGCCCATGTTCTGATCGGGTTCGGCACGGGGACCGGCTTCGGGCCGTTGATGGCTGACATTTCGCACTGGTTCGTCCGTCGGCGCGGGCTGGCCGTGGTCGTCGTGGCGTCCGGCAACTACCTCGCGGGCGTGATCTGGCCGCTCGCGATGGACGCCGCCATGCCGCTGATCGGCTGGCGTGCGACCTACGCCGGGATCGGCCTCACGATCGCCGCCATCGTGCTGCCGCTCTCGCTCCTGATGCGCCTCAGGCCGTCCGCCGCAGTGATGGCGAAAGCCGAGGCGGCGACGAAAGCCGCGCGGGCCGACGCGGGCGTGTCGCCGCGGCTCCTGCTCGCGCTCCTGGTGCTGGCCGGCTTCTCGTGCTGCGTCGCGATGTCGATGCCGCAGGTTCATATCGTCGCCTATTGCGGCGATCTCGGGTATGGCGTCGCGCGGGGCGCCGAAATGCTGTCGCTCATGCTCGGCCTCGGCATCATCTCGCGCATCGGCTCGGGGTTCGTCGCGGACAGGATCGGCGGCGTGCCGACCCTGCTGATCGGCTCGTTCATGCAGGGGGTGGCGCTCCTGCTCTATCTCTATTTCGACGGCCTGACGTCGCTGTTCGTGGTCTCCGGAATCTTCGGTCTCTTCCAGGGCGGGATCGTGCCGATGTATGCGGTGATCTGCCGCGAGTTCCTGCCGCCGCGACAGGCGGGCGCGGCGATTGGCCTGGTCGTCTCCGCAACCATCTTCGGCATGGCGTTCGGCGGCTACGCCTCCGGCTTCATCTTCGATCTCACCAGCTCCTATCGCATGGCGTTTCTGAACGGGGTCGCCTGGAACGCGGTCAACTTCGCCGTCGTGAGCTGGCTCTTTTGGCGGCGGCCGAAGCATCTGCCCGTAGTCGCTGCGCTGGCGGCCTAGGATCGGTCGACCGGGCTGACGCAAAGAAACAAGCTCATGGCCGATGCGATTCGCATGCCCTCCCGCAACAGGACGATTGTCCTCTGGATCCTGCGCGCGCTGATGGCGGCGACATTTCTGTTCACCGGCTTCGCTAAGCTGAGCGGCCTTCAGGTCACGGTCGACGCCTTCGCGACCCTGCCGGTCGGCCAATGGTTCCGGTATGTCACGGGCGCGCTGGAGGTCGTCGGCGCTCTCGCCCTCCTCACGCCGCCGGTCTCGGGGCTTGGCGCGCTCCTGCTGCTCGTCGTCGACACCGGCGCGTTCTTCGCCGAGATTGTCTTCATCCACGTGGACTGGATCCACAACGTCGTCATCGCCGCCCCGCTCGTCGTTCTTGTCCTTCTCCAGCGCGACTCGATCCGTGAGCGGCTGGGGATGCGAGGGTAGGGGCGCCGCCGCTGCGTTAGACTGGCGTCAGCCGCAAGGCTCATGGTCGCGGCGGCGATGCTGGCGATCGTGACGGTCCTCGCCCGGGGGGGGCGCGCGCCAGGTCCGTCAAGGGTGACGTGTCTGGGGCGCGGCGTCACCGCGGGCGCCGGCGCCCTATTCGGCGCGGTCGTACGAGGGCGCCGATCATCCCATTTAGACGGCTCGCCTCAGGTTCGGGATCTGGCGGAGGTACTCCAAATCGCGGAGGTCGATCGTCAGCCGCGCGTGCGGCCGGTCGAAGCGATAGTTTCGTCCGGTTAGCGGGCTCACCACGGTGAGGGCGGTCCGGCCCGCGTATTCGAACTCGACCGCCGCGCCGGGCGCAATCGGCTGGCGCGGCGCGAGCGCGAAAGGCGCGGGCGCGGGCCGCGCGCTCGCTCCGTTGGAAGGACCTCTAACCGGGGCCATCATCCGCGCCGAGGTCGGAGTTTGAAGGGGGTTCCTGCTTCTGCCGCAGCACATCGCTGTTTTCCTTGTCTTCGTAATAGAGCGCTGGCGAGAGCCCCGATCGGGATTCTGTCGCCCTCTCCAGCAAAATCGCCCCCGCCGACAGTGCGGGCCACATGAAAACGCGTTCGCCGAGGCCGCTCCCGAGCGCGACGGCGACGGGGGCGGCCACCCAGAGGCTCAGGCAATAGAAGCAGTCGAGAAGGCCGCCCCAAAAGCCCGAGCCCGCGAGCCGCCTCAGCCGGCCCGAGAGACCGAAAGGTCCGTCCTCGGCATTGAGGAAATGCGTCATCCGCCAAACCGCGAGAACGCCGAGGAGGAGCCAATAGAACGCCATGACGAACTCCGGACGGGCGGCGTCCCGCGCGCCCATTGGGGCGGCGAGACGCCGCCCCTCCGAACCTTGCGCGGCCTCGTTACGTCGCTGGGGCGACCGTGATGTTCACCGTCTGGAAGGTAATCTCCCCCCAGGTGCAGAAGAACGTTTGCCCGTCCGTCACGCGCTTGCCGCCCCACAACTGGAAGTCGTAGCAGCAGCTTTGCGTGATCGGGATGCAGGCGGCGTCGCCCCCACCGACGAACGACCAGGGCATGTTCGTCGCCGAGACCGGCGGGGGCAGGTCGTTCGGCGGCGAATAGGACGGATCGACCCCGTTCGGACAAGCGGCGGAACCCGACGGCAAGGTGAAAGTCCCTGGCGCCTGCGCGTAGTTTCGATCGGCTGGGTTCGCCGTAAGAGTTGTGCCCGAGCCATATTCCGTCCGGATCAGATATTCGTAGATATGGCCAGCCGCGTCGATGACGGTGCTGTGGATCTGCACGTAACCCCCGCCGGGAGTGGTGATCAGATAAGCCGGGCAGTTCGAGCCGGGGGGGGTCTGGACCGAGGCCGGCGTATGGTCGGCGTTGAATACGCCGCTCAAGCCTGCGCCCGGATTCCAGTCGATGGTCGCGGTCGTGAACGGAGTCGTGTCGATCATGAGCGTGAGATCAGGACTGGCGATAAACGGCTGGGACGCCGTTGGCAGCGGCGTTCCGGTGTTGTCGTAGGGGACGAGCGTCAGCGTGACGCCGCCAGCACCGGTCGCCGGATTCGCCAGCGTCGCCGCGGGGACGGAAAGCACGAGGTTCGGCGCATCCCAGCCCCACAAATCGCCCGCGACCGCCGGGAACGGCGGCAGACCCGTGACGCCAGCCGGCGGATTCTGCCGGAAAGCGCGCGTCACATAGAGCGTGTCGACGCCGCCGAAGCTGCACGGTCCCAGATACACCGAGACCTGTGTGGGGACGCCGCCCGACCAGATCGTGATGGTGTCATAGAGCGGGACCGACAGCGGCGGCGAGGATGTTGGCGGCGTGCCGCCCCGCGCCGGGTTGCCAGCGGTCAAGATCCCGGGTCCGCCGCCGCCCCACTGGCCCGCGAGCACTTGGTAGAAGGCCGCGCAATCGCCCGAGAAGATCCCATTCAGATTGAGCGTTCCCGTGAAAGCTGCGTTGCTAGCCGCCGAGCCGAATGAGCCGTTCGCATATCCTGACGAAATGTCGCTGACCAACACGCCGCCCGGTTCGTCGCCGACCGACGACCATGCGAACCCGCACGGACCTCCGGTCTGGACCTGGCAGGCGCCGACGGCCTGGCTGTTGGCTGTGAGCGAGACCGTCTGGCCGCTCGCGAAGCACCACCGCGTGCTGACGTTCGGATCCTCGTCGAGGACGGTGACTGTGCCTTGCGCCGCGCTGAACAGGATGTTCGGGTTGTCGCAGCACCACCACCACCAGGGAAAGAGCTCGCGAATGCGCGGGTTGGCGAACTTCGAGGCGATCAGCGCGGTGCGGGCGCTGTCGGGCTGAAGGGCGCCGCTGCGGGCGCCGGAGAACCCCGCTCCGATCATGAGGTCCGCCGGGCTGGGCTGTCCGAGCGGCGCGCTCGCGAAGGCCCGAGGCTTGGCGTTCGCAAAGTCGGTCCGGTCGATCTGGCGTTCGATGTTCTCGATCACCGCCAAAATGTCCCGTTCCCACCACCACGGCCAACACTGCCACCAGATCGGCCAGCACGGCCACCAGCACAGGCGCGAGCACCAGTTGAAGTTCGCGGTGAATTTGCCGTCGGGGCCGGTCGGCACGGTTTCGATCGGCGTCGCGATCAGACCGCTGACGCCCGACGTGACGTTGTAGACCGTCACAAGCGCGCCGACCGGGCAGTCGCCGCCCGTTTGGAGCGTGCCCGAGACCTTGTATTCCCGGCACCAGATCCACCAGGGATCGATCAGTCTATCGCTGACGTTCAGCGCGGAGACATCGAGTGTGTAGGCGTTATGGCCGGCGGACTTTGCGCTCGAAAGCGCGAGGCGGGGGAGGTCCGTCCGCTGCAGGAGGGCCTGCGGATCGAGGCCCTTGGGGCCGAGGACGGCGGAAGCGCCCTCATGCGCTACGAGCGCGTGGACGACGTGGAGTTGGAACGTCCCAGCGCCCGTCACCGGCGACGCGCTGAGGACCTCGCGGCCGCTCACAACGTAAACGGCGAGGCGTCTGACGCTGCTTTCCTTTATTTTCGGAAGTTGACCGCTAACGGTCACGATTTCGATGTTCAGTCATGGAAGTGTCCATCCTGTTTGAAATTGAAACAACAAGTCATTTCGACGAAAAGTCATGTTCACGATATCGCCCGAAAATTCAGGCGCTGAGTCGGACTTCGACGGACAATATCAAGCGGCCGCTCGCTCCTTTACGGAGCGGCAGTTCAAAGCGTGATTGTCAGGCCGACTTCAGCGTATGTATCAAGGCACAACCCAAGAGAGTGCGCTGTGATCGTCGTCACGATGCAAAGGCGAATGAAGGCAATTCTGAATTATATTTGAAAGCGCGGACGGAGAGGGGTCGCGCTGGGCGAAGTCAGGGGCGCCGCGCCCGCGGTCGGGACCACTAGCGAGGATGGAGGGAGTTGAGCCGAGGTCGTGGCGCGATGGGCCGGATTTGGGGGCCGGCGCCTAGCGCCCACTCCAGGCGCCTTTGACGCCCCCTCCCGTTTGGCGACACCAGCGGGAGGGCAGGGACTACGCCGCCTGATCCGCGATCCGCCCCAGGCTCTCCTCGCGCCCGAGCACGGTCAGCACGTCGAAGATGCCGGGCGACGTGGAGCGGCCCGTGAGGGCCGCGCGGAGCGGCTGTGCGACGGACCCGAGCTTGGCGCCCGTCTCTTCGGCGTAGGCGCGCACGACGGACTCGAGCGCCTCGTGCGTCCATGTCGAGGCGGTGAGCTTTGGTAAAAGCGCGGCGAGGTGGGCGCGCCCGCCTTTCTCGAGAAGGTCGAAGGCTTTCCCGTCCATGGGCAACGGACGGGTCGCGAACAGAAAGCCCGCGCCGTCGAGAAGCTCGACCAAGGTCTTCGCGCGCTCCTTCAAGCCGGGGATCGCGGCGCGCAACTGCGCCCGTTTCGCCGGGTCGAGCCTCGCCAGAACCTCGACGCCGCCCGGCAGGTAGGGAAGCGTATCGATCAGGGCCGCGAAGAGTTCGTCGTCGGTCGCGGCCCTCATGAAGTGACCGTTCATGTTGTCGAGCTTGGCGGTGTCGAAGCGAGAGGGCGAGCGGCCGATGGCGTCGAGGTCGAAAGCGGCGACGAGTTCGTCGGCGGTGAAGAACTCCTTATCGCCAGAACTCCAGCCGAGCCGCACCAGATAGTTGCGCAAAGCCGCGGGCAGATAACCCATGGCGCGGTACGCCTCGACGCCGAGCGCGCCGTGGCGCTTGGAGAGCTTCGCGCCGTCAGCCCCGTGGATCAGCGGGATATGCGCCCAGACGGGAACATGCCAGCCGAGAGCCTGATAGATCTGGGTCTGCCGGGCGGCGTTGGTCAGATGGTCGTCGCCGCGGATGACGTGAGTCACATTCATGTCGTGGTCGTCGACCACCACGGCCAGCATATAGGTCGGATTGCCGTCCGAGCGCAGCAGCACAAGGTCGTCGAGGTCCTTGTTGGCGAAGGTCACCTTGCCCTGCACCTTGTCGTCGATGACCGTCTCGCCCTCCTGGGCGGCGCGCAGCCGGATGACCGGCGCGACGCCGCTTGGCGCCTCGGACGGGTCGCGGTCGCGCCAGCGGCCGTCGTAGCGCATGGGCTTGCCCTCGCGCCGCGCCTTTTCGCGCATCTCCTCAAGCTCCGCCGGGCTCGCGTAGCAGCGATAGGCCGCGCCCGTGGCGAGCATTTCGTCAACCACCTCGCGGTGGCGGTCGGCGCGCTCGAACTGGCTGATCGCGTCGCCGTCCCAGTCGAGCCCGAGCCACTTGAGGCCGTCGAGAATCGCGTCGACGGCCGCCTGCGTCGAGCGCTCGCGGTCGGTGTCCTCGATCCGTAAAAGGAACGTCCCCTTGAAGCGTCTCGCGTAAAGCCAGTTGAACAACGCCGTGCGCGCGCCGCCGATGTGGAGGAACCCGGTCGGGGAGGGCGCGAAGCGGGTGACGATTGGGGCCATTTTTCGGAAAGCTCGGATGAGACGGGAACGAAGCCGGCGTGTCTAGCAGACAGGGGCGACGAGGCAAAGGCGGGCGGCTTCGCGGGCGCCACGAGCGTTGCGCGCTCGCGCCGCATTCCCAACGACGAGCGGGCGGTGGTACCTTGCTGCGGCGCAAGAAGCGCCCGAGGCGCGCGATGGACTTCATCTTCATGCTGACCCGCGACGACGCGACGGTCGCCAACGCGCTCGACCTCGTGCAGGCGGTCCGACCCCTCGAACTCGGGCATATCGGCTTCAAGGATATCGGCGCCGATGCGGAGACCTTGCGCCGGTTGGTCAGCGCCATCCGTGACGCCGGCGCTTCGGTCTGGATGGAGATCGTCTCGACCTCGCGCGAGGATGAATTGCGTTCGATCGCGCTCGGGCGCGATCTCGGCGTCGATTTCCTCATGGGCGGCGTCGGTGCGCAGGAGGGCGTTCGCATCCTGGAAGGCAGCCCGACCCGCTACCTGCCTTTCGCCGGGAAGCCGGCCGGTCATCCGACGCGCCTCGGCGGGGGGCCGCAAGAGGTGGAGGCGCACTGCCGCGACTTCGCCGCGCTCGGTTGCGCGGGCGTGGACATTCTGGCCTATCGGGCGACCGAGGCCGAGCCGCTCGAACTCGTGGCGGCCTGCCGCCGCGGCTTTGCCGACAAGGGCCTGGTGGTCGCGGCCGGCTCGATCGACGGCCCCGAACGCGTCGCGGCGGTTCGCGCCGCCGGCGCCGACGCCTTCACCATCGGCACGGCGGCGATCGACGGAGCCTATGCGCCCGGCGCGGGGCCGCTGGCGGCGCAGCTTCGGGCTGTGCTCAAGGATTGCGGCGCGGCGGACGCGAGGCGGTGAAGCGGTCGCAAACGACAACGCCCGCCGCCTTTCGAGGCGACGGGCGCTGCGCGTCGTAAGATTTGGCTTGGGTCAGGCCGCGCGCGGCAGGCGGCGATCGGCGTTCCGGTCGCCCGGAACCGGCGTCGGAACAAGGGCGAAGGCGCCGTCGCCGATGAGCGCGACGGCGAGAAGGCCGACGATCCACAGCGCCGGAAATTCCCAGCCGCCATTCGGGCTCGTGAAGAAGAAGCCCGCTGCGCCGTGGACGGTGAAGATTGCGCCGAGGAGGATCGGAACGGTCGCCAGCGCCGCGAGCCGCGGCCAAAGGCCGATCAAGAGCGCGACCGCTCCGATGAGCTCCCAGGCGATCGTGACATAGGCGAGGGCCGGCGGCAGGCCGAGCGAGCCGAAGAATTGCGCCGTGCCCGCCGGCGTGAAGACGAAGAGCTTGAGGCCCGCATGGGCGAAGAAAAGAATCGCGAGCGCGAGGCGAAGGACGAACACCCCATAGGGCGCGGTGCGGTTGTCGATCATGACGGTTCCCATCGGTTAAGGTTCGATGGACGCGAATGTGCCCGTGGTCGCGAGGAAGAAAAACGGGTCAACGAGGGAATGACTTTCGCCAGTTTGGAATGAATGCAGCGTTCACCAGTCCTGATCCCAAGGCGGGGCGCCGCGGAACCGGTCGGCGAGAAAATCGACGAGCGCGCGGACTTTGGGCGCAAGATGTCGCGCCGGCGGGTAGAGAATGTGGACGCCCGAGCGCGGCGGCTCCTCGAACGGCCTCAGGAGCGCTTTGAGCGCGCCTGCGCGCAGTCTCGGACCCGCGACGAAGGTCGGCGCGCGCATGATGCCGAGCCCGGCCTCCGCCGCCGCGACGCAGGCCTCGCCGTTCGAGAACCGCAGGCGGCCGGTGACCGGAACGCGCAGCGGCGCCGCGGTTTGCGGGTCGCGAAAACGCCAGACGAGCGGGTCCGGGAAATTGGTGTCGATGATGCATTCGTGATGCGCGAGATCGGTGGGGGCGGAGGGCTCGCCGCGCGCTTCGAGGTAGGTCGGCGAGGCCGCAATGACGATCCGATTGGCGCAGAGCCTGCGGGCGATCAAGCTCGCATCGGCGGGCTCGCCGACGCGAATGGCGAGGTCGAAGCCCTCGTCGATGAGATTGGCGACCCGGTCGGAGAAGCTGACGTCGAGGAAAATCTCCGGGTACACGCGCGCGAAATCGATCAGCGCGGCCTGGAGCTGGACCGTGCCGAAGGTGTCGGGGACGGTGAGCGCAAGCCGGCCGCGGGCCTCGCCCGCCGCCGACTTCACCGAGGCGTCAAGCGCGTCATACTCGTCGATGACCGCCTTGACCCGCTCGAAATAGGCGCGGCCCACCTCGGTCGGCGACAGCGCGCGGGTCGAGCGATTCAGGAGCTGGACTCCGAGCTCGGCTTCGAGCCTGCCGATGAGCTTCGAGGCCTGGCTCGCGCTCGTGCCCAGGCGCTCGGCCGCGCGTGAGAAGCCGCCGGTATCCATAACCGCGACGAACATCCGGTCGCATTCCAGCCGATCCATGCGGCAAGCTTCGCCCTGCGGCGGCGATCGCGCAAGCTCTGGCGGGGCGCTGGGGGAGGCCGGGCCCGGTTCGCCGTCGTGGCCCCGCGCCCCCCCGTGCGCGTCGTCTCTTTCCTCCGCGCGGCTCCTGTGCTTAAGTTGACGCATGGGCACTTCGGGGCGTGCGGGCGTTCTGGCGGCCGCCTCGGGGCTGTCGCGCGCCGCCGCTTGGGCGCCCGACTGGCGCAAGGCGTTCGACGGCGCGCTGGCGCGCGAGGTCGAGGAGCGCCGGTTCTTTCTGTGGCTGCCGGTCGCCGCGATGGCCGGCGTGGCGCTCAATCTCTCCGCCGACAGCGAGCCGGCCCTGTGGGCGCCGATCGCTCTGTGCCTCGTCTTCTCGGGCCTGGCGTTTCTGGCGCGAGCGCGTCCCGTCGCATTCGGCGTGACGCTCGCGCTCGCCGCGCTGTTCGCGGGCTTTCTGTCCATGTCGTTGCGCACCGCGCGCGTGGCCGCGCCGGCGCTCGACCGCATCCGCATCGTCTCGCTGACCGGAACCGTGGAGGAGGTCGATCTGAGACCGGTCGGCGCGCGTATGGTGATCGCGGTCGCGCGCGCCGACGGCATGCCGGCGGACAAGGTTCCGGCGCGCATCCGGGTCACCACCCGCAAGACGCCCAACGCCGTCGCGGGCGATTTCGTCGCCCTGAAAGCCCGCCTCCTGCCGCCCTCGCACGCGTCCCTGCCGGGCGGCTACGACTTCGCCCGCGACGCGTTCTTCGCCGGCGTCGGCGCGGTCGGCTCGACGTTGGGCGCTATCCAGGTCCTGCCCCCGCCCGAGGACGCAAGCCTTCGCCAGCGGTTCTCGGCGGCGATCGACCACGCCCGCAACGCGCTCGCGCTGCGGGTCAGCCGGATCATCGGCGGCGACGAGGGGGCGATCGCCGCAGCCATGGTGACCGGCAAGCGCGACTTCCTCAGCAACGACGCCAAGGACTTGATCCGCGAAGCCGGCATCTTCCACATCATCACCATCTCCGGCGTGCAGATGACGCTGGTCGCCGGGATTTTTTTCGTCGTCGCGCGCCGGCTGCTGGCGCTGTCGCCGACGCTGGCGCTGAGTTACCCGATCAAGAAATGGGCGGCGGTCGTCGCCATGGCCGGCTCGCTTCTCTACGACGTCGCGACCGGCTCGCGCGTCGGGACCGAGCGGGCGCTGGTGATGACCCTGATCGTGCTCGGCGCGGTGGTCATGGACCGGCGCGCGCTGACCATGCGCAACCTCGCCTTCGCCGTCATCGCGGTGATCGCGCTCGAACCCGAGGCGATCCTCGGCGTGAGCTTCCAGCTCTCGTTCGCGGCAGTGGCGGCGCTGGTCGCAGTGATGGAGGCGCGGATCGCCGGCATGGAGGCCGATCCCGATCCGTTCCTGCCGCAGCGGGCCCGGCCGCCGCCGCGGACCCTGATCGCGGGAATTCTGCACAAGCCGCTGGCGCTGCTCCTCGCCACCGCCTGCGCGACCGGCGCGACGGCTTCGTTCATGGCGTATCATTTCCATGACCTCAGCCCCTATGTGCTGGTCGGGAATCCGCTGACGCTCTCGATCATCGAGTTCTTCGCGGTCCCGGGCGCGCTCGTCGGCGCGGCGCTTTATCCGCTCGGGCTCGACGGGCCGGTCTGGCTCTATGTCGGGTTCGGCATCCGCTTCATTCTGTGGGTCGCCCGCTTCATCGCCGACGCGCCGGGCTCGACCGTGCACCTCAGGGCGTTCGCGCCCTATGCGCTGCCGTTCCTGGCGCTCGCCGTGATGAGCGCGACGATCTGGCGGACATGGGTCTTTCGCGCGAGCGCCATCCCGCTTGCCGTCGTCGGCCTGATCGGCGCCATGAGCGGCCCGCGCTACGACGTCCTGGTCGCGCCCTCGGGCGACCAGGCGGCGGTGCGCGACGCCGACGGCAAGCTGATGATCGTGGGAAAGCGATTCAACGCCTTCGCCGCCGAGCAATGGCTGACCGCCGACGGCGACGGGCGCGATCCCGCGCAGGCGCGCGACCCGGACGCGCCCTGCGACCGGCTCGCCTGCGTCGCCGCCTTGCCCGAGGGCGAGTCGATGAGCCTGGTTCTGGATCGCATGGCCTTCGACGAGGATTGCGAGCGCGCCGAAATCGTGGTGAGCGCGCTGACCGCGCCCGCCGACTGCGGCGCCAAGTTCGTGCTCGACGAGAAGGCGCTGGCCAGGTTCGGCGCGGTCGGGCTGACGCTGCGCACGGACGGCGGCTTCGCCCTCACGGCCGACCGCGCGACGCTGCAGAATCGGCCCTGGTCGCCCGCGCCTCCGCCTGCGCTCGACGACCGCATCGTGCGCCCGGGCCATGCGACGGCGCACGGGGCGGAGCCGGGGGAGACGGACCCCGGAGGGGCCGAGCCGCAATAGAGCCCGGTCTCCGGCTTGCCCTTACCCCGCCTATGGGGTCATAAGGCCGGTTTTACGGGGCCTCGCGCCCCGCCGAATCGCCCGTCGGAAGCGAGCCCATGCGTCTCACCCGCTATTTTCTGCCCATCCTCAAGGAAACGCCGAAAGAGGCGGAGATCGTCTCGCACCGGCTGATGCTGCGCGCCGGCATGATCCGCCAGGAGGCGGCGGGCATCTACGCCTGGCTGCCGCTGGGCCTGCGCGTCCTGCAGAAAATCTGCGCCGTCGTGCGCGAGGAGCAGAATAGGGCGGGGGCGATCGAACTTCTCATGCCGACGCTGCAATCGGCCGATCTCTGGCGCGAATCCGGCCGCTACGACGACTACGGCAAGGAGATGCTGCGCATCCGCGACCGGCACGATCGCGACATTCTCTACGGACCGACCAACGAGGAGATGATCACAGAGATCTTCCGCTCGTCCGTGCGCTCGTACAAAGACCTGCCGCTGAATCTCTACCACATCCAGTGGAAGTTCCGCGACGAGGTGCGGCCGCGCTTCGGCGTCATGCGCTCGCGCGAGTTCCTGATGAAGGACGCCTATTCGTTCGACCTCGACCAGGCCGGCGCACGCCATTCCTACAACCGCATGTTCACCGCCTATCTCCGCACCTTCAAGCGCTTAGGGCTCACCGCCATCCCGATGATGGCCGACACCGGGCCGATCGGCGGCGACCTCAGCCATGAGTTCATCATCCTGGCCTCGACCGGCGAGAGCGAGGTCTTCTGTCACAAGGATTATCTCACCTTCGACACGCCGCCCGAGACGATCGACTTCGAGGACGCCCACACCATGCAGGGCGTGTTCGACAAGTGGACCTCGCTCTACGCCGCGACCTCGGAGAAGCATGACGCCGCGGCGTTCGGGGCGCTGCCCGAGGCGGCGCGCATTTCGGCGCGCGGCATCGAGGTCGGCCATATTTTCTACTTCGGAACCAAATACTCCGGGCCGATGAAAGCCGTCGTCAATGGTCCGGACGGCAAGGAGACATCCGTGCACATGGGCTCTTACGGCATTGGCCCGAGCCGGCTTGCGGCGGCGCTGATCGAGGCCAACCACGACGAGGCCGGACCGATCTGGCCCGACGCCATCGCCCCGTTCCGCGTCGGCCTAATCAATCTCAAGGTTGGCGACGCGGCGACCGACGGCGCCGCCAAGCGCATCCACCAGGCGTTGGAAGGCGCCGGCGTGGACGTGCTCTACGACGATCGCGACGAGCGGCCGGGCGCCAAGTTCGCCACGATGGACCTGATCGGCGCCCCGCATCAGGTGATCGTCGGCCCCAAGAGCCTCGCCGACGGCAAGGTCGAGCTGAAAGTCCGCCGCACCGGCGAACGCGAGCTCGTCAGCGTCGAGGCGGCGATCGAAAAGCTCGGCGGAAAGGCGTGATGGCGGCTTTTCGTCTGCACCGTCCCTCCGCCGTCATGGCCGGGCTTGTCCGGCGTTTCTTCGTGAACGGGCTGCGGGTGCGGCCCGGCGTGGATGGCCGGGACAAGCCCAGCCATGACGCGGAGAGGGGGACTGGCGCATGACCGCCGCCGCCGTCGAAACCTCGGCGCCCTCACGCGCGACGCGGGCCTTCGCGCCGTTCGAGTGGATGGTCGCGTTCCGATACTTGCGCGCGCGCAACGCCCAGAAATCGATCTCGGTGATCGCCGGATTCTCCTTTCTCGGCATCGTGCTCGGGGTCGCGGCGCTGATCGTCGTCATGTCGGTGATGAACGGCTTTCGCCACGACCTCATGGAGAAGATGATCGGCCTCAACGGCCACATGTTTCTTCAGGGTATCGAGACGCCGCTGACCGACTACGACGCGGTGACGGATCGGGTCAGCAAGGTGCCGGGTGTGACGCTGGCGCTGCCTCTGGTCGAGGGACAGGCGTTCGCCACCACCCAATATGGCTCGGCCGGCGCGCTGGTGCGCGGAATCCGTCAACAGGACCTCGAGCGCCTGCCGGGCGTCGCGGGACACATCACCCAGGGTTCTCTCGACGGATTTGACGCGGGGCAGGGGGTCGCGGTCGGCGCCAAGCTCGCCGAGCACCTGGGCTTGAGGGTCGGCGACAAGGTGACGATCATCGCGCCTCACGGCGCCGAGACGCCGTTCGGCGTCACGCCGCGGATGAAGAGTTACGACGTCGCAGCGATCTTCCAGATCGGCATGGCGACTTTCGACAACACCTTCATCTTCATGCCGCTGGCCGAGGCGCAGACCTTCTTCAATCAGGAGGGCCAGGCGAACGTCATCGAAGTCTACGTCGCCAATCCCGACGACATGGATGCGATGCGCAAGAAAATCGAGCCCGCCCAGCAGCGGCCGATGATCGACACCGACTGGCGCCAGCTCAACCGCAGCTTTTTCGACGTGCTGGCGGTCGAGAGCAACGTGATGTTCGCGATTCTCGCGCTGATCATGCTGGTCGCGGCGCTCAACATCATCTCCGGGCTCATCATGCTGGTGCAGGACAAGGCCCGCGCCATCGCGGTGCTGCGCACCATGGGCGCAACCCGCGGCGCGATCATGCGCATCTTCCTGATCACGGGCGCCACGATTGGCGTCGTGGGCACCTTTGTCGGGCTGATCCTCGGGCTCCTTGTCGCCTATAACGTCGAGCCGATCCGGAAATTCCTGTCGTGGGTCACCGGCCAGAACCTGTTTCCGTCGGAGTTCTACTTTCTGTCGCAACTGCCTTCGCGGGTCGAAACGACCGACGTGCTCGCGGTCGTCGGGCTGGCGCTCGTCCTCTCGATCGCGGCGACGATCTATCCGTCCTGGCGGGCGGCCAAGCTCGATCCGGTGGAGGCGCTGCGCTATGAATGACGCGGGCCGGTTTGCCGCGCTGGCGCTGAACGCAGTCGAACGCCGATATGGCCGCGGCGAGACGACGGTGGACGTGTTGAACGGCGCTTCGCTGACCCTCTATGCGGGGCAGTCCGTCGCCCTGATCGCGCCCTCGGGCGCGGGCAAGTCAACCCTCTTGCATCTCGCGGGTCTCTTGGAGCGCCCGAGCGGCGGGGAGGTCGTCGTCGGCGGCGCGCCGACCTCGACCATGAACGATGAACAGCGCACCGCGCTGAGGCGCGGCCAGATCGGCTTCGTCTATCAGTTCCATCATCTCCTGCCGGAGTTCTCGGCGCTGGAAAATCTGGTCCTGCCGCAGATGATCGCCGGCCTCCCGCGGGCCGAGGCGGCGACGCGGGCGCGCGAGCTCCTCGCCTATCTTGGCCTCGCCAAGCGGGAGACCCACAGGCCGGCCGAGCTTTCGGGCGGCGAACAGCAGCGCGTCGCGATTGCCCGGGCGGTTGCGAACGGTCCCCGGATCCTGCTTGCCGACGAGCCGACCGGCAACCTCGACCCCAAGACGGCGGCCCATGTGTTCGACACCCTGGCGTCGCTGGTGAAGGCGACCGGCCTCGCCGCCCTGATCGCAACCCACAATATGGAACTTGCCGCCCGCATGGACCGGCGCGTGACGATCCGCGACGGGCAGGTGGCGGAGGTGGGGTAGGGGCAGAGTCAAGACGCGAAGGCGAAAGAGGTCCCGCTCAGCCGCCGCGTCCGCGAAATTTGTAAGCGAACGCCAGCATTGACGTCAGGCCGTCTCGCGCCTCGGCCCGGTTGATCCCGATCGATGCGAAGAACGAGGCCAGTCGTTCCACGCCGGCGCGGTCATCGGGCCCGTTCGGCGGAAGCTGGCCGGCGAGCTTCGCGCATATGACCCAACTCATGTTGCGCCGCTCGCGGTTTGTGTTGGCGTAGAAACGCGGATCGGACGCCGCCTTCTCGAACAACCGCCCCCATTCCTGATTCGCGAACGACGGCGTCGCCTCGATGCGAATGAACGTGCCGTCCCGCGGGCTGCGGGCGCGGTTGAGAAGGTGATCGACATCGAATCCGGAAAGATCGGAGGTCGTTGCCGACAGGCCGTACGCCTCGTTCAGGAACCGTAGATAGGCGCCACGGTAATCGTCGTAGACGGCGGCGACCCAAACGCTCGAATTCAGGTCCGGATTTGCGCGGTCCTCGACGAACGCGACCTTGCCCGCGTCACGCCGCCCCAATTGTCCTGGGGACGCGAGGCCCGGCCCAAGATCGGCGAAGGCGAGACGCGACAGCGCTGACGGCGATTCCACCTGCACCATAATGAACGGGGTGCGGGCGTAGGCCAGGACGATCGCGTTACGGCGCCGCTGGATGACGGCCTGGACCGAGTCGGACATGGAACCTCCCCGGCGCTCGGAGCAGCGCCGCGGCGGCTTGCTATATCACATTTCTGCGGCGGTCAGAATACATTTCGCCGTGAAACGCTTGCGCTGGCATACGAGCCGAGATCACCCGGCTTGCGCGTGCCCCAGCCTGGCCGGCCATGCAAGCGCGTCCGGAAGCGCCTGCGCCAAACTGTTCGCGAAGGCCGAGGCCGTTTCATTGTTCCAGGCAGAACCGACGACCGGCGCAAGGACGACGCCGACGCCGACGAGATAAACAATGAGGATAAGCGCAAGCAACAGACGCATGACTTCGCCACTCCGTCCCCCGCGGACCGGAACAACGCTGTGACTGACCTAATCGTTCCGCCTCGAGCCGAACCGGTCGGCTACGGCGCCGTTTCAGGCCCCGGGCGGCCTGAAGTGGACCGTCTTCTTCAGCGCGGCGTCCATCTCCTCCGGCGTCATCAGCACGATGAACCTGCTCGACACGGACCCGCTCTGGCCCGCGGCCACGGCGATCGCGGCGGCGGTCGCGTTATCGGGAAGCTCCACGGTGATGTAGAAGTCGTCCGACCCAAAGCCGAAGTAGAAGGCGTCGAGTTTGCCGCCTACGCTTTCCACCAGTTTGGCGACCGCCGCCTTGCGTCCGGCGGCGCCCTCCTTCGCCAGACCCTTGGCGCCCTCGGCGGTATAGCTCCCGATGCAAAGGTATTTGGGCATTGCTCAGTCCTCCGGCCGCGCGAGCTTAGTCGGGGATTTCGCCCATTGCTCGCCGCGCCGCCGAATTGCGCGCCGCTTTCGCCGAGCCGTCAAGGGACGACTCAAACCAGGAAAGGAATCAGCGCCGGCACCCGCTCGGCGTAGCTTGCATAGGCTTCGCCAAACTGCCGCCGCATAAGCCCTTCCTCGATTTTCAGCTTGCGCCAGAAGGCGGCGGCGGCGATCGCAACGGCGACGAGGCCGCGCCACTCTCCGACCGCGATCGCGGTCCCGAGGAACATGAGAAGGAGGCCGGTGTAAATCGGATGCCGGACCCATCGGTAGGGGCCGTCGGCGACGAGTTCGTGGTCCTGCTTGACCTCGACGACGCCGCTCCAGTTACCCGCGAGGACGAACCGGGCCCAGACGCAAACGACGAGACCCGTGAAGGTCACCGCGACGCCGAGCCAGGCGGACCAAAGCGCGGCCGGCACGAACCGCTGATCGATCAGAGGCAGGGGAATTCGACCTGGCGCGAGGAGACCGGCCGCGATGAGAAGAGGGACCATATGGGTGAGATAGGACGCGACGCCCTCGGAGTGCACGGCGGCCTTCACCCTTCGGGCCATCACCCTCCAGATGACGAACCATCCGACCCACATGCCCACTATCAGGATCGTGAAGAGCCAGCGATAGAAGGTCGGAGCGTCCATATGGGGACCCTCGCAGCTGTTATCCCTCGACCGCCTCCACCGCTTGCACGTCCGGCAGGAAGTGCTTGAGCAGGTTCTGAATTCCGTGTCTCAAAGTCGCGGTCGAGGACGGACAGCCGGAGCAGGCGCCCTTCATTTTCAGATAGACGACGCCGTCGCGAAAGCCCTTGAAGATGATGTCGCCGCCGTCGCCCGCGACCGCCGGGCGAACGCGGGTCTCGATCAGTTCCTTGATCGCCTCGACCGTCTCCGCGTCCTTGGCCTCGAAGAATTCGCCGTGGTTCGCGGCGTCAGCGCCGCCGGTCTCGATCAAAGGCGCGCCGGACAGGAAGAATTCCGTCACCACGCCGAGCACCGCGGGGCGCAGGTGCTGCCACTCGCCTTCCGTCTTGGTGACCGAGATGAAGTCGCCCGAGAAGAACACGCCGCTGACGCCCGGAAGCTCCATCAGAGCCTTGGCGAGCGGGGACCGCTCGGCTTCCGTCGGATCGCGCGCTTCGAACGTCCCTTCCGCCATCACCGGCCGGCCAGGCAGAAACTTCAGCGTCGCGGGGTTGGGGGTTGCTTCGGTCTGGATGAACATGGGGGCCGCTCCTTGCCCTACAGATAAGCCGCGCGGCGCCACGCGGCAAGGGAAGCAGAGCTCCACCTGGATTTGGCGTCCAAAGCTTCGCGCCGAAGGGAGGTGCCTCGTTCGCGCGACAGCGCTACACTACCGAGCGGCGAGGCCGGGACGAAACGATGATCAGCGTCTTCGAGCTTTTCAAGATTGGCCTTGGTCCCTCGTCCTCGCACACCGTAGGCCCGATGAAGGCGGCGCACGCCTTCGTCGATGGGCTCGCCCGGCGCGGCGAACTCGCGCGGGTCGCGAGCGTGGAGGTCACGTTGCTCGGCTCGCTTGCCTTCACGGGGCGGGGCCATGCGACGGACAAGGCGATCATCCTGGGCTTGAGCGGAGTCCAGCCGGAAACGGCCGATCCGGACGAAGCGGACCGGCTCGCCCAAACGGTGCGGACCACGCGGCGCCTGCCGCTCGCCGGAATCAACCCGATCGTCTTCGATCCCTCGAGCGGGATCAGGTTCGACCTCGTCAATCCGCCGCTCCGTCATCCCAATACCCTTCGGCTCGTCGCCCGAGACCCCGAGAGCGCTCAGATTGCGGACGAGACCTGGCTTTCGATCGGGGGCGGCTTCATTGCGCGCGACGGCCAGGAGGGCGACGCCGCTGCGACGGAAGCGTCGGTCGCCTATCCGTTTCGGTCGGGCGCGGAGCTTTTGGCGCGCGGGCGCGAGACGGGGCTGACGATCGCCGATCTCATGCGCGCCAATGAGTCCGCATTGCGGCCTGCCGCGGCGGTGGAGGCTGAAATTGCCCGAATCCTGTCCGTGATGTTCGGGTGTATCGAGCGGGGACTGGCTCAAACCGGCGAGCTTCCAGGCGGCCTCGCCGTCCGGCGCCGTGCGTGCGTCCTCTATCAGGATCTGACCGCCGCCGCGCGGCTGAACTTGCGTCCCGCGCATGAGGTTATGGATTTCGTCAGCGCCTACGCCATGGCGGTCAACGAGGAAAATGCTGCCGGGGGCCGCGTCGTGACCGCGCCGACCAACGGCGCGGCCGGCGTGGTGCCGGCGACTTTGCGTTACTATCGCGATCACTGCGCGGGCGCGACTTCGAGCGGCCTGTCGGATTTCCTGATGACGGCGGCCGCGATCGGCGGCCTTTTCAAGCGCAACGCATCGATTTCCGGCGCCGAAGTGGGCTGTCAGGGCGAAGTCGGCGTCGCCTCGTCCATGGCTGCGGCGGGCCTCTGCGCCGCGCTCGGCGGCGCGAACGCGCAGATCGAGAACGCCGCCGAGATCGCGATGGAACATCACCTCGGCATGACGTGCGATCCTGTCGGCGGACTGGTGCAGATCCCCTGCATCGAGCGCAACGCCTTCGGCGCGATCAAGGCGATCGCCGCCGCCTCGCTCGCCCTGCACGGCGATGGACGCCACCGTGTGTCGCTCGATAGCGTGATCGCGACCATGCGCCAGACGGGCGCCGACATGCAGTCGAAATACAAGGAGACGTCGCTCGGCGGGCTGGCGGTGAATTTTGTCGAGTGCTGAGCCGCTAGCGCTCGACCGGCGCCCAGCCGTGCAGGCCGAGGCGCTCCTGAGGCAGATAGGCGGCCTTGTACCCCATTTTCTTCGACCCCTCGACCCAGTACCCGAGATAGACATGCGGCAGGCCGAGCGCGCGCGCCTTGGCGATATGGTCGAGGATGACGTAGGCGCCGAGCGAGCGGCGCGCATGGTGGGGCGCGTAGAAGGAATAGACGAGGGATAAGCCGTCGGCGAGCCGGTCTGTCAAGCATACGGCGTAGAGCGAGCTCGAGCCGGAGACGGACGCGTCGCCCGGCGCGCGTCGCAGACGGTATTCGGCAAGGTGCGTTTCGATGTGGGTGTCCTCGACCATCATGGCGAAGTCGAGCGACGACATGTCGGCCATGCCGCCCTCCGGATGCCGGGCGTCGAGATAGGCGCGAAACAGGGAAAAATGCTCGTTGGTCGGCTTCGGAGGCAGAAAGGCGCCGACGAGGTCGGCGTTGGCGCGCAACGCCCGCCGCTGACTGGCGTTGGGCTGGAACGAGTTGACCAGCACCCGGACCGAAACGCAGGCGCGGCAGCTCTCGCAGGCCGGGCGGTAGGCGATCGTCTGCGAGCGTCGGAAGCCCGTCTGGGTCAGAAGGTCGTTCAGCGCGGACGCGCGCTTGCCGACGAGATGGGTGAAGATCTTCCGTTCCTGCTGCCCGGGCAGGTAGGGGCAAGGCGACGGCGCCGTCAGATAGAACTGCGGAGCGTCGCGTACTTCCCGGGTCACGCCTTCGCCACTCCTTCTTGCCACTCGATAGGAAGCGCGCGGCTCCCTTTAGCGTTCCCCGTTCGGAGACTTAAAGACGCCGGACCACCACAACTTCGGCGAGGATGTCGTGCAGGCACCGCTTCTCGGAATCGACCAGCGACACCAGGAAGATGGGCGGGAAGAACCAGCTCACGTAGAAGAGGACCGCGTGCACCGCCGCATTGAGGAACGGAACCCTCTGCCCGGTGCTGTGCAAACGCATTTCGAGATCCATGGCGCGCATGCCCGGCGTCGCCATCCTGGCGCCGGACACAGTCAGGCCGTTGTAGAAAAAGGCGACGATCGGCCAGAGCGGCGGCAGGAAGAACAACGCCAGACCCAGCGTCAGGACGATCGAGGCCGTCCAGACAAGCGCGACGAGCACGCTGACCAGCACAAGATCGAGACAGACCGCAAGGATGCGGCGCGTACGGACGCCAGCGAAGGCGTCGGCGCGTAAAGGCGCGGCGGCGGCGAATGTGTGAGACATGGACCCTCCGGGCCGATGGGGCCCCGATGCGTGAGCCAAGGATGTGGGAGGGGCGCGGTCCAAGTCAAGATCGGCTTTGTCGCAGCCACCGCACGTCGGCGTCCCGCGACCCCATGAGACCCGAGGGCCTGAGCGCGATGAAGACGATCATCAGCGCATAGACGGCAATGTCGCGGTCGTCGATCGGGAACACCGCCGACCAGCCGGTCTCGACGCCGCCGATCACGAGACCGCCGAGAAACGCGCCGGGCAGCGAGCCGATGCCGCCCACGATCGCCGCGGCCAGCGCCTTCAGGGTCAGGGTCGGCGACAGCCCGTAGCCGACGGCCCCGAACGCCGCGGTCATGATGGCGCCGGCGAGCCCCGCGAGCGCGCCCGACAGGGCGAAGGCGCGGGCGGTCGTCGCAGTGGGGCTGACGCCCAGCATTTCTGCCGCGAGCGGGTCGTCGGCGTAGGCCCGCCATTCGCGCCCCGAGCGCGTCCAGCGGAATACGACTACGAGGGCGAGCGCCACGCCGAGCGCGACGAGGCTCGCGACGAAGGTCATCGGGCTGGCGACAGCGACGAAATCGGGCGCGCGCGCCAGGGCGAACGGTTGGTTGAGCATGGGCGGCATCCAGCTCGTCCGGTCGCCTTGGGCGATCCGCAGAAGCTCCTGCAGGAACAGGGCGAGGCCGACGGTGGCGACCAGCGTCTGCTGGCCCCGCGCCAGCCGAAGCGGGATGAAGACGCAGCGCGCAGTCGCAAAGCCCCAGCCGAGCGCGACCGCGCCCGCCATGACGAAGGCGGCCGTCAGCAACGGCGCCGGCGGAAGGCCCGCGAGCGCCAGCCCGGTCATCGCCGCGCCATAGCCGCCCGCCGCCGCCAACTCGCCGAACGCAAAATTGATTTGCCCGATCAAGCCGTAGATCAGGGAATAGGCGGCGGCGAGCAAAGCGTAGACGGCCGCGAGCGGCAGCCCGTCGACTGCCATCTGAAGGGCGTAGACAGCGGGCCTCGGCCACGACGGCGCGCCGGCGTTTCCGAGCGGGGCGGGGTCTGCGGCGCGACCCTCCGGCGTGCCGAGCCAGTAACGGACGAGGACGAAGAGCCGCGCCTCGCCCAGCGTCTCGCCGTCGAGGGTGACGCCGACGAGGTCGCGCGACTCGCGCGGCCGGCCGGGCTCGCGGAACCGGCAGGCGGCGAGATGGGCTTTGGACGCTTGGCCCGGGGCCGCCGCCGTGAACGCGACGACGAGACCGCGGCCGTCCGGGTCCGGAGTTTCCCCGGTGATCGCGAGGGTTGCGCCGGCGCCCACGAGCGCGGGGAGCGCCATGCGGCAGAGCCGGGCCTGATCGGTCTCCACGACCGGCGAGCAGCCGGCGAGCAAGCTCGCCGCGATCAGAGCGAGGAGAACCCGGATCATTCGCCGCGCCTGCGCTGCGCGAGCCGCTTCTGCTTGGCGCGATTGCCGCAGACTTCCATCTCGCACCAGCGGCGGCGATTGTTCTTGGTCGAATCGAGGAAGAGCCAGCCGCAGGCGTGGCCGTCGCAGCGCTTGATCCGGGAGAAGTCGCCCTCGGTGACGAGCTTGACGGCCGAGAGCGCGATCGGGCCCAGCGCCGCCTCCACCGGCGAGGCGTTCATGCTCCAGGCCCACCGATAGGCCGGCGTGTCCGGGATCAGCGTGGCGCGAGAGAGAAAGCGGACGTGAAGGCGGGATAGGTCCGCGAGCGCGTCGCCGGACGGCGCGGCGCCGGCGGCGATCGCCGAACCCACGTTCTGGATCGCCGAACGCAGGACGAGCGCCGTGGCGAGAAGGTCCTTGCCGCGCTCCGGGCTCGCCGAAAGCTCGGCGCGAAGACGCTCGAGGTCGTCAGCGGCCAGAATGGGCGCGTGGGCGATCCAGTCCGCGACGGTCTCCGCGCTGCGCAGATGGTTCTGATGCGAGTTGGTCCCCCGACCGGATTCCGTGTTGGCGAAATCGAGCGCGAGCGAGCCGCCGACCAGCGGCAGCGAGCCCGCGCGGGATGGCGGAAGGGGATCAGGTGTAACTGTCATTCGTCGCTTTACAAGTTAGTTAGGCGTGCTAGCTTCGGCAACCTAACCGAATAAATCCCTATAGGAGGTTACAATGCGCGCAGGGTCCCTTATGCTGGCGTCGATTGCGCTTTCTGTCGCGCTGGCCGGCGCAGCGCGGGCGCAGGTCAAGATCGGCGTCGCCGGGCCGATTACCGGGGCGAACGCCTCCTTCGGCGCCCAATTGACCCAAGGCGTTGAGCAGGCGGTCGAGGATATCAACAAGGGCGGAGGCATTCTCGGCCAAAAACTGGAAGTCGAGCCGGGCGACGACGTATCCGATCCGAAGCAGGGCGTCTCCGTCGCCAACAAGTTCGTCGGCGACGGGGTCAAGTTCGTCATCGGCCACTTCAACTCGGGCGTGACCATTCCGGCCTCCGACGTCTATTCGGAAAATGGCGTCCTGTTCATTTCGCCCTCCGCGACCAATCCGAAGGTGACCGACCGGGGCTTATGGGACGCATTTCGAACCTGCGGCCGCGACGATCAGCAGGGCCTGGTGTGGGCCGAATTGGCCCGGGACAAGCTGAAGGGCAAGAAGATCGCGATCGTCCACGACAAGACGACCTACGGCAAGGGGCTTGCAGACGCCGCGCGCGACGCCATGCACAAGTTCGGCGTGAACGAGGTGCTGTACGAAGGCGTCAACACCGGGGAGAAGGACTATTCGGCGATCGTCTCGAAGATCAAGGAATCCGGCGCCGACTACCTGATGTGGGGCGGCTTGCACACCGAGGGCGGCCTGATCCTGCGCCAGATGCGCGACCAGGGCATGAACACCGTCATGGTCTCAGGCGACGGGATCACCGACTCGGAGTTCGCGCAGATCGGCGGCCCGGGCGTCGAGGGCACGCTGATGACGTTCGGACCTGAACCGCGCAACAATCCGAACGCCAAGGACGCCGTGGCCTCGTTCAAGGCCAAAGGATTCGATCCGCAGGGCTACACCCTCTACTCCTACGCCGGCGTGCAAATCATCAAGCAGGCCGCCGAGAAGGCGCACTCGCTCGATCCGAAGAAGGTCGCGGAAGTGATGCATTCCGGCATGCCGTTCCATACCGTGATCGGCGACATTTCCTTTGACAAGAAAGGCGACCGCACCACGGTCGATTACGTCTGGTACGTCTGGAAGAAGGAGCCGGACGGCAAGATCGGCTTCGAGCAGCTTTAGGAGCAGCACCGACAGTGGCGGGGCCGACGGCCGGCATGATAGGGACCCGCTGGCGCCGGATGCTAGGGCGCCCGTGGAAGCTTTGCCCTTATGACGATTCTCGTCACTGGTTCATCCGGCCATCTCGGGGAGGCGCTGATGCGCGCGCTTCGCGCGGAAGGCCGCCCCGCTGTCGGGCTCGACATCTTGCCCTCGCCGTTCACCAACGTCGTCGGATCGATCGCCGACCGCGCTGCGGTCGCGCGCGCGATGAGAGGAGTGCAAACGGTCCTGCACGCGGCGACGCTGCACAAGCCGCACGTCGGCACGCATGCTCGGGAAGCCTTCGTCGAGACGAACGTGAAGGGCGCGCTGGTCTTGCTCGAAGAAGCGTCGAGGGCGAACGTAGCGGGCTTCGTCATGACCTCGACCACCAGCGCCTTCGGCGACGCGCTCGTTCCCGCGCCGGGCGAGCCGGCGGCCTGGATCGACGAGACGGTCGCGCCGGTCCCGAAGAACATCTACGGCGTCACCAAGACCGCCGCGGAGGACCTCTGCCGCCTCTTCTGGCGCAACGAGCGGTTGCCTTGCGTCGTGCTGAGAACCTCGCGGTTCTTTCCGGAAGACGACGACGACCCGAATGCGCGCGCGGCGTTCGCCGCGGATAATCTCAAGGCCAACGAATATCTCTATCGGCGCGTCGCGATCGAGGATGTGGTCGACGCGCATCTCTTGGCCGCTGAACGCGCGCACGCGTTCGGCTTCGGCCTCTACGTGATCAGCGCCACGACGCCGTTTCGGCGCGAGGACGCTCCGCGCCTGCGATCAGACGCGGCCGGGGTCGCGGGGGACCGCGCCCAAGGATGGCAGGATGAATACGCGCGGCGCGGCTGGCGGATGGCTGCCTCGATCGACCGCGTCTACGACAATGCGCTCGCGCGGGCCGCGCTCGGCTGGCGGCCGAAATGGGATTTTCAGGCGGTCGTGGCGCGGCTTGCAGAGACCGGAGACCTTCGTGGGCCGACGGCGAAGGTCATCGGGGAGAAGGGGTACCATCCCGAGCGATCCCGGGGACCCTGAAGGGTTCGCACGGGAAAGCGCGGCCTGATCAGCTGGCCTTGGCCCGCAGAGCCAGGTCAACCGTCTTCCACTGAGCCGCTCGCGCCCGTACGGCGGCGACGAACCACTGTGGGACCCGGTGCGCCTCGGCCAGCACGTTGACCAGGGTCGCCAGCGCTTCGACCGACTGGCAGACGTCGGCGCGCTCGATCAGCCAGCGCGCCTCGTCGTCGGTCACGATCCCGGTCGGCCGCGACTGCCAGACGACATGGTCGGTCATCAGTTCGACGAACAGCTCCATCCACTCGGGGGCGTTGTCGAGGCGCGCGCGGGCGACGGCGAACAATTCCTCGGCGGCCTCGCGCGTCACTTCGCCCTCGGCGAACACCTCGCGCCTCAGCCAGGCGACGTCCTGGGCGGTCAACTTGCGCCCGGCGATCATGGCGCTGACGATCGTATGGCTCTTTTCGACTGCGAGACCCATGCCTCAACTCCTCACTCGGCCCAGCGGCTTGGAACCCGAGCCGCTCCTGGTTGAGGGGCACCCTGAGCGCTGAGGTTTTCCGAGAGATGAATCCTGACGCAGCGGAAAAGGTTCCCTTTGGGCAGGGTTAAGGGCCGGAAAATGTGCATGGTTTCGCGGATATGAAGGGCGGTCGTCGTGTTGACGGCGTAAATCGCCGGACGAGAGCCCGCGGCCCCCGCGGCGGCGGCTCACCCTCGCAAGTACGTGTTGAGCCAGTCGATCGTCCGGCCCCAAGCCTCTTTCGCCGCCGCTTCGTCGTAGCGGGGCGTCGTGTCGTTGTAGAAGCCGTGATTGGCGCCCTTGTAGATGTGGCCTTCGTGCGGAACGCCCGCCGCGGTCAGCGCCGCGTCGAAGGCCGGCCAGCCCGAGGTGACCCGGGTGTCGAGCGCGCCGTATTGCGCGTTGATCGGCGCCGTGATCCTGGCCGCGTCCGCAGCCGGCGGCTGCATGCCGTAGAAGGGAACCGCTGCGGAAAGGTGGGGACCCATCGCCACGGCGAGCCGGTTTACGACGTCGCCCCCGACGCAGAAGCCGACCGCGCCGATCCTTGCCGTGCACCCGGGCTGAACCCTCAGCCATTCGGCCGCGGCGAGGAAATCGGCCTGCATCTTCGCGGGGTCGACGGTCTTGAACAGCGCCAGCCCCTTTTCGTCGTCGCCGGGATAGCCTCCGACCGAGGTCAGGCCGTCGGGCGCGAAGGCGATGAAGTCCGCCAGCGCGAGCCGGCGGGCGACGTCTTCGATATAGGGATTGAGGCCGCGGTTCTCGTGAATGACGATCACGCCCGGAAGTTTGTCCGTCGTCGCGGGCCGAACGACATAACCGCTGATCGATCCCGTCCCTTTCGGGGAGGGAACGCTGACCCTGCGCGACGTGAGGCGCGGATCGTCGGGAGGGACCTGCACCGCAAGAGCATAATTCGGCCGGAGCATGTCGAACAGCGCCGCGGCGGTGAGGCCGCCGACCGCGAAGGTCTGCGCGCCGTCGAGAAAGGCGCGTCGGCTGATCCCGCCATGAACATAGGCGTCGAACAGGTTCAGCAACGCCTGCGGGAAGTCAGAAGCCTTTTTGCGCTCCATCGAGCATTGTCTCCATGGGGGAAGCTCGGTCTTCGAAGAGAGCTCGGTCTTCAGGAAGAAATATCAAGGGGTGAAGTTGCTCTGCCCGGGCCCGGCGAGGTGATAGACGTCGCCCTTGTCGTCCTCGGTCGTCGCCGAGTAGCCGCCCTTGGGTTCGAGGATGAGGTCCTTGTCGAGCGTGAGGCTGCGGAATTTCCAGCCCTGCGGCAATTTGAGCTGGCCGCCGAGCGCGCTGAGATCGTCGACGCTGGCGCTCGGCGCGCCGGCGGTGGTGTAGGCGGCGAGCACCCAGGTGTTCCCCTTGGGGTCGTCGAGCAAAAAGATCTTCGAGCCTTTCTTGAAACCCTCGATCGCGGTGCGGGCGAAGGGCGCCGACCGGTAGGCCAGAGGCGGCGGCTTCGCTGCGAGGCGCGACTCGGCCGCCTGGCCGTTGCCCATCCAGACCGCGTCGAGGCCGTCGAAATTGCGCACCGCGCCGACCCGGTCGGCAAGCCAGTCGACCGCCCAGTAGCGAGGCGGACTCACCCACGCCGCGGCCGCCTTGTAGCGAGCCGCGATTTTCCTTGCATCCACATGCTCCGCGTAGATTCCGGGGCCGAGTCGCGCGTATCGTCCCCGGCGTTCTCGCCGGTCGTGTTGTAGATGCTGACGTAAAGAACCTTCTTGATGACATCGCGGGCGTAGAGGTCGATCTCTTCGAAGCGATAGCCGCGCAGATTGTCATACTTGCGCTGCTCGGCCGCCGCGCAGTCGTCCGGCAATTGACTGAAATACTTGCAGGTCGAGCGGTCGGCGATTGCGGGCGTGCCTGTCCCCCACGCCGAAAGCGTAAGCGCAAGAAAGGCGACCACCCGCGCCGCGGCGCCGTCCCGGCGTCCGCAACCTCTCGGCATCACGACCCCTCCGCAGCCTTAGGCTGCGTTTCTGAGACGCCCCCCTGTCCGGATGGTATGGCTGGATAGGGCGATTCTGCAACTGCGTTCAGGAGGTGTAGGTCCTCGAATGCGGTTTGGGCTCCGCTCACGCGTCCATTTTGAGCACGACCCGGAACCGCGCCTTGCCGCTCATCATCCGTTCATAGGCCTCCTGGGCCTTTTCGAACGGATAAATCTCGTTCATCGAGGCGACGCCGTTCAGCTTGCTGAAGGCCAGCGTGTCCTCCGAGTCCCGCGCCACGCCGGAGTACCAACCGTGGACGGAGGCGGACTTGGTGATGAGTTCGAATGGATTGACGGTCAACGGGCCGACCGCGCCGATCACCATGAGCACCCCGTTCGGGCCGAGGCCGCCGACGATCGCCTGCATCGCATCGGAGTTGGTTACCGTGGCCAGGATCGCCTTCGCTCCGCCTAGGGCGCTCAGCGCCTTGGCCGGATCCTCGGCCTCGCTGTCGATATAGTCGGTCGCGCCGAGCTTGCGGGCGAGCGCCTCCTTGTCGCGTCCGCGATTGACCGCCACGGTGCGATAGCCCTGCCGCGCCGCGAACTGGATCCCGAGATGCCCGAGGCCGCCGACGCCGTGGACGGCGACAAGATCGCCGGGACCTGCGCCGGCGTGGCGCAAGGCGTTGAACGTGGTGACGCCAGCGCAAAGCAGCGGGGCGGACTCGATCGGGTCAAGGTCGTCCGGCGCATGCGCGACGGCGGAGGCTCGGGCGATCATGTGCGTGGCGTAGCCGCCGTCGCGCGTGACGCCGCTGATCTCGGTCACCGTCTCGCACGCGAAAGCGGAATCCCGCCGGCAGTGGCGGCAATAGCCGCAGGAGCCGCCGAACCAGCCGACGCCCGCCCGGTCGCCGACGTTGAAACCCCGGACGCCGGGGCCGATCGCGTCGACGACCCCGATAACCTCGTGCCCGGGCGCTCGCGGGTACTGGATGAAGGGGAACAGCCGCTCGACGGTCACGGAATCGCTATGGCAGACGCCGCAGGCGAGAACTCGGATGCGAATCTCGTCGGGACCGGGCTCGGGCAGGTCGCGCTCCACCAACTCCAGCGGACCGCCGCGTTTCGAGACGACCATCGCGCGCATCTTCGCCATGTCTGGACCTCCGTGGAAAGGGCCTTCAGCATGTGGCCGACTTGAGGCGAACTTGCGGCGCCGCTTTCGCTGGACTTAGGCGTCGATGAGGGCCCGCGCGGTCTCGGCCAGCCTAGTCACATCGACCGCGTAGGCGAAGGTCGAGTCCTTCACATGCCGCGGCGCGGCCGCCAGCGCCGCTTCTGACTGGCGTTGAAACAGGACGACGTGTTCGAGTTCGAGCATCGCGGCCAGATGCGACGACCAGGGATCGTGCTGCCCCTCGGCGATGATCTCGATCACCTTCGTCCCCGGCCGGCAGAACATGACATTCGCCATCGCCGCCCCGAATTCGCAAACGACGATTTCGGCTTCTGCGAAGGTCAGCGCCTGCTCGTCGAAGCTCAGCTTCTCCGGTTGGACGGCGACGAAGCCGAGCGTCTTCAAGGCTTCGATCATTTCAGCCCGGTTCAGGAGATTGCGGCTGTTGGCGAGGCTGCGGCAGACGAGCACGCGCCGCGGCGTCTCGCGCCCCGGCGCAGCCTTCCGAACATTGGCGAGGATCGCGGCGAAGGCTTCTCGGTGCTGCGGATGGGCGTTCTGGCTGCTCACGCCGCTGTGGCGATTGCTGACGATCGCATGCTCGAGCAGGACCGGCCGAGGGCGGATCTCGCGAATGAGGGCATCGGGGACATCGAGCCGGGAAATCAGCGCCCGCTGCCAGGGTCTTAGGGTCCAGGTGAGCATCGGCGCGCGCATTTTAGCGCCCAGATGGATGAGCGGGACGATGTCGAGCAGATAGTGGCCGTAGTTCGGCTGCTCGGAATTGGCGATGAGCAGATGCTCGCCCTCGATCCGCGGCGCGTCCGCGAGCCGGTCGGGGAAGAACAGCGGGCGCGGCGTCGCCGTCCGGGCCGGGCACGTCCACGATCTCCTTGACCGAAGTCAGGAAGCCCGGCTGGAACGGCCCGAGGAACGAGTGGCGCCAGACCAGCCGCTGCTCCGAGATCAGCAGGCCGAGCTTCGGGAACCAGAACTGATCCACGAGGTGCTCGAGCGTCATCGCCGGCGCGTCCACCGTGTGCGGGGCGTAGTGCATCGACTCGGTCGTGGTCGAATTGACGCTGAGCGGGTGGAGCGTCGTCGCGATACGAAGGGCTCGACGACGGTGCATTGCGCGAGCGGCGGCGGCGGCCGACCGTCGAACGGAATCGCGGCGAGCGCCGTCGTCCGGTCGACCGCGACCGGCAGGCCGCCTTGCGACCGCGCGGCGGCCGCGTCGCGCGATCCGCGCCCGAAGGGTCTTCAGCGGGTGCGCACCGCCTTCCGCCACAGGCCGTGCATCGAGCGGCCGACGCGCATCAGGGTCTCGTTCTCGACCCGTCCTGTCGTCGCGTAAGTCGCCTTCCGACCAAATCGGACCTGCCCACGGAAGCCGCGACCGGCTCCGTCGATGAGCCGCGGCCTATGCCCGAAGGCGGCTTGCGCGGCCAAGGCCCGCTGATCCACCGCCTCCGGCGGCCACCGGCGTGACTTGCCTCGCTGGCGTTCGTATTTTGTTCTCACGGCGTCGGAAACCATGCCCTTCCGATTCGTTCATACCGCAGACATCCATCTCGATTCGCCGCTGCGCACGCTCGCGCTGCGGGAGCCGGCGCTTGCGGACCTGATCGGCGGCGCGACACGGCGGGCGTTCACAGCCATCGTCGACCTCTGCCTTGCCGAGAAGGTCGACGCGCTCCTGATCGCCGGCGACCTCTACGACGGCGAGCAGACCTCGATGAAGACCGCCCGCTTTCTCGCCGATCAGCTTCGGCGGCTGCACGAAGCGGCGATCCCGGCCTTCGTCATTCGCGGCAACCACGACGCCGAAGTCGCGCATTACCCGGGAGCTGGCGCTCCCCGACACCGGTCAATGTGTTCTCCGGCCGCGCCGAGGTCGTCCGGCTCCGCGGCTGGCGCGCTCGACATCGCGATCCATGGCGTGAGCTTCGCCCAGAAGCATGCGCCCGAGAGTCTCTTGTCGAAGTTCCGCGGGCCTCTGCCCGGCGCCGTCAACATCGGGATGCTGCATACGAGTCTCGGCGGGTCGCCGGCGCACGACCGTTACGCGCCTTGCGCCGCCGCGGACCTCCACGCGAGCGGGCTTCTCCTATTGGGCGCTCGGCCACGTTCATCAGCGGTCTGTGGAACAGGATCGCGCGACCATCGTCATGCCTGGAAACCCGCAGGGTCGCGACATCAACGAGGCGGGGCCCAAATCGGCCTCGCTGGTCACAATCGACGACGGCCGCGGCGTCGTGGTCGAGGAGCGGCTGACCAGCGTCGCCGAATTCCGCCGGGTCGGCGTCGATCTCTCCGGCGCCGAGGAGTGGCGCGGCGCGCTGAAGCGGATCGAAGCGGCGCTCGAAGCCGAGCGCGAGGCGACCGCGAGCGAGCACCTCGTCGCCAGACTGACGCTGACCGGCGCGACCCCGCTCGGCTGGCGGCTGCGCAGCGACGCCGACACGCTCGAAGAGGAGGCGCGGCGGATCGGCGCGGATCTCGGCAGGATCTGGCTCGACAAGATCGAACTACGCTGCTCCGAACCTCGCGCCGAGACCGCGCCGTCGGCCGATCCGGTCGCCGAGTTGCGGCTTCTGATGGAGACCGAAGTCGCGCAATCGAAGGCGTTCCGCGACGAGCTCCAGGCGATCGCGGAAGAGCTGCGCGGCCATCTCCCGCAAGGCTCCCGCGAAGAGCTGTTCGGCGTCGACGCCGAGGCCTTCGCCCAGGCCCTCGCCGGTTTCGCCCGGGAAGGCGCCGAGGACGTGCTCGCCTATCTGCGCGCAAGCGACAAGGATTTCGCCGCATGAGGATCGAACGGCTCGATCTCGCGCGCTATGGGCGATTCAGCGACTACGCCATCGACTTCGGCCCGAAGCCGGAGTCCGGCCCCGATTTCCACGTCGTCTACGGGCTCAACGAGGCCGGCAAGTCGACGGCCGTCGCCGCCATACTCGACCTTCTTTTCGGAATCGAGGAGCGGTCGGCCTATGGCGCCGCCAAGGGCCGCGCCAGCGTGCCGAACTGGCACGCCTATAACGCGATGCGGATCGGCGCCAGACTGGAGCTCAACGGTTCGGCGGTCGAAGTCGCGCGCCTGAAACGGGACAAGGCGAGCCTGGTCGACAAGGACAATCTCGCCTTCGACGAGGCGCTCATCAGAACCGAGCTCGCGGGAATCGATCGCGAGGCGTTCCGGACCATGTTCTCGCTCGACGACGAGAGCCTCGAGAAGGGCGGCGAAGCGATCCTCGAGAGCCGCGGCGATCTCGGCCAGCTCCTGTTTTCGGCGAGCGCGGGTCTCGCGGAGATGAGCGGGCGCCTGGACGGCTTACGCGAACGGGCGGAACGATTTTACAAGCCGCGCGGCAAGATCACCGAGCTTGCGGAGCGGAAGCGGGCGCTCGAAGACTTGAAAACCGAGCGCGACAGGCTCGACACGCTGGCTTCGACCTACGCCGAGCTTGTCCGCCGTCGCGAGGAAGCCGAACGCGCCCATGACGCCGCAGCGAGGGCGCTCGGAGAACGGCGCGCGCGCGCCGAGGCGATCCGCCGATTGTTGTCGGCTCTCCCGCATCTTGCCGCGCTCGAGGAGGCCGAACGCCAGGAGGCGACGCTCGCGGACCTGCCGACGCCGCCCGCCGGCGCGGCGGAGGAGATCGCGCGGCTTCAGGCCGAGGCGATCCGGCTGACGACCCAGAAGGAGAGCGTGGAAGCTGCGGTCAGAAGCCTCCAAGACGAGCTCGAGCGGATCGGCGACGATCCGGTCGCGCTTGCCGCCGCGGTCCAAGTCGACGCGTGGCGGGATCTCCGCAGCCGTTACGACACCGCCAAGGACATTCCCATCCGCCGCAGCGAACTCGCGGCCCGTCGCGCCGTTGTCGCCGACGTTCTGCGCCGGCTTGGCCGCGAGGGCGAAGCGGAGCCCGCGACTCTCATCCTGCCTGCGCGGACGGTCGGCGCGATCGAGGACCTGATCGCCTCGCGATCGGGCGTCGAATCGCAGCTTGCGGCCGCGCGCGAGGCCCTGGAGGGCGCCGAGAGCGCGCTTGCCGCGGCCGTCGACGCCGCGCCGGAGTTGGAGCTCGACGCCGCCGTAATCGAAGGCCTGAAGAACCGCCTTGCGGGAGTCCGGCGCGATGAATGGACGTCTCGCTTGCGCGGCGCGCGCGACGACGCAAGCGTGACAAAGCGCAAACTCTTCGAGGCGATGGCGGCGCTAAAGCCCTGGACGGGCGGACCGGAGACCCTCGCCGCCGTCGTCGTTCCCGGCCCAGCCGAAACCGCGGCGTTGCGGGATCGCCTTGCCGGGCTGCGGGCGCGACTTGAGGCCTCGGCCGACCGGGTCGCGCAAAAGGCCGCGGAGGCGGGACGCCTCAAGGCGGAAGCCTCGGCTGCGGCTCGGGCCGCCGATCTCGTCGACGACCATGCCGCCGCCTCCTTGCGAAGGGCTCGCGACAGCGCCTGGAGCGCCCACCGCGCCGCGCTGACGGCGCCGACCGCCGACGCCTTCGAAGCGGCGATGCGCGCGGACGACGGCGCCGGCGCCGCTCGCCTCGCGGGCGCGCGCGAGCTTGCGGCGCAACGCGAGCGCGCGGTGACACTCGCCGGAGTTGAAGCGGATCGGGACCGCGCCGAAGCGGAGCTTGCGGCCCTGGACCGGGACCTCAATGGCCTTGCCCACGAGATCGCCGCGCTGCTGCCGGCGCCGCCGCCAGCCGGGCGCGATCCCCTCGGCTTTCTCGAAGGCTGGCGCGCGAAGCGCGACGAGGCGCTGGCGCTGGTCGACGCGCTCGCCGCCAAGGAAGCCGCGTTCTACCGGCTGGCCGAGGATGCGAAGCGCGCGCTCGGCGCGCTGAGCCTCAGCCTTCGCAAGGCCGGCGTGGCCCACGATCCGGAGGACTCGGCGGAACGTCTGATCGAGGCGGCGGAGGCGGCCCTCGCCGCGGCGATCAAGGCGGATGCGTCGCGAGCGAAGGTCCGGGAGAAACGCGCGGAGGCCGGCCGCGCCGAGGGGCGGCTCAAGACCGCCGCGGACGCCGATGCGCGCTGGCGCGACGACTGGCGGCGAACGATCGCGGGCGCCTGGCTCGACGACGGCGCCGCCCTTCCGACGGTCGGCGCGATGCGCCAGACGCTCAAGGCGCTCGACGATCTGCGCGCGGGACTCAAGGACTGCGACGAGCTTGAGCACCGCATTGCGGGGATGACGCGCGATCGCGCCGCCTTCGCCGAAGGCGTTGCGGCCGTCGGCGCCGCCCTCGGTCTCGCTGGGGACGAAGACGCAGGGCGTCTCGCGGACCAGATCGGCGCGCGCGTCGCCGCGGCGCGGGAAACGCGCCGCCGCCGCGACGAAAAGGAAACGGCGCTGACCGCTGCGCGCGGCAAGCGTGGCGCGGTCGTCGAGGCGCTGACCGTCAACGAAAAGCTCGCGGCCGCGATGACCGGCCTGTTCGGGGTCGCGACGCTCGCTGAAGTCGCCGGGAAACTGGACGATTGCAAGCGTCGCGACGCGCTGCGTGACGAGAGGGGTCGGGAGGCGCGCGCGATCGCCGCAGCCAACGTCGCGGACTCGCTCGAAGCCGCGCGCGCCGCGCTCAAGGCCGCGGAGCGGGGCGCGCTCGAACAGGAGCTTGGCGATCTCGACGTGCGCGCGGCGGCCGACGAGGCGGCCCACGCCGAGCGCTACGCCGCGCTTCATGACGCGACGAAAGCGCTGGCCGCGGTCGGCGGGGACGACGCGGTCGCGCGCATCGAGGAGAGGCGGCAGACCATCATCGAGGAGATCAAGGACGGCGCCCGGCGCTATCTGACGTTGCGCGCCGGCGTGGCCGCCGCCGACCAGGCGCTCAAACTCTATCGCGACCGCCATCGCGGCGCGATGATGGAGCGCGCCTCGAAGTCGTTTTCGGAGATCAGCCGCGGCGCCTATCGCGGGCTTGCGGCCGAGCCGGATGGGACGAGCGAAAGGCTGATCGCGCTCGGCGCGGACGGCGGCTCGAAATCGGCCGAGCAGTTGTCGAGGGGCGCGCGCTTCCAGCTCTATCTCGCGCTCAGGGTCGCCGGCTATCACGAGCTCGCGAGAGCGCGCCGTCCCGCCCCCTTCGTCGCCGACGACATCATGGAGACGTTCGACCATCTCCGCGCCGAGGAGGCGCTGAAACTGTTCGCCGACATGGGCCGGGTGGGGCAGGTGATCTACCTGACCCACCATTGGCATCTCGTCAAGATCGCGCGCAAGATCTGCCCCGAGGCGAGGGTGCACGAGCTCGCGGCGTAGACGTGGGTCTTCAAGTCGCCGAGGAGGCGCCTGATGATCTCGTGTGGTCTACGGATTCCACGACCGGGCCGTCCGCGTGCGGGAAGTTGGCTCGTTTCAATAAAAAACCGCTGGGCGTCTCTCGACGCCCAACGGCCCATCTTCAAATGAATGTTTCTAGGCCAGCGCTCAGCTCTGCACGCCCTGGACGTACCAGTCGATGACGGCGAGGTCTTTGTCCTCGATCCTCTGGCCCTTGGCGACGCGCTCCTTGCCGCTCTGATCGGAGATCGGGCCGGTGAAGACGTCGTAGCTGCCGTCCTTCCAGCCATCGATCACCTTGTTGGCCGCCGCCTGCACGGGTTCGGGCATGGCGGAACTGAACGGCGACATGACGACGGTGCCTTCCTTGAAGCCCCACCAGGCGTCGTCCGGCTTCCAGCTCCCGTCGAGGACCGCCTTGGCGCGCGAGATGTAATAGGGCCCCCAGATGTCCTCGATCGCGGTGAGCTGGGTCTTGGGCGCGAACTTGTGCATGTCGGCGCCCTGACCGAAACACCACGCCTTGTGCTGCTCGCAGACCTGCAGGCCGGCGGGCGAGTCGGTGTGCTGGGCGACGACATCGCAGCCGAGGTTGATCAGCGTCTGGACGGCCGCGGCCTCCTTGGCCGGGTCGAACCAGGAATCGATCATGATCAGCTTGGTCGTGATCTTCGGGTTCACGGCCTGGGCCGCCAGCGAGAAGGCGTTCACGCCGAGCACGACCTCGGGCACCTTGTAGGAGCCGAGATAACCGATCACGCCGGACTTGGACATGTGGCCGGCGATCGTGCCCTCGACCGCGCGGCCTTGATGGAAGCGCGAGTTGTAGGTGCCGACGTTGTCGGCGTGCTTGTACCCGGTGCAATGCTCGAACTTCACGTCGGGAAACTGCTTGGCGACTTCGATCGTCTGGTCCATGTAGCCGTAGGACGTGGTGAAGATGAGCTTGTTGCCCTGCTGCGCGAGGTCCTTGATGATCGGGATCGCGCTCGCGTCTTCCTTCACGTTCTCGACATAGTTCGATACGACCTGGCCTTTGAGCGCCGCGTCCATGGCGAGCCGGCCCTTGTTGTGCGCCCAGGTCCAGCCGAAGTCGCCGATCGGCCCCAGGTAGATGTAGCCGATCTTGATCGGGTCGGCGGCGAAGGCGCCGCGACCGAGCGCCGGCATCGCCAGCCCCGCGGCGGCGGCGCTTCTCAGCAGGTTGCGGCGGGTAATCAAACTCATAAGCTTTCTCCTTGGTCTTGCTTGGCTTTCAACCGGGTTTCAACTGTTCGGCATGAACGTTCGGCCGAGACAGGCGGGGGCCTCCGTTCCGGCGACGTCGCGCGCTGACATGAACGCGAGCACCGCGACGGCCATGAGGTAGGGCATCGAGGCCCAGAATTGGGAGGGCAGGAACGAGAAGCCCGACGCCTTGGCGTAGAGCTCGAGAGTCATCAGAATCCCAAAGAAATAGGCGCCGAGCAACAGGCGACCGGCGCGCCAGCCGGAAAACACCACGAGCGCGAGCGCGATCCAGCCGCGCCCGGCGGTCATCTGCTCGGCCCACATCGGCGTGATCACCATCGAGAAATAGGAGCCGCCGATCCCGGCCAGCGCGCCCCCGAAGGCGATCGCCGCGTAGCGGATCGCCAGCACCGGATAACCGATCGAATGGGCGGACATGTCGTTCTCGCCGACGGCGCGCAGGATCAGTCCCGCCCTCGTGCGATTGAGGAACCAGCCGACCAGAACGACCATGATCAGCGCGAAGTAGACCAGTGGACTATAGCCGAACAGGACTCGCCAGAACGGGTCGCCGGCCAGCGCATCCGGGAACAGACTGGCCGAATTGAGGGATGGTCATGCCGACGTAGCCCGAACCGATCAGCGACGAGAGTCCGATGCCGAAGATCGCCAGCGCAAGGCCCGTCGCCACCTGGTTGGAGCGGAGCGTCAGAACCAGCACGGCGAACAACATCGAGGAGGCCGCGCCGGCGAGACCGGCCGCAATCACCCCGACCCACGGCGCCCAGTCGCCGAGCCCGTCGCCGAAGTTGAAGGCGACGGCGAAACCGGTCACCGCGCCGATCAGCATCATGCCCTCGACGCCGAGATTGAGGACGCCGCTCTTTTCCACGACCAGTTCGCCGGTCGCCGCCAGCAGAATGGGCGTAGTGACGCCAATCACGGTGACGAGGGCGTCGATGACAAAAGCGGCGTTCACGCGACGGCCCCTGCGGTTGCGGCGCGCGGCGCGCGAGCGCACGACGCGCAGCCGATAGCGCACCAGAATGTCGCTTGCGAGAATGAAGAACAGCATGGTCGCCTGGAAGATTCCAGCGGTCGCTTCGGGCACGTGCACCGCGGACTGCGCCACCTGCCCGCCGACATAGGTGACCGCGAGGATCAGGCCGGCGAGGAAGACGCCGATCGGGTGAAGCCGACCCAGGAAGGAGACGATGATCGCGGTAAATCCGTAGCCCGACGGGAAGCCGAGGTTGATCTGCCCGCTTTGGCTCATCACCTCGAGGATGCCCGCGAGGCCCGCCATGCCGCCGCTGATCATCAGGGTCGACCACACCGTGCGCGCGGCGTCGAAGCCTCCATAGCGTGCGGCGCTCGGCGCGGCGCCGACGGTCCGGACCGAGAAGCCGTAGACCGAGCGCGACTGGAGCACCCAGAAGACCAGCGTCAGAGCGATGGCGACGAGGAAGCCGGGCGGCACGACGGCGCCGAAGACGGTGTGGGGCAGGGTCTCGGCGGCCGGGAGCGGCGGCGTCTGCGGGAAGTTGTGGCCGTTCGGATCCTTCCACGGACCGCCGATCAGGTAGTTGAGCACCTGAAAGGCGACATAGACCAGCATCAACGTGGACAGCACCTCCGACACGCGGAAGCGCGTTTTGAGCTACGGCCGGAATCCCGGCCCAGAGCATGCCGCCGATAATCCCGCCTCCAAGCATCAGCGGAATGGCGACCAAGGCCGGCAGGTCCGGAAGCGCGAAGGCGACGCCGGCGCCGGCTAACGCGCCGATCACGTACTGGCCTTCCGCGCCGATGTTCCAGATCTTGGCCTGATTGCCGAGCGACAGGCCGAGCGCGATGATGATCAGCGGCGCCGCCTTGGTCAGGACGTCGACCCATTTGTAAGGCGCGACGATCGGGGTGATGAAGGTCTGGTAGATCGCGTCCGGACCGTCGTAGCCGAGCAGCTCGAAGATGATCGCGCCCAAGAGCATGGTCAGCAGCACCGAGGCGATCGGCGTCGCCACCAGCATGAAGCGGCTCGGCGTCAGCCGCTTCTCAAGCCGGATGCGCATGCAACTGCTCCGTGATCTCTGCCGTCGCCGCTGGATCGCCGTGCACCCCGCCCATCAGGAGGCCGATCTCCTCGATCGAGGCTTCGCCGACCTTCATCGGCATCGACAGGCGGCCGAGATTGATGACGGCGAGCGTGTCGCACAGGGTCAGGAGCTCGTCGAGGTCTTGGGAAATGACCAGCACCGCGGAGCCGCGCGCGGCAAGATCGACAATCGCCTGATGGATGGCCGCCGCCGCGCCCGCATCGACCCCCCAGGTCGGCTGGCAGACGACCAGCGCCTCGGGGCGTTGCAGGATCTCGCGCCCCATGATGAATTTCTGCAGGTTGCCGCCGGACAGCGATCCGGCGAGGGCGCCCGGTCCCGTGGCCTTGACCGTGAAGGCGAGGATCACATCGGCGGCGTAAGTCTTCGCCTTGTCCGGGTCGATCAGGCCGTAGCTGACCAGCTCCATGCGGTCGCGCCCCGTCAGCGACACGTTGTCGGTGAGCGAGAATTCGCCGACCGCCGCGTGGCCGTTGCGCTCCTCGGGGACTGCGCAGAGGCCGAGGCTGCGGCGCTCGGTGACGCCGAGTTGCCCGATCGCCTCGCCCGCCAGAATGACGGACTCCACCGGCGCGGGCGTCTCCCCGCTGATGGCGGCCAGGAGTTCGTTCTGGCCATTGCCCGCGACCCCCGCCACGCCGAAGATCTCGCCCCCGCGCACACAAAGCGTGACGTCGCGGAGGGCGACTCCGAATTCGGTCGGCTTCGGCAGGCTGAGGCTCTGGGTCTCGAGCTTCGGCGGACCGAAAGTGCGCTCCGCAGGCTTCGAGATCTCCTTGAGGTTGCCGCCGATCATCATCTCGGCCATCGAGCGCGACGTCTCGTGCTTGGGATCGGCGGCGCCGACCACCTTTCCGCCGCGCAGGATGGTGGCGGTGTCGCACAGCGCGATGATCTCGTGCAGCTTGTGGGAAATATAGAGGATCGAGCAACCGCTCGCCGCGAGACGCCGCAGGGTCTCGAACAGTTGCTCGACCTCCTGCGGAGTCAACACGGAAGTCGGCTCGTCCATGATCAGGAGCCGCGGATTGAGCAGGAGCGCCCGCACGATCTCGATCCGCTGCCGCTCGCCGACGCTCAGCGTCGAAACGATCCGGCGCGGGTCGAGCTTGAGCTGATAGGCGTCGAGCACCTTGTGGAACTCGGCGAGCAGCTCGCGCTTCGACAGGCGCGCGTCGAGGCCGAGCGCGATGTTCTCCAGCACCGTCAGCGCCTCGAACAGCGAGAAGTGCTGGAAGACCATGCCGATGCCGAGGCGCCGCGCCGCGCGCGGATTGGAGATTCGGGTCGGCGCGCCGTCAAACAGGATCTGGCCCTCGTCGGGGGCAAGGATGCCGTAGATCATTTTGACGAGCGTGGATTTTCCCGCGCCGTTCTCGCCGAGCAGCGCATGGATCTCGCCAGGCTTGACCCTGAGATGAACATTGTCGTTGGCGCGCACGCCGGGGAACGACTTGCCGACGCCTATGAGCTCCAGACGCGGGGGAGCCTCAACCTTCACCTGGACAAACCCCTCGCTTCCGGGCGTGAAATCCGATCGAACGGCAGTTTCGACGCAAGATCGGCGCCGATGATTGCCGTCCGCCACCCAACGAGCGGCGCATTCTTTGACGGTCCAACCCTCTGTCGCCGCTCGCCGCGCCGTTGTCCGGACCCTATCGCCGCGCGGGCCGGTGTCAAATGAAATGGCTGACGGTCGCGGGACTATCCCGCCATGCTTCCGCTGCTCAGGAAAAAGGCTAGGTGACCAAAACCACGGCGCCGAACGCCGGCGCAGGCCTGTTGCGCGCCAGGGGCTGTTTGTGATTGGTAACGGCGTCCCGGAGCGCGAAGCGCGCGGGACGGGCAGGGGCTTGGACATTCATGGACGCGGCCACATTCGGGCTCGCGGTCGGCGGGACCGTCTTCGCGAGCGGGAGCGTTGGCTTGATCTTGCAGCGGGTCCTGCCCGAGCGGCTCACCTCGGGGCCGGCGCGCGACATGGTCGTGGCTGTCGTTGGGCTGTTGTCGCTGCTTTGCGCGCTGGTGCTCGGACTCTTGATCTGGACCGCCTATGGCGTCTATTCCGGCCAGAATTTGGCGGTACAGACCTTGGCCGCGAAGGTCCTTCAGCTCGACCTCGCGCTCTCCGACTACGGACCGGACGCTTCGGCGGGACGAGCGCTTCTCCGCCAGGATCTCGCCAAGACGATTCAAGAAGTATGGGGAAAGCCCGAGAGCGATAAGCAATTCGCGGCCAGCAATTTCAGCGAGGCGCTCGCCAACTTGAGGCGCCGGACCGTCTATCTCGACTCGCTGAGCCCCACGACCGATTCGCAGAGATTGGCTCTGGCGGCGGCGCAGGCGACGGTCCAGACAATCGCCCAGTCGCGGATTGCGATGGCGTTCGCGCTGTCGAACCCGGTGTCGCTGCCGCTCATCTTCACGGTGCTGGCCTGGGCGAGCGTGCTGTTTTGCGGTTTCGGCCTCACTTCCCGGGCGAACCCCGCGTCCTTCGTCGCCCTCGCCTGCGGGGCGACGGCAGTGGCGAGCGCGGCCTATCTCATCCTGGCGCTCAGTTCTCCCTATTCCGGCGCCATTCGTGCGTCGCCTGCTCCGCTCGAGCAGGTGCTCGCGTATGTGGGCCAGGGGCAGGGGACGGTCGGCGCGAGCCGGTAGGCGCCGGATAAGAGGAGTGTCCATGACGAGGTCCCTTCGCCCTTACGACGAAGCGCTGTTGCGCAAGGCCTTCGACGTCGCAAAGCAAGCCCGCGACGCGGGCGATCATCCGTTCGGCTCGGCGCTGGCCGACAGCGAGGGAAACCTTCTGATGGAGCAGGGCAACGGCTTCACCAGCGAGGGCCGCGACCGCACCGCGCACGCCGAGCGCCTGCTCGCCTCCCGGGCTTCGCGCGCCTATGACCTGGCGTTCCTCGCCCGCTGCACGCTTTATACCTCCGCCGAGCCCTGCGCGATGTGTTCGGGCGCGATCTACTGGTCCGGGATCGGCCGGGTGGTCTACGGGCAGACCGAGCGCGATCTGAAAGCGCAGACCGGGGCGCACGAGGAAAATCCGACGCTCGACCTGCCGTGCGAGATCGTCTTCAACGCCGGCCAACGCCCGACCGAGGTCGTCGGGCCGCTGCTGGAGGACGAGGCGGCGGCGCTGCAGGCGGATTTCTGGAAGGCGAGGGGATAGGGGCCCAGCGACGGCGTTTAACGTCGTGATCCGCCTCTAGCGGATTAGCTTCGGCAATCGATCATTTCAGGAGCCTGCGGCACGGTCTCGCAGGGTAGGCGGCGCCCATCACCGAGCGCCGCCGCGTCACGAGGCCAAGCGTTCATAGACCCGGACCCAAAGCGGGTTTTTAACGGGAAAGAAGATTTGCTTGGCCCTTCCGACCAACATTCGATTCCCTTGCGCGGTAAGAGGGAGCCTGGCGAAGAGTTGCTGTGGGGTTCCGTAACCGGTGTAGCCGACGATCGAGGCGCCGGGCGGCAACTCCAGCGCCCAGACTTCCGAGATCTCGTTCCATTCCCGCGAGATGGCCAGGATTTCGCGCAGCATGTCGCGGATGACCCGCTTCCTGTCTGCTGATTGAAAATATATTCGAGAATAGGCGTGTTCGAGGCTGTCAAGAATGACCGCGTCGAACCACCACTGTCCGCTATAGGCGCGGTTCGCAGCGCCGACGACCCGCATGAAAAGCCTCGGGCCCGTGAAAGTTTCCTCGCTGGGGATCCCGTTGAAGCCGGAGCGGATTTCGGCGAGAGTCTTGGCGGTCGCCGTTGCTGGCGTATCCGGCGGCTTGCGATCGCGAAGCTCGACGACGTTATGGGGTAGCGAATAAAGCTGCATCAGCGAGGCTTCTATCCGGCTCCAAACGTCCGGGGCCATGACACCCTCCTTCTTCAGGCGGCGATCCCGATCAAGCTATAGAATTGTCAGAGAAAAAGTGGAAAAGCAATGAGACAGCCGACGCGCTTGCGTGAATGGGAACCGGCCACACGGCTTCTACGACGCTCGCAGCTGGCTTCCGCGGCGCCCTCCGCTCCGCAATTTCGCGCCGTTTGGAACTCTATCCTGATGAAAAGCTGCGTCGTATGGGTCGATCGGGATCCTGAGCGGCTGAGTCGCGTCGAAGGAACAGCCATATGATTCCCCTCTACGCAGGCCCCGTGTTCGACATGGCCCGGGAGCAGTTTCACGTCATCGCCGACCATCTTTCCATCCGCGAGGACGAGCGCGACCGTCTCCTGCTTCCGAAACGCGCCATCGTCGTTTCCTGCCCGATCCACAGAGACGACGGCCGGACGCAGGTCTTCACCGGCTACCGGGTCCAGCATCACTTGACCCTTGGGCCGACCAAGGGCGGCACGCGCTTCTCGCTCAACGTCGATATCGGGGAGATCGCGGCGCTGGCGGTGTGGATGAGCTGGAAATGCGCGCTGGCCGAACTGCCGTACGGGGGCGCGAAAGGCGGCGTCGCGGTCGATCCGCCCGCGCTCTCGTCGAGAGAGCTTGAGAATCTTTCGCGGCGCTACATGCAGGAGATGATCCCGTTCGTCGGCCCCCGGGTCGACGTGATGGCGCCGGACATGGGCACGAACGAGCAGATCATGGCCTGGTTCATGGACACTTATTCCATGTATCAGGGCGTCACGGTGCCGGAAATCGTCACCGGCAAGCCGGTCGGCAGCGGCGGCACGCTCGGCCGGCGCGAGGCGACCGGCCACGGCGTGGCCTTCCTCGCCTTCCGCGCGATGGAGACGCTCGGGATCGATCCGGTCGGCGCGACGGCGATCATCCAGGGCTTCGGCAACGTCGGCTCGCACGCCGCGCTCGGACTCGCAGCGCGCGGGGTCAAGATCGTTGGAGTCAGCGACCACACCGCGGCCTACTACGACCCCAAGGGACTGGTCGCTCGGGAGCTTGTGAACCACGTCGCCCGCGCCGGCAGTCTCAAGGGCTGGTCGACCGAAGCGGAGATCGACGCGCGCGCCCTGCTGGAGCAGCCCTGCGACGTGCTCGCGCCCTGCGCGGTCGAGCGCGTGATCGACGCCGATCTCGCGCGGCGCCTGCGCTGCCGGATCATCGCCGAAGGCGCCAATGGCCCGACCACGCCGGAAGCCGACAGGGTTTTGGCGGAGCGCAACGACGGGATCTTCGTCATCCCGGATATCCTGTGCAACGCCGGCGGCGTCATCGTCAGCTATTTCGAATGGGTGCAGGACCTGGCGCAGTATTTCTGGTCGCGCGACGAGGTGATGGACCGGCTCGAGCGGGCGCTCGACCGCAGTTGGGCGACGGTCGTCGCCCGCGCCAAGCGCGACGGCGTCGCCAACCGCACCGCCGCCATGGCGATCGGCGTCGAGCGGGTGATGAAGGCGAAGCAGGCGCGAGGGCTGTTTCCATGAGGCAAGACCAGAACGCGACGATTGTTGTCCGCGACGCGGTCGAGGCCGACATTTCGGCCGTGCAGGCTATCTATGCGCATTACGTCCTGTCCTCGCTCGCGACCTTCGAGGAGACGCCGCCCGCGCTCGAGGTGATGCTCGCGCGCCGCCGCGCCGTCGTCGAGAACGGCCTGCCGTATCTGGTTGCGGAGCGGAATCGCGAGGTGGCGGGCTATGCCTACGCCGGGGCCTATCACGCACGCCCCGCCTATCGCTTCACGGTCGAGGACTCGGTCTATATCGCCGACGGGCTGCGTGGCCGCGGCGTGGGAACTGCGCTGCTCCGCGGCCTGATCGAACGTTGCGAGGCCGGCCCGTGGCGGCAGATGATCGCGGTCGTCGGCGACAGCGCCAACGCCGGCTCGATCGCGCTGCACCGGCGCTTCGGGTTCGAGCGCGTCGGCGTTCTGCGATCGGTGGGCTATAAGTTTGGCCGCTGGGTCGATGCGCCGATCCTTCAGCGCCCCCTCGGCGCGGGCGATAGCCAGGCGCCGACCTACTGAACCAGAAACCCGATCGCCGCCGCGTTGGCGAGGTCGATGAAGAAGGCGGAGACCAGCGGCAGAATGATGAAGGCCATGGGCGCCGCGCCATGCGCCTTGGTCACCGAGGTCATGTTGGCGATCGCCGTCGGCGTCGCGCCGAGCACGACGCCGACGAAGCCCGCGACCAGCACCGCCGCGTCATAGCCTCCGCCCATGGCGGGAAAGACAGCGACGACCGCAAAGAGGATCGCGGCGAGCGTCTGCAGGGCGAGTACGACGAACAGCGTCGCTCCCAGCCCGGCGACCGACCAGAGCTGCATGCTCATCAGCGACATGGCGAGAAAAACGTTGAGCGAGAAATCGGAGACAAGCGCGAGCGATCGTGTGCGCGACGGCCAGGGGAGCTCTGGAGCAAGGCGCGGAATCGTGTTGGTGAGCACGATCGCGGTCAGAAGGCAGGCGACGAACGGCGGCAGCCTCAGTCCGAGGTCGGCGAGCGCCTGGTGCACCGCCAGTCCAATCAGGATCGCCACGCTGAGCACGAGCATGGCGCCCATGAGCGCCACATGGTCGATGTCGTCCTTTCCGCGGGCGTCGGGCAATCCGAGGACCGGCGGCGCGTCGCGTTTGCCGGCAAGGCCGTAACGGGCGATGAGGAACTTCGCGGTCGGGCCGCCGACAAGGCTCGCAGCGACAAGTCCGAGCGTCGCCGAGGCGACGCCGATCTCCATCGCATGCTTCAGCCCGAAACGCGCCTCGATCATCGGCGCCCAGGCGATGGTGGTGCCGTGGCCGCCGATCAGAGCCGCCGACCCGAGGAGCGCCGTCACCCCGTTCGGCAGGCCGAGCATCGCCGCGCCGCCTGCTGCGATCAGGTTCTGGATGACCAGGAAGACAAGCGTCAGCGCGAGCAGTTTCGCCAGGGGCTTGCCGCCAGCGACGAGGTCGTCGAATTTGGCGTTCAGCCCGATTCCGGTGAAGAAATACAATAGCAGCGTGTCGCGGGCGTCGAGGTCGAAGACGACCTTGAGGCCGAATCCCTCGAACAAGCCCAGCGTGGCGAGCGAGGCCAAGAGGCCGCCGGTGACAGCCTCGGGGATGTTCCAGCGCCCCAGCGGCTTGATCAGGCGATTGAGACCGGCGCCGACGAAAAACACGACGATCGCGATGGTGAAGGTTTCGAGGCCGGGCGTTTCGAGGGTTCGCATCAAGGGTCCGGCGTCGGGCGAAGAGGGGAGGCCGTCGCCTCGGGGCGAGACAACACCAATTTGTCGTGGGCGACAACATTCACCGGCGGCTTCGGCCCCTGTGACCGCAAAGGACGAAGGGACGCGAAGGCCATCTTCAGGCTCTCCGGCCCTTTTTGGCGTCTAACGGCTGTCCGCAGACAGCGTCTTCACCACCCCGACGATCGGTCCGATCGGCTCCAGTTCGTCGTCGCGCTTGAGCTCGGGCGCGTAGAGCGAGGAGAGCGAGCCGTCGAGAAACAGCGCGTTGCGGCATCCGACGCCGTCGCGGAAGAGTCTCTGCGAAGGCGTCGAAGGTGACAGGCTGCTCGGCGATTGCGAACACGACCTCGCCGCGGTCGTCCACGCCGACTCCGTTGCGGATCTTGGCCGAGGTGCCGTCCGGGCGGATCTTGGGGTGGATGCGGCCGTCGATCACCAGCATCGGGCCCGACTGGGTCGCGTAGCGGACGGCGGGCGGAGCCGCGAGATAGCGGCCCGTCTCGGTCACGCCCGCGATCCCGTCTCCGATCCAGAACACGCCGTTCGGCTTCATGTGGAAATTGGTTGCGCCGTCGCCGCGCGTGTCGGCGCCATGGACGAGCCGATTCCTCTCGACATAAAGCCCGACAGGCGACTGGTCCTCCCGGAACATGCCGGCGTTCATGGCGAAGACGAGCCGCTCGCCCTGTTTGCGCAGGACGTCGGCGACGGCGCCGAGCGAACCGAACGGGCGGTCGTCAGGCCCCTTCCAGAACAAGCGGAGGTCGTCTCGCCGCGGGTCGAATGCGCAGACGGTGAAGGACGCGCCGTCGAAACTTTTCGGCGCGCAGGCCGCGGCCGCGGGCAAAGCGGTCCAAAGCTCAACGACCAGAAGCCAGGCGGCGAACCCGTCCCGCCGCATCGCAATCTCCAAACCCGGCCTCAAGTTCCGCCCCGGCCTCGCCTCGAGGCGGCGGCGTGCGGCGAATCCCGACGCGAGGAAAGAATAGCCTGTCAAACGCTTTTGCGCCACGGCGACCCTGCAATCCCTGGGGGTCGTCGTGCGAGCGCCAAGCGACATACGTCTCGCCCCGTTCCCTGCGTATGCGTATTGTTTACAGTCGTCTTGCATTGTCACAAAAGTGCTGATACTGTTAACATACGGGAAACTGTTGATAACGGGGACCCGGGGAACCCTATAGGGGGATTGTGAAATGAACATAAAGACACTGGCTTTGGCTCTGGCGCTCGCCCCGGCGGCTATCGGAGTCGCACATGCGGCAACCTATACTTTGACGTTCACCGGCACGGACTTCACGGGGTTTGCGAATGACACGCTGACTGTGACGTTGAACGGTCTGGCGCCAGGCAAGCAAGGATATACTGGCGGCCCGCTTCAGACCTGGGCGTTCTCAAATTCGGGTGAAGGCGGCGGTTGGGTGGATTTCTGGCAGGACGGCGAGACGATCAGCATCGAAGCCGATAGCATCAATGACCCCTACATGATCGCCTCGAGCCCGTTTTTCACGACGACGGCTCCCGGACCCTGGCAGAGCGTTAGCTTTCCCGGGATCACCAACAACCATGGAACCGAGGTCATCCCGCTGGTCAACAACGAGTGTTGCTCAGATTCCCGCGGCAACGCGGATACCTTGACGATCGTCGCGGTGCCGGAAGGCTCGACCTGGGCGCTGATGGCGGTTGGCTTTGCTGGCCTCGCTTTCGCGGGCTTCCGCCGGGACCGCGCGACCGCCATCGCGCTGTAATGGGAGGGCTTTGAGCTTTCGAAAATTCGCCCATCGCCAGGCCGTGTGAAAACATAGCAACTCCTGTCGAAGCGACTCAGATTTGGAGGGCCGCATCAGCCCGATGCGGCCCTTTTTCATGCGCGGCGTTCTAGGCGAACAGACGGCGTGGACCGCCCGGACGGTCGGGTGAAAACGACCTCGAAGGTCGGCCCCGGCGCGGCGTCGATGATCGCGATCCGTCCGTCAGAGCGCCGCGACCGGGGCGCGGCGGGCGCGGTAGCCGGCCAAGGCGAGGCCGGCGAAGCCGAGGCCCATCATCGCCCAGGTCGAGAGTTCGGGGACCGGCACGACCGCGAACTCGAACGCGCTTCCGTTGGTTGCGGAGAAACTGACGCTCTCGAACTTCAGGGTCGTGGCGAACAAGGTCAGGTAGCCCGGCGCGCCGGTGTTTGACCCGAACAAAGCGTTCTGGTCGATCGCGCCGATTGGATCCTGTCCAGCCGGGTCGGAGTAGAAGGTCACCGTATTGTCGTTGTTCGGCGATCCCCAAACGACGCGCAGCTCCGTGCCCGACAGCGCGAACAAGCCCGCGGCGTTCGACGTCCCGATATTGATCCAGCTATGAGAGATGTCCAAAATCCCGGCGTATCCCCCCGAGCCGCCTTGGCCCCAGGGGTCCCAGCCGTTATTGCCTTGGCCTGGATTCGGCGCGGCCTGTCCGAACCGACCCTGGACGAGCGTCGTGTTCGGCCCTGCCGTCCAAGTCGCGCCGCTATTGGTCGAGGTCGCGATCGGGGACGGTTGAGCCATGTTTGGGAAATCCGCGGGATTGACCGTTCCCTCGTCAAAGGCCGTAACCCCCGCGTAAACGGCGGTCGCGGTCAACGACAGGGCCAGCGCGGCGGCGGGGAGACAAGATAATTTGATGGACAAGGAGAACCCCTCGACAGTGGATGTGAACGATGGTTCTCGTGCTAATGAATAAATGGGTACGCCGTCAACATCGTTTGTTGACGACAGTTAACTGCCGGCTCGTCGATCGCGGCTGCGGGCGGAGGGATGGTTTTGACCGGCGCCGTCGCGCCGAGATCGCCTGCGGATCAGGAGCGGTCAGAGCACCTTGCCGGGGTTCATCACCCCGTTCGGGTCGAGCGAGCTCTTCACGGCGCGCATGACGGCAAGAGCGCCAGGGTCCTTGGTGGCCGCGAGCAGATGCCGCTTCAGCCTTCCGACGCCGTGCTCGGCCGAGAACGACCCGCCCATTCGCGCCACGATCCCATGCACCACTTCGTTCATCGCGTCCCAGCGTGCGAGATAGGCCGCCTTGTCTGCGCCGACCGGCTGCGACACGTTGAAATGGATGTTGCCGTCGCCGAGATGGCCGAAGGGGCATACCCGCGCTCCCGGCTCGAACGCTTCGACCGCCTTCGTCGCTTCTTCAAGGAAGGCGGGCGCGTCGCCGACCGCCACCGACACGTCGTGCTTGATCGAGCCGCCTTCCTGAATCTGCGCCTCCGGAATCGATTCCCGCAGCTTCCAGAATTCGTGGCGCTGGTCGAGCGAAGCGGCCAGCGCCGCGTCGTCGATCACGCCGGCCTCGAACGCGGCTTCGAGCATGGCCCCGAAGGCCTCCTCGAAGCCGTCCTCGATCTGCGACGACGCCTCGATCAGCACGTACCAGGGATGGTCGCCGGCGAGCGGCGCGCGGGCGAGGCCGTGGCCGACCGTGATGGCGTAGGCGAAGCGGGCGATCAGCTCGAAACTGGTCACGCTTGCGCCGAGCCGCTGGCGCGCGATGCGCAAGAGGTCGAGGGCCTTCGCCGGGCTCTCAAGCCCGACAAAGGCGGTCGCCCGCGCGCGCGGATTGGGAAAGAGGCGCAGAGACGCTGCGGTGATCACGCCGAGCGTCCCCTCGGACCCGACGAACAGGCTCTTCACGTCGTAGCCGGTGTTGTCCTTGCGCAGCTTCGAGAGCGCGTTGACGATCCGCCCGTCGGCCAAAACCGCCTCGACGCCGGTGACGAGATCGCGGGCGTTGCCGTAGGCGATCACGGTTACGCCCCCGGCGTTGGTCGCGGCGTTTCCGCCGATGGTGCAGGTGCCCTCCGCGGCGAGCGACAGGGGAAAAAGACGGTCGGCTTCGAGCGCAGCCGCCTGCGCTTCGGCGAGCGTCACGCCCGCCTCGCAAATCATGACGTCGGCGTGCGGGTCGATCTCGCGGATGCGCTTCAGCCGCTGCGTCGAGAGGATGATCTCGTTTCCGGTTTCGTCGGGCGTCTGGCCGCCGACCAGGCCGGTGTTGCCGCCCTGGGGCGTGACCCCGATTCGGGCCTCGTTGCAAAAGGCGAGGACTTTCGCGACCTCCGCGGTCGACCCGGGGCGGACCAACGCGAGCGCCTTGCCCTGGTAGAGGCCGCGCGGCTCGAGGAGGGCGCCTGCAGTCAACTGCGGATCGGTTAGCGCGTGGTTCGGGCCGACGATGCGAATCAGCGCCTCGATGGCGGCCTGGCGTTCCATGATCATCCGAGAAGCCTCCGCGCGCGCGGCTTCGCCTGGCGGCGGCGAAAGACGGCGGCGATCTCGACATGGGGAGAAAAGCGGAACTGGTCAATCGGCGAAACGGTCTCGAGGCGCAATCCGCCCTCGATCAGGATTCGCGCGTCGCGGGCGAAGGTCGCGGCGTTGCAAGAGATGGCGACGACGACGGGCGGGCCGCTCGCCGCGATTTCGCGCGCCTGCGCTTCCGCGCCCGAGCGCGGCGGGTCGAACAGGACGCCGTCGAACGGGGAAAGCTCGGTCGCGGAAAGCGGCCGACGAAAAAGGTCGCGCGCCTCGGCCGTGACGGTCCGCAGGGCTTGCGCCTCGGCCGCGGCGCGCTCGAGCGCGTGGATCGCGGCGGCGTCCTGATCGGCGGCTGCGACATCGTGCGTGCGGGCCAGACGGAGCGCGAAGGCGCCGGCGCCGCAGAAGAGGTCCGCGACCCTCTTGGCGCCCCGAAGCGCCGCCTCAGCGACCGCGGCGAGCTTCGCTTCGCCGTCCTCCGTCGCCTGAAGGAAGCCGCCGGGGGGGAGGGTCACCAGCGTGTCGCCGAAAGCGACGCGCGGCGGACGGCGCTCGACCACGACGGCGCCGTGGTTCGAGATCCGGGCGAGGTCGAGCGCCACGGCGACTTGGGCGAGCTTGCGCGTCTCGGCGAGACCGAGCGGGCCGGAGCCGCGCAAGTCGACGTCCAGACCGTCATCGGTCGCCGTCACGCCGATATCAAGGGGTTTGCCGATCCCGCGCAAGGCGCCGGCGAGGGTTCGCGCCGCGGAAACAGCGCCCGCCATCGACGGCGCGAACAGCGGGCAGGCGTCGATCGTCACGATGTCGTGCGAGCGCGCCCGCATGAAGCCGACCTCGTCCGCGGCTCCGTGAGGAAACCGGGCGTGAAAGGTCGCACGGCGCCGGCCCGCGCCATGGGCGTCGATCAGCGGTCCGACCTCGGCTTCGATCCTGGCGCGTGCGAGCGCCTCGACGACGACGCCGCGTTTCCAGGCGCGATAGAGCGCTTCCGACATGTGCTGGGTCGCGCAGCCGCCGCAGGCTCCAAACCACGGGCAGAACGGCGTCGCCCGCTCCGGGCTCGAGTTCGAGGACTTCGATAAGCTCGGCGCGCCTGTCCGATTGGCGGACCCTGACGCGCTCGCCGGGGAGGGCGCCGGGGACTGCGAGGTTCTCCGCAACACCCTCGCCGCGCGCGTCGAGCCGCACGATAGTGAGTTCCTCCACGGATTCAGTCATGGCGCGCCGCGATCAGGAATTCCTTCGCCCCTGCGCCCCCCAGCACCGGCGAGGGCGTCAGGCCGAGAACCGTCCAGCCCAGCCCCTCGATGCAGGCGCGCACATCCGCGCAGGCGCGCGCGAGCGCCGCCTCGCTCCTCACCCGTCCCTTGGCGATCTCCGCCCGCCCGACCTCGAACTGCGGCTTGATCAGGCTCACGAGCCAGGCCTGGCGCGCCGCGAGGCTCAAAACGGCCGGCAGCACCAACCGCTGCGAGATGAAACTGATGTCGCACACGATCGCCTCGGGCGCCTCGCCGAGCGTTTCGAGGGTGAGGGAGCGGGCGTCGAACCCTTCCACCGAGCGGACGCGGGGGTCCGCTGCGAGTTTGGGATCGATCTGCCCGTGGCCCACGTCCACGGCGACGACGCGCTTGGCGCCCCGCTGGAGCAGAACATCAGTGAAGCCGCCCGTCGAGGCGCCGACGTCGAGACAGACGCGTCCTTCGGGGTCGAGTGCGAAGGCGTCGAGCGCGGCGGCGAGCTTCATCCCGCCACGCGAGACGTAGGGGTGGGGCGCCTCCGCTTCGATCGCGGCTTGGTCGCCGATTTCGTCGGACGCCTTGCGCACCGCTTCTCCTTCGACCTTGACGAGGCCGGCGGCGATTGCGGCCTGAGCCCGGGCGCGGCTGGCGAAGAATCCTCGCTCGACGAGGACGATGTCGGCGCGCTTGCGCATGGGAGCCTTGGGTCGAGGAAACGAGCGCGGTTTAGCACCGGCTGCGGCGCCTCGCCATGCTTCGCTGAAAGAGTCCTGCGCGCTCGGCGGCCCTTGCGGTGGGGCCTCGGAGAACGGCGGCGAGGGCGAGGCTCGCGGCTTGAAAACCGTCGCCGGCGCGGGCAATCTCTGGCCCATCGGGCGATCCCTAAGGGCGCCTCGGTTTAAATGCCTGCGTGCGGCAAGCGCGAGGCCACGTCTCGGGAGGGAATTCATGAAGGTGATCGAGGTGCTGCAATCGAACCAGCAGGTGCTCGCCAAGTGCACGCCCGAGGAGCCGATCCTCACGGTCTCGGAGCGGCTCAGCGCTCTGAACATCGGCGCAATGCCGGTCTGTGGGGCAGGGGGCGACGGGCTGATCGGCATCATCTCCGAGCGCGACATCGTGCGCGGCTTCGCCCGCATGGGAGGCAGGCTCACCGAGCGCCATGTCCGGGACCTGATGACCCGGGAGGTCGTCACCTGCGGTCCGAACGACAGCATGGCCGATGCGGAGAGCCGCATGGACGAGCATCACATCCGGCACCTGCCCGTCGTCGACCGCGGCAAGCTGATCGGCATGTTGTCGATCCGCGACGTGACGGCTTGGCGGCTGCAGCAATCGCGGCATGAGGTCAAAGCGCTTCGCGACGCCGTCATGGCGGCGCAGCAAAATTGACGCGACCGCGCGGCTCTATCGCCGCGCCAGCGCCAGGCCCACGGCCGCCCCGACGAGAACGACGCCGGTCAGCCGGTTGCGGGCGCGGCCGACGCGGGACACGACGCGGCGCGCGCGCGCCGCAAGCAGCGCCCAGCCGCCGTCGACGATGATGGCCGTCGCCACGAAGGTCACGCTGAGAAGGGCCATCTGGCGGCCGAGCGGCGCGGCCGGATCGAGGAACTGCGGCAGGAAGGCCGCGTAGAAGGCCAGCGTCTTCGGGTTGGTTAGCGAGACCAGAAACCCGCGGCCGAACATCCTGCCCGGCGAGACGGCCGGCGTCCCGGACAGGTCCTCCGCCGGAGCGCGCCACGCTCGCACGCCGAGCACAACCAGGTAGGCGACGCCCAGCCAGCGCAGGACGTCGAAGGCCTGCCCGAGCGTCCCGAGGAGCGCCGTGACGCCAAGCGCCGCGACTGCGAGCTGGACGACCATCGCGGCGCTCGTTCCGGCGACGGTCAACAGGCCGCCCCGCACCCCGAAGCGTAGGCTGTTGGCGACGATCAGCGCCACATTCGGGCCAGGAATCAGCATAAGCGCCGCCGTCGCGGCGACGAAAGCGGCAAAAAGTGCGAACGACATTTTTGCGTCTCCGAAACGGGGCCATTATCGCCGCGTTGTCTTCAGAAAGCCAGAGGGGCGTTGGATGGGGGTGAGGACGTAAGTTAACGTAGACAACATATTTTCGAGGTTTCCCGTTGCACTGCAACCAGAAGTCGACTAATTTCACGGAACGGCATTTGGATTTTAACGGGACGGAAACGATGTTGTGGCGCGTGGTTGTCTTCGCCGCGGTGATGGGGACGTCGCCGACGGCGTTCGCCTCGACCGAACTCCACGGGAGCGGCGCCTGGTTTTGGAACGCGTTGGGCCTTGGAGAAGAGGCCGGCGACGTTCGCAACGATCCATCCGCGACGACATTTCCGACGCCCTATTCGACGGACTCTTTGGCGGCGGAGGACGCCGCGGACGACACCTGGGCGTTCGCGGTCGACAAGTCCTTGCTTGGGAGCGGCGGCCCTCGGGCGCGAGCATCCGAAAGCCGCGAGCGCTTCAAGTGGGTTTTCATGCTGATCACCTTTTCCGGGTTGACGGCCTTGTTCGCAGGCAGGCGTAGCGGCGGTCGCGGCCTCATTTCCGCTTAGCGGGCCGGGCTCGTTGAGGACCTTATCGAGCCAGCGAAGCGCGGCCTGACCCTCGATCCAGCGGAACAAACCCAAATCGACGACGTTCCCGCCATCGGCGAGCCCCATGAGCCGCCGCAGGGCACGCGATGCCGGTTGGTTATGCGCTCGACGCGCTCAATTTCCTCTCGGCCGACGTCCGGAACCTGTTCGGGCCTTTCATCAACGTCTACCTCGTCACTGGCCGCGGCTGGACCCAGACCGACGTCGGGTTGATCGCGACCTGCAGCGGACTGCTGGGCATCGCGCTCCAGACTCCAATCGGCGCGGCGATTGACGTGACGCGCGCCAAGCGCGCGGTCATCGTCGCGACCATGGCGGCGATGAGCCTTGCTGCTGTGATCCTTTATGCGGATCCGACCTTCTGGCCCATCGCTGTGGCGAGCGGCGTTCTTTCGCTCGCCGGCGATGCGTTCGTGCCGGCGGTCGCCGCGATCACGCTGGGCCTTGTGACCAGAGAGGCGCTGGCGCGCCGGCTTGGGCGCAACTCAGCGTTCGACCACGGCGGCAACATCGCCATCGCGCTCGTGGCGGCGGCGGCCGGGTCTCTCTTTTCGCAACGCGCCGTCTTCCTGCTCGTGCCCTTTTTCGCTGCGCTGACCGCCGGGGCGGCGCTGTCGATCCCGGCGAATGCGATCGATCACGACCGCGCGCGAGATTTGAACAAGGACAACGCCGACGACGGCGCAGCCAAGGGCCTCGGCGTCCTGTTTCGGACGCCTGCTCTGGCGATTTTCGCGGTCTGCGCGCTTCTGTTCAACTTCGCCAACGCGCCTCTGCTGCCGCTCGTCGGGCAGAAGCTCGCGCTCCAATTTCCCCAAGAGGCGACCGCGATGCTGTCGTTTTGCATGGTCGCCGCGCAGGGCGTCATGCTGCCGATCGCCCTGGTCGTCGGATGGAACGCGGATCGTTGGGGCCGGCGGCCGATCTTCCTGATCGCCTTCGCCGCGCTGCCGATCCGCGCCGCGCTCTACACCATGTCGGACAATGTCTTCTGGCTCCTCGGCGTTCAATTGCTCGACGGGGTCGCGGCGGGAATTTATCAGGCGCTGACCCCGCTCCTCATCGCCGACATCATGCGCGGCACCGGCCGCTACAATCTGGCGCAGGGCGCGGTCGCCACCACGCAAGGCGTCGGCGCCGCCGTTAGCGCGCTGATCGCCGGCGAGGTGACCGATCATTTCGGCTATTCGGTTTCGTTTTGGTTCCTCGGCGCCGTCGCGGCGCTCGCATGGCTGGTCTTTTTTGCTCTCATGCCGGAGACTCGCGGAGAGGGCGAACCTGAGCCGGAAGCGGCCCGTGAGGCGGCGCACGTCTGAGCTCAATCGCGCGTCAGCCTCGGCAAGGCGCAAGGGCGTAGAGGCCCGCGATCCGGGCGCCGCGGGGATTCGGTCGATTGCGTCCCGCTCTAACGCGTCCTCGCGTTGCCCGGCACGGCTCCGCCGCCAAGGTCGAGCGGCGCGTTGTCGCCTTCGGGCGCGGGCAGGGGGGCTGCGACCACCGCGGGCGCCTTTGGCTTCGGCTTCTTCTTCGGCGCCGGCTGCTGCGCTGTGTCGGGCTGCTGCGGGCTTTGGGCGTCAGCGCCGCCGCCGGCGTCGGTGTTGCCCGTGTCCTTCGTCGAAGCGTCGACCGTGGGCGCTTCCTTGATGACGGTCGTGCCGCCTTTGCAGTCCACCAGCCACACGTCGTAGATCGGATGCTCGACGCCGTGCAGCCCGGGACTGTCGGCGAACATCCAGCCGGAGAAGATCCGCTTGAAAGTGTGCTGCTCGTCGATCTCGTCGACCTGGGTGAAGGCGTCGGTGCGCGGCGTGTCGGCCGGCGGCCGCGAATAGCAGACGCGCGGCGTGACCTGCAGCGTGCCGAACTGCACGGTCTCGTTGAGCGCGACCTCGAAGGTGATGATTCGCCCGGTGATCTTGTCGAGCCCGTCGAACACTGCGATCGGGTTGGCGATCTTGTCCGCGCGCGCCGGAGCGGCCGTCAGGGCGAGCGCGATCAGGACAGGCGCGGCCCCCCGCGCGGCTGTGACAAACATCGAGGTCATCGGGGCGATCTGACGGTCAAGGGCGGCGGAATGAAGGCGGGCCTTACGGCCCGGGGCTCCAGGCCTCGTAGTCGCCGGTGCTCGGCTGGCGGGGCCCGCGGTTCAGGGTCGACCCCTTGGGCCGAATCGCCGCCGGCGTTCCGGTCGGGTTTCCGATATGCGGCATCTCCCAGGGGTGGGGCTTGTAGTCTTCGTCGCTCGGCGGCACGTCGACGGTGTGGTGCAGCCAGCCGTTCCATCCCGGCGGGGTCATCGAGGCCTCGGACACGCCGTTGTAGATCACCCAACGGCGCTCGAATCCAAGCGAAGGATCGATGCCGGGCCTGCGGTAATAAGCGTTGCCGAACTGGTCGTGGCCGACCAACTGGCCAAAACGGCTCGTGTAATAGAGCGTGTTGAGGGTGGCTCCGTTCCACCAGGTGGCGAAACGCAGGAAAAACTGCTTCAGGTCCATTCGATAAGCCGCCGGTCGAGAAAAAGCGCCGGATCCCAACGCGCGCGGGACTATGGCGATGCGGGCCAGCGCTGTCCAGTCGAACTTTCCGCCTGACCACGGCGCTCAGAACCCCCTTGCAGAGCCGCGCCAACTCGGATCATGCTGTCAATCGGCAGCGCCATTAACCTTGAATTATACATTCTTATCCACAATATGTTGTGTTAGGTGACGGCGGGCGTCACAAGGGATTGACGCCCAGGGAACAGAGTCGTAGGTTCGAGTCGTTCGGGAACAGGGGCCGGGCGTCCAAGCGCGCCAGCCCCGAAAGCGGTGTTTTTTCCGGGCCATCGGCCGGGGGCGCGCAGCGCCGCCGACAGACGCGTCAGTGACATGAGATCGGACGGGGCGGGCGGCGAGGCAGCCGGACGGCGCATTTTTGCGCCCGACCGGGTCCGACGGGATGAGGAAACGCGAGGCGGCGCTTCGCGTTCTTGGGAATGGGGCAGGGCGGCCGCCAGGGGCGGATCGCTGGACGGAAAGACGAGGGCGAGAACCATGAGAATCGAGCGGCACTACACCGAAGCGGGCGCGTCCCCCTACGACCGGATCGCCTTCACGACCACCAAGAGCGAGATCCGCAACCCCGACGGCTCGGTCGTGTTTGCGCTCGACAACATCGAGGTCCCCGCGGCCTGGAGCCAGGTGGCGGCCGACGTGCTCGCCCAGAAGTATTTCCGCAAGGCCGGGGTGCCTGCACGCCTCAAGCGGGTCGAGGAGATGGACGTCCCCTCGTTCCTGTGGCGCTCGGTTCCGGACGAGGAGGCGCTCGAGGCGCTGCCGAAGCCGGAGCGGACCGGCTCCGAGATCTCCGCCAAGCAGGTGTTCGACCGGCTCGCCGGCGCCTGGGCCTATTGGGGCTGGAAGGCCGGCGTGTTCGACGGCGACGAGGACGCGCGCGCCTATTTCGACGAGATGCGCGCCATGCTGGCGCGCCAGATCGCTGCGCCCAATTCCCCGCAATGGTTCAACACTGGCCTCCACTGGGCCTATGGCGTCGACGGGCCGAGCCAGGGTCACTATTACGTCGACTTCGAGACCGGCAAGCTCGTGAAGTCCAAGTCGGCCTACGAGCATCCCCAGCCGCACGCCTGCTTCATCCAGTCGGTCAGCGACGACCTCGTCAACGAGGGCGGCATCATGGACCTGTGGGTGCGGGAGGCGCGGCTGTTCAAGTACGGCTCCGGCACCGGCTCGAACTTCTCGGCGCTGCGCGGCGAGAACGAAAAACTCTCGGGCGGCGGCCGTTCCTCGGGCCTGATGTCGTTCCTCAAGATCGGCGACCGCGCCGCGGGCGCGATCAAGTCGGGCGGCACCACACGGCGCGCGGCGAAGATGGTCGTGGTCGACGTCGACCACCCCGACATCAAGTCCTACATCGACTGGAAGGTGAAGGAGGAGCAGAAGGTCGCTTCGCTCGCCGCCGGCTCCAAGGTCGTCAAGCGCCATCTGAAGGCGATCCTCAAGGCCTGCCTCAATTGCGAGGGCCCGGGCGACGACTGCTTCAATGTCGAGAAGAACCCGGCCTTGAAGCGCGAGGTGAAGCTCGCGCGCAGGAGCGACGTGCCCGACGGGATCGTCAAGCGGGTCATCCAGCAGGCCCGCCAGGGCCACACCCAGCTCGACTTCGACACCTACGACACCGACTGGGAGTCGGAGGCCTATCTCACCGTCTCCGGCCAGAACTCCAACAATTCGGTGCGGGTCACCGACGCCTTTCTGCACGCCGTCGAGACCGGCGGCGAGTGGGACCTGAAATGGCGGCTGAACGGCAAGACCGCGAAAACCCTCAAGGCCCGCAGCTTGTGGGACAAGATCGGCTACGCCGCCTGGGCCTCGGCCGATCCCGGCATCCAGTACCACACCACCATCAACGACTGGCACACCTGCCCGGCGTCGGGGCCGATCCGGGCCTCGAACCCGTGCTCGGAATACATGTTTCTGGACGACACGGCCTGCAATCTGGCCTCGCTAAACCTGCTGCAGTTCCTCAACCCCGACACCAAAACCTTTGAACTCGTTGCCTATGAGCACGCCGTCCGCCTGTGGACGCTGACGCTCGAAATCTCGGTCGCGATGGCGCAGTTCCCCTCCAAGGAGATCGCGCGGCTCTCCTACGAGTACCGCACGCTGGGCTTGGGCTACGCCAACATCGGCGGGCTCCTCATGTCCTGCGGCATCCCCTACGACTCGGACGAGGGCCGGGCGATCTGCGGCGCGCTCAGCGCGGTGATGACCGGCCGCGCCTACGCGACCTCGGCCGAGCTTGCGGCCAAGGCCGGCGCCTTCCCCGGCTACAAGCCCAACGCCGAGGCGATGCTGCGCGTCATCCGCAACCACAAGCGCGCCGCCGATGGCGAGGTGTCCGGCTACGAGAGCCTGTCGGTCGCCCCGACCCCGCTCGACCACGCTTCGCTCGCCAAATGCGGCGCAGCCTTCGACCATCTCGGCGAAGCGGCCCGCGCCGCCTGGAGCGCGGCGCTGTCGCTTGGCGAGGCGCACGGCTACCGCAACGCCCAGGTTTCGGTCGTCGCCCCGACCGGCACCATCGGCCTCGTGATGGACTGCGACACGACCGGCATCGAGCCCGATTTCGCCCTGGTGAAGTTCAAGAAGCTGGCCGGCGGCGGCTATTTCAAGATCATCAACCGCGGCGTGACCGATGCGCTGCGCGCGCTCGGCTATGGGGAGACGGCGATCGAGGACATCGTCGCCTACGCGGTCGGACGGGCGACGCTCGCGCACGCGCCGGGGATCAACCATGCGACCTTGCGCGCCAAGGGCGTCCCCGAGGCGTCGATCGAGAAGGTCGAGGGGGCGCTGAAAGGGGCCTTCGACATCCGCTTCGTGTTCAACAAGTGGACGCTCGGCGCGGAGACCCTGAGCGGGGCGCTGAAGATCCCGGCCGAGCGCTACGACGCGCCCGGCTTCGACCTCCTGTCGGCGCTCGGCTTCACCAAGGCCGAGATCGAGGCTGCGAACATTTTCGCTTGCGGCGCCATGACCTTGGAAGGCGCGCCTCACCTGAAGCTTGAGCACTACGCGGTGTTCGACTGCGCCAATCCGTGCGGCCGCACGGGCAAGCGCTATCTCTCGGTCGAGAGCCACATCCGCATGATGGCGGCGGCGCAGCCGTTCATCTCGGGCGCGATCTCGAAGACCATCAACATGCCGAACGACGCGACCGTCGAGGACTGCAAGGACGCCTACATGCTGTCCTGGCGGCTGGCCTTGAAGGCCAACGCGCTCTACCGCGACGGCTCGAAGCTGTCGCAACCCCTAAACAGCCAGTTGATCGAGAGCGACGAGGAGGACGACGAGCAGCTCGAGACGCTGATCGCCGCCGCCGCCCCGGCGCGCGCAGCCCAGATCGCGGAGAAAATCGTCGAGCGGGTGATCGAGCGGGTCGAGCGCACGCGCGAGCGGGAAAAGCTGCCCGACCGCCGCAAGGGCTACACCCAGAAGGCGGTGGTCGGCGGCCACAAGGTTTACCTGCGCACCGGCGAGTACCAGGACGGCCGGATCGGCGAGATCTTCATCGACATGCACAAGGAGGGCGCGGCGTTCCGGTCGCTGATGAACAATTTCGCCATCGCGATCTCGATCGGCCTCCAGTACGGCGTGCCGCTGGACGAGTTTGTCGAGGCCTTCACCTTCACCCGCTTTGAGCCCGCGGGATTCGTGCAGGGCAACGATGCGATCAAGAACGCGACCTCGATCCTCGACTATATTTTCAGGGAGCTGGCGATCTCCTATCTCGGCCGCAACGACCTCGCGCACGTCGCGCCCGAGGAGATCGGCAACACGGTGCTTGGCGGCGGGGTCGGCCAGGACAAGGGCCCGACCGCCAGCCCCGGCGCGGCGGCGGTGATCTCGAACGGCCTCGTGCGCGGAAAACCCGGCGACAAGCTGATGCTGGTGCGCGGGGCGACGGGCGGCGAGGCGCCGGCCGTGCGGGCTTCGAGCGGCGGGGCAGGGGCTGGCGGTTACGTCCAGGGCGCGACGGCGCTGAAGGGCGACCCGGCCGAGGCGGCGCCGCTGAAAATGGGCGGCGTGGAGTTCGCCCCCGCCCACGAAACGGTCGCCGACAAGCGCGCGGAAGCCCGGATGAAGGGCTACGTCGGCGAAGCCTGCCCCGAATGCGGGAATTTCACCATGGTGCGCAACGGGACGTGCCTGAAGTGCGACACGTGCGGGAGCACGACGGGGTGCAGTTGATGGTTATGCCGTCGCCCAGCCCCTACGCGTCATGGCCGGGCTTGTCCCGGCCATCCACGCAATTCCGCGGGGCGGTCGCGAGCCGCGCAAGCGCCTTCGGCGGCGTTTAACTCATGTTTCGTTTTCTACGCTCTGGTCGCCAATGGGCAAGGGAAGCGCCGACGCTTCGTGGATGGCCGGGACAAGCCCGGCCATGACGGTGTAAACCAGGGACGCACGGAAGCGGTTCGAGGGCGCGATGCGCGGGGGGTGGGTCTATATCATGACCAATCGGCCGAACGGCACGCTCTATACCGGCGTGACGTCGAACATCGGTCGTCGCGCCCACGAGCATCGCGAAGGGCTGATGGAAGGCTTCACCAAGCGCTACGGCCTGAAGCGCCTCGTCTATATGGAGCGCTATGAGCGCATCACGGACGCAATTCAACGCGAATCGAACATGAAACACTGGCCGCGAGCCTGGAAGGTGCGGCTGATCCTCGACGCCAATCCGGGATGGACGGACCTGTTCGAAACGCTGAACAACTGAGCCGAACAGAGCCGCCATACACAACCTTTGAGCGTCATGGCCGGGCTTGTCCCGGCCATCCACGCCGCCCCGCTGCTCCGATCCCGACCGATTAAGCCGGCCTAGAGCCGAGCGTCGCGAGTGGCCTAATGGGCGCGGACCGATCGAGGTCCTTGAAGCGGAACCGCGTGGATGGCCGGGACAAGCCCGGCCATGACGGGGGGAGGGATTTGCACCAAACGGCGTCTCGTAGTCGGCAGCCCAAGCTTTTGCCAATCCCCGTTGCTGCTGCGGGCCCCCGAAGGGGGCGGTCCCCATGCCAGCCCGTCTGATTAAGCCGAGCCCCCGCTTGTCGCGCCACCGGCGCCTAGCGGCCGCCGGTCCGCTGAGCACCCCCGCCGTCATGGCCGGGCTTGTCCCGGCCATCCACACCGCGCCGCCGCTCCCCTCTGCGACGACGATAGGCCGAGAGGGCCGTCGAGGGAGGCGCAGTGCCGTCCCGTAGCGACCAAATCCCCGGAGCAGAACCGCGTGGATGGCCGGGACAAGCCCGGCCATGACGGGGTGAGGGAGTTGCGCCTAGCGGCCGCCGCGGCCGGTGTTGTTCTGGGCGTAGCTGGTGGGATCGTAAGGATTGGTTTCCACGGAGTGACCGGCGAAGACCTGGGAGGAGGTCCGCGGCGAGAGATCGGCCGCCTGATTGGCGTTGCAGCCGGCGAGCGCGAGCGCCACCGCCGCCAGAAGGATCGGGATCCGCATGTGGTCCTCCATGTCCAGCGGAGCCGGAGCCGGCGTCCGAAGAGAGCTTGGCGTATCCGGCGACCCCGTTCAAGCTTTCAGGACGAGGCGGCCGGTTAGCTCAGCGGCGGCGGCGGCCCCATGCCAAACTTCGTTTTCCGAGCCTTAGCCCCTGTGGGGGCGCGCGGAAAGCGCGTCGCCTTCGGCGTGAGGCGTCGGCGGGGCGTGCAATCGCTTCTCGGGAATAACCCCGCGTCGCAGCTGCCCTGAGGCGCCGCTTCCCCCTATAGATTGTTCAAGAGCCCGGCGGCGCCTTCGAGCGAGAGTTGTTGCGCGGAACCTGGGGTCAGCCAAACGAACCAGGTCGCATCGTCGACGACGCCCGTCGCCGGGACCGTCGCCCAGGCCTGCAGCGCCTTGACCGAGGCCTCCGTGACCGGCCCGAAGACGCCGTCGATCGCGCCCGCGTAGGAAGGGGCGAAGCTCACGGCGACGACCTGGCCGGCGAGCGCCCGCTGGAGCCAGGCGACGGCGGGGCCAAGCGACCCGACCGTGAGGGTCGGGGAGGCCTCGCGATACGGCGGCAGCTTCGCCCAGGTCGAGGGCCCGACGACGCCGTCGGCCGTCAGCCCGTTCGCCTGCTGGAAGGCTTTGACGCTGGTTTGGAGCGTGGCGTCGAACACCCCGGTGATCGGCCCGAACGGGTTCCAGAGCAGGCGGCGCGCCAGGACGCGCTGCAGGCGCTTCACGTCGTCGCCGGTCGATCCGACCTGGATTGTCGCTGGCATGGGCTGGCCTCCCTGGGCGTTGCGCTCCGCGATGACGTGGACCTCTCGCTTTCTTTTCCGAGCCTTCCGCCCTGTCAAGGGCGCACGGAAAAGCGCGCCGCCTCCGCCCTTCAGCGGCCGCCGTAGACGCCGCTGGTCTGGGCGTATTCGATCGGATTGTAGGGATTGTAATTGGGGAAGTAGGGACCGGCGACAACTCCCGGGGCCGTCGTCCCGGCGGAGGCGTTAACCGCCTGATTGGCGTTGCAGCCGGCGAGGGAGAGCGCCGCCGCGAGGACCAGGGGAAGGGCCGTCCCTGTCCTGAGAGCCGGCCTCATCCGTCTGGTCGACTGGCCCTCGAGATCGGCGTCGTCCGCCATCCGCGTCTCCTCTTCGATCATGGGTGAAGCGCCGCGACGGCGCGGGTGCGTTCGAGAAGCGGCCGAGCCGGGCCTGCGAACTTCGGCGGATCGAGATCGTCGACCACGCCGCCGCGGGACTTGCCCAAAACTCTCATCGTCGGACTCCCAGAGCATCCGTGTACGCGGCGGGGATGGCGGGATTATGGGGTTGGCTCGGGAGCGGAGATCGAGCGAAAGGCCTTGCCGGTCGCCACAGAATGTTCTATATATGTTCCTTCGGGTGGAGAATGGTCGCCGCCATGCCTAAGTCCGTTTTTATGCCCGCGACCTCGTCCGCCGCGAGGGACCCATGTTCGAGCGGGAGGAGCGTCGTGAGCGCGAAGCCGCTCGCCTCCGGCGCCGCGAAGGGCGAGCCGACGACGGAACGCCCTCGCGCCGCAAGTCTCTGGAAACGCTCAATTCCGGAGCCTGGGCGGGGCCGCTTCCGGGTCTCTGCCGGCGGGGACGCGCTTTGTCGGACTCGCCCCCCGGAGAATGGCGTTCCGCGGAACCGAAACGCCCTCCAAGGTTCTGAAAAGGCTCAATCCGGGAGCCGGAACGGGGCCGGCCGGCCGGCTTACGCAGCCGGGCGTTCGATCGGGCCGATCCAGACCCGCTTCTGGTCGGACCGGCGCAGGAAGTCGACGCTGACGGTGCGGTTGATCTTGTCCGCGTCGAGCGCGCGCAACAATTCGCCCACGCTCGTGACGGTCTTGCCATCGAGCCCGATCACGATATCCCCGGACAGGAGGCCCGCATGCGCCGCCGGGCCGGACTGATCGACGGCGATCAGCCGCGCGCCCTTCGCCTGGTCGAGGCCAAGCCTCAGCGCGATCCGCCGCGGGATTTCGGTGGTGGCCGCGCTGACGCCGACATAGGCGCGCCGCACGCGGCCGTGCCGGGCGATCTCTCCGGCGACGAAATGAGCGGTGTTCGACGCCACGGCGAAGCATATGCCCTGCGCGCCCATGATGACCGCGGTGTTGATGCCGATGACCTCGCCGGCCGACGACACCAGCGGTCCGCCGGAATTGCCCGGATTGAGGGCGGCGTCGGTTTGCACCACATCCTCGATCATCCGTCCGGTGCGCGACTGGAGCGAGCGGCCGAGCGCCGAGACGACCCCAGCAGTCACGGTCGCGTCGAAGCCGAGCGGATTGCCGATCGCAATGGCGATCTGGCCGCGCCTCAGCTTCGCGCTGTCGCCGAGACGGGCGGCCGGAAGCGCGACGTCGGCGTCGACCCGCAGAAGCGCCAGATCGGTGTCGGGGTCGTCGCCGAGCACTCGAGCCTGCAGTTCGCGCCCTTCGAGGGTGATCAAGGACACGACCTTGGCGCCCTGGACGACATGAGAATTGGTCAGCGCCAGCCCGTCCGAGGAGACGATCACGCCGGAGCCCGATCCTGCGTTGCGGCCGCCGCGTTTGACGTCGATCCGCACCACGCTCGGGCCGACCCGCTCGACCACGTCGCTGACGGCGCGGGAGTAGGCGTCCAGCGCCACGGCGTCCGTGGCGTCCTTAACGTCCTTGGCGCCCGGGCCCTGCGACGCCTCGTCCGGGTCCAATGTGAAAGCCGCATGAGGAGAGAGAAGGTCCAACATGTGCGTCGATATGGGAACCGGCCGCTTGTCCGTCAAGCAAGGTTTCCCATCGCTTTCGAGGACTTGGAAAATCGGCCTCGACCCTACGTACTTTCCCTAATTGCGCGGCGCCTGGCGAGTTGGAATTCTCACCGTGACGGAAAGGGGTCTGCTCGATCGTCGAGCTTACCGATCAGCCTGCGCCGCAAGGGATTCCGACGATCGCGGCGCGAAAACGAGGTTTGCTCGCCCGGCTCGTTCGACCGCGCGTGTTGCGCCCAAGGTGGTGCGATTGGCTTACGGCGACGCCGACAGAACATGTTCCCTTTGAGTTTCCGGGCTGTGAAAGCGGATGGGTCCGGCCCTCGGCCGGGCGAATTCCTCCGCAAGGTCCGCGGCCTGCAAATGAATTCCGTCGCACTGCGGCGGAATGGACAGCCGTGGTGACCGCCGCGGCTCTCCTGAAAGGACGGATCGGTCGAAGAGTTTGATGACCATGAATAGAGGTAATGACTATTGGACGCCGCGCAGGCACGGCTTTGACGACGACGGGCCGATGCCTTTTCAATCCAGACAACCCGCGCGCGGGCGCGCTCGTCCCGAGGGCGGAATCGACAACTCCTTCGCAAGCGGCGGATCGGCGACGCTCGCGAGCGCGCCGTCGGTCGAGGCCACGGTGAAGTGGTTCAAGGACGACAAGGGCTTCGGCTTCGTCGAACTGGAAAACGGGCAGGGCGACGCCTTCCTCCACGCGACCGCCTTGCATTCGGCCGGCCACGACGCCGTTCCGCCCGGCGCGAAGATGCGCGTCATCGTCGCCGCCGGCGCGAAGGGCCCGCAGGTGCAGCGCGTGCTCTCGGTCGACACCTCGACCGCAGTCGAGCGCCCCCGCCGTTCGTTCAATTCGCCTCGCCCTGCGCGCCGCGCCGCTCCAGACCCGTCGACCGGCGTACCGCTGGAGGGAAAGGTGAAATGGTTCAACGAGACGAAGGGCTTCGGCTTCGTCGCGGTGGACGACGGCGGCAAGGACATTTTCGTCCACATCTCGGCGCTCAATGCCGCCGGCATCGCCCATCTCAACGAAGGGCAGTCGGTCAACATGCGGGTGATCGACACCCCGCGCGGCCGTGAGGCGATTTCGATCGCGCTTTGAGGCCGTACGTGTAGACGCGGTCGTTGACCGCGTCGTCGCGCTCAGCGACCGGCGCCGATGCGTCGTTTACCGCCGCGCGTTGGCGAGCGCCGCCAGCACGGCCTGAGCGCGCGCGCTCGCGAAGGCCGACGCGACGTCGTCACCGATCCGAATCCGCCAGTTCGGCCGCTCCCTGTCGGTGCTGGGAAGGTTGGTCGCGATCAACTCGCCGACCAGATCGTCGAATTGGGCGCTCGCGAAAATCGATCCGGCGCCGCCGATGAAGGCGTGCACCGCCGCGGCGGTCGCGTCGTCGAGAGCGGCGTCTTCGGCCGGCGCGATCGAAATTACGCCAGCCGCAAGAAGCGCTGAGATCAGCGCGCGCTTTTCCTGCTGACGCAACGCGATGGCCTCGGCCGCCTGACTGAGCGACCGCAGGCCGAGCGATAGAAGTTCGGCGATGTCGGTTCCGCGCCACCAGCCCGCGAGCGTGGCGAGGTCATGCGTCGCGACAGATGCGACCGACAGCGCCGGATAGGCGGCGGGCGGCGCAAAGGTTTGGCCGCTGCGCTCGAACCAGAGCACGCGCATCCCAAGGATATTGGCCTTGGTCATCCGGCTTCGAAACCCCGTGGCGACGGTGCCGAGGTCCTCGCCGACCACCATGCATTGCGCACGCTGGCTCTCGAGCGCGATATGCCCGACGAGGTCGTCGAGCGGATAGGCGAGGTACGCGCCATCGGCCGGGGTCGCGCCCTCCGGGATCAGAAATAGGCGCTGCAGGCCCATGGCGTGGTCGATGCGCAACATCCCGGCGTGGCGCATATTCGCGGCGTAGAGCTCGCTCAACGCCGTCCAACCCTGGCGGGAGCACGCGAGCGGGTTGGGCGCCGGCAAACTCCAGTTCTGTCCCCTGATGGAAAAAGGATCGGGCGGCGCGCCAACCGTCGCGCCGCGGGTGAGCGCGTCGCCTTGAGACCAAGCTTCGGCGCCGTCGGGCGCGGAGCCGACCGCGAGGTCGCGGTAGAAGCCGATGCCGAGCCCGTGGCGCTGGGCGCGCTCGGCGGCGCGGGCGAGTTGGCGGTCGGCAAGCCACTGGCAGAAGAGCGCGAAATCGAAGGCCTTCGCGTCCTTGTCAATCGCCGCCTCAACGGCCTTGGGCCGGCCCTCGCGAAGCGCTTCCGGCCAGGTTCGCCAGGTCTCGCCCAATTCACCCGCCGCGATCGCCTGGAAGGCGGCAAACCGCCGCAAGGACCCGCCCCCTTTTGCGATGAAGGCGCGGTAGTCGGCTTCAATCGTTGCGCCTGGCCGCTCGGCGACCGCGCGGGCGAACGCGCCGTGCAACGCTTCCAGCGCCAGCCGCTTGATTCGCCAGACCTCTGGATAATCGACGAGCCGCGCCGACGAGGCTCGGGCGGCCGCGGGCGCGAGCGCCTCGAGTGCGGCGGATGCGGCTTGGTCGCGCGGCAAACCAGGATCGAAGACGTCAATCAGGATCGGATCGATGAAGCGGCGGTCGGACGGGTAGTACGGGCTCGCCCGCTCGCGATCGCCCGGGAACAGCATGTGCATCGGGCTGACGCCGAGATAGGCCGCGCCCGCGTCTCCGGCCGCCGCGGCGGCCCGAGCCAGCGTCTCGAAGTCGCCGATCCCCTGATCGCCCGCTCGCCGTAACGCGTAAATCTGTGCGGTCACGCCGAAGCGCTTGCCTGGCGCGGCCAGCGGCCCGGCGGCGTCCGGCAGTCCATAGCACTCCGGCGGCGCGACCGTGACCGCGCAATCAACCCCGTCGACGGTCAGGCGATGGCGACCGATCGGCAATTCGGGCAGGGCGATGGTCCGCTCGTATATCGTCGAGCCGTCGGGGAGCGGGCTTGGGGCGCCGTCGCCGGCTGGCGTCCGCCACTCGAGGAGGCGGCCGTCTTCGCATTCGATTCGCGCCGCACACGCTCCCGCCGCGCCGCGCAACGGCGTCATCGGCTCCTCGCCGGCCCGCAGCACAATCGAGGGAGGGATGCGCCGGCGGCGCGTCTCGTCGAGCACGGTCGTCAGGCTGTCCCGCGCGTCGGCCTCGCTTACCGCCGAAAGGCCAAGCGCGCCGAGAAGCGCGATCTTGCTGTCGGGCGAAACGATGGTGCGCTTGCCCGCCACGTCCCACCAGTCGGCGGAGAGACCGGCCGCCGCTGCGAGCGCGTCGATGGTCTGCGCCGAGGGGGGCGCGCTTCTGAGGCCGGTAGGGATCGGCCCTTCCGCAAGGATGAGCGAGGCGCGCGCCGCCAGACGGCAACGGTCGGCGAGCGCGAGCGAGCGCTCCGGCCCGTCGGGGACCTCGGCGCCGACAACCGCCCGCCACGACATGCCCGGGCGTGGAGTGGGAAGCCGCAGCTCGACATCGCCGCTCGACCGATTCATGGCGACCGCGACTCGATCGATCCCGCCTGCGTCCGGCGCCGCGAAAACCGCGACCAGCACCGGCCCGGCGGGATCGTTCCAGCGTTCTGGCGTCAGCGGCCCGTCGGCGTCGCGCCACTCGACGTCGGGAATGCCGGTTGCGTCGAAAGGCCGCCCGGTGAGGAAGGCGTCGCGCGACAGGGCGGGGTGAGCGCGGCGCACGTGAGCAAGACGGCTCGCGAATCGCTGAAGCTCCGCGTCGGCGCGCGTCCAGTCGATCGCCGTCGAAGCGTTGTCCTGGGCATAGGCGTTGTTGTTGCCGCCCTGGCTGAATCCGAGTTCGGCCCCCATCCCCAGCATCGGCGTTCCGCGCGCAGCGAACAGCAGGGTCAATAGGTTGCGTTGGTCGCGCGCTCGGGCAGCAAGGACCACGGGATCGCTGCTCGGCCCCTCGACGCCGTGGTTCCAGGAATAGTTCGCGTCGCTCCCGTCGCGGTTCTCCTCGCCGTTGGCCTCGTTGTGCTTGCGATCGTAGGAGACAAGATCTGCGAGCGTGAAACCGTCGTGAGCGACGATGAAGTTGACGCTCTTCGACGGGGCCTTTGCTTCGGCGAAGACATCCCGCGACCCGGCAAGCCTGGTGGCGAGTTCGCCCCGCAGATAGGCGTCGCCGCGCCAGAACCGCCGCGCCGCATCGCGGAAGTGGTCGTTCCACTCGGCCCAGTCCGGGCCGAAGCCGCCGAGCTGATAGCCGCCCGGGCCGACGTCCCAGGGCTCGGCGATCAGCCGGGCCTTGCTCACGATCGGGTCCTCGGCCAGCGCCTGAAAGAACGGCGCATGGGGGTCGAAGCCGTGGACCCCGCGTCCGAGCGCCGTCGCCAAGTCGAACCGGAAGCCGTCGATCCCGCCGTGGATCATCCAGCGCCGGAGCGCGCCGATCGCCATATCGATGACGAGCGGTCGGTCCAGGGCCACGCAGTTGCCGGTACCCGCGTCGTTGACGTATTGAGCCGGGTTGTTCGGGTCGAGGCGGAAGAAGGTCGCGTTGTCGAGGCCTCGGAATGACAGGGTTGGCCCGAAAGCGTCGCTCTCGCCGTTGTGATTGAAGACAACATCGAGAATTGCCTCAATGCCGGCCTCATGAAGCGCGTCGGTCGCCGCGCGCACTTCCGCCCAGCCGCCGGGCGCAAGCCGCGGGTCCGGCGCCCCGAACACGACCGAATTGTAACCCCAGGCGTTGGCGAGGCCGAGCGGCCCCAGATGGCGTTCGTCGACGAATGCGTCGGAGGGCATGATCTCGACCGCGGTCACGCCGAGCCCTGCTAAGTGCGCGATCGACACGGGGTGAGCAAGCCCCGCGAACGTGCCGCGCGCCGGTTCGGGAATCGCGGGATTGAGCCGAGAGAATCCTCGCAGGTTCAGTTCGTAGATGACAAGCGCCTCTGGCGCGATACGCCGGCGTCCGGGCTCGCCTGCCCGCGGCGCTCCAGCGATCGCCTTCGGCGCGTAGGGGCCGCTGTCCTCGCCGCGCGCGAACATCGAGGGGTGCAGACGGAACGGCCGGTCGAAGGCGTAAGCGTACGGGTCCGCCAGCAGCTTCGAGTCGTCGAAGCGGTGCCCGCGCGCAGGATCGAACGGCCCATAGACGCGAAAACCGTAGTGCGCCCCTGCGCCGATCCCCTGCGCCGCTCCGCGAAAGATTCCGTGGGCGTCGCGCAAGAGCGGGACGCGCGCGGTCTCGCGGTCGCCGTCGAACAGGTTAAGCACCACGCCGTCGGCGTTCGGCAGCTCGAGCGCCGCCTCGAGTCCGTTTTCAGTCGCCGTAACGCCGCGCGCGGGCGGATCTGCGCTCATGTCGCGGTTCGCGCGATTGCGCGGTACAAGTCGGCGTAGCGCTTGGCCGGCCGGCGCCAGGAGACGTCCGAGCGCATGCCATTGAGCCGTACGCGCCGCAAGGCGGCGTTATCCTGGAAAAGCCGGAACGCCCGGTCGATGGCGTATCCGAGCGCCTCGACCGTTGGCGGTTCGAACTGAATGCCAGTCGCCACCCCCGCCGCCAGCGACGCCTCGTTGGCGTCGATAATCGTGTCGGCGAGGCCGCCGACCCGGGCGACAATCGGCGTCGCCCCATAGCGCAGCGCGCACAGTTGAGTCAGTCCGCAAGGCTCGAATCGCGAAGGCACCACGATGAAATCGGCGCCAGCTTGGAAAATATGGGCAAGCTTCTCGTCATATGCGAAAACGCAGCTCACCGAGCCAGGGCGGCTCGCCGCGGCGTCAGAAAAGCCCGATTCCAGCCAGCGCTCGCCCGAACCGAGCAGCGCGACTTGTCCGCTCCGGTCTACGATTCCCGGAAGCGCGTGCAGCAGTAGGTCGAGCCCTTTCTGGTGCGACAGCCGGGAGACGACAGCGAACAAGGGGCTGTCAACGCTCGGCTTCAAACCGAGCCGCTTTTGGAGGGCCGATTTGTTGCGCGAGCGCATGTCGATGCGCAGCGGCGTATAGGTTTGCGCGAGCGCCCGGTCGTTTGCCGGGTTCCAGACCGTCTCGTCGACTCCGTTCAGGATACCGTGCAGCACACCGCTTCGGGAGCGGAGGAGCCCGTCGAGGGCCATGCCGAATTCGGGCGTTTGAATCTCGCGCGCGTAGGTCGGCGAGACCGTTGTGATGGTGTCGGCAAGGCGCAAGCCGGCCTTCAGATAGCCAACGCCGCCGAAGTACTCGACGCCGTCCACCGAGAGAGCCTGTTCGGGCAGCCCAAGCTCCCAAAACAGCGACACCGGAAAGTGACCCTGAAACGCGAGATTGTGGACCGTGATCATCGATCCCGGCGCCGTCGCGCCCGGCGAACCGCAGATAGGCCGGAACGAGGCCCGCCTGCCAATCGTGCGCGTGCAAGACATCCGGCTGGAATGCGCCGATCGATCCAAGTCCGATGTCGGCGCCGACCCGCGCGAGGGCCGCGAAGCGACGCGCATTGTCCGGCCAGTCGGTTCCGTCTGGGCCAAGGTACGGATTGCCGGGGCGGTCGAAGAGATGCGGCGCATCCAGCGCGAAGACATCGAGCCCCGCGGTCCGTCCGGCGAGGACGCGCGCCGGCGCGCCAAAGAGGTCCGCATATTCGTGAGCGATATCGGCATCGCGAAGCTTGTTCTTGACCGCGGGATAGGCTGGGACCAGCGTCCGCATGTCGACGTCCTCGCGCACGATCGCGCCAGGGAGAGCGCCGGCTACGTCGGCGAGGCCCCCGGTCTTGACGAGCGGAAACACCTCCGACGCGACCGACAGAACCTTAATGGCGCTCATCGCGTGAGCTTTTCGATCATCGGGCCGGTGATCAGAGTGACGCCGCTCTCGGTGCGTCGGAAACGCTTGGCGTCGAGCGCCGGATCCTCGCCCACGACAAGGCCGTCCGGAATTTTCACCTCGCTGTCGATCACCACTTTGTTGAGACGAACGTGCCGCCCGATCTGCGCGTAGGGCAGGATGACCGCCTCGTGGATGGTCGAGTAAGAGTGAACGTGGACGCCCGTGAAGGCCAACGATCGGCTGATAGAGGCCCCCGACACGATACATCCGCCGGACAGCAGCGACTGAATGGCCAAGCCGCGCCGTCCGTCGACGTCGTGCACAAATTTCGCCGGAGGCGTGATCTCGCCGTAGGTCCAGATCGGCCAGGCGCGGTCGTAGAGGTCGAGGTCGGGTACGACGTCGGTGAGGTCGATGTTGGCCTCCCAGTAGGCGTCGACAGTGCCAACGTCGCGCCAGTAGTGCTTCGCCTCCTCGGTCGAGCGGACGCACGATTCGGAGAAATGGTGCGCGACCGCTTTGCCGTTCTTGACGATGTAAGGAATGATGTCCTTTCCGAAGTCGTGGGCGGACGCCGGATTGGCGGCGTCCTGCTTCAAGAGGTCGATCAGGTACGACGTCTCGAACACATAGATGCCCATGCTGGCCAGCGCCACATCCGGCTTGCCCGGCATGTGCGGCGGGTTTTGCGGCTTCTCCAAGAACTCCCGGATCGTGTTGTCCTCTTTGATGTGCATCACGCCGAAGCCCTTGGCCTCCTCGAGCGAGGCCTCGAGACATCCGACCGTCACGTCTGCACCTGAGTCGACGTGCTGCTGCAACATCTTCTCGTAGTCCATCTTGTAGACGTGGTCGCCGGCCAGAACGACCATGAAGTGCGGGCCATAGCTCTCGATGATGTCGATGTTCTGATAGACCGCATCGGCGGTCCCCAAATACCACATCGTCTCGTTGACGCGCTGCGACGCAGGCAGAATGTCGAAGCTCTCATTGCGCTCCGGCCGGAGGAAGTTCCAGCCGCGCTGCAGATGACGGATGAGGCTATGGGCTTTGTACTGGGTCGCGACCGCAATGCGGCGGATGCCGGAGTTGAGCGCGTTGGAAAGGGCAAAATCAATAATTCGGGACTTGCCGGCGAAATAGACGGCGGGCTTCGCCCGCCGGTCGGTCAGTTCCAAAAGCCGGCTGCCGCGTCCTCCGGCAAGCACATAGGCCATAGCGTGCCGGGAGTAGGGCGGCGAAAGCCCCATCTCCTTGGCAGTGCGTGTCCTGGACATCTCGGACTCCTTCTCAGTCTGGGATCTGCTCGGCGCCAGGCGGCGTGAAGACGAGGTACAGCGTGGCAAGCGGCGGCAAAGACAGCGTCGCCGAGCATGGGAAGCCGTGCGAAGGCCTCGGCTCGGCTGTAACGCCGCCGAGGTTGCCCATGTTCGATCCGCCGTAGAGGCCAGCGTCGCTGTTGAGCGCTTCGCGCCAGTGACCCTCGAACGGTAGGCCGAGGCGGTAGTTCATGCGCGGTTCCGGCGTAAAGTTGCACACGACCGCTACGGGAGGGTCGCTCTGCGCGCCGCGCCGTAAAAAAGCGAGGACTGATTGCGTGTCATCGTTGACGACGATCCAGCGGAATCCCTCGGGCTCGCAATCGCGGGAATATAGTGCGGGTGTCCCTCGGTAAATGCGATTGAGGTCGCGGATCAGTGTCTGGACGCCTTGGTGCGGCCAGTGGTCAAGCAGCCACCAAGGCAACGATTCCGAAGCGTTCCACTCCGTCGTCTGGCCGAATTCCTGCCCCATGAACAGAAGCTTTTTGCCGGGGTGCCCCCACATGAACGCATAGAAGGCGCGCGCATTGGCGAAACGTTGCCACTCGTCGCCGGGCATCTTGCCGACGACCGAGCGTTTGCCGTGTACGACCTCGTCATGCGAGATCGGCAGAACGAAGTTCTCGCTGAAGGCGTACAGCAATCCAAACGTCAGCTTGTCGTGGCTCCAGCGCCGATAGATCGGATCGTGCGACATGTAGTCCAAAGTGTCGTGCATCCAACCCATGTTCCACTTAAAGCCGAAGCCGAGGCCGCCGTGATCGGTGGGAGCGGACACGCCCGGGAAGGCTGTCGATTCCTCGGCGATTGTGACCGCACCGGGGAAGCCCCCATAGACGAGCTGATTCGCGTTCTGGAGAAACGCGATAGCCTCGCGATTCTCCTTGCTGCCGTCGGGGTTGGGCAGCCACTCGCCCTCGCGGCGCGAGTAATCGAGATAAAGCATAGAGGCGACCGCATCGACGCGCAGTCCATCGATATGGAAGCGGTCGACCCAGTAGAGAGCGTTGCAATAGAGAAAGTTGGCGACCTCGTGCCGCCCGAAGTTGTAGATCGCCGTGTTCCAGTCGGGATGGAAGCCCTTGCGCGGATCGGCGTGCTCGTAAAGCGCGGTGCCGTCGAAGTGCGCGAGGCCGTGCTGGTCGGTCGGAAAATGCGCCGGGACCCAATCGACGAACACGCCCAGGCCTGCAGCGTGGGCCCTGTCGACGAAGCGGGCGAAGCCTGCCGGCTCGCCGAAGCGTCGCGTCGGAGCGAACAGCCCAAGCGGCTGGTAGCCCCAGGACTCGTCGAGCGGATGTTCGCTGATCGGCAGGAGTTCGAGGTGCGTATAGCCCAGGTCTGCGACGTAAGGGATGAGCTGGTCGGCGAGTTCGTCATAGCTGAGGAAGCTGCCGTCGGGACGCCGCTTCCACGAACCGAGATGGACTTCATAAATCGACATCGGCTTGCGCCGCGGCTCGCCCTCGGCGCGACGAGCCATGTAGTCGGAGTCGGACCACGTGAAATCGGCGCTGTCGGCGACGACGGAGGCGGTCGAGGGTCTCAGCTCCGCCTCGAAGCCGAAGGGATCGGCCTTCAGCGGCAGCAAGACGCCGTCGGGCCCGGCAAGTTCGAACTTGTAGATGGATCCAGGTCCAATGTGCGGGACGAAGATCTCCCATAGCCCGCTATCGTAGCGCTTGCGCATCTGACAGCGCCGTCCGTCCCAATGATTGAAGTCGCCGACTATCGAAGCGCGTGTCGCGTTGGGCGCCCAGAGCGCGAACAGCACGCCGTCGACGCCCTCGTGAGTTGTCAGTTGAGCGCCGAGCCGGCGATAGAGCTGCCGGTGCGATCCCTCACGCAGCAGATAGTCGTCGACGGGACCGAGCGCCGGTCCGAAAGCATACGAAATCGACGTAGGACGAAACGCCAGAAGTGGTTTCGACTTCGACGCGATAAAGGGGTCGCTCTGTCGCCTGCGGGATCAACGCTTCGAAAAAATCATCCTTGCGTCTCGGCAGCTCCGCCAGCAGTTTTCCGTCGCGCGTGAGCGCGCGCACCGTCAGGGCGTCTGGCGCGAAAACCCGGATGACCCAACCGTCGCTCGTCAGGTGCGGACCGAGTACAGCAAAAGGATCACTGCAACGCGCCGCGTGGATCGCCTCGACGTCGGCGTCCCGCGCTTTCCAAACCTCCATATGGTCCCTCCCGGCGCCGGTCAGCCAAGCGGCACGAACGGCGCCTTCCAGATTTCTTTCGCGTATTCCGCGATCGTTCGGTCCGACGAGAACCAGCCGACATTTGCGGTGTTGATGATGCTCGAATGCATCCATCGGGCACGGTCGCGCCAGGCCTCGTCGACCTTCATCTGCGCCTGCCAATACAAGTCGAAGTCGGCGCATAGCATGAAATAGTCGTAGTGAGTGAGCGTGTCGACAAGGCCGCGATAGCGTCCCGCGTCGTCGATCGAGAAGACGCCGGAAGCGATCTCGTCGAGCGCCTCGCGCAATGCGGGCGAAGCCGCGATGCGAGCGCTGGCGTCGATGCCCTGTCTCCGTGCGGCCTCGATCTCGGCGGCGGTCAGGCCGAAGATGAAAATGTTGTCGTCGCCGACGAGGTCGCGCATCTCGACATTGGCGCCGTCGAGCGTCCCGATCGTCAGCGCGCCGTTGAGGGCCATCTTCATGTTGCCCGTGCCGGAAGCCTCCATCCCCGCGGTCGATATTTGTTCGGACAAGTCGACCGCTGGGATGATCGTCTCGGCTAACGAAACGTTATAATTGGGCAGGAACACGACCTTGAGAAGGCCACGGACGGTCGGGTCGGAATTGACGACGCGGGCGACGTCGATGGCGAGCTTGATGATGAGCTTCGCCTGAGTGTAGCTCGCCGCCGCTTTTCCGGCGAAGATCTTAACCCGCGGCGCGAAGTCGATGGTGGGATTGGCGCGAATGGCGTTGTAGCGCGCGACCGTCTCGAGGATGTTGAGAAGCTGGCGCTTGTATTCGTGGATGCGCTTGATCTGAACGTCGAACATAGATTCCGGATTGATGCGCTGACCGAGCTGGACCGCCACATGACGCGAGAGCGCGATCTTGGCCGCGCGGCGGGCCGCGGCGACCGCGTCCTGAACGCCGCGGTCATCAGCGTATGCGGCGAAGCCCTTGAGCGCCTCGGCGCTCTCCAGCGCTCGATCGCCCACGGTCGAGCGGATGATGTTGGCGAGGCCCGGATTGCACTCGATCAGCCAGCGGCGAAAGGTGATGCCGTTCGTCTTGTTGACAATCCTGTTCGGATAGACCGTATTGAGATTGTGGAAGACGGTTTTGCGCATGAGGTCGGTGTGCAGGCCCGATACGCCATTGATCATGTGCGAACCGATAAAAGCGAGGTTGCCCATGCGGACCCTCCGGCCCGCATGCTCGTCAATCAGGGAGATCGACGCGAGAATTCCGGAATCGGTGAAACCGCGCCGGCGCGCGCTGTCCAGGTGGGCCGCATTGATCAGATAGATGATCTGCATGTGGCGCGGCAGCAGCCGCTCCATCAGCGGAACCGGCCAGCTTTCGAGCGCTTCGGGCAGCAGAGTGTGGTTAGTGTAGGAAAAGGTGGTCTCGGTCACTTTCCAGGCGTCGTCCCACTCGAGACCGTTTAGGTCGACGAGTATTCGCATGAGTTCCGCGACCGCGATCGCCGGATGGGTGTCGTTCAGCTGAATCGCAGCGTGGTCGCCCAGCGATCGGATGTCTCCATGCTGCTTGATGTGACGGCGGACGAGATCGAGAAGCGACGCGGAGGCGAAGAAGTACTCCTGTCGCAGGCGGAGCTCCTGGCCGGCGGGCGTCGCGTCGCTCGGATAAAGCACCTTGGAAATGGCCTGCGCCCGCACGGAGTCCGACAGGGCGCCGACGAAGTCGCCGGCGTTGAAGGCGTCGAGCTTGAAGGGGTCGGGCGCTCGCGCCGACCATAAGCGCAAGGTGTTGACGTGCCGGCCCCGCCAGCCAACGATCGGCGTGTCGTAACCGACCGCTTCGACTGTCTCGCCCGGATGCCAGATATGGCGGGTGCGCTCGTCGTCGCTCTGGACCATCTCGACCCAACCGCCGAAGCCGATGGCGTAATTGTATTCCAGCCGCTCGAACTCCCACGGGTTGCCGCTGGCGAGCCAGTCTTCCGGGGTTTCCTGTTGCCAGCCGTTGCGGATGATTTGGCGGAAAAGGCCGTTGTCGTAGCGAATCCCGTAGCCATGCGCGGCGATCTGAAGCGTCGCCATGCTGTCCATGAAGCAGGCCGCGAGCCGGCCGAGGCCGCCGTTGCCGAGCGCGGCGTCCGGTTCGATCCGTCTGAGCTCGCTCAGGTTGACGCCGAGTTCGTGCAGCGCTTCGGACATAGGCTCGGCGACGCCGAGATTGGTCATCGCGTCGAAAAGCAGCCGGCCGATCAGGAACTCGAGCGAGAGATAATAGACCCGTTTCCGCCCGTCGGCGTAGACGTCGGCGGTCGAACGCAGCCAGCGGTCGACGATGAGGTCGCGGGTTGCGAAGGCGACCGCGAGATACCAGTCGTGTGGGCTGGCGACCTCGGGTACTTTGCCGACGGCATAGGTCAGCTTGGCCAGAACAGAAGCTTTGAGCTCCGCCGCTGTCGGGCGCCGGTCCAAATCAACGCGCGCAGCGTCGGCGGAGTCGGTGGCGGTGAGATCGTCCATAATGCCTCAATCACGGGCGCAATTTCCACAATCGGTTCGCGGTGCGCGCCGCCAAAAGCGTTGTAACACGCTTGCCCCACTCGGCAACGACCTGGCGAACCTGTGGGGCAATCTTGAGCGCGCCCATTCCCCCGTCCTTAATGGGCTGGACCCGCCCCGGTTCCTGCACCGTGAAGTTGCTGCTGGAGGCCATTGAGCTCGGCGGTCGCCGCGCTGACCTGACTTTGCAGCGATTCCAACTGCTTTTGGGCCGCGGCGACCTGGGCTTGCGTGTCGGCAAGCGCGGCGCGCGCGGCGTCGGCCTGACCCTGCAGCCGAGCCTGATCGGCCGCGAGCCCCTGGCTTTGGCCTTGCATCGCCGCGAGCCGATCGGTCTCCTCCTTTAGGCGCGAGTTTACGGCCTGGAGATCGCGCGTTCTGGCGCTCGTCTCTTCCTGTGCGCCCGAAATCGCGAGCTTTGCGTCGTTGATCTGCCGGGTAAGCTCGGCGAGCTCGTTCTGGGCCGAGGCGCGAGCGGATGCGGCTTCGGAGACGGCCTTTTCGGCTTCCGACGCCTGAAACTTGAGATCGGCCGCCGTTCCCGCAGACTTTTGCAAATTCTGCAGGTCAGCTTCCAGGTTCTCGCGCGCCTTGTCCGCGGCGTGCAGGGAGGCGACCATCTTGCTCTCGGTCTGGGCTGCCTCGATCCAGAGGTAGCCGGCGAGCAGCCAGCCTATGATCGCCAGGGCTGCGAACGCGAGCAGCGCGGGCTTGCGCCATTCGTCGCCAGTCTTGAACGCCATGGCGCGTCTCCCGCTCCCGAGAATTGAGCGCCGCTCCCCGAGGACACCGATACTGAGCGCCTACCACCGTGCTCGCCAATCGGTAAATAGTTGCAACGTAGGTTGGGTTAATGCAGGCCGTCGCGGAGGCGAGGAGTGTTGGCCCTGCGGTGCAACCGCGAGCACGACCGCTCGAAGCGGAAAGCAGAGCGGCAACGCTGCCGTTCCCTTTCGACCGGGGGGAAAAATGGATTGTCATATGTCCGAACTCGCGTCGTATTGTCGCGGCAACAACACAGGGCTGACGAGCATGTTGACGGGTCGAGGCGCGCACGCGTCAAGAGCAATTGTTGGTCGGAGGACCGCGGGGATGCGAGGACTTGGGTTTCCTTTCCGGGCCGGCGTTGCAGCGCTCGCTGTCTTCGGCGCTGCCGGTTCGCCTCGGGCGTCGATTCTCGGGGCGCCTCATCCCTGGCAATTTGGGTTCCTGCCGTCCAACACCCCCGTCCAAGCCGACATCGAGTGGTTTCACAACGGTTTTCTTTTGCCGACCTGCATTGGCATCTCGCTCTTCGTTCTTGCCCTCCTCGTGATCGTCGTGGTCCGCTTCAACGAGCGCGCGAACCCGACTCCGTCCCAGGTGGCCCACAACGGCCCGATCGAAATCGCCTGGACCGTGATCCCGGCGCTGATTCTCGTGGTGATCGCGGTTCCATCGTTCCGACTGCTGACCCAGCAGCTTGTCATTCCGGCGCCCGACATGACCTTGAAGGTGACCGCCTCCCAGTGGCACTGGAATTACAGCTATCCGAAAAGCGACGGCGGCTTCTCGTTCGATTCCCTGATCAAGGAGGATAAGGACCTCAAGCCAGGCGATATCCGCCTTCTCTCGGTGGACAACGCGGCGTACGTGCCGGTCGGCAAAGTTGTCGAACTCGATGTCGTTTCCCAGGATGTCATCCACTCGTTCTCAATCCCCTCGTTTGGGGTCAAGATCGACGCGGTGCCGGGCCGACTCAACAAGTCCTGGTTCAAGGCGGAGCAGGAAGGCGTGTTCTACGGGCAGTGCTCCAATATTTGCGGCATCGATCACGCCTTCATGCCGGTTGAAATTCACGTCCTCAGCCAAAACGACTACCAGGCTTGGCTCGCGACCGCCCAGAAAACGTATTCTCGCGCCGACGGCGTCGATCTCGCCCAGGTCCCGCAGGCCAGGAACTAAAGAAGGCGTCGCGCCTTCTTCGTAGAAACATTCGGAGCCGACCTTTATGACGTCTGTCAGCGGTTTTTCTGAAGCTCATGTCGACGCTCACGAGGAGCACGACGAGCACGGCCATCCGACCGGCTGGCGGCGATACCTATTCTCAACGAATCACAAAGATATCGGCACGCTCTATCTGATCTTTGCGATCTGCGCCGGCTGCATTGGCGCTTTGCTTTCGATTGCGATTCGCGCGGAGTTGATGTTCCCGGGCATCCAGGTTTTCCCGACGCTCTCGGCGATCATGACCGGAGACGGCTCCATCGACGCCGCCAAGAACATGTACAACGTCTTCTTCACCTCGCACGCGTTGATCATGATCTTCTTCATGGTGATGCCGGCGATGATGGGCGGCTTCGGCAACTGGTTCGTGCCGTTGATGATCGGGGCGCCGGACATGGCCTTCCCGAGGCTGAACAACATGTCGTTCTGGCTGCTCGTTGCGTCGTTCATTCTCGCCATGACGTCTCTGTTCGTCGAAGGCGCGCCCGGCATGCACGGTTTCGGCGGCGGCTGGGTGCTCTATCCGCCGTTCGCCTCTAACGCCGGGGCGCCCGGGCCCGCAGCCGATTTCGTGATCCTGTCGATGCACCTCGCCGGCATTTCGTCGATCGTCGGCGCGATCAACTTCATTGCGACCATCATCAACATGCGCGCGCCCGGCATGACCCTTTTTCGCATGCCGCTGTTTCCGTGGTCGGTGCTCGTGACGGCGTTCCTTTTGCTGCTCGCCTTGCCGGTCCTGGCGGGCGCATTGACGATGCTTCTGACCGACCGGAATTTCCACACGACCTTCTTTGAGCCATCGGGTGGAGGCGATCCGATCCTCTACCAGCACATCTTCTGGTTCTTTGGCCACCCAGAGGTCTATATTCTGATCATTCCGGGCTTCGGCATCGTCAGTCAGGTCGTCTCGACGTTTTCGAGGAAGCCCGTGTTTGGCTATGTGGGCATGGTCTACGCGATGCTAGCCATCGCGCTGCTGGGTTTCGTGGTCTGGGCGCATCACATGTTCACGACGGGTATGTCGCTGAACCTGCAGCGCTACTACGTCTTCGCGACCATGGTGATCGCGGTTCCGACTGGGGTGAAGGTGTTCTCCTGGATCGCGACCATGTGGGGCGGTTCGATCTCGCTGCGGCCGCCGATGCTGTGGGCGATCGGCTTCATCTTCGTCTTCACCGTCGGCGGCGTGACAGGCGTGGTGCTCGCCAACGCGGCGATCGATCGGTACCTGCACGACACCTACTATGTCGTGGCCCACTTTCATTACACGATGTCGCTCGGCGCGGTGTTCTCGATTTTCGCGGGCTTCTATTATTGGTTCCCGAAAATTACGGGCTACCTCTATAACGAACGGCTTGCCAAGTGGCACTTCTGGCTGATGTTTCTCGAAATCAATCTGACCTTCCTGCCCCAGCATTTCCTCGGATTTAGCGGCATGCCGCGGCGAACGGTGGATTACCCGGACGCCTACTGGGACTGGAACTTCATATCGTCCGTCGGAGCTTTCGTTTCGGGCGCCGCGACAATTGTCTTCCTTTACTTCATCTATGAGGCCTTCACCGTTAAGCGTCCGTCGCCGGCCAATCCGTGGGGACCCGGCGCGACCACGCTGGAATGGACGGTATCGTCGCCGCCGCCATTCCATACCTTTACGACCCCGCCGCAAATTCCCGGATATGACGATCACGAGGCGCCGGCGGTGGTGGTAGGACACGCGCATTGACCGCGTCGGCGGATAAAACGGCGCGCCGGAACCGCGTGTACGCCCTCGGAGGGGCGACACTGGCGCTGGCGATGATCGGCCTCACCTTCGCGGCGGCGCCGTTCTATTCAGCCTTCTGCCGCGCGACGGGATACGAAGGCGCGCCGCAGCGCGTCGTGGCGGCCGCCGGCAGCATCGGGCGGCGGACGGTTCGGGTCGCTTTCGATACGAATGTCGCGCCGGGGCTGAACTGGCGCTTCGAGCCGGAGACCGAATCGATCAACATTCGCGTCGGAAAGACGGCGACCGTCTACTTTCGCGCAGAAAATCTCACCGACAAGGAAATCGGGGCCAATGCGACCTTCAACGTGACGCCAGAGGTCTCCGGCGCATGGTTCGACAAGGTGAAATGCTTCTGTTTCAGCGAGCAACGGCTTGGACCGCATGAAACTGCGGAATGGCCTGTCGTCTTTTATCTCAATCCAGAACTCGAGACCGACCCGTCTATGGCCCAGGTTGATTCGATTACGCTTTCGTACACGCTTTTCGCCGCGCCGCCGGCGCGAGCTTCTGCCTCAGACAGGCGCGCCGGCCCAGCCGGATGAGACAAGGGGACATCAATGACTGACGCGCCGATCACTGCTGACGCTTCGCTGACCGAACACTCGGCGCTCGCTGAGCGAAGCGGGTTCCATCTCGTCGAACCAAGCCCCTGGCCGATCGTGGGCGCCTTCTTCGCCCTGACGACCGCAGTAGGACTCATACTGTTCATGAAGGGCGTCGGGATCGGCCCGCTGGTACTGGCGTTCGGCGTCGCTGGCGTGCTCTTCACGATGGCGGGATGGTGGCGCGACGTCATCCTCGAGGCACAGGGCGGCTTCCACAATCCGCTCGTTCGCTACGGTCTGACGATGGGAATGCTTCTTTTCATCGCCTCCGAGGTCATGTTCTTCGTCGCGTGGTTCTGGGCCTTCTTCGCCTCCTCTCTCGGGGCGGGCGACGCGCACGTCTACGGCCGCTCGGACTTCACCGGAGGCCTTTGGCCGCCCAAGGGCACGGAGGTGATCAATCCGTGGAACCTTCCATTCAGAAACACGCTCGTGCTCGTTATGTCGAGCTTTGCCGTCAGCGTCGCGCACGAGGATTTGCGCGAGGGCGACCGCAATGGCTTCAAGATCTTTCTGCTGCTGACTATCGTGCTCGGCGTTCTGTTCATTTGGACACAAGGCTACGAGTACGTCCACGCGCCGTTCGCCTTCAAGAACTCGATCTATGGCGCGACCTTCTTCATGGCCACCGGGTTTCACGGCGTTCACGTCATCATCGGCGTGATTTTCCTCACCGTCTGTCTGGTGCGCGCCTATGCGGGACAAATGACGCCGCGCCAGCATCTCGGCTTCCAGTTCGCCGCCTGGTACTGGCACTTCGTCGACGTCGTGTGGATCTTTTTGTTCGTCTGCATCTACATTTGGGGCTCTTGGGGTGCGACGATCGAAGGGGCGGCCCGCTAACGGGCGGGCGCTGCACATGGCGGAAGAGATCGACCCTCTGAAGGACGTCCGGATCGGCATGACCGGCAGTCTTCAGGAGACGGTGACCGTCGAGCTCACAGTCGGCGGCCATGTGCCGGGCATGCCGGCGGTCTACGGCACGCCCATGATGATCCTGCTGATGGAAAAGGCTTCGGGCGTCGCCATCGCAGGTCATCTGCCCCAGGGCTGGGTGGCCGTCGGCAGTGCGGTCGATATCCGACACCTGGCGCCCACTCCGGTGGGTCGCACCGTGACCGCAACGGCGCGGGTTATCGAGATCGAAGGGCGGAGCGTTCTGTTTGCGGTTGAGGCGCACGACGGCGAACGCAAGATTGGCGAGGGTCGACACCGTCGCGGCGCGGTTAGTCTGGCGCGCTTCGCCGAGCGCTACGGCGTCTGAGGCGGCTCATAGCAGGCGTGAAGGATCGGTTTCGGGCGGACTTGTCCAGACGACCTCCGTCGCATGCAACCCCGCGGCCTCCAGCGCCTCGCGCGCGTCTTCGACGATCGCGCGCTGCATGGCGCCGATGCGGTCAGGCGCGGCCCAAAGCCGGCAGGTCGCGATTGGCGCCCCGCCGCTGAGATTGGCGAGAAAGACCTCCGGCCGAGGCGCTTTGAGCGCACCCGGCTGTCTTGAGATTGCGTCCATCAGCGCCGCGCGGGCGCGGGATAGGTCGACGCCCGCCGCAAAGCCGACGTTGAAGCTGATGAGCCGGCCCGCGTTGCGCGAATGGTTTCGCAGGGGAACGGCCCAGATCGCCGAATTGGGCGCGAACAGAAACAGGCCATCAAAGGTTTCGATCTGGCAGGCAAAAAGGCCGATTTCCCTTACCGTACCTGCGAACGGGGTTGCGCTGACAATTTCAATGTAGTCGCCGACCCGGAATGGCCTCAGCCACAAGAGCATGATGCCGGCCGCTATGTTGGCGAGCGTGCCCTGGAGCGCGAGTCCAATGGCGAGGCCCGCTGCGCCAAGGACCGCCAGCAGCGAAGCCGTTTGCACCCCGATCTGGCTGAGGGCCGCGACGATGGCGACGATGAGGACGCCGTAGCGCGCCGCCGCGACGAGGGCCGGCTGCGCCGTCGCATCGACCGTTCCCGTGCGCGCGAGCGCAAGGGCGACTGTGCGAGCGACCCAGCCTGCCACGATCGCGCCCGCCGCCAGCACCAGGATCGCCAGAAGGATCCGCGGGAGCAGCACTTCGCCCGCGCCCAAGGCAAATGCATATAGACGGTCGACGGCGGTCGGTACGATAGTCATGCTCTTTTTGTCCCACGGAGGGAGAACGGCGCCAATCGGCTCGCAGGCCGACGCCTTAATCTGCTAAGGGTTATGCCCTTGAATCCAGAACGGTCAGCGGTGAACTGGGAGGGACGATGCTGGAACGAATGCAGGATGCGCCGGAGCATGCGCTTGCGCTGAAGGCGAGCGGCACGGTGATGGCGCGCGATGTCGAGGCTGCGGTCAATGCCGCGCTCGGCGCGTCGGCGGTAGGGACCGGGCTCGTCGTCGTCATCGATCCGGATTTCGACGGGTATTTCGCCGAGCTTGCCCGCGGTTTGACGGCCGTTTCGCTGGCGCACAAGAATGTCGTTCGGATCGCGGTCGTCACCGAGGCCGACCGAATGGACGAAGCCAAGATCAGCGGATTTTCCGTCTCGGCCGTTCCGATCCACCTCTACGCCGCCAGCGACCGAAAGGCCGCTTACGATTGGGCGGACGCGACGCGACGCGGCGAATAGCCCGCAACGCCTGGCCTGCGCGCTTCAGGAACGCGTTTGCGCGTGCCGGCGGCCGGCGCGCTCTTCGATACGCGGGACGAGATCGGCAAAATCCCGGCATAGCTGTTCGAGTGCAAAGCCGAGCGCGAAGAACCGCTCGACGCCCTCTGTATCCATTCCGCGAGAAAGGCCTTCATTGCGGATGGCTGCGACCTCGGCGCCGTAGGCGTGGAGCGCGACTTCCGTGGGCGCGATCGAGGGCGGGGGCCGCCGGCCTGCGAGCGCGTCCGACGAGGCCCGCAGGAAGGCTGCCGCCTCCCCGCCGAACCGAGTGAGCGGCGGTCCGACCCGGCTCGCGATCGCCTCCGGAAGCGGCTCGGCCGTGGCGCGGCTTAGGATGACAAAATCGTGCCGGATGCGAAGGAGCGTACGGGCGAGCGGCGTGGGGTCGGGGTCGCGCACGATCGAAACGATGCGCTCGCGTTTGGCCTCCTCGGCGAGGCCCTGGAATTTCGTCACCGCATCGCCCAGGCGCGTCTGCGCGAGCCCGATCGAAACCCTGTCGACGTCTTGCGAGATCCTTGCGAGCAACTTCGGCAACAGCTCCGCCATCTGGTTCAGAATCCGGCAAGCGGCCTCGACGCCCATTCCATCCGCGCGCTCAGGAAACACCAGCAGCGAAACGAGGACCGCGACGGCGCCGCCGATGACGACCTCGACGACGCGCGTGAGCGCAGAGACGATTGGGCCTTCGCCCATCTCGCTCCCGATCAGCAAGACAAGGACCGCGGAGAATGGCGCGACGCGGAAGGCCGGACTGATTGCCGCGGCCACAGCCATTGGCGCGACCGACACCGCGAGCGCGACCGCTTGCGAGACCGGCGTGGCGTGAGGAATGACGAGCCCGACCGCAGCCGCATACACCGCGCCCGCGAGCGTCCCGATGTTGTACTCGAGCGTCGCTCGGACCGACCCGCCGACGCTCACCTGGCTGACCACGATCGCGGTGAGCACCGCCCAGAGACCGTGCAGCGGAAAATTGAGGCTTCTGGTTATGGCGAAGGCCGCGACGCCTGCGACGCTCACACGCAAACAGTAGCGCAGTTGAGGCCGGATACGCCCAAGTCCTTGCCGCAACGAGGTCAGTAGACTCACGGCTTCAGTCGCCAGCCGGTCTGGAAAATCCAGATCAGGACTGCAAGGCACGCGACTATAAATACCGCCGTGAACCCGAGGCTCGCGGCGACGCTGACGTCGCCCTGGCCATAAAAACTCCAACGAAAACCGCTCACCAGATAGACGACCGGGTTGAAGAGGCTGACCGCGCGCCAGAATGGCGGCAGCATGTCGATCGAGTAGAACGCGCCGCCCAGGAAAGTTAGCGGCGTCACGATCAGCGCCGGAATGACGGCGAGCTGCTCGAAGCTCTTCGCCCAGATTCCAATGATGAACCCGAACAGGCTGAACGCCACCGAGGTCAGAATCAGAAAGGCCACCATCCAGCCGGGATGGTCGATCCGCACCTCCACGAACAAGGTCGCGGTCAGGAGGATGATCAAGCCAATGACGACCGACTTGGTCGCCGCCGCGCCAACATAGGCCGCGACGACCTCGAGCGATGACAAGGGCGCCGACAGGGTCTCGAAGATCGTGCCGGTGAACTTTGGAAAATAGATGCCGATAGACGCGTTTGAGATGCTTTGAGTCAGGAGCGACAGCATGATGAGCCCCGGCACGATAAACGCGCCGTAGCCGACGCCGCCGACTTCATGGATGCGAGACCCGATCGCGCCGCCGAACACCACGAAATAAAGCGCGGTCGTGATGACCGGCGTCGCAACGCTCTGCCAGACCGTGCGGACGGTGCGCGAAAGCTCGTAGCGGTAAATCGCCCACATGCCGCGAAAATTGATACGGGTCATGCCGCGCGCCCGACGAGGTCGACGAAGATGTCCTCGAGACTGCTTGCGGTTGTTTCGAGGTCGGCGAAATCCACCCCGGCTTCGGCCAGCCGGCGGAGTAAGGTCGGAACGCCGGTGTCGTCGGCCGAGGCGTTGAAAACGTAGGTGAGCCGCTTTCCCTGGTCCTCGAGCGCGATCGGCCAGCCGGCGAGCGTGGCGGGCAGGGCGGCGAGGGGATGGGTCAGAACAAGAGTCAGGCGCCGCTTGCCGAGCTTGCGCATCAGCGCCGCCGTCTCCTCGACCAAGAGGATGCGCCCCTTGTCGATCACGCCGACACGGTCGGCCATCTCTTCGGCCTCTTCGATATAGTGGGTCGTCAGGATCACGGTGACGCCGTCGTCGCGCAGCCGGCGCACCAGCGCCCACATGTCGCGCCGCAGATTGACGTCGACCCCCGCGGTCGGCTCGTCGAGGAACAGAACCTCGGGTTCGTGGCTCAGCGCTTTGGCGATCATGACCCGGCGCTTCATGCCGCCCGAAAGTTCGACGATGCGCGCGTCACGCTTTTCCCACAACGAAAGGTCGCGCAAAAGGCGCTCGACGAAAGCGGGATCGGGCGCCCGCCCGAACAGCCGGCGGCTATGCGATACGGTCGAGTGGACGCTCGCGAAAATGTCGAGCGCGATTTCCTGCGGCACGAGGCCAATTCGCGATCGCGCGGCACGAAAGTCGCTGACGATGTCGAAGCCGGCGACGCTGACCACGCCCGAGGTCATCGACACGGTGCCGCAAATGACCCCGATCAGCGAGGTCTTGCCGGCGCCGTTGGGGCCGAGCAGCGCGAAGATCTCGCCCTTTGTGATGGTCAGATCGACGGAATTGAGGGCGAGGTATCCGTTGCCGTACCGCTTGGTGACCGCGGCGCAGGAGATCATGGGCATCAAGGCGTTCCCCCGGGGCGGCGCGGGCAGCCCCGCCCGAAACTCCGCCGCGCTCTATCTAGGCGGACCCGGCGCGGCCGTCGACTTGGTGACGCTCGATCGGGACCGGCGAGGCTCAGAAGCCCATCGGTACGAAGAAGCAGTAGACGTCCGACTGTCCGCCAACGCCGTTGTCGCGATAAAAGATCCAGTAGTCGCCGTCTTGGCTCGGAAGCGCGTTGCGCGCGGGGATGCGATAGCGGTAGCCGTCGACCTCGTAATAGTCGTCGGAGACCCGGTGGACCTGATCGGGTCGAAGATGATGAGCGTCGCTGGGGCCGCAGCACGCCGCTTTTACCCATACCGGGACGAGCTCCCCGTTAGCCCAGACGTCGTGCGCCGAGGCAGCGGAGTTCATAAAGCCTCCGAGGAGGAAAAACGATACAAGGGCAAGCTTGGCGGTCATCTCCGCTCCGGGATCATCAGCGCGAAACGGTCGTCCTCGCTTGCCCACCGAGGAGTTCCCGTGCCTAGGTAGCCGGAGTTCGGGGCAAAACGGTGGAACGGGACCGGGGTCGCCTTAGGCGGGGATGGCTTTCCCCCGGTCAGAGGGCGCCCTTGCCCCGACTCGGGGGCCGCGCTAACCCCGGCGCATGGCCAAAGCCGCCCCGCCTCCTCCGCCGCCGCCCGCGGCGCCGATCGACGTTAACCTGCGCGACGCCCTCGAAGAGCGGTATCTCGCCTATGCGCTCTCGACCATCATGGGCCGGGCGCTGCCGGACGCCCGCGACGGCCTGAAGCCAGTGCATCGCCGCATCCTGTACGGCATGCACATCCTCAGGCTCGATCCGGGCACGGCCTTCAAGAAGTGCGCGAAAATCGTCGGCGACGTCATGGGCTCCTTCCACCCCCACGGCGATCAGGCGATCTACGAGGCGCTGGTGCGGCTCGCCCAGGATTTCGCCTCCCGCTACCCGCTGATCGAGGGGCAGGGGAACTTCGGCAACATCGACGGAGATAACGCCGCCGCCTACCGCTACACCGAAGCGCGCATGACCGACGTCGCCCGCCTCCTGATGGAGGGCGTCGACGAGGACTTCGATCGACTGGCGCGACAATTATTCGGGCGACGCCAAAGAGCCGATCGTCATGCCCTCGGCCGTCCCGAACCTGCTCGCCAACGGAGCGCAGGGGATCGCGGTCGGCATGGCCACCTCGATCCCTCCCCACAACATCGCCGAGCTTTGCGACGCCGCGCTCTATCTCATTGCCCATCCGGGCGCCGAGACGGAGGCGCTGACCCAATTCGTGATTGGGCCCGACTTTCCGACCGGCGGCATCGTGATCGACGACAAGGCGGCGATCGTCGAGACCTACCGCACCGGCCGCGGCGGATTTCGCCTGCGCGCGCGCTGGCAAAAGGAAGATCTTGGTCGCGGCGGCTGGGTCGCGATTGTGACCGAAATCCCCTACGGCGTGCAGAAGTCGCGTCTGATCGAGCAGATCGCCAACCTCCTCAACGAGAAGAAGCTTCCGCTGCTGGCGGACGTCCGCGATGAATTGACCGAGGACGTCCGCATCGTGCTCGAGCCGAGGAGCCGCGCGGTCGAGCCGGCGACGCTGATGGAGTCGCTGTTCCGGCTGACTGAACTCGAAACCCGCATTTCGGTCAACATGAACGTGCTGGTCGACGGGGTGACGCCGCGGGTCGTTTCGCTCGGCGAAGCCTTGCAGCAATGGCTTGACCATCGCCGCACCGTTCTCGTCCGCCGCTCGCGCCACAGGCTGGCTGCGATCGACAAGCGGCTCGAGCTGCTGGCGGGCATGCTCGTCGTCTTCCTCAATCTCGACGAGGTGATCCGGATCATTCGCGAAGAGGACGAGCCGAAGGAGGCGTTGAAGGTCCGCTTTGCGCTGAGCGAGAACCAGGTCGTCTACGTCCTCGACACCCGCCTCCGCTCCCTGCGCCGTCTCGAAGAGATGCAGCTGCGCAAAGAGCAGAGCGAGCTGATCGAAGAGAAGGCCTCGATCGAGGCGCTGCTCGGCAGCGATCGCAAGCAGTGGCAACTGATCGCGGTCGAGGTCCGCGACGTGAAGAAGAAGTTCGGGCCGGAGACGAAACTCGGCAAGCGCCGCACGTCTTTCGCCGCGGCGCCCGAGGTGGTGGTCGCGGATCTCGCCGAGGCGCTGGTCGAGCGCGAGCCGCTGACGGTGGTGGTGTCGCAGAAGGGCTGGATCCGCGCGCTGAAGGGGCAGGTCGCCGATCTTTCGTCGCTGGCGTTCAAGGGCGACGACGGCCTCAAGATCTCGTTCTTCGCCGAGACGACCTCGAAGATCCTGGTGCTGGCGAGCGATGGCAAGGTGTTCACCCTGGATGCGGCGAAGCTGCCGGGCGGGCGGGGGCAGGGCGAGCCGATCCGGCTGATGGCCGACATCGAGGAAAGCGCGTCGATCGTCGCCGTGTGGGCCTATACTCCGGGCGCCAAGCGCCTGGTCGCCGCCTCCGACGCCAACGGCTTCGTGGTCGCGGAGGACGACCTGATCTCCTCGACCCGCAAGGGCCGCGCGGTGCTGAACGTCAGCGACAAGGCGACCGCGGCGCTGGTTGTTCCGGCCGCCGGAGATCACGTCGCGGTGATCGGGCAGAACCGAAAGCTGCTGGTTTTCCCGGTCTCGCAGCTGGCCGAGATGGCGCGCGGCAAGGGCACGCGGCTCCAGCGCTACAAGGACGGCGACCTATCCGACGCCAAGGTATTCGCCATCGCCGACGGGCTCACCTGGCGCGACTCGGCCGGGCGCACCTTCACGGTCGCGATGCCGGAACTCCAGGAGTGGATCGGGGCTCGCGCCGAGGCCGGCCGCCTGCCGCCCAAGGGGTTCCCGAAAAGCAACCGATTCGAGGGGTAGGGCCGGCCCTTCGCCTTGGGGACGGCGCCGTTCGGCATGCGTTCAGCACGCGAAAACAGGTCCGAATCCGACCATGTTTTGTTGGTTTTCAATGGCTTGCAACTGAGTTTGCGGGAAAAAATTTCGAGCGGTTTGACGCCACGCAGGGCTCTGAATCCCGCTTTGCTCGGGATCACAGAATTCTGACGTCCTCCGGCAGCCAGCGCATCGCTGGCGTCTCGTCTCCATTTCGCTTCGCCTGTTCCGTTGGTCGAACGCCGACGCTTCAAGATGTAGCATAAATTTCTGGTTTAGGGAAGTTTAATTAAGATAGAAACCGATAATCAGGATCACCCGATCGGTTCGCGACCTTCCGGGGAACGAACACGTCGCCGCCGCGTATCCCCTCCCATGGAAAACCAAGGGGCTAACCGCAAACTCGGGGGGGCGCTCGCGCTGGCGGCGGCGGCGTTGATCGCCGCCCAGCCGCCGTTGTCGTCGCCGGCCGCCAAGGCCTTCAGCACCGTCCAGTTCGTATTCCTGACGCAGATCGCCCTGCTGGTTTCCGTTCCGCTTTTGCTGGCGACCAGGGACGCCCGGCGCGCCTTCGTCGCCGCCCTCGGCGCGCCCTCCAACTTCATGAAACTCGCCGCGATCTTCGCGGTCGGCGCGATCGGGCTGGTGCTCTACACCGTGAGCTTGAGCGGCGCGAACCCGGTCGTGGTGGTCGCGATCCTCAATCTTTCCCCGTTCTGGGCCGCGCTGGTCGCGCGTGTCTTGACGAAGACCCCGATCCCGGCGACGCCCTTGGTGTTCTTCTCCTGCCTCGCCTTCGCCTTCCTAGGCGCGACGGCGGTGGCGTGGAGCCAGGCGGAAGATCATGACGGTCTGGCCGCGGAACTGATGAAGGGAACGTGGCTCTTCGCCGTCCCGATCCCGCTTTTCACCACCCTGGCGGTGACCTTGCAGGGGAAGTGGTTCTCGGAACTGAACACGTCCGGCGTGGTTGCGGCGAATTGCCTGATTGGCGGCGCGGTCCTTATCCCCGCGACGCTGTGGCTCATGCACGGGCGCGGAGACTCCGTGGTCACCGACCTTCAGCCCACGCTGTTGATGATCGTCGGCATCATCCTCGCCGACGTCGTGGGGCGGGTATTTTCGCAGAAAGCTATGAAGGCGGTCGACAACGACAACGGCTTTGTCACGATGTTCCAAAACCTGGAGCCGGGGATCGCCGCGCTGATCGCCTTTTGCCTGTCGCCCTGGATCAAAGGGCTGAGTTTCCGTGCGAACGGGGTGTTCTTTGCGGGACTTGCGGTGGGGGCCGCGAGCCTGTTCGTCTTCTCCTGGAGATCGATCCAGCAGCCGGCAGGAAAATCCTCTCCGGCTCCGACCGTCGTTCCGCGGGGACGCGCCGTGCTCGAGCCGTGAGAGCGAACGCGCGTTTGGCTCGGCTACGAAGGGCAGGGTTGCGCACGGAGCCAGCGCTCGCTGGCGGTTTGGCGAACGCGTTCTATCCGCCATGACTTCGGTTCCCACACGTCCCGTGCTGCAGGGGGGCGCCATCGCTTGCCGTTCCGGAAGGCGCTTCGGGAACGTGTCGCATCGACAGGCCGGCGGAAGCAATCGGCGCCTGCGGAAGGCTATCTTAACGCTTGTTATTTGGAGAGAAAGTACGGATACCCTCTCGGCCGAAACGTGACCTGAGCAGAGCGGATCATGGGAAAATTGGCTGGATGCGTTCGTTTGTCGGCGGCAATTCTGAGCGTCGCCATGGCTGGCGGGCTCCGGGCGCAGACACCTGAGGTCTCCCTTCCCCCGTTCTACGAGGACGCGACCAAGCTCACGCCTGACGGCAAGCTGGGGCAGGTCCTCAAGACGGAGAGCATTCCCACAAGCGTGGCCGGTGCGGAAGCCTGGCGCATCGCCTACGTGTCTTCGGATGCGCTCGAGCGGAAGACGGTCGTGACCGCCCTGGTCATCGCGCCGAAGGGCGAAGCGCCGAAGGGTGGGCGGCCGATCGTCTCCTGGGCCCATGGCACGACCGGTACGGCCCAGAACTGTGGTCCTTCCCAACTCGTCGATCCGGCCCAACCGCTGAACCAATATTTTCTTGTTGGCGGCAATTCATGGACCGATTACGGCGTACCCGGAATCGAGACCTTCATCGCAGCGGGCTACGCCGTGGTCGCCACCGACTATCAGGGACTCGGCGGCGGCGGCGTTCATCAGTACACCATCGCCGCGACGCAGGGCCGCGACGCGATCAACGCCATCCGGGCGGTCGGCGCGATGGGCGTCGCAGGCGACAACAAGAAAGCCTTGATCTACGGCTGGTCGCAGGGCGGCGGGGCGACAATCGCCGCAGCGAGCCTCACGGACTATCTGTCGCAAACCGGAACCGCCTATGACGGCGTCGAGATGGTCGGGTTCGTCGCGATGGCGCCGCAGGATGTCGCGGTCGTCGTGTCTCACGAAGCCGACCCCGACAAGGGCCTCGCGGCGCTGGTCGGCTCGTTTAGCGGCAGCGTTTTCGATTTCGCCCACCTCGCCATGAATCTCTGGGCCAATGCTGTGACGTTCCCCAATCTCAAGCTGACCGACGTGTTTGCGGACGAGGGGGCGAAGGCGGTGGACGCAATCATGCGCGGAAAATGCATGCACGCCGCGGCCGACACCATCAACTTCAACTATGGCGACACTTTCAAGACCTTGCTGAAGGAGAAGCCGTCGAACTCAGCCGCCTGGTTCAAGGCGATGATCGACGGAAGCGTGGCGCCGGTGAAGCCCGTCGCCCCGGTGATCATCTTTTTTGGAACCAAAGACACGACGGTCCCGCCCGTCATGGGCAAGCTATACCGGGAGCAGATGTGCGCGCTCGGGGGCAATGTCGCGCGCGTGCAGCTTGCGGGCGAGCAAAACCATTTCACCACGCCCGGCGCGTCGGAGCCGCTCTACCTCCCCTGGGTGAAAGACCGGTTCGACGGAAAGCCCGCGGCCAACGGCTGCCTGACAAGCGGGGGCTGACCCGAGGCGTCGTCGCGTCCGATCCGGCGGAATGACAGGGCTCGCCTTCGGGCCGGTCGAAGATGACGGCCCTCGTCGCTTGCAGGCGCCTTCTCGGCGCGACGCCTCAGTCCGGCGTCGAGCGAGTCTCCGTTCGTCAAATGGCCGCGACGGCCACGTCAGTGATGAGCGCCGGTGGCCAGAGTGGTCATCTTTTCCAGGGCGTCGCCGAGCGTGAACGTCGCCGCCTTCTGCGCAGGCGGAAAATCTTTGAATGTCGCGATGAACTGGGCTGCGAGATCCTGGGCCGGATAGACCATGAAGACGTTCTCCAGCACCCACTCCCAGTAAATGTTCGACGTAACGTCGGCGAACTCATAAGGATCCGTGCGGAGATTGAAGAGCTTCGGCAGGCGGAGAGGGACGAACGGCTCCGCCCATAACTGCAAGGTTCCCTGGCAGCGCTGCTCCATGAAGACGATCTTCCAATTGTCGTAACGGATGCCAAGGACATCGCCGTCGTCACTGAAATAGAAGAAGATCTGCCTCGGGCAGTCCGGCGTCTGGCCTGTAAGGTAGGGCGTCAGGTTGTAGCCGTCGATATGGTTTTTGAAGGTTCGGCCGTTGGCTTGGTAATTCCCGATCTTTAGCTTGTCGACGATACCGGGCTCCCCCGCCATCGCGAGAAACGTCGGCAGCCAGTCGTGGTGCTGCACGATGCCGTTCGAATAGGCGCCGGCTTTGATCTTGCCGGGCCAGCGCACCAACATGGGGACGCGGAACGCGCCCTCCCAGTTGGTGTTCTTTTCGCTGCGGAACGGCGTCGTGCCGCCGTCGGGCCACGAGTTCGAGTGCGGCCCGTTGTCGGTCGAGTACATCACGAACGTATTGTCTGCGATCCCCAGTTCGTCGAGATAGTCGAGCACCTGACCGACGTTCTTGTCGTGATCGACCATTGTGTCGTGATACGGCGACTGCCACCGTCCCGCCTGGCCCAGGCTGTCGGGCTTCGGGTGCGTGTAAAGGTGCATGTGGGTGAAGTTGAGCCAGACGAAAAACGGCGTGTCCGCATCCGTCTGCCGCTTGATGAAGTCCTTGGTGGCGGCGACGAATTCATCGTCGCAGGTCTCCATGCGCTTCTTGGTCAGCGGCCCGGTGTCGACGATCTTCTGCTTCCCGACTCGGCCCCAACGCGGCTCGTCGGTCGCGTCGTCTGCGTCCGTCGCCCACGAATGCAGGACCCCGCGCGGGCCGAACTTGTTGCGGAAGTTCGGGAAGTCCTTCGGGTTGGGATAGTTCGGGCGCTCGGGCTCCTCTTCGGCGTTGAGGTGATAGAGGTTGCCGAAGAACTCATCGAAGCCGTGAACCGTCGGCAAGTATTTGTTGAGATCGCCAAGGTGGTTCTTTCCGAACTGGCCGGTCGCGTAACCCTGGTTTTTCATCAGCGCCGCGATCGTCACGATGTCGTCCGGCATGCCGACCGGGGCGGCGGGGATGCCGACCTTCGAAAGGCCGGTTCGATAGACGCTTTGGCCGGTGATGAAGGCGGAGCGGCCCGCCGTGCAGGATTGCTCTCCGTAGCAGTCGGTGAAGATCATGCCTTCGTCGGCGAGACGGTCGATGTTCGGCGTTCTGTAGCCCATCAGGCCGTGGGTATAGCAACTCAGATTTGATTGCCCGATATCGTCGCCCCAGATGACGAGGATATTCGGCTTGTCCGTTGCGGGCATTGCGTTCTCCTGTCCTGATCGTCGTCGCGACACCATTGCGGAGCCTGCTCCGCAATGGGCACCAAGAAAAGCGAAAAGAGCGGGATGGGGCGGAAGGCGAAGATGCAAATTGCGTCAGCGAACAGCGCGGGGGCGACGCCCTTAGGGCAAGACCCGCAAGACTCGCGCCTCCGAGACATGGATCGAGGCTAAGGCGATCGCGACGGTCCGCTCATTTCCGCTTGCGCTGACGCTTCGCCTAGACCGCGCCTCACGCCATCACGGGCGCTCCTTGCGCCTCGTCGCTGCGACGCGGCCGGAAGGTCGAGGCGATCAGGACGGCGCCGAGGCCCATCGCCCACGAGCCGACGTAGAGCCATTGGTAACTCGCGAAGGCGTCGTAGATCAGACCTCCGGCGAGCGGCCCGGTCGCCATGCCAAGACTTCCGGCCATTGCTGTTCCGCCGATCACCGTTCCCATCATCCTCAAGGGAAAGTTTTCGCGCGCGAGCACGGCGTAGAGCGGCATGATCCCGGCGTAGATGAAGCCGAACACGGCCGCGACCGCGTAGAACTCGCCCAGGCCCCGGGCGAATACGTAGGCGAGCGCGCCGAACGCCTGAGCCAGCAGTCCCAGAACGAGAACGCGCTTGGCGCCGAACCGATCGCCCAGCACCCCAAAGCCGACCCGGCCGAAAAGGCCCGAGAGACCTTCGAGACTGTAGATCGAAACGGCGGCGGCGAGCGGAATGCCGCAGGTCTGCGCGTAACTTACGGTGTGAAAGATCGGGCCGGAGTGGGTGGCGCAGCAGAAGAAGTTGGTCAGGATCAACACGACGAACTGTGGGGACCGCAAAGCCTGTGCGACGGAGAGCGCGGAATGCGGGTCCTCGCGCGGCGCGGCGACGGCGCCGACGCGGGCGAGCGCCGGAGGGCTGCGCACCAGAAGCGCCGCCGGGATCATCAGCACGGCCGCGACCACGGCGAGGATGGTGAGCGTCGTCCGCCAGTCGTGGCCGGAGACGAGCCAGGCTGCGAGCGGCGACAGGGTCATGGGCGCCATGCCCATGCCCGCGGAGACGAGCGAGACCGCGAGGCTCCTCTGCGTTTCGAACCAGCCCGTCACGCAGGCCATCATTGGCGCGATGATGGCGGCGGCGCTCGCGCCGACGAGCAAGCCGAACAGCAGTTGGAACGCGGTCAGGGACGGCGCGCGAGCCGCAAGCGCAAGACTGAGCGCGAGAAGCGCTGATCCGAGCAGCACCACGAGGCGGGCGCCGACCCGATCGGAAAGCGCGCCCCAGGCCATGCTGGCGAAAGCCATCGCGAGAAATCCGACGGTCATCGCGCTCGACACGCCGGTGACCGACCAGCCGGTGTCCGCCGCGATCGGCCTCAGCAGGACGGGCAGGGAGAACATCGAACCGATCGCCACGCAACCGAGCAGGCCGCCGGCCGCGACGATCACCCAGCGATAGCGAGAACTCGGTCATCGGGACCAACCTTTCGGACAAGAGGGCTGCGCGCGAAGCGGGCCATGCACGAACCGCAATTCGCACGCGGCGCCGGTCATTAAACCGTTTGGTTGAATATGAAGGAGCGGCGCCGGTTCGTCAACCGGAGGGGGCGGCAGGCTCAGTTGGCGCCTTGACCCCGAGTCCTTTGCGAACAATAGTCTCCAAGCAGAAGGCGCCAATATTGCGCGACCGAACTCCTAAGGGCAGCCCGAGGTGAGCAAGGCGAAACTTGAATGGTCTGAAAAGGGGGAAGCGGAGGACTACCAAGCCGCAGTCAGTTTCCTCTCGCTCTTTTGCTCGGTCTCGAAAGCCAACGCGCTCGTCAAAAAACTACGCAGCTCCAGTCTCGTTCACCATCCCGCGAAGGATTTGTTGCGCGCCGCCAATCTTCCGCTTCTGCCCGATGACGACGCGCATGTGGACAATGACCTGAAGCGAATCCAGAAGGCGAAGCCGCTCGCGCCTGTTCTTCTCATCCGCGGCGATCTCGCAAGCGGACTCCCCCTGGCCGTCGCCGATGGGTACCATCGGATTTGCGCGGCCTATTATTTCGACGAGGCCGCCATGATTGCCTGCCAAATTGTCGGGATGGCGGAATAGGGCGAAGCGCGGACGTTGCGTGGTGAGGCAGGGTGACGACTTTCCGCGAGACCCGCGAGAGACTCACGCAAAATCTCGGGCTTTCCTGACGCCGCGTCGGCTTCGCGCGCCGGCACGCCGTCGAAGGACTCCGCAGCCTAGGGCGGCCCGGCCGCGACCGCGAACACTCTCGCGAGCGCCTCGATCATCTCGTCGTCTGAGTATTTGAGCGGATCGTTCACGCTTTCGACGAGCCCCTTCATCGTCAGCAGCCCCAGGGCGGCGAGGTAGGCGAGGAACGCGAGCAGACGCGGCTCGACCCTGGCGCGATTGCCGCCGTCGGGCTGCTGAGCGGCGAGCTTGTTCGCAGTCCCGGACAGGATGAGGTCGTTCAGCGGCCGGATGCGCGCGAAATGCTCCGCGTCCAATCGGACTGATCCGGGGCTCGCGAGCTGGCTCTGCAGGAACGCAAGACGGAAATCCTCCAGCCGCGGCGCATACGCCTCTACCGATCCCCGGATCAGCGCGGCAAGCGCATCCGCCCCGTCCCGCGCATCGTCCACGGCGGTGTCCACCGCACGCGCGTGGCGCTCCAGAGCCGCGAACATCAGCTCGAACAGCAATGCGTCCTTGGACGGAAAGTAGTAGTAGAGCGCAGTCTTCGTGACGCCGACCTCCCTGGCGACGGCGTCGAGCGTCGTCGCCGCGACGCCGTTTCGCAGGACGATCCGGCGAGCGGCTTCGAGGATTTCCTCGCGCGACCTGTCGCGCCGTCGCTCCCGGCGCGCCAGCCGCGCCGCATTGTCTGGGCGATCGGGACGGGCCTTCCTCGCGGGAGGGACCTCGTCTTCGCTCTGCGAACTTCCCACTCTTGGCTCCGTCGACAACTCCCGACCTCGCGCCGGCCCAACGTCGGCAAGCGTGACTTTGCGGGACATCGCGACGCCCTCTTTACCCTCAGATATTAAAACTGTCCATAGGTTGACAAATTGACCTTTGGTCAAATAATGTGCTGACAGTCGATAAAGAGGGCCGCCTCGCGGCCCAGACCAACGGCAGGAAGACGCACATGGACAAGCTCTCGCTGCAAAACCCTGTTTTCGCGGTCTACGTCATCGCCGCGACGCTGATGATCCTGAAGGGCGTGGGCATGTCGTGGCTGACGGTCGCGCGGATGATCAAGGTCAACGGCGGGTTCCGCTCGCCGGAGGACGTCAGGAAGACCCCGATGAATCCGAAACCGAGCGCCAGCCAGCTCGTGCCGAACGACTACGTCGACCGCATCCGGCGCATTCAGCTCAACGACCTCGAAAGCCTGCCGTATTTTCTCGTCTCCGGACTTCTGTACGTCCTGACCGATCCGTCGCTCTGGCTCGCGCGCGGGCTCCTGTACGGCTTCGTGGTCTCAAGACTGCTCCACTTCCTCGCCTATTTTACCGCCCAGACCCACGACATGCGGGCGACGTTCTGGTCGGTCGGATCGCTCATCCTCGTCTTCATGACGGCGCGCACGCTGATCGCGGCGCTCGGCTCGTGAGCGCGGCGACCCGGATGGGCTCGGTTGGACGGCGCCGCTCAGGGTCCCTCGCCCCGGCCTCAAACGACGCCGCGCTCGCCGCGCGCTCGCACCGCCTGATCCAGTTCGTCCGCCGCAATCAGCCGCAGCGTCTCGGCGAGGGCGCGGTAGCGGTCCTGGCCGATCTCCTGCGCCCACTCGGCCTGGACCTCGCGCGAGGCGGCGTAGATCGTCTCGACGACGCCCCAGGCCCGCGGCGTGAAGCAGACGCGGCGCCGCTCGCCGTCTCCTCCGCGCCGCTCCAGGTATCCGAGGTCCTCGAGCTGGACGATGACGTGGTTCGTCGCCTGCCGGGTCATGCCGAGGTGGCGCGCAAGCTCCGACGGGCGCGCGCCGTCCGGGAGGGGATAGGAAAAGACGCGCAGGTGGGTCTCCTGAAGGTCGCCGAAGCCGGCGTTTTCGATGGCCGCGTCGATGCGTGCGCGGATGCGCCTGACGCACATGCGCAGCAGCGCCCCGACGAACGGGGGGCCTTCCCTGTCTGCGGGGGGAGAATTGTAGGCAGTCGAACTTGACATCGGTTGTAAAGTCATTTTACGCATGAGATGTAAATTCACTTTACGAAAAGGAACGACGCATGGAAAGGCCGGACAGCGAGTACGGTGCGGATCGGGCAGTTGGCGCTGCGCTTCCTGGTCGACGAGAACCAGGGGTCGGGCGATCTCGTGATGTTCGAGTTCACCGTTCCGCCCGCCGCCCGCGTGCCGGCGGCGCACTTTCACGAGGCGGTCGACGAGGTGATCTTCGGGCTCGAGGGGACGCTGACCGTCACCCGTGACGGCGAGACCCACGAGATCCGCAAGGGCGACGTCATCGCCATCCCTCGCGGCAGCGTCCACCACCACCAGAACCTGCACGAGAGTCCTTCCCGCTCGCTCGTCGTGCTGAACCCCGGAATCATCGGCCGACGCTATTTCGAGGAGATCGCCGACGCCGTGAACGGCCCAGGCGCTCCGGATCCGGCGCAGATCGGCAGGATCATGATGCGCCACGGGCTCGTGCCGGCGGCCGAGAACGTTTGACAACACCCATTCGAACGGCGATGAACGTGGAAACGAGGAGCATGCCCATGCCGGTCCGTCGCGCAACGATCTGCAAGGGGTGCTGGGGCCAGATGCGAATGCCCGTGCCGTTGCGCGGCATCGCTTCGGCGCCGTTCCGCGCCTTCGGCATCCGGCCGAGCCGCATGAACCCCAACACCTGCACGGTGTGCGAACTGATGTTCGAGAAAGTGATGAAGGCGCGCCAGATCTCGATCGACGCGACGGTGCTGTTCGCCGACCTCAGGGGTTACACCGCGCTCTCGCAGGCCCATCCTTCCGAGGCGGTGTCCGCGCTCCTCGACGCCTTCTACGACGAATGCGCGGAAGCGATCTGGGAACATGACGGGCTGCTCAACAAGACCATGGGCGACGCCGTCATGGCGATCTTCAACTTTCCCATCCGGCAGGACGACCACGCCGCCCAGGCGGTCCGCGCGGCGCGGGCGATCCAGGAGCGCTGCGCCGCAAGGCGGGAAGCGCTTGCTGACGCGTTTGGCGCCGAAGGCTCGACGATTTGCGTGGGCGTTGGGATCGCCTCCGGAAAGGTCAGCTTCGGCGAATTCGGACGGTCGCATCAAGATCTGACAGCGATCGGGACCGTCGTGAACACCGCGTCACGGGCGCAATCCGCCGCTGCGGCGAGGGAGATTCTCGTGACGGAGGCCGTCTACGACGCCGCGCGATCGGAATTGGAGGAGGGTTCGGCTCGGGACTACCAGCTCAAGGGGTTCGACACGCCAGTGAGGCTATGGGCGGCCTGAAGTCGAAGCCAGGCGCGGGATCTTGAAGCGCGGATTGCCCCAGGCGCCGACCGCTCACCCCTTGCGCCTCCCGCGGCCGGGATCCGCGGCGCCCGCTCTCAGTCGACTCCAACCCGCTCTTCGGCTCTAAGCGCCGCCCTCCCAACCCTAGCCGCCGAACCTCCGCCACGAAGGCGCCGCATGAACAATGCGACGGCGCGTTCGTTTGCCTTCACGGGAACAGGGGAAACCGCATGCGCAGTTCGGCCGTCATCAATTATCGTCTGGGCAGCCTCTATGCGCTCGTCACCGCGGCCCTCTATGCGGTGCAGGAGCCGTTTTCGTTTCTCGCCGCAACGAAGCTCAGCACGCTCGAGTTCGTCTGCCTGACCCAGATCGCGCTGTTGCTCTCCATCCCCTTGCTCGGCCTCAGTTCGACCAGCCGGCGGGATCTCGCCGCGCTGCTTTCGAAGCCGTCGAACTACGCTCGGCTCGCTGTCGTCTTCGCGATCGGACTGAGCGGCCTCATATTGTACAACTTCGGCCTCGCCGGCGCGCATCCGATCATCATCTCGGCGATTCTCAACCTGCTGCCGTTCTGGGCGGCGCTGGTGGCGCTCGTCCTCTCGGGCGTCCCGATTCCGATCTCGCCCCTGGTGTTCTTTGGCTGCTTCGCCGGCGCGTTCCTCGGGGCCATGGCGGTGGCCTGGAGCCAGTTGATGGACGCCGATCAGCAGTCGCTGCACATGCTGGTCGAGAGCTTTGTCAGTGGGGCTTGGGTCTACGCGATCCCGGTTCCGATCTGCACGGCGCTCGGGGGCACGCTGGTCGCCAAATGGTTCGGAGAGTACGACGAGGCCGCGGCGATCGCTTCGAACTTCCTGTTCGCCAACGTCCTGCTGATTCCTTCGACCCTGTTCATCCTCTACCGGCGGGGGGAGCTGGCGTTCGACGGGCAGGTTGTGGCGATCGTGCTCATGATCGCGGGCACGATCATCGCCGCGTCGATCGGGCGCGTCGTGTTTCAGAAGGCGCTCACCGTCACCGGCGGCGACAACGGCTTCGTATCGATGTTTCTCAATCTCGTCCCGGCCTTGACCGCGCTGATCTCGTTCGGCCTGTCCTGGGCCATTCCCGCCCTGCATTTTTCTTTCGACGCATGGTTCTTCGCCGGTCTCGCGCTGATCGCCGGTTCGCTGGCCCTGTTCTCGCTGAAGCCCTGCCGCGAGCCCGCAAGGGAAGGAACGGGAAGCGACCTGGGCCGCGCTCGTTCCGCGACGGGCGCTTGACGACGGAGCGGGCTCGCTGTAGCCGGGCCGCCCCGCGATAAAAGGCGCACCATGTCCTCTGACGTCCCCGCCGAGGGCTTTCTCGCTGGCGCGCGGGATATCCTTCCCCTCGCGCTCGGCGTCGCGGTCTACGGGCTGGCGTTCGGGCTCCTGGCCGCGCAGGCCGGCTTCACGCCGCTTGAGATCGGGGTCATGGGCGCGGTCGTCTATGCCGGCGCCTCACAAATCATCGCGACCCAGCAATGGATGGCGGGCGCGGGCTTGGCCGGGTCGGTCTTCGCCGGCCTCGCGCTCAACCTGCGTATCCTCCTGATGACCGCGTCGATCCGCGACGTGTTCGCCGAGCAGCCGCTGTGGAAGAGGGCGTTCGGCGCGCACGTCACCGCCGATGAGAACTGGGCGCTGCTGATGGCGGCGCGGGCGCGTGGGCGCAAGGTCGGGTACGGCTATCTGATAGGCGGCGGGCTGACGCAGATGGTCGCGTGGTGCGCCTCGACCGTGCTTGGCGTGGTGTTCGCCGCGGCGATCCCCGAGCCGAAGTCGCTTGGCATGGACTTCGCCTTCACCGCCGCCTTCATCGCCATCGCCCGGTCGCTGTGGCGGGGGCGGCCGGATCTGCTGCCGTGGTTCGTCTCGGTCGCCGTGGTGGTCGGCGGAGTGAAGCTCGCGGGAGCGCCATCGCACTGGATGCTCGCGCTCGGCGGCCTCGCCGGCGCCGCGGTCGCGGGAGCGCGCAGGAATGGATGAGCGCTGGATTCTGATCGCCGCGCTGGCGCTCGGAACGTTCTCGATTCGCTTCGCCGGCGCGCGGCTCGGTCAGGCGATTCCGGCCCACGGTCCGATGGCGCGCGCGCTGAACGCGCTTCCGGGCTGCTTGATCGTGGCGCTGGTCGCCACCTCGATGCTGTCGGGCGGCTGGCGGGAATGGACGGCGGGGGCGGTCGCGCTCGTTGCGGCGATCGTCACGCGCAACGTGCCCGCGACCATGGCGTTCGGCATCGCCGCGATCTACGCGCTGCGGCACTGGGCTTGACTTGGAGGGCGGCGCGTCTCGCGGCCCTCCATTTGTCAGAGCGCCATCTGCTGGGCGTTTCGGTTGCGTTCGAAGGCCGAGGACAAGGCGATCGCCTGCGCCCGGCTTCTCACCTTGAGCTTGCGCAGCACGGCGCTGACATGCGCCTTGATGGTCGCTTCCGATACGCCGATCTCGTAGGCGATCAGCTTGTTCGGAAGGCCGGTGACCAGGAGTTCGAACACGCGCTGCTGGGCGTCGGTGAACGACGCCGCGCGCTCACGAAAGGCGTCGCAGGAGTTGGATTCGGCGAAGGCGCCTTTGCGCATCGCGAACGCTCCAGGTTCGGCGCTGGCGGCGATCGCGGTCATGAACTTGCTCGCCTGGTCGAAGAATCGGCTGACCTGCTCGTCGAAGCAGGCGTCGCAGCGATTCCAGTCGCCGAGATGCAGGCAGGTGATGTCGCGCGGGCAGGCGGCGTCGCCGAGACATTCGGCGAGACGCAGCGCGACGTCGGCGCATTCCTGAAGGGAGGCGATCGCCCGGCGCTGCAGGTCCGCTACGTCGGAGCGCGCGATCTTGCCGCCGTTGTCGACGGACCTCGCGGAGGTTTCAAGGACGGTCCGCAGGCGTGCATATTTGGGAGCCAACGACGCTCTTTTCGTTCGGCTACTTGGGGGTACTATCGACATCCTTTGCGACCTCGCGGAAGTTCCCACCCGTTACAGCCGTCGGTCTCCGCGCACCGGCTATTTTGTTGCAATGCAGCAAAATATCGGCGGCGACAATTGGGTAAATCGTCGCACCGGCGCGAAGGCGCTTCGCGCGCGAGAGACAGGACTCGCGTCTAAATTTCCGGCTTCTCGCGTCCGAGCGTGATCGTGAAGATCTGGCCGGCGATCGCCTCTCCGAAAGCCGGCGTCACCTTGATGGGAAGGCAAGAGGCGACCGCCCGCTCCGCCGCGTCGAGAAATCCGCGGCGGGCCTCGGCGTCGCCTTCGAGGTGGACGTAGCGGATCCGCGGCCGGCCGAAGATCGAGCCATCCCGCTTCATCATGAACATGATCGTCACGCGCGAGCCCGTTGCGATCGGGGTGCGGGCGAGACAGGCGCCGACCGCCTGACGCATGTCCATCAGGGTGTTGGCCGGATGGGCGTCGTCAGCGCGGGCCGGGGAGACGAGAAGAGCCGCCCCGATCGCCAGCGCGCTCGGCCGCCAAAGGCGCCTCACGCTCGTCCTCCAAAGAGCGCTTTGCGCCGCGCCAGGCTTTCGGCAGGCCAGAGCGCTTTCGAGTCATAGATAGGCCTCGACCGCGGGGACGCCCGCGGGCAGGGCGACCCAGGGCAGTTTCGTGCGGGTGTAGATGTGGATGTCGGGCGGCAGCGTCGCGGGCTCGTCGAGCGCGCCGACGCGGACGAAGCTGAGCTGCGGGCGTCCGCCGTAGAGGCTCCAGACTGCGACCTTGCAGTCGGGCAGCGATGGATGACATGCGGCCGGCCGCTGTCCGTCGGACGGGACCGCCTCCGTCTCGCCCGAGAGCCTTTCGACGCGATCGGTCTCGATCAGCGCGTTGATGACGAAGGCGCTGCCGGTCTGCCGCTGGCAATCGCGGCAGTGACAGCAGTGGACGAACAGCGGCTCCGACTGCAGCCGGTATCGCAACGCGCCGCAAGCGCAGCCGCCTTCGCAGCGTGGTCATTGCTTCCTTCCTCCCGGTCCGACCTCAGCCGCGACCTTTATCACCGGCGATGCCGGCAGAGCCCTGTCAGCGCGGAAACGTCGCGGCGTGCGCGTCGGTCAACGCGTCGCCGAGCGCGCGGCCCTCGCGATAGCCGGCCAGCGCTTTCGGCCGCTCGACGCCGGCCGCCAGGCGCGGGCAGGGCTCGGGCGCGCCGAGCACGGTCTTGACCGGGATGCGCTCGGCGTAGATCGGCAGGGCGTAGTCCTCCTCGTCGTCGCCGATCCCCTTGGCGCGACCTTTGCCGAAGCCTGCTCGATCGTCATGCCGATCACCCGGGTCGCCTTGATCTCCTGCCTCGTCGCCGGCCGCAGCGTCGCCCACCGTCCCGGATAGAGCGGTCGATCATCGCGGCCAGCGCGCGGATCTTCTCGTCGGGATCGTCGACGACCCGCGCGTGGCCGAACGCCATCGCCGAGCGATAGTCGACCGAATGGTTGAAGCCCGAGCGCGCCAGCACGAGGCCGTCGAGATGGCTGACGGTGAGGCAGACTGGCTCGCCCTCGGACTGGCTCATGAGCATGCGGCTCGCGCTCGATCCATGCCAGTAGAGATGGTCGCCCTCGCGCCAGAACAGCGTCGGCGTGCAGTAGGGCTGGCCGTCCACGACATAGGCCACATGGCAGATGGCCGCGGCGTCAAGGATCGCGTGGACGGTCGCGCGATCGTAGGCGCCGCGTTGATGCAAGCGCTTGAGGCGGTTGACGGGCGTGATGGGGTAGGCGGCGGGGTCGGACACGGGGCGGCTCCTGATTGGCCGCCCCTTATGGCCTGCGGGCGCGGGACGGCTCAACCCCGGATGAACGCCAGGAGGTCGGCGTTGACCTTGTCCTTCTCGGTCGAGCACATGCCGTGCGGCGCGCCGGGATAGACCTTGAGCGTCGCATTCGGGATGAGCTTCGCCGAGAGATGGGCGGAGTTTCCGATCGGCACGATCTGGTCGTCGTCGCCGTGCAGAATCAGGGTCGGGACCTTGATCATCTTCAGGTCCTCGGTGAAGTCGGTTTCGGAGAAGGCCTTGACGCAGTCGTACTCGGCCTTGAGCGAGCCCATCATGCCCTGCAGCCAAAACGAGTCTCTGAGGCCCTCGCTGACCTTCGCGCCCGGCCGGTTGAAGCCGTAGAAGGGCGTCGAGAGCGCCTTGAAGAACGCCGAACGGTCGTCGGCCACGCCCTTGCGGATGCCGTCGAAGACCTCCATCGGCAGGCCGCCGGGATAGGCCTCCGTCTTCACCATGATCGGCGGCACGGCGCCGATCAGCACCAGCTTGGCGACGCGGTGCGCCCCATGGCGCGCGACGTAGCGAGCGGCCTCGCCGCCGCCGGTCGAATGGCCGACATGGATCGCGTCACGCAAATTCAAATGGCCCGCGAGGTCGGCGAGATCGTTGGCGTAATGATCCATGTCGTTGCCGTCCCACGGCTGGCTCGAGCGTCCATGACCGCGGCGGTCGTGAGCGATGCAGCGATAGCCGTGGTTGGCGAGGAACATCATCTGGTCCTCGAAGGCGTCGGAGGTCAGCGGCCAGCCGTGGCTGAAAACGACCGGCTGTCCCTGGCGCGTGTCGTTGTAATAAATTTGGGTTCCATCGCGCGTGGTGATCGTCGGCATGTCATTCTCCTGCTTCGGTCGCTGAACAAGTCTTGTCGAACCCCGGTTAGCCTAACACATCTGGTTGGCGGGCCGCCCGGGCGCGCACGGCCTCGTCGCGCAAATGTCATGGCGCAAAGTGACGCACCAAAGGCCGGCTGAGTGCGGCTTTGTAGGGAGAACGTATGCCTGACGCGCAGAAGCTCCGCAGGGACTATGCGGCCCGGATCATGCGGCTTGCCGGCGTCGTCGACCCGCGTCTTCAGGCGGCGTACGCCGCCGTGCCGCGCGAGGAATTTTTGGGGCCGCCGCCGTGGCATGTGGCCTGGCGCGGACTGACTGGGGGCGAGGAAGACGTTGCGAGTCTCTACGACGACGTCCTCGTGGCGATCGACGCCCAGCGCGGGATCAACAACGGCCAGCCGTCGCTGCACGCCCAATGCCTCGCCGCGCTTGCGGTCAGGGAGGGCGAGACGGTCCTGCACATCGGCGCGGGGGCGGGCTATTACACCGCCATTCTGGCCCGTCTCGTCGGCCCGGCCGGCAAGGTCGTCGCCTACGAGATCGAGCCGCGCATCGCCGAGCGGGCGCGTGAAAACCTCAGGGGCTTCCGCCAGGTCGAGGTTCGTGGGGAAACGGGCGTCGGGGAGGGCTTGCCGCAAGCCGATGCGATCTATGTCAACGCGGCCGCCTCGCATCCGGTTCGACCCTGGCTTGACGCGCTGAAGCCGGGCGGACGCCTGCTGTTCCCGCTTCAGGCGGCGCGATCGTCCGGCGCGATGTGTCTCATCGCGAGGCCGGCCGAGGCGGGCGGAGCGTGGCCCGCGAAGGTCTTCACCCCGGTGGTGTTCATCGAGTGCGAGGGCGCTCAGGACGGCGAGATCGGCCGCAGACTCGATGCGGCTTTCCGGCGCGGCGGATCGGAGCGCGTGCGCTGGCTGAGGTTCGGACCCGCCGCGGCCGGGGACGTCTGGCTCGAGGGCGACGGCTGGGCGCTGACGACCGACGCGGCGTCGCCTCTCGAGCCGCGGCGCTAAAACGTTTTACACTGTGAATAGCGACACTGAGTCGCATGGCGGAGACCGGTCATTTTTCCCTAAGCCAATCGGTGTTGAGGGAAGCTGCGCACGGCGTTCGGTGCGAGTTGCGCAGTCCCCGCCTCGGTTCGCCGCCCAAATCGAGAGCAACAGGGCGCGCGCCCGTGGCTTTCGCCTTCCGTCCGCGGAGGCGACAGGGAGGTGCGGCTGATGACCGACAATCATGTCATATACGCGCGATACGGAACGGCACGCACGCTGTGCGAATTCGTGACGGGGTTGGCTTACGCCATGGAGGTCAGCGGAGGCTTGAACGACGGCCTCAGCGACCGCATGGACGAAGTGGTGGCGCCGGTTCGCTCGGCGCGCGACTGGCTGTGGCATGTCGGACAGTTGATGAGCCAGACGAAGCCGCTGCCGTCGGACTTCGACCGCGGCCTTCATTCCGCCGAAGCCCGTGCGCTCGCCGCTTTGCCGACATTGAAGATGTTGGTGGCGGAGGCCTGTGACACGCTCGTCGTCGCTCAGGCGCCCGTCGTGGCCCCGGCGCCGGAGCGCGAGGTGGTCTGAAGTCTCGCGGCCGCTAACCAGGATCTCGGGTTAGGCGAACTGGCGAATGGGGAGGAGCGAATAGGGCGCTCGCCAATTCGCTATTCGCCCTTCGCGCCTCCCGCGCTCACATGTGATCTCGAACGAAGGCTCCGAGATGCGCGAGGGCACGTCGGCCCGGCTCGAGCCGCGCGTTCCACACTGGCCACGCATGGATCATATGCGGCCAGATCTCCAGCGTGACGGCGACCCGCGCGGCGCCAGCAGCTTCGGCGAAACGCGTCGCGTCGGCGAGCAGCGTTTCTTCCGAGCCGACCTGCACGAGGAGCGGCGGCAGGCCGCTCAAGTTTGCGAACAAAGGGGAAAGACGCGGGTCCTTTCGGTCAAGGCCGGCCGGAGCGTAAGCCGCAGCCAGCTCCTCGAGATAGCCTTTGTGGATCAGCGGATCGACGGCGTCCTTCAGAGTCATCGTATCGCCTGACATCGTCAGGTCGGTCCAAGGCGAGACGAGCCAGGCGCAGGACGGCAAGGCCTCGCCCGCCTCGCGGAGCCGTTGCAGAAGGGCGAGCGTCAGGCCGGCGCCCGCGCTGTCGCCTCCGACAACGATATGACCGGCCTCGACGCCGGTCCCGCGCAGATATCGCCAGGCGGCGACCGCATCGTCGAGTGCGGCGGGAAACGGGTGCTCCGGCGCAAGCCGATAGCCGGCCGCGAGCGTGCGGACCCCGCAAGCGCGGCCGGCCTCGGTGACCATGCGCCGGTGGCTGAGGATCGAGCCCGAGCAATAGCCGCCGCCGTGGAAGAACAGCAGAACCTTTGACGCATCGCTGCCTGGGGCGAGAGAGAACTCGCTTGGCGCTCCGCCGGCGTCGACGGCTTCGAGCGTGACGTCCCCGGCGACCGGCCAGGCCGCGCCGACCTCGTCGATTCGCGCGCGCCGCTCCGCCCAGCCGACCGGACGCGGCTTCGACGTCAACAGCGCGCGGACAGCGTCGATCTCGTCCCCGGCCATCGGCGGCCCTTCCGCTGTTTTGCGCTGCGCGCGAGTATAGGCGCGCCGTGACGCGGGGCAATGAGACGGTTTCAGACCTCGCTTTGCCTGCGAACGGATCGGGGCTCGGCGCCGCCGTCGCCCTGCTCGTGTGGCCACGCATTTGGAAAGTCACGTCGGAGCGCCCTGAATGGGGCGGGCGTTCCGACGTGTAAGTGAGACCAAGACGAGAGGGAGGAAAGCCCCGTCTTGTCTCTTGATCACAAAAGTCGACACATGAGAAAGTAAAACCCAGTCAGGAGGCTAAACCCGACAACAATCTTGTCTCATAAGGTCCGTCCGACAGCAATGCGACAAAGTGACCACCAAAGCGGATTTGCCGCCCGAAACAACTCAAAAATTGTGAGATTATGACTCGGTCTTCAAGGTGAACGTACAAGATTTGGGGATTTTGTACAGGTGTTGCTTGATGCTAGCTTGCTGGATATTGCGCGCCGTTAAGATACCCCGCGCTGCCGTCGGGCCGGGTCGAGCCCGCCAGCCCTAGCGCGCCTCCATCTCGACGGCTTCCATGCTCACACCGAAGGCGCCGCGAAGACGGCCGGCGATGGCCGCAGCCAGGCTTCGTATTGCCTGCTGACGGCGTTGCCGCTTGCCGCTAATCTGCGCCTTTGAAAACGCGGCAGGTAGACGGGCATGGGCGGCCGGATCGGAGTGGCGTTTCGTCGCGGACTTTGCGTCGTTCTCGCGGCGGTCGCGGCGATGCTCGCCGGGTCCCACGTCTCGGCCCAGACGCTTCAGGCGGTCAAGGCGCGCGGCGCGTTGCTGTGCGGCGTCAACGAGGGCCTCCCAGGCTTCGCCAACCTCGACCAAAGCGGCCGATGGTCGGGCTTCGACGTCGACTTCTGCCGCGCGCTCGCCGCAGCGATCTTCGGCGATCCCGGCCGCGTGCGGCTCGTCCCCTTGACCGCGGAGGCGCGCTTTCAGGCGCTGAAGGACGGCAAGATCGACGTCCTCTCGCGCAACTCGACCTGGACCATGGGGCGGGAGGTCGGTTACGAACTGGCCTTCGTCGGCGTCACCTATTACGACGGCCAGGGCTTCATGACGCCGAAGGCGACTCGCGTCGGGTCGGCGCTCGATCTCGACGGCGCGCGCGTCTGCGCGCTCAGCGGCACGACGACGATCGACAACCTCGGCGACTTCTTCGTCGCCAATCACATGGCGCTGCAGACGGTCGCGGTCGCGACGACCGACGACCTGATCAAGGCGTACGATTCCGGCCTTTGCAATGTCGTGACCAGCGATCTGTCGCAGCTCTACGCCCTGCGTCAGCGGCTCTCGAACCCGCGTGGCCACGTGATTTTGCCTGACGTGATCTCGAAGGAGCCGCTTGGGCCGGTGGTGCGCCAGAACGATCCGAACTGGATCGAGATCGTGCGCTGGGTGCATTTCGCGATGCTCAACGCCGAGGAGCTCGGCGTCGGGCAGCAGACGCTCGGTCAGGCGATGCGCTCGCAGAAGCCCGAGGTGATGCGGCTCGTCGGCACGTCGGGCGCGTTCGGCGAGGATCTGGGCCTTGGGGGCTCGTGGGCCGCGAACGTGATCCGTTCGGTCGGCAATTACGGCGAGGTGTTCGACCGCAACCTCGGCGTCCATTCGCCGCTCGCCATTCCGCGCGGTCTGAACCAGCTCTGGAACAACGGCGGCATCCAATACGCGCCGCCGATAAGGTGAGACCGACGCCGGCGCTCGACAGGGCCGCTCGATCAGCGCCGCCGTCTCCGGCGCCTCGCGCCGTCTGGACCTCTCTGCGACCATCGCCAGAACAGCGCGCCAAAGAGCGTCATGGCGCCAAGGCCGAAGCCCGGCGGGCGAAAAGCGGAAGACATCCCGCTTCAGCGCCTCCACTCCATTTCGCGGGCAGGGGCCGCGACAGGAGTTCGGGCGGCAGACCCGCGCGCGCCTCGGGCGCGTCGAGATAGGCGCGCAACCGGCCTGCGTCGGGGTAGGGGATGGCGGCGCCGGGACGGCCGTCGAGCCAAGCGGGATCGCCGCGTCGCGAGATAAAAGCGGACGGCCTCGCCGCCCATCTCGACCGTCTCGCGCCAGAGCCTCGATGTCGCGCGGCAGATGGCGCGCAGCGTGGGTCAGCGTGACGCCAAGGATCGCGACCCAGGCGGCAAGCGCCATCCGCGGCGATCTTCAGGTTTTCGCCGAGCGCCTTGGTCTCGACGATCCACAGGGCGGAGACGAAATGGATCGTCAGCCCGAGAACAAGCGTGTCGAAATAGCGGCTCTGCGTGACGCCCTGCGCCCGTCCGACCGCGATCGCGGCGATCTGCGCGGTGACCCAGGCGAGCGCCGCGATGTTGAACCAGCGCGCGTCCTTGAGGTGGGGCCGATCGGCGAGGGCCTTGAGGCAGAAGAGCGCCGAAGGGATGGGCAGGAGCCAGCCGAAGACGCCGCCGCGCCGGCCATTCGATCAGCGTCCGGAAAGCCCAGACGAAATTCCCCGAGCGACCGGGCGCGAAAGGCGTCGGAATCGGGGACGTGGGGGACGAAAGCCAGCATGACGCCGGTCGCGACGCAAAGCGCGGCGACCCGAGCGCCTCGCGAAGGCCGGAGCGGCGGCCGCAGGCCATCTGGAGGCCGTGGGTCGCGGCGACCGTGACGAAGCGTCAGCGCGCCGGAGGCCATGCAGAAGAACGAGGCCGCGCCGACGAGCACGCCCGCCGCCCATCGCCCCGACCACGCCCGGCTGTCGACGGTCAGCCAGAGGGCGAGGAGCGAAAAGGCCGGCAGCAGAAAAAAGTGGGTGTTGAAGCCGAGCAGGATGTTGTCGAAGGCGAGCGGCGCGACGTTGACGAGACAGGGCGCGAGGATCGCGGCGAGCGCCCAACGGCCGCTCAGGACGCGCGACAGCGCGAAGGCGGAGAAAACGAGGAGAGCGGCGCCGAGGATCGCGTTGACGATCATCTGCAGTGTGACGTCCCAGTAGCCGCTCAGGTTGAAGAGCGCGAGCGCCAGCAGCCGGGTGAAGACGATGCGGTGCTCGTTGAAGGGCGCGGCCAAGGCGTCAGGCGTCAAGCGTCCCGTCGAGCCATGGCCGGATCAGACGCGCCCCAGTCGCCGTCCCACTCGTCCATGTACGGCACGGGGCTTCCGGCGAAGCCGATCAGCGCGGCGCGTGATCCGACAAGGATCAGGAACAGCGACGCGGCCAGGAGAACACGGAAGGCGGCGTCGTCGGAGGGGCAGATCTTGCGCATGGTCTTCCTCGTCCCGTCACAAGACGAAGCAAGACGGGCTGGGCCGCGGCCGGCGTGGCCGCGCCGCCGACGGCGCTCGCGCCGCGGAGAGTCCAATCGGCGCGCCGACGCCCGGCGCATGGCGCTTGCGCCGCGCGGATGAGACGAAGACGAGCCGATCACCGCGACCCAGAGGGCGAGGCCCGCGGCGGCCGACGGCGACTGACCGGCGCAAGGCGTCGAAATGGGAGCGACGCGAGAACGGGAGCGACGCCGGGCGCGCGGCAGGGATGATGGCCATGGGGAAGCCTCTGCTGGTTTCGGAGGACTTCAAGTACGTGGGAAAAATTCCCACGTCAATTCTTAGCGGAGCAAGATTGTGGGATTTAGTCCCACGATAAGGTGCGATAGGATGCGCCGATGTCCGATCCCGCGCCCCCGCCGCCCGACGCCGCGCGCCTGCAGACGCCGATTGCGCGCCTGCTGCGCCCGCTCGTGCGGCTGTTCATCCGCTGCGGGCTGACGTTTCCGGCGCTGAGCGACCTTTTGCGCGAGCTCTACGTCAACGTCGCGGAGTACGACTTCGCCCTGTCCGAGAAGGAGCAGACGGATAGCCGCGTGAGTCTCCTGACTGGCATTCATCGCAAGGAGGTGCGGCGGCTGCGCGGGGCGGGGGCGCCCGTCAGGCTGGTTCCCGCCAGCGTGTCGCGCTCGAGCATGATCATCGCGCGCTGGATCGCCGCGCCGGAATTCACCGACGCGACCGGCGCTCCACGGCCGCTGCGGCGCGCGGGCGACGACGGCCAGGGTCCGACCTACGAGGACCTGGTCGAATCGGTGACGCGGGACGTACGCCCGCGCGCCGTGCTCGACGAGTGGCTCGACCGCGGCATGGTCGCGATCGACGCCGACGGACTCATTCGCCTGCAGGAGGCCGCTTTCGCGCCGCGCGCGGGCGACGACCGCCAGCTCTATTACTTTGGCCGCAACCTGCACGACCATGTCGCCGCGGCGGTGGAGAACGTGCTCCAGGCCGAACCGCCGTACTTCGAGCGTGCAGTGCATTACGAAGGCGTGTCGCAGCAGATGGCGGAGGCGATGCTGGCGCTGTCGCGCGGGATCGCCGCCGATGCGCTGCAGACCGTCAACCGCGAGGCGCAGACGGCCTATGCCCAGGATTCCGGCGGGACGTGGCGCTGGAATTTCGGCGTCTATCTCTTTCGCGAGGACGAGGCGGCGCGCCCTCCGACGGAGGGACCGCCCGCGTCCGAGCCGCCGACCGGGGCGACGCGCGGAGGCGCGGCTTGAGCACGCCCAAAATGCCGAACCGCCGACAAGTCTTGAGTCTCTTCGCGCTCCTCGCCGGGGCGCGCGCCCTCGCCGACGAGAAGCCGAAGGGGAGCGGCGACAATGGCATCGGCGGGACGGGCCTGAAGCCTGCCGATAACGGCATCGGCGGGACCGGCTTCATCGGCACGATCCGTAAATTCGGCAGCGTCTGGGTCAACGGCGAGCGCATCGCCTATCCCTCCGACGTGCGGATCCGAATTGACGGCGAACCCGCCGCGCCGAGCGCATTGCGGATCGGGCAGGTGGCCCGCCTGGTCGCCGAGCGGCGCGACGAGACCTGGACGACCGACGGCATCGTGATCGTCAGCGAGGTCGTTGGGCCGATCGCGCGGATCCAGGGCGCCGGGCTCGAAGTGCTCGGGCAGAGCGTGCTCGCGCCGAGCGTGGGGGCGGCCCGCGCGTTTAGGGTCGGCGAGCGGGTTGCGGTCAGCGGGCTCCGCCGTCCGGACCAGACCATCGTCGCGAGCCTGATCGAGAAGCGCGACGGCGGTCCCGATCAGATCGCGGGCCTCCTTCAAGAGGTCGGGGCCGACTTCCAGATCGGCGGCCAGCGCGTGACCGGCGCTGGCGGAGGGGTCGTCGGCGAGCGCGTCATTTTGCGCGGCGCGATGGAGAACGGCGTCTTCGCCGCCCGGGAAGTCAAGCTCGACACCGTCATCGCCGTCAGGCGACGTGCAAAGAATTTCGGTCGAGGCTTGGGTCAGCGCGCGCGACGGCGTCCTCACCACGGCGAACGGGATCAGGGTCGAGGACGGCGCGGGCGCTCTCGCATCGGGCAGCCATCACGTGGTGATCAACGGCGAGATCGGGACCAACGGCGCGCTGATCGCCAGGACCGTGGCGTACGCCAACGGGAAGGGCGGTTTCTCCCCGCCTAGCGGCCCGCGCGGTCCGGGCGGCGGCGGCCACGGACCCGCCGGCCCGGAGGGAGGGCCGCAGGGCGGGATGAACGGGCCAGGGGGTCCGGCCCGGCCGGGCGGCGCGATCGGCGGCGGGAACAAGGGCCCGGCTGGCGCGGCGGCCCCCGGCGGTCTGCCGAGCCTTCAGCCGGGGGGCGGCTTCGGCGGTGCCAGGACTGGCGGTTTCGGCGCGTCCCATGGGACCCGGAGGCTTCGGAACGCCGCAAGGACCTGGCGGTTTCGGCGGCCCCATGGGACCCGGGGGCTTCGGCGGCCCTGGCGGGGGGCCGATACGGTAGGGAAAGCCGCGTCTTGCGCGGAGATCGCCTTCCGGGGACGGCGGGACGCCGCCCCTCCGCTCTCAGACCGAAAAGCTCACTCCGCAGCCGCAGGAGGCGACCGCGTTCGGGTTCTTGATCTGGAACGACTGGCCCATCAGGTCGTCGACGAAATCGACTTCCGAGCCCTTGAGCAGCTCGAGCGACACCGCGTCGATCACGACGGACGCCCCGTCGCGGGTCGCGACGAAGTCGTCGTCGGCCCGGGTCTTGTCGATGTCGTAGGTATATTGGAAGCCCGAGCAGCCGCCGCCCTTGACGGAGATCCGCAAGGCCGCGCCCGCATCGTCCTTCAGAATCACGTTCAGCCTCTTGGCGGCGTTGGCGCTGATGGTGACGGCGTCGGAAACGGCGGCTTCGCTCATGGCTTGTCCTCTATCGCGGCCGGGGCGATCCAGGCGGCTTCAAGACTTCGTTGGGCTAAGATATGCAGGTTGAGCGAAAGCGCAACGCCGGGGGAGACTGTCATGGGACACGACCGCCATGGGACATGACGACGGGCGAGCCGCCCGGGCGCCCTATGCCGCCGATCCGGCTCGAACGCGCCGCCTGGTCGCCGAGCCGCCGTCGCCGACCCGCACCGAATTCCAGCGTGACCGCGACCGCATCGTTCATTCGACCGCCTTTCGCCGCCTCGCGCACAAGACCCAGGTGTTCGTCCACCACGAGGGCGACCATTTTCGCACCCGTCTCACCCATACGATCGAAGTCGCGCAGATCGCCCGGGCGCTCGCCCGCGCGCTTCGACTCGACGACGACCTCGCCGAGGCGGTGGCGCTCGGCCACGATCTCGGCCACACGCCGTTCGGCCACACCGGCGAGGATGCGCTGAACGCCTGTATGGGCCCCCACGGCGGATTTGACCACAACAGCCACGCGTTGCGGATCGTCACCGAACTCGAGCGCCGCTATGCCGATTTCGACGGCCTGAACCTGACCCGGACGACGATCGCCGGGCTCGTCAAGCACAACGGGCCGCTGCTCGACTCGTCCGGGCTGCCTGCGCCACGCTACCGCGAGCGCGGCGTCAGCGAAGCGATCTTGGCCTACGACCGCCGCCAGCCGCTCGATCTCGCCCTGCACGCGAGCCTGGAGGCGCAGGCGGCGGCGCTCGCCGACGACATCGCCTATGACGCCCACGACATCGACGACGGCCTACGGGCGGGCCTGTTCACGCTCTCCGATCTCCGCGCCGCCGCCCCGTTCGTCGCCGGGATCTTGGCGGAAATCGACGATCGCCATCCGGGTCTGGAGGGGCCGCGCGTGATCCACGAGCTGACCCGCCGCGTCATCACCCGGTTCATCGAGGACGCGATCGGCGAGAGTTCCCGGCGGATCGCCGCGGCCGAGGTCGCGAGCCCGGAAGCGGTCGCCACGGCGGGCAGGGCGCTCGTCGCGCTCTCCCCGGCTTTCGAAGCCGCCGACCGGGAGGTGAAGAGCTTCCTCTTCGCCCGCATGTACCGGCATCCCGAGGTGCAGGCGGTGCGCGAGAAGGCCGACGCCATCGTCCGCCGGCTGTTCGAGGCCTACATCGCCGATCCCTCGCTGATGCCCGCCGACTGGGCCGCGAAGGCTGCGGCGGAGAGCCGGGCGCGCGCGGTCGCCGACTACATCGCCGGCATGACCGACCGCTTCGCCGTCCACGAGAACGCCCGGCTTTTTGACGGGCCCACGGACTTGCGTTAGACGCGCCTGTTTATGCAGGCCAGGTCGATGACCCCGTAGGGCTCGGCTGTAGGGCCGGGTCGCTGACCCGGCCGGCGCGCTCGAGCCAAGCGCGCCCTACAGGAAGCGACATGAACATATTTGCGGACTTCCAGGCGCGCGTGGGCCGCCTGATCGAGAAGCGGATCGCGGCGGGCGAGCTTCCCGAAGGGCTGGATGTCGCCCGGTTCGTGGTCGAGCCGCCGCGCGACTCCGCGCATGGCGACCTCTCGACCAACGCCGCGATGGTCTACGCCAAGGAAGCCAAGGCGGCCGGCTCGAGCCCGCGCGCGCTCGCCGAGCGTCTCGCCGCCGACCTCGCCGCCGATCCGGACGTCGCAAAGGCCGAGGTCGCGGGTCCTGGGTTTATAAATATTGTCCTGAAGTCAGAGGTTTACGAGAACGTCCTGAGGGCTGTTCTCACCCAGGGGACGGCGTTTGGCGCGGGCGCGCCGAGCGCGGCGGGGCCGGTCAACGTCGAGTATGTCAGCGCCAATCCCACCGGTCCGATGCATGTCGGGCACGCGCGCGGCGCGGTGTTCGGCGACGCCCTCGCCAATCTCCTCGCCTTCGCCGGACGGCAGGCCACGCGGGAATATTACGTCAACGACGCGGGCGCTCAGGTGAATGTGCTGGCCCGCTCGGCCTTCCTGCGTTACCGCGAGGCGCTGGGCGAGAATATCGGCGCCATCCCCGAGGGTCTCTATCCCGGCGATTATCTGAAGCCGCTCGGGAAGGAGCTGGAGGCCGAGTTTGGGCCGGGGCTCAGCGACGAGCCGGAATCGAAATGGCTGCCGCTGGTGCGCAAGCGCGCCATTGACGCGATGATGGCGTTGATTCGGGACGATCTCGCCGCGCTCGCCATCACCCACGAAGTGTTCGCCTCGGAGCGCGAGCTGACCGGGGTCGATGGCGGCCCGGATCGGGTGAGGGAAGCGATCGACGCCTTGCGCGCCAAGGGGCTCATCTACGAGGGCCGCCTGCCGCCGCCCAAGGGCGCCCCGGCGGAGGACTGGGAAGACCGCGAGCAGACGCTGTTTCGCTCGACCCAGTTTGGCGACGACGTCGACCGTCCGCTGATCAAGTCGGACGGGAGCTACACCTATTTCGCCAGCGACATCGCCTACCACAAGACCAAGATCGACCGCGGCTTTCTGACGCTCGTCGACGTCTGGGGCGCCGACCACGGCGGCTACGTCAAGCGCATGCAGGCGGCGGTGACCGCGCTCTCGGACGGGCGCGCCAGGCTCGAGGTGCGCCTGTGCCAGCTGGTGCGCTTGATGCGGGCCGGCGATCAGGTCAAAATGTCGAAGCGTTCCGGAGACTTCGTGACGCTTCGTGAAGTTGTGGATGAAGTTGGCTCCGACGCCGTGCGCTTCATCATGCTGATGCGCAAGAACGACGCCCCGCTCGACTTCGACCTCGCCAAGGTGATCGAACAGAGCCAGGACAATCCGGTCTTCTACGTCCAGTACGCGCACGCGCGCACGTGGAGCGTCCTCAGGCAGGCCCACGTGGTCTTTCCCGATCTCGACCTCGAACCGGCCGCGCTCGCCCAGGCGGACGCCGCTCTCCTGACCGACGAGGGCGAACGGGAGCTCGTTCGCGCCATGGCGCACTATCCCCGAGCCGTGCTGCAGGCGGCCGACGCGCACGAGCCGCATCGGATCGCTTTCTACGCCCACGACCTGGCGACGCGGTTCCACGCGCACTGGAATCGAGGCAAAGACCTGAAGGATTTGCGCTTCGTTAATGAAAAGGATCGAAACTTGTCCTATGCCCGATTGGGCCTGGTGGCTTCGGTCGGCCTTGTTTTGGCCTCCGCGCTGTCAATCTTGGGGGTTAGCGCCCCCGCAGAAATGCGTTAGCGGACCGTTCCCAATGCGCCGGGCGTGTCGCCCGATGGGTCCGCGAGTGAGGGTGACATGAGCGTTTCCGGGGCCCGTGCGGCCGTCGATATCGACCTAGACGACTTGGAACGACGACTTCGCGCCGCAGGCGCGCCATCCACAGTCGATGATCCGTTGGCGGAGCTTGCCCGACTGGTCGAAGCCTCGCGGCCCAAGACCGCGGGCGCGTCGGCCGCGCCGACCGTGGTCCCGGCCGCTCCGGTCGTGCCCGCCGCTCCCGTGGCGTCCCCGCCGCCGCTCGAGGCCGGCGCGCTTCGCCCGGCATTCGACGATCCGGTGGACCTCGAGGCCGACGATGCGGAAGCCGAGGATCTCGTCGAGACCGACGAACCGCCGCTTGAGGCCTATCCGGAGAGACTTGCCCAGCCGCCGGCGCCCCGCCGGTCCAGGCGGTGGCTCTGGACGGTTTCGGCGCTCGCCATCGCCGGCGTCGCCATGATCGGCTCGGTTTTCGCCTTGAGGGGCGGTCTGCCCGGACTCCCGAAGTCGCCGCCCTTTATCGCCGCGGTCGAAGGACCGACCAAGGTGCAGCCGCCGAGCGACGCCACCGTGGCGACCTCGAACGACGCCGGCGCCAATCTGCTCAAGGACAACACCCAGGCCAGCAAGGTCAAGGTCGTCAACAACGAGGAGCAGCCGGTCGATCTCAACGCCCAGACCTCGGCGCCCCCGCCGGCCTCGACGACCGACGCCGCCGGCCCGCTCGTACGCGGCACGGTCGACACGCCGGTGGTCGTCGCGGCGCCCCAGCCGGCGCCGGCGGCGGCGTCTCCGTTCCCCGAGCCGAAACCGGTGCGCACGATCTCCCTGCGTCCGGACGGCACGGTGATCCCCAATTCGGTCGCGGACGCCTCCGCCATCCAGACGCCGCCAGCCCCTGTTGTCCAGGAGCCCCCCAAAGCCCCGCCGAAGGCCGTGGCGAAGCCGCCGGCAGACGCCGCAAGCGCTCAAGCCTCGACGCCGAAGATCGAACTGCCGACCAAGCTCAGCCCGCCGAAATCGTCAGCGCGCGTTGTGGTCGCCAAAACCGACACGACCGCTCCCGGCGGCGCGGCTGAAGCCGGGGGCGAGCCGGCCCAGCTCGGCGCGCCGGCGGCCAAGCCCGAGAAGCCGGTCAAGGTCAAACCGCAGGAAGCGGCGGCGGAGCCGGCCGCGGAGGCGGGCGCCGAACCGGCCACCGCATCGGGCGGCTGGGCGGTGCAGCTCGCGGCCCCGCGGTCCGAGGCCGAAGCCAAAGGCGTGATGTCGAAGCTCAACGAGAAATACGCCTCCGCCCTCGGCGGTGCGGCGCTCGCCGTGCACAAGGCGAACGTCAACGGCGACACGATCTATCGCGTTCGCGTGACGGGTCTGTCGAAAGCCGACGCCGCATCGCTCTGCGCCCAAATCAAGGGTGACGGCGGACAGTGCTTCGTCGCCAAGTAGGCGGCCGGTCGTTCGGAGCGGCGGCGTCTCGCCGGCAAGGTTTCGGAGCGGCGGCGTCTCGCCGCCGGCAGGGTTTCCGCAAGGACGCCCATCTTTCGATGGGCTAGGGTGCGCGAGACGGGCGCCCTGCCATCGCGCCTCGCCAGTCCAACGGAGCTCCCATGCCCAAGGCCTTCATCGCCGGTTGCGCGGGCCTCGCCCTGAGCCCGGACGAGCGCGCGTTTCTCAGCGAGGCCGACCCGTGGGGCCTGATCCTGTTCAAGCGCAACGTCGCGGACCGCGACCAGCTCCGTGCGCTGACGCAAAGCTTCCGCGACTGCGTGGGGAGGCCGGATGCGCCGGTGCTGATCGATCAGGAGGGCGGCCGCGTGCAGCGGATGGGGCCGCCAAACTGGCTGGCCTTCCCGGCCGCCGGGCGGATCGGCGCCGAGTTTGAGCCGGAAGACGCCGCAGCCGCGGCGCGGCTGGTTGGACACATGATCGCCCACGACTTGCATGAGGTCGGGATCACGATCGACTGCGCCCCGGTGCTCGACGTCGCCGACGCGGGGACGCACGCCGTGATCGGCGCGCGGGCCTGGTCCGAAGACCCGAGCCGCGTCGCCGCGCTCGGCCGCGCCTTCGCGGAGGGGCTGCTCGAGGGCGGCGTCGCGCCGGTCGTCAAGCACATGCCGGGTCACGGCCGGGCGCGGGCCGACAGCCATCACGAGTTGCCGGTGGTCGAGGCCTCGCGCCAGGCGCTCGAGCGCGATTTTGCGCCGTTCCGCGCGCTTGCCGACCTGCCGATGGCGATGACCGCTCACGTGGTCTATCGCGCGCTCGACCCGGACCATCCCGCCACGTCCTCGCGTATCGTCGTCGAAGAGATCATGCGCGGCGCGATCGGCTTTGGCGGACTGATCATGAGCGACGACGTGTCGATGAACGCGCTTCAGGGCTCGTTCGAAGATCGCGCGCAAAAAATCTTCGACGCCGGCCTCGACCTCGCGCTCCATTGCAACGGCAATCTCGACGAGGCCCGCGCCGTCGCTTCGGTGACGCCTTGGCTTGCTGGGGAGAGCGCGCGCCGCGCCGAGGCCGCATTGGCCGTCATCCGGCCGCCCGAGCCCTTGGACCTCAAGGAGGCGCGCGCCGAGTTGGCCGCGATCTCGGCCGTGCTCGGGGTGGTCCGGGCGCATAGCGCGGGGCTGACGCCTCGGCGACGCGCTCGTTTGTTCGACCGACACCTCCGGTTCGTCGCCCCGCCCGTGTCGACCGCTCCTGGCGGCCGCATGCGCGAAGCCGCCGCGCCGCTTGATGGTCAGGCGTTCTCAGGTCCCCGTCCCAGCGCCTGGTCGCGTTCTTCTCGTCGCACGCTTCGCTCTTGCCGGGCGCTTTGTAAGGCGCCTTCCGCGAATAAGCGGGCGGCCGTTTGAGCCTCCACCTGCTCCATCAATTCGGCGATCCTGTCTTCGAGGAGAGCGCGATCGCCCAAGGCCGCCTTATTGTGTTCCTCGAACCTCGCTTCGAGTCTCGCGATCTTCTGTTCGGCGCGGTGAAGGGCAGCTTCCTTATCGATCTGGGACTTCGCGAGCGCCATCGAGCGCTCCAATTCGGCGGCGCGCGCCGCTTCATCCTCAACATGAGCAAGATGCGCGGTTTTCAGATCGCACTCCAGGTCGGCGATCTGGGCCTCAAGCGACTTGACCGCAAGCGACTTCTCGAGGACGCGCTGTTCGAGCTCCCGGGTTGCCGCATCATGCTCGTGCATCGCTGCACGCGCCTCGGACAGCAACCGCTCGGCGGCTTCCAGCCGCGTTGTCGCGGTGGCGAGCTTTTCCTCCAGCTCCGCTTCGCTGAGCTTTTGCGCCTCCACCGCGTCAAGGTGAGCCGTCTTGAGCATCGCATGCGCCGCCGTCTCCTGAGCAAGCGATCTCTCCGCTTCCTCCAATCTTCGCTCAAGGTCGTCCCGCCGGTCCTTCAGCTCAGCCACGTGTCGGCCGAGCTTCGAGCCGTTGACGACAAACTCTTCGATCCTTGTTCGCAGCGTCTCGTTCTCCTGCGTGAGCAGATTGCAATGGTCGTTCAGCTCGGCGAATTGCCGTTCGACCAATTGAAGGCGGTTCTCCTTGATTGTGAACTCGGCGCGCATCGCCGGCAGCTGCCCGCCTGCCGCTTGCAGCGCCCGCCGACTGTCCTCGAGCTCCCGTTCCCGCTGCTGGAGCTTGGCGCCCTGGTCCGCCTGCGCCGCGCGCGCCTCAGAAGCCTCGGCTTCGGCCGCGGTCAGCGCGCGCTCAAGCTCGGCAGCGCGCGCGGCGACCTCTTCCTGCGAGGCCGCCAGCGCGTCGCGATCGATCCGCAATGCGGCGCGATCCTTCTTTAGCCGCTCATGAACGGCGATCAGGGTCTCGAGCTTCCGTTCGGATTCTAAATGGGCCAGCTTCGTTCGCTCGATCTCCGACAGGGTTTCGTCGATCGTGCCGAGCGCGTCGCGAAACTGGGTTCGGATCGCCTCGATGTCGCGGAACGAGTATTCAATCGCGTCCAACTGGGCGCGCAGCGTTTCGTTGCGCTGACCGATCGAGTTGAAGGTGCGCGCGACCTTCTCGGAGTTCGGCGTGAAGTCTTCGACCGGGGTCTGCCCGAGCGGACCCTTTGCAACCTCGTCTGTCATGCCGACGGCTTCGTTGCCGAAAGCGGGAATCATGCCGGCGTGTGGAGGCGCTTGGCCGATGCTTGCGAAAAGCTTCTCCCAAGTTGGTTTCATGCCCACAACTCCAGACTTGGCGAACGCGGAGGGCGTCCCGGAAGACTACGAGGACGAAAGAAAATGCAAACTGAACGATTAGAGATGACTGCTGCCTAACGAAACATAAATAAAGCAAGCTAGGAGATAAATTTCCTACAGCAACAAGGTTTCGACTGTGCACATTGCTGCGATGCTTACTAAATTTACATTTGCCAACTAGCCGCAATAAGCGGACCGACCGCTAGTCTGGAGGTCATGTCCACGGGCTTAGCCCGTCGCCTCTCACATGAAGAGAGAGTGCGCGATCGGCGCGAAGGCGACGCGCCTGGCGGTGACCGCGCCGGCCTCGCCGCGGAAAGAAAAGAAAAATCGACCGTCCGCCAGCCGGCCTACCGCAATGCGGCGCTCCCCTTCCGCCGTTCCCAGTCCTCACGCCCTCAAACGGCGCGCATACGCACATAGGACCCTGGGCCGTCCTCGATCACCTTCAGCTTGTGGTCGCCGGGGACGCGGGCCTTCACGTGGCCGCCCGCGAATTGGGTCACCCATTTGTCCCACAGCGGCCACCACGAGCCCTTTTGCGCCTCGGCGCCGGCGAACCATTCGTCGGGAGTCGGAGGGGTCTTGTCGTTGGTCCAATGGCCGTATTTGCTTCCCGGCGGACTGATCACGCCGGCCAGATGTCCCGAGGCCGCCAGCACGAAAGTGACCGGGCCCGAATAGAGCTGCGTCGCCGCGTAGGTCGACTTCCAGGGCGCGAGGTGGTCCTCTTTGCACGACAGCAGGAACATCGGCGTCTTGATCGTCCTGAGGTCGATCGGCGTGCCGGCGAGGGTAATGCCGCCGGGCTCCTTCAGGAGGTTCTTCTGGTACATGTTACGCATGTAATAGGAATGCATCACCGCGGGCATGCGGGTCGCGTCGGCGTTCCAGTAAAGAAGATCGAAGGGAACCGGATCTTTGCCGAGCAGGTAGTTGTTGACGACGAACGACCAGATGAGATCGTTTGCGCGCAGCATGTTGAACGACATCGCCATGTCGGCCGCGTCGAGGTAGCCATGCTCCTGCATCCGCTTCTCGACCGCGGAAATCTGCTGCTCGTCGACGAACACGCCCATGTCGCCGGAATCGGTGAAATCGACCAGGGTGACGAAATTGGTGGCGCTGACGATGCGGTCGTCGCCATGCGCGGTGAGATAGGCGATGGTCGCGTTGAGCATGGTGCCGCCGAGGCAATAGCCGATCGCGTTGAATTTGTGCTCTCCGGTCGCCGCCTCGATCGCGTTGAACGCGTCGATCAGCCCGTGGACCATGTAGTCCTCGAAGCTCGTCTGGGCGAGCCTCTCGTCCGGATTGACCCAGGAGGGCACGAACACCGTGTGCCCCTGGTCGACCGCCCATTTGATGAACGAGTTCTTCGGCTGCAGATCGAGAACGTAGAACTTGTTGATCCACGGCATGATGATGAACAGCGGCCGCTTGCGCACTTTCGGCGTTGACGGCTCATACTGGAGGAGCTGCAAGAGCTCGTTCTGGTAGACGACCTTGCATGGCGTCGCGGCGATGTTTTCGCCGAGCCGGAAGGCCTCCTTGCCCGTCATCGAGATCTGCAGCCGGCCGCCGCCTTCGTCGAGGTCGGCGAGAACGTGTTCGAGCCCCCGCAGCAGATTCTCCCCGCCGGTGTTCAGCGTCGCCGACAGCACCTCCGGATTGGTGGCGATGAAGTTCGAGGGCGACATCGCGTCGACGAACTGGCGCGTGTAGAAATCCACCTTGCGGGCGGTCGCGGGGTCGAGATCGCTGACGCCCCGGACCGTCGACAACAGCGATTTCGAAGCGACGAGGTAACTCTCGCGGATGAAGCTGAACGTCGCGTTCTCGCTCCATTCCGGGTGGCTGAACCGCTTGTCCCTCGGCGGCGGAGGGTCCTCGCTGGGAATATTGAGCATGCGCTCCGCGGCGTGGCGCCAGACGGTCATGCTGTCGTTGAAGAGATCAATCTGGGCCGCAGCGACCGCCGAAGGATTGCTCATCATCTTGGTCATCAGATCGAGAAAGGCGTCGCCGAGAACGGACGGGTCGCCCATGCCGAAATGTCCGTCGTCGGGCTGCTTGCCCAGAAACCGCAGCATCAGCTTCTGGCTCTGCTCGGCGATCGACTGGAAATGCCCCGCGAGGACGATCGGGTCCCAGGCGGCTCCTGCGTTGTCAGCGCTCATGTCGTCCTCCCTCGAGGGATCGTGGCTCGCCGCGCCGTCGCGTTGAGCCGGCCGGTCGCTGCGCCGCGCTCGGGGGAATTCGCAGGGGCCCCGCGCGCCGGCGCCGGCTTCTTGTTGTCGGTTCGCCCATAGGACCCCGAGAGCCGCGCCTGCGCAATGCGACGAAATGCGCACGCGGGCGTCAGCGTCGGCCGAGCGCTCCGCCAGACGGGCCATTCCGTCACTAAGTCTCTGATAAGATTGCAAGTCTCGCGCGACAATCGGCCAAAACGAGGCGTAAGCCCTTGAAAATACGAGACTTCGGACAGAAATTGGCGCTCCCGGCCGCCGCATTGACGCCGGGCCCGGCGGCGGTGAAAAGGGGCGTCCTGAGCCGCGCTCCGAGGAATCCCTGGTCATGACGCCGTTCTCCGCCATCCGCGCCCGCGCCGAGGCGCGCAAGGGCGGCGCCGACAGCCTCGCCGCGCTCCTGCCTCCCAGGCCCGATCGCGAAGCGCTAAGGCGGCTCCCCGACGACCGGGCGCTCGCCGAGATGACCAAACGGGTCTTCTCCGCGGGCTTCGCCTGGAGCGTGATCGAGGCGAAATGGCCGGGCTTCGAGGAGGCCTTCCAGGGGTTCGTCCCGGCGCGGCTCGCCTTCGAGCCCGACGACGCCTGGGACGCCCTCGTCCGGGACCCGCGCATCGTCCGCAACGGGGCGAAGATCCAGTCGGTGCGCCGAAACGCCGCCTTCGTTCAGGCCATCGCCAAGGAGCACGGCGGCTTCGGGGCGTTCCTGGCCGATTGGCCGTCGTCGGACCAGATCGGCCTGCTCGACCTCCTCGCCAAGCGCGGCGACCGGCTCGGCGGCATGACGGGCCAGATGTTCCTGCGCTTCATCGGATGGGACGGGTTCACGACCTCGAAGGACGTCGTCGCGTGCCTCCGCGACGCCGGCCTGGACATCTCCGAAGAGCCAAAGGCCAGGGGCGACCTCAAGAAGATCCAGGCGCAATTCAACATCTGGGCGGAGGAGACCGGACTCCCCTACGTCCACCTCTCCCGCATCTGCTCCTATTCGATCGGGGAGAACCTCAGCGCGACCGCGTCGACAGCCTTGGAGGGTTAAAGGGTCTTGCGCGCACTGGAGAGGGGGCTGTTTCGCGCTCGCCCAGGCCACGGGCCGCTCCCCAGCTTCCAGATTGCTCTTGCAGAACACAGCATGAACGGCTAGCTTACGTTCGTGATTTGTTTAGGTCGCGCAGTGATTCTCTTGGGTTCCATCGTCCCATCGAATCGCGTTTTGGCCGTGCGGGGTGTCTTATGCTGACGAGAAAACAAAGCGAGTTGCTGCGCTTCATCCACGAGCGCCTGCAGGAGGACGGCGTCCCGCCCTCGTTCGACGAGATGAAAGACGCGCTCGATCTGCGCTCGAAATCGGGCATACATCGTCTGATCATGGCGCTCGAGGAACGCGGCTTCATTCGGCGTCTGGCCAACCGCGCCCGCGCCATCGAGGTGCTGCGCCTTCCGGAGTCCGCGACGGTCGCCTCTCCGCGGCCGCAGAAGTTCTCGCCCAGTGTGATCAACGGCGATCTGGGACGCGTTCGGGCGCCGTCGCCGGCGTCCGGTTCCGAAGCGCGCGCGCCGGTCATGGTGCCGTTGATGGGCCGCATCGCCGCCGGCACGCCGATTTCCGCCATCCAAACACGGACCGACACCATCGGCATGCCGCCGGACTTTCTCGGGAGCGGCGACCATTTCGCCCTTGAGGTGCGCGGCGATTCGATGATCGAGGCCGGCATCTTCGAGAACGATCTGGTCATCATTCGCAAGCAGGACGCCGCCGAGACCGGCGATATCGTCGTGGCGCTCATCGATGACGAAGAAGCGACCCTGAAGCGGCTTCGGAAGCGCGGCGCCTCGATCGCGCTCGAAGCGGCGAACCCGGCTTATGAAACAAGGATATTTGGACCGGACCGGGTCCGCGTCCAGGGCAAGATGGTGAGCCTGTTCCGGCGTTACTGACGGGCCGCAAAGCCGGGCGTCGTCGTGCTCTTCGCAGGGACCGGGGAAGCGCGCCGGAAACCCGCCTCCCGGCCGGGGAGCGTGCGTCCTATGAAAGCTCCGTTCGGCGGGTAGGGGTTACGCTCGGCGTGTCGCCTGTTGACGCCGCCGAGACCGCTCTTGCTGTCCCTGAGGCTCGGCGCCACACAGGATTCCGGCATTTGGAGGTGATTCGTGCCTGGAGAGGCGCCGTTCCGCAGCGATTTCGATTCTGAGCAGGCGAGTGACGAGTCCGCGTTCACGGTCGATCTCGACGGGTTCGAGGGCCCCCTCGATCTTCTGCTGGAGCTCGCGCGCCGGCAGAAGGTCGATCTGTCCCGCATCTCCATCCTCGCGCTCGCCGAGCAATACTTGCTGTTTGTGGAGGCCGCGCGCAAGCAAAGGCTCGAACTCGCGGCCGACTACCTGGTCATGGCGGCCTGGCTCGCCTTCTTGAAGTCGAGGCTTTTGTTGCCCGCTCCGCGGCAGGCGGCAGAGCCTGACGCCGCGGAGCTCGCCGAGGCGCTTGCCCAGCGGCTTCGCAGCCTCGAGGCGATCCGCAGGGCGGCGGGGTTGCTCTTCAATCGCACGCGTCTTGGGCGAGACGTCTTCGGTCGCGGTGAGCCGGAAGCGGTCGAGGTTCAGCGGCGTTCGCAGTGGGACGCGACTCTCTATGATCTCCTCGCGGCCTACGCGCGCCAGGCGCAGAAGCACGCGCGCGCCCGGGTACGCTTCAAAGCGCGCGAGGTGTGGTCGCTGGCCGAGGCGCGCGAGGCGCTGGCCCGCCTCGTTGGCCTCAGCCTCGATTGGACCGCTTTCGAGGACTGGCTTCTCGAGGCCTGTCTCGACCCCAAGATGCGGCGTAGCGCGCGCGCCTCGTCCTTTTCCGCTTCGCTCGAACTCGTCCGCGAGGGGAAGATCGAGCTCAGGCAGGAGAAGACCTTCGCCCCGATCTGGATCCGCGCCGCGGCGTCGACCGCTCCCGAAGGCGCGGCCGCGTGACGGCGATGAACCGAACCGTGAAGGACCCGCGATGGCCCGGATGACGAGCGGAAGCAATGTTGCTCAACTGTTTGACGCGCTTACGCCGCGCGCGACGCCTGAGGACGTGCGGGTCGCCGAGGCGATGGTGTTCGCCTCCGCCGAGCCGTTGGACGATGCGGCGATCGCCGCACGGCTCTCCGACGGCGCCGACGTCGGGGCTGTCATGGAGGAGCTGCAGCGGCTCTACGCCGGCCGCGGCGTCAACCTTGTCCGCGTGGCGCGACGCTGGACGTTCCGCACGGCGGAAGATCTCTCCTGGCTTCTGGCTCGTGAAGACGATAACAAACGCAAGCTCTCCCGCGCCGCGATCGAAACGCTGGCGATCGTGGCCTATCATCAGCCCGTCACCCGCGCCGACATCGAAGAAATCCGTGGCGTGGCGGTGTCCAAGGGAGCGCTCGACGTTCTCATGGAGGCCGGCTGGGTGAGGATGCGCGGCCGGCGGAAGGCCCCCGGACGGCCGATCACCTATGGCACGACGACCGAGTTCCTAGTTCAGTTCGGGCTCGACGCGATCAGCGATCTGCCCGGCCTCGACGAACTTCAGGCGGCGGGGCTGTTCGACGGAAAGCTGCCGCCCGGGTACGGGGTGCCTCAGCCAAGCGACGAGGCGGCGCTTCGGGCGGACGAGGACCCACTCGACGCCGCCGGCTCGCTCGAAGAGGTCTGGGGACCGGCGCCGTCGAGCGATACGCTCTGACAAGGAGCGTTGGCGCCGTCACGAAAGCGCCGGAAATACGAGGGAATTTGCGGCGAAGGTTCTCTGGAGAAATTATGGCTTCGAGTCTGTTCGCCGCCGCCGCCGTTGGCCTTATTCTGAGCGGGGCCGCCGCGGCCGCGCCGCTTGCATCGCATCGGGCAGCCTATGACATATCGCTGATCGATCCGGATTCTCCGCCTTTGGGGTCGGTCCAGACTCCCGTGGCGGCGACGGGGCTCATCGCTTATGAGTTTCGTGGTTCCGCCTGCGACGGCTATACGTCGAGCTTCCGCCAGATGACCGAGATGGAGCGGAGCGAGGGCGACCCGATCGCGATGGACGTCAAGGCCACCTCGTTTGAGGCGGGAGACGGGGCGTCTATGCGGTTCACGATCGACACCAAAGGCGTCCAGGACGCCCCGCCGATCGCGGGGACGGCGACCCGAGGCGCCAACGACGATCTCAGGGTCGAGTTGACGGAGCCGAAAGCCAAGACGATCGACTTCGGTCACGACGTCCTGTTTCCGACGCAGCACGTCGAACGGTTGATCGACGCCGCGAAAGGCGGCGGGGGGGCGTTTCAGGCTCGTGTCTATGACGGCTCGGACACGGGCGCGAAGATCTACGCGACCATGGCGGTGATCGGCAAGGAGGCGACCAAGCCGAGCGAAGACTTCGAGCAACACGTCCGCGCTCAAGGATGTTCGCCGCTGGCCGGTGGTCGTCTCTTATTTCAACGAGGCGTCCAAGGACTCAGCGCCTGAATATACGCTGTCCTATGATCTCTACGAGAATGGGGTGTCGGGCAGTCTCAAGCTGGACTATGGGACGTTCGCGCTCAGCGCGCGTCTCCGCAAGCTCGAAATCCTGCCGAACTCCGCCTGCGCCAAGCCATAGCGGCCGTCTTCACGGTTTGGGCCTTGCCGCGCGAAAGGCCAGTCCGCGTTCGACCGCGTCGGCGCCGAACTTGTCCCGCAACGCCGCAATCGCCGCCTCGCGCATCGTCTCGCAACTCCTGTCGCCATCGACGAGATCGGCGCCGTCGGCTGCTGAGGCCGGTCCGAGATCGGTTGCGGCGACGCCGATCAGTCGATAAGCGGTTCCTTCCGGCTGCGCGTCCAAGAGAGCGCGAGCGGTTGCAAACAGCCGGGGCGCAAGTTGAGTGGGAGGAAGGCCGGCGCGACTGCGGGTGCGCAAGCTGAAATCCGGCAAGCGCAGCTTCAACGTGATTCCGCCCGCGGAGAGACCGGCTCTGCGCAGTCGGGCCGCCACACGGTCGCAGTGGCGGAGCAGCACGCGGGTCAATTCGTCCCGGTCGCGGACATCGACATCGAACGTCGTTTCGCTCGAGATGCTTTTGGTCTCGCGATCGGGGCTTACGCGGCGCTCGTCGATCCCTTGGGCGAGCCGCCACAGCCGGCGCCCGTCGTCGCCGAGACTCTTCCACGCTGCGCTCTCGTCCATCCGCTGAAGATCGCCAATCAGTCGGAAACCCAGTTGCTCCAATTTCCGCTGGCCCGCCTTGCCAACACCCCAAAGCCGGCCGATCCCCTGCGGCGCGAGCCACGCCTTCGCCTCGTCCCGTCGAAGAACGGCAAAGCCGCGCGGCTTGTCGAGTTCCGAGGCCATCTTCGCCAGGAACTTGCAGTAGCTCAAGCCAACCGAGACGGTCACCCCGACCTCGCGTTCAATCCGACGAGCAAAGCGCGCAAGCGTCTCGGCCGCGTCCGCCCCATTTGCCCCCTCGCAGCCGGAGAGGTCGAGGAAGGCCTCGTCGATCGAAAGCGGTTCGACCAGAGGGGTCAGCTCCTCCATTTGCGCGCGGATCTCCCTGCCGACGCGGACGTATTTCGCCATGTCTGGGGAGAGGACCACGGCAGCGGGACATAGGGCTCTCGCCCGCGCCATCGGCATGGCCGAGCGCACGCCATACGTGCGCGCGAGGTAGCAGCAGGTCGAAACCACGCCGCGCGTTCCTGTTCCGCCGACGATTAGCGGCTTGTCCCGAAGGGCCGGATCGTCGCGCTTCTCGACCGAGGCATAGAACGCGTCACAGTCGACATGGGCGACGTTCAGTCCGGCGGCCGCTTTGAGATCGACCGCCCTGGGCGAGCCGCAACTCGGACAGCGCATCGATTCGTCCGACCGCCGGACGAGGCAATCCCGACACAGAATGGCCTGCCAAAGGGTCGGGCCTCCGCTGCTCATGGCGCGCCTGTCGAGGGCGGCCCGCGAAGCGCCTCGAACGCCCGCATGACCGCTTCGGGCCGGAGACCCTTCTCAGCAGCGAACGCGACCATGAGCCGCTCGTCGCCGACGAGATAGTCGAGAACCGAGACAAGGAACCCGGGATCGGCGGCCGCTCGTCGAAGATTGTGCGGGCCGAGGCCTGTGATCGCGAGAAATCGCTCGAGGCGCGTCTCGTCAGCGGCCAAAAAGCCCAGCGCTTCAACCGCCAAATTGCGTTCTGCATCGGCGCCTGTGGACGAACGCTCACGCGCGGGTCCGCGCATCGTCTGATTCTCCCTTTTGTAAGGTGTATGGGATAAGGTTGTTAGCGCCAATGCGCTTCGCGCCGCCTCTGGAAATCCGCCATGTCGAAGACTGTCCTCATTGTCGAAGACAACGAGCTCAACATGAAGCTTTTCAATGATCTCGTCGAGACTCGCGGCCACAAGATTGTGCAGACCCGGAGTGGCGTCGAGGCGGTGGACATCGCGCGCCGGCACCGTCCGGACCTCATTTTGATGGACATCCAGCTCCCCGAGGTCTCGGGGCTCGAGGTGACTCAGTGGCTCAAGGACGACGAGGAGCTCCGGCACATTCCCGTGGTCGCCATCACCGCCTTCGCCATGAAGGGCGATGAGGAGAAAATTCTTCGGGGTGGGTGCGAGGCCTATCTTTCAAAGCCGATTTCTGTGGCCAAGTTTTTCGAAACGATCGACCACTTCCTCGGGGCGCCCGCCAAGGTATGACGAAGGTCGGCTCCAGTCGAGGTGGTATCTCGGCGCGGATTAAGTCAGGGGCAGGGCGGCAAGCGCTTCGGGCGCTCGCTTCCGACCGACCAGCGCGGGCATGTCGATATGAATAGGCGGCCGCCTTGCCCACGCCTGTGGAACCGTCGGGCTGCGGCGTGAATGGTTTCCGAGAGGCGCGATAGCCCGACAGACCCAAAACCAGCGACTCTACGAATTCAGCACAGGACGAGGTTCGGACTGAAAGGGCGGACCGCAGGTTCGGGCGCCCGCGATGCGAGGTCGGCAGCAGCGGAACCAATACCTCAACGCGACGTTTCGCAGGGGCAAACGTTCGACGAGCCCGAGAAGCGTCGTTCGCGACTTCCCGAGAATCCAGGCAGCTTCACTCGCGAAGAGGAAAATCTTATGTTTCTACACCGCAAGGAGCTAATTCAACCCGTTAACGTCGGGACGCCTGACGCCCGTTTTGGCACATACCTACTCGAGCAGTTTGGAGGCGCTACCGGCGAATTGACCGCCGCGCTGCAGTACTGGGTGCAGTCGTTCCACGTCGAGAATGCTGGAATACGGGACATGCTCCAGGACATCGCGATCGAGGAATTCAGCCACCTCGAAATGGTCGGCAAACTGATCGCTCAGCACACCAGCAAGCTTGATCAGGAATCAGTCCACAACGCGCCTTTGTTTAAGATCAAGGGCGGCGGCCCGCATTTTCTCGATAGTCAGGGCAGCTGCTGGACCGCCGCCTATATCAACGAGGGCGGGAACGTCGTTCGCGATCTCAGGGCGAATATCGCGGCGGAAGCTGGCGCGCGGCAGACTTATGAGGCTCTGATCAACGCCAGCGAGGACGAGGGCACCAAGAAGACCTTGCACCATCTCCTCACGCGGGAGATCACTCACGCCAACATGTTCATGAAGGCGCTCGAACTCGATGGGCAAGCTCGATGATCCCTTCTTCGGCAACATCCCGCCCGACGACACCGTGAAGCTCGTCTTCAATCTCTCGCAAGAGGATGATTTTCGCGGCCCCTGGAACGAGGAGCCCGATTTCGAGTATGTGGCCGTACCGCAGCCAGAGGGCGGGATGCCGGCGGCTCCGATCAACGCCGACGACGAAGGCCACAAGGCGTCCGCACGGAGAGGGCGCAAGCGGTAAAAACCTTTGGTTTCGCTGCACGAAGGGGGGCCCGCGCGGACGCGGCCCTTAGTTCAGCTTCATCTCGGGAACGTCGCTCTCGATGATCAGCTTCGCGCCGGTCGCCTTGATGATGTCCTCGACCGTCGCGCCTGGGCCCCTCTCCATCAGCACAAGCCCTTTCTCGGTCGGCTTGATCACCGCCATCTCTGTGACGATCAAGCTCACACGGCGCGTGGCGGTCAAAGGCAGCGTGCAACGCTCGACGATCTTGTGAGCCCCCTTGGCCGTGTGGACCATGGCCACGATGACAGCTTTCGCCCCGGCCACGAGGTCCATCGCGCCGCCCATGCCCGGAACCATCTTGCCGGGCACCATCCAATTGGCGAGGTAGCCCCGTTCGTCGACCTGAAGGCCGCCGAGCACGGTCATATCGAGATGGCCGCCGCGGATGAGTGCGAAGCTCATCGCGCTGTCGATCGAGGCGGCGCCGGGCATCGCAGTGACGAATCCGCCGCCGGCGTCTGTGAGATCCTCGTCCTCCATCCCCTCGGGCGGGCGCGGGCCGAGGCCCACGACGCCGTTCTCGGCCTGGAAGAACACGTGCACGTCCTTCGGCAGGAAGTTGGCGACGATGCTCGGCAGGCCGATGCCGAGATTGACGAGCATCTCCGGCTTGATTTCCTGGGCGACGCGCTGAGCGATGATGTCTTTGTCGTCCATCATAGGGCCCTTTCCAAGAGGTGGGTGACGAGCACACCCGGCGTCTTGACGTCATCGGGAGAGATGACGCCAACCGGCACGATGTGATGCGGCTCGGCGATGACGATCTCGCCCGCGAGCGCCATGATGGGATTAAAGTTGTGGGCAGTCAGCGAATATTCGAGATTGCCGTAATAGTCGGACTGCTTGCACCCGATGAGGGCGAAATCGCCCCGAATCGGCTTTTCAAGCAGGTAGGGCTTGCCGTCGACTTCGATGATCTGCTTGCCTTTCTCCACCAGCGTACCGATGCCGGTGGCGGTGAGGACGCCGCCCAAGCCCACGCCGCCCGCGCGAATGCGCTCGACCAGCGTTCCCTGCGGCGCGAGTTCCACCTCGATCTCGCCGGATATCATCTTCTTCTGCGTCTCGGGATTGAGCCCGATGTGCGAGGCGATCAGCTTGCTGACCGCGCCGGCCGAGATGAGCTTGCCGATGCCCTTGCCCGGCATGGCGGTGTCGTTGGCGACGATGGTCAGGTTCTTCACGCCGCGCTTGACCATGGCGTCGATAAGCCGGTGCGGGGAGCCGACCCCCATGAAGCCGCCGATCAGGCAGACCGATCCGTCCGGGATCAGGGCTGCAGCGGCCTCTGCGGATAACGCGGTTTTCATGAGACTGTCCCCTCTGGGGCCCGCGCGAAACGCTGCGCGCGCCCGCCATCCCTAGTTGATCTCCGGCCGAAGCGGAATGCGGAAATGGCGGGCTTTTTGTCGCGGGCCCGCACGATCGACCGGGCTCAAAGTCGCCGGGCGGCCTGACAGGCGTGTGACGGTTGACGGGAGCCCGCGGCTGCGCGCATGGGTCCTTTTGCGCCCCCAAGGCGCAAGCAAGGAAGTACGCCGATGCCCGAACCCGTCTCGCCCGCGGCGATGTGGGACGAACGTTACCGGCAGGACGCTTACGCCTACGGACTCGTGCCGAATGGCTTTCTCGCCGCCCAGGCGCATCGGCTGAAGGCGGGCCAGCGCGCGCTTGTGCCGGGAGACGGGGAAGGGCGAAACGGGGTGTGGCTTGCGGGTCAGGGGCTGGCGGTCGACACCCTCGACCTCTCCGCCTTCGGCGTCGCCAAGGCGAAGGCGTTGGCCCAAGAGCGTGGGTTGGCGCTCAACGCGACTCAGGCCGACGCGCTTCGATGGGACTGGCCCAAGGCGCGTTACGACCTGGTCGCGCTGATCTATCTCCACCTCGTCGAACCCGAGCGGCGCATTGTCCACGCCAAGGCGCTCAAGAGCCTGAAGCCCGGCGGCCTGATCGTGCTCGAGGCGTTTCGGCCCGAGCAATTGCTCCGTCACGCCGCCGGAGCGCGCGGCGGCCCGCGCGACAAAGCGTTGCTTTATTCGGTCGAGACGCTGCGCGAGGATTTTGCGGGCGAGGGCATCTTGGTCCTCGAGGCGGCCGAAGCGCAGGTCGACGAGGGTCATCTGCATGTCGGCGAGAGCGCGGTCGTGCGGGCGGTGGTGCAAAAGCGGTAGTACGTCACCACCACGATCATAAAGGGCCACGAAGACTTCGTCCGCCTCTGTGCCCCCTGCGGTGAGCCTATCCCACCCGCTTTATCCCCGGTGGCTTCCAGGTTCCGGCGCCGAGCGGCAGGATCGAGGGCGGGGTGGTTTTCGGCCAGTAGAGGCGCATGACCATGTAGATCGGTCCCGCCGGCGCGGGCAGCCAATTCGACTCCTTGTCCGGTCCAGGCGATGCGTTCTGGATGTAGAGCGTGATCGAACCGTCGGGGTTCTTCTTCAGGTCCGGCAGCATGGGGGAGTTGATCAGGTAGCGATCGATCGGGTTCTGGACCAGAAGCTGGGTCTTTCCGTCGTACATGGTCACGGACCAGAAGGCATTGACGGGCGGTAGCCCGTCGGCCGGGAAGGCCAGCGTATACTTGCTCTTCCCGTCAAGCGTGCGTCCCCGCTCATCGGTGCGGGCGAAGGGATAGGCGGCCTCGATTGGATCGTTGGCGTAGATGCCCCCCTTGGCGACCGCCGCGCGCTTCAGCCAGTCTCCGTTGAAGGACGAGGCGTCGCCGCCGGCGAGGCCCAGGCGCCATCCGTTGACGGTCTTGCCCGAGAGGTTGATCACGTCGTCGATCCGCCGGTCGGCCATCTTCATACCCACGAGAATCTGAAGGCGATCGTCAAGCTTGAGGCTTTCGATGTTGAAAGGCTTGCCCGCCTCGACGCCGATTTTGGCGAGGTCGGCGCGAATCGCGTCTTCGTTCTGCGCCGGCGGCATGAATTGCATCATGAAGGCGACGTACTGGAAAAAATTCTTATTCGCGAGATCGTCGTCGATCTTCGGGAACTCAATCGTGGGAGCCGCCGAGGGCGCGGGCTGATTGAGAAAGGCCGAGAGCGGCTGCGCCTTGTAGCCGTCCTGCACTTTATGGACGTTGTCGAGGTCGGCCGGGTTGAAGAGCTGGGTGCGGAAGATCGCAAGCGAGTGCTGCGAACTCGACTTGAACACCTTCTTGACGCCCGCCGGCGTCTCGCCGCGCCAGTTCGGCCCGACCACGAGATAGTCGCCGGCGTCGCTGCCGGTCGCGCGCGAGCCGATATAGCCGTAGTTGTATGTGCCGCTGTCGATCAACTGCACGGAGTAATAACGCTTGGGATCGACCGCAGGGACGCTGATGACCATCGGCTCCGCGCGTAGGTCCAACCAGACGATCGAATAGGGCGTATCGGCGTTCGGCGTGACGACCGCCGTGTCCTTGTAGGTGAACGTGTCGCGGGCATGGGCGAGGGTGTTGAACGGCGCCTTGTACTGGCCGGACTCTTTGTCGATCGCGAACTTGTACATGATCGCATAATTCATCACGATCGGCAGGCCGTAGGCGAAGCCGTTCTGGGCGATGTCGACCGCCTGGAACATTCCCGGCCGCGCGTTCTGGGCGAGAGCAGCCTCAGGAAGGGCGGAAGCCAGGGCGCCAGCAGCGCCGAAACGAAGAAGGTCGCGTTTCGTCAGGTTCATTGAGGCCCCCCGGGCGTGACTTGAGCGGCGGCACAGAAGCACGCGGCGACGACGAGGACAATAAGCGGCGCAGAGCTTAGAAGGAGCGGGTCCTAGCGGAGAGAGCGCGTCTCGCGCTACCGAACCGTCCATAGACGAGGGCGAGCCGTGAGGCGCAGTCCCTCCGGCTAGTGTTCGCAGTCCTGATAGAATTCGGGGTACCGGCGCTTGTCGACCTTCTCGCCCCAGGCGTTGTTGGGGACCTGCGCGTAAGCGGCGTCGGCATAGTCCTGCCGAAGAACCGTGAAAGTTGGCTGCGGACCGGTGTAATCGACGATCCAGAAGTAGTCGTAGTTCTTACCCTCCCATTTCGCCGGCGGGCTCGCTCCGGGAATCTGGTCGAGCTTGAGCAACGACCTAAACGTGTTTGTCTCCTCTTGCCCCGAAGAGTCTTCTTCGGCGATGTGTTTGTGCTCCCAAACGACAACCACGACCTTGCCGTCGTACTCTGGCTGATCGAGCGCGGCAGCGGCTGCCTGGGTCTCCGTGTCGAGATCGCCATCGGAAAATACCGTGAGGTTCTCGCCCCAGCTGTCGGCCGAGGGCTGGGCGGTCTTTTGCGTATGCTTGGTAACCGCAAAAAAAGCGTCGGGCTTGCCGCCCGCCCCGAAGATTGCGTCGTTCAAGGGCGCGCCCTTGCCGAGGTACCGGGCCGCGAGCGCCTGAGCGCGCAGTTGCCCAACCGAGCAAAGCTCGGGACCGTCGGTCTTTTCCCCGTGACGCGAAATAACGATGCGCGCGGGATGCGCCGTCGCGACCTCGGCTCCGAGCAAGCCTGTGAGAGCGGCCGCTACGACCACCCTTGCCAACCTTGTCATGTTCGCCTTCCCAGTTTGGCGCTTTGTGTTCAGACGCTGAGCTCGATTCGGATCGGCGTGTGGTCCGAGGCCTTGTCCCGTCCACGCATGGCCTTGTCGATCTCGACCGAAACCAGCCGGTCGGCGGCCTGCGGCGACAGCAGCAGGTGGTCAATGCGGATGCCGTTGTTCTTCTGCCAGGCGCCCGCCTGATAGTCCCAGAACGTGTAGCAGCCGCCCGCATCCGTCGTCGCCCTTAAGGCGTCGGTCAGACCAAGCGCCATGAATTTGCGGTAGCTTTCGCGTGTCCTCGGCAGGAACAGCGCGTCCCGGGTCCATTGTTCGGGGACGGCGGCGTCGATCGGCTCGGGGATCACGTTGAAGTCGCCGGCGAGAACCAGCGGCTCCTCGTACTCGAGCAGGCCCTTCGTGTGAACGATCAGCCGCTCCATGAAGCCGAGCTTATAAGGGTACTTCTCGGTGTCGGGCGGGTTGCCGTTCGGCAGATAGATGCTGGCGAGCCGGACGACGCCGCTATCAGTCGAAATGATCGCCTCGATGTAGCGCGACTGGACGTCCGCGTCGTCGCCCGGCAGGCCGCGGGTCACCTCGAACGGACGTTTGGACAGGATCGCCACGCCGTTGAACCCCTTCTGTCCGTGCGTCTCGACGTTGTAGCCGAGCGCCTCGACTTCCAGCCGGGGGAACTGCTCATCGAGGCACTTGATCTCCTGAAGGCAAAGTGCGTCGGGCGCGACGTCCCTCAGATAGTCGCAGAGATGGCCGATCCGCTGTCGGACGGAATTGACGTTCCAGGTGGCGATGCGCAAGCGCTCAAAACTCCGGGCAGGGCGAATCCAGAGGCCATCGTGACACGGGCCGCGCCGGAATGGGAGGGCGAAGCCGCCCACCGCCTATCCTGATGTTTGGGCCTGCCTCACCCGGCCCAAAGGGCGCTCACGGCAGTCCCGCATGTCCCGTGGCGACGGAGGCGATCTCGATGCGTCCCTTCGGCGCCGCTGCGGCTCGATCGGGCATGGACGTGGGCGCGGTCGCCATGAAAAGCGTCCTGCCGTCCTCGCCGCCGAGCATGCAGGCGTAGCAATTCTGGCTTGTCCCGACGATGTCGAGGACCTCCCCGCTCTCGGTGATGCGCACGCATTCCGCTCCCTCCGCGTTGGCGACCCAGACGGCGCCCGAAGCGTCGAGGGCGATTCCGTCGGGAACGCGCGGAAAAGTCTGCGCCCACATGCGCCGGCGGCTTAAAGCGCCGTCCGCGCCAATATCGAAAGCCGTCAGGCGGCCGCCAAGAGTCTCCGCGACGATTAGCGTCTTGCCGTCGGGCACAATGACCGACCCGTTGGGGAAGTGCATGTCTTCGGCCGCAATCTCCGCGCGTCCGTCGGAAGAAATGCGCGCGAGCTTTGCGGTCGGATGATCGAGGAACGCGCTCTCGCGTCCGCGCGCCTTTACCTCGGACATGAGATCGAAGCCGAAATTGCCGACATAGGCCCCGCCCGACGAGTCGACCACCATATCGTTGCAATGGAAGGTTGCGATACGCGACAGATCGGCGTGGAGGGTCACGATCCCCGCGGACGAACGCCGCAAAACGCGGCGTGCGGCCATGGACACAATCAGCATCGATCCGTCCGGCATCCAGCCGAGGCCGGAGGGCGCGTCGTTGATCTCAAGCTCGGTGCGGATGTCGCCGGCAAGCGAGACGGACTTGACCGCCCTCGCGTAAAAATCGCTGAACCACAGGCGGCCTTCCCGCCAGCGCGGCCCTTCGCCGAAAAAAATTCCGTCGCAAAGGACGCGCGCGCTTGCGTTCATGGTCGCCTCCCAAGGCGCATTCACTCGTTCTTCGCCACCACACGGAGTCACCAAAATCATGCGCGTTCGGCTGCCTCCGGGAATGACCGAGACAACTGGCGGCTGAACAGTCTTTGGCGACCGAAAAAATTAGGCCGGCGTCAGGATATCAGCGTGACGATCTTAGCCTCGATACACGGGCTTTGGCGACCAATTTGACCTTTTGCGCCCTGTTTGGAACGTACTCGGCCTCCACCCCGGGCTCCGTCACATCCGGGAAGATCCTTGACGATGATGGCACTAGGCTTCGCGGGGTTGGGCCTCATTGGCCTGCGACGGGCGCGACCCATCGGTCTGCGCTGACGCGACTTGCGAGGCCGCCGATCCCGGGCGGTCTTTGGCTAGCCTCGCCGCCGTCCGCGTCAGTCGTCGACCGCCTGATAGGCGAGCGCCCGAAGGTCGAGCTCGGGCAGATCGTAGCTCAGCATCGATTGGGTCATGAACAGCCCGACCATCTCCTCCCGCGGATCGACCCAATAGTGGGTTTTGGCCGCGCCGGACCAGCCGAACTCTCCGACCGAGCCAGGCGCCGCGCTCGCCGCGACGTCGAACAAGACCCGTGAACCGAGGCCGAACCCGTAGCCGGGCAGGGGCATCCCGTCGATCTCGAGCGGTAGGAGGGATGGCGGCACGCGGTTGGCGTGCATCAGCGCAAGCGTCTTCCGGCCAATGATCCGTGCTTCCCCGAGGCGACCGCCATTGCAGAGCATCTGAGCGAAGCGGAAATAGTCGCCAATCGTGCTGAACAGGCCATGTCCGCCGCGCACGAATATGTCCGGAGCGCCGACCGGATAGGTCGTGGAGACGTCGATCCGATCGTTGACGCCGCGCTGCCAGGCCTCAAAAGCGGCCTTGGACGTCGTCCCTGGAAGGGCGATGTCCGGCCGACCATACATCGCCGCGAGGCGAAGCCTCTTGGCCTCGGGGACCTCGAAGCCCGTATCGTCCATGCCGAGCGGCTCGAACAGGCGTTCCCGGAGCACAGCGCCGAGCGGCCGACCCGCGACCACCTCGACAATGCGCGCGGCCACGTCGATCCCCACGCTGTAGTGCCATCGGGAGCCCGGCTGGAACGCAAGCGGAAACTGGGCAAGATTGTCGATCGCTTCCTGGAGCGTCGCCGTCGCATCGAAAAGCTTGGCTTTCCCGTACATCCCGCTGACGGGCGAATTCTCGAGGAAGTGGTAGCTGAGCCCGCTCGTGTGCGCCATCAGGTCTGCCACGAGCATGGGGCGCACCGGATCGACGAGGCCTCCGCGGTCGCCCAGCACCTTCACGCGCCCGAAAACGGGTAGATAGGTCGACACCGGGTCGACCAGGCGGATGCGGCCTTCCTCCAGGAACGTCATCAGCGCCGTGCAGACGATGGGTTTTGTCATAGAATAGAGGCGGAAGATCGCGTCGTCCGTCATCGGCGCGTTCGCCTCCTTGTCCCGCCAGCCGAACTGCCCGGCGTGCACGACTTTCCCCCTCCGCGCGACCAGTGTGCTGACGCCCGCGTAGGTTCCGCAGTCGACATAGGCCGTCATGCACGGACCGATTCTTCGCAGGCGGTCTGCGGACATCCCGACGGTTTCTGGCGTCTCGATTTGCATGGCGTGTCCTCTTTGAACGACCGCGTCGTCGCGCATGATGACGGCGGAAGCGCGGCCGGCAAGCCCACGTCGAAGAAGTGGCAGGAAGAAGCGCGTTCACGCACCTGTCCTAGCACGCGTTCTCTCTGACGCCCGATGGGAAGGCGGGTAGCCGACACTCACTTAGTCCCACTTGCGGTGAGCCCACATCCATTGTTCCGGCGCGTCGCGGATGAAGGCCTCGAATTGGGCCTGCAGCGCCGCAGTCGCCGCGACGGCGTCGGCCTCGCGGTCGTCGGTCTCGGGGATAGGTATCCGAACGGCCTTGATCTGGAAGCGCACGCCCGGCAGCCGATAGGCGGCGCCAGCGTAGAGCGGCAATCCGGTCGAGCGAGCGAGCAGGGCGGGGAAGACGTTCGACCGCGCCGGGTGGCCGAAAAACGGCACCGAGGCGCCGCGGTCGTCGCGGAGGTCGGCAAGAAAAGCCGGATAGCCGCCGCTCTTGGCGGCCTTCAGAAGCCTCCGCGCCGTGACAGGAGTTTTCGGCAGCAGGCCCCCTTCGTAGAGGAAGGCGCGCATCTTGTGGGTCTCAGCGTCGACGTAGGGGTTGCTGATCCGCTGAAACACGCCGGTGAACGGGACTCCCATGCGCTTGCTGGCGTAGGCGACCAGCTCCCAGTTGCCGAGGTGCATGCCGCACACCACACACGGACCCCCGCGCGCGATTTCGTCAATCTGAGCCTCGGATTCGAACGTCACCCGGCCGCCCGACGCGATCTCTTCGAGGTGAAACGACTCGCCGAAGGTCCGGCCGAGATTCTCCCACATTTTTGCGGCGAGCGTCTTGCGCTCCGCCTCGGAGAGATCGGGATAGGCGAGGGCGAGGTTGCGCATCACGCGCTCCTGCCGGTAGAGGCGCGGGGCGATCAGGCGCCACGCAAGGCCCGAGGCCTTCGAGGCGACCTCGAGCGGAAGGAGGCGCGCGACGCCCTGAACAAGTCGGAATCCGGCAAATTCCAGCCGGTAGCGCAGGTCTTCGGAAAATGTCATGTCCGGGAAAGTTCGCTCGGCCAGCCTTTCGGCTCCGCTCCGGCCGACGGCGCCTGATGGAGCAACCGGCGTCGTCCTGTCAAGCGGCGGCCCCGCGACAAAAAAGGCCTTTCATCCCGCCCAAGCGCTCATGTAGCTTCCGCGTCTTGACGACGGGCGAAAAGTCCCGTGGGAGGCAGCATGAGCGAGCAGAACAAGTACATTCTGGGTGAAGACCGGATCCCCCATTCCTGGTACAACATTGTCGCCGATCTCCCGACGCCGCCTCCGCCGGTGCTCCATCCGGGTCACGGCGGCTCGATCGGGCCGGACGATCTTGCGCCGCTGTTTCCGATGGCCCTCATCGGGCAGGAAGTCTCGGCCGAGCGGCACATCGAGATCCCTCAGCCGGTGCGCGACATTTATCGCATGTGGCGCCCGACGCCGCTCCATCGCGCCCGGGGGCTCGAGAAGGCGCTCGGGACCACGGCGCGGATTTTCTACAAGTACGAAGGGGTCAGCCCGGCGGGCAGCCACAAGCCCAATACCGCCGTCGCCCAGGCGTTCTACAACAAGCAGGAAGGCGTGACGAAGCTCTCCACCGAGACCGGGGCCGGCCAGTGGGGCTCCTCCCTCGCCTTCGCCGGCGCCCTGTTTGGGCTCGAAGTCAAAGTCTACATGGTCAAGGTGTCCTACCAGCAGAAGCCCTATCGGCGCGCGCTGATGGAAACCTACGGCGCAAAATGCGTCGCAAGCCCGAGCAGCGAGACCAACTCCGGCCGGGCTATCCTTGCCGAGCATCCCGATTCGCCGGGCAGCCTCGGCATCGCCATTTCGGAGGCGGTCGAGGTCGCAGCGAAGAACGCGGACACGAAGTACGCGCTAGGCTCCGTGCTCAATCATGTGCTCTTGCACCAGACGGTGATCGGCATCGAGGCGATCGAGCAGATGGAGCAGGCCGACGCCTATCCGGACGTGGTGATCGGCTGCGCCGGCGGCGGCTCCAACTTCGCCGGCATCGCTTTTCCGTTCATCGGAAAGAAGCTGCGCGACAAGGCCAACGTGCGGGTGATCGCGGTCGAGCCGGCGGCCTGCCCGTCGCTGACGCGCGGAACCTACGCCTTCGACTTCGGCGACACCGCGCATCTGACGCCGCTGGTCAAGATGCACACGCTCGGGTCCGAGTTCATTCCCCCGGGCTTCCACGCCGGCGGCTTGCGCTATCATGGCATGTCGCCGCTGGTCAGCCATTGTAAGGAGCTTGGCCTGATCGAGGCGCGTTCCTATCACCAAAACCCGTGCTTCGAGGCGGGCGTTCTTTTCGCCCGCACCGAGGGGATCGTGCCAGCGCCGGAATCGAACCATGCGGTGCGCGCCGCGATCGACGAGGCGCTGAAGGCGCGCGAAGAGGGCAAGTCGCCGACGATCCTGTTCAACCTGTCGGGCCATGGGCACTTTGATATGCAGGCCTACACCGACTATTTCGCGGGCAAACTCGTGGATCAGGACTACGATCCGAAGGCGCTCGAAGCCTCGCTCGCCCATCTGCCGAAGGTGGCGGCGGAGTAGCGACGGCGGGCCGCCTGCGAAGCGCCCGCCCTTGTGGGAGCCGGTCGCGGACGCGGCGCTCGCGCTTTGGGGCGCGCAGAGCGTCGTGTCGACCCTTGCCGTCGCGGCCTATCGACGGGGTCTGCCGCGTCTCGAGGTTCCGGGAGTCGAACCTCGGGTCGCGGTCCTGCTGCCGGTCAAAGGCGCCGACAGCCTCGCTGAATTGCTGCCGCGACTTCGGGCGCAGGCATACAGCTCGTACCGCATCATCGCCAGCGTCGAGAGCGAGGACGACCCCGCTTTCGGCAGGCTCACGGCCGCCGCTGCCGAAAGCGGGCCGCCGATTGACGTGATTGTTGCCGGCCGTGCCGAGAACGCCGGACAGAAGGTCTGGAATCTGCTTGCGGCGCTGAAGTGTTTGACGCCGGGTGACGAGCTCGTCGCCTTCATTGACGCTGACACTTGGCCCACTCCGCTCTGGCTGCCGCGCCTCATCGCCGTCCTGATCAATTCAGGACGACCGGTGGCGACCGGCTATCGCTGGATGTGGCCCGGCGACGATCGCTGGAGTTCGATCGGTCTGGCCGCGGCCAACAACACGATCGCAGCGTTGCCGCGGGGCGCTTTGCCCTTGACAATCGTCTGGGGCGGCAGCGTCGCGATGTGGCGGAAAACGCTCGAGGCGATACGCATCGAAGACTATTGGCGCGGCGCGATCAGCGACGATTCCCAGATGGCGGCGGCTCTGAGAGATGCCGGCCTTCTCGCTCATGCGCCGCGCCAGGGTCTTCTGCTCACGCCGGTCGCATGCTCGTGGATGGGATTTCTGGCGTTCGGCGTCCGCCAGTACCGCCTCGTCTACCTGCACAGGCCGTCGAGTTGGGCGGTCGCGCTCGCTTGCCTGTGGGCGCCGCTGGTCTGTCTCGCGCTCGCCGCGCCGGCGCTTGTCGCCGGCTCCCCCTCGGCATGGAGCGCGCTTGCGATTTTGACGGCGCTCGGTGAAATCCGCGCAAGGATAAAGCGTGCTCTTGAACGCGCTCTATGGCCGGAGGCCGCCGGCCCGAAGTCGGAGCGCCGTTGGAGAATCGAGCGCCTGTCGCGCCCGGTTTGGTATTTCTTCCACGCCCTCTCGGTGGCGGGAGCGCCGCTGTCGCGGGAGATCAGATGGGCGGGCGTGCGATATCAGATCCAGGGGCCGCAGGGGGTGACGATCAAGAGCCGCGACGCGCGGGTCTGAACTTTCGGGGCCTTCGCGCAATCAACAAGATTAGCGCCAACCACGCGTGCGGAACGCCGACCGCGATCACTTGATCCCGGTGTAGTCGGCAAACTGGATGCGCCAGCGGTCGATCAGCAGACGGGTCGAAACCAATTCCGGAGCCTCTCCGCGCGCTGCTCGGTGACCAGCGGTAAGAGGTTCTCTCGGGCGCCTGTCTTGACTGGCGGGGGCGGGCGAACCGGAGGGCCGAGCGTGGCTTCAGCCGGTTGCGAACACCCAGAGCGAGCGCCAGACGCACGGCTTGGCGGGGTCCTTGAACGCAAGCGGATCGAAGTAGGCGAGGTGGCCGGTCGACCCATCGTCCAGCCAACGGAAGCCAACCTCGACTCGCCCCGGCCTCAGGTTGACGAACTGCTCGACGGGGCCGACGTCGTCGCCGGCGGAGGGGCCGATCCGGCCGGTGACGCCATCCTGATAGCGGTAGACCCGACCGTCCTGAGTGGTGACCTGAACCGAGCGGGCGGTTTCGTCATAGTCGATCATGAGCGGCCCGAGTTTTCCATCGCCCTTGTAGGCGCAACTGCGGGACAAAGGCTCCGCGACGACGGGCGAGGCCAGGAGCGCAACAAATCCCAGTACGGCAAACGATATGCTGTTCATCACCTCGGACACTTCTGTTGGAGAGCCCGCCCAGCCGCATAAGAAGCGGAAACTTCTTGGAACTCATATTCGGGGCAACCGTCGAAAAAGGCAAGAATGGGATTGTTCCACGACAGCGAAAAAAAACAGCAGCGGCGCCTTCGGATGGAGCGCAAGACCGTGGGTTGCAATGAGCCTTCAACCTGCTATGGAGCGCCCGCGCGGCAGTCGGTCGCGACCATTCCGAGGCTTGCATGTCTGTTTTCAGCCGCCGGGCGGCGCTCGCCCTTCCGCTGCTTGTCGCCGGAAGCGCTCTGGCCGGGAGCGCATGGGCGGCGGCCGGGGACTCGGACAACACCGTGATCCTGACGCTGAAGAACGGCAAGGTCGTGATCCGGCTCCGCCCCGATTGGGCGCCCAAGCACGTCGAGCAGATCAAGACGCTGGTTAAGCGCGGCTTCTACAACGGCATCGTGTTTCACCGCGTCATCCCCGGCTTCATGGCGCAGACGGGCGACCCGACCGGAACGGGCGGGGGCGGCTCCGACCTGCCAAACCTGAAGGCTGAGTTCAACCCCACCCACTTTCAGCGCGGCGTGCTCGGCATGGCCCGCGCCCAGGACCCGGATTCGGCCAATTCGCAGTTCTTTATCGTGACCGCGGATTCGGGCTTCCTCGACGGGCAGTACACCGCCTTCGGCGAGGTCGTCTCGGGCATGGACGTGGTGGACAAGATCAAGGCCGGATCGCAGGCCAACGACGGCGCGGTGACGAACCCGGACAAGATCATTTCGATGAAGATGGCGGGAACGTCGTAGGAGGAGTTTTACCATGAGCGCAGGCAACACGCTGACCCTCGAGACCACCAAGGGTCCGGTCGTCATCGAGATGAACCCGGCCCTCGCGCCGGGACACGTCGCCCACATCAAAAAGCTGGTCGGCGAGGGCTTTTACGACGGCGTCGTCTTCCACAGGGTGATCGAGGGCTTCATGGCCCAGACCGGTTGCCCGAACGGCACGGGCACTGGCGGCTCGAAATACCCGAATCTCAAGGCCGAATTCAACGCGGAGCCGCATGTTCGCGGGACGGTGTCGATGGCGCGGGCGCAAAGCCCGGATTCCGCTAATTCGCAGTTCTTTATCTGCTTCGACGACGCCCGCTTCCTGGACCGGCAGTACACGGTTTGGGGCAAGGTCACATCCGGCATGGAGAACGTCGACAAGATCAAGCGGGGCGAACCCGTGCGCGACCCCGACAAGATCGTGAAGGCGACGTTGAGCTGAGGCGCCTTGCGCCTTTAGGGCGCGGTTGGTGATCGCGCCGGCGAGGTCCAAAGCTCGTCGGACGATCGCGTCCTTGACGGACGTTCCATCGAACCCGCTCCACAACGCGTTGGCGCTCCCTCATTGATGAACGGCCATGCGCGTCGACGCCTTCGACTTTGAGCTTCCCCCTGAGCGCATCGCGCTCGAGCCCGCTGATCCGCGCGACAGCGCGAAAATGCTCGTCGTGGCTTCGAATGGCGTGCTCACGGACGCAGGCGTCTCGGACTTGCCCGATTATTTGCGGTCAGGCGACGCCCTGGTCGTCAACGACACCAAGGTGATCGCGGCGCGGCTTGACGGAATTCGCGTCCGGGGCGACGCCGTCGCCAGTGTCGAGGCCACGCTGGTCAAGCGGATCGACGACTGCCGCTGGCGAGCCCTGGTCCGGCCCGCCAAGAAGCTCAGGCTCGGCGAGCGCGTCCGTTTCGGCGAGGCGCGCGAGAGCGTGGCCTGTCTCCTCGCCGCGTTCGACGCCGAAGTCGAGGAGAAGGGCGAGGCGGGCGAGGTTACGCTGCGCTTCGACTTTACCGGCGCAGCGCTCGACGAGGCAATCGAGCGGATCGGCATGCCGCCGCTGCCGCCTTACATCGCCGCGCGGCGCCCGCCTGGCGAAAAGGATCGCGCCGACTATCAGACCATGTTCGCCGCGCGCGAGGGAGCGGTCGCGGCGCCGACGGCGGGGCTCCACTTCACGCCGCGGCTCGCCGAGAAGATCGCCGCGCGAGGCGTCGCGCTGCATCGCGTGACCCTGCATGTCGGCGCCGGAACCTTTCTGCCGGTCAAGGTCGAGGACACCGAGCGCCACGTCATGCACAGTGAGTGGGGCGCCATCGACACGGTGACGGCGGATGCGCTCAACACGGTGCGGGACCGAGGCGGCCGGATCTTCGCCGTCGGCACGACCTCGGCGCGAATCCTTGAAAGCGCCGCCGGGGCGGACGGCCGTATCAACCCGTTTTCCGGTGAGACGGCGATCTTCATCACGCCTGGCTACTGCTTCCGCGCCATCGATGGACTGCTGACCAACTTCCACTTGCCCCGTTCGACGCTGTTCATGCTGGTCTCCGCCTTCAGCGGGCTCGACGTCATGAGAAGGGCCTACGCTCACGCGATCGCTGCCGGCTATCGCTTCTATTCCTACGGCGACGCGTGCCTTCTGCTCGGCGAGCGCGGCGCGGACCGCTCAACCCGATGACGGACTTCGATCGCTCTAACCCTCCACGCCAGAGACGGGGCGGCCCGCCTTGGAACGCTGCAAACGCCGCGAGGAGAGATCCGCACGCCAGCCTTCATGCCGGTCGGGACCGCGGCCACCGTCAAGGCGATGCGGCCGGAGGACGTGCGCGCGACCGGCGCCGACATCGTGCTCTGCAACACCTATCATTTGATGCTCGCGCCGGGGGCGGAGCGGATCGCCGCGCTCGGCGGCCTGCACCGGTTCATGAACTGGCCGCGCCCGATCCTGACCGACTCCGGCGGCTTCCAGGTCATGAGCCTGGCCAAGCTCCGCAAGATCAGCGAAAACGGGGTGATCTTCAGGTCGCATATCGACGGCTCGCGCCACGAGCTGACGCCGGAACGGTCGATGGAGATCCAGCGGCTGCTCGGCTCAGACATCCATATGCAGATGGACGAATGCGTGAAGCTGCCATGTACGCCCGAAGAGGCCGAGCGGGCCATGCGCTTGTCGCTGCGCTGGGCGGAGCGGTCGAAGGCGGCTTTCGGCGACGACCAGTCGGGCCGAGCCGTTTTCGGCATCGTTCAGGGGGGCGTCGAGAGCGCCTTACGGATTGAGAGCGCGAGAGCCTTGGTGGCGATGGACTTCCACGGCTATGCAATCGGCGGCCTGGCGGTCGGCGAGCCGCAGGCCGACATGCTCGCGATGATCGAGACGGTGATCCCGCACCTGCCGGAGGCGAAGCCGCGCTACCTCATGGGCGTCGGGACGCCGGACGATCTCTTGCAGGCGCTGAGTTGCGGGGTCGACATGTTCGATTGCGTCATGCCCACGCGAGCAGGACGGCACGGCATGGTCTTCACCCGGGCCGGCAGGATGAACTTGCGCAACGCCCGTTTCGCCGACGACTTCAGGCCGATCGACCCCCTGTCGACCTCGCCGATGGCGCGCAATTATTCCCGCGCCTACTGGCGTCACCTCGTCAAGGCGGGCGAGATTCTTGGCCATGATGGGCCTGACCGAGATTAATCTGGCGTATTATCAGGAGCTGATGGCGGGAGCCCGTAGGGCGATCAACGAGGGCCGGCTCGGCGTCTACATCGAAGAGACGCGCCGCGGCTGGACCGATGGAGAAGCCGAAGGCGTATGACTGCGTGCTTCAGTTTCGGGTAAGCGTACGCGCGTCCGTCGGTGGCTGAAATGCGACGATCGTCGCAAAATGCAAGGGGCGAGACGCCCTCGGGCGTCTCGCCCCTTGTTTCCGTCCTCGCAAGCCCTGCGCCTCGATGTTCTTTTCGTATTTCCCGGGCATTAAGGGCCCGGTCCGAGGCGGCAAAGCGTGTCGTCCTCCCACAGACTTTGCGGCGTCCGGCGCCAAAAAGTTTGGCAGCGGCCTCCTTTTCGCGCGGATAGTGCTAGTCCACTTTTCAAGCCCTGTCACGGGGCTTGGCAGCCCTGCCATGCAAAATTTCTCTAACAAAGCGCGAGTTGGTCAATTGTATCGCGACCGGAGCAAATGTTCTCTTGTCAGCCGTCGGCAGGACATCGCCCGTCGGCAGGGCAGGGTGAGGCAATTCGCCCGTCTTCCACCGGTCTTCGGGATAGCGTAAAAGCCGGCGAGAAACCCCAGCAAGGAAGTCCGTTATGACTGCAATCGTCAACGTCGCCGCGCGTGAAATCCTCGACAGCCGCGGCAATCCGACGGTCGAGGTGGACGTGGTCTTGGAGGACGGGTCCATGGGGCGGGCGGCTGTCCCCTCGGGCGCTTCGACCGGGACGCGCGAGGCCGTCGAATTGCGCGACGGCGACAAGGGCCGTTACGGCGGCAAGGGCGTCCTGAGGGCGGTCGAGGCGGTCAATCGCGATATTTTCGACGCCGTCTCGGGGCTCGACGCCGAGGATCAGCTCAAGATCGACGAGACGATGATTGCGCTCGACGGCACGCCGAACAAATCACGGCTCGGCGCCAACGCCGTTCTCGGCGTATCGCTCGCGGTCGCCAAGGCCGCGGCCGAGTCCTCCGGCCTACCGCTTTATCGTTATGTCGGCGGCACGACGGCGCATGTCCTTCCGACCCCCATGATGAATGTCGTCAACGGCGGCGCCCACGCCGACAACCCGATCGACTTCCAGGAATTCATGATCATGCCGGTCGGCGCTCCGTCGATCGCCGAGGCGGTGCGCTGGGGCGCCGAGACGTTTCACGCGCTGAAGAGCGCGTTGAAGAAGGCGGGCCACAACACCAATGTGGGCGACGAGGGCGGATTCGCGCCGAACCTTCCCTCGGCGGAAGCCGCGCTCGACTTCTGCATGAAGGCGATCGAGTCGGCGGGCTTTAAGCCCGGTACCGACATCGCGCTCGCGCTGGACCCGGCCGCTTCCGAATTCTTCGAGGATGGCAAGTATGTGTACACCGGCGAGAAGAAAGACGCGCACGGTCGAGGAGCAGGTCGATTACCTGGTCAAGCTGGTTCGACGCCTATCCGATCGTCTCGATCGAAGACGGTATGGCCGAGCAGGACTGGGTCGGCTGGAAATTGCTGACCGACAAGATCGGCGCCCGCCGCCAACTCGTCGGCGACGACCTCTTCGTCACCAACACGGAAATCCTCGCGCGCGGCATCAAGGAAGGCGTCTGGCAACTCGATCCTGATCAAGGTCAACCAGATCGGCAGCTTGAGCGAGACGCTGGCCGCTGTCGACATGGCCCATCGCGCCGGTTACTCCGCGGTGATGTCGCACCGCTCTGGCGAGACCGAGGACTCGACCATCGCCGACCTCGCGGTGGCCACCAATTGCGGGCAGATCAAGACCGGATCGCTGTCGCGCTCCGATCGCCTGGCCAAGTACAACCAGCTGATCCGCATCGAGGAAGAACTCGGCGAGCAGGCCCGTTTCGCGGGTCGGTCCTCGATCAAGGGCGGGCGTAAACGCGCTCTTAACCATCGGTCGGCAACGATCGGCGCATGGTCGTCAGAACTCGCCTGCGCTCGATCGTCGTTCCGATCGTTTTCTACCTCGTTCTCGGGGTGGCGACCGGCTACCTCGTCTGGGGCGCATCGAACGGCGCGCACGGACTGAAGGCTGCGGAAAAGGATGCGACCCAGGCGGCGGCGCTTCAGGCTCAGCTCCTCTCTTTGAAGGAGGAGCACGCGCGCTGGGAACGTCGGGTCGCCGGGCTCGGGCCCGACAGCGTCGACCGCGACCTGCTCGACGAAGAGGCGCACGTCGAGCTTGACCGGGTCAACAAGGACGAAGTCGTGATCTTCACCGGGCCGCAGGCCAAGCGCTAAGCCGGAGGGGCGGCGTCTCGCCGCCCGGTGGGCGAGACGCGCACCCTCCATCCGCGCGGGGAAGCGGGCGCTGCCTCTCGCTCATTATGCGCCGGCCGCGGCCATCGCGCCGACCGACGCGGCCGTCTCCATCCAGCGGCTCGCAGCGGGGCCAAGCGGATCGCGCGCGACCTCGACAGGCCCAGTCCGGGGCGCGAACCCGCTCCCGAATTGAGACCTGTCAAGGGTTTGCGGCGGACTTTGCGGGCGCGCGTCGGTCGGAGTGCGGGCGAGGTCGGGCGCCGGCGCGCGGCGGCCCGCAGGGCCGTTTGGCCTCGGCCTCCTCCGTGAGGGCCAGGTCGGCGAGGCTCCGGGATTTAGCTTTTTCAGGGACTTGCGCCACGATTGGGTACCGCGCGCGGTCGTCGGAAAGCGCCGGCGGGGCGGCGGCCTCGGCCTTGCTGTCGAGGGCGGGCGTCCGGGTCAGCGGCCGGGCGGCGAGCACCGCGGCGTAGCGGTCGAGCGCGCGCACGATCCTGACCACGAGATCGACCGCCTTGAGGTTCATCTCCCCCATGGCGCTATAGGCGACGAGCAGCGCCTCGTTCAGCCGGCTCATCTGAAGCGCCGCGAATTCTTCCGGGGATTCGGGCATCGAGCGGGCGAGGACGTCGCGGAGCGTTTCCCGCGCCGCGCTTTCCGTCATGCCGACCCGCGCGGCGATTTCTGGGATCGAGACGCCGCGATTGGCGTAGTCGATGATGACCCGCCCGCGCTCGATCGCGGTCAGGCGCAGGGCGAGCGCGGCGGCGGAGGAATCTTCGGGGGCGGCGGGGCCTTCAGTGATAGCGGTCATGGGAGTTTCCTTGTTCTGAAATTAACAAATTACAGAGCCGCGCGGCGCTGGGCAAGCTTTTTCTTCTGAAAAACTGCATACAAGGGACATGAAGCCCCTTGTGGCTCGGCGCTGAGGCCGCTTGATATCGGTTCGAGGAAAGGCAAGTTTGAGCCTGCTCCCCCGACCGGACAAGACGGGAACGCTTTGTCTGGTTCTCCGGGCGCGCCCGTGCTAATGGCCGCACTCCCGGTTTTTCGACTCGGCAGCGCCCCATGAACGTCACCGCCAACTCGCCCATCCGCTCCAACTCGTTCTTCTCCGCGCCACTCGCGTCGGCCGATCCGGAGATCGCCCGCGCGGTCGAGCTCGAACTCGGCCGGCAGCGCGACGAGATCGAGTTGATTGCTTCCGAGAACATCGTCTCGCGCGCTGTGCTCGAGGCGCAGGGGTCGGTGCTGACGAACAAGTACGCAGAAGGCTATCCCGGCAAGCGCTATTACGGCGGATGCCAGTATGTCGACATCGCCGAGACTGTCGCTATCGAGCGCGCCTGCCGCCTGTTCGACTGCCGCTTCGCCAATGTGCAGCCAAACTCCGGCAGCCAGGCGAACCAGGGCGTGTTCCTGGCGCTGATGCAGCCGGGCGATACCTTCATGGGCCTCGATCTCGCGGCCGGCGGTCATCTGACCCATGGCTCGCCGGTCAACATGTCGGGCCGTTGGTTCCATTGCGTGTCCTACGGGGTCGATCGCGAGACCCATCGGATCGATATGGACGAGGTGCAGCGGCTGGCCCGCGAGCATAGGCCGAAGCTGATCATCGCCGGCGGATCGGCCTACGCCCGGTTTTGGGACTTTGAGCGCTTCCGCGCCATTTGCGACGAGGTCGGCGCCTATTTCGTAGTCGATATCGCCCATTTCGCCGGACTGGTCGCGGGCGGCGCGCATCCTTCTCCGTTTCCGCACGCCCACGTCGTCACCACCACGACCCACAAGACCCTGCGCGGACCCCGCGGCGGCATGATCCTGACCAACGAGGAGGACCTCGCCAAGAAGATCAACTCGGCGATCTTCCCCGGGCTCCAGGGCGGTCCGCTGATGCATGTCATCGCCGCCAAGGCGGTCGCGTTCCATGAGGCGCTGACGCCGGAATTCCGCAATTATGCGCGCGCGGTGGTCGACAATGCCCAGGCGCTCGCCGCGGAAATCCTCGAGGGCGGCTTCAAACTGGTGACAGGCGGCACCGACAATCACCTGATGCTGGTCGACCTGACGCCCAAGGGGCTCACCGGCAAAGCGGCCGAGGCGTCGCTGGGCCGCGCGCGCATCACCTGCAACAAGAATGGCATTCCCTTCGACCCGCAAAAGCCGTTCGTAACCTCGGGCATTCGCCTCGGCACCCCGGCTGCGACCTCGCGCGGCTTCGGCGTTCCGGAGTTCGCCAAGGTCGGTCGGCTGATCGTCAAGACGCTGGACGGCTTGGCCGCTCACGGCGAACCGGGGAACGGCGAGGTCGAGGGGCAGGTGCGCGCCGAGGTCGCCGAGCTCACCCATCGCTTCCCGATCTACTGAGTCGGCGACGATCTCAATTGAGGGGGACGGTTCGGGATGCGGTGCCCGTATTGCGGCGGTCTCGACACCCAGGTGAAGGAGTTCTCGCCCGACCGAGGATTCGTCCTCGATCCGCCGCCGGCGCGTGTGCCCGGACTGCGGCGGACGTTTCACGACTTTTGAGCGCGTCCAGTTGCGCGAACTGATGGTGGTGAAGAAGAGCGGCCGGCGCATGCCGTTTGATCGGGACAAGCTGATGCGCTCGGTTCAGGTGGCGCTGCGAAAACGGGCCGTCGAACCCGAACGGATCGAGCGCATGGTCAACGGCGTGGTGCGCCAGCTCGAGAGCCAGACCGATGGCGACATCCCGACGGATCGGATCGGCGAACTCGTCATGGAGGGTTTGAAGGCGATCGACGATGTTGCCTACGTGCGATTCGCCTCGGTTTACCGCAACTTCCGAGAAGCCCGCGATTTCAATGCAATCGTCGGAGAACTTGAAGCGGAGCCTGAGGCAGTTGCGGATCTCGCAACGGCGCGCAAGCGCAAGGAGCCGCATGCGCCATGAGCGCGCCGGCTGACGCCCGGGCGGACGACGACCAACGCTGGATGCAAGCCGCGCTCAATCTCGGCGAGCGGTCGCTGGGGCTCGCCGCGCCGAATCCGTCCGTTGGCGCGATCCTTGTCAAGGACGGGATCGTAGTCGGCCGGGGCGTGACTGCGCCCGGCGGACGCCCGCACGCCGAACGGATCGCGTTGGCCGAGGCCGGAGAGTCGGCGCGCGGCGCGACGCTCTACGTGACGCTCGAGCCCTGCTCGCATTTCGGCGCTTCGCCTCCCTGCGCCGACGCGGTGGTCGCCGCGGGCGTCGGCCGGGTCGTGGCGGCGATCGAGGATCCCAACCCCGAGGTCGGGGGCCGGGGTTTTCAGCGCCTGCGCGCAGCCGGGATCGAGGTGACCGTAGGGCCGGGGGGGGCCCAGGCCCTTCGCGACCATCTCGGCCACATCCGCCGCGTGACCGAAGGCCGTCCGTCGGTGACGCTGAAGCTTGCCGAAACCGCGGACGGTTTCGCTTCGGGCGGCCCGCACGATCAGCGTCTCAAGATCACCGGACCGATCGCCAACGCGCGGGTTCAGATGCTGCGCGCAACCCACGACGCGATCATGATCGGGGTGGAGACGGCGCTCGCCGACGACCCGGCGCTGACGGTCCGGTTGCCCGGGCTCGACCGCAAGCCATGGCGGGTTGTCCTCGATACCCATCTCCGCCTCGCCCTTCGCTCACGGCTTGCCACGACCGCGCGCGATCTGCCCACCCTCGCCATCGCCGGCGCGGACGCGCCGGGCGAGGCAGACCGGCGCCTCGCCGGCCTCGGCGTGATTGTCGAGCGCGTCGCCCTCGACGCCGATGGCCGCGCGGATCTCGACGCGGCGCTGAAGGCGCTCTCCGCGCGCGGGATCACGCGCGTCTTCAGCGAGGGCGGCCCGCGCGTCGCGGCCCGCCTCATCGCCCTCGGCCTTGCCGACGACGTGGTGATCTTCACCGCCGAAAAACCGCTCGGCCGCTACGGCCTGTCGGCGCTGAGCGACGAGGCGCGCGCCACGCTCGCTGATCCCTTGCGCTATCGGCTGGTCGAGACCGCGACCTATGGGCCGGATTCGATGCGGGTGTGGGAGCGGCGATAGCGGCGGGCGTCGCAAGTTCGGCCGCCCGCGCCATTCCTTGGCGCTTCGTGACCGTATTGAAATTTCACCACCAAGATCACCAAGGGCGCGACGGTCGTTCTTTCTTCGTGTCCTTCTTTGGTGAAAAGAAGCGCCCGAATTGCCAGCGTCCCTTGGCCGATCGTCACCTCGCCGCTGTCGTCAGGTCGAGGCGCGTCACCACGGCGAGGCGCTTCACGCGCCCACTCTGATAAGCCCTGAGGAAAGCGTCGTAGTCCTTGAACGACACGCAGCCGTTCGAGTCGCCCCTTGGACCGAGCATGAAGGGGTGCGCCAGCAGCCCGTTGCGTCCGAACATGTCGCCGTCGCCGATCGGGTTCAGGCGCAGGGCCTGGACGCCGTGAAAGATCTCCTCGCGCATCGTCAACTCGTAGAGGTGCGGCGGGGTCGCGCCCCGATCGGCTTCGCTTACGGCGCGGGGATCGTCCAGAAGCGGGCCGAGGCCCGAATGGGCTTCCAGCCGCCTTCCGTCCGGGAGATAGACGATGTGCGCCGAGATGTCATAAACGGCCGTCGTCGGGTCTCGCGCCGCCGCGCGCGCGAACGCATCGCCGAGTTCCGAGCCGGGCTGGAGCGGAAGGAGCCCGTCGGGGCGGGGCGGCGGCAGGGGCAAGCTCTCGAGCGCGGTGTCGCGCTGCAGCGGCGGGGGCGTGACCCGAAACGTTGGAGCGACCGGAATGGGAGGAGGAGGCGGCGCCAATTCCGCGGGCGCCCACTGAGCGCTTGGCTCGGGGCCAATCCGGATCGGAGCGGGCGCTGGACCCGATGTCAGCGGCGGCTCGTCCGACGCGATCGCGACCGCCGGCGGAGATGACGGGCCGCCCAAAAGCGGGGGGATGACAGCGACCGCAGGGGACGGAAGGGCGACCGGGCGAGACAGCAGCGCCGCAACCGCCAGTCCGCCAACCGCGATCACCGCCGCGGCGCCGAAAAGCAGCCACAGCACAAGGACCCGCGTTTCGCGATCTCCGCCGAGGAACGCCCCAAAGGACGATGCGTCGTTCCGGTTCCCCATGACGCCTGGCGGCGACGCCGCCCTCCTAACCGCCCGTCAACCATACCACGAGACTCACGGGATTGTCATGTGACCATGATCACACCTCGGAGCGCCGCAGCCGGAACCAAACGCGCACGCCGCTCCGCCGGACGCTGCGCTCAGCCAAAGGGCGGAACGGACGTTTAGCTCCGATGCAGATCGCGAACGCGAACGTCGCGCGTGGACGATGACGCGGGCTCACAGGTTGCCAGCGAAGGGCAGACGCCTTCCGGAAGGGAAATTCGTCGGGGTGCTTGCCACGGTGTTGCTCGCCGCGTTCGCCTCCGAGAGCTTTGCTTGGACTAGCCGCCTCGCGAGAATCGCGTCCTCGATCTTCCAGAGCGCGAAGTTCACGGCTTTGAGGCTGCTTATCAAATCTGAGAGCGGCTCGCTGGCCTCGATCGATTTTGCGAGGTCCTGCAGCAAGCGCAGTTCCGTTGTCGTGGCGGCGCCGGCGGCTTCGGTTGGGATCTCGACGCTCTTGATTTCAAAGATGGTAATCCTGTCGATCAATTCGCCCCAGGAAATGGGCGCACAGGGCGTCGAAGCACTTTGCTAGAGTTCGTTTGCAGGTTGACTGTCTTTGCCGACCAACTCACGTAACGCGGTTTCAATCTCCGTGAACACGCCCTTCCAATCGCCCGCCGTTCGCTGGCGAAATAAACGCATGGTCGGATACCAAGGACTGTCCGTTCGGTCCAACATCCAGCGCCAGTCGGGTACGCGTTTGAGCGCTACCCAGACAGGTCGTCCGAGGGCCCCCGCGAGATGTGGGATCGACGTGTCAGAGCTGATGACGAGATCGAGGGTCTCCACGACCGCGGCCGCATCGAGAAACGCCTCGTCGCCCTGGTCGTAATCCTCCCCAAGCGTTTCCACCACCATCCCCTGGGGCATAGCGCTTAGCTGTTCGACGCCGGCGCCCTTTTGCAAGGCAATCAGCCGAACGCCTGGAATTCGAGATAATGCCTGAAACTCGAGAAGGGAAAATGCTCGCCCAACATCGACTGCGCCGGATTTGCGGCCTTGCCAGGCGATGCCGATCTTGAAACCCTTTTCGCCAAGTCTGTCTCTCCATTTTGCCACCCGCGCAGGTTCGGCTCGCAGATAGGAATTTTCGGCGGGGATGGTCTCGAGCGTGTCGCCAAATGCAAGGGGCAGGCTCAGCAACGCGATTTCATAGTCAAACGTTTCGCCGAGCGGTTCGGCATCCAGCAATCGAACCGTAGGGTCAAGGGTCCGCAAGAGGCTGTGCATTTCGGGACGCACAAGAAAGGCGACTTGGGCCCCCAGCGCGGACAGGAGCGGCAGGTATCGAGAAAATTGAATGACGTCGCCCAGTCCCTGCTCGCCATACGCAATCACGCGCTTGCCCGAAAGGCTCTCGCCCTTCCAAATCGAATATTTGGCTTTCAGTTTACGTTGCGGCGCATCTGTGACGATGCGCCATCGGTGTTCGTATCCGATCCAGCCCTTTGCAAGGTCGCCAAGCCGCAGGGAGGCCAACCCCCGGGCGTAAAGGGCCTCGGCGTAGTCGGGGTTTATCGCAAGCGCTCTTCCGAACAACTCGAACGCCTCGTCGAGCCGCCTCTGCCCGACGAGCGCGACGCCCCGGCTATAGAGCGCCTCGAGGTGATCGGGTCGGATCGCCAGCGCCTTGTCATAGCTCGCCACCGCCTCGTCGAGGCGCTCGAGCTGCGCGAGAACGGCGCCGCGATTGTGGAGCGCCTCGACGGAATCTGGCTTGACCGCCACCGCTTTGTCGTAGCTCGCCAGCGCTTCGTCGAGCCGCTCGAGCTTGGCGAGCGCCATGCCGCGGTTCTTGAGCGCTTCAACATAGTTCGGCTCGTTCGCCAGCGCTTTGTCGTAGCTGGCCAGCGCATCGTCAAGGCGCTTGAGCTTGGCGAGAACAGCGCCGCGATTGTTGAGCGCATCGACGGCGTTCGGCTTGAGCGCCAGCGCTCTGTCGTAGCTCGCCAGCGCCTCTTCGAGCCGCTCGAGCAGCGCGAGACCGTTTCCGCGGTTGACGAGCGCATCGACACGGCCCGGCTCCAACGCAAGCGCTTTGTCGTAGCTCGCCAGCGCCTCGTCCAGGCGCTTGAGCATAGCGAGACCGTTTCCGCGGCTGACGAGCGCATCGACGTGGCCCGGCTCCAACGCCAGCGCCCTCTCGTAGCTCGTCAGGGCCCGGTCGGGGCGGTTCAGCTCAACCAGAACGTTTCCGCGGTTGATCAACGCTTCGACATAGTCGGGCTTGATCGCCAGCGCGTCGTCGTAGCTCGCTAGCGCCTCGTCGAGACGCCGGAGCTCCAATAGGACGTTGCCGCGGTTGCTGAGCGCGTTGGCGGCCCCTGGCCTGAGCGCGAGCGCTCTGTCGTAGCTCGCCAGCGCCTCGTCAAGGCGCTTGAGCATTGCGAGAACATTGCCGCGGTCGTTGAACGCGTCGAACAAGTCCGGCTGGATCGCTAGCGCTCGGTCGTAGCTCCCCAGAGCCTGCTCCAGCCGGCCCAGTTTCGTCAGAACGATCGCGGCATTCATCAAGCCTGAGATGTTGTGTGGTTGGGATCGGAGGGCGACCGAAATGGACTGCAGCGCTTCGTCCGTCCGGCCCTGCTGAAATCGCAATATGCCAAGCAAAAGTCTGCAATCCGGATGGCCCGGGCAGGCCCTTAGGACGGTCGCGTAAATTTGCTCTGCCTCCTGCAGCTTCCCCTGCTGATGCCTAGCCAGCGCTTGCTCGAAGAGGTGGTTGGCGTGTTCGGGCGACTGTGGTGACGGTGCGTTCGACATTCAAATCTCAAGATATCGGCGTGGGGCAAGCGGGGGAATTCGAACTGGCGGACCCCGCAATCGAACGCGACGGAATAGACACGGTCAAGCGCCGCGTTTGTTATCGGAACCCAAGGCTGGAAATGACCCAGCGTCGCTTTACGAGCAAAAAGCAATTTCACCGGATCGCCGCAATCCTTCTGGGTCTCGTGATGGGAAGAGCCGGCAATGAGCCAGTGGCCGGTGCGGTCGACGAAGCCTAACGAGACGACAAAGGGAACCAGTTCATAGGCGACATCGATCGGGCGGCAGGGATCGTTTTGTCACGACCCGGTGGAAGTCCTCCGCCGCGGCGTCGGGGTCACGATATCCCCAGCGCCTTGACGATGTGTTCGACTTCGCCCTCCGGCGTTTCGCCGGCGTCGATCGTGATCACGGGCTCGCCGGGCACGGGTTCCTCCAGGGTGTCGAGCTGGCTCTGAAGGAGCGTGGCCGGCATGTACTCGTGATGACGCGCCTTGACGCGCGCCGCAAGCAGCGCCCGCGATCCCTTCAGGTAGACGAAGCGAAGGTCCGGCCGCGCGGCCAGCAAGCGCGCGCGGTAGGCGCGCTTCAGCGCCGAGCAGGTCACGAGTTCCGGACCGGCCCTCCCTCGCCCAATCTTTGAGCAGCGCTCCGATCCGATCGAGCCAAGGCGCGCGGTCCTCGTCGGTCAGCGGAACGCCCTGCCGCATCTTCTCGACGTTCTCAGGCGGGTGCAACCGGTCGCCTTCGGCCATGGTCCAGCCGAGGCGCTCGGCGAGCTTCTCGCCGATCGTCGACTTGCCGCTCCCGGACACGCCCATGATCACCAGCGCCTTGGGCTGGGTCTGCTGGTCTTCGTTCATGGGGCTGAGGCCCCTGGGACCGGGACCGCGCCCGGCCCGCTCACGGGCTCCGGGATCGGTTCGATCCGCCCGAGGACAAACACGTAAGAGACAATGCCGATGAGCAGCACAACGCCCGCGACCATGAACGCGCTCGAGAACGAATTGGTCGCTCCCACGATGAATCCGGTGACCATCGGCGCCAGGAAGCCCATCATGTTGTTGAAGAAGTTCATGATGCCGCCGATGCCGCCGGTTCCGCCGCGCGGCGCGATCAGCGACGGGATCGACCATCCGACCGGCGCCGCCGCGGCAAGGCCGGAAAGCGCAATCGTGATCCAGACGATCGCCCAGACCGGATTGTCGGTCATCGTCGCGCCGAACACCGCCAGTCCCAGCACCATCCCGCCGACCAGCACAGCCTTACGCACCACGGTCTCGTCGTAACCGCGCGCGATCAGCCTGTCGATCAGCAAGCCGCCGACAGCGAAATCCGCGATCGAGGCGAAGAGCCAGGGGATCGCGGCGTAGCCGGCCGACTTGAGGATGCTCATATGCATCTGGCTCACGAGGTAGCCCGGCAACCACGTGAGGAAGAGGTAGAAGGTGTAGCCATAGGCCGCGAAGCCGATCGTCAGCCCCCAGACTTTGCGGTTCCTGAGCAGGTAGCCGAGCATCCCGACCGAACCTGCGCCGGACGGACCCTCGGGCGTCGCGCCGCCCTCGCGAATATGGGCGTATTCCTCCTTGCTCAGCTTTGGATCCTGGCTCGGGTCGCGATAGAGGAACCAATAGGCGACGAAATAAGCGAAGCTGAGGATCGCGGTCAGGCCGAAGCCCCACCGCCATCCGAAGGACACGACGGCGAAGGCGACAAGCGGCACGCCGATGACGTTTGAGAACTTGGCCGCGGCGTCGAAGATCGCCGTGGCGGTCGCGCGTTCTCCGCGTGGAAACCAGTAGCCGGTCGCCTTGGAATTGGCTGGAAAGGCCGGCGCCTCGGCGACGCCGAGCAGAACGCGGGCGGCGAAGATGGTTCCAAAGCCGGTGGCGAAGGCTACGAGCGCCGAAGCGACGCCCCACAGGAAGGCGCCGATCCGGCTGACCCTCGTCACGCCAAACCGGTCGAGAACCATCCCGACCGGAATTTGCAGAATGGCGTAGGACCAGAAGAACGCGCTGAACAGCAGGCCCAGGTCTGCGGGGGTCAGGCCGAACTCCTGCTGGAGTTGTGGGGCCGCCACGGAAATGTTCACGCGGTCGAAATAGTTGATCAGGATTCCGACGCCAAGCAGAACGCCAATCGTCCAGCGGCGACGTCCAAGAGGCGGTGGCGCCATGTCTCGATCCTCCCGTCGTCTGCTCCGCCATCGTGCGTCCGCTCTCTTGAACTTGTCAATTTCCAATCGGATTCGAACGCCGAGCGCCGCAAACTCGGCGCCGGTTCGCCGCGAGGAGAACAAGAATCTGCACGAAAGCGTTTAGCTTCGCGAAACCATGCCGTTTTGCTTCGCCTTAACTGTGCGGGAAGGCTTGTTGGGCCTATCCGATCCGATTCATTTGTCGGAAAATTTTGCGGCGCAGGTTTCACGCATCGGAAAGGGAGCGGGCCCTTTAGAGCCAGCCCCGTCGGGCGTCAGAAAGAGTGCGTGGCATGAGTTTCGCTGTCGAAAAAAGCCGGACCATCATCAGCGCCCTGATCCTGGGGCGCAAGGTGACCGCGCAGGACGTCGCTTGGCTGAGGCGGGAAGTCTTCGCCGATGGCGAAGTGACGCGGGACACCGCCGACGAACTGTTTGCCGTCGCTCGCGCCCGGATGAACAACGCGCCGGAATGGATCGAGCTCTTCGTCGAACTCATCACCGATTACATCGTCTGGCAATCCCGGCCCACCGGCGTCGTCTCCGAGGAGGACGCGCAGTGGCTGATCGCGCGCGCGGACGAGTGCAAGTCAGTGGAAGCGCTGGCGGCGATGGTCAACGTATTGGCCGAGGCGCAGCGCGCGCCGCAGTGGTTCGTGACCGCGGTGCGGGCGCGCGCCGCGCAATGGCCGGGCGTCGAGGCGGCTCTGCGGGCGCGCGCAGGCTGAGCCGACCGAGCCTTTCCGCCGCTCGGCTGCCTAAAGAAAAGCCGCCCGAAGAGAGCGGCCTTTCCCGAGTGTTGGCCGAAAAACTTAGGCGCTTGAACAGTTCCTTTGATCGTTTGCGTGCTGGGTTACTGGCGGATTGGCGCGCGGCTTAAGGACGAAAGAGCCGTCCCCTTCGGAAATCCATCCTTTTCTCAGCGCTGGCGAGAGTAAGGTTGTGCCGATGCGTCATGTCGGCGTCCGAACCTTTTGGGTGGCCATAGCGATCAAAATCTCCCGGCGTCGCAGGTCGCTGTCCGGAGGAGGGGCCTTCCCACTGTCATCAGGATGGTCCTGGCCCCTCATTCCATTTGCTAGTCCCTGCGACAGCGGGCGACGTTTACGAGCCCGTGACGTTCCAATAAGAACGGCCAAACGAAGAGCTGGAGCTTTCGTCCCGCGGGGAGCCGATGTTCAAAAAAATCCTTATCGCGAACCGGGGCGAAATCGCCTGCCGGGTCATCAAGACGGCGCGCCGCATGGGGATAAAGACGGTTGCGGTCTATTCGGACGCCGACAAAGACGCTCTCCACGTCGAAATGGCGGACGAGGCGGTCGCCATCGGGCCGCCGGCCGCGGCGCAGTCCTACCTCGTGATCGATAAGATCGTGGCCGCCTGCAAGGCGACCGGCGCGGAGGCGGTGCATCCAGGCTACGGCTTTCTGTCGGAGCGCGCGGCATTCGCCGTTGCGCTCGCCGAAGCCGGGATCGTGTTCATCGGCCCCAATGTCCGCGCCATCGAGGCGATGGGCGACAAGATCGAATTCGAAGAAATTCGCGAACGCCGCCAAGGTTTCGACTGTCCCGGGCTACATCGGCGTGATCGATACGCCGGAGCATGCCGCCTCGATCGCCGACGAAATCGGCTATCCCGTGATGATCAAGGCTTCGGCTGGCGGCGGCGGCAAGGGCATGCGCATCGCGCACAGTCGGCAGGAGGTCGCCGAAGGCTTCGCCCGCGCCAAGTCGGAGGCGAAAAGCTCGTTTGGCGACGACCGCGTGTTCGTCGAGAAATTCATCGTCAATCCTCGTCACATCGAGATCCAGGTGCTCGGCGACAAGCACGGGCATGTCATCTATCTCGGCGAGCGCGAATGCTCGATTCAGCGCCGAAACCAGAAGGTGATCGAGGAGGCGCCGTCGCCGCTGCTTGACGAGGAGACGCGCCGCAAGATGGGCGAGCAGGCGGTCGCGCTGGCCAAGGCGGTGGACTACGACACCGCCGGCACGGTCGAATTCGTTGCCGGCCAGGACAAGAGTTTTTACTTCCTGGAGATGAACACCCGCCTGCAGGTCGAACATCCGGTGACGGAACTGATCACGGGCGTCGACCTGGTCGAGGAGATGATCCGCAGCGCGGCGGGCGAGCCGTTGCGCCTCTCTCAGGACGACGTCAAGCTCAAGGGCTGGGCGGTTGAGAGCCGCGTCTATGCGGAGGATCCGACCCGCAACTTCCTGCCCTCGACCGGCCGCCTCGTACGCTATCGGCCGCCGGAGGAGGGGACGCACGAGGGCGTCACCGTGCGCAACGACACCGGCGTGTACGAGGGCGGCGAGATTTCGATCCACTACGATCCGATGATCGCCAAGCTCGTCACCCACGCCCCCGACCGGCTCAGCGCCATCAACGCCCAGGCGAAGGCGCTCGATTCGTTCGTCATCGACGGCATCCGGCACAATATCCCGTTCTTGTCGACGCTGATGCAGCACACGCGCTGGCGCGAGGGACGGCTCTCGACCGGATTCATCGCAGAGGAATTTCCGGAAGGGTTCCAGCCGCTTGTCGCCGAAGGCGACACCGAGCGACGGATCGCGGTGGTCGCGGCCCACATGGATCACGTCATGAATGTCCGCAAGCGCCGGATCTCCGGTCAGTTGCGCGCGCCCGAATTGCTCGCCTTCGAGACCAAGCGCACGGTGGCGCTCGGCAAGAACCGGATCGAGCTCGAGGTGGATGCCCGCGCGAGCGGCCTCTCGATCGTTTTCGCCGACGGATACAGGGCCTATGTCGAGTTCGAACTGGAGGCCAGGCGATCTCCTGTGGCGAGGGATCGTCGATGGCGCCGCGATCGCGGTGAAGACCCGCGCAGTCCCGAACGGCTATCATCTCTCGCACGCCGGGGTCGGCGTGGACGCGCTGGTCTACACCCGGCGCGAGGCGGAGCTTGCCGAGCTGATGCACGAGAACAAGGGCGCCGACGGTTCGAAGGCGCTCCTTTGCCCGATGCCCGGCCTGGTCAAGTCGATCGCGGTCAAGGTCGGCCAGGACGTCAAGGTGGGCGAGCAGCTCTGCATCGTCGAGGCGATGAAGATGGAGAACGTGCTCGTGGCCGAACGCGACGGCGTGATCAAGTCGATCGTCGCCAAGGAGGGCGACTCGCTCGCGGTCGATGCGGTCATCATGGAATTTGCATGAGGCCGCCCCGTCGGCTGATCTCGTCGGGCTCGCCGTTCGAGCGGACAGCGGGCTATTCGCGCGCGGTCGTTCTCGGCGATGAGATCCATGTCTCCGGAACGACGGGCTACGACTACGCGACGATGACGATGCCGGACGACCCGGCGGAGCAGGCGCGCAACATCTATGCGACCTTCGCCGAAGTGCTGAAGGATGCAGGAGGCGAATTGGCGGACATCGTGCGGTTGCGCACTTACGTCACCGATGCGGCCTTCTGCGAACCGGTGCTGAAGGTCCAGGGCGAGCTGTTCGCTGAGACCCGTCCGGCGGCAACGATCGTAATCGTCGCGGGCCTCTTAAAGCCGGAGATGAAGGTGGAAATCGAAGCGGACGCCAAGATCAACCGGCGCGTATAAGCTAAGGCGCAGGTTCTTGGGTCTTGCGGCCCGTCCAGAGGGGCGGCGGCCGTCTTCAGCCGCCGCGGGAAGGCGTCAGGCGGCCTTCTTAGTCCAGAGCGTGCAATAGCCAGTCGGCGAGATTTCGCCGTCGACCATCTTGCAGCTGTTCGGGGCGACGAAGAAGTTGCAGCCGTCGCACTGTTTGCCGTCCTTCGGATCGGTCTGGTACTTGACCGCGGTCGGGGCCATTTTCGCTTGTGCGCCGCTGCTCATCAGAGCAAGAACCGGAACCGCGCCGGCGGCAGCCATGAGAACCGTGCGGCGGCTCACTCCCTTTTCACATCCACTCATAATCGCCTCTTTGATTGGGTCGCGACTCACGTCACGCGTCTTGCCCCGACGCACGTCCGCAATCAACGGCCGCGCGCCGCGGCTAAACGGCGCACGCCACTATACGACGGGACGGTGACCTTGGATTAGCGGTATTTGCGCCGCTAGGCTTTACAAAAATAAATATACTAAGCCTATAGATTCTAACGCCTGAGTTTCGCGATGGTTGCCGATCCGCCACTCCCGCACCGCCTCTGCCGAAGGATGACAATCCTCGTCGCCCCGGCCTAGGCTCGCGCGCGGTGTGGCGAACGCAGTCATCCCGATCGCTACACAGGGGAGGCCGAGGGCGTGACTGTGACCATCAGCATTTACCACAATCCGAAATGCGCCACATCGCGCAACGTTCTGGCGATGATCCGCGAACGCGGCCTGGAGCCGGTTGTGATCGAGTATCTCAAATCCCCGCCGACGCGGGAGCGGCTGCGAGCTCTGATCGCGGCGATGGGAATTCGAGGCGCGGGCGCTCTTGCGCCGGAACGAGGCGCCTTACGCGGAGCTCGCGCTTCAGGACTTACGGCTGAGCGAAGACGAAATCCTCGACGCCATGGTGGCGAACCCGATCCTGATCGAGCGGCCGATCGTCGTCGCCCCGAAGGGCGTGCGGCTCTGCCGCCCGAAGGAAGCCGTGCTCGACATTCTACCCTAGCAAAGCAGAGGCGCGGGAACGACGGCATGACGCGGGTTTGGCATCCGCTGTGGGCTCTGACGGCGCTGTTTTTGGCGGCGGATGGGGACATCGTGGAGGAAACAGGCGCGCAGGGGATCTTTTTCGGACATGGCGTCGTTTCGGCGGTTGAACCGGGGACCGGTGCGCTGACCCTCGACCACCACGCCATCAAGGGCTGCATGCCGGCGATGGTCATGATGTACCGGGTCGAGCGGCCCGACATCAGCCGAAATCTCCGCCCCGGCGACGCGATTGACTTTACGATCGACGGGGGCAGATACCTCATCCTCGCCGCGACCGTCACGCGGCGCGGGAAATAGCGCGACGGAGGGGAGGGCGTCTCGCGCTCCCCTCCGTCGGAAGACAGGCGACGTTAGAGCGCCCGGCCGACCAGTGCGCCGATTCCGGCGGTGACCGCCATCGCCATCGCGCCCCAGAACCCGACCCTGAGCGACGGCCACAGGGGTTTTGCTCCGCCGAGCCAGGCGCCAAGCGCTCCGAGCGCGACGAGGAAGATCAGGGTTGCGACCGCTACGGCTTCAATGGCGCCGGCTTGCGGCGCGAGAATCGCGGTCACGGTCGGAAGGACCGCGCCAACCGAGAAGGCGGCTGCCGACGCGAAGGCGGCGAGGACGGCGTTGGCGCTTCCCTCGTCGGTCAGGCCGAGTTCGTCCCGAGCATGGGCGGCAAGCGGATCTTTTGCGGTGAACTGCTCCGCGACAGCTCGCGCCAGAGCGGGATCGAGACCACGATCCTGGTAGATCTTGGTAAGCTCGTCCAACTCCTCGTGAGGGTCCTGCTTGAGCGCATGCTTCTCGCGTTCGAGGTCCGCGGCTTCCAGGTCGGCCTGCGAACTGACCGAGACGAATTCGCCCGCGGCCATCGACATCGCGCCAGCCGCCCAGCCGGCGAAGGCCGCCGTCAGAATTTCGCTCCGGCCGGCGGAGGCGGCGGCGACGCCGATGATCAGGCTCGCCGTCGAGATGAGCCCGTCATTGGCCCCGAGCACAGCCGCCCGCAGCCAGCCGGCTCGGTTGACGTAATGGACTTCCGCATGGGGCATGATCAATCTCGTGCGAACGGGCGAGGCTTCGCCTATGTCGGGGGCGTGACGTTTTGCTGACGATGTTTCGAGTGTGGTAAACGGGAACGCGGCGCAACCTGCAAGGGGTTTGGCGGAGCTGGCGCTCTCACGCTTCAATACGCAACGGCGCTCAGCTCACCCGCGCGCCGCTAGAAGCGTCGACGCGGAACAAACAGCCAGTTCGAAGAAATATCTATCTGCGCGGGTGGCCTTCAGTTGGACCGTCCAGAGGAGGACGTTTTTGAAATGACAACTCCAGTTTTCCGGGAGGGACTTGCTCCGGCGCGGGCGCGCTACGGCTCCGGCGCCATATCGTTTCACTGGACGGTGGCGGCGCTAGTCGTCTTTCTCGGCGGGCTCGGGCTCCTGTTCGACGACATTCCGAAGGAGTTCTCGGCCGTTTTGGATCAACGTCCACGGCTGCGTCGGCCTGATCTATTTCGCCCTGGTGCTCGCTCGGCTCGTTTGGCGAGTAACGCATACCCCACCCGACCTTCCTCCCGATATCGGAGAATTCTCCCGCCGCAGCTCGGCCGCGGTCCATCACCTACTTTACCTCGTCATGCTCCTCATTCCCCTATTCGGCATTGTGGCCTATGTCTGGCACGGGCGGGCGTTCGACTATGGGCTTTTCCAGCTGAACTTCGGAGTCTCTTCCGACCGGACGATCTTCCATCCAGCCGAGACCATTCATCAGTGGCTGGCTTACGGATTGTTTGCCCTTGCCGGAATGCATGCTCTGGCCGCGCTATGGCATCACTTCGGACTGCGCGATGGCGTACTCATGCGGATGATGCCCGGGGGGACGGGCTGAAAGCCGGATAATCCTCATGGGCGTTGCCGTAACAGCGATAGCGACGACGAGCCGCCGGCGCGCTTTGCGGCCCGCCAAACTTCGCCGGCCGTTCAGGCGTCGCTAAAACCTCGCTCAGGGCCGAGGGCTAAACCGGGCTGCGTACGAACGCGGCCCGGCGGCGTCATTGCTTCGCCGGCTCCGACATTGGCGATCGGTAATGCAGACACCGCAAATCTGACCTGTTGGGGCGCGATTTCGACGCGCGTTGCGATGGGCCAGGAGGATACCGGTCATCGCGGCAGTCGAAATATGGAGATCGTTATGAAGTTTCTCAGTGCCGTGACCATTCTCGCAATCGCCGCCGTCGGGCCCGCCTTAGCCGAGGGCAAATGCGCAACGGGCCCCAAGACAAAGTGGCAGCCTAAATCGACCCTCGAGTCGCAGTTGCAAGCGGACGGATACAAAGTCCGCCAGATCAAGGTCGAGGGCGGCTGCTACGAGGTTTACGCGACCGACAAGGACGGCAAGCGCGCCAACATGGCCTACAACGCGGAGACGCTCGAGAAGCTCGAGAACGCCGAAGCCGGCGAGAACTGAGCGTTTCGAAAGGACGCGCCGCCATGATTTGCGTCTGGGACCCTTTCGTTCGGATCTTTCACTGGGCGCTGGTCGCGAGCTTTGTGGTCGCGTGGGTGAGCTCCGAGGGGTGGGAGGCTATGCACGAGGCCTCCGGCTATGTCGCCGGCGGCCTCGTGCTCCTTCGCGTGCTTTGGGGATTTTTCGGCCCGCGATATGCGCGCTTTGCCCAGTTCGTGCGGCGGCCGAGAACCGTGATCGGCTATCTTCGATCGCTCAAGGAAGGGTCCGAGCGCCGCTATATCGGCCACAATCCGGCGGGCGGGGCGATGGTCGTCGTTCTGCTTGCCACGATGGCGGCGACGGCGGTCACCGGCTGGCTCATGACCACCGACGCGTTTTGGGGCTCGACCTTTATGCAGCACGGCCATTCGCTGCTCGCTCACGGCGTGCTTGCGCTCGTGGTCCTTCATCTCGCCGGAGTGAGCCTGGCAAGCCTACGACACCACGAAAATTTGGTGCAAGCCATGATCATAGGGGTCAAACGCCGGGCGGAACCGGGCGACGTCGCCTGACGGCTTGGGAGGAATAGACGATGGTGGAAACACAGGATCTCGGCTCGCCGTTCTTTTTCGCAACTGGGGAGACGCCGACTGTCTCGGCGATCGACGGCGATATTTACCTGACTGTGACGGCGGCGGCGCCCGACTTTTCCGGGCAGGTCGAGACAATCGACATCATTCTGTCGGTCGACTACGCCCGCGCCGTGATCGCGCAGCTTGCAACCGCGGTCACCGCCGCCCGGTGCAACGAAGGCGCGGCCTGACCGCGTCGGATCGAGGTCATTCGTCCGTCGGAGCGGTTGCGAGCGTCACCCTGAGTCCTGGATCATTGTCCGAGGCGGTACATTCGAGCCCGTGCAACTCCGCGATCGCTGCGACGAGCGCCAGACCAAGCCCGGTTCCCGGCGTGCCGCGCGCCCGGCCGGCGCGATAGAAACGCTGAAAAATCTTGGTCAGCTCCAGGGGGTCGACTCCCGTTCCGTTGTCGCTGACGGTTAGCGCGATGCCGCCTTTCGTTTTCGACCCGGTCACTTCAATTCCAACGCCTGGCTGGTTGTGCCTTAGCGCGTTGTCGATCAGGTTCGCGATCATCTGGACGAGCAGTTCCCTGTCGCCCAAAATAAGTAGCTCCGCCTCGAAGCGCGCAAACAGCGATTTGCCCTCATCTGCGGCCGCCGGCTCGAAGGCGTCCACGACCTCTCGCGTGATTTCCGCAAGGTCAAGACTCCGAAAAGCCGCGCGCCGCGCGCCCGCCTCGATTTGACCGATCCTCAGGAGGGCGTGGAAAGTCTCGAGAACGCCTTCGAGGTCCGCAATGGTCGCGCCCATCGCCTTTCGGGCGCCATCCGTCGAGGGATCGCTTCGGGCCGCTTCAAGGCGGCGCAGCACGCTCGCGATCGGCTTGCGTAAATCGTGGGCGATATTGGCGCTAACCTGCTTGTTCGCCTGCATCAACTTCTCGATGCGGTCGAACAGCCGGTTGAAGGTGCGCCCCAAAGCGGTCAGGTCGTCGTCGGCGCCGCTGATCGGAATCCTTCCGCTCCAGTCGCCATCCATCAGGTGGCGCGCGGTCTGCCGCATCGAATTGATCCGGCCGAGGAACTGGGCGCTGAGCCAGAGGCCGCCGACTGTTCCGAGCGCAAGGGTGGCGCCGACCGCCCAGACGAAGGCCGTCAGCACCCCGGCCAGGATCTCGTCCGAACGACGGCGCTCATCGCCGACAAGCAGGGCCGAGCCGTCGGCGAGCCGCGTGACGAGCGAGCGAATGATCTCGGGTTTGGCCTCCGGAGGCTCGTCGCCCTGCTCTTCCTGCGCCTCGATCCAGCCATTCGCGTTGAAGCCTTCGGGCGGAATCCGCAGGTCGCCCGCAATCGCTCTGCCGTCTGGACCGATGAGGCCGTAGGCGAAGCCGCCCCCCGCCGATCCGCGAGCCTCAATGATCGCGGCGACCTTGTCGCGGCCACCATCATGGAACGCGCTCTTCAGCGCGTCAGTCTCCTCGATGATCCGGTCGTCGAAATCGGTCAGAATCTCATGGCGAACGGAAAGATAGACGAAGGCGCCAAGCGCCAGCGCCGACACCGTGAACAGCCCGAGGTAGAGAGCGGCCAGCCGGAAGCTGGCCGTTCTAAGCAGCCGAATGCGAGACACGCAACGTGTATCCGGCGCCGCGCACGGTCTGGATCAACGGGGGGCCGACGCGATCGACTTTGCTGCGTAGGCGGCTGATGTGGGTCTCGACGATGTTGGTCTTCGGATCGAAATGGAACTCCCAGACCCGTTCGAGCAGCATCCTTCGGGTGACCACCCGGCCCTCGCTGCGCATCAGGAATTCGAGCAGGCGGAATTCGCGCGGCTGGAGGTCGATCGCCTCGCCGTTTCGGCGAACGGTGCGGGCGACAAGATCCATTTCGAGATCGCCCGCCTTGAGGAGCGTTTGCGAAGCGCCCAGGGTCGGACGACGGGCCAGGGCCGTCAGGCGCGCCATCAACTCCTCGAACGCGAAGGGTTTGACGAGGTAATCATCCGCGCCCGCCTCGAGCCCATCGACCCGATCGTCGATACCCGAGAGGTTCGTCAGGAATAGCACGGGCGTCGAATTGCCGTCGTTGCGCATCAGCGCGACGACGCCGAGGCCGTCGAGCCGCGGCAGCATACGGTCGAGCACGACGACATCGTAGCGGTCCGCCGCCACGTGCTGATAGCCTTCGCGGCCGTCGCGCGCGACGGTCGGCGCATGCCCCCGCGCGACGAGCCCCGCTTTAATGAACTCCGCGGTTTCTTCGTCGTCCTCGACTACAAGAATCTTCATGCCTCGCAATTATCAGACCTGCGCCGCGATGGGCTATGGCAAAACGCATTTGGGTTTCGCGTGCGGAGGAAGTTTAGGGAGGCGCCGCTGTCGAAATAGGAGCGGTGGGGTCCGTCGCAGGCACATTCCCGCAGGCTCTGTCCACTCCCCGCATCGAGGGCGTCGACCCAAGGTTTCTGCGGCTCGCATTCGCCGGTCGCCGGTATCAGACGGACACAAATTCGATCTGAAGGCGGTGCTTCGCGGTGACTTCGCTTGCGTTTGTGACAAAGGACCTACAAGAGTTTCAAGCGCGAAATCCGCCCGCGTCGCCCAACACACTCGCGCGATGGAGACGACGCGAGGAATGATTGGAAGTGGCCATGCAAGGCGATCAACGGGTCATCGAGTATCTGAATGCGGCTCTCAAGCACGAGCTGGCGGCCGTCAACCAATACTGGTTGCATTACCGGATCCTCGACAACTGGGGCTACAAGGACTTCGCCAAAACGTGGCGCGCCGAGTCGATCGAGGAAATGCATCATGCGGACAAAGCCGTGGCGCGCATTCTGTTTCTTGACGGCCAGCCGAACATGCAGTCGCTCGATCAGTTGCAAATCGGCAGGAGCGTCAAGGAGATCATCGACTGCGACCTCGCCGCCGAAATGAGCGCCCGTGCGCTCTATCTCGAGGCGGCGCAATATTGCGAGAGCGTGAACGACCGCGTGACCAAGATCCTTTTCGAGGAGCTTTTGACCGATGAGGAACATCACATCGACTTTCTTGAGACGCAGCTCACGCTGATCAGCCAATTGGGAGAACCGCTGTACGCGCAGAAACACATTGGCAAGCTGGAAGAGTAAATCCGGCCGCCGTCCTGCGAGAGCGTCGGAGCAGCGGGGTGGATATTGTGATGCCGCAAAGCGTCATTCACGCCGCCCAGGTGAAGTCGAATTCGCCTTCGCAGCCGCCTGAAACGCCTTGAAACGGAATCGGGAATGGCTGACCGCCGTAGACCGCCCCGGGGGTTGCTCGCTTTCGCCGGTCGCGTGTGTTAGGCCGAGCCCAAATCGGCTGGACGCCCATGCGATAGCGGCGCTCCGGCAGCCTCACGGATTCAAGAATGACGGATATCTTTCAGGAAGTCGACGACGAGGTCCGGCGCGACAAGGCGGCGGAGTTCTGGAAGAAGTATCAGAACTTCATCATCGCCGCGGCGGTCCTGATCGTGCTCGCTTCCGCCGGGTTTCGCTACTGGGAATACGAGAAGGAGAAGGCCGCGCAGGCGGCCGGCGACCAGCTCAGCGCGGCGATCGCCGCAGTCGACGCGAGCAAGCCGCAGGAGGCTTTCGGGGGCTTGAGCAAGCTCGCCGCTGACGCGCCCGGCGGCTACCGGGTTCTGGCGCAGATGACCGAAGCCGGCGCCAAGGCGCAGGCGGATCCGGCCGCCGCGGTGGCCGCCTTCCAGGCGATCGCCGGCAACAGCTCGGTTGACCCTCTCTTTCGCGACGCGGCCAAGCTCCGCGCAGCCTTTCTCCAGCTCGCCGTTCCGGGCGAGGAGGCGGCCGGCGCAGCGGCGCTGACCGGGCTCGCCTCCGGCGAAGGCCCTTATCGGCGTCTCGCCAAACTGACCCTCGGCGCGCTCGCGATCGGCCGCCAGGAGTATGACGATGCCGGAAAAGAGCTCGACGACGTGGTCGGCGACCCGGACGTCTCGCCGACTGAGCGCCAGCTCGCCGAGCGCTGGCTGAGCCTCGTCGCCTCGAACAGCAAGGCGAAATGAGCAAGGTCGCAATCATCGGCCGGCCAAACGTCGGCAAGTCGACCATCTTCAATCGCCTCGTTGGCAGAAAGCTTGCGCTGGTCGACGACCAGCCGGGCGTCACCCGAGACCGGCGGGAGGGCGATGGGCGGCTGTTCGACCTCGTCTTTACGGTCGTCGACACGGCCGGGCTCGAGGAAGGCGATCCGGAGACGCTCGCCGGCCGCATGCGCGCCCAGACCGAGACCGCGCTGACCGATTGCGATGTGATCTTGTTCGTGATCGACGCGCGGGCTGGCGTCACCGGGACCGACCGGCACTTCGGCGCCGCAATTCGCCGCGCCGGCAAGCCGATCATCGTCCTTGCCAACAAGGCCGAGAGCGGGGCCGCCCTGGACGGGGTCTACGAGGCCTCCAGCCTCGGCCTCGGCGATCCGATCGCTTTCTCCGCCGAGCACGGGCAGGGCATGGGCGAGCTCTACGACGCGCTCGTTGAAGCGCTGCCGCCGGCGGCCCGCCTCGACCCGGACGAGGAGGACGACGGCGAGCCGCTCCAACTCGGCGACGAGGAGGACGGCAGCGAGCTCGACGAGACGAAGCCGCTGCGAATTGCCGTCCTCGGCCGCCCGAACGCCGGCAAGTCGACGCTGCTGAACCGCATCCTTGGCGAGGAGCGGCTGCTCGTTGGCCCCGAGCCCGGCATCACCCGCGACTCGATTTCGATCGAGACCGAATGGCGCGGTCGCAAGCTAAAGCTGTTCGATACGGCCGGGCTTCGGCGCCGCTCGAGGGTGATCGAGAAGGTCGAGAAACTTGCAGTCGCCGACGCGCTGCGCGCGGTGCGTTTCGCCGAGGTCGTCGTCCTTCTGCTCGACGCGACCATTCCATTCGAAAAGCAGGACCTTACCCTCGCCGATCTAGTCGAACAGGAGGGCAGGGCGCTGGTCATCGGTCTCAACAAGTGGGACCTGATCGACAACAAGTCGGACAAGGCCCGCGAACTGCGCGAGGAGGCCGACCGGCTGCTGCCGCAATTGCGCGGCGCGCGCGTCATCCCGGTTTCGGGCCTCACCGGCGCGCACGTGGACAAGCTGCTCGAAGCGGTCGTCGACACCCACAAGGTCTGGAACCTTCGCATCTCGACCGGGCGGCTCAACCGCTGGCTTGGTCCGGTCGTGGATTCGACGCCCCCGCCAGCGGTGTCGGGACGTCGGATCAAGATCCGCTACATGACGCAGCCCAAGGCGCGGCCGCCGTTCTTCGTGCTGTTCGGCACCTCGGTCGAGCACATTCCGGAGAGCTACAAGCGCTACCTCGTCAACGGCCTCCGCGAGACCTTCGGCTTGATCGGCGTGCCGATCCGGCTGTCGCTGCGCTCGAGCGGGGACAACCCCTACGCGCCGAAACGTCGGCGCTGACGGCGGGCGACGGGCGCCCGAAAAAACTATCATCGCTTTTTCGCGTCCCGCGGTAGAACGGCGCAACCCTTTCCGCCGCCGAGTCCGTCATGGCCTTCCTCTCCACGCCCCTGCCGCCCCGCACCGCGCCGCCGACGTTCCGCGAAGCGCGCGACCTCCTGCTGGCGCTCGACGACCGCTACACAGCCGCGATGACCCAGTTCGTCTGGCCACGTCCAGAACGGTTCAACTGGGCGCTCGACTGGTTCGACGCAGAGCTCGCGGCCGGTGAGACGGTCGCAAAAACGGCGCTGAAGGTCATCGGCGACAACAAGGTGGAGATCCGCAGCTTCGGCGAGCTCTCCCGCAGCTCCGCCAGCCTCGCCAACGGCCTGCGCGCGTTGGGGGCGCGGCGCGGCGACCGGCTCCTGATGATGCTTGGCGCAACGCCGGAATTATGGGTGACGATGCTGGCGTCGATGAAGCTCGGCCTTGTGCTCATTCCGGCGATGCCGCAGCTTTCCCCCGCCGACATCGGCGACCGGCTCGAGCGCGGCCAAGCGAAGTTTCTGGTCGCGCACGGAGCGGACGCCGAGAAGTTCGCCGGGGTCGAGGAGAAAGTGATCCGGATCGCGGTCGGCGACGCCCCTGACGGATGGCGGCCGTTCGCCTCGTTGATGAGCCCGAACGCGCGCTTCCAGCCCGACGGGCCGACCCGGGCCGACGACCCGATGCTCCTCTATTTCACCTCGGGCACCACGGCGCGCTCCAAGCTCGTCGTCCACACCCACGCCAGCTACCCGATCGGGCATCTGAGCACCATGTATGGGCTCGGCCTCAAGCCCGGCGACGTGCATCTCAACATTTCTTCGCCCGGTTGGGCGAAGCACGCCTGGTCGAGCGTGTTCGCGCCCTGGAACGCCGGAGCGACGGTGGTGGCGCTGGCGGGCCGGTTCGAGCCGCGCGCGGCTCTGGATGTGCTCGTCGCCCACGGCGTGACCAGCTTTTGCGCGCCCCCGACTGTCTGGCGCATGCTGATCCAGGAAGACCTGCGGTCGTGGAAGATCAACATGCGGGAGATCATGTCCTCCGGCGAGCCGCTGAATCCCGAGGTGATCGATCGCGTCCGACGGGCCTGGGGACTGACGCTCCGCAATTCCTATGGGCAGACCGAGACGACGATGATGGTCGCCAACTCCCCGGGCCAGAAGGTCATCGCCGGTTCGATGGGCCGGCCCCTCCCAGGTTACAGGATCGCGCTCCTTGACGCCGACGGGCTCGAAAGCGACGAGGGCGAAATTGCGGTGCCGCTCAGGCCCCGCCCCGTTGGCCTGACCAGCGGCTACGCGGACGATACGGGCGGCCGGGCGGCGGTCGGGGGCGCCTACTACCGCACGGGCGACGTCGCCTCGCGAGACGCCGAGGGCTACCTCACCTATGTCGGACGGGCCGACGATGTGTTCAAGTCGAGCGACTACCGCTTGAGCCCGTTCGAACTCGAGAGCGCGCTCATGGAACACGACGCCGTGATGGAGGCGGCGGTCGTTCCCGCGCCTGATCCGCTGCGCTTCACCACCCCTAAAGCCTATATCGTGCTCGCGACGGGGTTCGCCCCAACCGCCGAGACGGCCGCCTCGATCTTCGCTCACGTCCGCGAGCGCCTCTCGCCCTATAAGCGCGTGCGCCGGATCGAGTTCGCCGAGCTGCCGAAGACGCCGTCGGGAAAGATCCGCCGGGTGGAGCTGCGCGGGCGCGAGACCGACCTCGCGGAAAAGGGCGAGCGCGCGGAGCGCGAATTCCGGATCGAGGATTTCGCGGAGGAGTGAGGAGGCCGCCGGCCTCGGCCGGCGGTTTAGCGACGTTTATCGACCCGCCTTTACGATTTCAGGGACTTGCGGACCATCTTCGCGGCCACGGGGCGAGAGGCACATATAACATATATAAAGTGTATTTAATGTCCAAAAGGGGCCCGCGGGGGCGCGTGAGGAACGAAGGGGCGCCTTCCGGGTTCGGAATGGACTATGCTGGTCACGCAATGCCCTCGCGGTTCGCGAGCCGACGGAGCGCCAGATGCGACGCAGAACTCTTTTAACCGGCGCCCTGATCGCCGCCGGGGCGCCGCTGACGACGGGGCGAGCCCACGCCGCCGACGCCGCCATGGCGCGGAGGTTCGCCGATGCGCTGACGGCCCACGACATCAACGCCTTCTCGGACCTTTTCGCCGACGACTACGTCAACCATCAGACGAGCGCCGCGGCCCCGCCGCCCTCGGGCATGTCGGCGAAAGCCGCGACCGTCGCCTTCTTCGCCGCTCGGCTCAAGGGCCTGCCCGACCTCAAGGTGACGATCCAAGCGAGCCTCGCCGAGGAGGACCGTGTCGCCGCCAGTTTTCAATACGAGGGGCGGCACGACGGCGTCTATTACGGGGTCGAGCCGACCGGGAAGCGTATTCTGTTCACCTCCTGTGATATCTTTCGGATCGCGGATGGCCGGATCGCCGAGCATTGGGGTATGGGAGACATTGCTGGGATTATTGCGCAATTGAGGGGATAGGCTCTCGGCGCGATTCCGCGGAGGGCGACGTGGCGTGGTTGGCTTTGATCGGGTGCGGGGTCGTGCTGTGGGCGGCTTGCGGCGGGGTGTACGCCATGGGCCGTGAGGTTTGGCCGACCGAAATGCCGGAGGCGGTCCGCCTGTCGGTCGCGCCCGCCGTCGCCGCAGTGGTCACACTGACCCACAAGATCGTGGCGCCGGAGTTCAACGTGCTGCTCCGCGCCGCCGTGCTCACGCTGATCGTCGCGGTATTGGACGCGCTCGTGCTGGCGCCCGTGGTCGACGGGAATCGGGCGATCTTCCGCAGCGCCATCGGGGTTTGGTGGCCGCTGGCGGCGATTTTTGTGGCGAGCTGGATCACCGGCGTCTACGGGCCGATGTGAAGGGCTCCCGCGGGGCCGCCGAGCTCTAACGGCCGTGTCGTTGCGGGACCACCTCGCCGTCCTCTTTGACAAACTGGCCAGCGATGGGGTTCGGCAGGACGTCGAGCACGATCTCCGAGGGCCGACAGAGCTTGACCCCCTTGGGCGTGACGACGATCGGCCGGTTGATCAGGATCGGATGCTGCATCATGAAGTCGAGGAGTTGATCGTCGGTCCATTTGGGGTCGCCAAGGCCGAGCTCGGCGAAGGGCGCGCCTTTCTCGCGCAGGAGCGCGCGAACCGGAATCCCCATAGCGGCGATCAGCTCTTTCAGACGCTCGCGGGTCGGCGGCGTCTTGAGATACTCGATCACGACGGGCTCCTCGCCGCTCTGGCGGATCATCGCCAGCACGTTGCGCGACGTGCCGCAGGCCGGGTTGTGATAGATGGTGATGGTCAAAGCTGCGCCTCGATTTTGATGGGTTCGCCGCCGTCTTCCGGTTCATGCAGGAGCCAGGTCGCGAGCGCTACGCCGCAGACCGCGCCCAGGAGTTGTGCGAGGATGAAGCCCGGCAGGTCGACGGGGCGGATGCCGGAGAATGTATTCGTGAACGACCGGGCTATGGCGACCGCGGGATTGGCGAAAGACGTGGACGCGGTGAACCAGTATGCGGCGGTGATGTAGAGCCCCACGAGCCACGGCACGGACGTTCGAGCGAACCGAATGCCCATGAGGATCGTGACGACGAGGCCCAAGGCCGCGACCCATTCGGCGAACCATTGCGGACCGCCGGTGCGAACCTTCAGCGACGTTTCGATCAGCGGCAGCGCGAACATCAGATGCGCCGCCAGCGTTCCCGCCACGCCGCCGAGTATCTGCGCCGCGACATACAGCGCCGCTTCCCCAGGAGGGAGGTCCCGCTTGAGGGCGAACACCAACGAGACCGCTGGATTGAAATGGGCGCCCGATATCGGTCCGAGGATCGTGATCAGCACGACGAGAATGGCGCCGGTCGGAATGGTGTTGCCGAGCAACGCAAGCGCGACGTCCTTGGTCAACGTTTCCGCCATAATCCCCGACCCGACGACGGTCGCCACGAGAAGCGCCGTTCCCAGCGCTTCGGCGGCAAGGCGCCGGGCCAGCGTCACAGCGTATTCGCCTTCGACGTCATGCCTTCCAGCTGTTTGCCCCAATGGACCGTCAAGGGCTGCCCCGGCCAGACCGGGCGCGTTTCGGCGGCGGCGATGCCGCAGTCCGACATGGCGTCCTCCTATGGGCAGGCGCAGGTGATGGCTTCGGGTCGGATCGCCTGGTTGCGGGTGCAGCACTCCGCGAACAGGAACCCGACGATGTCCTGAAGGGCCGCAGTGTTGGCGGTGCAGCGAAGGAATGTGCTTTCCCTCTGCACGGACACGAGCCCTTCGTTCTTCAGCTTGTCGAGGTGATGCGAGAGGGTTGAAGGCGGGACGCCAAGCTCCGCTCCGATTTCGCCGACGACGAGCCCTTCGGGATGCGCCGCCAAAAGGAGGCGGACGATGCGTAACCGCGGCTCGGCGCCCAGGGCCGCGAGCATGTCGGCGTAACGGGCGATTTCTTCCGCCTGGCTCTCTGACATCACTGCCTCTCCAAGATTTCGATAAATCTAGAAATACCGAATGTCAACCTGGTTGGCTACCGCTTGAAGCGCATCGCGCGGACCGTGACGACGCGTTCGGCTTCCTTCCCTCTCCATCGCGCGTCACGCAACGTCTTCCCGTCTCTGCGCCGCGCCCGACGGCTCCCATGCTTCGAAAACCGTCGCCGGGTTTTGACCGTCAGCTTGCGCGGCTTGCCCCTAGCGCCCGCGCGGCGCTAAGACCGGACCTCACCGCCGGCCAACGTGAGGGGCTTATGTTCACCGGAATTGTCAGCGACGTCGGCGAAGTGCTGGACGTCGAGCGGCTTGGCGAGCGGGACCGGCTGACGATCGCGAGCCGCTACGATCCCGCGACCATCGCGATCGGCGCCTCGATCGCCAATGCGGGGGTGTGCCTGACGGTGGTCGCCGTCGAACCGCTCGGGGACGGCTCGCGCCTCGCGTTCGACGTCGGGGCGGAGACGCTCGCGGTCACGGCGCTGGGCGCCTGGCGCAAGGGGACGAAGGTCAACCTCGAACGCTCGCTCCGGGTTGGCGACGAGCTCGGCGGGCACATGGTCAGCGGCCATGTCGACGGTCTCGCCACGATCGCATCGCGACGCGACTTCGACGGCATGGCCCATTTCCGCTTCCGGGTCCCTGAGGCGCTTGGGAAATTCATTGCGGTCAAGGGCTCGGTCGCGCTCGATGGAACGTCGCTGACCGTCAACGCGGTCGATGGCGATGAATTCGAAGTCCTGCTCATTCCGCACACGCTCGAAGTGACGACCTGGGGCGCGCGGCAAGCGGGCGATCCCGTCAACATCGAGGTCGACCAGATGGCGCGCTACGCGGCGCGGCTGATCGAAGCGGGGCAGGGCGGACGCTGAGAATTGGCCGGTCTATCCCGCCGGACCGCCATTCCGCTCGACCCTCAGCGTGTCGTCGCCGAGCCCGCCTCCGAACGCGCCGGACGGATTTTGCTCCAGTCGAGAGCGGCCGCCTCTTGCCTCAGCCACGCTCGAAACGCCAGCAGACTCGCGGATTCGCGCCGGTTGCGGGGACACACGAAGGCGTAACAGCGGGACGACGGCAGGGTCAGGTCGAAGGGCATGACGAGACGCCCGGTGCGCAGGTCGTCGTAGGCCAGCACGTCGTGGGCCAGCAGCACGCCGGCGCCTTCGACCGTCGCGTCCAGCGCGTGATCCGCGCTGCTGAAACGCAGGCCGCGACTGACGTCCGCGTCCTTCACGCCGGCGGCTTCAAACCAGTCGGCCCACCGCGGCATGACGGTTCTCTTGGAGAGACTGTCGTCATGGATCAGCGGCGCGCCCTTCAGCATCCCGGGCGAAAGGAACGGCCCGTGCTTCTCGAGAAAGGACGGACTGCAGACCGGCACAAGGACCTGATCGAACAGCTTCTCGACCTCAAGAGCCTCGTCGTGGGCCGGATGGACCGGGAGGTTGCGGATCGCAGCATCGACGCCGTCGCTGGTGAAATTGGCGTTGTTCAGCGTCGAGGAGACGCGCACGTCGATCTCCGGATGGCCAAGGGAAAAGCGATAGAGCCGCGGCGCCAGCCATTTCGAGGTCAAGCCGGGCGGGGTGCTGATCACGATCACGCTCGGATCGCTGAGCGTATCCAGACTCGCGAGCGCCTCCCGGATATGAACGAAGGCCGCCTGCAGGCCGGGATAGAGCGCCTGGCCAGCCGCCGTCAGGGCGATCGACCGCACGCCGCGATCGAACAGCTTGAGACCCAGATGATCTTCGAGGCCGCGAATCTGGTGGCTGAGCGCGCCAGGCGTGACGTTCAACTCCAACGCCGCCCTGGTCAGGCTGAGATGGCGAGCGGCGGCCTCGAAGGCGCGCAGCGCGTTCAGCGGAGGAGGGGCGTTATGCATGAGATAGTCTCATCTATGAGCTGAGATAACATCCGTTGTCGCATTGCCACTCAGGGCGCATAGAGTTCAACAGCCAATATAGTAGTTGAGCAACGCTCACAACAGCGGCGCTCGGTTCACGGGGGTTGACGACGATGGCCTGGGTGACGCACAGCGCAGATTTCCACCGATCCCACGACCCTGCACGCGCAGCCGCAAAAGGCGTCGGCGCCATTCTGGCGGCGCTGGTGGGCCGCATGAGCGACCGCTTCGCCGCCCACGGCCAGAGGGACATCGACCGCGAGTTCGCCCTGATCCTCGCGCGCTCCGGCGGGCGCATCACCGACAGCATGGAGCGTGAGATGATGTGGAAAGTTCTGGAGCCCGACTGGGTGCGGCGGCAGTAGCCACGTTCGCGAACTTGCGGCCCAACTCCACAACGTATGGGTTCACGCCTATGGCCCTCGCGCCTCCGCAAGACGGTTTGGTTGAGTTCGCGCCACACGCTCAAGGCGAGGCGAGGGCGCTCGACGCGAGCCTTTGGCCGTTCCGCTTCTTGCGGACAAAGGGAGGGCTGGATGCGCGGCTCGGCGCTCCGTCCCGCTCGATCAGACGACGGCGAGGCCTTGCAGGCTTTCGTCCGCGGTCTTTCTCCGCAGTCGCGTTACAATCGGTTTCTCGGCGCCGCAAGCGAACTGCCGCCCGCGGAACTGGCGCGCGCCTTGGCCGCCAATGGCCGCGACACGCTGACTCTGCTCGTGACTTCGATGGCGGGGGATGGGGAAACGGTCGTCGGCGAAGCCCGGGTGGCGCTTTGGTGCGCGGAACGGGCGGGGGAATTCAGCATGTCGATTGCCGATGAATGGCGCCATCTCGGTGTCGGATCGGCGTTGCTCCAGGAAATCGAGCGCAAGGCCGCATCCGACGGCATCGAATGGCTCTACGGCGATACCCTGCGAACCAACGAGGCGATGATCGGACTGGCGCTGCGCCGCGGCTTTCGCGTCGGAACGGGGCTCGAACCGCGTCTCCTACGTATCGAGAAGCCGCTGGAGGACGCGGCGCCCGACCTCCCGTGCCGGAAGTGGAGCGAGGTCCGCGTCGGGCCGGAAGCCGTCAGCCGAGACGGTCCGCTCTGGCTGGGGGGCCGGCCGGAGGCTTTGCGAAGCGCGGCGCCACGCCCTCGCGCATGACGAGCCGCCGGAGCGGGCCAACGGCCGCCAGCGCGGCGAGGCCTGCGCCGCGGGCGAAGTCGAGCGGGGGGAACGCTGAGAGCAGCGCCCGGTTGAGGCCGTCGACCACGCCGGTGCGGGTGAGGATGTCCGCGCGCCGCGCCCGCTCGTAAGCCGCCAGCGCGGCGCTTCCCCCGATGTCGCGGCCGTCCGCGCGCGCCTCGACCGCCGCGGCCACGATCGCCTCGATATCGCGCAGGCCCAGGTTGAGCCCCTGGGCGCCGATCGGGGGGAACGCGTGAGCGGCGTCGCCGATCAGCGCCAGCCGCGGCGCGGTCAGCTTCGGCACCCATTGGCGAACCATCGGGAACACGCCGCGCCGCCCCTCGATCCGCATCGCGCCGAGCAGCGAGCGAGCCTGCCGCTCGATCTCGCGGGCGAGCCTCTCGTCGTCGAGCGCCTCGCGGCGGTGGGCCTCTTCATCCGACATCACCCAGACGAGGCTCGACCGATCGGGCGCGGCGGCGCTCGGCGGCAACGGCACCAGCGTAAAGGGTCCCTGGCGGGTATGGAATTCGGTCGAGACGTCGTCATGCGGCAGGCGGTGCGACAAGAACACGGTTAGCGCGCTTTGCGGGTAGCGATGGGTGTGGACGGCGAGGCCCGCGGCGCGGCGGGCGCGCGAACCGCGACCATCGGCGCCGATCGCGAGCGCCGCCGCGAGGGTGCGCCCGTCGTCAAGCCGGGCGACGACCCGCTCGCCGGAAAAGTCCCAGGCGGCGACCGGGCGCCCGATCCGTTCGACCCCAGGACTCGCCGCGGCGCGGGCGGCGAGCGCGTCGGCCATCCGGTCGTTCTCGACGTTCCAGCCGAAAGTCTCGAGGCCGATCTCGGCCGAGGCGAATTCGACCGGCCGGGCCGGAAACAGGCCTCCGGTGTCGTCGATCATGCGCAAGCCCCGCATCGGCGCGGCCTTGGGCTCGATGTCGGACCAGAGACCGACCGAATTGAGATAACCGATCGAGCGGTCGAGCATCGCGACGGTGCGCCCGGCCGCGAGCCGTTCGTCGGCGCCGCAGGCGACGACGTCGAAGCCGCTCTTGGCGAAAGCGATCGCCGCGACGAGGCCCGCGAGCCCGGCCCCGGCGACAAGGACGTCGCAAACGCGGTCGGCGGGTTCTTGGAGGCGGGTCATGGGCGAGGCTCGCAAGGGTTTGAGGGGCGCCGGGGCGCGCCGAGCGGCGAGACGGCGCGGCCGGACTTTGATAAGGCGAAAGCCGCGGGGTCAAGCCGGAGCGGGACGGCGAAGCGCTGTGTCGCGAGGGAAGGGCGGGCGGGACGGGCATGGCGATCGACAACAAACCCGTTCGGGTCGCAAGGGCCGCAGGCTTTTCCGTCCATCTGTTCACCGCCTCCGGCGGCGCCGTCGCCCTGCTCGCGCTCTATGCCGCGATCGAGCGGAACTTCGCCGTCTGCTTCGCCTGGCTGGGTCTGGCGCTGTTCATCGACGGAATCGACGGAACGCTTGCGCGCGCCGCCAAGGTCCACGAAACCGCCGCAGCCATCGACGGCGTCGTCCTCGATCTGGTGGTCGACTTTCTGACCTATGTTCTTGTCCCGGTCGTGGCGCTGTGGCGGTCGGACCTGATGCCGACCGAGGCCTCGTTCTGGATCGGCCTGGTGGTGACGATCGCCTCGGCGCTCTATTTCGCCGACACCCGGATGAAGACCGACGATCTGTGGTTCCGAGGGTTCCCCGCGATCTGGAACGTGCTGGCGCTCTATCTCTTCGTACTGAGGCCTCCGTGGATCGTGAGCGCTGTGGCGCTGCTCGGCGCGGCGGCGCTGATGTTCGCGCCGATCGTCTTCGTCCATCCGCTGCGGGTCGTCCGCCTCCGCGCCCCGACCATCGCGCTGACCATCCTGTGGTTCGCCCTCGCGGGGATCGCGATCCTCGACAATCTCGCGCCCCCCTGGGAGGTCGCGGCCGGCATGATCGCCATCGCCGCCTATTTTCTGGCGCTGCCGCTCCTCAGGCCTTCGCCGCGGGCCTGACGGCGATCGGCGGAAAGCGCCTTGCCGCGCAGCGCGAATCCTTGCTATAGGCCGCGCTCGTTGCGGCGGCCCCATGCGGTCCGTCGCCGGCCTCGTGGCGGAGTGGCTACGCAGAGGACTGCAAATCCTTGCACCCCGGTTCGATTCCGGGCGAGGCCTCCAATAAAATCAAAGAATTAGACGACCTGATCGCCGATCGAAAATCGCAAGTCAGCGGATCGTCAGTCTGCTCGCTTCCGACGGAGGCGAGTTGTTTCACGTCGGCTCCCGCCCCTGAGGGGAGCTTCTGGCTGCGGGCACTGTAAATTGAAAAACAGCGCCGCGAGGCGCATTCGCGCTGGCCTGGAGTTGCCCGCCATGCGCTTCGATGATCGAACGGCAGATCGAGAGCCCCAGGCCCAAACCGCCTGGCTTTGTGGTGTGGAAGGCGTGGAAAAGGTCGCCAAGAGCCGACTTGACTAGTCCCGGCCCGGAATCCTTCACGACGACGAGCACGTCGTCCAGACTTCCTTTGCCGGTGGCGATCAGCAATTCTCGCGGTCCGTCACTGGCGCTATCCATAGACTCGATCGCATTGACGACGAGGTTCAACATCACCTGTTGGAGCTGGACTTGATCGCCCAGCACGATCGGGAGGCCGTCGGCGAGGTCGAGCCGCACCGAAACGCCATTCTTTGTCGCTTGGCTCCTGGTCAGCTCGATCACTTCCCGGATGGCTCCGTTCAGCTCTACGAGGTCCTTTTGTGTCGGCGCTTTCTTGGCGAGAGCGCGGACCCGCTCTATGACCTCGCGGGCTCGACTGCCATCCCGTATGATGCGGTTGAACGCTCGCGTCGCCTCCTCAATGTCGGGCGTCTTGGCGCTCAGCCAACCCAGGCCGGTGTGGGCATTGGTAATGGCGCCAGAAACGGGCTGGCTCACTTCATGAGCAATCGAAGCCGTGATCAGCCCCATTGTGGCGACGCGCCCCGCGTGCGCCAATGACGCCTGGACCTCTCGATAGCGCCGTTCGCTCTCGCGGGCCTCAGCTTCCGCCTGCCTACGCTCGGTCAGATCGACGACGAACGCGAATCCCCTCGAGCCGCCGTTCGTCGAAAGCCGCAAGACCGATCAGCACGGGCACGCAAGTCCCGTCTTTCCGCAAATATTCCTTTTCGAATGGCAGGACGGCCCCGGTCGCATTCACCTCGGCCGCAGCGTGGCTATCCCTGTCGCGCCCCTCCGGCGCGGACAGAAAGGTCTTGGTGAGAAGCCCCGCGGCGAGATCCTGACGGTCGTAGCCGACCATGCGGAGAAAGGCGTCGTTGGCCTCGACGATGACGGCGTCGCCGACCTCGAGGCTTTCGCCGGTGACCCTCCATATGTAGGTCCCGATAATATTGGCGTCGACGAGCCGGCAAATCTTCGCCTCCCGTTCGGCGACATCGCGGTACAAGCGGGCGTTTTCGAGCGCGGTTGCCGCCTGGGAAGCAAGGAGCTTCAGCGCAGCAATTCGAGCTGGGGTGAAGACGCGCGGCGCAAGGTTGTTTTCGAGATAGAGAGCGCCGACGAGCTTGCTCTGGTGGACCAATGGCAGGCAGAGGATGGATCGACGTCGCCGCTGCCGTAGATACTCGTCGACGGCAAACGGACCCGGGGCGCAACCGTCGTCTATAAGCACGGGCTCGCCGGTGCGCATGACGAAATGTATGATGGACACCGGCAACGCGGCGGGAGCCAGCGGGTCGTCGCGTAGATGCACAAACACCGCATCTCCTTCGGTGCTCGCGAGGGCCGCCAGCCGCTCCTCGTCGCCGTGCGAAAGGATGAGCAACCCGCGCTCGGCGCCGGCCTGAGCGATCGCTGTGCGCATTAGCGTTTCAAGAAGCCTGTCCAAGACGATCTCGCCGGAGACGGCCTGTGAGACCTTGATGACGGTTGCCAGATCCAGGTTCTCGACCGACGCCACGATCGTGCTCGATGGCGCGGGCGGCGGGTCTTCCGCCCGGAGGCAGGGATGCAACTGATCGAGTTGCCGAACCTTGCCGTCCGCCCCCCAACTGAGGTAGCCCTGCCGGGCGTCACGCATATACGCGCGCGCTATCTTCTCGAAGCCGCGCGCTGCGTAGAAGCGCGCCGCGAGTTCGTTGGCGACGGCCTCGTTGTGGACGAAGCCGTTTGCGTGTGCGGAGCGGATTGCCGCTTCATAGGAATATTCGGCGTCGAGCGCCCGGCCTTCGATGCGCGCGATTTCCGCTCTGACCAGCGCGGTTTTGGTTTCGAAATTTGCGGGGCAATGCAGCGCCCATATCTCGAGCTGTCGGTGATGGTCGTTCAGAGCGGCAAAATGCTCCAGGCTCTCTTCGGGCGAAGCTGAGCGCCAACTGGCGGCATGCGCCAGGGCTGCATAGAAGCGGTAATCGCCCGTTTCCACCTGCGATGCCGCGGCCCAAAGCAACTGATCCGCTTTTCGAGCGGCGGCGACCGCCGATGCGCAATCTCCGGCGAAAAATCTCGCCTGCAACTTTCGAGTCCAGTAAAAAAACTCGGCCAGAGCGAGGACCGGATTCTTCGCCAGACGCTGTTCGGTGTCCGATTCTTTGTAGTCATCGGCGTCGAAGCATCCGAAGGTCGACGTCAGGCCGCGAAGGGTACGGACGAGACCCAGTTGGGCCGCGCAATTCTCCGCAACCAGCCCGAAACCCGCTTTCTTGACGAAGGCGAGCCCCTTCTCCACCTCTGATTGCACCTCCGACAGGGCATCGCCCACTGCCAGATAATTGGTGTTCAACGCATGCCAACCATAGGCGGAGTAAGTCAGATCCCCCGTTCGGTATGCAATATCGAAGGCGCGCTGGACCAGTTCGCGTCCCTTCGCGGCATGTTTCGCCCAAGGCGTTAGCGTGCCAAATGTAATGTAGGTCCTCGCCTGGTATCGGGTGAGGCTGTGCTTTTCAATGAGATCGTAGCCCAGTTGGCCGAAATCGGAATCCATCTTTGTAATTATTGAAGCGCGGTCCAGCGAACATCCCGAACCAGACATAGCCGAAGCACGACGCATCGCAGTTACCGTGCTCGAGGCATAAATTCACCATGCGACAGACCACAAGCGTGGACAGATTCTCATCGAAGAACATGGCCGGATGGACAATTTCGGTGAACACATCCAGGAGATCGAGGACATCGGCGTCAGCGAGCAACGGCAAGTCCACAAGGTCCTCGATCTGACGATCTCCGACCCGCGACCAGATACGGTCGTATTCCTGCATCACGTCATCGCGCGTTGGATGCGGCGACCAATCCGTGCCTTTGCGGCGAAGGTAATCGAGAAACACTTGGATGGCGCGGTCGCTACGATCCAAGGTCGTATAAAGAGTAATCTGTAATCGCGTCACAATCGCAAAATCGCGGCGGCTCCTCGCGCGCGCCGCCAACATGGTCAGGCGGCGTTCGGCCGCCTCCATGTCCGCGATATGCAGTTCGCACTCGGCTTCGAGAGATTCAATCGAGAAAACAAGGTCGTAATTGCAACTCCAGGCCTCGTCCGTCAACAATCCGCGTCCGACCTGAAGGTGCTGAAGCGCCGAGGCGTAGGCTGTTGAATGTTTCGCCCGTCGACCCGCAATGAGATTCAACTGCGCAATTCGTTCACTCTCCGCAATTGACGTGACCAGATGAGCGCCACGATTAAGTTGATTGACGATCTCGAAGATCCCTTCTTCGATTTTTTCTGAAGATGTGTGCGAGGCCATCAACATGCCGATTCGCAGGTGCGCCTCTGCCCGCAATTCCTCGGGGATTAGAGAGTACGCCGCTTCTTGAACGCGATCATGGAGGAAGCTGTAAGAATCGTCTGATCGAAATACAAAGCCCGCTTTGACTGCTTCCCAAATGTGTCCGTGTATCTCTTCGCTCGAATCCTGGTATACCGTGCGCAGCGTTGTGAAGCTGGCGCTGTTTCCGAGGCAAGCAAGCTGCTTTAGTGCGCTTTGCGTCTCGGCAGGCAGGCGATTCAACTTCACGATCATGAGGTCCACGACATTGTCGGTATACCCCTTGGCGTGAATGCGATTGAGATCCCAACACCACCGTGCTCGGACGGGATCAAAGATTAGTAATCCTTCTTCAAAGAGAGAGGATATAAATTGAATCGCGAAAAAGGGATTGCCGTTCGTCTTCTCTTTGACTAATCCCGCTAACGACCCAACGTACCCCGGCTCACAGTGAAGCGACTCTGCAATTAGGTTCTCCAGGTCGTGAAACGTTAGAGGTGTGAGCACGATGTTCTGTATTATTGCGCCTGCCCGACGCATAGCTTGTAACCTTCGCATCAGCGGATGTGTGGAAACCACCTCATTGTCGCGATAGGCGCCAATCAAAAGCAAATCTTTTACTTCAGGATTCGTCAATAAGTCCTGGACGAGATCCAAAGTAGCGGCGTCAAGCCATTGCAAATCGTCGAGGAAGAGGGCGAGGGGATGCTCCCGCGTGAATACGCTGATGAATCGACGGAATGCGAGTTGGAAGCGACTCTGCGCATCCTGTGGCGGAAGTTGCAAAAGTGGCTGCTGCTCCCCGATGATGAGCTTCAACGCTGGGACGAGATCCACGATGAGTTGGCCATTCGGACCGAGAGCCTCCGCGATCGCATCGCGCCAACGACCCAACTCTTCTTCGTTCTTAGCCAGGATGGGATGGATGAGGTTCTGGAAGGCTTGCGCTAGCGTTGCGTAAGGGATGTCGCGCTTGTACTGGTCGAACTTGCCTGATGCAAAAAGGCCTCTCGGCGGGACGAGCGGTTTATGGAGTTCATGAACAAGAGAGGATTTGCCAACACCCGAGTAGCCGGAAACGAGAACGAGTTCCGGTCTGCCTCCGCCTACGACACGGTCGAAGGACGCTAGCAGGGCACTGATTTCGGATGCTCGCCCGTACAATTTCTCTGGAATGAGCGGCCGGTCCGGCTTGTCGTGCTCGCCAAGCGGAAATGCGTCGATGCGGCCATGAGTTTCCCGTTCTTTGAGGCACCGCTGAAGATCCCGCTCCAGGCCCACTGCCGTCTGGTATCGCTCTTCAGCGGTCTTAGCGAGCAACTTCATAATGATGGCCGAGACGACACCAGGGACGTCTGGCGCCCGTTCGCGCGGCGGCGCCGGTTGCCTGGCGATATGACAGTGCACCCAATCCATCGGATCGGCCGCGGTGAAAGGCAGCGATCCCGTGAGCGTCTGATAGAGCGTGACGCCAAGCGCGTAGAGATCGCTCCGAGAGTCGATCGAGCGGTTCATGCGTCCGGTCTGCTCTGGCGCCATGTAGGCGAGCGTGCCCGCTATAAACTCAGGCGGCTCAGGCGACTGACGTTCGCGGGAAAGGCGGGACGCGATTCCGAAGCCGGTCAACCAGGCTTTGCCCTTCGACGCCTCCACGACGACGTTGGACGGCTTGATATCTTTGTGGAGGAGTCCGGCCGCGTGGAGCCCGGCGAGCGCGGCAGACAGCCCAACCGCAATTCGAAGAAATTGCTCCACCTCCATGGGCGAACGGACCAGTCCCTCCAGCGGCTCGCCGCGTGACGATTCGAGGATCAGCAGTGTGCGTCCTGGCTCACGGAGCAACTCCAAAGGTTTGAGCGCCCACGAACTGTCGAGGTGATTCCTCAGTCCGAATTCATGCGCCAGCCGATCGACGCTCCCGGCCGCCGGCGGATCCGTGGCGGCGTGGACAGCGATGTACTCACGCCGCCTACCGTCACTATCGCCACGCCATGCTCTGCGGAAAATGCGCTCGCCATCCTCCCACAAGACATGATGGTTCTCGTTCCCTACGGTAAAGGGGATGCTCGGCGAGACGCTCATTGCGGGGCTCCGGTGGGCCTATCCCCCGGGCGAACGCAGCCCGCTACGCCGCCGGCAAGCGTGAGCTTAGCACATCTGGGCGACGGCCAGCACGAACCCGTAGTGAAGCTCGGAAGGATCGCGATCGTTATTTGTAATCCGCCTTATTCCCCTAGCGCCAAGCTAATGCAGTGAAGCAGATCCTCATCCTCGAAGGGCTTGATTAGGTAACATACGGCGCCCTCCGCCAGGCCCTGTGCACGAATTTCTTCGTCGGGATAGGCAGTAATGAAAATGGTCGGAATGGTATAGCCGAGATCGACCAAACGCCTGCGCAGCTCAATTCCGGTCATATGCGGCATGTTGACGTCCACGACCATGCACGACGTCTCCTCTATGCCGGGAGAGGCCAGGAAGTCGGCAGCCGAACAAAATGTCCTGGCGCCGAAGCCCAGCGACTTCATCCGCGCCTCCGTTGCCTCGCGAACCGACTCGTCATCATCTATGATGGAAATTATGCGCCTCGGTTTGTCGAGCACCTGACGATCTTTTCCTTTTCTGGAATCTAGCGTTTAAGATTCAATCATCTTGGCAGACTAGCGAGATCTGGCCTGCGTCTTCGCGTCATTCGCCCACGCTGACCCTTCACGGTAATTTCGCTGATCACTTCTTGTTCCCGGCAAGTGATCGACACGTACCTTTTCTCGGCGTTTCTTTCTCCGCCCCTTGCCCGAGTGACGGTTCGCTGCGCTCGATTGCAGTCTCTATCGCACCCATTAGCCGATTGCCTGCCGCGTTACCCCCGCGCGCGGCAGGTCCTCACGTCGTCCGAGGATCGTCATGGGAATCGAGATAGTCCATCCCGAGCGGGCCCATCGCTGTGATCTGGGTGACATATTCGCCCGACTTCGCCCAGTGATAGTGCGGCGTGTCGCCGGGGAGTACGATAACGCTTCCGGGCGGATACGCTTTCAATGCGTCGCCATCGAAGCGTTCGCCCAAGCCGATGTAGAAGACGCCGGAGATAACCGTGTAGACGCGGTCCTCTGGATGCGTGTGCGGCATAAGCTTCACGCCTGAGGGGACCCTCACTCTGGTCGTATAGGGTCCCGGTTCCCGCGGATCGCCGACCACCACGGCGAGGCGCGCGGACGGCGGGAAGGCGGCAAAGGGCGCCCAGTCGATATCTTCGGGCAGAATGGACTTGAAGACTGTCTGTCCGGGTTGGTGCGATCGAGCCATCACCGTCTCCATCTTCCCACGATCCGCGCCGCCTTGCTGTTAGGCTTTTGCGACGTCGAGGATGGCTTGAGCGAACGCCTTCGGCGCCTCCTGGGGCAGATTGTGCCCAACGCCGCCGGTGACGGCGCGATGCTCGTAGGGCCCCGAGAATTTGCCGGCGTAGGCGGACGCATCGAGATGCGGCGCTCCGTTCGCGTCGCCCTCCATCGTGATGCTTGGAACGGCAATCGCCGGGCCTGCGGCGAGCCGTTTCTCGAGGTCGGCGTACCTGGCCTCGCCGTCCGCCAGCCCGAGCCGCCAGCGATAATTGTGAATGACGATCGCCACGTGGTCGGGGTTCATGAACGCAGCCGCGGTGCGGTCGAACGTCGCATCGTCAAAATCCCACTTTGGCGACGCCAGGCGCCAGATGAGTTTCGAAAAGTCGCGACGGTATTTGTCGTAGCCGGCTCGACCCCGCTCGGTCGCGAAATAGAACTGGTACCACCACTGCAGTTCCGCCTCGGGCGGCAAAGGCGCCGCGCCGGAACTCTGGCTGCCGATCAGATAGCCGCTGACCGAGACGAGCCCCGCGCAGCGCTCCGGCCACAGCGCCGCGACGATGTCGGCCGTGCGCGCGCCCCAGTCGAACCCGGCGAGCAACGCCTTGTCGATTTTGAGGGCGTCCATCAGCGCGACGAGGTCCACGGCGAGCGCCGCCTGCTCACCGTTTCGGACGGCGCCCTCGGCGACGAAGCGCGTACTTCCATAGCCGCGCAGATAGGGAACGATCACGCGGCGGCCCGCCGCTGACAGGAGCGGCGCCACGGCCGCGAAGCTCTGAATGTCGTATGGCCAGCCGTGCAGGAGAATGACCGCGGCGCCGTCGACCGGGCCCATCTCGGCATATCCGACATTAAGCTCGCCGGCCTCGATTTGCCTGATCGACGTGAGAGCCGGCGAGGCGGAAGCGGTCGACGCCGATAGCCGCGTGTCGTCCGATTGCGAGCGCGCCGGGCCAGTGGCCGCAAGGTCGGCCGCCGCCGCGAGGATCGCAGCGGTCCCGAAGAACCGGCGGCGTTCAAGGTCGACGTCCGCCCGTGCAGGCGTCATAGCTCCGCTTGGCTGGGTCGGACGCGTATCCGGCCGCCTCCCTACGTCCGCTATCTTCGGCATCACGTCGGAAGCTCCCGTCCGGACTGTTCCCGCACGATGAAGTCTGCATACCAGTCCGGCCAGTTCGCGTCTGGGCCGCCGATCCGCTTCTCGTGCTCGCCGTGCGCGGCCGCCGCGCGCCGAAGCGCGGCCGCAAGGTCGGACGATGCGAGGAATGTCGTGTTTCCCTCGAACTCGGCCGGGCAGCCGCTGCGTGACTTCTTGAACGAGCCAGGTGTTGCGATCGGGATCGCTGAAGCAGGCGGACGACGCGTAGCTTTGTCGCTGCGGATCCGGTCCGCTGATGGGATCCTCGCCGACCCCCGTGCGGTGGACGATCTCACTGACGTCAACGCCGCGGGCGACAAGATCGCCGCGCGCCGCAACGATGTCCGACACGACGAGATAGAGGTTTTGGGCCGAGCCTGGCGCCGCATTCGTGAGCCGTCGCCCGAACTGGATCGAACATGACGATCCCGGCGGGGTGAATTGAACAACGCGAAAGTCACGAGGCCCGGTGAAGTCAGCGTCAAGTCGCCATCCCAATCCGACATAAAAGCGCTTGGCGCGATCGACGTCAGAGACTGGGATCACGACGACTTCGAGGCTCATGACGAGCGTTTCGGCCCCCTCCGGCATTCCTCGCTCCTTCTGCCCAATCGACCAGCTCTTGGCTTGTGACGCGGCGCGTCTCACGACGCTTTGGCGGTCGCGTTCGCGTCCGGCTGTCGGAGCGCCGACTCGAGAATCGCAACGTCCTGCTCGACACTTCCGCCGCTGACGCCGACGCCTGCAACCAACTGGCCGTCACTGGCCAGTCGGGCGCCGCCGCCCATGGAGCAAAACCGTCCCCCCGACAGACCCACGAGGGCGTAGAGCTCCTTGCCGGGCTGCATGAGGGGAGCGAGATCGGCCGTCCGAACGCCGACCAGAGCGGAGGTGTAGGCTTTCCGCTCCGAAATTTCGATCGAGAAGGCCGGCGCTCCGGTCATGCGGTGCTTGAGAACGACGTTGCCGTGAATGTCGATCACGCAAACTGCGACCGGCGTCTTGGCCCGCGCCGACTGGGTTTCGACGCGGCTCGCGATGTCTTTTGCGAAAGCGAGCAGATCCATCTCAGCTCTCTCCTCTTTTGCTTCACATGCGTCGCATAAGCGTCAGCCTTGGCGGCCAAGACGTCCGAGATAGGCGCCGAGCCGGTCCTCGGCGTCTCCGGGTTCATGAAACCCAAGCTCGAAGAGCGCCTTCAGATTCCGCTGTGCGGCCGGACGCGCAATCGAGGTCATGCAGGCGTCCCATCCGGCGGCGATCTCGACATCCGGCGGCAGGCTCGCGTTCACGAGGCGCTTGGTGTTGGCGATCGCCCACTTGTCGAACGACGCGATGCGCGTTGCGAGCGCCTCGACAAAGCTGTCGAGCTTGTCGTCAGGCAGCGATCTGTTGACGTAACCATAGGCTTCGGCAAGGTCGCCGCCGATGTCGTCGGAGCCGAGCAGAATCTCGAGCGCCCGGTGTCTGCCGATCATGCGAGGGAGGCGAGCCATCGGCCCGCCGCCGGCGACCAGGCCGACCCCCACTTCCCATTGAGAGAGACGGGCCTTCTCGCGACTCGCGAAACTCATGTCGCAGGCGAGCGAGAGTTCGCTTCCGTTCCCGGTCGCCCGCCCGCGGATCAGCGCGATCGACACGACGGGAAGACGCGTCAGCCGCACGAGAATGTCCGGCCACGCCTCCAATCCCGTCGGTCCCTGCGGCATGCTGGTCAGATCCTTCATGTCCGCACGGAAATCGCTGTGGTTCAGGAAAATGCCTTCGACAGCGCTGTCGAAGACCAGCACCTTGATCTCATCGTCCGCCTCGACTTCGGCCATGATCTCGCGAAACTCTTGAACGAGCCGCGGGCCCATGACGTTCAAGGGCGGATTGTCGAACGTGATCCTGGCGTAAGCGCTCGATGAGCGCTTGAGCCTGATCTGCGCCGTCTGCGACGTTGCACCCATCGGAGCCTCCAGGGGCGACCTACCCACTTCAATCTCGTCGGAGGAGAGTCGAAACTGCTCCTCCGACACCTATCGACGACCGAACAATCGAGCGCGGTTTAGTCGCTCGACTGGGCGCTCAAGCGGCTGCCGCCGGCGCGGCCTCGTCCCGCACAGCCGCCATCAGCCGCTGGGCGGCGGGGCCCGAGGAATGCGGGTTCTGTCCCGTGATCAGAAGGCCGTCCTTGACGGTGTGGGACGTGAAGTCCGCCCTCTTCGAAAAGATGGCGCCGAGCCTCAGCATCTCGTCCTCGACGAGGAAGGGCACGACCTTCGTCAGGCCCATGTATTGCTCCTCGCCGTTTGTGAAGCCCGTGACCTCCTTGCTCTGAACCAGGAACTTGCCGTCCGGCGCCTTCACGTGCCGCAAGGCCCCGGTGGAGTGACAGACAATGCCGATCGGCTTGCCCGCGGCGATGAAGGACTCGATCAGCTTGACGGAGTTCTTGTCCTCGGCGAGATCCCACATGGGCCCATGCCCGCCCGGATAGAAAAGCGTGTCGAAGTCTTCCTGCTTCACGCTGTCGAGGCGAAGAGTCCTGGCGAGCTGCGCGTTCGCCGCCGCGTCCTTCTCGAAACGGACAGTGAGCTCGGTGCGGTTTGACGGTTCGTTGCTCTTGGGATCGAGCGGCGGTTGGCCGCCCTTAGGCGAGGCCAGCGTAATCTCGACGCCGGCGTCCTTGAAGACGAAATAGGGGGCGGCCAGCTCTTCGAGCCAGAAGCCGGTCTTGCGCCCGGTGTCGCCGAGCTGGTCATGGGACGTGAGAACCATCAGCACTTTCATGACTGCCTCCTGTTTGCGGTTGCTGCCCCAAGAGAGCCAGCGGCGTCGCGCTGACCCTTGGAGCCTCGTTCGCGATTTTGATCGTCACGCGCGGCCGACCGGGCGGCGCGCGATCTCCCTCACGTCGGCTGGCGCAGCGGCTTGAACGCCGCCCGGAGCTCTTCGGCGAAGATCCGCGGCTGCTCCCAGGCCGCGAAATGCCCGCCCTTCGGCGGCCGGTTGTAGTAGACGAGCTTGGGGTAGGCTTTCTCCGTCCAGCTCCGCGGGGCCGTGTAGATCTCGTCCGGGAAGGCGCTCACCGCGACCGGTATGGCGACGCCCTTCGGGGCGAAGAACGGCAGCTTGCTCTCCCAATAGAGACGGGCCGACGAGACCGCTGTCGTGGTCAGCCAGTAGAGCGTGACGTTTTCGAGGATGTCGTCCCGCGTCAGGCCCTCGGTCTGACCGGCGAAGACCCGCGCAATGAGCGCGTAGCTGCGCGCGTCGTGGTCAAGCATCCAGGCGGCGAGGCCGATCGGCGAGTCCTCGATTCCATATAGCGTCTGAGGCCGGTTGCCCATCTCCTGCGCGTAGGCGAGGCCGTGCTTGTAGAAGAAATCGAGTTGGCCATACGCATATTGCTCGTCGGCGGAAAGGCCTGCTGGCGGCTCGCCGCCCGCATTGAGCGCCTTGGCGATGTCGTCCGGAATCGTCGCCGGCATGTTCGTATGGATGGCGACGAGTTCGGGAGGGAGCTGCAGAGCCATCTGCTCGGTGACCGCGTTGCCCCAATCCCCGCCCTGCGCCACATACCGCGTATAGCCGAGGCGCTTCATCAGCACGATCCAGGCGCGTGCGATCCGAACAGGATCCCAACCAAGGGTCGTCGGCTTCTCGGAGAATCCGTGACCCGGCAGTGACGGGATGACGACGTCAAACGCGTCCGACGGGCCTGCGCCGTGCGCCGTCGGATTGGTCAGGGGATCGATGATTTTCAGTTGCTCGATAATCGAGCCGGGCCACCCGTGCGTCACGATGACCGGCAACGCGTCGTCGTGACTCGAACGAACGTGGATGAAATGAATGTCCAGCCCGTCGATGTTCGTCGTGAATTGCGGCAGGGCGTTGAGCCTCGCCTCGACGTTCCGCCAGTCGTAGCTCGTCTGCCAATAGTCGCCCAGCGCCCGCATCGTCGCGAGTTGCACGCCCTGCGAGGCGTCCGTCACCAGCTCTCGCGAAGGCCACCTCGTCGCCGCGATCCGGCGACGCAGGTCCGCGAGCGCCTCGTCGGGCGCGTCGAAACGGAACGGACGGATGCTCTCGTCCGGGGCCGCCGTCGCTTTCGCTTGCGGTGTCGCCGCAAACACGCCCGTGGCGCCGGCGGCCGCGGCGGCGACAATCAGATCTCTCCGGGTGACCGAGGACAACGCTCCCGACATTGCTACCCTCCGTTCGCCTTCCTGCCCATGCTTACGAATAAAAGCGAACTCGCGTGGCCTCCATTGCACCATGGTGTCTCCGATACCTTCGTATCTCGAGAGTCCTGATCTCCCTGTTGGCCGCGCGACGGCTCAACGCGCACGCCGCGTGCTATCCGATCCTTGAGCGCAACCGGCGCTGGCCCTCTGCGCGACGCGCCCGAGATCGCGCTGAGCTCGCCTCGCCGCCGCCACGGTATCGCCACCATGTCGACCTACTGATGACCGCCCGGTCACGGACGGCATTTTGCGATGTCGCAGGACACTCCAATTGTGTTCATTGTCGACGACGATATCTCGGTGCGAGAATCGTTGGAGGGGTTGGTCCGCGCCGAAGCGTGGCGGGCGGAAGCGTTTCCCTCTGGGAAGGCTTTCCTGGCCCGTCGGCGCACGCACGAGCCGAGTTGCCTGATCCTCGATCTGTCGTTGCCGGATCTCAACGGCCTCGATCTGCAAAAGCAGATCGCCGCCGACCAGGACGAGACGCCGATAATTTTCATATCCGGCTACGGCGACATTCCGGCGTCCGTCCAGGCCATCAAGTCGGGCGCGCTCGAGTTCCTGACGAAGCCGATCGATGAGAACTTGCTGCTCGCCGCGGTGAGGAGCGCAATCGAGCGTAGCCGCGCCGCATTGCTGGAGCGGGCGCGACTGCAATCGCTCCATGACGACTACGCCACCTTGACGTCCCGCGAACGGCAGGTCATGGCGCTGGTCGTCGCCGGACGACTGAACAAGCAAATTGGCGGCGACCTGGACATCAGCGAGATCACGGTCAAGGCGCACCGCGGCCGGATGATGGGGAAGATGAAGGCCCGTTCCGTCCCTGATCTCGTAAGGATGAGTTCAAGGCTTGGGCTGGACTTCAGCCGACCTGACGCGTTAGAGGCGAGTGGCCGAGGACGAGCGCGACAGGCGCTGACGATGAATGGAACTCTTCGGCCACGATGCCGCTCACGCAGCCGGCGACCTGACGGCGCGCGCCGCCGCCGCTGGACCCGTCGTCGTTACAGATCGATAACGACGTCGCCGACCGGACGGGAACAGCAAACGAGCAGATTGCCTGTCGCCGGAGGGTCAAGCGGGTCAGGCGCATAATGGACGCTTCCGGAGACGAGACCGCTCTCGCAGCTGTGGCAGACGCCGGTCCGGCATGACCAGCGGACGGGAACGTCGCACGCCTCCGCCAGTTCCAGTACGCTCTGGTAGCGGGACGGATTCCAGTGCGCGAAGACGCCGCTGCGTGCGAACGAGACGAGCGCGCCGGTTTCGGGGTCGTCATGGGGTCGGTGCGGGATCTTTTGGGCGGCGCCAATGACGCCCGGCCTCAGCGAACTCTCCGCCGTTGAAGATCTCCGTGCGCACACGGTCAGCCTCGACGCCGTGCTCCGCCAGCGCCGCTTTCATATCGGCCATGAAGGTATTCGGCCCGCACAAGTAGACGTCGGTCTGCGGCGTCAGGCCCACCGTGGCGAAAACCGCTCCCGAGATGCGGCCCGCGGCGTCGTAGTCCGTTCCTATTCGGTCGGCGTCGTCGGGCCTGCTAAAGCAGACGTAGCTACGGCCGTGCGCCAGACCCGAGACGAGACGGCGAACCTCGGCGGCGAACGGAAAGTGTTTGCCGTCACGGGCGGCGTGCAGCCACAGCAGCGGGCGTTGCGACGACGCCGACGACATCGCGTAGAGCATTGCAAGGACGGGCGTTACACCGATCCCCGCGCTGATAAGCGCGACAGGACCTTCGCCTGACTGCAGGGTGAACGTCCCGCGCGGCGCGCTGACGTCGAGGCTGTCCTTGACCCGCACGCTGTCCTTCACATATTGGCCCGCCGCGCCGTTCGGTTCGATCTTCACGCTGATCCGACGGCGGTCCGTCGAGACGGGCCCGGAAAGCGAATAGCTGCGGAAGAGCGGAGCGCCGTTGACGTTCGGTCGCAGACGCAGCACCACATATTGGCCGGGGGTCGCCGCCGGGAGAGGCTTCGCGGCCGGATCCGGATTCTGCATGGTCAGCGACACCACGTCGGCTGAGTCTCGGCTGATCGCTGTAACGATCAGCGGCTGGAATCCGGGCGCGGCGGGGCGCGCTGCAGACGCGGGCGCAAGTCCCGCGTTGCCATCCGAGCGGCTGTCGAGCAAGGAGACGAACGACGCCCGCCATCCGGGCGAGAGCGCCGCAATCTGTGAGGCGCGCTCCAGCCGATCGCGTGGATGCTGAGGAGAATACAGCAGAGCGTTGATTTCGGCCACCGACATACGGCCTTCGCCATCGGCGACCTTGACGATCTCGTCGCCGGCGCCGACCTCACCCTCCTTCAGGACGCGAAAATAAAACCCTGGACGCCCGCTGGACGTGAGAAGCGCCGGCATGCGCGGCTCGTCCATGCGGATGCCGACGCGATAGCAGGTGACCCTTGGCGCCGAGACCTCGAACAGGGCGTCGCCAATCTCATAGCGATCGCCGATACAGACGCTCTCGTCAGGCAGACCGTCGACCGTAAAATTTTCGCCGAACTGCCCATGAGCGAAATCGGTTCGTCGGAGCTGATCCTGCCAGTAGCGATAGGAATCGATCTGGTACACGAAAACCGCGCGGTGGACTCCTCCGTGCCCGGCGAGATCGCCCTGGCCGTCGCCGTCGACATTCAGTTTGCTGACGTGTCGGCGTCCTAGCGCCCGCTGCTTCCAAATGCCGGTGCGCACGGTCATGCCGCGCCATGTGATGTCGCGCGGCAGTCCGACATTCACCGACAGGAGTTGCGCCATATCGCCAGTCTCGATCGCGCCGCGGGGCCCATGTCAGGCCACACTATTCGAGAAGCGACGCGGGTCGCCAGTGCACGATGGTGTCGACGGCTGCGCGCGGTAGCGAATTCACGCCTCGTTCGATCAACGAGGAAGGCCCCTCACACGAACCGAAAGCGCGAAAAGAGACACTTAGGTATCGCTGACATCATCGTACAATAGACCCCCTGTTGCGCATCCGATCTAACCAAGCTGTTTTCTGTGACGTCGTGATCCTGAGACGGCGATGATTGTGTTTGAGAGGAGCAAACCGCGCGTCGGATCGCGGGGCCGCGATCGCCTCGTCCGTCATGGCGTCGAGCCTCGGTCCGTCCTGACCTCCATCCGCAATTCCTGGGGAGTCTCCGAGCCGGCGGTCGACCCTCGAAAGGTCGAACAAGCCCGGGCGCGCGCCGCGATGGCCGCGGGCCGATAATCCGCAGTTCAATCCGAAGGAGCGAGCCATGGACCCCGTTCAAGTCGCGCAGAAAATCTATGAGATGCCGCCGAAGGACGGGTTTACCGTCGCGCAATTCATCACCGTCGCCGACGTCGAGCGCTCGCTGCGATTTTATGAAAAGGTCTTCGGAGGCCGGATCGATAGCAGAGGCGACAGTCAGGGCGCCCCCGGATACATCCAGATCGGCAACATTTGGCTGATCGTCAACCCCGGCGGGGGCCCGACGCCCGACAAGCCAACGGTGACGCTCAGCGTTCCCCCGGACCCCGACAAGGTCAGCAGCTTCATGAACTTTCGCGTCGCAGACATTCAGGAGTGTTACCGACTCTGGCGCAGTCGCGGAGCCGAGTTCCTCACCGAGCCAAAGGACAAGTACGGCGAGACGCGCTGCTACATTCGCGATCCTGATGGCTACATCATTGAAGTCGGGCAGAGCAAGGCCGCCTTCTCCTACGGCTGAACGGCGCGACGGATGGCAGGCGCGCCGTGACCGTCAGGCCTTGGCGCGAGCCGACGCCCATGACGATGCGCCGATAGAGCTCGACCCTGAAGGGAACGTCGATGTCCGACACGAACAAGGCGAACGTCGTCGCCTTCCACAAAAAGGCGATCTTCGAAGGCGACGTCGAGAACGCGTTCCGCGACTACGCCGGCGCCGTCTATCGCCAGCACAACCCTCTCATCGAGGATGGCAAGGAGGGGCTGCGCAAGTTCGTCGCCGCGCTCAAGGCCACCCGTCCGGACGCGCATGGCGAGATCAAGCGCGTCTTCGCCGACGGGAATTACGTCATCCTCCACAGCCATTGGCACGGGTTGTCGGACGATCCGCGCGGCGAAGCCGTCGTCGACATCTACCGGTGTGACGACGGAAGGTGGTCGAGCACTGGGATGTCATCCAGCCGGTCCCAGAGAAGGCGGCCAACCCCAACACGATGTTCTGATCCGCTGACATTACGCCTATGGCGCGCCTCCGTTGGCCCAAAGCGGGAAACGACAATAGTGACAAATGACCTCAGCGACTGGATCATCTTCGTGGCGCGCGTCTTTCTCGCGGCGCTGTTTCTGATCTTCGGCTGGCGAAAGCTGAGGGACACTTCCGGCACGGTCCGTCAGATGGTGCACGATGGCCTGCCGACGCCGGTCCTGGCGACCGCCATCGCGATCTTGATGGAGCTTCCCGTCGCCTTCGCGGTCGCTATCGGCGCGTTCGCGCGCTTCTCGGCTACCCTCATGTTTCTCTACACGCTCGGAACATCGCTGGTCGAGCATCGGTACTGGGACGCTTCCGGCCGGGGAAACGAACTCGAGACCATGGAGGCCTTCTACAAGAACCTGAGCATCATGGGAGGCTTCCTCCTGCTCACCGTCACCGGCGCCGGAAAATACTCGGTCGACGCCGCGTATAGGCTGTTCTCGCCATGACCGGGGACGTCGCATGAGATCGGAGGTGATGGATCTCTTGTTTCTCGGGGTCGGCTGGGCCAGCCTCGCGATGACCCTGAACCGGATCGCGGTCGGGGCGTTCTTCATGCTCTCGGGGTACAAGAAGCTGTTCAACGCAGAGCGACACCAAGCGATCACCGAGGAGCTCAAGGCGCTCGGCGTTCCGGCGATCGGCTTCAATCAATGGTGGGTGCCGTCGGTCGAGATTCTGCGGGGGCGGCGCCGTCCTTTTCGGGCTGTTCGCGCCGCTCGCGGCGCTTGGCCTGCTTGTCATCATCGTCGTCGCGATGGCGACGTCCGGACGGCAGCGGATCAAGCTCTACAAGCCGATGGATGAGGCCGACCGGCTCGACGACTGGCTCTATCTGCCGGAGACGCTCTACGCGTTCATGTTGATCCTGGTGATCTCGGCCGGCGCAGGGCCGTACAGCCTCGACGCGCTGATCACTGGCGTGATGAACGCGCGGCGTAGCGCCCGCGTCGTCGAGGTCGTTCACCGCGAGGCGCGTGGACTGGAAGGGGTGGGTCCTCTCGTCGCGAAGATCAGCGAGAAGAGTTGCTCCTGATCGGTCCACTCTGCGATCGGAGCCCAGCCGCCGGCCCGCAGAAGCACGAGCGCATCTCTGGGACCGTATTTCAGGCTGTTCTCGGTGTGGATCGTCTCGCCCCGCGCCATCGAAAAGGAGCGGCCGTCGACCTGGAACTGTACGTCGCGCGCGGCCTCGAGGTGCATTTCAATGCGCGCCTCGCCATCGTTCCAGAGCGCGACGTGGCGAAAGGCGTCGACCGGCAGCGAGCCCGCGAGCTCGGTATTGATCCGTTGCAGAAGGTTGAGGTTGAACGCCGCCGTGACGCCCTGGGCGTCGTCATAAGCTGGCAGTAGGATGCCTGGGTCCTTCACGCGATCGATTCCGATCAGCAGCGCGGAATCCTGGCCGAGCGTCGTAGCCATCGTTCGCAGCAGATCCACTGCCTCAGGAACCAGCAAATTCCCAATTGTGGAGCCGGGAAAGAAGCCGAGGCGGAGCGCGCCATTGATCGCCGTCGGCAGTCTGAGGGGTTGCGTGAAGTCGCCCTCGATCGGATAGAGCGGCAAGTTGGGAAAAAGCTCCGAAAGCCTTTCCACCGACTCCCAAAGGAAGTCCCCCGAGATATCGATCGGCACATAGGCCGACGGGCTGACGGCCGACAGGAGAATTGGGGTCTTGGCGGCGGAGCCCGACCCGAATTCGACAACGGCCCGATCCGGTCCGGCCAGTAACGCGATCTCGCTTGCGGCGCTGCGCAGGAGCGAACGTTCAGTCCGGGTCACGTAGTATTCGGGCAGCGCCGTGATGGCCTCGAAGAGCTCGGAGCCGACGCGGTCGTAAAACCAGCGCGGTGGGATGGTCCGCGGCCGGGCTGCGAGCCCGTTCAACACGTCGCGGCGAAAGGCCGGATCGACGCCGGCGGTCGCCATGTCCCGATCGTTCAGGGAGAGCAGCATCAGATATCCTTTGCGAGGCGAACGCCGGTGAACTGCCAGCGTTGGTGCGGATAGAAGAAGTTGCGGTAGCTCGCTCGCACATGTCCTCGCGGCGTCGCGCAGCTTCCGCCCCGCAGCACGAACTGGCTTGACATGAATTTGCCGTTGTATTCGCCGACGGCTCCCGGCGCCGCGCGAAATCCCGGGTACGGAAGGTATGCAGACACCGTCCATTCCCAAAGATCGCCAAACAGCTGACGAACTCCGTCGCGCAGCTGGCGCGGGGGCGGGATGAACTGCGCCGGCCTCGTCCAGGAACGTTCCGCCTTCGGCGCTGACGCTTTCCGCGGCGCTTTCCCACTCCGCCTCGGTCGGCAACCGGGCGCCCGCCCAACGGGCGAAGGCGTCGGCCTCGTAGTAGCTTATGTGCCTCACCGGGCTTGCGGGATCGATCGGCCGACGCCCGTCAAGTCCGAATTCGCACGACCATTCGCCGCTCCCATCGCGAAGCCAGTACAAAGGCGCTTCGATCCCGTTCTGGCGCACCCAGGCCCAGCCGTCCGACAGCCAAAGGCTCGCCGTGCAGTAGCCGCCGTCGTCGATGAATTCGCGCCATTCGTCGTTGGTCGTCAGCCGATCCGCAAGCGCATGCGGCGCGAGCCAGATCGTGTGCCGCGGGCCCTCGCAGTCATACGCAAATCCATAACCGTCGTGACCGATGTCCGCCCGGCCTTGACGACCCTCGATCCAACGCAACTCGCCGGCTCCTGCGCCACCGCGGCGATCGCGGGGCGACCAGGCAGCCGGGAGCAGGGGATTCTGTGCGAAAAGATGGAGCAAATCGGTAAGAAGCAGCTCCTGGTGCTGCTCCTCGTGGTTGCATCCCAGCATCACCAGTTCGAGCGCAGACTCGGGCAGATCGTCGAGCGCCTGCATCAAGGCGTCGTCGACATGCCTTCGGTACGCCCGGATCTCGTCGAGCGAGGGCCGGGTGAGCAGTCCCCGCGCCGGCCTCGCGATCCGGCCGCCCTCGGCTTCGTAGTAGCTGTTGTACAGGAAGGCGAACCGCTCATCGAAGGGGCGGTAGTCTCGCACGAAGTCACGCAACACAAAGGTCTCGAAGAACCATGTCGTGTGGGCGAGATGCCATTTGCTCGGCGAAGCGTCGGGCATCGACTGGACGCTGGCGTCCGCATCGGAAAGACCATCGACGAGCGCCAGCGCCAGTCGGCGCACGCGCCGCAAAGTGCGCACTTAGCGATGCGACCGTCTCGAACGTCGACACCGGCGTCGACGCTAACTCTGGGTTCGGGCGCGACGGACGGGGAAGTTCGTTCACAAGTCGCTCCGGGGTGCGATGGGGACTTCAACACTGTCAGCCAAGCCTGGGTCGCTCCCTGATCAATCGAGCGGCTTGTCGGCGGAAGTTCTCCGCAAGCTCACAGCGCGGCTATCGGACGATGGTATCGCCGATACGTTTGTATCGGTGTAGGGAGGCGTGGGTTCCCCTCTCCGACACGAGCCGTCGGCTGGCGACCGCCCAGCGCCCGCGAGGCGCAGCTCGCGAGACGCGCGAATGTTTTCTGATCGATTTCGGCTGCCCTGGTTCTGCGGGATTTCGCCGCCGGCCCTCGGCGGAATGACACCAAGGTGTCGCTGACACCATCGTGCAATAGATGCCGCTTCGCGCAGCTGATCTACTCGGTGTCGTTCGCCCTGCTGCAACGGCAGCGCCAAATGCGGGACAAGCAGGTTCTCCTCAGGGGTCGCCGGAGGCGACTAGCGGCGCTTCCGGCGCCTTTTCGGGGCGGGGCGGACGCGTGCGAGAGGCGACGATCATCCTCCTAGCGGAAGACCGAGATGCGGGTCCCGGAAATCGCAACCTCGCGAATGCCCGTTCTGCCCGGGGAGGATCTCGGATTCGAGACATCGTCCCGGGCCGACGGATTGTCGTGTGCCGCTGATCGATCCGAACTCCGGATCGAGTCGTTGGCGCTCGCTTTCGTCAGCGTGCCCTGCGCCACGGTCCTTGGGCTCCTGTCGGAGATCCGCCCCCTCGATTGGAATTCGGCCGATCACGACTACGATGAATCGCTCGGATCGCCGACCCTTTCGATAACCGGCGTCGGGAGAGACGACGTCTCTGGCGCGACGGCCTCATTGGTTTTCGTCAACGCCGGACCAGCGTCCAACGACCGCCTCAAACCGTCTGTTGGCTCGCCCCGCGCGTCGCGTCCGGGAGGGCCGTTGTCCTTCAGTTCGATGACAAAAGGAGACGCCCCGTGAGCGAGCAGCGCCTCGAGCCAGCCGCAGGCGTCCGAGCCGATTTTGCGGACTCCAAATCGTCCCCAACCGCGCCTCCCGGCGACGCGACGGCCTCGCCGGGAAAGCCCAAGCCCAGGCCCGCGCGACGACGAAACATGGCGCTTGGCGCGGTGGGTCTTTTGGTTCTCGCCTTCGCCCTCTGGCTCGGCGTCCCCTGGGTCGAGACGACTCTGAACACGGTTTCGACGGATGACGCATACGTCAACGGCCATGTGACGTCGGTCGCGGCTCGCGTCAAAGGCCAGGTCTCACGGGTTCTGGCGGACGATAACTATCGGGTCCGCAAGGGAGACCTGCTCGTCCAGCTGGACAATAAGCCCTTTCAGGTCGCCGTCGCCATCAAGAAAGCGTCCGTCGAAACGGCGACCGCGGACCTCAAGGCGGCGACGGCCAAGGTGCGCGGGATCGAAGCGGAGGCGAGAAGCCGGCGCTGGACGCTGCAGCACGCCGTCGAGAACGTCGACAACGAGGTCGCCGTGCTGCGCGCGCGGATCGCGGGCGTCGATAAGAGCAAAGCCGAACTGGCGCTGGCTCAGGTCGACTTCGATCGGGCCGCCAAATTGGTGGCGTCGAACGACACCCCCCGCTCGGAGTACGATCGGCGCCAGGCGGCGCTGTTGGCGGCTCGCGCGGACGTAACCTCGGCGCTGGCGGACGTCCGTCAAACTCGCGCGTCTCTGGGATTGCCGCAGCGCGACGACGCGGATCTCGGCGAGGTTCCGGCGGACCTCGACCAGACTTTCTCATCCGTGCTCCAGGCGCAGGCCGATCTGATCCAGAGCGCGGCCCAGCTCGGCGTCGTTCATTCGTTCGAGGAGACGCCGAAGCAGATGCTTGCGGCGTTCGAGAAGGAGGGCGACATCAACAGCACCTTCGCCCGCCTCGCGGCGGATGCGCCGGACGTCATGCAGGCTAAGGCCAGGCTCGACGTCGCCCAGCGCGACCTTGATCAGGCTGAGCTTGATCTCAGCTACTGTAACGTCGTTGCCGAGATCGACGGCGTCGTGACGCGACGGAACGTCAATCCGGGCGACAATGTTCAGGTCGGCCAGGGTCTCATGGCGGTCCGCTCGCTCGATGAAATCTGGGTTGACGCCAATTTCAAAGAGACGCAGCTCGGCGACCTCAGGATCGGCCAGCCGGTCGATCTCTACGTCGACATGTACGGCGACAAGCATCCGTTCAAGGGACGCATCTCCGGCTTCACCAACGGCACCGGATCGACATTGGCGCTGCTGCCGGCTGAGAACGCCACCGGAAATTTCGTCAAGGTCGTACAACGCCTGCCGGTTCGGATCGACATCGAAAACTACGATCCGGACACGCGACCGCTGTTCGTCGGGACGTCGGTCACCCCTTACGTCTACTTCAACAAGCCCGCGACCGGACCCGACGCGGGCCGGCTCCTGCAGACGTCCATGCCGGGACCCTCGACTGGTGGTTCGACGAAAGCACCGCCAGCGGCGGACGCGGGCGCGAAGCCATGACGGCCGCGACGCTCGCACCGCCGCGCGCCGCCGTTCAGCCGAACCCCTGGCTGGTGGCGGTCATAGTCGTCATACCGGCGTTCATGGAAGTGCTCGACACCACGATCGTGCTGGTGGCGCTGCGCTACATCGCGGGTGGCCTGTCGGCCGCCGCCGCCGACGCCGAGTGGGTGATCACGAGCTACCTTGCCGCCAACGCGTTCATCCTGCCGATCACCGGCTGGCTCAGCGCGCATCTGGGTCGACGCAACTACTTCCTCGCGTCGATCGCCGTCTTCACCCTCAGTTCACTCATGTGCGGACTCGCTGGAAGCCTCAGTCAGCTGATCCTGTTCCGCGCCATCCAGGGGCTCGCCGGCGGGGGTCTGCAACCCGGCAGTCAGGGGATATTGCTGGACGCCTTCCCGCGAGAAAAGCAGGGCGTAGCCATGACGCTGTTCGCCTTCGCCGTGCTGATCGCGCCAATCGTCGGCCCGACTTTGGGCGGTTGGATAACGGACACTTACAACTGGCGGTGGTGCTTTTTGATCAACGTGCCCGTCGGCATCGCGGCGTTCGCCCTTTGTTATTTCCTGCTTCAAGACCCGGATTATCTTGTCGCCGAGCGTACCGAGTTGAGGAAAGAGCCGTTCCATTTTGACGCGGTCGGCTTGTTGCTTCTGGCCATCGTCATCATCTCGTGGGAAGTGATGCTCAGCAAGGGCCAGGAGTGGGACTGGCTGGGGGATCCGTTCTGGCGCGTCCAGACGCTCGTGACTTCGTTGGTGGTGGGCCTGGTCGCCCTGATCCTCTGGGAATTGCGTCACCGCAATCCCGTGGTCAACTTCCGCGCGCTGGGCGAACGCAACTTTGCGGCCTGCTGCATCATCATCTTCTGCGCTTATCTCGCGCTCTTTGCCGGCACCAAGTCGTTGCTCGGTCTGCTTCAGGCCTTGTTTGGGTATGACGCCCTGACAACCGGGCTGGTGATGTCGCCTGCCGGATTCTTCGCCGTCCTGGCGATGCCGATCGTCGGGCGCCTGATTGGTCTCAAGGTAGATGCGCGATGGCTGATCGCCGCAGGCCTTCTGCTCATGAGCGCGGGAAATTATTGGATGTCGCAACTCAACCTCGGCATCAGCCCAGGCGAGGTTGTTTGGCCTCGCGTCGTACTGGTCCTCGGGCTCTCAGTATGTTTTGCGCCCGCAAACGTCGCAGCCTACCTCTATACGCCGCTTGCGTTGCGCGGGGCGGCCATTGGTTTATTGAGCCTCCTGCGGAACGAAGGCGGCAGCGTCGGGGTGTCGTTGTCCCAGACCTTCGAGGAACGGCGCGATCAGTTTCACGCGCTGCGACTCGGCGAGTCGCTCGATCCTTTCAACCCGGCGGTGGCGTCCTTCCTCGCGCAGGCTCAGGCGCGCTTCCTGCAACAGACCGGCGATCCGGCCGCAGCGCAACGCATGGCCTGGCAGGCGCTGGCGAACCTGCGCGAGCAGCAGTCGGATTCGCTTGCCTATTTTGACACCTTCTGGATGGCGGCCGCGCTGACGTTCGCCGTCGCGTTCGCAGTCCTGCTAATGAAGCGTTCGGTCGCCGAGAAAGGCGCCCACGTCGGTTCAGAAGGATGAGTTACGCGCGAAGTCCGTTCACGTTCTGCTTGTGACCGCAGTCAATGTCGTTGATCTCGCGAGTGGGAAAATGAATGGCGCGGAGCGCACGTCGTCGCCTCGGTTCTCCCCGGGGACCACAACGAAGCGCTTCGGCTCGGCGCGGACGAGGCGATCTCAGTACCAAGTCAGGAGGCGCAAGGCCTCTGGGGAACTTTTGACGCCGCGATCGATACGGTGGGGGGCGAAGCTCAAAGGGAGCTGTTCGCATATCTGCGCAAGGCTGGAACGTTGGTGTCCTCGGTCTCCACGCCCGACGCGCGGCTCGCTCAACGATACGAGATTGAGGCCAGGTTCATTTTGGTGGACGTCAATACCGAGGAGCTCAAGGCAGTGGCGGATTTCCTCGATGCGCAGGAGTTCGTTGTGCGCATCGGGCAGGTGTTGCCGCTAGGAGACGCTCGGCGGGCCCACGAGATGCTGGATGGTCTCAGACCGCTGCCGCCCGGCAAAGTCGTGCTCGACGCAATGATCGGCCCATAGCGGCGGCGGCCTACCGAACTAACCGAAGCCGCAGACTCTCATCGCCAGGTGTTTCGGCCTCAGTCAGAATCTGTCGAAGCATCGGTCTCCCTTAGGTCATGAAAAAAGCCGCACCCCCAGGGATGCGGCTCATTGTCCCAAAGCGGTTTTTCAACCGCGATGGCCGTTAGGTCACGCGGCGACCGAGGGGGTCTTGCGGGCGCGATAGCCGGCGTACCCGAGGGCTGCGAAGCCGAGGCCCAGCATCGCCCAGGTCGAGGGTTCGGGAGCCGCCATGTCGAACTCGAAGGCGTTCTGAGGCGCAAAGGCGGTGAAGCTCGTGAACGGGTTCGTGTCCGAGATCAAGAACCACTGGTTGTCCGGATACCCAGTTTGGGCGCCTTGCCCATCGATGTTGCCCAGCGCGGCGCCGGCGTTGACGAGGTCGCTTCCCGTGATGGCGTCGCCGTTGCTCAGCGTGAGGATGTTGTCATAGCGGTTGGCCTCGGCGACAGCGTCGATCGATCCCCACCAAATGACGAAAGAGGTCGCCGCTCCGTCCGTGAACGTGATCGTCGTGCCGTCGCGGAGGCCCCAGAGGTAGTTGCTCGTCTCGTGGTCTGGCTCCGCAGCGGAGCCAGACGTTCCGTTCGTGACGCCCGTTGTGTCCGCCCCGGCTGTGAAACGGATCGGCCCGACCGCGCCGTCATAGATCGCCCACGAGTTCCCCGTGTAGGCGCCGACCGGGTTGTTGTCGAACGCGCCAGGAGACTGGGCGCCGATTGGCGTGACGGTGATGTTGTTGAATGTGACGCCGCCCGCATGCGCCGCCGTCGCGACGACCACAACCGCAGCCGTCAAAAGAAACCTATTCATCATGCAACCCCTGAATTGTGCACCAACCGGCGCCCCTGTAAACATCTAGTATGCGGATGTCAACAGACATTCTTTCGAGGGATGGGCACCGCGCCGTGGGCTGAAAACGCACGATGCCCAGCGCTCCGCCTGCGGGAACCGCTCAAAAAGCGCTCATTCCGCACAAGGGCGGATCGCTACAACCCTCGGCGAGTGACGTTGTTTCGTGACGCCGATCGTTCTGCCGGTTGCAAAGCCCGTGAGCGGCGAGGGCAGGGGAGGAGGGCGGGTCGAGCAGGTCATGGCGGCCAGGTCGCCATTCCTTGACATGGACAGGCCGCGGATATCGGACTCTGTCCGCGCTATTTTAGACTGAGGTCTTTGATTGTCGTGGTGCCCAGGGGCGGAATCGAACCACCGACACTGCGATTTTCAGTCGCATGCTCTACCAACTGAGCTACCTGGGCGCCGGGCGTTCCCTAAGGGGACGCAGGGCGCGGGGTTTATAGGCGCCGGAGGCGCCCTTGTCCAGACCGGACGTGACGGATTCTTGTCGTTCGGCTAAGCTGTCCGGGCGCGGCGGAAACGCCTTGAATCAGCCGCAGTCGCTCGGGCATACCCATGCCCGCTTTTTGTCACGCTGGCGGAGTCCCATGGGTATCGTTGCCTTGCGCACCCTCGTCCTCGGGGCCGTCGCCGTTGCGGCGTCGGGCGGCCTGGCCGCCGCCGCGGATCTGCCGAATGCGCCGCAAAATTATCCCGCGCTGTCGACCCCCGCCCAGCCGGCGTGGAATCCCTGGTCGGGGCTTTCGGTGGGCGCGGGAATCTCGGCCTGGGGCGGAAGGGGCGTCAAGGGCGGGGCAGGCGGGGAAGGCTATATCGGCTACGACCATGATTTCGACAACGGCGTCGTCGTGGGCGTGCGGGCGACGGCCGGCTACGGACCTCTATTGTGGGCGACGCCCCGCGGATACGGGTCTTTCACCGGGACGGCCTACGCCGGCGGCGAGGCCACGGTCGGCTATCGCATGGGCCAGCTCACGCCCTATCTGATCGCCGGCGTCGATCTCGCCCGCCCGACCCAATTCGGCGGATCGAACCCGCTCGACGCGGTCAACGCGGTCTTCTCCGGTCCCGGCGCGGTCCAGGCGGTCGGCACGGTCGGCATGGGCTTTACTTACCAGGTCACGCCGAACTTCTCCGTCGGCATGCAGGCGCAGGTCTTCAAGGCCAACAACGGGGCGAACGGGCTCGCGCCCTTGCCCTATTGAGCCCGCCGGTCCTGTTGCTTTCATCCCGGCGAAGCGCTACCCCGACCGCGTCCTCTCTTTCCTGCCGAATGTTCCCCCCATGCCCGAACTTAGCCGCCGCGCGCTTATCCTCGGCGCAGCCATGCTTGCCGGCGCGCCGATGATTCCGCCCGCCTTCGCCCAGAGCGACGCGCCGCAGGGCGGGGCGGCGCAACCGTTCGGGTTTCAGGACGTGGTGAAGCGCGCGCGCGATCTGGCGGCGGCCCCTTATGACGCGAGCATCCCGGAGCTGCCCGACGGCCTCGCCAATCTCGATTACGACGCCTGGCGGGATATTCGCTTCAAGTCCGACAAGCCCTTGCTTGGCCAGCAGCTCAACGCCAACTTCCGGCTCGAGCTCTTCCATCTCGGCCATCTCTATAAGCGGCCGGTCGTGGTCAACGTGCTGCGCGACGGCATCCCGGCGCCGATCCCATACACGGGCACGCTCTTCGATTACGGGCGCAACAAGTTCGCGGCCAATCTGCCGATCAACCTCGGCTTTGCCGGCTTTCGTCTGAAATTTCCGATCAACGCCCCGCGCGTCTGGGACGAAGTCGTGGCTTTCCTTGGCGCGAGCTATTTCCGTTTCCTTGGGCGCGGCCAGCGTTACGGCCTCTCGGCGCGCGGGCTCGCGATCGGCGGCGGCCAGCGGCTGAATGAGGAATTCCCCTACTTCCGCGAGTTCTGGATCGAGACGCCCGACCCGAACGCGGACACGATCGCGATCTACGCCCTGCTCGACGGCGAGTCCGCGACCGGGGCCTTCCACTTCGTCCTGGTTCCCGGCCAGGAGACTTATATCGAGACGAACGTGACCCTGTTTGCCCGCAAGCCGGTTCCGGCCGTGGGACTCGCGCCGCTGTCCTCGATGTTCTTCGTCGGGAAGAACGATCATCGCTTCTTCGACGACTTCCGCAGCGAGTTGCACGATTCGGACGGACTGCTCATGCATACTGGGGCTGGCGAGTGGATCTGGCGGCCGCTCAGCAATCCCGTCGCGCCGCAGGTGTCGGTCTTCCTTGACCGCGATCCGCGCGGCTTCGGTCTGCTCCAGCGCGATCGCAACTTCAGCGACTACCAGGACCTCGAACTCGCCTACGAATTGCGGCCGAGCTACTGGATCGAGCCGCACGACGACTGGGGCGAGGGCAAGGTTGAACTGCTCGAACTCCCGACCGGCGACGAGACCAACGACAACATCGTCGCGGCCTGGGCGCCGAAGGATGGGCTCGACCCCGCGAGGCCCCTGACCTACGCCTACCGCATCACCGCGCTGACGCTGGACCAGACGCTGAGCCCCGGCGGCCGGACGGTGGCGACCTTCCGCTCCGCCGCGCGCGCGCTCGGCGCCGCCGAATCGCCGCCGCCCGGCTCGACCCGGTTCCTGATCGATTTCGCCGGCGGCGACCTCTCCTACTACATGAGCGACCCGTCGATGATCGAGACGGTCGCCACCACCTCGAACGGCAAGATCCTGCGGACCTTCCTGACCCCGAACGCCCATACCCGGGGCTTTCGAGCCGGGGTGGACGTGGCGGTCAACTCCGGCCAGAGCACGGATCTGCGGGTGTTTTTGCGCGCCGGCTCGAAGGCCCTCACCGAAACCTGGACCTTTCCCTGGCGGGCCTGAGCAGGGGCGAGCGGGACGTGAACCCGTGGCGGCGACTGTCGCGGGCCTAGGCTTCGGACGATGGGCCGTCCAAAAGGACGGCGGTTTTTGCGCTGCCGCAAAATCGGCCTGGTCGAAGTCATGTCAAGCTCCGCTGACAACTCGAGGATCGTCGATGTCTACGCGGGCTGTCACGCCGCCTCTTCCGGGCGAACCCACCCGGGCCGCGCTCGCCAACCCGATCCTGCGCTACCTGATGGCGACGCGCCCGGCGTTCCTTAGCGTCACCTTCGTGGGCGTGCTGATCGGCTGGGCGAGCGCCTGTTTCGACGGCGCGTCGTTCTCGCCCGCGTGCGCCGCGCTGACGATGATCTTTGCGCTTGCCGCGCACGCCGGCGCCAATGTGATCAACGACTATTATGACAGCGTCTCCGGCTGCGACGACGCCAACGAGGCCAGGCTCTTTCCCTTTACCGGCGGAAGCCGGTTCATCCAGAACGGCGTCTTGACCCCGCATCAGGTGAAGCTGTTCGGCTACGGCCTGCTCGCAACGGTGATCCCGCCCGGCCTGTGGCTCGCCGCGCACAGCGCCTCCGGGCTCATCCTCATCGGAGCGATCGGGCTTTTCGCCGGCTGGGCCTATTCGGCGCCGCCGCTTAAGCTTCAGGCGCGCGGCCTGGGTGAGTTCGGCGTCACCGCCGGCTGGCTGACGATCGTCGTGGGCAGCGATTTCGTGCTGCGCGGCGGCTTTGCCTTTCGTCCGGTCGCGGCGGGGCTCGGCTATGCGCTGCTCGTCGCCAACGTGCTCTACATCAACCAGTTTCCCGATATCCGCGCCGACGCGCTGGCCGGCAAGCGCACGATGGTCGTGCGGCTTGGTCCTGCGAATGCGCGCTTTGGATACGCGATGATCGGGGCGCTCGCCTATCTCTGGTCGCTTGCGATGGTGCTCAGCGGACGCCTGCCGGCGGCAAGCCTCGCCTCGTGCCTCGCCGCGCTCGCGACCTTCGCCGCCGCCCGCGTGCTGTGGGGCGCGGCCGACCGGCCGAAGGCCCTCGCCCCCGCGCTGCCGCTGACGATCGCCGCCGCCAGCGCCTACGGCTTGTTGATGGCGGCGGCGCTGGCGCCGATCGGCTAGTCAACGGTTTCACGAGGTTGCGGATTCGGTTTGGACCGTGAACGCTGAATTCAGGGAAGCCGGTTCACATCCCAAGGATTACTTATGCATCCTGGTCGCCCTTCACCGGCGCGATGTTGCGCATCACCAGACTGGCGGCCTCGGCAATTCCTACATCTCCCCTCAACGTCGCATCCAGGATTGCGTCGGTCTTGGCGTCGACGAGCGAGAGAACCTGGTCTCGGATCTGGCGGCCCGCTGATTGGGCGATGAGCCGGCGCACACGACGCAGGCGGTTTGCTCGCTTCTGTGAGGGCGAGCGTCCCGCGCGAGCGTCTATCGCGGCGGCGAGTCTCGAGACCTGGTCCCCCGTGGTTGCGATTGTCTCAATCACGGCCACCTCCCGATTGTTGGTCCGCAGCTTCAGCATGGCGCGCAATTGGTCGACTGTGCAACTCGCCAGCGGCAGGTCCGCCTTGTTGACCACAAGCACGTCGGCGATTTCGAGGATGCCCGACTTGATGGCCTGGACATCGTCGCCGAGACCCGGCGCATTGACGACGACGCAGACGTCCGCCACCTCGGCGACCTCGACCTCGGATTGTCCGGCGCCCACGGTCTCGATGACGATCACGTCGCGCCCGGAAGCGTCCATCAAATCCACGACGAGGTGGATGCTTTCGGAAAGGCCGCCGAGATGGCCGCGCGAGGCGATCGAGCGGATGAAGACACCCGGGTCTTCGGTGTGCCGCTGCATGCGAACGCGGTCCCCAAGCACCGACCCGCCCGAAATGGGGCTGGAGGGATCGACGGCGGCGACGGCGACCGTGCGTCCGGTCGCGCGCAGATGGGTCACGTAGGCGTCGATCAGCGTCGACTTTCCCGCGCCGGGGGGACCGCTGAAGCCGACCACCGCGGCGCGTCCAGTCGCCGGATAGATCGCGCGGGAGATCGCGTCGGCCGCCGCGCCGCCCCGTTCGACCAGAGTCAGGCACCGCGCCAGCGCTGCAGGATCGCCACGCCGCAGCCGATCAAGCAGCAATCCAAATGCTGGGTTGAGATCATGTGACGATGAGGGGGCGTCCAAATCCCAGCTCTTTGCGCAGGAGGCCGACGATTTCTCCGTGGGTCACGCCGCGCTGCGCAGCTTCGACGACCCTGGCGAAGATGTTATCCTTCTCGTCGTGTGCGGCGCGCGCAAGCGCCGAGAGCGCCGCGTCGACCTCGCTCGCGCTGCGGTTCGCCTTGAACGCCTTGAATCGCGCGACATGCGCCTTCATGCGTTCGGAATCCGGCCGCTCCGTCGGCTTAAAGGCTGTCTCCTCGCCGTCGAACGCGTAGCAGTTGACGCCGACGACCTTCTCGTCGCCGCGTTCGATGCGTTCCTGATATCTGAGCGCAGAGTCGCCGATCATGGTCTGAACGAGGCCGGTCTCGACGGCCTTGTACATCCCTCCGGCCGCGTCGATCTTGGCGATCACTGCGAGGATCTCGGCTTCCATTTGATCCGTTAGCGTCTCGACGTAGTAGGAGCCGGCCAATGGGTCGATCACGTCGCACAGATGCGCCTCCTCGCGCAAAATGTTCTGGGTCGCGACCGCGATGCGCGCCGTCTCTTCCGTCGGCGTCGCCACCGCTTCGTCGTAGGCGTCCGTGTGCATGGACTGGAGACCGCTCAGGATGCCGGCCGTCGCCTGGACCGCGACGCGGGCAATGTTGTTGAGCGGCTGCTGCCGGGTCAGATCGACCCCTGAGGTCTGGCCGTGGAACTTAAAGCGCCAGGAGTTTGGGCTCTTTGCGCCGAGGCGCTCGCGCGCAAGCCGCGCCCAGATCCGACGCGCGGCGCGGAACTTTGCAATCTCCTCGAAAAAGCTGATCGAGATGTCGAAGAAGAACGTGAAGCGGCGCAGCAGGACGTCGATGTCGATGCCGCGCGCGACACAATCCTCGGCGTACTGCAGCGCGGTGGAAAAGGTGAAACCAACCGTCTCGGCGGGGGTCGCCCCCGCCTGCTGCATATGCTGGCCGACCACGGAGATGGGATTCCAGTTCGGCACGCGCTCGAGACAGAACGCAATGTGATCGGTCAGCACGCGTCGCGAGCCCGACAGTGAGAGCCGATAGAACATATGGTTGGCGACGAAATGCGAAATGTAGTCGCTTTGGTTGGACGTGCCGGAGATGGCCGTCCACGGAACGCCGCGGCGCCGGGCGACGCCCAGCGTGAAGGCGAGCAGCGTGAAGGGCGAGGGATCGTTCATCGCAGTCGAGATTTCGCCCAGCGGAACTCCGGCCAGGGCGACGTCCATGTCGTCAACGGTATTCGATACTGTGCCGCAGGTGCCGAGCAGGGCAGGGTCCACTTCGTCGCAGTCGACGCCCCGGAATCCGGAGTTGCACGGCAGGAAGCTGATCGCAGTCGCTCCGGCGGCGAGAAGCTGCCGCACACGCGCGTTATAGTCCTCGGGCGCGCCAAGCCCGATCAGCTGGCGCTGAGACCAGGTGCGCCCGCGGTGCATCGTCGGATAGATTCCGCGCGTGAACGGATATTGTCCCGGAAAGCCGAGATCGGCTTCGTAGGCTGAGCCGTCCCAGTCGCGAGGCGTATAAAGCGGCCTCACCTCGATGCCGGAGCGATTGACGACCTTGCGATCCGAGCGGATCTGACTTGCGTAATCCGCCCGCCATTGGCCGAAGGCCTGATCGAAGCCGGGCAAGGGAAGTTGAACGGCTTCCTTTGTCATGGTGTCCATTCCTGCAGTTCGGCGTCGCGCGCCGCGCGCGCTCCCGCGGCAAGCGCGGCGATTTGGTCGACGATCTCGTCACGCGAGGCGCCGGGGCCCAACACGGCGCTGACCCCTGACGCAATCAGCGACGGACGCTCGTCGTCTGGGACAATGCCGCCGACCACGACGCCAACATGGCCGAGCCCCGCTGCGCGCAGCGCCTGAATGAGCTGGGGCACGATGAGGTGATCGGTGGCGAGCGAACTGACGCCGATCGCATCGACGTCCTCTTCCATCGCAAGCTTCACCACCGCGGGAATCGACTGCCAGGGCGGCGTGTAGATCACGTCCATTCCCGCGTCGCGCAAAAAAGCCGCCACGATTCGGCTGCCGCGATCGTGGCCGTCGAGCCCGATCTTCGTCACAAGCACACGAGCGGGAGGGTCGAGACGGGCTTGGCTCATGACGACAGCTCCCGCGAGACGGCGCGCAGGGGCGCAAGGAGCTCACAGGCGATGTCGCGGATGGCGACCCCGCCCGGCCGGTACCAGACCGGCGTCCAGTTCAGCGCGCCGAGCAGGAAAAGTCTCGCGAGTTTCGGCGTCACGGTCTTTGGCAACGGCAAATTCGCGATCAGGTCGCGAAACCGCTGTTCGTAGCGGTCGCGCAGAAGCGTGAGATCGTCGGCGATCTCGGGGACGTCGTCTGGCAGTATGCGGATGACCACGCGGGCGTAGGCGCTGGCGTCGAGGATGGCCTCGAGATGCGCTTCGACAGCCGCGGAGAGCCTTTCCCACGGGTCTCGCGCTGGCGCGCACGCCTTCTCGACGCGATCGACGATACGCTGGACGCCCTCTTCGTAGACCGCAAGCAGAAGCGCTTGCTTGTTGAGGACGTGGAAATAGATCGCCCCCGGCGTCATGTCCGTGGCGGTGGCGAGGTCGCGCATGGTGGTGCCGTGATAGCCCTGCTCGGCGAACTTCGCCGCTGCCGCGTCGAGCAGCGCCGGCCATCGGTTCGCCTGCCGTTTTGCCTCGGTCGCCGCCACGCGTCCGATCCTCCGCATGAGCTAACTAAACGATTGTTTAGCACGTCGAGTCGTGCATAATCAAGCCATGCCGACTGGCGCTCGAATGGCCGTCGGATGGGAACACGGATGAAACGCGATGCCTGTCGAGGGTGACGGCGCCGATGCGATCGCAGCCGCCTGCGCGCGCAGAATGTTGGAGGGCGACCGGGCAAGTCGTCGCCTCGGCATCGCACTCGTCTCGGCCGGATCAGGGCGCGCCGTGCTTGAAATGACAGTGCGCGAAGACATGCTCAACGGATTCGGGACCTGCCACGGCGGCGTACTCTACACGCTCGCCGACACTGCGCTGTCCTGCGCGTGCAACAGTCACAACGAGCGGTCGGTCGCGCATCACTGCTCGATGGTCTACCTGCGGCCCGGGAGGCTCGGCGAGCGGCTCCTCGCACAAGCGGCCGAGCGCGCGACGGCCGGACGCGTAGGCCTCTACGACGTGAGCGTAACCGACCCGTCGGGCGCAATCGTCGCGGAGTTCCTGGGTCACGCCCAATTCATCGGCGGCAGCGTCACCGAGGCTTAAGTCGAAGCGACAGGGACCGGAGAATTCGATCGCACAAAAATTGTTTGAACGAACGCCAGAAAAACATCCGACCGGGAGGACCAACATGAGGGACGGGGCGTATTGGGATCGCGCCAAAGAAACACGATCGCGCGCGGAACGCGAAGCGGAAGTGCTGGCGAATTTGCAGCGACAACTGCACGATGTCTACGAACGGCTGCCCTTCTATCGCGCCCACTACGACAAACACGGCTTCCGGCCGGAGCAGGTGAAGACGCTCGACGATTTCGCCAAACGCGTCCCCATCATCACCAAGCCGATGTTGCGGGACGACCAGACGGCGCATGGGCCGTTCGGCCGCTATCTCGGCTGTGATCCGGTCGACATCATCCGCATACACGGATCGTCCGGGACCAGCGGAAAGCCGACCCTCTACGCCTTTTCAAGGGACGACTGGGACTATGTCGCAGATGTCATGGCGCAGGGCCTCTATACCTGTGGCGTGCGCCCCGGCGACGTGGTGCAACTCGCCACCGTGTTCAGCTTGTTCATGGGCGGGTGGGGGGCGTTGCTGGGCGTCGAGCGCCTGGGCGCCACTGCATTTCCGTTGGGCGCGGGCGAAACCGAACGGCAGCTCGATCTGATGCATCGCATCGGCTCGACCGTGCTTATCACCACGCCGACCTATGCCCTGCACATGCTCGAAACCGCACGCTCCCTCGGCTACGACACGGTCAAATCGCCGCTGCGCCTTGGTATATTTATCGGCGAGCCCGGCTCCTCGATCCCCGGGACGCGGCAGGCGCTCGAACAGGGCTGGGGCATCAAGGTGCGCGACATGGCGACCACCTCGGAGATGACGCCATGGGCGACCAACGCCGAATGCGAGGCGGCCCAGGGCCCGCATGTGATGCAGGACGAAGTGTGGACAGAGATCGTCGCCAAGGACGACGCCTCGCGAGTCCTCCCTGATGGCGAGAGCGGCGCGGTCGTCTACACGCACCTGAAGCGCAAGTCGCAACCGATGATTCGCTTCTATGCCGGCGACGAGTCCCACATGGTCAACGAGCCGTGTTCCTGCGGGCGCACCTATCCCCGCCTTCCCGCCGGCGTCTACGGCCAACTCGACGACATGCTGCTGATCCGCGGGGCGAATGTCTATCCAAGTCAGGTGCAGCGCTCTTTGCTGGAAGTTCCCGGGACCGGAGTCGAATTCAAGATCGTGCTCGAGAAGCAGGGCGCGATGGACCATGCGACGGTGCTGGTGGAGCGCGATCCGACGTTGACGCCCTCCGATATCGCTCACTTCGACGCGGACCTGAAAGAGCGCGTCCGCGCAAAGCTAAAGAACGACACCGCCGTCAATTTCGAGGTGGACATCCTTCCGCCGAATACGCTCGAACGGGCGCTCTCCAAGGCCAAGCGGGTCGACGATCGAAGGCCAAAATATCGGCCCGAGGGCCACTGACAAGACCAAGGCTGCTCCCCTCCCGGCGCGCCGAAGTCAGCGGATGCGAGCGGGACGAGGGGATGGCGGTTTCGCAAAGATCCAGCGTCGTCGAAGAATCAAAAAGGGCGCCCGAGGCGCCCTGAAACGCGCTGCCGTGCGACAACCTTACTTGATCTTGGTTTCTTTGAACTCGACGTGCTTGCGAGCGACCGGGTCGTACTTCTTGAAGGTGAACTTCTCGGTCTTGGTGCGGGCGTTCTTCTTGGTGACGTAGAAATAGCCGGTGTCGGCTGTCGACAGCATCTTGATCTTGAGCGAGGCGGCCTTGGCCATGTCGAAATCCTTGAACGTGGGACGCGGGACGCCGCGCCGGAAACGGAAAACGCCCGCGGAGGACCCGCAGGCGGATTGCCGCGCAAAATAGTCAGGCCGGACGCGAAGTCAAGCCGCACAATTTTCTTGGCGATCGATTGTGCGGTTGGGGACAGTGTATCGCGCGAGCCCTTGGCGCAACGCCGGAGGAAGGGCAGGGGCGTCCACGCGATTGCCGCCGATCCGTTGGCAATATGGCCACCGTATACTACTTTGTAGGCCACGGCGATGACCATGGAGCACGTGACTTGGGTATGGCTGAGGGTTCCGATCAGACCAGCGTAAAGGCGGTCGCTATGGAGCCCGAGATCGCGACGCTTCTGGCTCGCGAAGAGCGCATGCGGCTCGCGCTCTCGGCGGGACGGATCTACACTTGGGATTGGGACGTCACGCGGGACCGAATCGTTTGGGCGGAGGGTCTGGCGGAGCAGCTCCTGCTGGCGGAGGCGCCGCGAGATGTCGCCTCCGTTCAGGCTCTGGTTCATCCGGACGACGCTGAGCTGGTCGCGGCCCGAATCCGGGCTGCGCTCGAGGGCCCGGGCGACTATGAAGTCGAGTTTCGCATGATCCGTACCGACGGATCGGTACGCTGGTGTTTGGCGCGCGCGATCGTCGTGAGGGACCGCGCCGGCAGGGCTGTCCGGATGGTCGGCGTCGACCAGGACGTGACCGACAGGCACGACCTTCTCCGCGGCATCTTCCAAAGAAAAGCCCGGTTGCGGTTCGCGATGGAGGCCGCGGGGGCCGGGGCATGGGAGTACGCGATCGACCGCGACGAGTTCATCGCCTCGGATCTCGCGCTCGCGCTCTGTGGACTTCCTCCCGCAGAGCCGATCTCGAACCGCGCGGCGCTGGACGCGGTCCATTGGGAGGACCGTCCGCGCGTCGAAGAGGCGTTGCGCGAAACGATCGCGACCGGCGCGCCCTTTCAGCAAGAGCTGCGCGTCCCGCAGCCCGACGGGTCAGTTCGGTGGCTCTTTTCCCAAGCGAAGCTCATTGTGGAGAGTGGAGAACGGCGCCTGATCGGACTCGTTCTCGACATCACCCAGCGAAAGACCGCGGAAGCGGAGCTCATCCGGAACAAAGAGCGTTTCGCTGTCGCCCTCGGCAACTCCCCGACCGCCGTGTTCGAGCAGGATCTGAACCTCCGGTACACATGGATCCATAATCCGAAGCTCGGCTACCGGCCTCAGGCCGTCCTGGGAAAGACCGACGCTGAACTGATGGACGCGGACTGCGCCCCGGCAATCGAAGCTCTCAAGCGTGGGGTCATGGCAACAGGCGCTCCCGCGCATCACGAGGTCGCGGCCGCCGCGCCCGGCGGCCCCAAGGAATACTTCGATCTCTACGTCGAGCCCCGGCGCGATCCTGCGGGCGGCATCACCGGCGTCATTTGCACGGCGACCGACATCACGGCGAGGAAGAAGCTCGAGCAAGCGCTTCGCGACAGCGAAGCCCGCTATCGGGCGGCCATGGCGATCGGGCGGATGGCGAGTTGGGAAACCCACTATCTGACGGGCGTCCGGAAGTGGGCGCCGGAGGGACTCGCGCTGTTCGGGCTCGATCTGGTCGACGGGATCGGCACGGTGGGCGGCGACGCAGACGAGTATCGCGCGGCGCTTCACCCCGAAGATCGCCACCTCTATGAGGCGTTCCGGGAGACCGAGAACCGGCAGGACTCCTATCCTGCCGAATATCGGATCGTTCGACCCGACGGGCGGACGCGTTGGATGTCAGGGTACGGGCAAGTGGTCGACCGAAGCGCCGACGGCCGGCCGGTCCGCATGCTGAACGTCGCGACCGACATTACCGAACGGAAGGAGCTGGAGACTCACGCGCAATTCCTGCTCCGCGAAACGTCTCATCGATTTCGGAACACCCTGGCTGTCGTGCAGGCGATCGTCAGCCTGTCCAGCCGCAACGCCGGCAGCGCCAAGGACTACGCCAAGACGATCACAAACCGTCTCGCCGCCTTGGCGGCCGCGAACGATCTTTTAACGGACAGCAGTTGGAAGGGCGCGCCCCTTGACCAACTCATTCATCGCCAGCTCGGCGCCTTCGTCGAAATGCCTCACGCCCGGGTGCTCGTCGGCGGACCCGAAATCGTCCTGACGGCGGACGCCGTGCAGCCGCTCGGGCTCGCCCTCCATGAATTGGCGACCAACGCCGTCAAATACGGCGCGCTGTCAGGTCCGGCGGGCGAGGTGCGCATCGACTGGAGCTTCGAATCCGGCCCGAGCGGTCAGTTGCTCCGTCTCGATTGGACGGAGCAGGGGGGTCCTGAGGTCGCCGAGCCGAAAAGGAAGGGTTTTGGGCAGGTGGTGATCAAAGACATGATCGAGCACGATTTGGGCGCGGAGGCGACGATCGACTACGCTCCGACCGGAGTCCGGTGGTCGATGCGTGCGCCGCTTTCCCGGCTCGTTGCCGAGCCTCAGACCGTGATCGGTTTGGGGGGCCCAAGAGCAACAGACAATCGCGCTTGAATTCGCGGTCCGACCTCCCGGATCTCGGTTGCGCGCGACTGGGCGACGAATAAACGCCCCCTCCAGCCTGCGTCGTTTCGTTGCGCACTCCGTCATTGCGGCAGCGGGTCGAGCGCGGGCCACGCGTCCGGGGACCAGCGGAGCGGCGACAGCTGGAGTTTCGCGGCGCCCGCGTCATTCCCATCGTAATAGTGATAGACGAGCATCTCGCCCTTCGAGGTTTTCACCGCCTCCTGCCCGCCCGGCCCGATGAACCGGCCGGTCGTGGCGAGAAGCAGGGTTCCGCCGCCGTCGAGCAGGGAAACGCCGTCGCGATCGACATAGGGCCCCTCGATCCGCTCGGCGCGCCCGACGCGGATGGCGTAGGTGGAGGCGACGCCCTTGCAACACTGATCGAAGCTGACGAAGAGAAAGAAGCGCCCGTCGTGCTCGAGGATGGAGGCGGCCTCGACGACGCCGGCGCGGCGGCTGGCGAGCGCCACAGTCGGCGTATCGTCGCGGATCAGTTCGCCCGTCTCGGGATTGAGTTCCCGGAACTTGATCCCCGACCAGAACGAGCCGAAGGCGAGAAAGGCGCGGCCGTCGGAGAGGTCTATGCGAGACGGGTCGATGGCGTTGAAGTCGTCCCGGGGGTCGGACTTCAGGACAAGGCCGCGATCCTCCCAGCCCCGCGCCGGCGCCGCGACGTCGAAAGCGGCGTTGGTCATGAGGCCGATGGCGCTCGCGTTGCCGCCGAAAGTCGACAGCGCGTAGTACAGGTAGACGGTCCCGCCGCGGCGGCTGACGGAGGGGGCCCAGACGTTCGACGGCCGATAGCCGAGCGCCTCTTGCGCCCAGGCGGGGACGCCGGCCCCGATGACGCCTGCGTCCGTCCAGTTGGCCCCGTCCGGCGAGGTTTTTGTGCGGATCGCTCCCCTTGTCGGGCCCGCGACGCCGGTCCCGAAGGCCGCGAACCGACCCGCGCTCTCGATGACCGTGGGGTCGTGGATGCGCACGTCGCCGGTCATCGTCGGCTGAGCCGCCTGCGCCAAGGCCGAGGCGCCAATGAGCGCGAGCGCCAAAACCAGGGCCATTCGCGGCAAAGTCCTCATTGTCTCGCTTCCTTCGCGGCGTGGCGTTTGTCCGGGTCTCGAACCGCGATCGTTCTTGCGCCGAGGGTAAGGCCGCCAAAGAGCGCCCGGCAATAGCGGCTGGCGACGCGATCGGGGACCGGCGATGGCGGAGATTGGGTCGTCCGCGTAAGCCGTCCGCAGAGCGCTCGCCTGTGGAGAGTGGGCGCCGCCGCGCTCCACGCGCCCGGCCGGTCTGCTATAAAGCGGTCATGGCCCTCCACCTCATCAAGCTCTGCGTCGGCGCCGAGTCCCTCGACGACCTTCGCCAGTGGATGGCCGAGCGCATGCGGGAAGCGGCAAAGCGCGGCGCGCCGAGCCGTCATGCGCACGTCACCCGCATGGCGCCGAAGCGGGCGGAACATCTGATCGAGGGCGGGTCGCTCTATTGGGTGATCAAGGGCCAGATTTCGGCGCGGCAGACGATCGTCGGCGTGGAGCCGTTCCTGGACACAGACGGGATCGGCCGCTGCAAGCTCTGGCTCGACGGCGCGGTCGTTGCGGTCGCGCCGCGTCCGATGCGGCCGTTCCAAGGCTGGCGCTACTACCCGCTTGAGGACGCTCCGCCCGACCTCGACGAAGCCCAGCCCGGAATCGCCGAGATGCCGGAGGGATTGCGGCGCGAGTTGGCGTCGCTGGGATTATTGTGACCTTAGAGGGAGCGCGTCTCGCGCTCCTAACCCTTCAAAAGATGGACGTCCGCGTCGACTTGATGGGAGGGGCTGAGGTTCCCTCAGGCGCTCACCAGCACGTCCGCCCACTCGGGATGCTTCTTCGCCTGCGCCTGTACGTACGGGCAGAGCGGGACGACTTTGATCCCCGAGGCGCGGGCGTCGGCGATCATGTGCTCGACCAGAGCCAGGGCCGCGCCGGTTCCGCGCATGGTTTCCGGAGCCTCGGTGTGATCGGCGCTCATCCGTTGCGGACCGCGAATTGTGTAGGTGAGAACCGCTTCCCCCTCCACTCCGTCGACGCGGGCCACATACCGGCCGCGCCTCGCGGCCTCCTCCTTGTCGATGCGGATGGCGTTGCTCATTTCCGCGCTCCTTACGCTCGCGCCCGGGTCTCCTGCGCCCGGTTCGCCCCCTCGGAAGGCGGCGACGCCCCCTTGCTCAAGGCGCTCAGCGCGCTGTCGACTCCTGCCGGGGTAATCCGGATGTATCCCGTGTAAGGGTGACTCAGTTCGAGGATCAGGAAGATCGCGGTCGCGATCGAAATCGCCCCCGCAAGGTGCGCGATGACCGCGACCGTGTTCGGCGCCGCGACGAGCCCGTTGCCGAGGAAGAGCACGGCCGCCCAGCAAACGACGACCGTCAGCACGTGCGGCGGAAACGGGCTCGCGAGTTGGCGCGTCATCATCATCTGCGTGTCCTGGTATTTCCGCGCGAGATCCCACGCCTTGTCGACAAGGCGTCGCTGGCGGTCAGTTTTCGGTTGAAGGCTGTCGAAGTAGCCGTCGAGGCCGGCGAAGATGGCCTTCATTTCCTCGAAAGTGTAGGGCCGCGGCCCTTGTTTGTCGTCGCCGAAGAAGCGGTCGCGCGAGCGCTGAAGGGACGCGCGCAAGCCCGCCCGACCGCTTGCGCCCTCGGGCCCGTAGTGCTCGAGCGCGAGATCGATGTCGGCCACGACGGGGCCGAGCGAGTAGGCTTCCGATTGTTGTGAGGTAAACACGCCGAAGGCGGTCCAGACGAGCAGGCCGAGGACGAGCGCGAGGAGAAGAGTCACGAGCCCGACCATCGACCCGACCGCGCCTTTTGACGCCGTCAGAACATCGAGGGGCACGGCCCATTGGATGATCATACCGACGACGCTTGCGCCGAAGGTTATCAGTCCGACGGCAAGGGCGCGATTGAGCGACTGCATGGGCCTCGAGGGGTTGGAGGACGGGCTGCGCCCAGAGATAGCACGCCTGACCCCAAAGTCGCGACGGCCCGGACGCTTTTCGCGCCCGGACCCTTCGTTTCACGCCGTCGGATCAAGACGCGTGATGCGACGGCTGCAGCCCGTAGACAGGGGTCGGCAGGCCTTCGTAGCGGGCTTTCAGCTGCAGCGACAGGAACTGTGAATAGTGGCGCGACTGGTGGAGATTGCCGCCGTGCATCCACAAGTTCTCCTGCTGGGTCGGCTTCCACATGTTGCGCTGCTCGCCCTCCCACGGCCCCGGATCCTTCGGCGTGTCGGAGCCGATGCCCCAGCACTTGCCGACTTTGTCGGCCATGTCCTTGCCGCACAGATCCGCGATCCAGCCGTTCATCGAGCCGTAGCCGGTCGCATAGACAATCACGTCCGCGGGGACCTCCTCGCCGGTGTCGAGCTTGACGCCGGTCGGTGTGATCTCTTCGACTTGGCCCGCGGCGAGCTTGATCTTGCCGTCGATGACGAGCTGCGAGGCGCCGATGTCGATGTAATAACCGGAGCCGCGGCGCAGGTACTTCATGAACAGTCCCAAGTCGTCGACGCCGAAGTCGAGCTTGAAACCGGCCTTTTCCAGAGCCTTGTAAAAATCGGCGTCGACCTCGCGGATCTTGTCGTAAACCGGCTTCTGGAACGTGTGCAGGATCCTGTAGGGGAGTGAGGCGAAGATGAGGTCCGCTTTTCCGGTGCTCATGCCGCCCTGAACGGCCCGTTCCGAATAGAGGTCGCCGAGGCCAATCTCCATCAGAGATTCCGAGCGCACGATATGGGTGGTCGAGCGCTGGATCATGGTGACGTCGACGCCGTTCTCCCAAAGCGCGGCGCAGATGTCGTGCGCCGAATTGTTCGAGCCGATCACAACCACCTTCTTGCCAATAAACGGGTCGGGGCCGGGATGCTTCGAGGAATGGTGCTGGTCGCCCTTGAACGTTTCCGCGCCCTTGAACTTCGGCACGTTGGCTTTGCCGGACATGCCGGTGGCGAAAACCAACTGCTTCGGACGGAGCACGACCTCCCGGCCGTCGCGATCGACGACGACCGTCCACTCTTTGGTCTTCTCGTCGTATTTGGCGGACTTCGCCTCCGATTTGGTCCAGTAGTTCAGCTCCATCACCTTCGTGTACATCTCAAGCCAGTCGCCGATCTTGTCCTTGGGCGAGAACACCGGCCAATTCTTTGGGAAGTCGATGTAGGGCAAGTGGTCGTACCAGACCGGATCGTGCAGGCAGAGCGACTTGTAGCGCTTGCGCCAGCTGTCTCCTGCACGCTCGTTTTTCTCGATGATGATCGCGGGGACGCCCAGCTGGCGCAGCCGCGCGCCGAGCGCGATGCCGCCCTGGCCGCCGCCGATGATCAGGGCGTATGGCTGTTTCGTATAGCCAAGCGTCGCCTCTTCTTCCTCACGCAACTCCTTCCACGTCTTGGCGCCGACATTGACGCCGTGTTTGGCGCCCAGCGGGCGATGGAAGCCGGCTTTCTCCTCGAAGCCCTTGAGCTCGACCAAAGTGGTCAGCAGCGTCCAGATCAGCCCGTCTCGGATGCGCGCCAGCCCGTAGCCCCGGCCGACTTCGGTCTCGAAAGTGAACCACGCCTCGAGAACGCCCCCGGCTTCGGTCGCCGGCTCTCTGTCGGAGACGCGCCAGTCCCGCGGCTTCGTCGTCGCCAGACAATGGGTCAGCATGTCCCGGACCTCGCCCCGACCCTCCACGGTCTTGATGTTCCAGGTGAAGGAAACGAGGTCGCGCCAGTAAGACTTCGTCTGCGAACATCGCGACGGCCGCCTCGATGTCGGGTTTGGCCAGCGCCTCTCCGAAGCGGTCGAGAAAGACCTGGGCCCTGGCGGCCGGGGTCACGTCCAGCATGAATGTCCCTCCCTTTATGGGCGGCGTCGCGCCGCCTCTCCGGCAAGACTAGGGCTTTGGACGCACTTCGCAAGGCGCAAAGTCGCCTGGGCGCGAAGCCTCGTCAAAATCCGGGTGGTCGAACCGGCCGCCGCTCGGCGTCGTCGTCGCAAGCGGTTTCGATCGACCGCAACAATATTTCCGCTTTCCCGCTTGCCGAAAGCAGCCGGGGGCCCAATCTGCCACTCCGCCCACGAGCTGTTGAAACCCATGGACAAGACGCGCAACTCTCCCGTCCCGCAACACCCCAAGTCCGACGACGTCGCCGCCTTCGTTGAGGCGGCCCGGCGGACGCCCGCGCCCGCTGCCGGAACGCGGGGGCGGCTGATCTTCGCCCTGGACGCCACGATGAGCCGGCAACCGACGTGGGACGTCGCGCAGCGCTTGCAGGCCAAGATGTTCGACGCCGCCCAACGCTCCGGCGGCCTCGACGTCCAACTCGTCTATTATCGGGGGCTTGGCGAGTGCAAGGCCTCCCGCTTCGTCTCCGAGGGCCGCGGACTCGCGGATCTGATGAGCCGGATCGAGGTGCGCGGCGGCGAGACCCAGATCCGGCGGGTGCTGGCGCACGCCCGCGACGAGGCGAAGCGGGCGAAGGTCGCCGCGCTGGTGTTCGTCGGCGACGCGATGGAGGAGAACCCCGACACCCTGGCGGCGCTCGCTGGCGAACTCGCGTTACAGGGCGTGAAGGCCTTTATGTTCCAGGAAGGGCAGGACCCCTCGGCGCGGCGCGTGTTCTCCGAAATCGCTCGCCTGACGGGCGGCGTTTACAGCGCCTTCGATTCGGGAGCCTCCGCCCGGCTTGAGGCGCTGCTGCGCGCAGCAGCGGCCTATGCCGCGGGCGGGCAAAGGGCGTTGGCGCTCGAAGCCGAATCCGACCCAACCGCGCGGCTTTTGCTGTCGCAGATGCGGGGATCGTGAATCTGGCGTAACCTCCAGCGCCGCGAGAATCTTTTTCTTTGACCGCAAGCGCCGAGGGGTTGCCGCCGGACGTGAAGGCTTTGCTTCAATGAATTTCGTCATAGGTCTGATTTTACTGTTTCTTCTCCTGTCGGCGATCAAACAGTTCGCGCGCCTGGACGCGGCTACGGTGGCGCGCGCGGTGCGGGCCAGCGGCGGCGTCCTCGGGCTGATGGTCGCCGTTCTGCTTCTCCTCAGGGGACGGATCGGCTTCGCCGCCGCGCTCGCCGGGATGGCGGCGAGTTTCGCCGGCTGGCAGAAGTTTGGACAGGGATGGACCTCGTCGTTCCACATGCCTGGCGCCGGGCCGAGCCCGGGGCGGGTCACAACGGCGCGCTCGGCGATGATCGAGGTGCGACTGGATCACGACAGCGGGAACGTGAGCGGCGCCGTACTGGCGGGCGCTTACGCCGGACGCCCGCTCGAGACGCTGGCGCGTCCCGAATGCCTGGCTTTGCACGAGACTTTGCGCCGCGACGATCCCGAGGGTGTCGTGCTGTTAGAGACTTATCTCGACCGCCGGTTTCCCGGCTGGCGTGAGGCAGACGAGGGTCAAGCTCAAACGGGGCGAGGCGGCGGCGGCGCGATGACGCGCCGCGAGGCCTGGGAGACCCTGGGCCTCGAGGAGGGCGCGAGCGCCGAGGAAATCGTTCGCGCCCATCGCGCGCTGATGAAGAAGCTTCATCCAGACCACGGCGGCTCGACCGGTCTTGCCGCGCGGGTCAATCAAGCCAAGGATGTTTTGATGCAGCGGCACGGGTAGGGCGCTCCGCAAACGAGGGCGTCGATCCGGGTGGGGGAAGAAGGCGTCAGTCACGGGTCGCAAAGCAGGAGAACCCGCTTCTCTTGAGGGAGCGGCAGGCGGATTCTGCGGAGGCCGAGTCGAGGCCGGCGAATTGAGCGCGGTAGAGGGTGCCGTCCCCCTTGCGGACCTTCTCGGTCCTGGGTTTCGCGGCCGCGAGCAGGGCGCGGTCGCGCAGCCGCGCCCGATCGAGCAGCGCAGCCGCCTTGGCGGCGTCTTCCGTGGCGCCGATCTGGATCTTCCAGCCCTTGCCGACTGGCCCGTTGTCATCATCGGACTCGTCGGTCGAGCGTGCGGCCACGGTGGTGTCGGGCGAAGCCTTGTCGGGCGATCGGACGTCGACGCCTGCCTTCGGCTTCTCGGGAGGCGTCGGAGCGGCGGCGTCGGGGCCCTTTGTCCAGCCGGGGGGGATCGCGGCCGACGCCAGTTTCTTCGTCGCCGGCGCCGCTTCGACATAGGCCGCGCGCTGCACGATCGCCCTCGGAGCGGCGCTGGGGGTCGGTTGCCGGACGGGGGTCCGGACCGCCGCAACGTGAAGCGTCGGCGCGGAGTCGTCTTCGGCGTTGTCGCCTTCGCTCTCATCCGCGGGCGCCGCGCGCGCGGCGGAGAGGCGGGTGGGGACGTTGGCGGCGACCACGGCCGGATGCGAATGGACCGGCGCGGGAGGCGCGGCCTCCTGATCCTCGGACGCCGAGGCGTCGGCGACCTCGGTCGCGGTGCGGACCGTAGAGCCTTGGGCAAGATGGTCGTCGATCAGGTTCTCCATGATCTGATCGCGCGCCGGCGCGCTGCGGCCGCCCATGACGACGGCGAGGATCGACCGGCCGTCGCGGTGGACCGAGGTCAGGAGGTTGAAGCCGGAAGCTCGGGTGTATCCGGTCTTGATGCCGTCGACGCCGTCGACGCGCCCGAGGAGATGATTGTGATTGCCGATAGTCTGGCCGGCGTATTCAAACTCTTCGGTTGAGAAGTATCGGAAGTAGCGCGGAAACCGGTCCTCGAGCGAGCGCGCAAGAAGGGTCAGGTCGCGCGCGGTGGTGATCTGCTGGTCATTGGGCAGGCCCGAAGCGTTGCGATAGGTCGTGTTCGCCATGCCGAGGGCGTGCGCCTTGCGCGTCATCATTTCCGCGAACGTGCTCTCGTCGTGGCCGATCGCCTCGGCGATTGCGACCGCGATATCGTTGGCGGAGCGCGTGACCACGGCCTTGATTGCGTCTTCTACGCTGATCGTCTCGCCCGGCTGGAGGCCAAGCTTCGAAGGCTCCTGCGCCGCGGCGTGATCGGAAATCGGGATGCGCGACTGCAGAGTCAGCGCGCCCTTTTCGAGCTGCTCGAACAGCAGATAAAGCGTCATCACTTTGGTGATCGAGGCGGGATGGCGAAGTCCGTCGGGATCGGCCGCGTAGAGGGTGCGCCCGCTGTTGGCGTCGACCACGATCGCGGAGAACGTGGGCGAAGAGGGAACTCTGGAGGCGGACCCATGGGCGACGAAAGGCCCGTGTTCCGCATGGGCGACATGCCTCGAATAGCCATGGTGCGCGTAGTGCCGCAGGTGGCGATGATGATAATGGGCGTCGGCCGGAGCGGTCGCCAGAATGATTGCGGCGGCGGTCAGAAATGTTCCGGCTGCGACGCGCGCAATGTGACCGAGATGCGAGTTTCCTTTACGCAACGCCATGAACCCGCCCCGATTAGACAACGCAACTGCCGGAGAGTGACCCGACGAACACGCAAGAACGATATGGCGGTGCGGTTACGGCGCGGTTAACGCGATTTCCTCAGGTCTACGGAACGTCGTCCAGTCGCGTGTTTGAAACCCGCTTGGTCATGCAGTATCGGAGCGCATGTTCCCACATAGGGTTGGAAAATCTCTGCAATTCATTGAAATAATATATAATTATGACCCTAGTCAGCCGATTATGTTGCACTGCAATATAAGCTTGACTTTCATGGTGCGGTGCACATAATAGAGGCCATAGACAGTCGGCTGTGCGCGATCCGCGCGAGCGGTCGAGTCCATGAAAGGAATTGACGATGGCCACCACCCCGAATTTCGCAGATTTCCAGGACTTCTCCAAGCAGCAGCTCGAAGCGATCGCGTCGGCGTCCTCGACCTGGACCAAGGGCTTCCAGGAGATCGCCGCCGAGTCGACCGACTATTCCAAGAAGGCGCTCGCCGTGGGTTCGGAGGCGATCGAGAAGCTCGCCGGCGCGCGCAGCATCGAAGCTGCGATCCAGATTCAGACCGATTACGCCAAGCAGGCCTACGAGGGCTTCGTCGCCCAGGCGAGCAAGTTCTCGGAGTTGTACGCGAAGGTCGCGACCGACGCTCTGAAGCCCGTCACGACCGCCTACGCGAATTTCCAGGCCAAGTAATACGGCCTTCCCGTTCGACCCGGCGAATCGCGGCAGCCTTTGCTTCGCGAGGGATCGGTTCACACCCTGAGCCGGCGCTCTCATCGAGCGCCGGCTTGTTTTTTGGGGGCGCCCGCCTATCTTGATTGTCGCGGGCCTGCACGGGGCGACCCGCCGGCCCATTCCTCTCAACTTTCCTCGCACGTGCGCTGGGTCGTAAAGACTGAGTCCGGTCGGCGTTTCGCTCTTGCGCGTGACGCGCAAATTGGCAATGCTTTCGGGTTAGCGAACATTGGCGAGATCGACGCCTGGCTGCCCAGATTCAGTCGCGTTCGCGTGCGTTACTCAAGCGGTCGACGAGAAAGACGCAAGAAACGGGGTCCGTTCGTGGCAGGCGCCTCAAAACCGTTCGTCCTACGTCTGAGAGCCGGGATGGCGCGCTTGGCGCGCTGGTTTGCTCCCGGTCTCGGGGGCGGCGCGCCTGCGCTCATCGGGGCCGCCGGACCGCGGGAGCCCAAACGGGGAAGCGAAAATCCAGGGGCCGGGGCGGCGGTCATCACGCGCACCCGGACCCAGACGAAGCGCCCCAGCATGTATCGCGTCCTGCTGTTGAACGACGACTACACCCCGATGGAGTTCGTGATCTCGATTTTGCAGGCCTTCTTCAACAAGGACACGCAGGAAGCGACCCAGATCATGCTTCAGGTCCACCACAACGGCGTCGGGGAGTGCGGGGTCTTCACCTATGAGGTCGCCGAGACCAAGGTTTCACAGGTGATGGATCACGCGCGGAAAAATCAACACCCGCTTCAGTGCATCATGGAAAAGAAGTGAAAGGGCCTCATGCCGATATTCTCCCGGACCCTAGAGAAGACGCTCCGCAAGGCCCTGTCTCTGGCGAATGAACGCCATCACGAGTACGCCACGCTCGAGCACCTGCTGCTGGCGCTGATCGACGACACCGACGCTGCGGCCGTCATGCGGGCCTGCAGCGTGGATCTCGAAGTGCTGAAAAAGACGGTCGTCAACTATCTTGACACCGAGCTCGAGAATCTGGTGGTCGACAGCCAGGACGAGGCGAAGGCGACCAACGGCTTCCAGCGGGTCGTGCAGCGCGCGGCGTTTCATGTCCAGTCGTCGGGCCGCGAGGAGGTGACGGGCGCGAACGTGCTGGTCGCGATCTTCGCCGAACGCGAGACTCACGCCGCATTTTTCCTGCAAGAGCAGGACATGACCCGCTACGACGCGGTCAACTACATCAGCCACGGCATCGCCAAGAGGCCCGGCCTCTCGGACGGTTCGCGCCTGCCGCGCGGCGCCGACGAAGAGCCCGAGGCGCGCGAAACGAAGGATACGAAAGACAGCGGCGACTTTAAGAAGAAGGAAGGCGCCTTGGATGCTTATTGCGTCAATCTCAACCGTAAGGCCCGAGAAGGGCGCATCGATCCTCTGATCGGCCGCGAGCCGGAAGTCCAGCGCACGATACAGGTGCTCTGTCGCCGCCAGAAGAATAACCCGCTCCTGGTCGGCGACCCCGGAGTCGGCAAGACGGCGATAGCCGAAGGCCTCGCCCGGAAGATCGTCAATTCCCAGGTGCCCGAGGTGCTCGAGGGCGCGACCGTGTTCGCGCTCGACATGGGCGCGCTGCTCGCCGGCACCCGCTACCGCGGCGACTTCGAGGAGCGCCTCAAGCAGGTGATGAAGGAGATCGAGCAGCACAAGGATGCGATCCTGTTCATCGACGAGATCCACACCGTGATCGGCGCCGGCGCCACGTCCGGCGGCGCGATGGACGCATCAAACCTGCTCAAGCCGGCGCTGGCGCAGGGCACGCTGCGCTGCATCGGCTCAACCACCTACAAGGAATACCGCCAGTACTTCGAGAAGGATCGGGCGCTGGTTCGTCGGTTCCAGAAGATCGATGTGAAGGAGCCGAGCGTCGCGGACGCCATTGAGATCCTGAAGGGACTGAAGCCCTATTTCGAGGAGTTCCACAAGCTTCGCTATACCGGCGATGCGGTGAAGGCGGCGGTCGAGCTGTCGTCTCGCTACATCCATGATCGGAAGTTGCCCGACAAGGCGATCGACGTGATCGACGAGACGGGCGCCTCGCAGATGCTGCTGCCCGAAGCCAAGCGAAAGAAGACGATCGGCGTGAAGGAGATCGAGGCGACGATTGCTTCGATGGCCCGGATTCCGCCGAAGTCCGTGTCGAAGGACGACACGGAAGTGCTGCAGCATCTCGAGGATACGCTCAAGCGTTCGGTCTACGGCCAGGACGTGGCGGTCACTGCGCTGGCCGCGGCGATCAAGCTCGCCCGCGCCGGACTCCGCGAGCCGGAAAAGCCGATCGGCTGCTATCTGTTCTCCGGCCCCACCGGCGTCGGCAAGACCGAGGCGGCGCGGCAGCTTGCAACCAGTCTGGGCCTCGAATTGATTCGTTTCGACATGTCGGAATACATGGAGCGTCACACCGTCTCGCGGCTGATCGGCGCGCCTCCGGGCTACGTCGGCTTCGACCAGGGCGGCCTCCTGACCGACGCGATCGACCAGCATCCGCACAGTGTCCTGCTGCTTGACGAGATCGAGAAGGCGCATCCGGATCTGTTCAACATCCTGCTGCAGGTCATGGATCACGGCAAGCTGACCGACCACTCCGGCAAAGCGATCGATTTTCGCAACGTCATCATGATCATGACCACCAACGCCGGCGCCCAGGACTTGGCGAAGTCGGCGTTCGGCTTCCATAAGGCGACCCGGGAAGGCGACGACAAGGAGGCTATCGACCGCCTGTTCGCGCCCGAGTTCCGCAACCGGCTCGACGCGATCATTCCGTTCTCGCGGTTGCCCGAGGATGTGATCGCCCGAGTGGTCGACAAGTTCATCCTCCAGCTCGAGGCGCAGCTCGCTGACCGCAACGTGGTGATCGAACTGACCGACGAAGCGCGCGCCTGGCTGGTCAAGCACGGCTACGACGAGGCGATGGGCGCGCGCCCGATGGCGCGAGTGATCCAGAGCCAGATCAAGACGCCGCTCGCCGACGAGGTGCTATTCGGCAAGCTGAAGAACGGCGGCGTCGTGAAGGTGGTGGTCACCGGCGACGACACCGGCGAGAAGAAGCTTGGCTTCGTCTATCCCGAGGGTCCCGCCGCGCCGCGGATGGAACGCGACATCCTGCTCGCGGCGAAGGCCCGCGGCCGCTCGAAAAAGCGGCCGGAACCGGCCGCCGAGAGGCCGGTCGACAAAGCCCCTGAAGCCGAGACGCCCTGATCAGGCCGAACTCCGCGGGAACGCGAAGCCGCCCCGATCTCGCGATCGGGGCGGCTTTGTTTTCTGCGGTCAGTCGGCCGGAAAAGGTTTGCGCGCAAGAGGCTGGGGCGGAGCAGCCGCCACGCAAAAAGGCGGAGAGGCTTTCGCCTCTCCGCCGGTTTTTGCAGTCCGATCAGATCGTTAGGATCAGAACTTGTAGTTCACGCCAGCGCGGAAGATCGAGGCGTCGTAGTTGATCTTGGCGCTGGCGTAGGTGCCGGGGAACACGGTCGCGGCCGCGAGGTTTCCAACCGTATTCAGGTTCTGGCTGCCAAGGTCGACATAGAGATATTCGCCCTTGATCGTGATGTTGTTCGTGATCGCGTATTCAACACCGCCGCCGATCGTCCAGCCGGTGCGGGTGGAGCTCGGGTTGCCGCTCCAATACGCCCCAGCGTAGTTGTCATAGACGTTGAAGTTCGAGCTTCCGCCGGCGTAGGCGAAACCGCCTGTGCCGTAGATCAGCAGGCGGTTGTCCGGGGTGGCGACGAAGCCGACCCGACCGCGAACCGTTCCGAGCCAATCCAGGCTGGTCTTGGCGTGCACAGACAGGCTGTCGGTGAGCGGGCCGTTAGCGACGGCGACGCCGTTGACAACACTGAAGCCGAACGGCGTGCTGGTATAGTTGTAGGTCTTGCTGAGGGTCGTCCCGTCGAAGTCGGCCTCTGCGCCCAGCACCAAGGCGCCGGTCTGCCAGTTGTAGCCAACCTGGCCGCCGCCGATGAAGCCGCTCTGGTTATTGCCAATTCCGCCGGGGAAGTAACCCGAAAGGAACGCGTCGGCGCCGGGAGCATAGAGCGTCGCATTGCGGCTGCCGCTGCTCCAAATGCCGCCGGCGTTCAGACCGACATAGAAGCCGGTCCAGGTGAAGGGCGGGGGAACGAACACCGGCGCCGGGGCTTCCTTCCGGGTCGGCAGGTCAGCGGCCTGGGCGGCCACAGCAGTCGCGACGGTCAATGCCGCGGCGGCGGCTCCCATCATCCAACAAGTCATCATATTCATTCTCCGATTCAATCGAGTCCGCCGGGGCGCCTAAATGCGAGCGCCGTGGCCTTAGAAACAACCACTCAGCGATTTATAGGACTGATAACCGAAGCGTCCACCCTTCTGCTGGCTCCATGGCCAGATTTTTTCCCAGGTGTGGCAGAATGGACACAAATCGAAACTGTAGCTTGCCTCTTGGGAGCGCTCCGACGCAAGGCTCGAATTCCCGATCGACTCGCCTTATCCGAAAGTAAAGGAAAACCGGCGGAGAAGCTCTCGCCTCTCCGCCGGTTTTTGCAGTCCGATCAGATCGTTAGGATCAGAACTTGTAGTTCACGCCAGCGCGGAAGATCGAGGCGTCGTAGTTGATCTTGGCGCTCGCGTAGGTGCCCGGAAATACGGTCGCGGCCGCGAGGTTTCCAACCGTGTTCAGGTTCTGGCTGCCAAGGTCGACATAGAGATATTCGCCCTTGATCGTGATGTTGTTCGTGATCGCGTACTCGACACCGCCGCCGATCGTCCAGCCGGTGCGGGTAGAGCTCGGGTTGCCGCTCCAATACGCCCCAGCGTAGTTGTCATAGACGTTGAAGTTCGAGCTTCCGCCGGCGTAGGCGAAACCGCCTGTGCCGTAGATCAGCAGGCGGTTGTCCGGGGTGGCGACGAAGCCGACCCGACCGCGAACCGTTCCGAGCCAATCCAGGCTGGTCTTGGCGTGCACAGACAGGCTGTCGGTGAGCGGGCCGTTAGCGACGGCGACGCCGTTGACAACACTGAAGCCGAACGGCGTGCTGGTATAGTTGTAGGTCTTGCTGAGGGTCGTCCCGTCGAAGTCGGCCTCTGCGCCCAGCACCAAGGCGCCGGTCTGCCAGTTGTAGCCAACCTGGCCGCCGCCGATGAAGCCGCTCTGGTTATTGCCGATTCCGCCGGGGAAGTAACCCGAAAGGAACGCGTCGGCGCCGGGAGCATAGAGCGTCGCATTGCGGCTGCCGCTGCTCCAAATGCCGCCGGCGTTCAGACCGACATAGAAGCCGGTCCAGGTGAAGGGCGGGGGAACGAACACCGGCGCCGGGGCTTCCTTCCGGGTCGGCAGGTCCGCGGCCTGGGCGGCCACAGCCGTCGCAACGGTCAGCGCTGCTGCGGCGACTCCCATCATCCAACGTTTCGTCATCTTCATTCTCCGTTTAACCGGCTCCGCCCTACGCATGAAACGCGCGCCGTCGCCCTGCAAAATCGACAACGTGGTTATAGGGTTGAGGTTCGCCCGAGTCCACCATTACGAACAGCTTTCGCCCTCATCGCGCAAGCATGTGGCAAAATGGACACAAAAAGGGGCCTCGTGGTTAACCAATCATTATCAAATGCGACTGAAAATAGGCCTTGTTAACCGCTAACAAGGCTTGCGAGGACAACGGCGATAACTCCGGTGAGGAATACGCCGTCGAAAGTGCCCGCGCCTCCGATCGAGGCGACTGGCGCCCCGAGGCTCCTCAGCAGACCGAGGTTGAGGAGATCGGCCCCGACCAGCACTCCGATGGCGCCGCCGATATAGGCGATCGGCGCCGCGTAACGGCGCGACAGGACGAGTCCGACGAAGGCTGCGAGCAGGGGCGGGGCGAAGGTAGGCACGGAAATACCGAGGCCGGGCACTGCAACCGCCATCTGATGGACGAAGAAGGCGACGATCCCGATAGCGACCAACCCGAGCGTCCAGAGCTCGTAGCGGAAGAGGAGATAGACCGACAGCAGGATCGGGATCACGGCGCCGCCGACATTGATGGCGAGAATCGTTCCTGGCCAGTCCACGGCGACGGGGGCGAGAAACGGCACGCCCATGATCTCGACCACTTGGCGCGAAACCACCTGTTCCCCAGGCAAGCGGACAAGGGGAACGTTGACGTAGGAGCCGACCAGCGAGGCGAACAGGATCAGCGTCAAGGTCAGCGGGTCGAGGCCGAGCGCGTTCGAGACGCGGCTCATCAGTCCGACTGTCGCCAGGATCACGAAAGCGACCAGCATGGCGAAAAACAGGCCCGCCAGGCCGAGGCTCACCGGGAAATAATGCATGTGCATCATGGGATCGGCCCCCCGGGCCGGACCGCCCTGAAGCGGGATGCAAGGGCGCGGGTTCGCTCCCGCGACGTCAAGCCTGCGAAGCGCTGAAATCCGGCGATGATTCGATCCGCGTAAGGGCGAAGGGCGGCGGCGTCCTGGAACGGACCGCCCGGCGGCCGGAGCGCCACGCCTTCCCAGCGCGGCAGGACATGAAAGTGGAGATGGAACACCTGCTGCCCGCTGATCGCCTCATTGAACTGCTGCACCAGCACGCCGCCCGCCGCCATGCCGGCCTTGACCGCAAGGGTCACTTTCTGGACCGAGGGCATGAAGCGGGCGAGATCGTCCGGGGCGATGTCGAGAAGGTTGCGGACCGGGACTTTCGGGATGACCAGCGTATGCCCGTCGGCGCGCGGCATCACGTCCAAGAAGGCGAGGGACACGTCGTCCTCGTAGACCTTAATGCAGGGCGCTTCGCCGCGCAGGATCTTGGCGAAGATATTGTTGTCGTCATAGGTCGGCGTCATCAAAGGTGTCTCCCAGCGATTCGGCGTTGCCCTCGTCGCCCCGTTTGAAGGGCGCGTGATTCTCGTAATGGGCGATCGTCCGCGCCACCGCCGAGCGCTCGTGCCTGAGATAGTCGGCGACCGCCCGCTTCAGGCGCACGTCCTCGAATTCATGCGCCGAATAGGTGACGACAGGCCGATAGCCGCGCGCGAGCTTGTGCTCCCCTTGCGCGCCGGCCTCGACCCGCTTCAGTCCGCGGCTGAGCGCGAACTCGATCGCCTGATAATAGCACACCTCAAAATGGAGGAAGGGATGCTCTTCGATCGCGCCCCAGTTTCGGCCGTAGAGGGCGTCGTCGCCGATGAAGTTGATCGCCCCGGCGATGTAGCGGCCGTTGCGTTTCGCCATGACCAGGAGAATGCGGTCGGCCAGCGCCTCCCCGACCAGGGTGAAGAAGCGGCGGGTCAGATAGGGTCGGCCCCACTTCCGCGATCCCGTATCCATGTAGAAGGCGAAGAAAGCGTCCCAATGCTTTGACTCTATGGCAGATCCTGTAACCCACTCGATGATCACGCCATTGGCGAGGGCGTCGCGCCGCTCGCGCTTGATCGTCTTGCGTTTGCGGGACGCAAGGGCGGTCAAAAAGTCGTCGAAGCTCGCAAAGCCGTTGCAAAGGAAGTGGAACTGCTCGCCGTGCCGCACCAGAAAGCCCATGCGCTCGAGCCGCGCGGCGTCTTCCGCGGTCGGGAACGTGACATGGATCGACGACGCCTCGACCTGTCGCCGGACTTCGCGCAGGCCGGCGACCAAGGCTTCGTGGGCGCCCTCCGGGGCGTCGCGGGCGACCAACAGACGTCGTCCGGTCGCGGGCGTGAAGGGCGCTGCGACCTGGAGTTTCGGATAGTAGTCCCCGCCGGCGCGGGCGTAGGCGTCGGCCCAGGCATGATCGAAGACGTATTCGCCCTGGCTGTGGCTCTTGAGGTAAGACGGCGCCGCGGCGACGATCCGCCCGTCGCGGTCCTCGATGACCACATGCGCCGGGGTCCAACCCGACCGTCCGCCGGTCGAGCCTGACGCTTCGAGCGCATGAAGAAAGCCGTACGTGACGAAGGGATTGAAACGCTCGCCTTCCGCCTCGGATTCGGAAAGCCCGGGCGGGTTGGCGCAGGCGTCCCACGCCGCCGGATCGAGGGCGGCGATGGTTGTGACGACACGAGCGGTGAATGGGGGCATGGGGTTGAGGGAGAGGGTTTCGATTTGCCGCCATCCTAACACGGCTTTCGCAGCCGCGAAGGGCGCCCGCAAGGCGTCGAGCATGCCGACGGGAAGACGGGGTTTCACGATTGAGAGGCGGCCTTGGCGGTCAATGTGTTCCAGGCGGAGAGCGAGTCCATATAGTCTCTCCAATGCACGATTTTCCTGTGCTCAATTTTGACAATCGAGCAGAAGCAATTGTCATACTTCACGTTTGTCGCAAGAACTGTCCCGTGGACTTCGTATTCGATGACCACGACACGACCGTCGTCCGTGATATGGGTCGCCAGCTTATCGGCCGACTGAAGCCTGATGGCCTCCACGTAGCCCAGGAATCTCGCCATGAGATCGGCGCGCCCCCGAATCACGCGAGGCCAGCCGGGGATGTCGTAGAGAACCTCGTAGACGAGATCGTCGGCGACGATGTCGAAGAAATGCGCGCCGTCCACGCGCTCGGCGAGGGCCCGGCGAACCAGCTCGAAATAGGGGCTCGCTCTCTCGTAGGCGGCGTATTTTGGACTCGACATCCTCAAGCTTCCCTTGCGCTTCGTTGCCCGGCTCGGGCTCCCCAGGGCTGTCCTAAACCTCTGAGGTCTTCCCGTTTTCAGCCGCCCTAACGTAACATTAACCTTAAAAACCCCTAATGCGGCCAAGGCCGGTTCCTGGGGCGGGAGTTGCCGGCGGTTCGTTTGACGCCCATGGGGTCCCATGTTATCCCAAATCATCCCGTCAACGGACCGCGCCTTAGCGTCGTCGCCTGCGAGCGTCGCTCGTCGGAGGCCGGCGGGATCTGGCGTCGGGGGGCTTCGTGGACCGCTTCCTTTCGCATTTTACCCACCGCTTCGACGCCAAGGGGCGCATCTCGATACCGGCCGCCTTCCGCCAGGCGCTGGCGAGGGACGGGTTCGAGGGAGTTCTATGTTCATCCGTCGCTCGATCAGCCGGCGCTCGACTGCGGGGGCAACAGACTGTTGGCGGAGATCGATTCGCTTTTGGCCTCGCTGCCGCCGTTCTCGCCAGCGCGCGACGCCTTCGCCACCGCGCTCCTGGGAACGAGCGAGATCCTGCGCATGGATTCCGAGGGGCGGGTGATGCTGGACGACCGTCTGAAGAGCTCGCTCGGGCTCGAAAGCGAGGCGGTGTTCGTCGGACAGGGGCACAAGTTTCAGATCTGGGAGCCCGCGCGATTCGCGGCCCATCTCGAGACGGCGCGCGCGCGGGTGCGGCGTCTTCGCGCGGGAGAGGGCCCCGAGGCGGCGCCGTGACCGAGCCCCGACACATTCCCGTTTTGCTGGCCGAGGTCTTGGAGGCGCTCGCGCCACGGCCGGGCGCCGTCATCGTCGACGGAACCTTCGGCGCCGGCGGCTACACGCGCGCGCTCCTCGACCGCGGCGCCGACGTGATCGCGCTCGACCGCGATCCCTCCGCCGTCCGCGCTGGAGCGGACCTCGCCGCGCAATCCGAAGGCCGGCTGCGGCTCGTCGAGGCGCGGTTCGGCGCGCTCGAATCGGTCGCGCGCGGACTCGGGCTCGCTTCGGTGGACGGCGTGGTTCTCGACATCGGCGTCTCCTCGATGCAGCTCGACGAGGCCGAGCGGGGATTTTCGCTTCGCTTTGACGCGCCGCTCGATATGCGGATGGATGCCAAGGGGCCGTCGGCGGCCGACATCCTGCGGGAGGCGGACGAGGAGACGATCGCCGATATCCTCTTCCATTTCGGCGAAGAGCGTGCGTCCCGGCGCATCGCCCGGGCGATCGTCGCCGACCGCGTCACCGCTCCCTACGAGCGCACTCTGCCGCTCGCCGAAATGATCGCCCGCGTCGTCCCCGCCAAGCGCGGCGAGTTGACCCATCCCGCGACCCGGACCTTCCAGGCCTTGCGCATCGCGGTCAACGACGAGCTTGGCGAGCTGCTGCGCGGACTCGTCGCCGCGGAGCGCCTGCTGAAGCCGGGCGGACGGCTCGCCGTGGTGACCTTCCATTCGCTCGAAGACCGAATCGTCAAGCAGTACCTCTCGGTTCGATCGGGTCGCGGCCACGCCGCCTCGCGGCGCCTGCCGGGGGAACCAGCCGAGCCGCCGCCGACCTTCGAGGTTCCTCGCGGCCAGCCGATCGAGGCGACAGACTCGGAGACGAAGGCCAACCCCCGGTCCCGCTCGGCCAAGCTCCGTTACGCGACCCGGCTCGACGCGCCGCCGCGAGAGGCTGGCGAACCGCTCGCGGCTTTGACGCGTCTGCCGGTGCGACGGGGGAGGCAGGGATGATCTTGCGGCTTATGCATGCGGCGGCGATCGCCGCGCTGATCGGGGCGGCGGCCTATGCCTATGGGGTCAAGTACCACACGATCTATACGGCCGAGCAATTGGTGAAGACGCGTCACCTGATCGCCAAGGAAAAGGACGCGATCAACCTGCTGCGGGCCGAATACGCCCATCTCGCGCGGCCCGACCGAATCCAGGAGCTCGCCGACGCCAAACTCGGCATGGAGCCGCTAGCGTTGTCGCAGATCGCCACGGTCGCCGAACTGCCGGAGGCCCAACCGAGGGTGGATTCGATCGGCCGAACGCTGGAGTCGCTCGGCTTCAACAAGGACAACGAAACGCCCGCCGCCGAAGCTGGCGGCGCCACCCCTCCGGTGAGATGAGCATGACCGAGACGACGAAGGGCGTGAGCCAGGGGACGAAGAAACGCCGACGGCGCGACGGCTTCGTCGCCCGCGCCGTCATTGCGGGGTTTTATCGCTATGTGCCGCAGAATTTCGGCGTCGATCTTGAACCGCCGTCGCCCGACCGGCCACGGACCTCGCTGCGCGCGCTGATCACCTACGCCAACCTCAAGGCCTTCGTCCGGGCGCTGCTGCTCACTCGGCTCGATCGCTCGGGGGTTCGAATCCGAACCCTCTCGCTCGTCATGGCCGCGGCCTACGCGGTCATCGCCGTCAAGCTCGTCGTGCTCGGCGTGTCGCACGATCCGCCGCTGACCCTGAAGGAAGCCGCCGACCAGGCGGTGTCCGGCGCGCGTCCCGACCTTCTCGACCGCAACGGCGAGATTCTCGCCACCGACGTAAAGACCATGTCGGTGTTCGCCGAGCCGAACCGGATCATCGACAAGGACGAGGCGGTCGAACTCATCACGGCGGTGCTGCCGGACGTCGACGCCAAGGAATTGCGCGAGCGGCTCGGCTCCAGAAAAGGGTTCGTCTGGGTCAAGCGCCAGATCACGCCCAAAGAGCAGGCGGAGATCTTCCACCTCGGCCTTCCCGGCGTCGGCTTTCTGCCCGAGAACAAGCGCATCTATCCGAACGGGCCGATCGGCGCCCACGTGCTCGGCTATGTCGACAAGGACAATGTCGGCATTGCCGGCATGGAGAAATATCTCGACGAGCAGAGCCTGACCGACCCTCATGTCCCCGGATTCGTCGTCGATCCCGAGAGCCTGAAGCCGGTGCGCCTCGCGCTCGACCTCAAGGTCACGCATGCGCTTCGAGACGAGCTCGAGAACGGCATGGAGCACTGGAAGGCCAAAGCCGCCGCCGGCGTGGTGATGGACGTCAACACCGGGGAGGTGATCGCGCTCGAATCGCTGCCGGATTACGACCCGAACGTTCCGCTCGACGCCCACGACCCGACCAAGATCAACCGCATCGCCGTCGGCGTGTACGAGATGGGCTCGACCTTCAAGGCTTTGTCGATCGCCATGGCGCTCGACAGCGGCAAGGTCAATCTCGGAACGCGCATCGACGCGCGCGACTCGCTGCGCTACGGCCGCTTCACCATCCACGACTTTCACGCGACCCACCGCATCCTCACGGTGCCGGAGGTGTTCACCCACTCCTCGAACATCGGCACTGCGCGCATGGCGCTGATGGTCGGCGTCACAGCCCACCAGGCGTTCCTGAAGAAGATGGGCCAGCTCGACCGGCTGCACACCGAACTGCCTGAGAACGCCGAGCCGTTGGTGCCGAAGCATTGGAGCGAGCTGAACACCATGACGATCGCCTTCGGCCAGGGGCTCAACGTCGCGCCGCTGCAGGCGGTGATGGCGGTGTCGGCGCTGGTGAACGGCGGTCACATGATGCCGCCGACTTTCCTTCAGCGAAGCCAGGAGGAGGCCGACAAGATCAGCCATAAGGTGGTCAGCGACCAGACCTCCAAATCGATGCGCTACTTGATGCGCTCCAATGCGACCCACGGCTCGGCCAGTTTCGCCAACATTCCCGGTTACTACGTCGGCGGCAAGACGGGCACCGCGGACAAGATCATCCACGGACACTATTCGGACAACAAGGTGTTCACCACCTTCATGGCGATCACTCCGGCCGACAAGCCAAAATACCTCTACCTGGCCATCTACGACGATCCAGTCGCGGCGCCCGGAGACTACGGCTATCACACCGCCGCCTGGAACGCCGGCCGCACCACCGGCGCGCTGATCCGCCGGGTTCAGCCGCTGCAGGGCGTGCCGCCGACGAATGAGGAGCATACCAACCCATTCCCCATTATCGCCCGACTGGGTTATGGAGCCGACGCCGACAAGGTCGGCAAGGAGTGATGCAGGGGTGATACGGCTCGGCGACATCGTGGATCTCAGCGGCGCGGACCCTTCGCTGGCTCAGCGCGCCGTCGCCGGCGTCGCCTTTGACAGCCGCAGGGTTCAGCCGGGCGATGTTTTCTTCGCCCTCGCCGGCGCTAAAGACGATGGCCTGAAGCACGCCGCCGAGGCGGTCGCGCGCGGGGCGGGAGCCATCGTGACGGAGCGCGAGGCGACATTCGACGGCGCTCCGGTCATCCGGGTCGGCGACGCGCGTCTTGCGCTCGCGCGCGCCGCGGCGCGGCTCACTCCGCGTCAGCCGGAGACGATCGTCGCGGTGACCGGCACCAGCGGCAAAACCTCGGTCGCGGCGTTCGTCCGCCAGATCTGGCAGGCGCTCGGGCGCGAATCCGCCTCCCTCGGGACAATCGGCGTCGTGTCGCGCCCGCTGACCCTGTACGGTTCGCTGACCACGCCGGACCCGCTGACGCTGCACCGGACGCTTCAGGAGCTTGCCGACGCCGGCGTCACGCATCTCGCGATGGAGGCGTCCTCGCACGGCCTCGACCAGAGGCGGCTCGACGGCGTGAGGCTCTCCGCCGCCGCCTTCACCAATCTCAGCCGCGACCACATGGATTACCACGCGACAGTCGAGGACTATCTCGCCGCCAAACTGCGCCTGTTCCAGGACCTCCTGCCGGACCGGGCGCCGGCGATCGTCGATGCGGACGCCGACATCGCGCCGCGCGTGATCGCGGCCGCCGAGGCCCGCGGTCTTGCGGTCTTCTCGGTCGGCGAGAAAGGCGAGGCGATCCGGCTGACGGCGGTCGTGCGCGACGGGCTCGCGTCCACGCTCGACCTCGAATTCGGCGGACGCAAGCGGCGGGTGCGCCTGCCGCTGCCGGGCGATTTTCAGATCTCGAACGCGCTGGTCGCGGCGGGCTTATGCATTGCGACCGGCTCGGAGGCCGACGCGGTCTTCGCTGCGCTTCAGGGCCTCGAGGGTGCGCCGGGGCGGCTCGAGCGGATCGGCGCGGTCCGCGGCGCGGCCGTGTTCGTCGACTACGCCCACAAGCCCGACGCGCTGGAAAAGGCGCTGGCCGCGCTCCGCCCCTACGTACGCGGCCGCTTGATCGTGGCGTTCGGCTGCGGCGGCGACCGGGACGCGGGAAAACGGCCGATCATGGGCGAGATCGCGACACGAGCGGCCGACGTCGTCATCGTCACCGACGATAACCCGCGTTCGGAGAACGCCGCAGCGATTCGCGCCGCGATCCTCGCCGCCGCGCCGGGCGCTCTGGAGATCGGCGATCGCGCGGAAGCGATCCGAACGGGCGTCGAGATGCTGAAAGAGGGCGATGCCCTGATGATCGCCGGGAAGGGCCACGAAGTCGGGCAGATCGTCGGCGACACGGTGCTTCCCTTCAGCGACGCCGATGAGGCGCGCAAGGCCCTGGCGGAGGCGGCATGAGCGCACTGTGGACCGCGCCCGAACTCATGGACGCTTCCGGCGCGGGTTCGAGCGCCCCCCTCGCCCGGACCGTATCGGGCGTGTCGATCGACACCCGGACGCTTCAGCCGGGCGACCTCTTCTTCGCCATCAAGGGCGAGAGTCACGACGGTCATGATCACGTCGCGCGCGCGTTCGAGGTCGGCGCCTCGGCCGCCGTAGTGAGCCGGGTGCGGGCGGAGGCGCTCGCCGCTTTCGGCCCGGTCTTCGCAGTCGACGACACGCTGAAGGCGATGGAGCGGCTCGGCCTCGCCGCGCGAGCGCGGACGTCGGCGCGCATCGTCGCGGTCACCGGATCGGTCGGCAAGACCAGCGCCAAAGAGATGCTGCGCGCGATGCTGACCGCAAGCGGCGCGACGCACGCCTCGGCGGCCTCCTACAATAACCATTGGGGCGTCCCGCTGACGCTTGCGCGCATGCCGGCGGATACGCAGTTCGGCGTGTTCGAGATCGGCATGAACCATGCTGGCGAGATCACGCCGCTCGTACGCATGGTCCGCCCGCACGCGGCGCTGATCACCACGATCGCGCCGGTCCATATCGAATATCTTGGCTCGCTCGAGGCGATCGCAGACGCCAAGAGCGAAATCTTCCTTGGCCTCGAACCGGGCGGGACGGCGATTCTCAACCGCGATGCGCCGCAATTCGAACGGCTGGCGGCGGCGGCCGGGGCGCGAGGCGCGCAGGTCTGGACCTTCGGGTCGTCCGAGGGCTGCGACGCGCGGCTCCTGGGTCTCGAAGAGACCGAGGCCGGCTCACGCGTCTCGGCGCGGATCCTCGGCCGCGCAAAACGCTTCGATCTCGGCGCGCCCGGCGCGCATATGGCGGAGAACGCGCTCGGCGCGCTGCTGGCCGCCGCTGCGCTAGGCGCCGATCTCGACGCCTGCGCCGCGGCGCTCGCGGGGTTTGCGCCGCAGAAGGGCAGGGGCGAGCGCCTGCTGCTTCCGACGCCCGAGGGCCCCGTCACCGTAATCGACGAGAGCTACAACGCCAATCCGGCCTCGATGCGCGCCGCGCTCAGGCTCCTCGGCGCGACGCGTCCCGGACGCAACGGGCGCAGGATCGCTGTGATCGGCGACATGCTGGAGCTTGGCCCCGAGGGCGCCGCGGCCCACGCCGCGCTTGCCGCCGACCTCGCCGCCAATCACGTCGATCTCCTGTTCGGCGCCGGGCCGCTGACCCGCGCCCTCTACGACGCCGCCCCCGAAGCGATGCGCGCCGCGTGGGCCGAACGGTCGAGCGCGCTCGTCGATAAGGTCGCGGACGCGCTTCGCGCGGGCGACGTCGCCATGGTCAAGGGGTCGAACGGCAGCCGCATGGGGCCTCTGGTCGCCGCGCTGCGCGAGCATTTCCTCCCTCCGCGCGAGGGAGGCTGAGAGGTCCGATGCTGACTTGGCTCTCCGACTGGTCCGAGCTTCCGGGCGTCTTTCGCCTGTTCCACTGGCTGACCTTCCGCACCCTGGGCGCCGCGGGGACGGCGCTGTTTCTGGTGCTGTTCTTCGGGCCGTCGATCATTTCGAGGCTGCGGCTGAAGCAGGGCAAGGGGCAGCCGATCCGAACCGATGGGCCGGCCTCGCATCTTCTGACCAAAAAGGGCACGCCCACCATGGGCGGGCTCATGATTCTGTTCGGGCTGGTGGCGTCGGCGCTGCTGTGGGCCGACCCGGAGAGCCCCTACGTCTGGATCGTGCTCTTCGTCACCTTCGGCTTCGGCGCGATCGGGTTTTACGACGACTATCTGAAGGTGACGAAGCAGTCGCATCTGGGCTTTTCCGGGCGCGCCCGGCTCGGCGCCGAATACGTCATTGCGGCGATCGCCTGTTACGCCCTGATGCGGGTCGGCGGCCCGGGGCAAGCTCGCTCGCCCTGCCGTTTGTCCAGGGCTACGTGCTCGACTTCGGCTGGGGTTTCTTGCTGTTCGGCCCGTTCGTGATCGTCGCCTTCGGCAACGCGGTCAATCTGACCGACGGCCTCGACGGCCTGGCGATCGTGCCGGTGATGATCGCCGCGGCGACGCTCGGCATGATCTCGTACCTCGTGGGCAGCGCCTTCTTCGCGCATTACCTGCTCATCAACCACGTGCCGCTCGCGGGCGACCTGATGGTGGTGTGCGGCGCCTTGATCGGGGCGGGCGCAGGCTTCCTGTGGTTCAACGCGCCTCCGGCTCAGATCTTCATGGGCGACACCGGCTCGCTGGCGCTGGGGGGCCTCCTCGGAACCATGGCGGTGGCGGTTAAGCACGAAATCGTGCTGGCGGTGATCGGCGGCCTCTTCGTCATGGAGGCGGTCTCGGTCATCGTGCAGGTCGCCTCGTTCAAGCTGACCGGCAAGCGCGTATTCAAGATGGCGCCGATCCACCACCACTTCGAGCAGCTTGGCTGGTCCGAGCCGCAGATCGTGATGCGCTTCTGGATCATATCCTTCGTGCTGGCGATGATCGGTCTCGCCTCGCTGAAGCTGCGGTGAGACCATGATCCCGGTCGAAACCCTCGCCGGCGAAAAGGTCGCCGTCTTCGGCCTCGGCGGATCAGGCTATTCGACGCTGCGCGCGCTGACCGAAGGCGGGGCCGAGGTGACGGCCTGGGACGACAGCGAGAAGGCGCGCGACCGCGCCTCCGCCGACGGCTATGTCGTCCTCGATCTTGCCGAGGCGGACTGGCGCGCGTTCAAGGCGCTGGTGCTCTCGCCCGGCGTGCCGCTGACCCATCCCGAGCCGCACTGGACAGTGAAGCGCGCCAGGGCCGCCGGCGTTCCCGTCATCGGCGACATCGAGCTTTTTGCTCGCGAGCGCGCGGCCCGCGCGCCGAACGCGCCGTTCGTCGCCATCACCGGGACCAACGGCAAATCGACCACGACTGCGTTGATCGCGCATTTGCTGAAAGAAGCCGGGCGAGACGTAGCGCTCGGCGGGAACATCGGCGTGCCGATCCTCGACCTGGCGCCGCCTGCCGAGAGCCGGGTCCATGTCATCGAGTGCTCGTCCTATCAGATCGACCTCGCGCCCTCGCTTGCGCCGAGCGTCGGGCTCCTGATCAACATCACTCCTGACCATCTCGATCGACACGGCGACCTCGAGCGCTACGCCGCCATCAAGGAGCGGCTGGTCGCCAAAGCGGAGATTGCGCTCGTCGGCGTCGACGACGATCCAAGCCGCACGATCTGCGCGCGTCTCAAGGCCGAAGCGGGCCGACGGGTAGTCGCCGTCTCGGGCGGGGCGTCGCCGCTGGCCGACGTCTTCGTCGACGATCATCGGATTTTTGCGCGAGGGTCCGCCGAGCCGCCGATCGACCTCCGAGCCGCCCGAGCGTTGCGGGGCGCTCATAACGGCCAGAACGCCGCGTTCGCCTACGCCGCCGCGACCGCGCTCGGCGTTGGGCGTGACGCGATCGTCGCGGCGTTTTCGACCTTTCCCGGCCTCGCGCACCGGATGGAAGAGGTCGGTCGACAGGGCCGCGTGCTGTTCATCAACGATTTCCAAGGCGACCAACGCCGACGCGGCCGAGAAGGCGCTGCTGTCCTTTCGCGACATCCACTGGATCGCCGGCGGCAAACCGAAGGCGGGCGGGATCGAGCCGTTGCGTCCGCTGTTCGACCGCGTCGCCAAGGCCTACCTGATCGGCGAGGCCGCGGGCGAATTCGCAGCGACCCTCGGGGACGCGGTCCCGTTCGAGCGCAGCGGGACCCTGTCGGAGGCGGTGAAGGCCGCGGCCCGAGACGCGAGCCGCTCGATGGCCGAGGAGCCGGTCGTTCTCCTGTCGCCCGCCTGCGCCTCGTTCGACCAGTTCGCCAATTTCGAGGCGCGCGGCGAGGCTTTCCGCGCCGACGTCCAGAGACTCTTGAAGGGGGGATCGTAGCCATGGTGTCCAGAGCCGAACGCGGACCCTTCGCCGACTGGATGCGCACCGTCGATCGCTGGCTGCTCAGTTCCTTCCTGGCGCTGATGGTGATCGGCCTCGTCATGGCGCTGGCGGCGAGCCCGGCGGTCGCCGAACGGCTCAATCTTCCGACCTTCCACTTCGTCGACCGGCAGGCGTTGATGCTGGTTCCCACCGCCATCCTGATGGTCGCGACCTCCTTCCTCTCGCCGCGCCACATGCGGCGCGCGGCGTTGGTGACATTTGCGGCCTCGCTGATCCTCATCGTGCTCGCGCTGATGTTCGGGGCGGAGGTCAAGGGCGCGCGGCGCTGGATCTTCGGCATTCAGCCGTCGGAGTTCATCAAGCCGGCGTTCGTGGTGCTGGCGGCCTGGGCCTTCACCGAGGGCGGCCGCAAGACCCCGACCGCGCCGCTGGCGAAAATCCTGTCCTTTCTGATCCTGCCGGCCACCATCGTGCCGCTGATCATGGAGCCCGACTTCGGCCAGACCATGCTGGTGTCGATCGTCTGGGCCTCGCTGTTCTTCATGGCCGGACTGCACTGGTTCTGGGTCGTCGGCGTTGGGGGCCTGGGCGTGCTCGGAGGCTTCGCCGCCTACAAGTTGTCGCCGCACGTGCACGAGCGCGTGCTGCGCTTCATCGACCCCGATGCGACCGGCGGCGTGGTCGACACGTTTCAGGTCGATACGGCGTTGCAGAGTATTCTCTCCGGCGGCTGGCTCGGACGGGGGCCGGGCGAGGGCATGTACAAGCGTATCCTCCCCGACGCCCACACCGACTTCGTCTTCGCCGTCACCGGCGAGGAGTTCGGCATGATCGCCTGCATGGGACTCATCCTGTTCTTCGGCTTCATCGTGCTGCGGGGCCTCTTCCTCTCCTCGCGCAGTCAGGATCCGTTCTGCCGCTTTGTCGCGGCGGGCATGACGGTGATGTTCGGCGTGCAGAGCTGGATCAACATGGCGGTCAATCTGCGGGCGATGCCGGCCAAGGGCATGACGCTGCCGTTCATCTCCTACGGCGGCTCGTCGCTGATCGCGCTCGGCCTCGGCATGGGCTTCCTGCTCGCGGCGACCCGTCGGCGCCCTGTCGCAGACCTGCCGCATGATCTCGTGGCGGCGGAATGAGCGAGTCGCGCTGCATCCTGCTCGCGGCGGGCGGAACGGGCGGACATCTTTTTCCGGCCGCGGCGCTCGCAGCGGCGCTCAAGGACCGCGGCGTCGAGGTCGAACTCGCGACCGACGACCGGGCGATGAAATACGGACAGGACTTTCCCGCCCGCGCCGTGCACGCCTTTCCCTCCGCGACGACGACCGGGGCGGGGGCGCTCAACAAGGCGCGCGCGGCGGCGACCCTCGGCGCCGGGGTGGCGGCCGCGATGCTCAAGCTCAGCCGCATCCGTCCGCGCGCGGTGGTGGGATTCGGCGGCTATCCGACGGTGCCCCCGCTGTTCGCCGCCTCGCTGCTGGGGATTCCAAGCGTGCTGCACGAGCAGAACGCGGTGCTCGGACGGGCGAATCGTTTCTTGAGTCCGCGGGTCTCCGTGGTCGCCTGCGGCTTCCCCGAGCTCAAGGGGGTCGACGCGGCGACAAGCGCGAAGGTCCGCTACACCGGCAATCCCGTCCGCCCCGCTGTCATCGCCGCCGCGAAAGCTCCCTATCCCGACTTTATCGGCGTGCGCCTTCGGCTTCTGGTGACAGGCGGGTCGCAGGGCGCGCGCGTCATGGCCGACGTCGTCCCCGCGGCGCTGGCTCTCATCGCGCCCGGCGAGCGGCAGGGAATCCGCCTCACCATGCAGGCGCGGGGCGAGGATAAGGCGCGGGTCGCGGCGGCCTGCGCGCGTCTCAATTTCCCGATCGAAATCGCCGACTTCTTTGCCGACCTGCCCGCGCGCATCGCTGCGTCCCATCTGGTGATCGGCCGAGCCGGCGCTTCGACGGTATCGGAACTCGCGGTGATCGGGCGGCCTTCGGTGCTGGTGCCGTTCCCGCATGCGCTCGACCAGGATCAGGCGGCGAACGCCGCGGCGCTTGCGGCGTCGGGCGGGACAATCGTCGTTCCGCAAACCGAGTTCACGCCGGAGCGGCTCGCCGCGATCCTCACGGACGCGCTGGCGTCCCCGGCCAAGCTCGCCGCCTCTGCGGAAGCGGCGAGAACGGCGGGCGTCGCGGATGCGGCGGAAAGGCTCGCCGAGGTGGTCCTGAAAGCGGCGCGCCCGGCTTGAGCCCGGCGCGCCGAAGAGATCAAACCGCCGCCGTCTCGAACATCAGCATGTCGGCGCCGCCGGTTGCGAAGCGCTGGACGTCCGCGCCGGCGGCCTGACCCTCCGGGCTGGCGAAGGCCGCCTGGATTGCAGCCATATTGTCGAACGTCAGGGTCGCGACAAGATGGACGCCCGAGGGGGCGGCGGGAGACGCAACGGAGCCGCGGCTGACTTCGTAATGGCGCAGGCCCGGTATCTTTTTGGCGATCGGAATGTGCGTCTCGCTGTAATATTTGTCGAACGCGGCGGCGTCCGTCGGGGTCTTGTACAGAACGACCAGCTTCGCCATGAGGTTCCCTCTCGTGTTGGCTGCGCTTCTGAGCGGCGGCGCATGACGGACTGTAGGCGGCTCGCCCCGTCGCGCCAAGGCGTCCGCAGGAACAATCTGGCCTGTGCGCGCGTTCACCACGACGCAGGAGGGGATCGCAATGCGTCAGGTCAAATATCGCTCGTTTACGCCGGGTCTCGATCCCCGCCGCACGAAGCTTGAGTTGCCCGGATGGGCCGGCGACAGGGAGCCGCGCAAGGACGGCTCGATGGAGCAGGCTTGGCACTGCCTGCCGTTCTCGGAGGGCGCCCGCTACGGGATCGAGCTGTGTTACCCCTATCCCAATGAACTCCGGGTCGAGACGCGGGGCGGCGACCTCGTCCTCGACGGGGACTTTGGTCCGCCTCCCGAAGGCCATGGCGGCGAGTGGCCGCCGTTCCGGCCGTTCGGCAAGCTCTATTACACTTACCAGCTGTCGCTCGACCTCAAAGTCGAGGAGGGGTTCGCGCTGATGTTTCAGTGCCATCCGCGATTTTTCACCGACGCGACCTACACGACGCCGATCGCCGTTCCCGCGCTGATCCGACGCTGGTGGCCGATGACGTACTTTCTTGTCTTCAAGTCGCCGCCCGAGGGCGGCGCTCATGTGTTCCGGCCCGGGGAGCCGTTCGCCCAGGTGTTGGTGGTGCCGGAGGATCCTGACTTCGAGCTTGTCCCCATGCCGATCGAGGAAGCCGCGGAGCGCGCGCTTCAATCGGAACGGATCTACCAGAGCCGCAAAACGCTCTCGGCGGAAAGCGAATGGAAGTCGGCGACCAACACGGTCTTCGACGGAACCTATCGCCATATTCTCGGGGCTGCGTCCGAGCGGGCGCGACGCGGGCGCTAACGGCCGCCGCGAAAGGTCAGACCAAAAAGACTCGCCCTCGGGTCGCAAGCGATCCGAGGGCGATGGGAACGACAGCTGCCGCCGGCGGGCGGCGGATCACGATCACTGGTAGTGGTGATGGTGGTGGTGGTGATGCCAATGATGATGCCAATGGTGGTGATGCCACCAATGGTGATGATGGTGGTGGTGGTGATGATAATATTGCGCGAGCTCGACGGGACGCTCGTCGACCGTTCCGACCACGTCGCTCAGTTCTCCCGCGCCATTTTGCGTGCTGAGTTTTGAAACGGCCTGGGGGATAGGGTCGAGCAATTCGGCGAACGTCTGCGCCGGCGGAACGGGGGCGGGAGCTGCGCCAACGTTTGCCGCTGCGGCAGGGCCGGCGAGCGCCAGCGCCGAGGCGGCGCCGACCAATCCGATAATCGTCTTGTCCAATGGGCTCTCCCTTGAGAAGTCGTCGGGACCCAGGGAACGCTCCACAAGGGATAAAGTTCCTGCCGTGAACGTGCAAAGCGTCGCAGGTTCAGTCCATCACCGCATGCGCCGCCGCCTCGCGGGCCCCGCTGCGCCCGCTGCGGCCTTGGGCGAGCGGATCAACGCGAGCAACGGGAAGGCGCAGAGCGAGATCAACATCATCAACAGGAAGTCATTCGAATAGGCCATTGAGGCGGCCTGCTGCGTGACGAGCCCCTCGAGCATCTCCAAAGTGGGCAGGCCTCCGCCGCCCGCGAGCGCGCCAGCGTTCGGCATGTGGAGCGCGTCGCTGAACGGCGTGAGGTGCTCGACGAGCTGGCTGTGATACGCGGTCGTCATGCTGGTAAGCTGGGCGATCACGACGGATATGCCGACCGATGAGCCGATGTTGCGGATCAGCGTCCACAGCGCTGCGCCCTCGGTGCGAAGTTCTCCGGGCAGGCTCGCGAAGGCGATGGTGTTCAGCGGCACGAACACGAAGCCGAGGCCGAAGCCCTGAATGACGGAATTGATCGCAATCGCGCGCCCCGAGACGTCGAGCGACCAGCCAACCATCTGCCAAAGCGAGACGGTCGCCAGCGTGAGACCGACAAAGATCAGGATTCGCGGGTCGATCTTGCCGCTCAGACGCCCGACCAGGAACATCGCGACGAATGTGCCGATGCCGCGCGTGCCGAGCAGGTAGCCGCTGGAGAGAACCGGATAGCCGAGGAGATTTTGAATGAACGGAGTCACCAGCGCCATGGTGGCGAGCAGAATGACGCCGATCAGGAACATGAACACCAGCGCAATCGAGAAATTCCAGTCGCGAAAGATGCGGACGCTGATGAACGGCCGCTTGGAGCTGAAACAGTCCGCCAGGAAGAAATAAAATCCGATGACGGCGAGCGTCGCCTCGATCTGGATCTCGGTCAACTCGAACCAGCCGATTTGCTCGCCACGGTCGAGCATCATCTGAAGCGATCCGATGCCGAGCGAAAGGCTCAGGAAACCGAACCATGAGAACGGAATGTCGCGCCGGGTCGGGGTCTCGCTCAGAAACACCAAAAGGCCGAGGGTGGTGAGGATGCCGAACGGCAGGTTGACGAAAAACACCCAGCGCCAGGAATACGAATCGGTCAGCCAGCCGCCGAGCGTGGGGCCCATGATCGGGCCGAGCATTACGCCCATGCCCCAGATTGCCATAGCCGAGCCGCGCTTTGCCGGCGGGAAGATGTCGAGCATCACCGCTTGCGAGAGCGGGACCAAAGCCGCGCCGAATACGCCCTGGAGCAAACGATAGGCGACCATCTGTTCGATCGTGAGCGCCACGCCGCACAGCATCGAGGCGATGGTGAACCCGGCGGTGCAGACGATGAACAGCTTCTTGCGTCCGAACCGAGACGCCATCCAGCCAAGCGGCGAGGTCATGATCGCGGCGGCGACGATATACGAGGTCAGCACCCAGTTGATCTGATCCTGCGTCGTCGACAGCGAGCCCTGCATGTAGGGCAGGGCCACGTTGGCGATCGTGGTGTCGAGCGCCTGCATGACCGTCGCCATCATGATGCAGATGGTCAGCGACCAGCGCACGCTCGGCGTGATGGTCTCGTAAAGGGGCGGCGGGTTCATTGCGCTGACGGTCACTTCGCCGAAGCGGCTGCGGTCGCGGCGCTCCTGCCCATCAGGCCGTCCAGCGTATCGGCGAGGCCGTCAAGCACGCCCTTGAGCGTGCGCACTCGGCCGGTGTCGATCGACAGATAGGCGCTCATGCCCGCGCGAAGGTTCGACGTGTCCTCGTCCGGGTTGAAACAGAAGCGCAGGGGGACGCGCTGGACGACTTTGACCCAGTTGCCGCTGGCGTTTTGCGCGGGCAGAATCGAGAACTGCGCCCCAGTGCCCGGAGCGATCGAGCAGATCTTGCCCTTCCACTCGCGGCCCGGGAACGCGTCAATCGTTACGGACGCGGGCTGACCCTCGCGGACATAGGTCAGGTCCGAATTCCTTCGGGTTTCCATCGACCCATAAATTCTTGTCGGCGACGACCGCGAACACCGGCTGGCCGGCCGCGGCGACGCGGCCGAGCTCGATCTGGGAGACCTGGGTCGCGACGCCGTCGATCGGCGCGAGCACCTTGGTGTTGTTGAGGTCGCGCTCGGCGTTGTCGAGCCCCGCCTTGGCCTGCATGTATTCCGGGAACTTTTCGATCGGAGCGTCGAGGCTGCCGCCGAGTTTGGTGATCGTCGAGGCCTGCTGGTTGTTGACGAATTCGAGGATCTGTTGGGCCTGGATGAGGGCGGCGAGCGAGGTGTCGCGGTCGACGCTGGTGCCCGCGCCGCGCGTCGCGAGTTCGTTCTTGCGGTCGAAGTCGGCCTTGCGCACGTTGACCGCGTCCTGACCCATCTTGATCTGGTCCCGGTTGCTCACATAGGACGCCTTCAGATTGTCGAAGGCGACCTTGGCCGCATCGAGCCGGCCCTTGGCGAGCGCGAGCGCGATCTCGTAGGGCTTGGGGTCGATGTCGAACAGCGGATCGCCGACCTTGACCTTCTGCCCCTCGATCACATGGACGCCGACGATTGCGCCCGTCACCTGGGGGGTGATCAGCGACTTGTCGGCGCCGACATAGGCGTTGTCGGTCGTCACGTAGCGGCCTCCGGTCAGCCACCAGGAGAATCCGGCGGCAAGCGCGATGAGCGGGATCACCACGAGGAGAATGAAACGCCGCGAGCCGGTCCGCTTGGTCTTGACGACCATTGGCGGCGGCTGCGGAATCGGGGGCGCGGCCGGCGGCGCGGCGGGCGCCGGCTGCGGCGCGGGGGTCCGGGCCGGCGTAAACTGGACGGTCTGTCCCGTGGGGGCGGGGGAGGGACTGTCAGCGCTTTCGCGCGCGATCGATGTGGATTGCGTCACTTGTTGCAGGTTCCCGAATGGAGTTCCGACTTCAGATTGGCCTTGATGGTCGTCAAGCCTTTGAGAAAGGTGTCGACGGTCGCCTCGTCGAGGCCGGCGAGCGCGCGGCCCATGACGTCCTCGGCGAGCGTGCCGAGCGCGCTGAGCGTCGGGATCGCCTTGCTGGTTAGAAAAAGGCGATGCGCCCGCCGGTCGGCGGGGTCGGCGCGGCGCTCGACCAGTCCGGCGGCGTCGAGCTTGTCGATCAGGCGGGCGAGCGTGATCGGCGCGATATCGAGCGCCTCGGCCAACTCGCTTTGCTTATAGCCTTCACAGCGTTGGAGCCGCGACAAAACCGACCATTGCGCGCGCGTCGAGCCGAGCTCGCGGGCGCGAAGGTCCGAATAGGTTCGGAGCATCCGTGCGGCGTCATGCAGGGCGAAAGCGACCTCCCGCCCGCGCGAGTAGATCCGTTCATGAGCAACTGACATCATAAGCCAGCTTATAATAAGCGGAGTATGGCGTTTCAAGGGCGACGGATCAAAAAAGCGCCTAACCTCGGAGGATGTTCACGCTTAACGACAACAAGGGTTCAGGCGACGATGACGTCTTCGAGCCGCCGGCGCGGGCTGGGGACGCCTTGCCGGTCGCTATAGCCGGCGCGGAAACTGAAGGTCGCCTGCCAGCCGGGGCCGGTTAGGTCTGCGATGCGGCGCGCACAGTCGTCGCTTCCGCCCGTCTGACGTTGGCGGTCGATCCGCTCGATCGGCTGGTTGACCGGTTGCAGCGCCACCCCGTTCAGCGTCGCGTTGAGATGCAGCCGCTGCCAGCGGCGGCCGGCGGCGATCGACTGGGCACGGTCGTAGCGGTCGCGCACGGCGATCAGGCCCAGCGCCGGCGCGGTTCCGACCTGGACGTCGCGCGTTTGCGAGAGCCAGGCTGCGTGGCTCGTGTCGGCGGAGACAGGAAACAGGCGCGCGTAAGTCAGCGTCAGGAACGAGAGGCCCGCGGCCTCCAGCGTCGGACCGTCGCGATGCGTGTCGATTTCGGCGCTGGAATTGCGGAACCAGCGGTCGCTGTCGGCGATCATGCGCGCGTCGTCAATGATCGCCTTGGTCGCATCGACCATGACGGCTTCGAGCCGATCGCGCGCCGCGCCTTCGGCGAAGACCAGCACGCGCACGCCCTCCGCTTCGCCAAGTCGGCTCACCCCGTCAAGCCATGTCGGGTCGATCGGGCGCGAGCGCTGATACGCATAGCGGTTGGTGTGACGCTGAGGGACAGCGCGCATCAGCGGGTCGGCCGCCGTTTGGGCGCCTCTGTTCAGCATCAGCGTCGCCGCCAGGATCGGGCGGGAGCGTTCGAGAACTCTCGGTCAGAGCCCCCGGCGCGACTTCGACCTGGACGGCATAGCCGTTCGCCGCCGCGACGACGGTCATGTTTTCGATCGCGCAGCCAAGGCCCAGGTGCATCTCCCTCAGGAAGGGATCCATCGCGCCAAGGTTGCGCGAGGGGTCGGCGTAGACCTCGATCCAATCGTCGGCGACGCGGAACAGCCAGGGCTGGGTGTCGTGTGGATTGGCGGCGAGCACCGCGGCGGAGACCAGCGCAAACGGCGTGTCCTTCAAACTCGCATCGTTCCACGATTTCCAGGGTTGGTAGGCGTCGCCTCTCGGCAGGGTCGCAGGCCTTGCTTCCGCCGCATAGAGCGTGCCCCCGATCGACTGAACGGCGAGGACGCCGGCGGCCGATTTCAGGAGCGCTCGCCGGCTGGGTCCGATGTCCAACATGGTCTTCTCCTCCGTAAGTCACCTACAGGTGACAATCGGGCAAAATTTTTGAGGGGTCAGCCCGGGGGCAGGACCCCGGCGATCAGCGTATCCATGGCCGCAAAAATCCGTTCCCAGTCGGCGGCGGCGCCGAGCGGGACGCCGCTCATGACCTTCACGTCGCGCGCGCGGACCGCCAGATAGTTCAGGGCGACGCCGAGCAGCATCGAGACCGCCGGCAGATCGACGGTCGCGGGCAGTTCGAAGCGCTGGCCGATCCAGGCCATGAGGTCGAGCGTGCGGCGCTCGCGCACCTCTTCGAGCGCGACCACCAGCGAGGATCGCGCAGTCAGTTCGCTCGCCAGAATGGCGAGGGTGGTCGGCCGCCTGCGGATCGCTTCCGCATGCCGTCGCATCACGATCTGCATGGCGCGGGTCAGCGACAGGCGTGCGGGGTCGATGTCGCGGATAAGCTCGTCGACCGTCCACCAGAAGTCGTGCCCCTCCGCGAACTCCTGATAGACGCCCTCGAGATCGCCGAAGTAGCGGTAAATGAGCACCTTGTCGCAGCCCGCCTCGCGCGCCAGCGCATTGACGCCGACGCCCGAGAGTCCGTCGCGCACGATGATCGCGCTCAGAGCGGCGAGAACGCGCGCGCGGACGGCGGCGGGGTTGCGGGCGCGGACGGGCTCCAGCTTCATATGTCACCATACGGTGACATTAGTTCAACCGCATTCTGCGGTCAACGGCCGAGCGTTCGCCGCCGTTAGCTTCCCCGATAGGTCGAATAGCTCCACGGCGAGACCAGCAGGGGCACGTGGTAGTGCGAGGCCGGGTCGGCGACGGCGAAGCGGATCGGCACGACATCGAGGAACGGCGGGTCGGGGAGCTTAGCGCCCTGGGTGCGGAAATAGTCGCCGGCGTGGAAGACGAGCTCGAACGCCGCAACGCGCCCTTCGGCGGCCGCGATCAGCGGTCGGTCGGTCCGGCCGTCAGCGTTGGTCGTCTCGGTCTTGACGAGCCGGCGGCCGCCGGCCTTGTCCAGTTCGTAGAGCTCGATCCGCACGCCCTCCGCAGGGCCGCCGCGGGTGACGTCGAGAACGTGGGTGGTCAGTCCGGCCAAGGCGCGCGCTCCATGAGCTTGAAGGCGATCACCCTAGCGCGACGCGGCGCGACCGGCTAATGCACCCGAGTATGCGTTATCTACATGGCAGCAGCGCACCTCACGCGCATTGCGGATTTCTGGCGCCCATGACAAGAGACTGCGACAAAGACACGCATCGACTTTCGTCGTAGCGTTCTCGCCGCTGGAATAGGGAGGCCGACCCGATGGACGACAGGGCCCAATCCGTCAACGACGAAACCGACGAGTGGCTCGACGCGCTCAATTCCGTCGAGGCTTTCGAAGGCCTCGGCAAGGTCGACGAGATCCTCGACCAGGTCGTGATCTCCGCGCGGCGCAAGGGCGCCCGCCTGCCGTTCGCCGCCAACACGGCTTACGTCAACACCATTCCCCCCGATCAGCAGCCGCCCCATCCCGGCGACCGCAAGCTCGAGATGACGATCCGGCGCTACATCCGCTGGAACGCCGCGGCGATCGTGGTCAAGGCCAACAAGGAATCGTCCGAGCTCGGCGGCCATATCGCGAGCTTCCAGTCGGCGGCGACCCTCTACGACACCGGCTTCATGCACTTCTGGCACGCCGCGACCGAGGATCACGGCGGCGACCTCATCTACATCCAGGGCCACAGCGCGCCCGGCGTCTACGCGCGCGCCTTCGTCGAGGGGCGGCTGACCGAGGAGCAGCTTCTCAATTTCCGCCAGGAGGTCGGCGGCAAGGGCCTGTCGTCCTATCCGCATCCCTGGCTGATGCCGGATTTCTGGCAGTTCCCGACCGTGTCGATGGGCCTCGGGCCGCTGATGGCGATCTATCAGGCGCGCTTCCTGCGCTATCTGCACGGACGCGGCCTCGCCGACACCTCGCCGCGCAAGGTCTGGGTGTTCTGCGGCGACGGCGAGATGGACGAGCCGGAGTCGCTCGGCGCGATCTCGCTCGCGGGGCGCGAGAAGCTCGACAACCTGATCTTCGTCATCAACTGCAACCTGCAGCGGCTCGACGGGCCGGTGCGCGGCAACGGCAAGATCGTCCAGGAGCTCGAGGGCGGGTTCCGCGGCGCGGGCTGGAACGTGATCAAGTGCCTGTGGGGCTCCGGCTGGGACGAGCTGCTCGCCAAGGACACGCAGGGCAAGCTCCGCCAGCTGATGGAGGAATGCGTCGACGGCGAGTACCAGGACTTCCGCTCGAAGGACGGCGCCTATATCCGCAAGCACTTCTTCGGCCGCTACGCCGAAACCGCGGCGATGGTCGAGGACTGGACCGACGCCGAGATCTGGTCGCTGACGCGCGGCGGGCACGATCCGCTCAAGGTCTACGCCGCCTACAAGGCGGCGGTCGATCACAAGGGCCAGCCGACCGTCATCCTCGCCAAGACCGTCAAGGGCTACGGCATGGGCTCGGCGGGCGAGGGGCAGATGATCGCCCACCAGGCCAAGAAGCTCGGCGACGACGCGCTGAAAGGGTTCCGCGACCGCTTCCAGATTCCCGTCTCCGACGAGGACCTGAAGAAGCTGCCGTTCCTGCGCTTCGCCGAAGACAGCAAGGAGATGAAATATCTGCGCGCCCGGCGCGAGGCGCTCGGCGGCTACCTGCCGGCGCGCCGCAGGACGAGCGCGCCGCTGGCCATCCCGCCGCTCTCGACCTTCGACGCTCTGCTCAAGGCGACCGCCGAAGGCCGTGAAATCTCGACCACGATGGCCTTCGTCCGCATCCTCACCACGCTGTTGCGCGACAAGGAGCTTGGGCCCCGCGTCGTGCCGATCGTCCCCGACGAGAGCCGGACCTTCGGCATGGAGGGCCTGTTCCGCCAGGTCGGCATCTTCAGCCAGGTCGGCCAGCTCTACCGGCCGCAGGACGCCGACCAGCTCATGTACTACCGCGAGGACACCAAGGGGCAGATCCTGCAGGAGGGCATCAACGAGCCGGGCGCGATGGCCTCGTTCATCGCCGCGGGCACGTCGTACTCGACCTCCAACGTCCCGATGATCCCCTTCTACATCTATTATTCGATGTTCGGCTTCCAGCGCGTCGGCGATCTCTGCTGGGCGGCGGGCGACATGCGCACCCGCGGCTTCCTGATCGGGGGCACCTCGGGACGCACGACGCTGAACGGCGAGGGCCTTCAGCACGAGGACGGCCACAGCCACGTGCTGGCCTCGACCATCCCGAACTGCGTCACCTACGATCCGACCTACGCCTACGAACTCGCGGTGATCGTCCAGGCGGGCCTGAAGCGGATGCTGGTCGATAACGAGGACGTCTTCTACTACATCACGACGCTGAACGAGAACTATCCCCATCCGGCCATGCCCGAGGGCGCGGAGGAGGGCATCTTGCGCGGGCATGTACAAGCTGCGCGACGTCGCGCCCAAGGAGGCCGGCAAGTCGCCCGCGCTCACCGTGCGGCTGCTCGGCGCGGGCGCGATCCTGCGCGAGGTCGAGGCGGCGGCCGAAATGCTCGCCGAGGAGCACGGCGTCTCGAGCGAGGTGTGGAGCGTGACCAGCTTCACCGAACTGCGCCGCGACGGGCTCGACGCCGAGCGCTGGTCGATGCTGCATCCGGAGGCGACGCCGCGCGTCCCCTACGTCACGCAGGCGCTCGCCGGCGGCAAGGGGCCGGTGATCGCCTCGACCGACTACATGAAGGCGATCGCGGACGGCGTGCGGCCCTTATGTGCCGGCGCGCTTCAAGGCGCTCGGCACCGACGGCTTCGGCCGGTCGGACTACCGCCGCCGGCTGCGCTCGTTCTTCGAGGTCGACCGCTATCACGTGGTGGTGGCGAGCCTGAAGGCGCTCGCCGACGACCAGCTTCTGCCGTCGAAGCGCGTGGCGGAAGCGATCGCCAAATACGGCATCGACCCCGAGGGCCCGAATCCGGCGCGCAGCTGACCGCGGCCGCCAATCCCAAATTCCTAGCACAGCTCTGCGCGAAGGAGAAGCGCCGGTGGCGAAAATCGATGTGAGCGTGCCGGACATCGGCGACTTCAAGGACGTGCCGGTGATCGAGGTGCTGGTGAAGCCCGGCGACGAGGTCAAGGTCGACCAGTCGCTGGTGACGCTGGAATCCGACAAGGCGACGATGGACGTGCCGTCGCCGGTCGCCGGCAAGGTGGTCGAGGTCGATCGCCAAGGTCGGCGACAAATTGTCGATGGGCAAGCTGATCGCCCGGGTCGAATCCGGCGAGGCCGGGGCGGCGGCCCCCGCGCCGGCGGCCGCCGCGGCGCCGGCCGAGAAGGCGCCGCCGCGCCGCGCCGCCCGCGCCGGCGCGCCGCCGCCGCCGCCGCCGCCCGCGCCTCCGGCGCCGCCGGCCGCCGCCGGCCCGGCCGGCCAAGCCCGACTTTGCCGGCGTCTTCGCCGGCCCGGCGGTGCGGCGCCTGGCGCGCGAACTCGACCTCGACCTCAACACGATCAAGGGCACCGGCGAGCACGGCCGCATCACCCGCGAGGACGTCAAGGCGGCGCTCGCCGGCGGCGCGGCGCCGGCGCGGCGGCGGCGGGGCGGGCTGCCGGCCGTGCCCACGGTCGACTTCGCCAAGTTCGGCCCGATCGAGAGCGTGCCGCTGTCGCGCATCAAGCGCATCTCGGGCCCGCGGCTGCACGCCTCGTGGGTCAACGTCCCCCACGTCACCCACACCGACGAGGCCGACATCACCGACCTCGAGGCCTTCCGCAAGAGCCTCGACGAGGCGGCGAAAAAGGACAAGGCGAAGCCCTACCGCGTCTCGCTGCTGCCGCTCCTGTTGCGCGCCGCGGTCGCGACGCTGAAGGCCTTCCCGACCTTCAACGCCGCTTTAAGTCCTGACAGCAGCGCGCTGATCATGCGGCGCTATTGGCATATCGGCGTCGCGGTCGACACGCCCGACGGCCTGGTCGTGGCGGTGATCAAGGACGTCGACCAGAAGGGCGTCGATCGACCTCGCCCGCGAGCTTGGCGAGCTCTCCGAGAAGGCGCGCGCCGGCAAGCTTCAGCCGGCCGAGATGCAGGGCGCGACCTTCACCATCTCCTCGCTCGGCGGCATCGGCGGCACGGCTTTCACGCCGATCGTCAACGCGCCGGAAGTGGCGATCCTCGGCGTGGTCCGCTCGAAGATGGCGCCGGTGTGGGACGGCGAAACGTTCGAGCCGCGGCTGATGCTGCCGCTCTGCCTCTCCTACGATCACCGCGTCATCGACGGGGCCGCGGCCGCGCGCTTCATGCGCCAGCTCGCCGGCATCGTCGAGGACATGCGGCGCGTGATTCTTTAGCGCGGGGAGCAGGGACCATGCCGCAAGAGATCCGCCTTCCCGACATCGGCGACTTCAAGGACGTGCCGGTCATCGAGATCCACGTCAAGCCCGGGCGACGCCGTCAAGAAAGAGGAGACGCTGATCACCCTCGAAAGCGACAAGGCGACGCTCGACGTGCCGGCGCCGGCGGACGGCGTGATCGGCGAATTGCCGTCAAGGTCGGCGACAAGGTGAGCCAGGGGAGCCTGATCGCGACCTTCGCCAGCGTCGAGGGCGCGGTCGCGACGCCCGCGCCCGCGGCGGTTCCGAGCCCGGCGCCCGGCGCCGCCGGAGCACGTCGATTTCGAGGCCGATCTCGTGGTGCTCGGCGCCGGGCCCGGCGGCTACACCGCCGCCTTCCGCGCCGCCGACCTCGGGGAGAAGGTGCTGATCGTCGACAAGCGGCCGACGCTCGGCGGCGTCTGCCTCAACGTCGGCTGCATTCCGTCGAAGGCGCTGCTGCATGTCGCCAAGACGATCGACGAGGACGCGGCGATGGCGGCGCACGGCGTGTCGTTCGGCCCGCCGACGCTCGATCTCGACGCGATCCGCGACTGGAAGGATCGCGTCGTCAAGCGCCTGACCGCCGGCCTCACCGGCCTCGCCGTCAGCGCAAGGTGACGGTCGTGTCGGGGACGGGCGTGTTCACCTCGCCCAAACGCTGAGGTCGAGACGGCCGAGGGGCCGCGCACCGTGCGCTTCGCCAAGGCGATCGTCGCGGCGGGCTCGGAGCCGGTCGCGCCCGGCTTCATCCCGACCGATCCGCGCATCTGGGATTCGACCGCGGCGCTCGAAATGCGCTTGCGCCGAACCGTCTGCTCGTGCTCGGCGGCGGCATCATCGGCCTCGAAATGGCGACCGTCTATCGGGCGCTCGGCGCCCAGATCACCGTGATCGAAATGATGGACCAGCTCATGCCGGGCGCCGATCCCGACATCGTCGCGCCGCTCGCCAAGCGCCTCGGCAAGCTCTACGACAAGATCCTGCTCAAGACCAAGGTGACGGCGGTCAAGGCCGAGCCGAGGGGATCGTCGTGACCTACGAGGGCGCGGACGGGACGAAGACCGAGACCTTCGACGCCATGCTCGTCTCGGTCGGGCGCCGGCCGAACGGCAAGGTGATCGGCGCGGAGGCGGCCGGGCATCGCGGTCGACGAGCGCGGCTTCATCGCGGTCGACCGCGAGATGCGCACCAACGTCCACCACATCTTCGCGATCGGCGACATCGTCGGACAGCCGATGCTGGCGCACAAGTCGACCCACGAAGGCAAGGTCGCGGCGGAAGTGGCGAGCGGCCACAAGTCGTCGTTCGACGCGCGCGTCATTCCCTCGGTCGCCTACACCGATCCGGAGATCGCCTGGGTCGGCGTCACCGAGACGGAGGCCAAGGCCAAGGGGCTGAAGTACGGCAAGGCGGTGTTCCCGTGGGCGGCCAGCGGGCGGTCGCTGGCGCTCGGCCGCGACGAGGGCCTGACCAAGACTTTATGGGATGAGGAGACGCAGCGCCTGATCGGCTGCGCCATCGTCGGCACGGACGCGGGCGACCTCATTTCCGAGGCGGCGCTGGCGATCGAGATGGGCGCCGAAGCCGAAGACATCGGCCTCACCATCCATCCGCACCCGACGCTGTCCGAGACCTTCGCCATGTCGGCCGAGGCCTTCGCCGGGACGCTGACGGACTTGTATATGCCAAAGAAGAAGTAGGGCGGCGGCCGCCGCGACGGAAACTCCGCAACCGGAGGGCCACGCGATGATCGTCGTCGTTTTCCGCGCGCGCCGCACCGACGTCGGCCTCGGCGAGGAATACATGACGGCGCTGAGGCGGATGGAGGAGCTTGCGCGAGAAATGCCGGGCTACGTCTCGCATAAAGCCTACGTCGCGCAGGACGGCGAGCGCCTGACCTTGTTCGAATGGGAATTGGCCGAGACGCTGCGCGCCTGGGCGACGCATCCCGAGCATGTCCTGACCAAGCAGCTTGGCCGCGAGCGGTTCTACGAGGACTATCACCTTCAGGTCTGCGAGGTCGTGCGTGAATTGCGCTTTCGGCGCGACGCGGAGGGCGAGCCGTGAACGAGCCGGCCAAGGATGCGCGATCCATCCGTTGACGCTCGCGACAACGTACCCAATGTAGAGGCCGAGTCCCATTGCCAGGTGGCTCGTGATCGAAGGAGCGGCGCTAAGCGCCAGCGAGGTCCCGCTATTGGTCGAGGCCGGCGCGCGCTTTCCGGGTTTCAGACGGCGGCGTCGATCCAGCGGGCCAGCTCCGACTTCGGGGCGGCGCCGACCTTGGTCCCGACGCTCTGGCCGCCCTTGAAGATCATCAGGGTCGGGATCGAGCGCACCCCGTACTTGCCGGCCGCCCTCGGGTTCTCGTCGACGTTGAGCGTGACGATCTTGACCTTGCCCTCCAGATCGTACGCCAACTCCTCGAGGGTGGGGGCGATCCTCCGGCAGGGGCCGCACCACTCCGCCCAGAAGTCCACCACTACAGGCTCGGCGGACCTGAGGACGTCGGTCTCGAAGCTCGAATCCGTGACAATGGTCATTGTCGCCATATCGACCTCCCTTTGGTTGTTGACGGCGTCGACTCCGCACGGCGCTCGCCGGCGCCTTCGGCCCATGATATCACGCGTGGAAAACGGGACAATTGCGCCCGATCGCCGCGGCCGTCGGCGCCCGGCCGCAAAGCCCATCCGGAGCGCTTGAACGATCGCACTGTCGCGCCTCGACCGGCTCGGTCTGGGTGCGCTAAACACCTGCAAGTCCGCCGGGATCGTGAAAGGAGACGCTTGTCTCGCGCTGCAAGTCTCTGTACGGGCGCCTTTGTGGTGCGGCGGAACTTTCGGGGAGCGGCAATGGGCCTGAGGGTCTTCTTCTTCGGCCTCGGCTATTGCGCCGAGGCCCTGATCCGGCGGGCGCGGTCGATCGCGCCGAGCGGCACGGCGCGCTCGGACGCGCGGGTGGACGCGCTCGCCGCGGCCGGGGTCGACGCCCACGTCTTCGATGGGACCCGCGCCGGTCCTGGACTGGAGGCGGCGCTGAGGCGGGCCGAGGCGATTGTCGTCTCCATCCCGCCGCAGGTCGGAGACGGGCCGCTCGACCTCTTCGCCTCGGCCATCGCCGCCGCGCCGAACCTCGCCCGCATCGTCTATTTCTCGACGGTCGGGGTCTATGGCGAGCACGGCGGCCGATGGGTCGACGAGACGGCGGCGACGCTGACCCGCTCCGAGCGAAGCCTCGCCCGGCTCGCCGACGAGGAGCGCTGGACGGAGGCGGGCCGGGCGAGGGGCGCCGCGGTCGACATCCTGCGCCTGCCGGGCATCTACGGCCCGGGCCGCAATGCGATCGAAAGGCTTCGAGCGGGCGAGGCGCGCCGGATCGTCAAGCCCAACCATGTCATGAACCGCGCCCACGTCGACGATATCGCCGAGATCGCGCGGCTCGTCCTTGAGAAGGGGCTCCCCGGCCAGGTCTGGAACGTCGCCGACGACGAGCCGGCGCCGGCTGAGGACGTGATCGCTTACGCGGCGGCGCTGCTCGGCGTTCCGGCCCCGCCGGAGGAGCCGTTCGACGCGACAGCGCTTTCCCCGATGGCGGCGAGCTTCTTCGACGAGACGAAGCGCGTGTCGAACGCCAAGGCCAAGGCGCTGCTCGGCTTCGCCCCGGCCTACCCGACCTATCGCGAGGGGTTGACGGCGTTGTGGACAGCCGGGGAGGGGCGCGACGGGAGCCCGCAATGAGAAAGCATCGCTCGATGGACGCCTGCGGGCAAGCACGGGTTCGAACGACGGCGATCAGTTCTCCAAGGCTTGAGCCTCCCGCGCCGCGCTCGTCAAATTGCGTACTTCCGCCGCAGGGCATAGAATGACTGCGTCCGGTCGATGACGGAGAGGATCATGCTCGGGAAGCGGCTTTTGTTACTGGCGTGCGCGACTGGCCTCGCCGTTTCGCTGGCGGGATGCTATCAGCCGGTCGGCCCCTACTATGGCGCGCCGGCCTACGGCGGCGGCTATTACGGCGGGGTCTCGCCTTACTATGGCGGCGCCTATTACGGCGGCATCGCTGTCGGCGGCCCTGTCTACACGGGCGGCTATCGCTACGGCTACGGCGGCTACGGCTATCATGGCTATCACGGGTATGGCTACCGCCACGGCGTCTACGCCCGCGGCGGCTACGCCCGTGGGTTCCACGGGGGCTATCACGGCGGCGCGATACGGCGTTAGGCCGATTTCAACGTCATCGGAGGGCGCCCGTCTCGCGCGGCGGCTCTCCGATCCGGCCCTCCCGGCTACCGTCCGTCCTTCTTCTCCTCCTCGGAGGGAAAGGGAGATCCCGGAATTCGGTTCGATCCAGCACATGTGGTCGTGCACCTCGGTCACGCCCGGCGTATTCTCGGCGATCATTTGAGGCCCGAGCGCAGCCGTTCGTCCGTGATGGCGCCCGAGAAGGTCACGACGCCGTTGCGCGCGTCGACCCGGACGCTGGCCCGCGGCGCCCAGCCGAGCCGGTCGAGTTCGGCCTCGATCGCCGCCTTGATCTCGGCGTCCGGATGCTCGCCGTCCTGCCTGGGCAGGGACGCGACCAGGGCTTTCAGCAGATCGGAGCGCGAGATGACGCCGACCACCGCCTCGCCGCGGCGCACCGGCAGGCGTTTGACGCCGTGCTTCAGCATCCGGTCGACCGCGACGCTGAGATCCGCGTCCTCGGCGACGGTCACGAGCTTGCGGGTCATGATCTCGCCGATCTTGCGGCCGTGGGTGTGTGCGTAGGATTCGGCGAGGCGGCCGCCGCTGAGCAGGACCTCGAGCCAGCGCGGACGCTTCCGCTCCGAGCCGAGTTCGCTGCGGCGCATGAGGTCGCCTTCGCTCAGCACGCCGATGAGCGCGTTGTCGGCGTCGTGGACGAGCACCCCGCTGATGCGGGCCTTCAGCATGGTCTCGGCGGCCTCGGCGATCGTCGCCGTCTCCGGCAGGCCGATCGCCCCGTAGGTCATTACGTCTTTGACGCGCATAGCGACCTCGCTCGCTTTCCAGCTTGAGTAGCGGACGCACCTGACGCTAGGCAATAGGCGGAATCGGTGGTCAGGCATGCGCGCTTGTCGCGCTTTACCGGCCGCGAGGAGCGAAAACATGTCGAATCCCGTCGTCGTAGAAGTTTTGCGAGGCGACCGGGTCGAGTCGACCCATCGCGGGTCGGGGGCGGTGGTCGATGCGGACGGGCGGGTCGCGCTCGCCTTCGGCGACGTCGACATGCCCGTCTACCCCCGCTCGGCGGTCAAGGCGTTCCAGGCGCTGCCGCTGATCGAGAGCGGCGCGGCCGACCGGCTGGGCCTTAGCGAGGAGGAGATCGCGCTCGCCTGCGCCTCGCATTCGGGCGAGGCCGCGCAAGTCGCGCTCGTGCGCGCCATGTTGGCGAAGGCCGGGCGCGATCCCGGCGCGCTCGAATGCGGCGCGCACTGGCCGCTTGGCGAACAGGCCGCGCGAGCGCTGGCGCGTTCGGGCGAGAGCCCGTCCGCCTTGCACAACAACTGCTCGGGCAAGCACGCCGGCTTCGTCTGCCTCGCCTGCGCCGAGGGGACCGACCCGAAGGGCTACGTGTCGCCCGACCACCCGGTCCAGCGCGCCGTGACCGAGGCGCTCGCCGACGTGACAGGCGCAAAACTCGGCGCGGAAAATCGGGCGATCGACGGTTGCTCGATCCCGGCCTATGCGATTCCGCTCAGCGCGCTCGCGTTCGGGTTTGCGCGCTTCGGCACGGGGCAGGGGCTGCACAAGGAGCGCGCGCGGGCGGCGGCGCGCCTGCGCGCGGCGGTTGCGGCGCATCCTTCGATGGTCGCCGGGCCGGGGCGGTTCGACACCGAGGTCATGACGCTTCTCGGCGCGAGCGCTTTCACCAAGACCGGCGCCGAGGGCGCCTTCTGCGCCGCGCTGCCGGAACTCGGCCTCGGCCTCGCGGTCAAGGCCGACGACGGCTCGGGCCGCGCTGCGCAGGCGATGATCGCTGCGCTTTTGCAAAGCTTCGGCGGTTTCGACGAGCTGCTGGACGCTTTCGTCGCGCCAAAATTCGCCAACTGGAACGGGATCGCGGTCGGCGCCCTGCGCCCGGCCGGCCCGCTGGCTTAGCGGCGTCAGGCGGACGTTTCGCGCCGCCGGGCTGCGTCCGCGAATCCCCCGTGCTCAATTCCGGCCACGGCGATTTGGCGGCGAAGCTCGGACGAGGTCAGCGCGGCGAACTCCTCCTCGTATCGATAGCCGGGCGCAGCTCCAGGAAAATCCGACGCAATCGCGGGGTGAGCGTAAATCTCCGTCACGCCCTCGGGCAGATGCGCGATCAGCCCCTGAAGGCGCGAATGGGTCATGTCGCCGCTCCAGTCGAGCCCGAAAACCTGATCGGGCGCAGCGACGCCGGCCCGCTTCAAGCGCGCGCGCTGAAGGCGCGCCCAACCATTCAAGGCTGCGGCCCCCAAATCGGCGCGGGCGCCGTCGATCTGCGCCAGGACCGCCATCGGCTCCACAGGCACGCGAACGGCCCTCACGCCAAATTCCTCCGCCAAGGCGAGAATTGCCGAGAGGATCGACGGATGCAGGTGAAAATGCTTGTGGGCGTTGACGTGGTCGAGCGCGAGACCGGTCGCGCGGAAGGCCTCGAACTGGGCGCGGATCTCAGCCCGCAATTGCCTGCGTACATGCGGCAGGAAAAACATGGCGGCGCCGGCGAGCGCCATATTCCCGCGAAAGCGCCCGTGCCCGTCGACCAGGTCCGGGACGGCCGAGGCCGGCAGGATCGGCTTTGCGTCGACCAGCGCCAGATGCAGGCCGACAGCGAGCCGGGGCAGGCGGCGCGCCAGATCGACGGCCGCCGCCGCCGCTGGCGCTCCGACCATCAGGCTCGCCGCGGTCAGCACGCCCTCGCTATGGGCGCGCTCGACGGCAAGGTTGACCTCGTCGGCGAGGCCGAAATCATCCGCGGTGACGATCAGATATTTCAGTGCGCGATCTCTCGGCGCTCGCGCAGGAAGCGGAAGAACTCCACCCCTTCGCGCAGACGCCGCCTCATCATGTCGGGGCTCAACGCCATTTCGCCGACGATCGCGGCGATCTTGCTCGGACGGAGATAGAAGCTGCGGTAGAAGGTTTCGACCGAATCGAAAATCTCGGTATGGCTCAATCCCGGATAGCTCAACGGGGCGATCTGGACTCCGTTTGCGTTGACCAGATCCGCATTGGCGTCGTCGAGCCAGCCTCTTTCCAGCGCCTGCTTATAGAGGAACGTCCCGGGGTAGGGCGCCGCCAACGAGACCTGGAGCGTGTGCGGGTTGACCTCCTTGGCGAACGCGATCGTCTCCTTGATCGTCGCCTGCGTCTCGCCGGGCAGGCCCATGATGAACGTGCCATGGATCGCGACGCCAAGCTCGCGGCAATCCTTGGAGAACCTCTTGGCGACGTCGATCCGCATGCCCTTCTTGATGTTGTAGAGAATCTGCTGGTTCCCGGTCTCATAGCCGACCAGCAGCAGGCGCAAGCCATTCTCACGCATCACCTTCAACGAGGCGCGCGGCACATTGGCCTTGGCGTTGCAGGACCATGTGACGCCAAGCTTGCCGAGCTCCCGCGCGATCGCCTCCGCCCGGGGCAGGTTGTCGGTGAACGTATCGTCGTCGAAGAAAAATTCCTTGACCTCCGGAAAGGCCTTTTTCGCCCAGGCGATCTCCTCGATCACATGGGCGACCGAGCGGGTGCGGTAGCGATGCCCGCCGACGCTTTGGGGCCAAAGGCAGAAAGTGCACCGCGATTTGCAGCCTCGCCCTGTGTAGATTGAAATATAGGGGTGCTTGAGATAGCCGATGAAATATCGGGATATCTGCAGATCGCGCTTGTAGACCGGTGTGACGAAGGGCAAGTCGTCCATGTTTTCCAGCACCGGCCGGTCCGGCGTATGCTGGATCTTGCCGTCCGCGTCCCGGAACGACAGGCCGAGAATCGACTTCCAGGCCCTGCCGTCGGCGATCTCCTTGATGGTGAAGTCGAATTCGTTGCGCGCGGCGAAATCGACGATCGGCGCGGACTTGAGGCATCCTTCCGCGTCGACCGCCGCCTTGGCGCCGATCAACCCGGCCTTCAGCCCCGGGTTGGCGGCCTTGAGCGCGGCAATCGTCCTTACGTCCGAGGCGAAGGAGGGGGTGGACGTGTGCAGCACGGCAAGGTCGAAATTCCTGGCTTCGGCGGTGACCTCAGCCAGAGAGATCTCGTGCGGCGGCGCGTCGATCAGCTTGCTGCCGGGCACGAGGGCGGCGGGCTGGGCGAGCCAGGTCGGGTACCAGAACGACCGGATCTCGCGCCGCGACTGGTAGCGGGACCCGGCGCCGCCGTCGAATCCGTCGAAGGACGGCGCCTGAAGGAACAGTGCGCGCATTATGTCATCATCTCGTCGCCATTGGGCTATTTCTCAAAACCGACCGCCGCCATCGTGCCGTCTCGCCGTACGGAGAATGCAGTTCCGCGCCAGTTCGCGCGCGGACTCCAGAAACAGGCGAAAAAAATTACGAAGGAGAGAAGGTCGCGAGGGAGCGTGAGAGCGTAGTTCGGGTTTGGCAATTCAAGATTTCGCGCGAGCCAGAACTTTAGGGACAGTCGGCACGCCAGCGCGGTGAGAACGGCCGCCAGTCCCCAGGCGTCGAAGCCGCGAAGCGCAGCCCCGATCAGGGACCAGGGCAGCACGTGCATGACGCCGCTCCCGATATACCCGACCGGGTCGATGGTGAAGATCGTCCGCGCCCATCGCAGCTCATGCTGCACCAGTTCGCGCAGCGACCGCTCGTCGAATGCGTGGGTCACCAGCATGGAGGGAACGACGATGTCCAAACCGACCTCGAGCACCCCCTGTCCGATGGCGTAGTCGTCCGCCAGTTGGTTGGCGACGGCCTCAAAGCCGCCGATCCTCGATAAAGTCTCTCGCGAGAGCGCAATGGTCGCGCCGACGCACGGCCGCGCCACGCCGAGCCCGAGCCCAAGGATCGCGCCGGCCAGGAAATGATCCTGCACCCCCATGGCGGAGAGCCGCGACCAAATGCCGCCGTTTGGCGCGCCGCGATAAAGGCAGGTGGCCACGCCGACCCCCGGCTTAGCCAGCGCGGCCGCCAACGTACGCAGATAGTTCGGAGCGACCGCGATGTCGCTATCAGCCATGACGATGAGCGGATGGCGCGCGACCCGCGCCATATTGATGAGGTTGGAGACCTTCCGGTTGCCGCCATACATCGCGCCGTCGACGACCAGATGAAGATCAAGCCCCGGATGTCGCTGCATCAGCGATTTCACCACGGGAATTGCGCTGTCGTCGGGAGCCTGGACGCCGAAAACGATCTGAACATGACCCTCATAATCTTGATTTAAAAAGGTCGCGAGGTTCTCGCAGAGTTGCGACTCGCTGCCGGACAGCGGCTTCAAGATCGAGACGTCGGGCCATGACGTCGGGATCGCCGGGCTCGGCCGGCGGACAAACCACCGCGCCGCCCATGCGGCGGCGACCGCGTAAAGGCAACCAAGAACGACTGCGGTCATGCAAAACAGCGACAGCCACGTCGCGAACGCGCGAATCTCTTCCAAGGTCATGCTCGGCACTCGGCCATTCTTAAAGTTCCCGTCCCTCGCCGTCGAAAGGCGGCGGTGTCGGCGCGTCGCTCCTCGCTCGAGAAGCCTCGAAAGTAACGCGAAATTGAAAGCCGCGCCCGCCTTTAGGGGCGGGGCGGATTGTCGCGGCGCCGTCCCATCCCGGGGCGTCGTCGCCAGCGCGAGCGCTGCCCGTCTATAGATTGCGCGGATAGATTACGACTTCACGACGCCGCTGACGCAGGGTTTCCCGCAAACCGGGCTGCGGGCCCGCGCCAATTGCGGTCGACCGCGCCCCGCGAATCCGAGTGGCGGTTCCTGCTTTCCTGCGCTATCTCCCGGGCGCGGAGCTTGAGGCGATCGGCGCCTCTTGCGTCCGAGGCCTTCGGCGAGGCTCCAACGCCGCCGCCGCTCGCAATCGGAGGTCGTGTTGATTCGATGACGGCGCCGCGTCTCGATTTCGGCGGCGTGCATTCGAGTTTCGCCGCGTCGCCTTGTCGAACAAATCCGCTTCGTGGCCCGTTGGCCGGACGCAGGTTCGCGCGCGGGAATGTTTTCTCGACGGTTGCGCAGTGATCGCCTGGACACTGAAGCGGCTTGCCCGTGCGGCTTACGGCGACGACAGGGGGCTCGCGCCGGAGCCGCTGATCGCCGCGGCGGCGAAGGCGACCCGCCTCGACGCGAAGCCGCTCGCCGACCCGCGCCTCGTGGAAGCGCTCGCCGTCCTGACCGCCAGCCTCGAGGAAGAGGCGTCGCTGTCGCCATTCGGACGCGTCGCGGCGCGCTGGGACCTGACGCGGATGCTATCGACGCTGCTGATCCTTGCGGACGCGGAGCGCGAGGATCCGGCGATCCTGACGCGAACGCTCGCGCCGCCGATCTTCGTCGCGGGCCTGCCGCGCAGCGGCACGACGTTTCTGCACGGATTGCTGGCGGAGGATCCCGCCAACCGCGCGCCGCTCGCGTGGGAGGCGATCTATCCCTATCCGGCGCATCGCGCGGCCGGGTTCGGCGCGGGCCGCCGGAAAGTGCAGTTGGAACTGCAGATATTCGCCGGCCTCACGCCCGGGATCAGCAGCGTGCAGCCGATAGGGGCCGACTCGCCGCAGGAATGCACGGAATTCACCAGCCACGTTTTCCGCAGCCCGCGCTTCGACGCCGTATATCGGGCCCCGTCCTATCGCGCCTGGCTCGACGCATCGGGCTACGACGACGCCTATCGGTTCCATGCGCGCTTTCTTCGCCATCTCCAGGGCCGGGGCGAGCCGCCGCGGCGCTGGATCCTGAAATCACCCGATCACGTGTTCTCGGCCGAGGCGCTCGGCCGGATATTTCCCGACGCCATGCTGGTGTTCGTGCATCGCGATCCCGGTCATGTGCTCGCTTCCGTCGCGCGTCTGACCGAACTGCTGCGGGCGCCTTTCACGAACGGTATCAACCGGCTGGAAATCGGCCGCAAGGTCGCCGACTACTGGCAGCGTGGGATGCGGCGCATGGCGGCGCTCGCGGACGATCCGTCCTTCCCGCTGCGTTCCCGGATCGTGCATGTGCAGTATCGCGCGCTTGTCGCCGATCCGGTGGGAACGATCGCGCGGATCTACGATGCGTTCGGCATAGAGCTGTCGCGGGAGGCCCGGTCGGCGATGGCGGCGAGAGTCGCTCGGGTCCCGAACGGCGGGTACGGCGCCAACCGATACCGGCCGGAAGAATTCGGGATCGACCCTGAAGGCGAGCGCGAGCGCGCCTCCGTCTATGTACAGCGCTTCGGCGTTTGACCGAAGTCACGAGTTCCAAGCGAACGCAGCGCGCGGTGCGAAGAGGCTCAGACGCCCCTCACTGACGCGCCGCCCATAGCTTCGGCGTTACGGGTACGGCCGGTAGACCGGGCAGGAGCCGTAGCGCGGGAAGCAATAGACCGGATAGGCCGCGATGGCGCCCAGATCAGCTACGCCGCCGACCACTCCGGACGCCGCCGCCGTAACGGGGTCGCGGTCGCGATACCGATGGGAATAGGCGCGCGCATAGTGGTGACCATAGGCGTGCGTCGGTCGGGCGGCGCCGCTGTCCATATCTTCCGAAGTCGCGACTCTCGGTCTCGGCGGAGGCTCGGGGAACGAAGTCGCTGCGCCGGGCGCGGGGGCCGTCGTATCGGGCGACGAAATCGTGAGTTTTGGGGTGGGCGCGGGTTCGGCGAGCGAGGGAGTCGCCGCGCCGGTCGCCGAAGGGTCCGCGCTGGCGGTAGAATGCGGAGACATCAAGGCAAGAGCGGCCACGCCGAACGCGATGGCCGAAACGTCAAGAGCGCCGCGCGTCATGGCAACCTCCGTCAGACAGGTTTCGCAGCCGTGTGGCCGCGGGAAAGCCTCCCTCACGGTGACAACGCGCCAGCCGACGTATGGTTCCGTTCAACAGACGCCAAGCAACTGAAGCGGGAGTTCTCCGCCGAGTCAGACGGGGGTTCTCGCCAGTTTCCGCGCGGTGAATTCGTCCGTAACAAGCGCGGTCGGACGAACCAGCTTGATCGCCCCCTCGATGGCCGCGAGCTTGTGGACGCCGCCGGCGGCGAGCACACGAATCGGGGCGGCGCGCACCGCCTCCATGGGAACGGACATCACCCGCTGGTTGAGCGGATGGTCGAGGACCCGGCCTTCGTGGTCGTAGACGTTGCAGAGCAGCTCGCCGACCGCGCCGTATTCCCCGAGCACGCGCCGGTCCGTCTCGCCGATCAGCTCGAACCGGGCGATGGTCGCCTCCGGGCCGAGCGACCCGACGCTGACGACGACCGCGTCGAGCGCATTGGCGAAGTCGTAGACGCCCCTGAGGCCGCAGCGCTCGATCAGGGCGGTCTTGGTCTCCGGGCTGTCGACCAGGGCCGGGGAGGGGATGAGGTAGCAGTCGGCGTTGAACGCGCGGGCGAAGGCGGAGGGGAATTCCGCCGGGTTGTCGTGGGCGAAATGGGTCACCCCGCCGACCAGCGAGATGACGTTGAGACCGCGCAGCGACCGCTCGCGCAGGTACTCGAGCGACCGGTTCAGCGTCCGGCCCCAGCCGAGCCCGATCTTCATGTCGTTGCGCAGCAGGGCCGAAAGGTATTCGCCGAGCACCGCGCCGATCGGACCCGTGGCGTCCGCGTCGGGGGAGGACAGCGGCGCGACCAGGGCCTCCTCGAAATCATAGGTGGTGCAGAGCGACGCTTCGAGGCCGCCGAGCTCGGCGTGGCCGCGCGACAGGGCGATGCGCACCTCGCCGAGCGCCTTGGCCTCCGCCAGCATGCGCACGACCGTGACGCGTCCGACGCCGAGCGAGTCGGCGATCGCCGACTGGGTCATCTCCTCGACGAAGTACATCCAGGCTGCGCGTTGCCGCAGGCGCTCGCTGCGCCGCGGCCCGCGCGGTTCGATCGGGGGGTGATCCAGCTTCATGATCGGCTGTCGGTCGCCGGAAGGCGCGCAAGAGTCAAGAGTTTTCGCCTCGGGTTGGATTGGCCGCAGGGGGGCCTCAGGTCAGACTGTCGAAGAAGGATGCGATGAAGATGATGAGGCCGGCAATAAACGCCAGGACGACGAAGCCGGCGACGACGAGCCGCTCCTCGGTCCAGCCCGGGCCGGAGGCGCCTGCAGGCTGCTCCGCGGCGAACCCGGGCATGGCGTCGTCCAGCGGGGAAGGCGAGGCGGCGGCCGCAACGACCGGCGGCTTGGGCTCGATGCGCCGGGGCGCGTCTTCGAGCCTCGCCGGTTCGGCGAGAACTGCGAGCGAATCTCGCGGCAGGGGGCGGGCGATCAACGCGTTGCCGGAAGTCGGCCGTTGCGGCGGCGCCGTCGCGGAGGCGGGCGCTGCTCGCTGCGGCGCGCCCCTTCCGGCGGCAAGGACGAACAGGGCGCCGAGCGCCGGCGCAAAGACCCCGAGCGCCGGGGCGTTGGCGTCGATCCAGCCCGACACCAGGGGATCGGTCGCCGCCATGCCGCCGGCGATCCAGCCGAGGAACGCCGCGCCGATGACGAAGATCTCCGGGGCGAGGCGGAGGATTCCGGTCAGAACATAGGCGCCGTAGACGAGGATGGGTATGCTGAGAAGGACGCCGATCGCCAGCAGCCAGAGGTTTCCGCCGGCGATCGCGGCGAGGGCGACCACGTTGTCGAGGCTCATCGCCGCGTCGGCGAGCATGATCACCGCGGCGGCGGACAAAAAGTCGCTCGCGCCCGCCTCCCGCGCCGAGACGTCGTCGTCCGCGCCATTCTGCTTGCGCACGTTGAGGGCGATGACGATCAGCGTCCAGGCGCCGACGAGCTTGACCAGCGGGACGCCGAGGAGCGCGTTGGCGAACAGGATCATGACCAGCCTGAGCGCGATCGCTCCGCCGGCGCCGAGGATGACGGCTCGGCGCGTGTCTTCGGGCGGCAGGCGGCGGCACGCCATCGCGATGACGATCGCGTTGTCGGCGCCGAGCAGCAGGTCGACGAAGAAAATCTGCGTAAGCAGGAAGAGCGAGGCGGCTATGTCGATCATCGGGAGTCGATCATCGGGCGCCGCGCCTCGGCTTGGTTGCGTCCGGAGCCCCGGTCGCGGTCGGACTCAAGGTTTCGGACCCTCCGTCGGCGACGCCGCCGGACCCGATTTCAGGAGACGCATGAAATCGGCGTCGGGACTGACGATCATCGTCGGTCCCGAATTGGCGAGCGCGCCCTTATAGGTCTGGAGCGCTCGAACCATCTCGTAGAACTGCGGATTTTGCGAGAAGGCTTCGCCCAGCGCCCGGTTCGCCTCCGCGTCGCCCTCGCCGCGCGCGACCGCCGCCTCGCGTTGCGCTTCGGACAGGAGCACGGTGCGGTCGCGGTCGGCCTTGGCCTGGATTTGCTGCGCCCATTCGTACCCTTGCGCGCGCAGCTCCTTGGCTTCCCGCTGCCGTTCGGACTTCATTCGGTCGTAAATCGCCTGGCTGGTTTCGAACGGCAGGTCGGCGCGCCGGAACCGAACCTCGTCGACCGAAACGCCAAGCGGGGCGGCTTTGGCGGCGACTTCGGTCTTGATGGCGTCGAGGATCTGCCCGCGCTCCTCCGTCAGGAGGGCGTGCAGCGGCGCCTGCCCGAGAGCGCGCCGCGCGGCCGAGCTGACGATCAGGTCGAGCTGCACGTCGGCCGCCTCCGGCGTCCTCAAGGCCTGGTAGAAGCGCAACGGATCGACGATCCGGTAGCGGGCGTAGGGCTGCACCTCGAGCCGCTTCTGATCGCCCATGATCGCCTGCTCGACCTGCGGTTCGAGCAGCAGCGAACGGGTCGAGGTGACATAGACCATGTCGATGAAAGGGATCTTGAACTTGAGGCCCGGCGTCTCGACGATTGCGATGGGCGCGCCGAGCCGGACGACCAGCGCCTGTTCGCCCTCGCTGATGACGTAAATGGACGACACCGCGAGATCGAGCGCCAGCGCGATGGCGGCGACCGCGGCCAGCCAGCGGCTCCTCATTTGGCCGCTCCCGTCGCCGGGGCCGTGGGCGCGGCGCTCGGCGAAGCGGGCGCCGCGCTTGAACTCGCTGACCGGCAAGTAAGGCATGACGCCGTTGACGCCCTTGCCCGAGGTGTCGACGATGACTTTCGAGGCCTTCTTCAGGACTTCGTCGACGCTGTCGAGGTAGAGACGCCAGGCGGTCACGTCCTTCGCCCCCTGGTAGCTTCTGAGCAGCGGCAGGAAGGCGTCGGCTTCGCCATGGGCGAGGTTGACGACCTGGACCCGGTACGCCTCCGCCTCCTGACGGATGTGATCGGCCTCGCCGCGGGCGCGCGGCAGGATGTCGTTGGCGTAGGCCTCCGCCTCGTTGCGGGCGCGCTCCTGGTCGGCTCTCGCGCGCTGGACATCGTTGAAGGCGTCGATCACCGCGAGCGGCGGTTCGACGCGCTGCAACTGAACCTGGGTGATCTCCACCCCCGCCTGCTCGTTGTCGAGGAGCTGCTGCAGCAGGTCGCGCGTCTCGTCGGCGATCTGCTGGCGGCTGGTGGACATGGCGGCCTGGATCGGGGTGCGGCTGATGACGTCGCGCAGCGCGCCCTCGGCGGCGGTGCGCACCGCGAGCTCGCGGGTTTTCGACTTTGAACAGGAACTGGCCGGGATCGCGGATCTTCCAGAACACCGTGCCGTCGGCCTCGACGATGTTCTCGTCGCCGGTCAGCATCTGCCCGCCGCGGCCCGGCTGGGCGTCGGCAGCTCCGGCGCTCGGCCCCACGCCGATCTGGATCTGGTTGACCTGCGTCACCTTCGGCAGGAGCACGGTCTCGATCGGATAGGGCAGGTGCGCGTGCAGGCCCGGCTCCGTCGTCGCGACCCACTGCCCGAAGCGCAGCACGACGCCCTTCTCGTCCGGCTGGACCCGGTAGAGCGAGGTCGAGAGCCAGCCAGGATGACGACGCCGATCGCCGCGACAAGCCCGCGCCGGCCAAGCCATGGCATGCGGAGGACGTCGCCGAGGCCTGGCTCGCACCGCGCGCCAAACGTCGAACGGCGCCGCCGGCCGCTTCGCCTCGGATCGTTCCGCGGTCGACTGCGAATGCGCGCCGGCGTCAATCTTGTCCAACGACCAGACTTCTCTTCGAGCATCATCCGCGCCCTCGCGCGCAGCTTCTCGCTCTCGCTCTTCAACTGGCCGCAGGCGGCGAGAATGTCGCGGCCGCGCGGCGTTCTCACCGGGCTCGCATAGCCGGCGTTGAAGACGATCTCGGAAAACCGCTCGATCGTCTCCCAGTCCGAGCATTCGTAGGGGCTGCCCGGCCAGGGGTTGAAGGGGATGAGGTTGATCTTGGCGGGAACGCCCTTGAGCAGGCGCACCAGCGCCCTCGCCTCGGCCGGCGTATCGTTGACGCCCTTCAGCATCACGTATTCGAAGGTGATCCGCCGCGCGTTGGAGGCGCCGGGATAGTCGCGGCAGGCCTGCGAGCAGGCGCTCGATCGGATACTTGCGGTTCAGCGGAACGAGCTTGTCGCGCAGGGCATCGTTGGTGGCGTGCAGCGAAACCGCCAGCATCGTCCCGCATTCCGCGCCGAGCCGCTCCATCTCGGGGACGACGCCCGAGGTGGAGACGGTGATGCGCCGCCTCGACAGCGAAAGCCCGTCGCCGTCGGTCAGGATCGCGATCGCGTCGCGCACCGCCTCGAAATTGTAGAGCGGCTCGCCCATGCCCATGAAGACGATGTTGGACACCGCGCGCACGCCTTCGCCCGATGGCACGAGGCCGTCGGTCGGCGGCGTCCCGCCGGGAAAATCGCCGAGCCGGTCGCGCGCGACCATGACCTGCCCGACGATCTCGGCCGCCGTCAGGTTGCGCACCAGCGGCATGCGTGCCGGTGTGGCAGAAGGTGCAGTTCAGCGTGCAGCCGACCTGGCTCGAGACGCACAGCGTGCCGCGGTCGGACTTCGGGATATAGACGCACTCGATCTCGGCGCCCTTGTCGTGCGCGTGCGGCGGGCGCGCATGCGCAGGAGCCACTTGCGCGTGCCGTCGGCCGACACCTGCTCGGCGACGATCTCGGGGCGCGCGAGGTCGTGCCGCTCGGCGAGCTTGCCAGCAGCGGCCTGGCGATGTTGCGCATCGAGGCGAAATCGCGCGCGCCGCGGTGGTAGATCCAGTGCCAGAGCTGCGACACGCGCATCTTGCGTTCGCGCTCGGGGACGCCGAGCTCGGCGAGCGCGCGCGCGAGTTCGGCGCGGGTCGCCCCTGCGAGGCGCACGGGCGCGCGGTCCTCGGCGGCGGAGACGTGGCGAGTCATGGGCGGCTCTCTATCATGGGCGGCGCCTGGCCTCCAACGCCCAAATCGTCGCATGCGCGGCGCGGGACCTGCGGCGGGCGATGCCGCCGAGACGGCGCGCAAAGGCCAAGCTTCGGCCGCGATCTGGCGCTTAACGGCGCATCCGGCAGAGCGCGTGCATGGAGATCGTGAGATGCGGGCAAGCGCTGTGGGCAATTCTGGCGTTGCGCGGCGCTGGCGGTGGCTGCGCCGTCGGCCGGCGGCCGAGCGCGCGCCGCCCAGTGCGGCGACAGCGCCGACGGATTCAAGGCCTGGCTCGAGGACTTCAAGCAGGTGGCGATCAACGACGGCGTCTCGCCGGACGTGGTCGACCAGGCGCTGGCGACCGCGAGGTTCGACCCGTCGGTGCTGTCGCACGACCACGGGCAGGGCGCCTTCAGGGCGATGTCGCGAGCTTCGCCGCCGGCACATCACGCCGGCGCGGGTCAAGCAGGGCAAGTCGATGATGGTCGCCTACGCCGAGCCGCTCGAGCGGATCGAGCAGCGCTACGGCGTGCCGGGGCCGGTGCTGGTGGCGATCTGGGGCCTCGAGACCGATTTCGGCGCCGGCGCTCGGCCGCTATCCGACCTTCAGCGCGCTGGCGACGCTCGCCTACGACTGCCGGCGCGGGATCGCTCTACCAGGCCGAACTGATCGACGCGCTGATGATCGTCGCAGCGCGGGCTGCTGTCGCCGGCGCAGATGCGCGGCGCGTGGGCCGGCGAACTCGGCCAGACCCAGTTCATGCCGTCCGCCTACCTCAAGTACGGCGTCTCGGCGAACGGCGGCCGCGGCGGCGACCTCATCGGCAACTCGCGCCGACGCGCTCGCCTCGACCGCGAATTTTCTGCAGTCGCACGGCTGGCAGCGCGGCGCGAAATGGGACGAGGGTCAGCCGAACTTCGCCGCCCTCCTCGAATGGAACACCGCCCCGGTCTACGCCAAAACCATCGCGGAATTTGGGGATCGGCTGGCGCAGCCGTAGGCGCCTCTTCAGGCGTCGTCAGGGGCAGGCGGAGGGAACGGTTACAGACGAATTATCGCTCGACGGGTCGGCGACCGACAGGAATAGCAGTTTCGCTGCCGCGGAGTGATCCTGCTGCGGCGTCGGCCTTGCAGATGTCAGCGCCTCTCTCAGGGTCCAGCGTTGACCAATCGTGAGCAAGCTCGGCCGCTCGCTGTTTGCGCCGCGAGCAATCTCTGAACTCGCTCTCGGAGCAGACGAGCTTTCCACAGTCGAGACAAAGACTTATCTCGGCCGGCGCGTCGGAGACCAACTGGCGCCGCACGAAGGCCTGTAGCCAGCGAAGCATCTCTGGTCTCCTTTAAAACCTCCGGATTGCGTCGATTTTTTCACGATGCGTGAAATAGGCAAGGACCTCAATACCGAAGCGAATACGCCTTATGGGGAAGCATAGGTACCGCGCTGCGCAGGCGGCGGCGCAAAGCTCGCCCGTCGGCAGGGCACACCAGGGACGGCAGCGACCGCTCGCTTCCTGGGGCTTGGCCCGGCGATCCCGCCGCACGGGCCTGAGGCGGGGAGTGGATCTCGGTCGACGCCGATCATCCACTCGGGGCATGCTCCAAGACCAATATAAGCTGACGGATATAGAATTTGGCTGAGTTGACGCTTCCGATCATACGCGCCTAGCGTCTTGTTCAATCATGCGCCGTCGGCGCGACCGCGATTTGACCCCGTGAGATGGTCGGCGGCTCATGAAACCGCGCGATGCGCGAGGGCGTCCCGGGGTCGGCGTCGCCGTCGCCAAGCATGGCGCCCATCTTGAGAAACAGGCGAGACGGTCGATCGCCATGGGGGTACGGCTGGAGAGCTGCCATGAGCATTGCAGAAGGGCTTGGAAGCGACGCGTGGTTCGCCGCTCGCTCAACGGACATGAAGCGGGTCGTCGTCGCGAGCATCATCGGCACGACGATCGAGTGGTACGATTTTCTCATCTACGCCACCGCCAGCGCCCTTATTTTCACCAAGCTGTTCTTCCCGTCGTCCACCCCCGGCCTGAGCGCGATCGCGTCGTTCGGCACCCTGGGCGTCGGCTATTTCGCACGACCGCTGGGCGCGGCCATCTTTGGACATTTCGGCGATCGGCTCGGCCGTAAGGCCGTGCTTGCGACGACGATCGTCCTCATGGGTCTGGGCACCTTCCTAATCGGTCTCCTACCCACCTATGAGCACATCGGCGTCGCGGCGCCGATCCTGTTGGTGCTGTTGCGGCTTTTCCAGGGCGTCGGACTGGGCGGCGAATGGGGCGGCGCCGTGCTGATCGTGGTCAGAAGCGAAACACGAGAACCGCGGGCTTCTCGGTTCGATGGTTCAACTCGGCTATCCGCTCGGCACCCTTTCCGCAGTCGGCGTCTTCGCGGTCCTGTCCAGTACCTCGGAAGCGGACTTTCTCGGATGGGCGTGGCGCATTCCCTTCCTGATCAGCATCTTCCTCGCCGGGGCAGGGCTCTACATCCGTCTGCAACTGCAGGAGACGCCGGTGTTTCGGGAGCTGCAGGCCGAAAACAAGGTCGCAAGGCTGCCCTTGGTCGAGGTGCTGACCAAAGAGCCGCGAGCCTTCTTTACCGCGATCGGATTGAAGCTCTCCGAGATCAGCTACGCGATGATCGCCGGGGTGTTCGCGATCAACTACGTCACCGTCAGACTCGGCATGCCGAAGAGCGTGATCCTCAATGCAGTCTTCGTCTCCTCCGTTGTGGCTCTGTTGGCGATCCCGCTGTTCGGCTGGATCTCCGACCAGATCGGCCGCAAGGCGATGTTTTATGCGGGCTCCCTGTTTGCGATGGCTTTCTCGTTCCCGTTCTTCTGGCTGTTGAATACCAGGGACCCGCTCATCATCACGCTGACGATCGTCGCCGCCATCACCTTCGGGCAGATATCGGCTTCGCCGCCGGCGCTGCCTGGTACACCGAGCTTTTCGCGGCCCGGATGCGCTACACCGGCGCGTCGCTCGGCTTCCAGATCGGCGCCGCCATCAGCGGGGGCCTCACGCCATTTGCCGCCGCGGCTTTCCTGTCATGGACGAACGGCGCCGCGTGGCCGGTCTCGATGTACCTGATCGCCCTCGCCGTCATCACGCTTTGCGCAACGATCGCCGCCCCGGAAACCGCCGGCAGGCCGATGAAGTGAACACCCAAGCCAAAGCGCCTCTTGCTGGCGGGTCCGTTCAGGCTTCACGGTTGGCGACCCCGCCCCCGAAAACGCGCGCTCGCGCTGCCGTTCCCTATTCAACCCAATGGCTTGCAGCTCTACCCGCCGAAAACGTCGTTGGTCTGCGCGGTGACGCGGACGAAGGTCGTGCGCTTGGAGACCTCCTTCAGGTGGGCCGCGCCGATGTAGGTCATCATCGAGCGCACCCCGCCCATGATCTCGCCCATGCGTGCCTTCGACCGGGCCGCGGTAGGGCGTCTCGACGCGTCTTGCCTTCGGCGGCGCGGTAATGGGCGACGCCGCCGGCGTATTTCTTCATCGCCGTCTCGGACGACATTCCGTAGAACGCCATGCCGACCGCGACCTTCTCGCCGTCGCGCGTCTTCGTAGCGGATCTCGCCGGCGCATTCGTCGTGGCCGGCGAGCATGCCGCCGAGCATGACGAAATCGGCCCCGGCGCCATAGGCCTTGGCGACGTCGCCGGGAACCGTGCAGCCGCCGTCGGCGCACACCAGGCCTTTCAGCCCGTGCGCGGCGTCGGCGCATTCGATGATCGCGGAGAGTTGCGGATAGCCGACGCCGGTGACGCGCCGGGTCGTGCACACCGAGCCCGGGCCGATGCCGATCTTGACGATGTCGGCGCCGGCGATGACCAGCGCTTCCGTCATGTCGCCGGTCACCACGTTGCCCGCCATGATCACCGCTTCCGGATGGTCGTCGCGGACGCGCTTGACGATCTCCAGGAATTTCTCGGCGTAGCCGTTGGCGACGTCGAGGCAGATCCGCCGGATCGGCGTCCCTTGCGCCACTGCCGCGAGCTTCTTGACGTCGGCCGCGGTCGTCCCCAGGGAATAGAAGGCGTGCGCCCCGTCGGGCGAGGCGAAGAACTTGACGAGTTCATCCTCGGGGTAGTGCTTGTGCAGCGCCGTCAGCGCCCCATGTTTTCCAAGCGCCCGGGCCATCGCCATGGTCCCGGTCACGTCCATGTTGGCGGCGATGAGCGGGAAGCCCTTCCACTCCGCGCCGGTGTGGAGGAAGCGAAAGGCGCGATTGACGTCGACCGCGCTGCGGGTGTTGAGCGTCGAGCGCTTCGGTCGGATGAGAACGTCCTTGAAATCCAGCTTGACGTCGGTTTCGATACGCATGCGCGGTCCGAGTTCGTTGGGAGGGCGGGCTTCGCCTTTTCGTCATTGATTTATCACAAGCGCCGGGCGAAGCGTATTGGGGAGGGGCGGAGATCGAGAGATGAGTGACGAACTGGTCTTTTACACCCACCCCATGTCCCGCGCCCGGATCGTGCGCTGGATGCTTGAGGAGGTCGGCGAGCCCTACGAAACCAAAATCCTGGAGTTCGGCCACTCGATGAAGGCGCCGGACTATCTGGCGATCAATCCGATGTGCAAGGTGCCGGCGATCCGCCACGGCGACACGGTGGTGACCGAGGCCGCCGCTATCTGCGCCTACCTCGCCGACGCCTTTCCCGCCGCCGGGCTCGCGCCGCCGCCGACGTCGCGCGAGCGCGGCCCCTACTATCGCTGGCTGTTCTTCGCCGCGGGACCGCTGGAGGCGGCCGTGACCGACAGGGCGCTGGGGTTCGAGATCCCCCAGGACCGCGAAGGCATGGTCGGTTACGGCAACATCGAGCGGACGCTGGCGGCGCTCGAGGGCGCGCTCTACCGGACGGAGTACATCGCCGGCGACCGGTTCACCGCCGCCGACGTCTACGTCGGGGCGTCGATCGGCTGGGGCATGGCGTACAAGATGATTGACCGGCGCCCGGCGTTCGAGCGCTACTGGGGGTTGATCAGCGCCCGCCCGGCGGCGGTTCGGGCGAAAGCGATCGACGATGCGATCGTCGAGGAACGCAGGAAGGCGAGTTAAGGCAAGAGCCGCGCTCGGGAGGGGAAAAACCCATGCGACTGAAGGGCAAGACCGCGCTGGTGACCGGCGCGGGGCAGGGGTTCGGCTACGGCATTGCGGAGACCTTCGTGCGCGAGGGGGCGCGGGTCGCCTGCCTCGACCTCAAGGCCGAGATCGCCGAGGCCGCGGCAGGACGGCTCGGCTCGGCCGCGATCGCCATCACCGCGGACGTGTCCAAGCGCGACGACGTCGCGCGGGCGGCAAGAGAAGCGATCGAGGCGTTCGGCCGGGTCGACATCGTGGTCAACAACGCCGGCACCACCCATCGCAACAAGCCGCTGACGGAGGTCGAGGAGGCGGAGTTCGACCGCATCTTCGCCGTCAACGTCAAGTCGCTCCTGCTCACCGCCCAGGCGTTCGCGCCGCACATGCGCGAGAAGGGCGGCGGCGTGTTCATCAACGTCGGCTCGACCGCAGCTTTGCGGCCGCGCCCCGGCCTCGCGGTCTACAACGCCTCCAAGGGCGCGGTTCACGTGATGACCAAGTCGATGGCGATCGAACTCGCTCCCGACAAGATCCGGGTATGCGCGCTCGCGCCGGTCGCCGGCGAAACGCCGCTGCTCGCCATGTTCATGGGCGAGGACACGCCGGAGAAGCGCGCCGCCTTCAAGGCGACGGTGCCGCTCGGCCGGTTCTCGACCCCGGCCGACATCGGCGCGGCGGCGCTCTACCTCGCCAGCGACGAGGCGGCGTTCCTGACCGGCGTGGTGCTCGAAGTGGACGGCGGCCGCTGCATCTGAAGGGCCCGGCGCGCGCGGATGTTTCGCAACGGGGTCAAGAGTTCAGGCGCCGAAGGTAAGACGCCGTCCTGGGCGCCCGCTCGAAAGAGCAAGGCGAGACCCGGCGAGCGCCGCGCAAAGCCGCGTCGGCACGGAGCGCGGTTTTCGGAAAATAGCCGTTTGCTGTCAAAGGCTTGTACCCCATTTCGGTCGATTCCAAAGTCAGGCGCCGAGCCTTGTCAAAGGGTTAGCGGCGAAATGGAGAGTTTTATGAAGATATCCGATTTGAGAAAATGGACAGAAGCCGAAGTGATGGATGCTGTCACGGAACTTTAGAAAGAGCCTGGCTCGTGGGACGAAATAGTCTCTATTGAGAAAACGACCGAAGATTTCTCAGAATACGGAGCAGACGATATGGGTAGAAGAGAATTTCGCGTTCTGCTGAACCGCCATCCTGGCTGTTCTCATGCTGATATCTCCCAGCTGTATGCCGCTGTTCGTGTGTATCGGCGCGCCATGCTTGGTTTGAAGGACTGAGTTCCCTCAAGCCCTCTCTTTCATGCGCAGGAGGGTGGCGGTCAAAGTGAATAGCGATTTCCCCGACGCTCGTTCGAGGCCGGTGGAACCGTAGCCCCGACCAAGTCTGGCGCTGCGCGCGCAATTTCTGAAAGGGGCCGCGGGTAATGGACTTCGCGTTTGGGTCGCAGGACTGCAACCGGACGTGTTCGCCGCCTTTGAACGGCTGCACCTCCGAATGGGCTCCGCCCGAGCGTCTGCTGGCTAAGGGCTTCGACGAAGATTCCGCCACGCTGCGGCCATACGGAGCATCCGGGCCGAAAACTCGGCCCACGCGATCGGCGCGCCCCAACAGGCTATATTATCTGTTCTGAGGCGCCGCCCTGCGCGATCAGATCCGGCGCGAATCGCTCGAGGCCCCGTCGATCGCCGCCATCGTCCGGGCATAGTCCGGCCTCAAAGTGGAAAACGGGGGCGAGAAGAGGAACACGACATGACTTCGCTCGCGCTTTACGTTCGTCTCGAAGCCAAACCCGGCAAGGAAGAGGAAGTCGCTACTCTTCTGGGCGACGCCCGCTCGCTCGTCATGGACGAGCCCGACACCATCGCCTGGTTCGCCATCCGCCTGGGCCCGAGCACGTTCGCCATCTTTGACGCCTTCGCCAATGAACGCGGCCGCGAAGCCCATCTCAACGGCAGGGTCGCGGCTGCGCTGATGGCGAAGGCGCCCGAACTGTTCGCCAATCATCTGGAGATCATCCGGCTCGAGGTGATCGCCGACAAACTGCCGCACTGAGATCCGGTTGTCAGCGGGAGGCGCAGCAGACGGTCTCTGCAGCGCCTTCCCCGCGGCCTCGCCCGCGCTCGGACGCTTGCGCTTCGTCACAGCAAGCAGCCTCGTCACGCGGGGACGTTTGATGGCGGTTTCCGAGACACAGCGCCGCGCAGGCGGCGAGGAAGCGCGCCAGCCAGCTCCGCACCGGCGAGGGGCGCGCGCCGGTTACCTCCGATGAAACCGATTGCGAATGGGTTAGGCGCTGCAGCGCAAGCGCATAAGCGCACACTTGCGCGCGCGCATCCGCTGCGACCGTCGCCGACGGTTCAGCCTGGCGCGGCCGGGGTGGGATAGCGGCGCGCGGCGGTGGCGCCGATCAGGATGATGGTGTCGCCTTGCTGCTCGCGCACGCGGATGCGGCATCCCGGCGCGTCCAGAGTTTTCGCCATCCCAATGATCTTCGGCCAGGCGGCGCGCGAGATCGACCAGATCCACCGCGCGTTCGGCGACGATGATGTCGTCGCCCTGGAGCACTTCAAAATCGAAAATATGGCACAGGGTCCCTCCCTTTCATGGCGGTCCCGCTCCCGCACCCCGCTGCTTTTTGCACATCGGTGATGTTGCACTTTAGTAGCACATCTCGCCGCCCTTGGCTACTGGCCAGGCGCGAGACTTTTGTTGCATGCGGCAAAGCGCGTATCGCGACGGCCGGCGCCCCACGAGCGCGGTTTTGCCCCGCGCCGGCCGTCGCGACCTCGCCGCGCGCGGCGGCGAAGTCAGCCCAACGCCATGAGTACAAGGCGGCCGGACTGCCTCAAGTGGACCCACGGTCGGTTGACTGGCCGCCTCCCCCGAGGAGCCGGCGCCTGACACTTTGACGGTCCGGATCGGTTTGTCTGCCTCCTGGTCCGTCGCCGCATTGATCTGGCTCAAAACGGGCGTCAACTCTTCGCCGGAGCCGGAAACCCGCAGGCGACGGAGTTCGATCGCCGGGCAGCGGTTCATGACGACGGTTACCCGCGGGCGCGGGCGCGCTCGGCGGCCGGCAGGTTGATCACGCCGACCTGCATCCAGATGACTGAGGGCAGGGGATCGAGGGCGAGCGCCGCGTCGACCGCATCGGCGGCGGCGGCGGAGTTGCGGAACACATCGACCATGTCGATGGCGACGGGAACATCGGCGAGCCGCGCGAACACGAGCCTTCCGCCGATCCGCGCGCCGGCGTGTCCAGGGTTGACGGGAAAGGTTTCGTATCCACGATTGATGAGGACGCCGAGAACGTCGTGCGATGGCCGCAAGGGATTGGGCGAGGCGCCGACGACGGCGATCCGGCGGACGCGCGTCAGGATATCGCGGATCGCGGCGTCGCCGAGACCATCGACCTGCGCCATGTCAGGCCCCCCAGCGCGGCTGCCGCTTTTCCAGGAAAGCCGCGATCCCTTCGCTGGAATCCGGCTCGGCGAGATTCTCCACCATCGCCTTGGCGGCGAGCGCATAGGCGACGCTCAGCGGCTGCTCGATCTGTTCGTTGAACGCGCGCTTGCCGATCGCCAGCGTCGCGGCCGAGCGGGATGCGATGGCCGCAGCCAGCGCCCTCGCCTCGGCGAGCGCCTGGCCCGCGGGGACGACGCGGTTGACGAGACCCATCCGCTCGGCCTCGGCGGCGCTGTAAAGCTTGCCTGTGAGCGCCATCTCCATCGCATGCTTGCGGGAAATCGATCGTCCGACGGCGACGAGGGGCGACGAGCAGAAGAGCCCGATGGCGACGCCGGGCAAGGCGAAGCGCGCCGCCTCGCCGGCCACGGCGAGGTCGCACGAGGCGACGAGCTGGCAGCCGGCCGCGGTCGCCACCCCCTCGACCGCCGCGATCACCGGCTTCGGCAGGGAGACAATCGCCTGCATCAGCGTAGCGCATCTGGTCATGATGAGCTCGTTGAACGCCTGGCCTTGATCGGGGTCGTTGCGGTGGGCCTGGATCTCGCGCAGGTCGTGGCCGGCGCTCAGCGCCGGGCCTTCCCCGGTCACCACGACGACGCGCGCGGCGGAATCCTTGGCGATGTCGGCCAAGGCCACGATCAGCGTGTCGATCATGGCGAGCCCGAGCGCGTTGCGGTTCTGACACTTGGTCGAGCGTCAGGGTGACGACGCCCGCTTCATCCTCGCGGCGGAGGAGTCGGGGAGGGGCGGAGGGGGCGTTCATGCGGGCTCCGTTCAGGGAAAAGCGTTTGGCCAAACCTACTTGCGTCGCCACGGACAGTAAACGGAAGCCGCGCGCTTCAAGCGGCTACTGCCAGCCATCCGGCCTCGGCGAAGGCGCCCACGGCCCAGGCGATATGGGACCCGCGCCGTCGGAATAGGGCCCAGGCTCCGGATATCCTCCATAAGGACCAGGGCCGTAGTACGCATCCGGCTCCGGCGCGGCCCCCGCAGGCTCCTGCGCCTCGGCCATCGCCCCGGGCTCTTGCAGGACCACCACCGGCGTTCCCACCGGAACGCGGTTGTAGAGATCGATGATATCGTGGTTGAAGAGACGGATACAACCGCTTGATACAGCGGTGCCGATCGTCTCCGGCTCGTTCGTTCCGTGCAGGCGGAAATAGGTGTCCTGATTGCCGCGATAGAGATAAAGCGCCCGCGCACCGAGGGGATTGCCGAGCCCGCCGGCCATACCGCCCGCATAGGCCGCATACCTTGGCATTTTTTCGATCATGCTCTCGGTCGGCGCCCAGCGCGGCCATTCCGCCTTCCTCCCGATGACGGCCTGCCCTCGGAAATTGAGCGCCTCCTCGCGCCCGACGCCAACCGTGTAGCGGATCGCGACGCCGCCGGGCTGGACGAGATAGAGGCGGCGGTCGGCGACGTCGACGACGATCGTTCCGGGCCGGTAGGGGCCCGCGAACGGGACCTGCCGGCGAAGGCGATCCGGGTCGATGGTCGACGCGTCGAGCCCCGGGATCGCATGGCCGTCGTCCTCGATCGGGCCGTAGCCGGGGAGATATCCGGCCCCCGCGACCCCATGCGGCGCCGAGAGCGGATAGGACCCGCGTTGCGTCGCGCAACCGCCGAGCAGCGATCCGAGCGCTATGAGCACAGCGCGGCGATCCAGACAGGCCGTCATTCGTCCGACATCCGATTCTCCGGTCGACAGTCTTGAGATTGCACAAAGCACCGTAGCGAGGCTTGCGCCGCTTTCATGGCGTCCTTCAACGCCCCGTCCCATTTTTTTTGTCGCGCCGTCGAGCGTTGCGACACCCGCGAGCCCGACGGTTTGACTTGGCGGCGGGCGATGGCGACAATGAAATCAACGTCGTGGAACGAACGTCGTTAAAACGTGCGGAGCACCGGGCCGTCACTCTTTCGCGCCCGGCGTGCTCTGGGGTTTTGCCGGATGCCGACGCAACTTTCAAATGCCAGCGTTACAGTGATTCCGTCGAGAATTCGACGTTGAGCTGCTGAAAGCGGACTGGGCCGATCTCGGTCTCTCGGGGTGGCCGACCAGCTGAGGACCTTCCCCCTTTACGCGCCGGACAGACGGAAAAAGGGGCTGAAGCCGGGTCAAGTCACCCGGAGCGGCGCATAAGTTTCGAAAATTCGGCGTCCCGGGACGCCGGACCGGCTGCAAGGCATTCTGTTCAAGGCGGCCGATAAACCAAGGGAGAAAACGCAATGTGTCCTCCAGGATGCCTCCATAGCATTTGCGAAAACGCGACGCGCCGCGGTCTGCTCAAGGCGAGCTTCGGTCTTGGGCTGGCCGCCGCCTCTGTTCCCATGTTCGCCGCCACGCCAGTTCGGGCGGCGGCGCAGACACGCAGTTTCACCGATGTGGTGGACCTCACCCATCCCCTCTACGAGGGCTTCCCGACGTTTGACGGATCGAAATGGTTCACCAAGGAGCCTTTCCTGACCTACGCGAAGGACAAGCTCAACATCAACCGCTGGATGGTTATCGAACATACCGGCACGCACATGGACGCGCCGCTTCACTTCTCGGCCGACGGCCACAGTTTGGATATGCTTCCCATCGACGATCTGGTTGTGCCTCTCGCCATCATCGACATCTCGCAGCGCGCCCAGGACAATCCTGACAGCGCCGTGACGCCTGATGATATCAAGGCGTGGGAATCGAAGAATGGGCCGCTCCCGGAAGGCTGCTGCGTCGCCATGAATTCCGGCTGGGGCAAGCTCCTGGAACTCTCCGCGCTTCGCCGGACGAGACGACGCCGGCAAGAATCACACCCCGGGCTTCCACGGCGAGACGTCGCACCTGCTCATGTCCGAGCGCAATGTGAAAGGACTCGGCGTCGACACCCTGTCGCTTGATCTCGGCGTCAACACGGGTCCTTTCCCTGTCCATAATTCGTGGCTTCCCAGCGGCCGCTGGGGCGTCGAGTGCCTGGCCAATCTCGATACGCTGCCCGTGAAGGGCGCCCATCTCGTTTGTGGAGGATTGAAGGTCAAGGGCGCGACCGGGGGCCCGAGCCGCGTGATCGCGCTCGTGTAATTCAACGGCGAGCCCGGCGCTCTGGCGGCCGGGCTCGCGACTGTTCGCGGCCCAGCGCTGACCCCGGGTCCGGAGCGTTGCGAGACCCGCGCGCCTCCGGCCCTTCCCCATGCCGTGATTTTCCGCTAGGCACGGCGCCTCGCGCTCATGTCCATAGAGATCAAGGCGGACTTCGTCAATGCATCGCTATCGCACGCACACCTGCGGCGCCCTTGACGCTGGCCGAGGACGGCGCTGCCGTCCGCCTTTCCGGCTGGTGCCACCGCATCCGCGACCACGGCGGCGTGCTGTTCATCGACCTGCGCGACCATTACGGCCTGACCCAATGCGTGGTCGATCCGGATTCGCCAGCCTTCAAGCGACGGCCGAAAAGCTGCGCTCGGAATTCGTCGTCCGGGTCGACGGCGCCGTGCGCAAGCGCCCCGCCGGCACCGAGAATCCGGACATGCCGACCGGCCTGATCGAGGTCTATGTCCGCGACATCGAGGTGCTCGGCCCGGCGGGCGAACTGCCGCTGCCGGTCTTCGGCGACCAGCCATATCCCGAGGACACGCGGCTGCGCTACCGCTTCCTCGATCTCCGGCGCGAGAAGCTGCATCAGAACATCATGCTGCGCGGGCGGGTGATCGACTGCTGCGCGCGCGGATGAAGGCGCAGGGCTTCTTCGAGTTCCAGACGCCGATCCTGACCGCGTCGAGCCCCGAGGGCGCGCGCGACTATCCTCGTGCCCTCGCGCATTCATCCGGGCAAGTTCTATGCGCTGCCGCAGGCGCCGCAGCAGTTCAAGCAGCTGATCATGGTGGCGGGCTTCGACCGCTATTTCCAGATCGCGCCCTGCTTCCGCGACGAGGACGCGCGCGCCGACCGCTCGCCCGGCGAATTCTACCAGCTCGATATCGAGATGAGCTTCGTCACCCAGGAGGACGTGTTCGCCGCGGTCGAGCCGGTGCTGCGCGGCGTGTTCGAGGAGTTCGGCGCGGGCAAGCCGGTGACGCAGAAATTCCCGATGATCCCCTACGCCGAGGCGATGCTGAAATACGGCGTCGACAAGCCGGACCTGCGCAACCCGATCGTGATCGCCGACGTGACGGAGGTGTTTTCGCGCGACGACGTCACCTTCAACGCGTTCAAGAAAGTCATCAAGGCGGGCGGCGTCGTGCGGGCGATTCCCGCGCCGGGCGCCTCGAAGCAGCCGCGCTCGTTCTTCGACAAGCTCAACGACTGGGCGAAGGGCGAGGGCGCGCCGGGTCTCGGCTATATCATCTTCGAGGGCGAGGGCGAGGCGCTGACCGGCAAGGGGCCGATCGCCAAGTTCCTGCCCGCCGAGGCGCAGAAGGCGCTCGTCGCCAAAGCCGGGCTCAAGGCCGGCGACGCCGTGTTCTTCGCCTGCGACAAGGCGGACAAGGCCGCGAAGCTCGCGGGCGCGGCGCGCATCCGAGTCGGCAACGAACTTGGGGGTCTGCAAGAAGGACGTGTTCGAGTTCTGCTGGATCGTCGACTTCCCGATGTACGAGTGGAACGAGGAGGAGAAGAAGATCGACTTCTCCCACAATCCGTTCTCGATGCCGCAGGGCGGCCTCGAGGCGCTGGAGACCCAGGACCCGCTGACGATCAAGGCGTTCCAGTACGACATCGTCTGCAACGGCGTCGAATTGTCGTCCGGCGCGATCCGCAACCATCACCCCGACATCATGAAGAAGGCGTTCGCGATCGCCGGCTACGACGAGGACGTGCTGATCGAGAAGTTCGGCGGCATGTACCGCGCCTTCCAGTGCGGCGCGCCGCCCCACGGCGGCATCGCGCCCGGCGTCGACCGCATCGTCATGCTGCTCGCCGGCGAGGAGAACCTGCGCGAAGTGGTGCTGTTCCCGATGAACCAGCGCGCCGAGGACCTGATGATGGGCGCGCCCGCGCACGCGACGCCGAAGCAACTGCGCGAGCTGCACATTCGGCTGAACCTGCCGGAAAAGTAGGGCGTCCCCGAGGGCGCCCTCCACAGCCCGCCGCAAGACGCGCGTCCTGGCCGCCGCGAAGCGATGCGCCGTGTTGCGCGGACGGAATCCCTATGTAACTATCATGTCAGCCTACGCTGACGGGGCGCCGTAACTTGCGCGCGCGCAAGTCTATCGTCGGCGCAGGAACAGATACGCATAAACGATCGAGCCGGCGCCGACAGAGCGCCGTCAGCAAACTGCAGGGAGGAACGAGCAATGCCTAAGGGTCTCAACGACCTCACTCGACGTGGTTTCTTGCGTTCAACCGCGCTTGTCGGCGCCGGAGCGGCGACGACTGCAATCGGGATTGCGCCAGCCCGCGCCGCGCCCGTTGAGATCCAGTATTTTTACCGCGCCGCCTGGCCGACATCGGAGACCTACGCGAACTGGCTGATCGACGAATTCAACAAGAAGAATGGCGACCGCATCCACGTGACAGGCGCCAGCGTGGACGGCGAGACCTACAAGACCAAGCAAACCATCGAGATCAGTTCGAGCGACCCGCCCGATGTTTTCTATTCGTGGGAAGGCGGCCGGGCGGGGGAGATCATAAAGGGCGGTTTTGCCGCAGATCTAACCGACTACTATAAGAAGTTCGGCTGGGACAAGTCGCTCAATTCGGCGAGCGTTTCGCTGGCGCAGTTCAACGGAAAGCCGTACTTCGTTCCGACCGAGATCGGCGCCTCCGTTGTCTGGTACCGGAAGGACCTTCACGACAAGCTCGGGCTTAAAGTCCCCACCACATGGGACGAGATGATGGCGAACGCGGCCAAGGCCAAGGCGGCCGGAATCGCGCCCTTCATGCTGTCGAACCAGAAGAAGTGGCCGGCGCAGTTCATGTGGTCGGCGATGATGGTCAACAAGTACGGCCTCGACGCCTACCAGGGACTGATCGACAACAAGATCCCCTGGACCGATCCCCGGGCCGTCGACATCACCGCCATGATGAAGAAGCTCGCGGACGACGGCATGTTCATCGAAAACTTCAATTCGATCGACTTCGCGCCGGCGCAGGTTCCCTGGGCTCAAGGAAAGGCTCTCTACTGGTACAAGGGCTCGTTCATCCTGGGCAGCTTCCGGGGCGATCTGAAGCAGTGCTGCTCCGAGCCGATCGACTGGTTCGCCTTTCCGCAGATGGGCGATCGCAAGCCGGTCATGTCCATCTATGACGAGGACACGGTGATGATCCATGCGGCGAGCAAGAACAAGGACGCCGCCGCCGAATTCGTGAATTTCATGGTCTCTCCGGCAGCCTCGGCCAAGAAGCTCGAGATCGACAAGCCTTACGCGTCGAACGCCTCGACCGATCTGTCCCAGCTCTCGCCGATGGAGCAGCGTCTCGGCAAGGCGATGGCCGATGCGGGCTCCTACACCTTCATGCATGTCGATCACGGCACGCCGCCCGCCATTTCGGACCGCTTTCTCGACGCGCTTCAGGGCGTGCTCGCTGGCGCGATAGAGCCGAAGGAGGCGATGGAGGCGACCGAGACGGAGGCCGAGCGCGTGCGCGGCAAGATCAAGACCTGAAGACCGAGAGCCTCTGACGAAGCGTACGGAAGCGGGAGCCGATAGGCTTCCGCCACTGCCGAACAGGCGATCCGTTTTGCGGGCGGCGCCGATGGACCGCGAGGCTTTGTGAAGGCAAGAGGCGCCGCTTTCGGCGTCCTCGCCTTACGGGGAAGGGGCAAGAATGGCTTCGAGGATGAGCGACGAACGGACGTCATTCGTCGCCTTCGCGCGACAGCATGTCTTCGTCACGCTGTTTGGTCTCGTCCTGCCGGTCGTCCTGTTCGCCGGATTTATCGGCTATCCCATCGTTTATACGATCTATCTGAGTTTCTTTGAATGGAACGGGATGGCGCCGACCAAGACGTTCGTCGGGTTCGCCAATTTCAGCTATATGCTGGGCGACAAGTATTTCTATATCGCCCTGGAAAACAATCTGAAATGGCTGGTGGTCTCGCTGGCCTTCCCCGTCGTGCTTGGATTTTTGATCGCCTACGCAATGCGCGTTCGCGCGGTCTACCTCCCGACCCTGTTGCGCACGGCGATCTTCTTTCCGGTGACCATGTCGCTTGTCGCCGTCGGGCTCATGTTCCTCCTGATCCTCAACCCCATTTTCGGAGCGTTCGACAGCATCCTGCGCGCGCTGGGCCTTGGCTTTCTGGTTCGTGAGTGGTTCGGCGACTATCGCATCGCGATCTACACGCTGGCGGTCGTCGGCGGGTGGGCCTTCACCGGGCTGCCGATGATCTTCTACTTCGCCGGGATCGGCGACGTTCCCAAAGAGACGTTCGACGCGGCCAGGATCGAGGGCGCAGGACATCTTCGGATGATGCTGCGGGTCGCCTTGCCTCAACTTCGCCCGGTGACTGCCGTCGTCGTGATGCTCACGCTGTTCGAGTCGCTGAAAGCGTTCGACCTGATCGCGGTGATGACGAAGGGGCGCCGTTCGGTCGAACCAACGTGCTCGGCTACCTCGTCTACCTGGAGAGCTTTTGGAACTCTCGCTTCGGCTACGGGGCGGCCGTCAGCGTGGCCATTCTCGTGCTCTCGATCGCCGTCGCGGCGTTGCTGCTCGGCAAGTTGTTCAGGGGCGCCTTCGATGTCTAAGGCGGCCATGATCCATCCCGGGCGGACGCTTATCCGACTGCGCTACGCGGCGCCGAAGATTCTTCGCGACGCTCTTTGCGCTCCTTCTCGCAGCGGTGTGGATCGGTCCGCTGGCGCTCATGGTCATCACCTCGATCAAGCCGAACAGCGAATTTCTCAACGGACCCTTCGCGCTGCCGATCGCGCCGACGCTCGAACCCTATGTGAAGGTCTGGCAGGGACTGAAGTTCGGCGTGCTCATGCAGAACAGCCTGCTTTACGCCGCCACGGGTTCGGCGCTCGCGGTCGGACTTGCGCTCGTCCCGGCGTTCGCGCTTAGTCGTTTCGAGCCTCCAGGCAAGAGATATATTTTCGCGTTGCTGCTGACGGGACTGATGCTCCCGCAACAGACCGTCCTTATTCCCCTTTATGACATCCTGCGATGGCTGCACCTGTTTGACACCCGCATCGGCCTGATCATCGTTCACGGCGTTTACGGGATGCCTTCCCAGATCCTGATCCTGCGCGGATTCATGACCGCCATTCCACGCGATATCGAGAAGGCCGCGCAGATCGAGGGGGCGACGGACTTCCAGATTTTCACCAAGGTGATCCTGCCGCTCGCAGTGCCGGGGATCGTCGTCGGCTACACGCTGAACTTCATCGCGATCTGGAAGGAGTTCGTGTTCGCCCTGGTGTTCCTGAACAGCGAGGCGATTTTCCCGGTCACCGTCGGGATGCTGAAACTCAACAGCGATCGTTACATATCCGCGTTCAACTTGCCGTCGGCGGGCCTCGTCATCTCGCAGATCCCAATCGCGATCCTGTTCATCCTGGCTTACCGCTGGATTTCGAGCGGCAACTTCGTGGGTTCGGTCAAAGGCTGAACAGGGAGCAGAAGCGCGTCCATGGCCAACGTTTCCCTGGTCGACATCGAGAAGCGTTTCGGCGCCCATGTCGTGATCCCCAGCCTCAGTCTTGAAATTGCGGACGGATCTTTCGTCGTGCTGGTCGGCCCGTCGGGTTGCGGCAAGACCACGACGCTGAACATGATCGCGGGTCTGGAGACGATCACTGCCGGCCAGTTGCTGATTGGCGGCCGCGACGTGACGGACATGCCGCCAAAGGATCGCGACATCGCAATGGTCTTCCAGTCCTACGCGCTGTTTCCTCATATGACGGTCTTCGACAACATCGCCTTCGGCATGAAAATCAGGCGGCTGGCGAAAGGCGAGATCCAGTCGCAAGTTCAGGGCGTCGCCGACCGGCTGCGCATCGGATCGCTGCTCGACCGCCTGCCGAAGGCGCTTTCCGGCGGGCAGCGTCAGCGGGTTGCGCTTGCCCGCGCGTTGGTTCGGCGTCCCGGCGTCTTCCTGATGGACGAGCCGCTGTCGAACCTCGACGCGAAGCTTCGCATCGAGGCGCGAAGTTTCCTTGCCAAGATGCATCACGAGATCGGCGTGACGACCGTCTACGTCACGCACGATCAGTCTGAGGCGATGACGATGGGGGACACGATCGTGGTGATGAAGGACGGCGTCATCCAGCAGTCCGCTTCGCCCCTCGTCGTCTACAATATGCCCGCCAACACCTTCGTCGCCGGCTTCATCGGTTCGCCCGCGATGAATTTCATCGAACTCTCCATCGCCGGCTCGAAGATCATCGACCCGGACAACGGCTTTGCGATCACCATCCCGGATCGGCTGCTTGGCGCTCTGAAGGGATACGGAAAACCGAAGGTTGTCCTCGGCGTACGGCCCGAGGCGCTACGTCCCGCGCCTCGGAGCGCCAATTCTCCAGGCGCGCCGCTGCTCTCCATCGATGTCGCGCAACACCTCGGACATGAAACGCTGCTTGACGCTTCGAGCGGACCGCATCGAATTGTCGCGAGGGTCGCCGCTTCCGACGATTTCGCGTATCGGGGAAAAGCGGCCCTTCCTTTTCGACGCCGAGCATATGCATCTTTTTGATCAGGACACCGGCGCCAATCTGGCGTTGAGGCCCAACGTCTGACCGCGGGTCGAGCGGCCCGGCAGGCAGACGTCGTTCCGGCGCGCTGACTTCAGAAAAAATCGCAAGATCCTTCTCAAGTCGAGCCGAACCCGTCATAGATGCCATGCCGGATTCGGCGAGCGGGGCGCGAGGAGGTCGGCGCCGGCCACCCTGCGGGGGCGATCCGAAAATCGCGGCGCGGTTTGGCGTTGTCCAGGGCCAGCGGGTGCGGTCCCCGCCCCGCAGCGCGGGGTGAGGGCGTTCCGAGGGCAGAGTAAAGAACGAAGTTGCAGGGAGGAGATGGCGATGGCCGAGACTGTTGCGCCCTATGCGGAGGCGCATGCCGGCTTCCGGTTGGAGGATGTGGAGGCGAAGCTCGACGGCTCGCTGACGGACGGAATCAACGCCTGCGTCGAATGCTGCGACCGCTGGGCCGAGCCCGGCAGAATCGCGCTTCGATGGGAGGACCAGCAGGGCCATCGCGCGACCGTGACCTTTGTCGAACTTCGCGAGCGCGCGGCGCGTTTCGCCAATGTCCTGCGGGCGCACGGGATCGGGCCCGGCGACGTGGTCGCCTGCATGCTGCCGCGCATCCCCGACCTGATGGCGGTAGCGCTCGGAACCTGGCGGGCTGGCGCAGTCTACCAGCCGCTGTTCACCGCCTTCGGCCCCAAGGCGATCGAGCACCGGCTGAAAACCTCGAACGCCAGGCTGGTGGTGACCGACCCGGCCAATCGCGCCAAGCTCGACGACGTCCCGAACGCGCCGCCGATCGCGGTCACGACCCCTGCGGACGGCGGGGCTTCGCCGCGCCCGGGCGACCTCGATTTCGCCAAGGAGCTCGCCGCCGCATCGTCCGATTTCGCGCCGGTGTTGCGCAAGGGCGACGACCTGTTCCTTTTGATGTCGACCTCGGGGACGACCGGCCTGCCCAAGGGCGTGCCGGTTCCGCTCAAGGCGCTGATCGCCTTCCGCCTGTACATGACGTACGCGATTGATCTCAGGCCCGCTGACCGGTTCTGGAACATCGCCGATCCCGGCTGGGCCTACGGGCTCTATTACGCCGTGACCGGGCCGCTGCTTCTGGGGCACGCGACGACCTTCTACGATGGTCCTTTTACCGCCGAGAGCACCTATCGGATCATCAAGAGCCACCAGATCACAAACCTCGCCGGCGCGCCGACCGCCTTTCGCCTGCTGATCGCCGCCGGCCCCGCGCCCGCCGAGGGCGTGAAGGGCCAGTTGCGCGCGGTGAGCTCGGCTGGAGAACCCCTGAACCCCGAGGTCATCCGCTGGTTCGCCGAGCACCTCGCCGCGCCGATCCACGACCATTACGGGCAGACCGAAAACGGCATGATGGTCAACAACCACCACGGCCTTGACCATCCTGTCCGGGTCGGATCGGCCGGTTTCCCCATGCCCGGCTACCGGGTCGTCGTGCTGAGCGACGACAGCCGCGAACTCGGCCCGCACGAGCAGGGCACGCTTGCGCTCGACATCGCCAATTCGCCCGCCCTCTGGTTCACCGGCTACCTGAACCAGCCGACTCCGGCGATCGCAGGCGGCTATTATCGCACTGGCGATACGGTCGAACTCGAGCCCACCGGCCAGATCACCTTCGTCGGCCGCAACGACGACGTGATCACCTCGTCCGGCTACCGCATCGGGCCGTTCGACGTCGAGAGCGCGCTGATCGAGCACCCTGCGATTTTCGAGACGGCAGTGATCGGCAAGCCGGACGCCGAGCGCACGGAAATCGTCAAGGCGATCATCGTGTTGAAGCCCGGCTTTACGGCAAGCGACGAACTCGCCGAAGAGCTGCGCCAGCACGTCCGGCGCCGGCTGTCGGCGCACGCCTATCCGCGCGAGATCGCCTTCGTCGCCGAACTGCCCAAGACGCCGAGCGGCAAGATCCAGCGCTTCCTGTTGCGCAACGCCGAGAAGGCGGCGGCGGATGACCCGGGCAAGCTGGCGCATTGAGCGGAGGACGATTTATCATCTTCACGGCGAGCGAAGCGAAGCCATCCAAGAGATCGAAGGACGCCTTGCGGTCCCTTGGATGGCTTGGTGGATTTGCTCCTCGCAATGGCGGCTAACAACAGGAGCCCGAGCCAATGCCTTCATCCGACCCGGTTGTCATCGTCGGCGCCGCGCGCACCCCGATGGGCGGCCTGCAGGGGGACTTCGCTTCCCTCGGCGCGCCTCAGCTCGGCTCGGCGGCGATTCGCGCCGCGGTCGAACGCTCGGGCTCGCCAAGGACGATATCGAAGAGGTGGTGATGGGCTGCGTGCTCCCGGCCGGTCAGGGGCAGGCGCCCGCCCGCCAGGCTTCGCGCGGCGCGGGCCTGCCGGACGCCGCCGGCTGCACCACCGTCAACAAGATGTGCGGCTCGGGCATGAAGGCGGCGATGTTCGCCCATGACATGCTCCTCGCCGGCACGAACAAGGTGATGCTCGCGGGCGGCATGGAGAGCATGACCAACGCGCCCTATCTGCTGGCGAAGGCCCGCGGCGGCTACCGCCTCGGCCACGACCGGGTGATCGACTTGATGGTCCTCGACGGTCTCGAGGACGCCTACGACCGCGGCCGGCTGATGGGGACGTTCGCCGAGGACGCGGCTCAGGCCTATCAATTCTCGCGCGAGGAGCAGGACGGCTACGCGCTTGCTTCCCTGACGCGAGCGCTGAAGGCCGGCAAGGACGGGACCTTCGCCCACGAGATCGCGCCGGTGACGGTCAAGGGCCGCAAGGGCGACGTGACGGTCGCCATTGACGAGCAGCCCGCCAAGGCGCAGCCGGAAAAGATCCCGACGCTGAAGCCGGCGTTCCGGGAGGGCGGCACGGTGACGGCCGCGAATTCCTCGTCGATCTCCGACGGCGCGGCGGCGCTGGTGCTGATGCGGCGCTCGGAGGCGGACAAGCGCGGGCTGAAGCCTCTGGCGACGATCCTCGGCCACTCGACCTTTGCGGGCCTGCCGTCCAAATTCCCGTCGGCGCCCGTCGGGGCGGTGAAGGCCCTGCTCGACAAGGTCGGCTGGCGGGCGGGCGAGGTGGATTTGTGGGAGATCAACGAGGCGTTCGCGGTGGTCGCGATGATCGCCATGCGCGAACTCGGGCTGCCGCACGACAGGGTCAATGTGCACGGGGGCGCCTGCGCGCTCGGCCATCCGATCGGCGCCTCGGGCGCGCGGATCATGGTCACGCTCATCGCCGCGATGAAGCAATATGGGCAGAGGAAAGGCGTCGCCTCGCTGTGCATCGGGGGCGGCGAAGCGACCGCGATCGCCCTGGAGGTCGCATGATCCCGACCGAGGAGCAGGCGACGATCCGCGACATGGCGCGGCGCTTCGCCGAGGATGAACTCGCCCCCAACGCCGCGGCCTGGGACCGAGCGCACGCCTTCCCCGCCAAGGCGATCGCCGAGATGGGCGCGCTCGGCTTCATGGGCATGACCATCCCGCCGGAATGGGATGGGGCCGGGACCGACTACGTCGCCTACGCCATGGCGGTGATCGAGATCGCCGCCGGCTGCGGGGCGGTCTCGACGATCATGAGCGTCCACAACGGGGTCGGCTGCATGCCGATCCTGACTTTTGGCGACGACGAACAGCGGCAGCGGTTCCTCAAACCCATGGCGCGCGGCGAGAAGATCGGCTGCTTCTGCCTGACCGAGCCCGGCGCCGGGTCCGACGCCGCCTCAATCAAAACGCGGGCGCGACGCGACGGCAACGCCTCCTACGTGATCTCCGGCTCGAAGCAGTTCATCACCTCGGGCAGGAACGGCCATGTGGCGATCCTGTTCGCCGTCACCGATCCGGACGCCGGCAAGAAGGGCATTTCCGCCTTCATCGTGCCGACCGATACGCCGGGCTTCGTGGTCGCCAAGGTCGAGGAGAAACTCGGCCAGCACGCCTCCGACACCTGCCATCTCGTGTTCGAGGAGATGCGGGTGCCCGCAAGCCAACGCCTGGGCGAAGAAGGGCAGGGGCTGAAGATCGCGCTCGCCAACCTCGAGGGCGGCCGCATCGGCATCGCCGCCCAGGCGGTCGGCATGGCGCGCGCCGCCCACGCGGCGGCGCTGTCCTACGCGCGCGAGCGGGTCCAGTTCGGCAAGCCGATCATCGAGCATCAGGCGGTGGCGTTCCGCCTCGCCGACATGGCGACCCGGATCGAGGCGGCGGAGCAACTCACGCTGCACGCGGCGAGCTTGCGCGACGCCAAGCTGCCGTGCCTCAAGGAGGCCTCGATGGCCAAGCTGCTCGCCAGCGAAATGGCGGAACAGGTGTGCTCGGACGCGATCCAGATCCACGGCGGCTATGGCTATCTCGCCGACTATCCGGTCGAGCGGATCTATCGCGACGTGCGCGTGTGCCAGATCTACGAGGGCACCAGCGACATCCAGCGGCTGGTGATTGCCCGCGCGCTCGCGGCGGGCTGAGAAAGTCGACCCGGCCTCCAGCGAGGCCGAACGTCAGCGGCGCCGCGATTGTTCGGAATCCGGGTGGAAAGGCGACGATTTCACGAGGACGTGAACGCGCCAAAGCCCCGGGAGGGGCGATCCGCGGGAACAGCGGTCCCCGTCCAGCGTTCATCGGGCATCAGCCCTTCGGTTTTCGGACCGCGGGCGTCCGACGGGTGAAGTCTCGTCGCGAGACGTGGCCATTCGGCGACAAATTTCGGAGACATGTCATGAGAAACGCACTCACGGTGCTTGTTTCGGCCGCTTCGTTTTGCGCGGTGGCGACGGCCGCGTCCGCCCAGACCATCCCGGACAACACGGGCGCCCGGCGTATAGCTATCGCTACACCGGGGCCCAGCCTGCGATGGTCGGGCATTGTGACATCATCGCGGGCAACCACGTCTGCTTCGCCGGCCCCATGGCGTCCGGTTACGGCTACGGCGGGCCGATCGGCGCCGTGGTCGCCGCGCCGTTCGCCGTGGTCGAAGCGCCGTTCAACGCGGTCGGCGCGGGCATGGCGCCGGCGGGCGCGACCTATGCGCCGGCGACCGGCGCTCCCGTCTACAGCTACGAGAATTGGGTCCCGCCTCAGGCCGGCAGCTGCAACCTGATCGCGGGCAACCGGGTGTGCACGGTGCCCTGACGGGCCAATTTGCGCCGCCGTCAGCCGACGGGGCGGCGGCGTCGCCCGGGACGGCGCTCGCCGTCCCGGCAAAGCGCTCCCGGGCGTCCGTCTCGCGAGATGGGCGCAGCTTGGCCCCCTACGCGGCCGAAAATTCCCGCGGCGCGCGCGCTGCAATCTCTTTGACCGCGCGGAGATCGGCGACGAAGAGGGCAAAGGCCTCCCGTCGCGTCGCTTCATCGGGCTGGCGCAACAACGATGACGGATGCACCGTCACGAACACGCGTAAAGCCCTCGCCGCTTCGAGAAGCTTTCCCCGATTGGCGCCGATGGGGACAGGGGCCCGACGAGGGCCTGCGCGGCGGTGGCGCCGAGCGCCACGATCAGTTGGGGCCGCAGCGTCAGGATCTCCGCGAACAGCCAGTGGCGGCAAACGTCGATCTCGCCGGCGTTCGGTTTCTTGTGGAGCCTCAGCTGCCGCGCGGCTCGAACTTGAAGTGCTTGACCGCGTTGGTGACGTAGGCGCGGTTGCGATCGACGCCGGCCTCCTCGAGAGCCCTGTCGAAGACGAGGCCGGCGGGTCCGACAACGGGCGTCCCGCGAGGTCTTCGCGTCGCCGGGTTGCTCGCCGACGAAGAGGATGTCGGCGCCGGCCGGTCCCTCGCCAAACACAGTCTGGTCGCGTTCTTCCACAGGTCGCAGGCCCGACAAGATGCGGCCTCGGCCCGCAGGTGGGCGATCTCGGCGGCTACGTCCTCGACGACGGATTTGACCATTTCGACTGCCTCCAACCGGTAGAAGTCTGGAGACGGCGATGGGGTTCCCTTCGCGCCGCGCCAAGGGAACAATCGCGGGAAAGGAAGGTTTAAAAACCCGAGGCAAACATTGAGGGGAGCCCTCTATGCCCAACATTCGCGAAGCGCGAACTCCATCATCGCCACCGACGGCTTCGAGCAGCTCGAACTCAAGGTCCCCCGCGACGAACTGCGGAAGGCCGGCGCTAAAGTGATGTCGCGAACTCCGGCCGGGTCTTCGATCCGCGGCTGGAACAGGACGAACTGGGCGAAAGCGCGCCGGCCGACCTCAAGATCGCCAGCGTCAGGCCCGACGACTACGATGGGCTCGTGCTGCCCGGCGGCGTTATCAATCCGGACAAGCTCAGGATCGACGCGGACGCCATGCGCGTCGTCAAGGCGTTCCTGGATAGCGGCAAGGTGGTCGCGGCGATCTGCCACGGGCCCTGGCTGCTCGTGCAGGCGGACGCGGCGCGCGGCCGAACGATGACGTCATACCCGTCGATACGGAAGGACGTCGAGAACGCCGGCGCGCGCTGGGTCGACCAGGAAGTCGTGGTCGACGACGGGATCGTGACCAGCCGAAGCCCCGACGATCTCAAGGCCTTCGTTCCGAAAATCATCGAGGAAATCGAGGTCGGCCGCCATCAGCGCCGCCGGCAGACCAGCGATCAGCCGGCCGCGCTCACAGCCTCGACACGAAGGCCAGCACGATCAGAAAGCCGGCGAGCCCGCTGAACACATGCGCCGCCAGCAGCGAATTGGCGGCGATGCGGTAAGTCTTGCCGAACAGCGCGCCGAGAAGCCGGAGCGATCGCCGCCGCCAGAAACGCGCCGGCGACGAGCGCGAGGCGGCGGGCCGGGGCGTCGTCGTCGAGGCCGGTCGTGTGCAGGAAAACGATCAGCGACTTCGCTCCGCCGAGGCCGAGCAGCACATGGAAACCGATCAGGACCGGCTTCCTCATCTTCGGAACCATAGCAGGAGGAGGTAGGCGCCGAGCGCGGCCGCCGCCGTCACGAGGAGAACAACCGGAAGCGCCGTCATGTCTGGCCCGCTGCGCCCGCCAACCGGTCTCCGTTTTCTCGCATCCGCCCCGGCGGGCAACCGGCGAGCCTCATCGCGGCTGTCGTGCCCGTCGTCAGGCACGCGCCGGCCTCAATGTCCCAGCGCAGCCCCGATGATCGACGACGCAATGCTCGTCTGACCGCGGAACGGGTTGTCGAGGATGATGACCAGGCCCACCGCCAGGCCGATCGCGGCCATGTGGATCACGTTCACCTGCATGCCGAAACCCTTCTGCGTCTCGCGACCGGCGAGGAACGAGGCCACGGCGACGAACGCCACGAGGATGAGCCAGAAAATGCCGGGAATGTTGCTGCTCGAGTTCGCGAGGCGAGACTGGCGCAGGGACTTGATCCGCGCGGCGTACGGAAGGAGGTCGCCGCGTCTCGGTCGGTCACGTCGAGGTTCTGCTGCAGCGCGCGCATGCTCCTCCACAGCACGTCGATGTCGCGCTGCGCGAGCGGGGAGAGCGCGCTCGGGGCGCTCGCCAGCAGGCGCCATTCGTCGCCGCCGACGTCCTGGGCGTAGGCCGCGAGCGCCGCTTTCGCTGGGGCGGCCTGCGGCCCCAGCGCGTCGAGTTCGCGGCCCAGACGGTAGATCGATACGGATTCCTGTCGCACGCTGTCCTCCGTCCGGGCGAGGCTCGACAGGCCGTTGGTGATCATCAGCGCGAGCACGAAGACCGAAAGCCCAAGCAGGCTGGAATGGGCGGTGTCGGCGAGCTTGTCGTCATAGGCGGCGTGCTGCGGCCAGCGCCGGAACCAGAGCCGGTTCGACAGCCACGCGACCGCGCCGCCGAACGTCGCGAAGGCGAGCGCCGAAACGGCCAGGATCGCGAGATCGGGGAGCGCGTTGCCGAGCCAATCGACGAGGAGGGACATGAAGGCTTGTCGATCCGGGAGCGCTTGCTGTCAAGGCGCGGGGCGCAGCATCAATAAACCCTGATCGCGCCCCTTGCGCTGGCTGCGCCCCCCGCGGGCGGCGTCCGACTGCGCGGCTGATAGCGGAAAGCCCACGGAGCGGGAGGGGGCCGGAAGGCCGGGCGGCGCTATTTTGGGCGCGGGCGCGCGAATTGTCATCGCTTGTTCGCACCGAACGGTCTATAATAAAAGCGCTCGGATCGAATGTCAGCGCCCCGTCGGGCAACATTCGAGCGCGGCCTCGTACTCTCTTAAGGAGCGACGCGCCGCAAGGATCGTCCAGACCATCCTTCCGCAAGCGCAGTCGACCGGCCGTTCGACCACGCTTTTCTCAAGACGGCGCGTCGGACGGAGTTTTCAACACATGTTGGTGACGGAATGAATGGCGCCGCCCGGGCGGCGCGCGACTGGGCGCAGGCGCTCACCCCATACCGAAAGGCGGACACGGCGCGCGCCACGTTCGAATTTTTGGTCACCTTTCCGCCGTTCGCGGCGATCTGGGCCGCCATGCTGGTCGCCTTCCAGTCATGGTCTTTTCTGGGTCTCGTTCGCGCTGGCGCCGTTCGCCGCAGGCCTGCTCGTTCGCCTGTTCATGATCCAGCACGACTGCGGCCACGGCTCGTTCTTTCCCAACAAGCAGGCCAACGAGTGGGTCGGCCGCGCGATCGGCGTCCTGACCATGACGCCCTACGATCACTGGCGGCGCTCGCATGCGATCCACCACGCGACGTCGGGCAATCTCGACCGGCGCGGGATCGGCGACATCGATACGCTGACGGTCCGCGAATATTTCGCCCGCGCCTGGCGCGGGCGGCTCGCCTATCGCCTCTACCGCCATCCTTTGGTGATGTTCGGGGTCGGTCCGGCCTATCTGTTCCTGATCGAGAACCGCCTGCCGTTCGGCTTCATGCGCAAGGGCGCGATGCCGTGGCTCAGCACAATGTCGACCAACGCCGCCATCCTGCTGGCGGCCGGACTCCTGATCTGGGCCGCGGGCCTGGCGCCGGTTCTCCTCGTCCATCTGCCGATCGTCGTCATCAGCGCGACGGCGGGCGTCTGGCTCTTCTATGTTCAGCATCAGTTCGAGGGGACGACATGGGAGCGGTCGGCGGCCTGGAGCCAGCCTGAGGCGGCGCTGCATGGCAGCTCGCTCTACGAACTGCCGCCGCCGCTCGACTGGTTCTCCGGCAATATCGGCGTGCATCATGTCCATCACCTGTCGAGCGGCATCCCCTTCTACAGGCTGCCCAAAGTCCTGCGGGACCATCCGGAGCTGGGGGAGGTCTCACGCCTCGGCCTGAAAGAGAGCCTCGCCTGCGTTCGGCTCGCGCTTTGGGACCAACAGAAGCGGCGGCTCGTTTCGTTCCGCGAGGCGCGCGCGTCGCGGCGGCTCGCCGCAAGCGGTTGAACGAGGCCGCTGCGCCAGTC
>CAVVJO010000004.1:0-117286 GCA_963748545.1 uncultured Alphaproteobacteria bacterium
ATCAGATTTCCCCGCCCGGCGGCTACGTCGGCGGGGGCTTGCAAATGCAAACGGACCTCGCCGTCGGCCCGGCAGGCGATGTGTGGGTGATGAACAACTGGCAGGACGTCGACAGTTGTTACGCCAACCCCCCCGAGGCGCTATCCACACGCTGCGGCGGGCAGGGCGTCGTGATTTTCTACGGCATGGCGAAGCCCGTGCGTGCGCCGCAAATCGGACCGGCGCACGGGCTTTGACGCAAATTGAGGGAAAGCAAGTTCAATGAAGGTGACTGCCGACAGAGCGAGGGTGAGCTTCGCCGCCCTGGCCGGCGCCGTCCTCTTGGCTTACGCCCCTGCCTACGCCCAGCAAGCGGGGCTTGACCACGACCAACCAACCGGCGCGCGCGTCGACCACGATACTGTCCGCAACGCCAACGAGTCGGATATCGCTAAGGAATCGGAGAATCCAGTCGGCAATCTCACTGTCCTACCGGTCGAGAACTACACCAACTTCCAGGTAGGGCCGAACAAGGGCACGCAGAACATCCTCGAATTCGAGCCGGTTCTGCCGATCCATCTGAACCCGGACTGGAACCTGATCAACCGCGCGGTCATACCGGTCGTCTGGAATCCGGATCTGTCGCCGTACCCGAGCGTGCCGCAGGCCATCGCTCCCATCGAAATGAGGGATTCCTGTCGAACAGAAATCCGTCAACGGCTGGACCTTGGGCGCGGGCCCGATCGTGCAAATCCCGACCGCCACCAGCCCGACCGTCGGCTCCAGCGTCTGGGGCGCCGGTCCGACCGCAGTGGTCGTGAAGACAACGGAGCACATCGTTGCGGGCGCGCTGGTCAACAACGTCTGGTCGTTCGGCGGGGTGGAATCCGGCCCGGGCGGCAAGCGCTATTCGACATTCCTCCTGGAGCCATTCTTCAACTACAATTTCGGCCATGGCTGGTTTGTCAGCTCCGCACCGCTCATCACCGCCGACTGGGACACGCGGGGCAGGAAGTGGACGGTGCCGATCGGCCTCGTTGGCGGTCGCATCATCAAGCTCGGCGGGAAGCTGCCGGTCAAACTATCGCTTGGCGGCTACTACAATGTTATCGCCCCGCAGTACGGCGCAAAGTGGACAATCCAATCAGTCGTTGCTGTGATTTTTTGATACTTTATTGAGTAGCCGAAATCTCTCTATCTACGACCTAAATCGTTGCAATCCGCAAGTCTCGAATTTGCGGCCGCCTTAGAGATTGAATCGCTCCCGAGGACTTCTGCCACAGGCGGTTCAGAACCTTGCGCGGCGACCGCTGTATGTTCGCCTTCTCGCTCAATTGAGGCGTCCAGGACGGCGGTTTTCTTCGACCGCAATACGTCGACACTCGCCGTCCGGAGTGCGCACAGAGTGAACATTCGGCGAGGGCTTGGCGAGCCTCGCTCTATCCCGCCCTCTACCGCCATTCCGGCGCCTCCGTGCGCAAAGAGCGCGCCGATTTCGTTGAAAAAGTGCTCGACTGGCGCAGCTCTCGGCCCACTGGCCGCGGGTCGGTCGCGAGTTTGAGGTCTTGGGTGGGTGGCGGCGGCCTGGCGAGCGGCGGCTATGTCGCCATCGCGATCTGCAGCCCTCCATCCGGCCGCAGCCGGGCCAGTCGCCTCAGATTCTGGGCGGTGGCGGCGAGCAGGAATTCGTCTCTTGCGCCGTTCGGTCCCCGCAGACGCAGGCGGCCGAGCCGGAGGATGCGCTTGAGGTGGGCGAACAGCATCTCGACCTTCTTCCGAAGCCGGAAGGCCTCCTCGTATGCGGGCGACGACACGAGAGCCCGAGCCTCGTCCCTGGCCTCCTCGTAAATGTGCCTCGGCAACTTGCGGGCCTCCGGTCCCGGGCAGCAACGCGCCTTGAGATGGCAGGCGTCGCAATCCCGTTTGGTCGCTCGGTAGAATCGCAAGCCATCGTCGCTGACGCCGGTCCTCGGGGGGAACAGAAAATCAAAGGCCAAAAAACAGACTTTGACGCTTGCAAACCTCGCTGTCAGCAAGTCCTAAGCGCTGGTAGAACGCGGCGGCCCTGCCGGACCCCCGCGCTCCATGGATTCCCGGGCGTGGGTGGGACGAATACCGCGTTGATCTACGGCGACTATATTTCACCGAGGCGCTGCTGCGATTGCAGAACGTGCTCGACGGCAAGCCTGGCTAGCTGCTGTACAGCCGGTCCCCGAACCCTCCACCTGGGCGATGTTGCTCGTCGGCTTCGCGGGGCTCGGCTACGCGGGGTATCGCCGGGCGAGGATCGCGTAGGCCGGACGCGCCTCGCGGCGGTCAGCGCGCCTCAGAACAGCAGATGAAGAGGGCGATGGGCCAGCAGGCTTTAGGGCATCGCCCATGAGCAAGTCCGGAGTGATAACTCGTCTCTGGCTCGCAACGTCGCCTACTGAGCCCCGGAAGAGCCACGCCCCAGGCTGGGCTTTTCGCTGCGTGTGGATTGGCTGAAACGGGCCCGGCGATAGGGGTGGGTCGCCGTGGAGATTATGCCGGATCAGATCGAGCCGGAGAGCAGTTTGGCGCGGATGACGAACTTCAAGCGCAGCTTGGGATTGTTTGGCGAGCCGAGGTCATCGACCAAATTATCTCTCGGGGGCGTCCCGGTTCAACAACTACGTGGTAGGGGCCGCCTAGGTCCAACCCGCCACGCGCCTTTGTCCTTCGCACACTAAACGGCGGCGAGCGGCCGATTTTTCCCTCTACGCTCGGGCCCGATGGCAGAGCAGGCGACGCGACGTCGGAGGCAATCTGAGACGCGCAGGCGACCCCGCAACGTGGCGTGGCTTGCGGGTTCCATCCGAGGTGAGGCTCGCGATACGATGTATCGCCCACTCGGCGGTCGTCCTATAGAACCGGGCATGAGCCACTGCAGTTCCGCTTGTTCCAGGATCAGTATTCTGTGAGCGTCTTTTACGCGCATTCACTTAAGGACCGCGAAAAGCGAGATTGGCAGCCGCTCGCCGAGCATTTGCTGGCGGTCGCGAAAGCTGCGGGCGCGCGTGGCGAGAAATTCGGCGCGAGGAACTCGGCGGCGCTCGCCGGCCTCCTTCATGATCTCGGCAAATATTCAGCGGCTTTCCAGCGCCGTCTGGAAGGTGGCGAGGAAAAGGTGGACCACTCCACCGCTGGCGCGCAGGAGGCGGCGCGGTTGGTCCTGAAGCCCGACGACCGAATGATCGCGCAAGTCATTGCGCACGCCGTCGCCGGGCATCATGCTGGCCTTCCCGATACGCTCGGCGGCGAGGCAAGCCTCAATTCACGGCTCAAACGCGAGGTCGAATCGCTCGACCCTGCTTGGCCCCAGGAAATTTCGCCGACGACAACCGGGCTCATGCCCACGACGATCGAGTGGGGTGACAAGAGTTCGGTCGCCTACCGTCTGGCCTTCTTCGGCCGCATGCTGTTCTCATGTCTAGTGGACGCCGATTTTCGGGACACCGAAGCATTCTACTGCAAAGCGGAAGGGCGCGAAGTCGATCGGCAATGGCCGCAGTTGCCCGACATTGTCGGCGATCTGCTCGCGCGGTTCGACGCCCACATGGCGAAACTGGGCGCCTCCGCGAGGCCGACGCCGGTCAACGCCTTGCGCGGCGATATTCTGAGGCACGTGCGCTCGCGCGCCTCGGACGATCGGGGGCTCTTCACCTTGACCGTCCCTACCGGCGGCGGCAAGACGCTCGCTTCGCTTGCCTCGCCTTGGAGCATGCCAAGCGGCATAACCTCGATCGGATCGTCTACGCCATCCCGTTTACCTCGGTGATCGATCAGACGGCCTCCATTTTTCGCGAGGTCCTCGGCAGCGAAATCGTTCTTGAACATCATGCGTCGATCGACGAGTCGCGCATCGAAGGCCGCGAGGCGCGCGACAAGCTTCGCTTGGCGATGGAGGACTGGGCTGCGCCTGTTGTTGTGACGACGAACGTCCAACTTTTTGAGAGCCTGCACTCGAACCGTCCGTCGCGCTGCCGGCGCCTGCACAGTCTCGCGAGATCGCTGATCATCCTGGACGAAGCGCAGACCATTCCGTTGCCGCTGTTGCGCCCGTGCCTCGCCGCGATCGATGAACTCGCCCGCAACTACGGCTCGTCGGTCGTTCTTTGCACGGCGACCCAGCCGGCAGTCGGCGCTCCGGAGTTCAAGGGTGGGCTAGCGCTGGGGCCGAAGCGCGAACTCGCGCCCGATCCCATCCGCCTGCACGAGCGGCTGAAGCGGGTTCGCGTAGTGCATCTCGGCGACCAGACCGATGACCACCTCGTGGCTTCGCTCGCCGGAGCGCCGCAGGGCCTCGTGATCGTCAACAGCCGCGCCCACGCGCTTTCGCTCTATCGAAAAACCGTCGCCTCTCTCGAAGGCGTTGTCCATTTGACTACTCGGCAATACGCGGCGCACCGCCGGCGCGTCCTCGCCGAAGTCCGTGAGCGTTTGAGAGGGGGAAAGCCCTGCCGGCTGATCGCGACCTCCCTTGTCGAGGCCGGGGTCGATGTCGATTTCCCCCGAGTCTGGCGGGCGGAGGCGGGCCTCGACTAGATCGCGCAGGCTGCCGGTCGTTGCAATCGCGAAGGCGGACGCCCCGTCAAGGCAAGCATTGTAGGCGTGTTCCGATCTGCCCAGCACCGGCCGCCGCGAGAGATTGCGGCGCTCGCCAGTGACATGGCCCGCATGATGAGCAAGCATGCTGACCTGCTGTCGCCAGACGCGATGCGCGACTATTTCGGCGAGGTCTATTGGCGCAAGGGGGAGACGCTCGACCGCGAAAAGGTCCTCGATGCGTTTCGCATGAGCGCTCGCGAACTGGATTTCGACTATCGGAGGGTCGCGGACGCGTTCCGCATGATCGAGAGCGGGCTCGCTCCTGTGATCGTCGCGCGCGAGGCCGAGGCTCGCGACGCGCTCGCGGCTTTGCGAGCGGGAGCGCTCGCCGGCGCCGTTGCGCGCCGCCTGCAGTCGTTTCTCGTGCAAATTCCGCCAAAGGCACGGGACTTGCTCTTGACGAACGGCCATGCACGGTTCGTAGATGGAAATGCTGGGGAGTTTGCCGAACTTGTGACGGGGAGCCTGTACCAAGACGAGGTCGGGCTTGAATGGGAAAACGCGGGCTATCTGGCGTTAGAGGAACTCGATCATTTGAGGCGGTGGTATGGCCTATGGCGTCAGGCTCTTGGTGTCGGGTGACTTCGCCTGCTTTACCCGCCCGGAAATGAAGGTCGAGCGCGTCTCCTATGATTTAATGACACCGTCGGCCGCACGCGGCATCCTCGAAGCGATCCACTGGAAGCCGGCGATTGTATGGATCGTCGATGTGATCCACGTCCTGAAGCCGATCCGCTTTCAGTCGATCCGACGCAACGAGGTCGGCCACAAGGCGCCTTCTTCGACCATCCGCAAGGCTATGAATTCCGGCGATGTCGGCGATCTGGTCCTGCTCGTGGACGAGGATCGCCAGCAGCGCGCCGCGACTGTCCTCGTCGATGTCGCTTATGTGATCGAGGCGCATTTTACGCTCACGCCGAAAGCCGGCCCGGGGGACAATGAGGGCAAGCATCTCAACTCGTTCAACCGCCGCGCCCGGAAGGGCCAGTGCTTCCATCAGCCCTGTCTCGGCACGCGCGAATTCCCCGCGCGGTTTCGCCTTATCGAGCCGGGCGACGCTTCGCCGCCAGCGATAAACGAAACGCGCGACCTCGGCTTCATGCTCTACGACATCGACCACAGCGGCGATCGTAGTTCCCTCTTCTTTCGCTCCCGGCTGGACAACGGCGTCATGCGCGTCCCGGCGCCCGGCTCACCGGAAATCCGGCGATGAGCGCGCTCGCCTCCCTCGTTCGCGCTTATAAACGACTGCCCGAGGCGCCGGCGCACGGCTACTCAACGGAGAGGATCGGCTTCCTCGTTTCCCTGAACGCCGATGGGTCGCCGGCTGGGCAGCCGATCGACTTACGCGAGGGGGAAGGCAACAGGAAATTGTCGCGATTGATGCCGGTCCCCGCCTCCTTCAAGAGGCCGGGTACAACCCCGCGTTCTTTCTTTCTGTGGGACAATACCGCTTTCGCGCTGGGCGTTTCAGCGGATGAAAAGAAGGCGGGACCCGCGCGAATTGAGGCGTTTCGAGCGTTCCACCGACGAGAACTCGAAGAAGCGGACGATCCGGGACTGAAAGCCCTCCTGCGGTTCATCGAAGTCTTGGTCACCGGACGATTTTGTTCGCCTCGGCTGGCCGGAGGAGATGAAGGACCAGAACATCGTCTTCGCACTGGAAAGCGAGCAACTCAATAACACTTACATCCACGACAGACCTGCGGCGCGGGCGCTGTGGGCGCGGCTCCGCGCCGAAGTTGACAAGAAGGAGGCCGCCTGCCTCGTTACTGGTGAACGCGGCCCGATCGCGCGGCTGCACCCCGCGATCAAAGGCGTTTGGGGCGCGCAGACGTCGGGAGCCTCGATCGTCTCCTTCAACCTGGACGCGTTCACTTCTTATGGCCATGAGCAGGGTGAGAACGCGCCGGCCTCGGAGGCGGCCGCCTTCGCATACACGACAGTGCTTAACCGCTTCCTTGAAAGGGAGAGCGGTCATCGCATCCAGATCGGCGACGCCTCGACAGTTTTTTGGGCGGACGCGACCGACGCCAAGGCGAGCGACGAGGCGGAAGGCTTCTTTGCCGCTCTGCTCGGCGCCGATGCTGTCGACGAAAGCATCCAGGCGAAGAAGGTCGCTGCCATTCTTCACGCGGTTCGCGAGGGGCGGCCGATCGCGGATTTCAAGCCCGACCTGCCGCAGGGGGTGCGCTTCTTCGTGCTCGGCCTCGCGCCCAATGCGGCGCGGCTTTCGGTGCGCTTCTATCTCGAGGACGAATTCGGAGCTATCGCTGAACGATTTCTTGCGCATGTGGCGCGAATGCAGATCGAGCCGCCGCCGCGCGACTAGCGACCGTCGATTTGGCGGCTGCTCATCGAAACGGCGACGCAGCGCAAGTCCGAGAATGTGTCCCCCAATCTCGCGGGCGAGTGGCTGCGGGCGATCCTCACCGGCGCCTCCTATCCTCTGACGCTTCTTTCCACCCTTCTGATGCGGCTGCGCGCCGACCATGACGTCAGCGGCTTGCGCGCGGCCATACTGAAATCCCTGCTCATCCGCAATTTTGCAATGGAGGTCCCCGTGTCGCTCGACGTCGAGAACAGGGATTCGGGCTATCTGCTCGGTCGCTTGTTCGCCGCTTATGAATATGCCCAGACCCAGGCGCTTGGGGGGTCCGTCAATGCGACCATTCGCGACCAATATTATGGGACGGCTTCCGCAACTCCGCGCGCCGTCTTTCCGCTGCTTCAGCGAAAGGCAACTCATCACCTGTCCCGCCTGAGGAAGGACAGGCCAGGGCTCGCCGTCAACCTTGACCGGCGCATCGGCGAGATATTCGAGCTGGCCGATCCAGAGTCGCTGTTCCTTCCCACGCTCAGCGCGCAACGTCAGGCGCTGTTTGCGATCGGCTATTACCATCAACGCAATGATTTTTACCGCCGCAGGGAAGACGCCGGCGGCGAAGTCTCAGTGGCTCCGCAGGAGTAATGTCGCAATGACCGCGCTTTCCCATCGCTACGATTTCGTTTTTCTGTTCGACGTCACTAATGGCAATCCTAACGGCGATCCCGACGCCGGCAATCTGCCGCGCCTCGATCCCGAGACGAACCAGGGCCTCGTTACTGACGTCTGCGCAAAATCCGCAACTATGCCGAAATCGCAAAAGGCAGTGAGACGCGCTACGCCATCTACGTCCAGGAAGGCGCAATCCTCAACCAGAAGCACCGGAAGGCCTATATCGACGTTCGGCCGGGCGACAAGAAGGCGTTGACCGACAAGAAGCTCAATCCGAAGGACGACGACGAGGCGGGCAAGCTTCGGCAGTTCATGTGCGACAATTTTTTCGACGTCCGCACCTTCGGCGCCGTCATGAGCACCGGGGTCAATTGCGGACAGGTGCGCGGACCGGTCCAGCTCTCCTTTACCCGCTCGGTCGAGCCGGTCGTACCGCTGGAAATCGCCATAACGCGGATGGCGGCGACCAACGAGGCCGAAAAGGCAAAGCAGACCGAGGGCGGCGACGACGAGCGGACGGAGAATCGCACCATGGGTCGCAAATACATCGTTCCTTACGGCCTCTACGTCGCGCATGGTTTCATTTCCGCCAAGCTCGCCGAACGGACCGGCTTCTCCGACGACGATCTATCGTTCGTCTGGGATGCGTTGAGGAACATGTTCGAGCATGACCGATCAGCGGCGCGCGGCGAAATGGCGGCGCGCAAGCTAATCGCCTTTGAACACAAGAGTGCGCTCGGGAACACCCAGGCGCACGATCTGTTCGAGCGCGTCCGCATCGACCGAGTCAGCGGCGAGGACGTCTACCCGATCGGCGACAAGAGACTCGACAATCTGCCGCCGGCGCGCTGGTTCTCGGATTATCGGGTAACGCTCGATCGCGAAGGCCTGCTGGAGGGCGTCACCGTCCACGAGTTGCTCTAATAGCGGAGTTCGGGTGGGGAGGGCGCGGTGGAGACGAACTCCATCCCCATCTCCGCGATTCAGCACGCCGTCTTTTGCCTGAGGCAGGCGGCGCTCATTCATGTCGAGCGGATGTGGGAGGAAAACCGCTTCACCGCCGAGGGCCGCGTGCTGCACGAGACGACCGATGAGCCCGGAGCGCGCTATTCGCGCGGAGTCCGGCGCGTGACCGCCATGCCGCTCGCCTCGCGCCGGCTCGGGCTTTCCGGCGTCGCCGACGTTGTCGAATTCCATCGCTCGGGCGACGTTGAAACCCCGTATCCGGTCGAATTCAAGCGCGGCAAGCCCAAAGCGCATCGCGCCGACGAGGCGCAGCTCTGCGCACAAGCGCTGTGTTTGGAGGAAATGACCGGACGTCCCGTCCCTGAAGGCGCGATCTTCTATGGAACGACGCGCCGCCGCGCCGAGGTCCGCTTCGATGACGATTTGCGGCGGCTGACGGAGAACGCCGTCGCGGCCTTGCGTGAGCTATTCGCCTCCGGCCGAACGCCTGCGGCCGAGTACGAAAAGCGCAAGTGCTCTGCCTGCTCGCTCCTCGACCTTTGCCGCCCGCAGGCCTTTAAACGCTCCGCCAAGGCTTGGCGCGACCGAGAGGTCAAGGCCGCGCTGGACGGTCAACCCTCGGCGGACGGCGCGTGAAGAAGACTCCTCAACACCGTCTACGTCACGACCGAAGGCGCAGGCTTGCGCAAGGATGGCGAAAACCTGGTCGCGGAAGTCGACGGCGCCGAGCGGGCGCGCGTGCCGCTGCACATGCTCGGCTCTGTCGTCGTCTTCGGGGCGATCTATGTCTCGCCGCCGCTGATCCAGGCTTGTGCGGGCGCCGGGATCACGATCGTCCTACTCAACCGGGTGGGACGCTTCCAGGCGCGCATCGAGGGGCCGGTCAGCGGCAACGTTCTGCTGCGGCGCGAGCAATATCGTGTTTCCGACGCGCCCGACGACATCGTCCGTAGCATCGTCTCGGGCAAGATCGCCAATCAGCGGACAGTCCTGCAACGGGCGCTGCGCGACCACGGCGACGAAATCGCCGCAGAGCGACGGCTGGCGATCGAGATGGCTGTAAAGCGGCTGGGCATGATCCTGCAGCGCGTCGGCCTCTCCGACGACGGAGCGGACGTCCTGCGCGGCGCGGAAGGCGAAGCGGGCCAAGTCTATTTCGGCGTGTTCAATGAGCTGATCCGCATTCCCGACGCCGACGTCGCGTTTCATGGGCGCTCGCGCCGGCCGCCGCTCGATCCGGTCAACGCGCTCCTGTCCTTTCTCTACACGCTGCTCGTCCACGATTGCCGCAGCGCGGCGGAGAGCGTCGGGCTCGATCCGGCGGTTGGTTTCCTGCACCGCGATCGACCGGGACGCCCGAGCCTCGCACTCGACCTGATGGAAGAGTTGCGCCCGGTCCTCGCCGACAGGCTGGCGCTCGCACTTCTCAACCGGCGGCAGATCGGCGCCAAGGATTTCGTGAGGCAGGATAGCGGCGCGGTTCTGCTCAGCGACGACGGCCGTAAGACGGTGCTTCAAGCTTGGCAAAAGCGAAAGCGGACCGAGCGTCGCCATCCATTCCTGGGCGAGATGGCGCCGCTTGGCCTTGTTCTTTATTTGCAGGCGCAATTGCTGTCGCGCCGCCTGCGCGGCGATCTCGACGCCTACCCGCCGTGATTCTGGAAGTGAGAGGGCGGTGCTGGTTCTGGTGACCTATGACGTGAGGGCGTCCGAGAGCGGCGGCGAAAGGCGACTGCGTCGTGTCGCGAAAGCCTGCCGCGATTTCGGCCAGCGTGTCCAGTATTCAGTATTCGAGATCGAGGTCGATCCGGCTCAGTGGACGGTGTTCAAGGCTCACCTCGAAGCGATGATCGATCGCGAGCAGGAACTCCCTACGATACTATTATCTCGGCGCGAACTGGCGACGGAGAGTAGAACACGTCGGCGCCAAGCCCGCGGCCGACCTCACGGACCGTTGATTGTATGATTTCGCGAAGGAAGGCGAGTGGCGAGCGCGAACCCCAAGCGTGCCCCAAAACAGAGGAACCTTCGCGCAGAAGCCAAGCCCCTGAATAGCCTAGCAAAAAGGCCGCATTGTTCATCCGTGCACTGTTACAGCGCGTTTGAACGCCCTGGGTTCGCGCAGGAGAGCCTCTATCACCAAGTAAGCCACTGGCTTACCAAGAGCCAGTCGCCCTCTTCGCGGGGGCGTGGATCGAAACAGGTCATGGGCGGCCAGGACTTGCGCGGCGGGGGCGGGTGTCGCCCTCTTCGCGGGGGCGTGGATCGGTCTCCATGAAAGCGTCAGCGACGCGATCCTGCGGCTGACGATGATTGGGGCGAAGCGCGGCTGACACCCGTCGCTTGGCGAGCATAGGCGCGTGAGCGCACACTGCGAAGCGACGATCGAACGAATTTCCCTCCGCATGCCTCGCGACTATCAACGCTAGCGAGCAGCTCGTCGGAGACGGATTTCACCGGCGCAGATGGCGTCTGTACGTGGAGTCCTTTGCCTCTGCGTGTTCGGAGACTACGCTGTGACAACGAGGAGCCCGGGTCTCCGAAGACGTCGTCTAACGCCGCTCTCGAATGATACGGCGAAGCTCGCGATCAATGGCCCTGTCAACCGCCGTTAGCGGGTCCGCTCGCTTGAGCATCGCCGAGTATTCCGCTTCCGACAGGCTCGCCATTTGTTGCATCTGCTTCATCTGCCTCGTCGAGAACCCAGCCGCCTTCATGACGGCGACGACGTCCAACTTCTTGCCTAAGCCGCCTGCGACGTATTCGCCGCGAGCAAGCCTCCCGAGGCGCTGTCTGGCGGCGTCGCGTTGTTCTGCCGCAGCCACGAGTTTTGGCCTCTCTTCCGCGACGGTCTTCTCGGCCTTGGCGATTAGCGCGTTGTGGCCTTCAATAGCGGACGCGCTGAGGTCATGCATCACGTCCCAGAAGCGCTCGTCGTCCTTCGCGTTTTCCTCTTGGATCGACCTTTGCTCGTCCAGCGTCGGCATCGGAACGCGGGCGTGAAGCGCGGCATAGAGTTTGGGGTGCTCGTCAGGGCTGACGCGGTTGCCGAGACTGGCGAAGCGACCTGGAAGTTTGGTCCAGAAGGCGATGCGCTCTCGGAGCGAGACGGCGGCATCAACCGATCCGAGCGCGCCGATGTGCTCGGCCACCACCTTCCCGTCGACGCGGCGGGTCTCGACTATGCTGGCCTGAACGCGGTTCGCCTGTCGCCGAAATCGTACGAACATCGTAGTGGTATGCCCTGAGAGTGATGCGTAATGAGGCCCGTTTCCAGGCCACTACACCCTTGCGAACAGCCTGGGCGGCGAAGCCCTCAATCGCTTTGGGTGTGTGCCGACCGTGCTTAGGAGCGTTCCCTTTCCGAACCGCTACCGCAAAGAAGAAGTGTCGTCATGGGACGACATTCGCGCCCCCCGCGTAGGCGATGCTCTCCGTCAAGACGGCAGCCTCATGCGGGGCATTCCGCCATCGTTCGTGGGATAGCCTGCCCGCCTGCCGCCGTCGTCTCGCGGTTCTGACCTCAGGCTCGGTGCTGACGTTATGGCCCAGGCGCTTGGAGGACAGCGCATGTGCCGGCCTGCATCGCGGGGTTGGCTCGGCCGGCGTGTCTGCTCGCGCTGCCGGAATAGGCTCTGCACCCGAGATATAGATAGTGGTGCCGTTTCGGCCATTCATAGTGGTGCCGTTTCGGCACTGGCTCTTTGACGCCATCGGTGGCGTTTCGGTACTGGCTTTCGGTGCCGTTTCGGCATTGGCGGCTTTTGGATTTTTTTGTGGCGCGCCCGAAATGCTGCGACGGCGGCCTCAGCCTCCTCGACAGTCTTGAACCGCCGCCATCCGCAGCGTTCCGGGCCAACGCCTTCCAGTTCGGGACGCGTCGTAAGGAGGAACAGGTTCGGTCGCCTGTAATCGGCGGCTCTGGCCATCTTCCCGTGCTCGGTGATCTTGAGAAAACCGAGCGCCTCCAATTCGTCTAGCGATGTTCCGATTGAATTACGCCGTACGCCGTACCTGACGAAGTCGTCGAAGGTGACTGGTAGTTTGCCGTTGTCGTTGCCGCCGTGGTGAGCAAATTCGATCTCGATCCGAGCGAGCACCCTATGAGCCGAGAGGCTCAGGGTTCGGTAGGCCGGGCTTTCGAGCATCTCGATTAACCGAGCCGCCCATTGGCCGGAGATCGCATTGCGACGCTTAGGCATGGGCAGTGCGACCCTCGCCGAGGACCTCTTGCTCGCAAATCGCGGGCGCGACCGATGGCCGATCCTGATCGTCCTGGTGCGACCGGTTAGCCTGTGTAGACCCCTCGCTCACATCGGGGTTGGTTATCACTCTTCTCCGGTGCGCGCCCTGCGGACCAACTGTCTGAGGAGCTGAGCGGCCTTGAAAACCCCGTCCAGCGTCAGTCTGCCCTGTAGATAGCGTCAGGGTCTGAGGGGCCGATTTCTTCGGCCCCTGGAGCCCGCTTACACTGCGGAGCCGCTTGCGCTCTGCGTCGCTGATCTCACGCTTCTTGCGAATGCGGACCCGTTTGCGGATGATTGCCGAAGAGGTTGGAAGGCGGTCGAGAAACAGGCAGCCTTCCGTGTCGCCGTCGTTGATAACCGTGGCGAATGCCAAGTCGGTCCTGGTTTCTTTGGCCCCTAGAGCCCGCTTACACTGCGGAGCCGCTTGCGCTCTGCGTCGCTGATCTCACGCTTCTTGCGAATGCGGACCCGTTTGCGGATGATTGCCGAAGAGGTTGGAAGGCGGTCGAGAAACAGGCAGCCTTCCGTGTCGCCGTCGTTGATAACCGTGGCGAATGCCAAGTCGGTCCTGGTCAGAGACCAAGCGCGCGAGGCGGCGGAGTAGGACCCACAGTCAACGTAGATCAGAAAACCCGCGCGATCCCGAAACCCTTCAGCCAGAACGCCCGGAACTGCATAGATGTGACCACGCGCCCCTTGGATGCTCCAATCACCGCACTCGTCGCGCCGCAGGGCGCCGGCGGTGCACCCCACTGATTCCGCGAGTTTGAGGAGGGTCGCCCGTTGAAGAGTAGGAGGATAATTGTCGGCCATGGCGGTCAGCCTTTCCTGTAGCGGTGGCTGCTCAGGCATTCGGATGAGCGGGCGGATCGGTCGGCGCCCGCTGTCATTGGCTGTCCTCGCCAAGGATGGCCTCAATCGCGTGATCAGGGATGCGCCTCGATCTCCCGATGTTGATGCTCTTCAGGCGACCATCCTTGAGCATCCGATAAATGCTCGCGTATGAGACGTTCAGGATTTCTTGCGTCTCGCGGACCGTGTAGGCACGCCGGTTTGGCCTCTCGGCCGCATGTTTGCTAGCTCCCATCTGCTTTCCTTCGACAATCTGGCTCCAGGGGAGCCGTTTACCTGATGGGAAAGCGCCTCGGTCCCCTATTCCCACTCGGCGACACGATCGCGCCTGTTTCAGGCCGTCTCCGGAGCATGCAGAAACGTATCCTGGCCTGTCGTTGGGAAGATTATTGGGCCGGATAATCGGGCGGCGTCAGTCTGATAGACCCTAAGGAAAAATCAAATCGATTAAACTGGACAAGGTAAGAAACTGAATGCCTTCGCCGGCCTGACACGACGCCGTTCTTGCCAACAGGATCGGTCGCAACTTCGTCCGAAAGTAATCGACCTCGCCAATGTCGCCAGCCATAGCCTCCGCGAGTTCGGCGCTCTCGTACCTACCATCGAAGCAAATCCGCATGACGCGATTCATACGCGCGAACCAACGCGTGTTTGGGTTTAGGACTGGCCCTCGAAGGATGCGAAGCTTCCTTCGCAAATTATCAGCGACCCGGCGAAATTCTTTGCGGTCTCGCCAACTGCCTGCTATCGGGCTCGCGCCTTTCCTTAGTGCAGCAATACGTCCATGGGGCGCTAGGCTGTCCCACCTACGATGAATAACCTGAAATGGCTGGCCGAGAAGCTCGCGCTGAAATGCCTGCTGTGCGCCCATCACGGGAACGCCATCCTCGAAGATGACCTCGCCAACTCGGAGCGGGCGACCTACCATAATCGCGGCAAAGGTTTCGCAAATCTTCAGCTCACTTGTTAATCCGGTGACGCGACGGCGGTCGATAGCCACTTGCGTCAAAGCATAGAGATATCTCCAGGGATCATTCGCCAGCAGCTTTACCTTTCCTTTGGCCGCCCGCGCCGGCCCTCCTCTTTGGGCTCGTGCGTCTTCCTGGGCCGTCCGCGCGCGTTGCCTGTCGGCTTCGTGGCCATGACCGCCGCCGAACCTACAGGGGTCGTCTGAAGGTGAAGACGTTTTCTTCGCCGCCGTGGCAGTAGCGAGCCCAGGCGTCCATCAACTCACGCCGTCTCATGAGCGCATCTGAGCGCCGGTACGCCTGTTCGGCCTTATCTCCGATAACGTGCGCAAGTGCGTGCTCAGAAAGCTCACGCGGGAACTGCGTCTCGTTGCCCGCCCAATCTCGAAACGATGAACGGAAGCCGTGCGCCGTGTATGGTGTCTTGGCGCGCCTCAACAGCATCTCAAACGCCATTCCGGAAAGCGGCTGATTCGGTCTCTGACCTGGAAAGACGTGCTCGCCGGTCCTAGCCGCATCCATTTCGCGAAGGATCGCCAACGCACGGTCGGACAACGGAACACGATGGTCACGACCAGCCTTCGTACGACGGGCGGGAACGGTCCAGACCTCCGTCGCGAAGTCGATCTCGTCCCAGCGCGCGGCCAACGCTTCACCGGATCGCGTGGCGGTTAGGATACAAAACTCAAGGGCCCTAGCTGCTGTCGCAGGCCTTCGGCGCAGTTCGGCAATGAAGGTCGGAACGTCGGCATAGGGCATTGCGGCGTGATGGCCACGCGTCAGCTTGGCTCTCTTGGGCAATAGCTTGTCTAGATGCCCGCGCCATCGCGCGGGATTGGCTTCATTGCGGCCGATGAAGCCTCGAGCCCTAGCTGCATCGAGTACGGCTTCGATTCGGCCGCGAAGTCGCGACGCCGTCTCCGGCGCTCGGGTCCACAGGGGTTGCAGGACTGATAGGACGGCTTCAGTGTCGATCTGATCGACTGGGGTGTCTCGTATCGACTCGCAGTAGTGCGTCAGCGTCATGCTCCACTGCGCTTTGTGCTTCTCATTGCGCCATTCACCCTTATGCGCCTCTAGGAAGGTATCCGCCGCCCCTCCAAACGTCGGGACGTCCTCGGCCTCGGGCTTATTCCACTCGGCTATCGGATCGTGGCCAGCCTTCACAAGAGAGCGACCTTCGGCGGCCTTCTCGCGCGCTGCCTTTAGCGGCACTCCCCCTTTTGCGGCCGAGCCCAAACCCGCTTCGCGCAGCTTTCCACGCCAGGTGTAAAGGAAAACCCACCGGCGGCGCCCGTCGCCCGATACCGACAGGTAAAGGCCGCCGCCATCTGAATGCCTGCCCGGCTTGGTCAGCGCCTCTACGGTCCTCGCCGACATTTTGTTTATCGTCCGAGTCATCATCCCCGCCGCAGATGGGTCCTAAACCGGCCCCAATTTCGGTCCCAATAACGTGGTGCGCTTTACGGAGACATCAAGGCACGTGGTGGAACAGGGGCCCCGCAAAATTAGTCGATTTTTCTTGCGCAAAGCAGTCGAATGAGACGAGGAGAAACTCCATGATTTGACAGAAAGGGGGACTCCCTCTCCGCCAATTCGGTCCTGTCCGACCCGGACACATGGGTGACAATTCGTACCGAGACAGGGATGACAACCTCGGGTCGGGACCAGGGGGCGCAAGCTCCGGCCGCGCCCGTAGTCGAGTGAGCGCCATAAACAGGGCCGTCTGTTTCCGCCGCCCGCGTTACACGTGTTCGCGAATGGCTTCCTCGACCGCGGACAACGCCTTATCCGCGTTGGCGCCGTCAGGACCGCCGGCCTGAGCCATGTCGGGGCGGCCGCCGCCGCCCTTTCCGCCGAGCGCTGCGGAGCCGAGGCGGACCAAATCGATGGCGTTGAATCGGCTGGTTTGGTCAGGCGTTACCGCCACGACAAGACTAGCCTTTCCATCTTCAGCGGTCGCCGCGATTGCAACGACGCCGGATCCGATACTTTGTTTGGCCTCGTCAGCCAGCGACTTAAGGTCCTTCATGTCGACGCCGGTGACGGCGCGGGCATAGAACTTGACGTCGCCGATTTCGCGCACCGCGTTCGTTCCGCCCGAAACGCCGCCGCCCATCGCGAGCTTGCGCTTGGCGTCAGCGAGTTCGCGTTCGAGCTTGCGCCTGTCTTCGATCAGACCCTCAAGGCGCTTGCCCGCCTCGTCGGCAGGCGCGCGCAGGAGCTGGGCGATCTCGACAAAGGCGCGGGAATCGGCGGCGAGCTTCTTGCGCGCCTCGTTGCGAGTCTTGGCCTCGATGCGCCGAATACCGGCCGCCACCGCGCTTTCCCCGACAACAGTAATGAGCCCGATGTCTCCAGTGCGACTCACATGCGTGCCGCCACACAGTTCGACCGAATAAGGGCGCTCGCGCACAGCGGCGTCCTCGATCAGTCCCATGCTCACCACGCGAACCTCGTCGCCATATTTCTCGCCAAATAGCGCCCGCGCGCCGGCTTCCCGCGCCTCCTCGAGGCCCATAAGTCTCGTGGTCACCTCGGCATTCTCCAGCACCACGCGATTGGCGATGTCCTCCACAGCGATGAGCTCGTCCGATGTTATCGGCTTGGGATGGGCGAAGTCGAACCGCAGCCGCTCGGGCGAGACGAGGGAGCCCTTTTGCGCGACGTGATCGCCAAGCACGAGTCGAAGAGCCTCGTGAAGAATGTGGGTCGCGGAATGGTTGGCGCGGGTCGCGGCGCGGGCCGCATGATCGACGACAAGCTCCGCCGCCACGCCGACTCGAGCGCTTCCCTCCACGATCGTAACGTCATGGACGATGAGGTCGCCAAGCTTCTTGCGCGTGTCCGTCACGGCGGCGCGGAAGCCCGGCCCCGTCATCTCGCCGACGTCGCCGACCTGGCCGCCGGACTCGCCATAGAATGGCGTCTGATTGAGAATAAGGGAGCCCTTCTCGCCCGCTTCCAGCCTGTCGACTTGGAGACCGTCCCGGACAATCGCCTGCACGACGCCTTCGGCGGTCTCGCTTTCATAGCCGAGGAACTCGGTCGCGCCGACCCGCTCGCGCAGACCGTACCAGACGGTCTCGGTCGCCGTTTCGCCCGACCCCGCCCAGGCGCGGCGCGCCTCTGCGCGCTGGCGCTCCATGGCCGCGTTGAACGCGTCCACGTCCACCGAAAGTCCGCGGGCGCGCAGGGCGTCCTGGGTCAGGTCGAGGGGAAAACCGTAGGTGTCGTAGAGTTTGAACGCCGTTTCTCCAGAGAGCACGCCGCCAGTCCGCAAGGACCGCGTCTCGTCCTCGAGGATGGCGAGCCCGCGTGTCAGCGTCGTGTGGAACCGGGTCTCCTCGAGCCTCAGGGTTTCGGCGATCAAACTCTCGGCGCGAATGAGTTCGAGATAGGCCTGGCCCATCTCGCGCGTAAGCGCAGGGACCAGGCGCCACATCAGTGGGTCGCGAGCTCCCAGAATCTGTGCATGGCGCATGGCGCGGCGCATGATCCGACGCAACACATATCCTCGGCCCTCGTTCGACGGCAGCACGCCATCGGCGACGAGAAAGGCGGAGGCGCGCAAGTGATCAGCGATGACGCGATGGGAGGCTCGGTGAGGTCCGTCCGGATCGACGCCGGTGAGGTCGGCGATCGCCCGAATCAGCGCCCGGAAGAGATCGATGTCGTAGTTGTCATGGACGCCTTGAAGCACCGCGGCAATGCGCTCGAGGCCCATGCCGGTGTCGATGGAAGGACGGGGCAAGTTGACGCGCTGGCCGCCCGGCAACGCCTCGTACTGCATGAAAACTAGGTTCCAGATCTCGACGAACCGATCGCCGTCCGCGTCGGGCGATCCGGGCGGACCGCCAGGAATGTGGTCGCCGTGATCAAAGAAAATCTCAGAGCAAGGACCACACGGGCCTGTGTCGCCCATTGCCCAGAAATTGTCGCTGGTCGCGATGCGAATGATTCGCTCGTCAGGCAGACCGGAAATCTTTTTCCAAAGATCGAAGGCTTCGTCATCGTCGTAATAGACGGTCACGGTCAGCCGCCTCGCGTCGAGGCCGAAGTCGCGGGTCAGCAGGCCCCAAGCAGAATTCGATCGCGTTCTCCTTAAAATAGTCGCCAAAGGAGAAGTTGCCGAGCATCTCGAAGAAGGTGTGGTGGCGTGCGGTGTAGCCGACGTTGTCGAGGTCGTTATGCTTGCCCCCCGCGCGCACGCACTTTTGCGCGGTCGTGGCGCGAACGTAAGGCCGCTTTTCGACGCCGGTGAAAACGTTCTTGAACTGCACCATGCCGGCATTTGTGAACATGAGCGTGGGATCGTTGCGAGGAACGAGGGAGCTCGAGGGCACGACCTCGTGGCCGCGGTTCGCGAAGAACTGCAGGAAACTCGATCGAATCTCGTTGACGCCGGTCATGAACACATTGCCTCGACAGGATTTTTCAGGAGGCTTTGTAAATCAAGGGGACGCGTGAAGCCAACGGGAATCGCGGGCGCGGGAGGGGAAGACCAATGCAGCCGCGGAAAAGCCGGGGCGCGGGAGCGGCGCTCGAAAGGCCGTCCCCGCGCGCCCGGCGCGCGCTTCGAACTGACTAACGTCCCTGGCGGACGGGCGCGCCGCTCGAGAAGGCGGGGACGCGGGCGCGCCCGAAGGAGTTCGGTCAGCCTTCGGCGGCGTCCTCTTCAGTGGGACTTGCGTTTTCGAGAATGCGCTCGGCGATCAGGCCGGCGTTGTCGCGAATGGCGTGTTCGATCTTGTTCGCCATTTCGGGATTGGATTTGAGATAAGCCTTGGCGTTTTCGCGGCCCTGGCCGAGCCGCACGCTGTCGTAGGAGAACCAGGCGCCGGATTTCTCCACCACACCCGCCCGGACGCCGAGGTCGACGAGTTCGCCCATCTTGGAGACGCCTTCGCCGTACATGATGTCGAACTCGACCTGCTTGAACGGCGGGGCGACCTTGTTCTTAACGACCTTGACTCGAGTCTGATTGCCCACCACCTGGTCGCGGTCCTTGATGGCGCCGATGCGACGGATGTCGAGACGCACGGAGGCATAGAATTTGAGCGCGTTGCCGCCGGTGGTCGTTTCCGGCGAGCCGTACATGACGCCGATCTTCATCCGAATCTGGTTGATGAAGATCACCATGGTGTTGGAGCGCGAGATCGATGCGGTGAGCTTGCGCAAGGCCTGGCTCATCAACCGCGCCTGGAGGCCCGGCTGGGATTCGCCCATCTCACCCTCGATTTCCGCGCGCGGGGTGAGGGCGGCGACCGAGTCGATGACGAGCACGTCGATCGCGCCGGATCGCACCAGCGTGTCGGTGATCTCGAGCGCCTGTTCGCCAGTGTCGGGTTGGGAAATCAGGAGGTCGTTGAGATTGACGCCAAGCTTCTTGGCATAAACCGGGTCAAGGGCATGCTCGGCGTCCACGAAAGCGCAAACGCCGCCCTGCTTCTGCGCTTCGGCGATGACATGCAGCGTCAACGTCGTCTTGCCCGAGGATTCAGGCCCATAGATTTCGATCACGCGACCGCGCGGCAGGCCGCCGACGCCGAGCGCGATGTCGAGTCCCAGCGAGCCCGTGGGAACGGTCTCGATCTCGACCGCCTGCTGGTTTTTCCCCAGCCGCATGATCGAGCCTTTGCCGAAGGCGCGCTCAATCTGCGAGAGCGCTGCGTCGAGCGCCTTGGTCTTATCCACCTGAGTCCCTTCCACCACGCGAAGAATCGGCTGGTTCATTGTTCGGGTCCTTCTCTCACGGGCGGGGTCCCATTCGCAACTGCGGTTCCGCGCCCCCCTGACGGCATTTGTGCATGGTTTGTTCCTAAGCGCAAGTTCTTTTTTTGTTCCTTCTGGGTTATAGTGCTCCCATCTTTCAGCAGCACTTTTGACCACAATTGAGCGGATATGATTTGTTCCAAGCGGTTTAAGCTTTCCGCGACAATCGGTCCACCGATCAGCTCAAAGGTCCGCCCTGAATTGAAAATTAGCAAACCTCAAACAATCGCCCCAAGATGGCTTTTTAGTACCGACGCGATTGCTCGAGCGAACGCTCGTATAAACACGTCATCGTTTGCTGCGTCCGCACGGGTCATGTTCGCGACGCGACCGTTGTGCGCGGCCTGATGTCGACGATCCACGAAATTATCAAGACTAGACTCAAGTAAGTTCCTATTGAACGTTCTACCTCTACTATCAACGTAAGTAGACGAAAGTTTACCAAATGGATCATCGATCCCGAATCGCCTAAACATGTCCTCGATTGTTTCACTTCTCGGATTTGCATTGGTATATCGGAACGATTCAGGGAAGATTTCTCCAGCTGCGATGACTTTAGCGTATGCCTTAATCTTAAGCTCCAGATCAGCCTTGCTTAAACGTCGACCGGCGGTAGCCGTCCATTTGATGAAACTATAGATATTAGTCCAATGAAACTTTTCCCATTTTGTTATCCTTGGATTATTCGATTGTCCGATTCGACTCCGAAGATCATCAGCCGAAGCAAAGAATACCTCTTGCAAATAATTCTCAAAGCGCCCGCAAGTCAAAGATATATACGCGGATAACAATGTTTCTGAGCGACTTCGTGAGCGGCTACTTGCAGGATTTTTGATCCTACCTTCGATAGACAGAAAAAGCCCGTTTTTGGCGATGTCTTTTTCGAAGCGAGAGAGCGCCTCGTCAATGGTCGATGTCATTGCTGCAAATACCTGAAACTAATTCACGCACTCGCTTAACGCGGAATCTCAAAAAGCTCGGTGTATTTGTAGCCGCATCAACGGATCGTAGGAATGCAGGCTCGCCAAAAAGCTGTCGGAACCCACCAAGAATTTCCTCCTTCTTATCGCGCAATACTTCAATATTGACTTCCTGAAGAGCTAACATCTCCGCGTCATAAAGAGAGGCCAGTACCTGGTTACGCCAACCCCCTCTTTCAGGTTGCCATCTTTGAAACGCATGATCTCCAAATACCGTCACCGCTTTTGATAGAGCTGTCTCGAATTTAGAAGCAAGAGCATCAACTCTCTCTCTTTTTAGATTTTTGTTTTTTTCCATAAATGTATCCATTTGCGTTCGCACACCACCCGAGAATGTTTCCCAAGTATCGCAAAAGGTCATAAATCTCAAGACTAGCTCTGAGTCCCGCATTTCCTGATAGAGCTTCGATGACTCCTTCTCCCTAATCGAGAGAGCCTTGTGGAACGAATTGCTCTCGCCTAACTGGTTTATACGATTATTTAAGGTTCCAGAATAAAGGTTGTTCCTTATTTCCTGCGGATTTAGCGGCACCCCCCCGGTATTTAGTCGTTGAAACACCTCGTACTTGATCGCGGGGTCCGACTGCCTCAAAACAATAATCGCTCTGAGCGTCGGTCGTGTCTTGAATATCGTCTGTATCTGCGTCGGTAGCGCTGAAAATTTTAGACCATTTAAGTCGGAAAATATTTTTAATCCACTAAGAGGCAACTCGTCTCTGAGAAAGTCGTAAACTGCCGCAATCCGTTGTTTGCCATCTATTATTGAATACTTTCCGTATTTATCCTCATTCAAATAGATAGGCGGGATAGGAACGTTTAATAACAAGGACTCTATAAGTTTCGACTTCTTGGCGGGATCCCAGCGATAGCGACGCTGAAAATGCGGTTTCATGTCTATAGTATTATCTGAGGCAAGATCTCGAAGTGTTCCAAGGTTATAGTCAACTTGGGCTGTGACGAGTTCTTTCTGGCGCTCACTCCAAAACGCTACGCCTTCGTCACCTTCGAAAGCATCGTCGTCTATATCGTCTACCTCAAGGTCATCAATCGCCGGTGGGCCGGCTTGAGCGACGTGCTTAGAATTCCTCCGGACCCTCGTCGTGTTCATCCTCTTCACCAGACACAACGAACCTCCTTGAAATCACCAGGCTGAACGCCGGGGTCGGAAAGGGACGGATACGGTCGAAGAACCCCGGTTAATTTGCAAACAACAACACACCATAAGGGTCTCACCGCCAATTGTGGTTCAATTTGGCCGCAGGTCAGATTATCCATCCGTATTAAGCAACTCACCCACCCGCTTGCGAAGCCTTGAAGGCAGAGCCCGCTTTCCGGAGACAACCTTCGAAAGGTTCGCCGCGTCGTAGTCCAACCTTTTCGCCGTCGCTGTAACCCCGCACCGCTCGATCTGTTCGGAAATCCACTGAACCAGCACCTGGTCGGAAAACTTTCGCTCGCGATCGTCAGCCGCCAGACTCGACGCGACATCGAACAGCCGCCTAAATTCCTTAACAGGCATCTCGCTCGCGACCGGCTCATCCAATGGGATCGTACGCGTCGAAACTCTCGCAGCACGAGCAAGGCGACGCTTGGATACCGATCGGATCACAGAAAGCATCTTCGAACGGTCGGTCTCGGAGACGCCATAGCTGACGGTGAATTCACTGTCCGCGGTCAACGGCTCCTCGTCATCCCACTTGTCCGCCTCCTTGCCAATGTCTTCGATCGCTTCGACAAACACATGCCGACGCTGCGTGTGTCCCGAGTTCGATCGCTTCGCCATGAAGGAATTTGGTTTCAGGATGCCGATGGTATCCGCGTAACGTCTCGGCGTAGCTGCGCAGCCACTCGCGCCGGACGGGTAGCCGGTAACTCGATCGCAAATTCGAGGGAGGGATTTATACGGATCGCGATTGTACGGAGCGCTCGGCTTCGGTTGCCTCTTAGTGTCGTCCGAAGATTTCAAGAGCCCCTGGCGCGCCATTTCGTCGGGTCGCTTGCCGTAAAACTCCAACAAGAAATTGAAAGTTTTCACGCGCAGCGCATATGGCTTGTCGCGATTGAAGTCTCTGAACCGAGCTTGAAGATCGGGCGTCGCGGCGGTGTATTGGCTCACTGCCGGATGGTTTAGTTCCGGCCTCCAATCGAAACGCACTTCGAGCGGATTAGCGCTGCGCAGCGATTTTATGATCTCTTTCCAGAGGTCTTCCTGCCATTGGCGGACACCGCTCTCCCGTTCGTCCGATTTCGGGCCGTCGTCATAAGGCGAAAGCAGATGCCCAAGGCCATGCGCGGACGCCTTGCGGATGATCGGCTCGCCGTCGTCGTCGAGATTGAACAGTGCATAGCGTTTTGCGGAGATCGCTGCGCAATACAGCGGCTCGAGCCGTTTACCCCGTGACAAGTCGATTGCGAAATTTTGATCCTCAAACTCAAGGATGGAGCCCGGCTGCTCGTAAGGGTTCAAAGCGTCGAACCAACCGCATACGCTGCGCACACGCTTTTCAAACTCATTGAGCGGAATTTTCGCAGGCCCAGCGAAGGCCATCGAATCGGTGTCGCAAAAAATCCAATCCAATCCTTCGTCAAGGAGCAGGCGCTCGGTGATCGCAAGCATCAGCCGTGCCGCGCCGGTTATCAGGGTCCCAAGCAGAGGGTGGAAGAAGTCGCCCGGGTTCTCGCGCTTGGCGCTCTTCGCGACCCGCGACCCCGCCGAGGCGTGAATTTGGATTGGACTTTCGACCTCGTCGGGATCGTCGACATTCAATTCAATGAAGATGCCGTAGGAGGTCGCATTGGCCAGGATCTTCAACGCCAGCTGCTCGGACTCTAGCCGCTTGAGCTCCGCTGCGTCCGCGCCCTCTAACTTTCGCGCCTTCTGGCGGGCTTTAACGAGCGCCGGAGGTCGATCACCCGCTTGTAGAAGTCATCGTGCGTCGGATGAACCCGATACCTCTCGTTGCCGCTGATGGCGATCGGCCGGAGTGCGGCTTGGGGCTCTAACGGTCGAAAACGGATTGCCTTCGTCACTTTCGGCGACTTACCGGTCAAGAGCTTTGACGCCATACAGTCCGCGAGGGTGAACCAGAGCGCTTGGTCGGCAGAGAGATAGTTGAGCCCGATCGTCGCGATCGGCTCCGATCCATATCTGGACCGCACAGGGAAGATGTCAGTGTCCGGGAGCACTTGCACGAGCACGTGCAGCTGGCTCCAAGTTTCCCTTCGCGCGAGGTCTGCGACCGTGGTCCGATCGAGAAAGGCCTGGGCATCCGCAGTCGCGTCTTCGTGCGCCATTCCCGAAGCGATGACGAAGTGCAACAAGCCCATCAGCGTGCAAACTGTCGGGTACATGGACGCGAAATCTAGTAGAGCGTTTGGGCGATTTCCCGACGGCGATGAATTTCTCGCGCGTCCGCCGAAATAGGAGCTCATGATTGCGCCGATGATTTCCGGGTCGAAATCAGGCTGCGTCTGACGCCACGGCTTAATGCCATTTCGCGAAGATAGGCCTTGCCGAGGCTCGCCTCCAAATAGATGCGGTGCGGCAGGGCCTTCGTTAGGCCGTGCTCGGAAAACCGGCGCATCAATTCCTGGAAGCACCGCAAGTCGCCTGCGTGTCGGCGAGGGCGTAGCCGATGAATTCGGCATCGATAGCTCGACTAAAATCCTGAAATGGAATTTTCGCTGGGAACCTCCAAGAATTTGGCGAGGCTGTCGAGCGAATGTGATTTGCTCGTCAGCGCCGCGGCCAGCGTTTTCAGATCAAGGAAAAAGCCGCGCGTATGGGGATCGATCTCGCCTCTGTGTATCGGCGGTAATTTGCCGGATTGTTGCCCGGGTTAGCGAAATTGATCCAAGCCACCCGCCGGGACAAATGCTTAACGCGCAAATTTGGCCGAACCTCATTTTCCGATAGCTTCATCGTGAAGCCGCCAACTATCGATCGGTCAATTTCGGACAGTTTCGCCCTTCCAGTTGCGATGATGGACAGATAAGGCGCGCCGAGATTCGATTGCGAGGCGGGACAGGTCGTAGGGTAGATTGAATCGACCAGAGTCGCCTCGCCGTCATAGGCCGCTGTGAAGAGGACCTTCTCGACAAAATCGCGCACCGTGAAGACCCGGCAATTCAGTCTTGCTGCTTCCCTCCCAAGAACATCCCGCTCCGCCTCGGTCGTGGCGTCGGGATCGGATCAAAGAAGATTCCCTCGAATTCCAGCCGGTCGCCTTCGCGCAGCTGGAAGGTTCTGAAACGAATTCGTTGGGTTTCGTCGTTCTTGGTTTCAGTGTCGAAAACGAGAACCAATCCGATGGTTTCTGAAGGTCGTTCTTTTTCTCGCGTTTCCGGCGGCGCGGCTCGGCATAGGCCTTAGGAGAGTCTGGACGCTGCTCCGCGGGAGGAGCGGCGCCACCGTCAGCATGACGGGAACGCGAGTTCGTCCCAATACCCCGATCGGGCCAATCCAAACAGAAACTCGGCGATCACCCGGCCCTTGGCGCATTCAGATTCCACGAACCGAATCGCCATTTCGACATAGACTATCAGGTCCAGAAGCCAGCGCGCGACGATCGCTAATGTGTTGCGGGGATTTTCGGTCGGAGACGGGTCGAGATAAAGCACGAACGTCTTCTCCTACTGGCAGGCCTGACACAGAGGCCAGAGTTCGGGAGTGGTATTTGCGTCCCTCCATATAGATCGAATTGAAGGTGGAGAGGTCCGAGCTGCCACAACCGAGGCAGACTGCTCAATCCAGACAAGTTTCTTCAGCTTTCGTTGGACAAGCTAAGCGCGGCGCGCCTTCTTCGATTGGGTCGATGGGAGCGGCGTTTGCGCGTCTCGCGTCCCGTCGAATCGAAATCCGGCCGCGCTCGAGTTCGCGCTCATAGTCCTCCATGACTGCCTTCATCCTTGGATCTTGTACATTTCGGGAACCGACAGCCTCGCCGGCGGTGTCGAGCTGATAGAGCGTGTTCTCTCTGGTCTGAACGGGTGGAATTTGCCAGCCATGTCTCGCACGCCGTCGCCGACAAAGGGCTTCAGCATCTACGCGTCCCCGGTTGGCAGGAAGCGGCCCACGGGCTGAGAGATTCGCCGGCCTTTCGTCGCTTCCGTGTCCGAGAGCCAGACCTCGAGATATCTTACCGCGCGAGTAATGGGCAAATGGAAGTGTCGGATGTCGGTGATCTTCCAGACCTTCCCTATGCGGGACGCGTCCGTGTTCTCGCGAAGGTATCGCCGGAGCCGTTCCTCGCTGATGCATTGGCGCGGGCCGCGGCCTTCAGGCTGGAGCCGTGCTTCATCATCTTGAGCCCGGACTGTTCGGGCCCGCGTGGGTTGGCGGCGATTTCCGCGGGGCGTGTCCGTTCGCCGGCGCGTGCGTGCCCACGGGCCGCCGCGAGCGAAATGCCAAGCTGTTTTCCGCGCGCTTTTCGTCGGCGATATTCCTGTTTGTAGTTTCGTTTCCGCTTTTGCATCTTCCAGCTCTCCGTTTGCCTGCGGAGGACTGCGGCCAGCGTTTGTCCTATCCTTCGGGGAAACTTGATCTCCGACTTTGCACATTTAGTCCTCGCGCGGTTGGTGACGCGCGCGATTCCAGCCATGGGCCGAGGTCCAAAATCTGCACATTTTATCTGGAGCATCTTCGTCGCCTGTTGCGCTGACCAAGGCGGAGCTCGTCGAGCGGGCAGCCAAATGGGGAGACAAGCGGAAAGTGAGTTTCCGCATTCCGCTCCTCAATGAATAAATCGATAAGGGCCTAGTCGACGAAGGGGACCGCATCAAGAACGCAGGAAGCGGCCGGTCTTCCGGTACGGCTGCCGCCACTATCGGCGGGTCCTTCAGGTGCTTCTGCTTTATGCACGCGGGATCAAGCGCACCGACGAAATCCTGATCATGTTGTCCATCAACGGCCACGGCGTGAAGCCGAACGAGGTTCGCGAACCACTTGCGCGCGAGTTCGCTCGAGTTAGCGCCAAGATCAATGCTCAGGCGCGGTCCATCGGCTTCCACGAGGAAGGCCCCATACCGCCGAAGCACAAGGAGAGCCTCATCCGGAGCCTTGGGCAGGCTGACGAGCCATTTCGAGCTGCGAACGCAGTGCTCCCAGGCGCACAAATGATTGAGGTCATGCGGGCCGCGCGTAACCAAGATCCGGGGAGCACCCAGCGCAATCCAAAAATACACTTCGGTCGAAACTGAACCTGTCGCCGTGCTCCAGTCTTTGATGGGGTGGGCTGATGGTGGGCGGGGACGATGACGGTGTGGGAGAGGCGGAGCGGCTGCTTCGTAACGCGAGCAACTCAGAGCTCGAAGCTGGCCGATCGCACGCTCGCTATCCATTCGTCAAGATCTATGCGTCGGGTCCGATTGCGAGCAGCAAAGTCACCCTTGGACCATTGAGTGACGGAGACCCGGCCCTCGTTCGCTCAACCGATTCGTGACCGTCCAATCGATCAATATGCTCATATTGTCAGCATTATCGGAGCAATTGCCGGTCGAGGATTTGCTGCAGATTTATGGTTCACAATCCATGAGGAATACCTGAAACGCCTGCCTTAGGCGCGCTTGTCTTTTGCATTCGGTGCGGGCGGTTTTCAAATCGGAATGGCCCACGGCTTCGAGGGAATTTCGGCTGGATTCGATCTCGAGGATCAAGGAGGTTTTCGGGATTCTCTAATCGGACCAAGAGAGGCTAGGATTTGGAGATCGCATTCGACACGGGAGGCCGAAATTGCCCACGAAAGGCGCGCTGGCAAAGCGAATTCAGAAGAGAGCCGGCAAATGAGCGCAGCTGGAACAGCCGACGATTCCAATTGGGCAATCCGTGCCCGCCCGTGCAAAGCCGTTGGAGAAGGTGTCTGGATCGTCGCACGAAGCGTGCAAAGGCCTATCCGGATCGATCCTTGCGGGGCACGGCGTGTCGATGAGAGTTCATGGCGCCGCGCTCGAAATTCAAAACGGACTTCACGCATTACCCTCAGGCGCGAGAGACCTTCTTGTTTTTCCGCGGCGACATCGATCTGCCCGAGCGAATTATCGTCTTGGATGGCAGCGGCAGCATTTCCTTCGACGTCCTATCCTGGCTAGCCGAGCAAAAGGTCAGCCTCATCCGAATTGATTGGAGGTAACATTGTCTGCGTCTCCGGCACGTCGGGATATTCAGCGATTGATCGTGATGGGGATTGGAAACCCGCGGAAGTCCCGGGCTCCGCAATGAATTTTGCCGGTCCGCGATCACGAAGAAATCGAAGCGACCATTATCACGCTCGAAAAATCAATTCGTCGCTCCGATAAATGGGAGCGGGCTATCAAATCCGCGTACGCCGCCTTGACCCGGCTTGAAGAACTGCGAGGTACAATTACCGAACTGCGCGCATTGGAAGCCAATTGCGCCGCGTCCTATTTCCGCAGCTGGGGTGGAATGCCAATCAAATGGCGCGGCACAAGCCGCAGGCCAATTCCCGATAATTGGCATTCCATTGGCCAGCGTTCGTCGCCCTATCATTTGGCCGGCAATCGCAATGCGGCGCACCCGGTCAATGCGATTTTGAATTACGCGTACGCCGTCCTCGAAAGCGAAATTCGGATCAAAGCCATTTGCGAGGGCTATGACCCCACCATCGGTATCATGCACGAGGGTAGCGACGGCTCGTCGAAATTCATTTTCGATTTGATGGAGCCTGAGCGACCCGGGGTCGATCGAGCGGTGCTCGATTTCGTCAAGGGTCAGGTTTTCCATCCGGCCGACTTTGTCATTCGGACGGACGGCGTCTGCCGGCTCAACCCGGAAATGGCGAGGACGATAGTCGCAAGGGTCGCGACTTAAAGTCGGCGGCCTCGCGATGGCTCGCGATGGCCGGTGTCGACGTAAAGCGGCCTTCACCGATCGCGACTGCTGGTTGAGCGGCGCAGGGGTGCAGGCGTCCCAGCATTTGGCGGGGAAGACGCTTGGGTATCCATGCGGACCGCCGCATCGACGACGGGCTCGAGTACTCTTGATCGGGGGACACGCAAATGGCGTGAGGCTTGACCGCGCGCCGTCAATTAGCGGAAGCTAGGTTATCGGCAACCAAGATCTTGGCAGCACGATCCTAGGAAGGCTTGTCGCGGAGTTTGCGCATGGGTCTCTCTAAACAGGACCATCTCGTACCCCTGCAAAGGTCCGAAGCGCATTCTCGCACTCGATGGCGGGCATCCGAGGGATCCTCGACGCTGCAGTTTCTGAAAACCGTCGAGACCCTGGTCGATACGCCTCGGGCGCGACGCGTTGCTCTGCGACTATTTCGACCTCATCGGTGGCACTTCGACCGGATCGATCATCGCGGCGGGCCTCGCCTGCGGCATGACGGTGGAACGCGCCGCAGGAACTCTACAGCGACATAGGCGCGAAGGTGTTCCAACCCCGTGGTTTGACTAAGTTCCTACCGGACTTATTCCAGGGCAAGCTTGCGCCCAAGTTCCCCGTCGAGCCGCTGCAACAGGAGCTCGACAGGCAGCTCGGCGCGGACACGACGCTCGACAGCGACAAGATCCGCACCGGCCTTGATGATCATGACCAAGCGTCTGGATACAGCCAGCCCTTGGCCCTTGAACAACGGCGGACGCGGAAAATACGCGAGCAGGACGGCGCGCTGCGCCTGACACAGATCGTCCGGGCAAGCACCGCTGCGCCCACCTATTTTGCGCCGGAAGAGATCGTCGTCCATTCCCGCGACGGAACTCCCGTCGACGGGGCCTTCGTCGACGGCGGCGTCACCCCGTTCAACGATCCGGCGCTGCAGCTCCTAATGCTCGCGGCGCTGCAGGGCCATGGCTTTTGCTGGCCGGACGGGCCGGGACCGGCTGCTCATCGTTTCGGTGAACGGCCGCTACCAGCAGCTGCGCCGAGCGCAGGATATCGTCGCCGACGCGGCGGCCTTGCAAGGCCTCGCCGCGCTTCAGTCGCTTATGGATGATTGCGAGCGGACGAATTGCGCGACACTGCAATGGCTAACGCACTGCCTAACGCCCTGCTCGTTGACCGCGCGGTCGGCGACCTGAAGCTTGACGGTCAAGCGGGTCCCCAACTCGCCACCTACGTCCGTTACAATGTGCTGTTGGAGCATGATTGGCTGAAGACCGAGCTTGGCGTCGAGCTCGCCCCGGACAAGATCGAGCAGATCCACAAGATGGACGATCCGTCCAACATGGCCGATCTTGCAGAACTCGGCTCGCCGCGGCGAAACAAGTCACGCCCGAGCATCTGCCGGTGGCCTTCGACCTGCCTGAAGCGCAGGCTTGAGCGGAGAGCGGAGCGCGAGCCCATGCCGCACATGAGCCCAGAACCGCCCTGCAAAGTCGCGTTGTTCAGCGGCCACATGATCGACGGGCCCTGGCGCCAGGAGCCCGGCTTCCACCCCAACGAGGAACTCGACCGCCGCGCGGGCAATCGCTCAAGCTCTTGACGACGTCGGGGTTGGGCCCGCGGTCCTTGCGCATCTGCGGCGGCGCCTGCGGTGGCGATCTCCTGTTCGCCTAGGCGGCACTTGCCCGTGGCGCGCGGCTCGAGCTCTACATCCCTTTCGACGAGCATATTTTTCTAAGAAAAGTCGGTCGATTTCGCGGACCGTGATTGGCGCGCCCGTTATTTCACGGTCAAGGCTTCTGCCGTTGTTCATGTCGCCCCGAAAGAGCTTGGTCCGATCCCGGAAGGGGAGGATGCATACGAGCGCAACAACCGCTGGATGCTCGATACAGCGCTCCGCTTCTGGAGCCGACAAGGTCGATTTCGTCTGCCCGTGGAACGGCGAAGGCGGCGACGGGCCGGGCGGTACGCGCGACATGATGAATGCGGTCCGGAACCGGGCGGCCGGGGACGCTGGCTCGACACCACCAAGCTGTGGGCTAAGGCGGGCAAGGCCGGTGTCGCATCGTTGAAGGGATGCGAACAAGCGAAGCCGATATGTTTCATGATCACGCCATGCGGAAAGAATGCGACGCAGGCGGAAGTGGGCCAAGGCGTCGCCATCGAATTAACGCGCTGCGGGATCGCGCCTTTGCGCCGGTGATCAAGGAGCTCGGCTACGATCCGGTCCGCGCCGATCAGGACATCGGCGCCCTGATCATCAGGCAGATGATAGAACGCCTCATTTCGCCGATCTCGTGTGAAGCTTTTGGCCAACTTCTGCAGACGACTGGACCTGGGTCACCGGGTTCGTCGCCAAACTGCCGGAGGACGTCACAAGCCTGGAGGAGGTCCAGGAGACGAACGCCTTCGCTCTCGCCAACGCTGGCAGGCCGAATCTAGAGGATTGACGCGGGAGGCTGGCCAATACCAAGCCGGCGCCGAACGCTGTCTGGCGGTGGCGAGAGCGAAGGCCAAGCAACTGGGGGGCCGGAACAAACTGGCTGCGGGCCTGAACGTGAGCGGTCCGTATCTGGGGCGGGTGTAAGGCAAAAGGCCGATGACCGCGCAGATCATTACGAAGATGAGAGATCTTGAGATCAAAGAAGAATTTATAGATGATGGTAGGCGGCGTTGGACCTTGAGCCCTAGGTTGGAACCAAGTCAGGCTGTCTCGCAAACGAGCGGAGGAAGGCCGTTGAAGTTTTCCCAGGAACAGGCACACCAGATAATGAACGGATGATCGAGCGACGCTTCGGCGGTAACTAAATGTCACAGCTCTTTATAAGCCACTTTTCCCATGACAATTTCATCGCCCAGGGGCTCGCGGACTGGCTGTCCTCCGAAGGCTTCGACGACATTTTCCTCGATCTCGATCCTGAGCGCGGAATCGCGGCGGGCGAGCGGTGGGAGCGAGCGCTCATCCAGGCGTCGTTCCGGTGCGAAGCAGTCATCTTTCTCGTGTCGAAGGCATGGCTAAAGTTCGTGCTGGTGCTGGAAGGAGCACGCATTGGCCGGGGCAAGAACAAGGCCCTCTTCGCCGTCCTGATCGACGCCAGCCTGCCCATTGGGGATCTGCCGACAGCTGACCGGGATCCTGGGCAATCGTAGATCTCGCCCATGGCGGCGACCCGGACCTTCGTGTTCAGCTGCCTGGCTCAGACGCCGAGCGGCACGTGGATTTCGCCGAAGTCGGGCTCACCCGCCTGCGCGGCGGGCTGAGAAGGGCCGTCTCGACCCGAAATTTTTCGCCTGGCCGCCGGCGGGCGAGCCAATGGGCGGCCCTATCCGGGTCTGGCCGCGCTGGAAGCCCCCGACGCTGGAATTTTCTTCGGTTGGGAAGCGCCGCTGATCGAGGCGAGGGATAAGCTGAGGGGGCTGGCGCTCAGCGCGCCCCCGGATCTACGTCGTGCTTGGTGCGTCGGGCGCGGGGAAGTCCTCCTTCCTGCGGGCGGGGCTCCTGCCGAGGCTCGCCCGGGACGAGCGGCAGTTCCTTCCGCTTCCGCCCCTTCGGCCCGAGCGGTCGCCGATGTTCGGCGACACCGGCCTGCTCGGGGCTTTGGCGCAGGCGTTCCCCGGGGAGACGCGTGCCGCGTTGCGCTCGCTCGTGGACAGAGGCGCCGAGACGCTTCGCCCGCTCTTCCGGCGGGCCGCTGCGGAGGCGCAGGCGCGGAACGCGGCCGCGGACGCCGACGCCAGAGCACCGACGATCGTGATCGCGGTGGATCAGGCTGAAGCTGTTTGCGTCGGGAGCGTCGGTCGAAGGCGCGCGCCTCCTTCAAATCCTCGCGGAACTCGTCCGGACCGACGCGCCCGCCGTGATTGTCGTCTTCGCCATCCGCTCCAACTCCTTCGACCAATTGCAGCGGGCGAAGGCGCTTGCCGATTGTCCGCAGCAGACCCAGTCGTTGCCTCCGTTGCCGCGTGGCGAGTACGCGCAAGTCATCGAAGGCCCGGCCGAGCGCGTCGCAGTGGCCGGCGGCAAGCTGACCATCGACGCTCGCCTCACCCAGGCTCTGCTCGAGGATCTCGAGCAGAGCGAAGCCGTCGACGTCTTGCCGCTGCTCGCGTTCACGCTTCAGCATCTCTGGCGGGAGTTTGGCGCTGCAGGCGCGATCACCCGTGAAGACTACGTCCAGTCCGGAGGCGTCGGCGGAATCATCGAGCGCGCCGTCGGGCGCGCGTTAGCAGCGGCCGACGCCAACCCAATAATCCCGCGGGATGCAAGAGAGCGCGAGAGGCTACTGCGCAAAGGCTTCAATTCCCTGGCTCGCAGGCGTCGACCCGGAGAAGCGGTCACCCAGGCGCGGCCTCGCCCGTCGCGATGAACTGCCGGCGGACGTGCTGCCTCTAATAGACCTACTTATAGTCGAACGGCTACTTCGCTCAGACGTTCGCGAAGTGATAAACCGGGTCGTGGAGACACAGGGTCGCCACTATTGAGCCGGCGCACGAAGCACTGCTTCGGCAGTGGGCTTTACTCAAAGGCTGGCTCGAGGCCGATTTCGGCCGGCTCGCGTCGCTCGAAGGCGTCAAACGGGCTGCGCGCGACTGGGAAACGAACGGACGCGACCCCGCATGGCTTGCACACCGTGGCTTAAGGCTCGCCGATGCCGTCAGCTTACACGAGCGTTCGGACATCGCCGCCAAGCTGGAGACACTTGACCGCGAGTATCTGGCGACCTGCCGTGTAAGGGAAGCTAAGGAAGTCGCAGAGGCAGACGCGCGGCGGAAGGAACGTGAGGACGAGCAGGCGCGGGCGCTGCGAGATGCTCAAAATCTGGCTGCGGCGAAGAGCAGTCTCGCGACCCGGACTCGCGTCGGATTGATCGCGGCTAGCCTTCTCGCGGCAGCCGCGGGCGTGGCCGCGTACTACGGCTTTTGCAGGCCGGCGTAGCCGGACAACAGCAGGCCCTCGCTGAAACTCGGCAGGCCGTCGCCAAGGAAAATGAGGCTAGGGCCACAGCCCTTTTGATTGATTCCCAAAATCGAGCAACCGCCCGATGATAGACAATATCCTTCTTCGACACTTGAGGCTTTGGCATCAGGCGTCCGCGTTTCATCGGAAACGGGCCTATTAGCAACGAACGCGACGAATATAAGCGGCTGTTGTCGAGCCTTTATCGGGGTGCCGATTGGGTAAGAGGCACTCCTACCGTAACTAAGATTGAACACAACAACATTGTCAATGTCACCGGTCCTGTCCGATTTTCTCAATCAGGGCGCTTTATCGCCGTGCCAACATATTCGACATCGCATCCAATAATTGACGGACATACAGGTCTCGTTTATTCAAGGATAAACGTTCCTTCGATTGACAAAGTCGCTGACTACATCACGGTCGACGAGGACTATAATTTTGCTCTCGTCTCTACATGGGGAAAGGTGCTGACTTACAATTTACACAGTGGGATTTTCTTGAGCCGCAATGTGACGATCAACAGACGAATGAAAATGACAAGTACCGTCCTGAATGCGAACTTGCTGGCCGCAATGTTTGCTGACCACGGAAAAATCTTGATCGCAGTTGGTACCCGCAATGTTATCTCGTCATGCGGCCAGACTGGTAAAATGGAGACAATTAAGATTTCCGATGAGATTACGCCTTACAATATTGTTGATATTGCTCTGGACAGGGAGGCAACATCCACTCATTGCAGTTGCAGATACAACTAGGCCTCACGGATCGCCGCGACATCCAGAGTATCCTCGGAGCGATAAACTCGACAAGAAAATTATGGAAATTGTAGGGGTAAGGCTAACTAAATCCAATGATTCAGAGTATTCAAGGTATAGAGTTAGCGTCGACAGATTCGAACTACCGAAATGCTGACTTTCGTGGATCCTCAAATTGTGAGCGCTAACAGCAATACAGTATTGCTTAAAACAATCGATAACGGAAATCTATTTTCGGTTTCTTTAGAAGATTATTCAATTAGTAACATACTTTCCAATGTAACTGCGATTGGTCGCGACACGTCGGCGTATGGCGCGGTCATCTTAAATGAAGAGAGGCTGGTAAAGGAATTTAATTTAGACGGGCTGCCTTTGAGTACAATAGACGTTAAAGCATGCAATACTGACGACGAATTACGCCATACTATCCAGTGCGAATAGAATTGTCATATACAAACGCGGAGACAACAACATATGTTTTGTAAATAAGATTGACGCCGTTTCTGCATTTAACTGGATTAATCCTGCGGGGCCGATCAAGTATGTAGATATTACTCCTGATGGTAGTGAGCTTGTGGTAACCAGCTATGATGAGACTGTGTCTCTTTGGGACATGTCTCGAATTAAGTCGCTTGTTAAAACGGGCAACCTTGAGGGACAAGTCGGTTTCAAGCAAGTATGACATAGCTAGACAGAGTAGATTTCAGAAAAAAACAGGAAGTTTGTCATCGGCGATACGAGGGGGCCTATTTACATACACATCCCTCACGAGGGAGACGTATATTATCGCTACGATGTGGCACCGTAATAATATTATTGTTGGCCACGATTTTGAAGGGAAATTCTGGTTCGAGATCAACAATGCGTCAGATAAGCGTAACCATATTACATCTGTCGTTGAGAAGGATTTTGCTCACGCAAAGACGGTTGCGCGGCTCTCAAATTCAGACGACCTCTTTGTTGTTGAAGGAGACTGTGCCTCAGTTTGGAAAATGTCGGGCCTAGGTTGGCAACGCGGTTCGTGTCTGCTGGCGACCGACAGCATAAGTGACATTAGACCTGTTTACAACGCGCCGCTCGTCGCCGGGCGCAGCCCCGGAGGCTCGTTACTTCTTTGGGATCTGCGTCGCCCCAGCGAGTCCCCTTGTAATACGAGGTGACTCGGTGGATTATGACAATCCACTACTCGTTGATTTTCCTGGGGTGCGGCCTGCCGAACAAGATGAATTTCTGGATAGAGTGTCGGCCACTGACGATGCCCATATCTTGCTACGGGAACGCCATCTGGAGATATTTCGATTGTGAGGGTCGCCGATGGACTTCGTCGTTGCCAAGAAGAATTTGCGATTACAGTGCGATCGCTTTATTGATTCGGCTCCAGAGCAGGGGGCTCAAAATGTCTGAGAGTTGCTGAAGTTTGTTGATGATCATGTTGATGTTACAGTACGGGTATCTCAAGCAAATACTGGAGATCTTATCCTTAGGCATGTTATCGAAAAATACGTGTGGAGGCCCATCCGGTTGTATGGAGGTCGACGAACGTACAATTGACCAACTATGTTTCGGCGTTGTCTAGGTTTATACCCCGTCGCGCAGAATTTGACGCGCTGCCCGAGTGGTGTACCGCGTTCGATCCTCTAAGAGCGTCGGAACGTCTTTCCGAAGACGATAGAGCTCTTCTTGCCCTGCGTGCAATGCTTCGTGACGACAGACCCTCCACAGAGGAAGATAAGTTACCGGATCGATGCCCGGCGTCGTATCGCAGTTTGTGGTCTTCAAAGCAAGAGCGCCTGTACGATTTATTTGCTCATCGAGAGAACAAGGAAGCTTTGCCAGAACTTGTCAGCTTGCTAACATGGAGGAGGGTTAGAGAAATTTGCGCTCGCGAGCTCTTTGACACTTGGGGAGCATGGCCAAAAAGGTGACGCTATCGCTGCAGCGATGTTGAACCTTGCTGCACAAGATGGTTTTGGCCCCGCAAAAGTAATGTATGTCATGATGACGGAGTTGGACCGGAGCGTAGTGGCTTGCGATCTCAAAGATCTAGCGAGTTAAGGGGAAGCTATCGCCAGTGGGTTGATGAGCCTCATAGCTTCATCAACCGCTTCCTTGGACAGACGCGATTTTGTGGTACCCCTCATTACTCCGTACGAAATATCTATGTCTGCACCAAGCTTACTTGAGCCTGACTTAGAGATTGTCGGTCAGGCCTCAGAAGTATTGAGTCAAGCTTCAGCACTTCAGTGATGACCCTTTTGTGCAGAGTGTGCGGAAGACAGGATTTGCGATCTTGAAGAAAATAAACATAGGGGCGCTAACTCAAGAACGAAGCACTGATCCAGTTGCTGCCCACACTGTTGATGATCACTGCTTGGCGCGGGGGAAATAATTTCCGACGGCGAAGCGATCAACCCAAGGTTTCAGTGTCCAACGTGTTGCTTGAGCGTGCGAACGCTGTATCCCCATAAGAACAAAATGGTCATGAGCGCTGCTCGAAAACGCGAGCGCTATAGCCCTTTTTGTTCCTTCTAGGGGTATGCCGCAAGAGGCGCTCAAGATGGTTTCCGGCGAGCAAATCTAGGCTGTGCGCCCCTTCGAAAACGCGCCGACGGGCGCGCCCGAGGGTTTCCGGGATCAACGAGTTGCGGGCGACGCCACGTCAGCGGCGGGTGTACCCGAGCGCGGTTCGAACGGGTTCGCGGCCTCCTGCGGCAGTTTTTTCGGGGCGATCGTCCCGCGCAGTCCATCCGACCAGTCGTGGCGAGCAAAGCGAAGCCGTCCATCGAGGCGAGGTCTCGCTGCGAGCCCTGCGCGGGAATTTCCCGGCGTTCGCCGGTTGCCGACGATAAGAGAGCAAGCCTTTGACTGTCGAGGAGCGAGGGAAAAGCGTCGCGTCTCGAGACAGGCTGGGCTGGAACCCGCCCCCGGGCCGGGGCCGGCTGCGGTCCAAGCCGAAGCGGCCGAGCGGGGCGCGCGCAAGCCAATTCCCGTCGGCGTCCCGCTCATGCTAGAGAGGCGCGATTCCGGGAGTTGTCATGATCGCAGGTTTGATTGCGCTGAGTTTCGCCGCCGCCTTCGCCGGCGCCGCCATTTATCTCAACTGGGTCGAGCAGCCGGCGCGGCTTGCGCTCGATGACGAGGCGCTGCTGTCCGAATGGGGGCCGAGCGACAGCCGGGGCGTTGCGCTGTTGTCGGCCTTCGCGCTGGCGGCGGCGGTAGCGGGCTTCCTGGCGTATTTCGAGACCCAGGATGTCCGTTACGTCTTCGGGGCGCTGATCGCGATCTCGGCCTGGCCTTACGCCTTTTTCGTCATGGCGCCGCTCAACAACCAGATCCTTGCGCTTCGGGGGCGTGACGTCAGCGCCGCGCGCGCTCTGGTTCGCCAGTGGGGATTCATCGAATTGGGTTTCGCCGCGATCGGCGTGCTTGCCGTCGCCATGTTCCTATGGATTCTGTGAGCCGCCGCAAGCGGTCGATCCCGCGCGACGTCGCCGACGCGTTGCGGTTCTTCACTCGGCTACCGCTGCCGGCGCTCCCGGACGAACCCTTCGACTTCAACCGTTTCGCCTGGGCCGCGCCGGTCGCGGGCGCAGTCGCGGGGCTCGTCGGCGCCGCGGCCCTTGCCGCGGCTTCGGGTCTGGGCCTGCCGCGCGAGGTCGCTGCGGCGCTTTCAGTCGCAGCGATGATCGCCGCCTGCGGCGCGCTCCATGAGGACGGCCTCGCCGACGTCGCCGACGGCTTTGGCGGAGGGGGAACCCGCGAGCGCAAGCTCGCCATCATGCGCGACAGCCGGATCGGCGCGTTCGGCGCGGTCGCGCTCGTGCTGTCGCTGTTCGTCCGGATCGCGGCCTTGTCGGCGGCGCTGGCTCATGGGTACTGGGAGGCGGCGGGGGCGCTCGTACTCGCCGCCGCGGTCTCGCGCGCCGGCGCGCTCATGCCGCTTGATCTGCTCGATCCGGCGCGTTCCGACGGCGCGGGGGCGGCCGCCGGGCGCCTGAAGCCGCAAAGCTTCGCCGCCGCCTGCGGCGTCGCGCTGATCCTCGCGGTCGCCTTCGGTTTGACGACGATCGGCGTCGGCCGCGCGCTCGCCGGCTTCGTCGGCGCCGGCGTCGGCGCGGGCGCGATGACGGCGCTGGCGGGACGCCAGATCGGCGGCCAGACGGGCGATGTCGCGGGCGCCGCGCAGCAATGGGCCGAGATCGGCGCCTGGTGCGGGCTTCTCATCGGACGCTCGGCCGCTTAAGTGACGGCCATGGCCGCGCCTATGATCTCCACCCCGTGCGTAAAAACCTGCGTGATCGACCCAGTGTCGGCGCTGTGCGTCGGCTGCGGCCGCACGGTCGAGGAGATCGCGCGCTGGGGCGCGATGGATGAGGCCGAGCGGCTCGCCGTGATGGCCGGGCTCGAGGCGCGCCTCATTGCGATGCGGTCGCGTACAGCGCGGGCCGGGCGCGCGGGCGCAAGCCGGCGGAGCGACTGATGCGAGCCGTCCTTCCGATAGCGATTCTGGCGATCGCCGCCGCTGTCCTGATGCTGACGCCGTCGGACACGAGGATCGCCGGACTCGATCATCAGGCGGCGGCGGGCGCCGCCGGCCTTGTCGCGATGCTCGCCTACCTCCTCGCCGGCGCCAGGCCGTCGGACGTCGCCAGGATGGCGAGTTCGATCGCGGTCTGGGCGGTCGTGATCGCGCTCCTCGCGGGCGTCTACGCTTATCGATTTGAGGCCAGCGACTTCGTTGACCGGATGACGGAGGAGCTGATGCCGTCCGAGCCCGCGATCGGCCAGGGCGGCGAGGCGATCGTCGCCCGGCGTCTTGGCGGCGAGTTCGCGGTCACCGCGCATATCAACGGGGCGAGGACGACGCTCATTTTCGACACCGGCGCCTCGATGGTCGTGCTCACCGCGGCGGACGCACGGCGGGCCGGCATCAACACGGCCGGCCTCGGCTACGATGTGCCGGTGACGACCGCCAACGGCGGGGCCATGGCGGCGGAGGTTGAACTGAATCAGATCGCGGTCGGGGCGATCGTGATGCGAAAGGTTCCGGCGCTGGTCGCCAAACCCGGCGCACTGGTCGAGAGCCTGCTCGGAATGAGCTTCCTTGAGCGGCTGAAGAGCTACGCGGTCGAGCGCGGCAAACTGATCCTGACGGCGAAGTGAGGCCTGGGCGTCGGCCGGTGTGCGAGGAAGCGGCGGCCTCGCGCGCTCGGCCGGCGGCCTCTGGTCCCGGCGCTTCGCTCGCGATGACCGCGGTCTCGCGACCGTGGTTCGTCCGTGACGCCTCGGCGGCGATCAGGCGTTCGAGATCTGCGATGCAACGGACAGGGGAACCCTGATCGTTAGATCGAGCAGCATCTGCCCCATGCCTTTTCCAAGCGGATCGGTCCGCGTGGAGGCTGGTCCGCCGCCGTCCAGCGCCCCGTGCAGAAGGAAATTGACGGCGTGGACCCCCGGCGTGTGAAAGCGCTCGACCGATCCGGTCAACAGGTGCGCGAAGTAGCTCTTGACCGCGTCCGGCGTCACCTCGCGCCAGATCAGCGGGAGCCACTCCGGGCGCCGCGCAATCACCCCGATGTTCGAGATGTCGCCTTTGTCTCCGCTGCGCGCCCAGGCGAGTTTGATCAGCGGGAGTTCGACGGAGGGATCGTCCGCCGGCCCCGTCCACGCCTCCGGTTCGGGCGTCGGGGAAGGCGGCGTCGCCTCCGTTGCGCTGATCGGGATCTCCACATCCATGCGCCGGCCGTTCAGCCAGACCCCGACCTGGACTTCGGACTTCGGGATGGCGAAGGAGAATTGCGTGATGAGCGGAGACGCCGAGGGCCGCCCGCCCCCGGAACTCGTCGTGCCAGGCGACCAGGATGTGCCGGCCGGCGCGATTTCTCGGGCGAAGATCTCCAGGGCCTTTTTGTCGGGATGATCGACAACGACGCGAACCATGACTTCGCGGGCGGTCGCCGTCCGCGCATGCGGCCCATAAAGCAATTCCGCGCCGAGGAGTTCGATCCGCGCCTGGGAGAAGTCTCCAAGACCGGACGCGATCAGAGGCCGCCTCGCCCGGGCGAGGATCGCCTCTCCCGTGCGGCGCGCCTTGGCCGCAGCATCGATTCCAATGATCACCATCGAGCCCGTGCATCGATATCCGTTCAACGCGGTCGCCGACACCTTGTAGAACCCGCTCGGCGCCCGCCCCTTGGCGCCTGCAACCAGGACGTGCTCGTCGTCGATCTGGGAAATCTGGACGTTGCGGAAGTCGCAGGTGACGTCCGGGAGCAGGTAGGCGCCCGGATCCCCGATTTCGTAAAGCATCTGCTCCGCGATGCAGGCGCTCGCGATCAGGCCGCCCGTGCCCTTCGGCTTCGTCACGACGAAGGAGCCGTCGCTGTTGCACAACAGGATGGGGTAGCCGATGTTTGCCCAGTCCGGCACGGCTTCCCAGTCGGTATGGAGCCCTCCGGTCGCCTGGCAACCGCACTCGATGATGTGACCCGCCAGGCTTCCACTGGCGAGCCGGTCGTAGTCGTCGGCCGACCAACCGAATTCATGGATCAGCGGTCCGAGCGTGACCGCGCTATCGACGCCGCGTCCGGTTATGACGATGTCCGCGCCCGCGGCCAGGGCGCGCGCGATTGGGAGCGCTCCAAGATAGGCGTTGGCGCTCAGGACATGAGCCGGAGGCGAGGCGCCCGAGAACATATCTTTGACGCCCTGCTCTCGCAGCCGCGGCATCGCCTCGCTGACGTCATCGCCTTCAACCACGGCGATCGCAGGGGAGACGCCGAGGGATTGAGCCAGCGCCTGAAGCAACTCCGCGCACCCCCTTGGATTGACGCCGCCAGCGTTGGCGACGAATTTGATGCCGTCTTTCAGGCCCGGCAGGAGCGTCTGTCGCATGGCGAAATCGACGAAGTCGGTCGCATAGCCCAATCTTGGGTTCTTGGCGCGCGCCGCCGCGAGAATCGCCATCGTCGTCTCGGCGAGGTAGTCGAACACGAGGTAGTCGATCGCGCGAGATCGGATCAGTTGCGCCGGGCCGACCACGCTGTCTCCCCAGAAACCCGACGCGCCGCCGATCCGTACGACGTCTCGCGATGCGCTCATGCGGGATCGCTCTCCTATCTAGTGCGGGAAACCAAGATAAGGCTAACGGGATGTGCGCAGCTTGCGAAAAGTGGCTGCGGACAGCTGACCTCGCCTCGCCTGGCGTTCGCGCGTCGCGCCGACGCGCAACGAACGCCGCGGGCCAAGGCGCCGCCCGGCCACGCCTTGTGGGGTGAACTCTGCTTCTCGTCGGCGAGCGCTTGGTGATTCATGGCTCTGATGCTCAAGCCACGCCGGGTCACGCCATCGGCGGGATCCGCGTTCGTTGCCCCGGAGAGGATGAGCGCGGCGTAAGGCGCGATCTATCGGAAAAGAGCATTGTGATCCGCTGTCGCACTTCCCTGGGGGCGACGCAAACGCGCGGTGTAAGCCGGCGTTGGTCTCCTTTAGTCAACTTCCAATTCTTTGACGCGCATTTCATTCCCGGCCGACATCTGCACGTGAAAACCGCCGCAGTTGGGGCAGGGTCCGAAGCGTTCGGCAAGCGGCACGGTCTGACTGCAGTCCATGCACCACCCAGCGCCGGCAACAAGGGAAATCTCAAGTGTCGCCCCTTCGGCGATCGTCCCGGCCGAGACGGCGGAGAAGCAGAACAGGAGCGCCTCGGGCTCGATGTGGCTCAGCGTCCCGATCTCGACGAACACTCTGCGGACATGGACGGCCCCTTCGCGTTTGGCCGACTCGACGGCGATCTCGACGATGCTCTCCGTAAGGGCCATCTCGTGCATCGATCAACCCCGGAGCAACTCGTGAAAGGTCACGCAGGATTCCCGAGTGCGGCAGGCCGCGCTGCGCGGCGAGCCGCCTCCGCACGCCGCGCGCAGGAGAGCGACGTTGAGATTACGCCGCCATCGCAGTCTTGAGGTTCTGGTCCACCTTGTCGAGAAAGCCGGTCGTCGACAGCCATTTCTGGTCGGGCCCAACGAGCAGGGCAAGGTCCTTGGTCATGTTGCCCGCCTCAACTGTCTCGACGCAGACCCTTTCGAGAGTCGCTGCGAACCTTGCGAGTTCCTCGTTGCCGTCGAGCTTTGCGCGATGCGACAAGCCGCGTGTCCACGCGAATATTGACGCGATCGAGTTCGTCGACGTCTCGCGTCCCTTCTGGTGTTCGCGATAGTGGCGGGTCACTGTCCCGTGCGCAGCTTCGGCCTCAACCGTCTGACCATCCGGCGTCATCAGTACGCTGGTCATGAGACCCAGTGAGCCGTAACCCTGCGCCACGGTGTCCGACTGCACGTCGCCATCGTAATTCTTGCACGCCCACACATAGCCGCCCGACCACTTGAGAGCCGAGGCGACCATGTCGTCGATCAGCCGGTGCTCGTAGGTGATGCCGAGGCTTGCGAACCTCCCCTTGAACTCACTCTCGTAAACCTCCTGGAAGAGGTCTTTGAACCGACCGTCATAGGCCTTGAGAATCGTGTTTTTCGTCGACAGATAAACCGGATACTTTCGCATGATGCCGTAGTTCAGCGAGGCGCGCGCGAAATCTCGGATCAGAATCGTCGAGGTTGTACATCGCCATGGCGACGCCTGCGCTCGGAAACTGAAAAACCTCCCTTTCAATCACCGCGCCGTCGTCGCCCTCGAACTTGATGGTAAGCCTGCCCTTGCCGGGAACCTTGAAGTCGGTGGCGCGATACTGGTCGCCATAGGCGTGGCGGCCGACAACGATCGGCTGCGTCCAGCCCGGCACCAGACGCGGAACGTTCCTGCAAATGATCGGCTCGCGGAAGATGACGCCGCCCAGTATGTTGCGGATCGTTCCGTTCGGGCTCTTCCACATCTCATGAAGATTGAACTCTTTGACGCGCGCTTCGTCCGGAGTGATCGTGGCGCATTTGACCCCCACGCCGGCCGCCTTGATCGCGTGGGCCGCATCGATCGTCACTTGGTCCCTCGTAGCGTCGCGATGCTCGACAGAGAGGTCGAAATACTGCAACTCGATGTCGAGATAAGGATGGATGAGCTTGTCGCGGATGAGGCGCCAGATGATCCGGGTCATCTCGTCGCCGTCGAGTTCGACAACGGGATTGGCAACCTTGATCTTGGACATTGGCGGAGTTCCTTTTAGGAGGGGGCCGGCAAGGCGAGTGTCAAAACACCATCATTCGGACCGTCATAGTTCTGCTTTACGCGGGGAATTTCGTCGAATGCAAGGGCAAGCATTTTCATGATGTCATGGCGAGGGAACCGTTCGCCGACGCGAGTTGTCTGGGGGCGTCGTGGTCGAGTAAAGATCGCCTTGCCGGTTTACGGTTTGCGGGCGTCCGCGGTCACTTTTGCGACGCTATTCCTCGTCTTTTCTAGCCAAGCATTCGCCGAACCGCACGAACCGGCGAGCGACAACGCGATCGCGATCCTCTGCGGCATCGTCGAGGACTCGGCTAAAGTCGCAGGTCTGCCGGTCAATTTTTTCACGCGTCTCATTTGGCGGGAGAGCGCGTTTCAACCTCGCGTGATCAGCCCGGCGGGCGCGCAGGGAGTCGCTCAGTTCATGCCCGGCACCGCCCTCGAGCGGGGGCTCGCCGACCCGTTCGATCCGGCCGCGGCCATCCCCGCATCCGCCAAGCTTCTCGCGGATCTCGCCCGGCGATTCGGCAACTTCGGGCTCGCGGCCGCCGCCTACAACGCCGGGCCGAACGCGCTTTCGAAATGGCTCGAGGGAACCGGCTCGATGCCGATCGAGACCCAGGACTACGTGCTGGCGATCACGGGCCACGACGTGGAGGAGTGGCGCGCCCCGACCCCTCCGCCAGCGGCCGCGCCGGGGCCGAACGAACCCTGCGTCGTCTCGATCGGCAAGCTGCGGGTGGCGCGCGGTCCTCTGGGCTCGCCCGTCATTTCCGGGCTTTTCGCGCCTTGGGGCGTGCAGATCTCCGCGAGTTTCTCCAAGGACTCGGCGCTGCGCGCCTTCGCCCGCGCTCGGCACGATTATGCGAGCGTCATCGGCTCCATTCAGCCGTTCGTCCTCGGCTCCGTACTCAGAAGCCGAGGTTGGCGCCCATTCTACCGCGTGCGCTTGCCCGCGCAGACCGGTGGCGAGGCCAAGCGCCTGTGCGACCGCATCCTGTCCGTCGGCGGCGCCTGCGCTGTGCTGAGGAGTTGAGCCTCAGCCCGTCGCCCGCCCGACCCGGTCGAGGGCGGCGAACTCTTCGTCGGTCAGCTTGATCGCCGCCGCGCCGACATTCTCGTCCAGATGCTCGACCTTGCCGGTGCCGGGGATCGGCAGCACGACCGGGCTGCGCTTGAGCAACCACGCTAGCGCGATCTGGCCGGGGCTGGCCTTATGCTTATGGGCGATGGCGTCTAGCTCCGAGCCCTCGCGCGCCAATGCGCCGGAGTTGAGCGGGAACCAGGGAATGAAGCCGATCCCGTGCTTATCGCAGTAGTCGAGCACGACCTCGCTCTTCCGGTCGGCGAGATTGTACTGGTTCTGCACCGTAGCCACCGGGAAGACTTTGGACGCCGCCTCGATCTCCTCGATGCTCACTTCCGACAGTCCGGCGGTGCGGATGACGCCCTCGCTGATCAGCGTCTTGATCGCGTCGAACTGCTCGCCCGCCGGAACCTTGGAATCGATGCGGTGGAGTTGCCAGAGATCAATCGACTCGACCCCAAGCCGCCAGCGGCTCTTGTAGGCTTGCTGGATGAGGTATTCGGGTCGCCCGAGCGGAATCCAGACATTCGGACCCGTGCGGGTGAGGCCGCCCTTGGTGGCGATCTTGATCTCGCCGTAAGGATGCAGCGCCTCGTGGATCAGGCTTTCCGAGAAATCGGGACCGTAGGAGTCGGCGGTGTCGATGAAGTCGATGCCGAGTTCAGGCAGTCGCTTGAGCGTCCGGATCGCCTCCACGCGATCTTCCGGCGGACCCCAGATGCCTTTCCCCACGATGCGCATGGCTCCGAAGCCGAGCCGGTTGACGTCGAACTTGCCGCCGATGCGGAAGCGTCCGGATTGCGCCGCGTCTGTCATGAACAGTCCTTGAGCGGTTGGCTCGCCTAAGGCCAGCGAGCCTCGGGCGGCATGGAAGAAAGAATGGAAGCGATGTTCCCCCCGGTCTTGAGGCCGAAAATCGTCCCGCGATCGTAGAGGAGATTGAACTCTACGTAACGCCCGCGGCGCACGAGTTGTTCCTCACGTTCGCCCATGCTCCACGGCCGTGCGGCGTTGCGACGGACGACTTCGGAATAGACTGAAAGGAAGCTCTCGCCGACGTCGCGCACGAAGGCGAAGTCGTCGTCGAACGCGGAATTGGCTGCGTCCCCCGCGCTGTTGAGATGGTCGAAGAAAATGCCGCCGATCCCGCGAGGCTCGTTGCGGTGCTTGAGGAAGAAATACTCGTCGCACCAGGCTTTGAACCGATCGGCGTCGGCGACCTTCTTGTGGCGTTCGCAAGCCGCGCGCATGGCCGCGTGGAACAGCAGGGCGTCGGGATCGTCCGGAACCCGGCGCTTGTCCAGGACCGGCGTGAGGTCCGAGCCGCCGCCGAACCAGGTCTTTGTCGTGCGAACGAGGCGCACGTTCATATGCACGGTCGGAACGTGGGGACTCCAGGGATGGGCAATGACGGAGACGCCGGCCGCCCAGAAACGCGGGTCGTCGGCCGCGCCTGGGATTTGCCCGGCAAACTCGGCCGGGAACGCCCCGAACACTGTCGAGTTATGGACGCCCATCTTCTCGAACAGTCGGCCGCGCAGCAACGCCATCCTTCCGCCGCCGCCACGGCGCGCCGCTCGCGTCGGCGCGGCTCCACGGCTCGATCGCGAACCGGCCGGGCTCCCGCGCAGGATCAGCGCCGGAAAACTCGCCCTCGAGCCTCTCCATCGCGGCGACGATCCGCTGCTGCAAGCCCCCAAACCATGCCGCTGCGGCGGCGAGGCGCGGATCAGCGCGGCTTGGGTCGTCCATCATGGCCCGCACCGCCGCAAAGGAGCAGGGCCTTTCCCGGCGTTCTCGTTCTGACGAGCCAGTGAAGCGGACGTCTCGAAGGACGTTCCGGACGACGACTCTGCTGTTGGCGCGTCCTTCAAGACGCGCCGCCTCCGGCGCCGCTCTTCAGGACGCGTGTGGCGCGCAAAATCCATACTCATGCTCCGCGCACCCGCGCCATCATCCGCTCGACATGGGCGATCGGCGTCTCCGGCAGGATGCCGTGGCCGAGGTTGAAGATGTGGGCGCGGCCCTCGAAGCCCGAAAGCACGCGGTCGATCCCTTCGTCGAGCGCCGCGCCGCCGACGACCAACGCCAACGGATCGAGGTTGCCTTGCAACGCGACGCCGTTTGGAAGCGCAGCGATGGCGGCGGCGGGTTCGACCGCAGTGTCGAGGCCGATCGCGGCGACGCCCTTCATGCCCGCGAACTTGCTAAGCTCCGTCGCGGCGCCGCGCGGGAAAGCGATGATCGGCGCATCGGGCGCCTTCGCCTTCACCTTGGCGACCAGTGCGGCGATCGGCGCGACGCACCAGCGTTCGAATTCGGCCGGGGGCAGGACGCCCGCCCAGGAATCGAAGATCTGAACCGCCTCTGCCCCCGCCGCGATCTGACGGACAAGGTATTCCGCAGAGGCGTCGACGAGCCGCTCGATCAAGGCGGCGAATAGGTCCGGATGACGGTAGGCGAAGAGCCGAGCCGGCGCTTGGTCGGGTGTCCCCCGCCCCGCGATCATGTAGCTCGCCACCGTCCAGGGCGCGCCGCAGAAGCCAATCAGCGCGACCTCTCCGGGAAGGGCGGTCCTCAGACGATCAAGCGTCTCGAACGCTGGCGCGAGCTTTTCCCAGTCCGGTTCGAGCCGCAGGCGCGAAAACCCTTGGGCGTCCTTGATCGGCTCGAGGCGCGGCCCCTCCCCGGTCTCGAACGTTACGCTCTGGCCAAGCGCGTCGGGGAGAACCAAAATATCGGAGAACAGGATCGCCGCATCGAAGCCGAAACGCCGGATCGGCTGCAAGGTCGCCTCGACGGTCGAGGCCGGCGTGTAGCAGAAATCGAGGAAGCTTGCGGCCCGCGCTCGAATCTCCCGATATTCCGGCAGATAGCGCCCTGCCTGCCTCATGAGCCAGATTGGCGGACGCGGCTGACGCTCGCCGGCGAGCGCGGCGAGAAAGGGTTTCGCAGATTTCGGCGACGTCACGACTGAACCCAACCCCATAAACACGCAGCACCGTCGCTGCAACGCCGAGGAAGGCCGGCGTTCGCGCCTCCGCCGGCCTTAGCGGGACGGAGAGGCGGAAGATGGCGCCGACCGGGGACGGTAGGCAAGCCTCCCCCGGACGACGGATTGACGCGGAGGAGGCTCGCCGAGCCCATCCTTGACCGGCGTTTCATCGATGGCTTCCATAGCGCTGCTCCAGTTGGCCTATCATTCCCGAGCGGGTTTCGAGACTTCTCAGGACGTTGCAGCGGATTTCCCGGGCCCTCGAGTAACGCTGGGCCGACCGCAAACATGTCGCTCGTTGGATCGCCCGTCTCGAGCGGGACGCCGCGCGGGGCGCATCGCGCGATCGCGGACCGGGGCGCCCTACCGGACGTGAGCCGGTTTTCAGGTTTTTCAACGCGTTGCAGCGGATCGCCCGGTCGAGCGCAACACTGAGCGCTCGGCCGCGCGCTCGACGTTATACGACGCCGACCGCCGGCCCGCGCGATTTCGCTCGCCGGCCCGTCGCGGCGGCGGCGGTCCAGGGTCAAGGCGAACGTCGTGCGGCTTTCAATCGGCGGCATTCTGATCATGATACGCCGCGCTTCTCTTTTCTGCAATGTTTTGTTGTTAGAATTCCGAAGACGCGAAATCATCTCCTGCCGCTCAATGTCGGGAGCCGCGTGGGCCGTTGGCGTTCCCCGGCGCAGGCGTGTGCTAAGCTCGCGCTCGCACGAGGACCCGAATGGCCGAAACCCGCGAACTCGCAGCGATCATGGCCGCCCATGTCGGCTATTCGCGGCCGACGGGCGCGGATGAGGCGGGACGGCGCGCGCGCTTCGCGACGCGGCGCGGTCCCTGGTGGAAGGCCGAGGCGGGCGCATCGTCAAGACGATGGGCGATGGCTTGCCGATGGAATTCCCATCGTCGGCCCTAGACCACGCCCCGGTCCGCTTCCCCGGCCGTTCGTAGCGGCCCCAGCTGCCCTAACGGCCCCCGCCTACTCGGCCGCCTTCTTCATCTCGGGATAGACGCACTCGGCCGGCGCTTGCGCCGGATGGGCGTGGCGATGCAGCGGGATGATCTTGGCTTCCTCGAACTTGAGGCCGAGCGTTTTCCACACGTCGACCAGCGCCTCGACGAGCTCGGCGACCTGCGCCTCGCTGTGGGCCGGGCCCGGGGTGATGCGCAGCCGCTCTGTGCCTTTGGCGACCGTCGGGTAGTTGATCGGCTGGATGTAGATCGCGTGCCGCTCGAGCAGCATTTTGCTCGCGGCCTTGCAGCGTTGCGCGTCGCCGACGAACACCGGCACGATATGCGACGGATTGTCCATCACCGGGATGCCGGCCGCCCGCAACGCGTGCTTCGTCAGCCGCGCCATGTGTTGGTGCCGCTCGCGCTCGACGCCCGACGCCTTGAGGTGGCGGACCGCCGCCGCAGCGCTCGCCGCGACGCTGGGGGGCAAGGTGGAGGTGAAGATGAATTGCGGCGCGTAGCTGCGCACCGCGTCGACCACCGCCGCGCTGGCCGCGATATAGCCGCCGAGCGATCCAAAGCCCTTGGCGAGCGTGCCCTCGATCACGTCGATGCGATGGGCCAGCCCCTCACGCTCGCTGATCCCCCCGCCGCGCGGGCCGTAAAGGCCGACGGCGTGAACCTCGTCGATATAGGTCATCGCCTGGTATTGCTCGCAAACGTCGAGGATGGCCTCGATCGGCGCGATGTCGCCGTCCATCGAATAGAGGCTCTCGAACACGACGAGCTTCGCCCGGTCGAGCGGCTGGGCGGCGAGCAACTCCTCGAGATGGGCGACGTCGTTGTGGCGCCACACGGTCTTCTCGCAGCCCGCGCGCCGGACGCCCTCGATCATTGAATTGTGGTTGAGCGCGTCAGACAGGATCAGGCAGTTCGGCAGCAGGCCCGCGATGGTCGAAATCGCAGCCAAATTGGATATCCAGCCGGAGGTGAAGGCGAGCGCGGCCGCCTTTCCGTGAAGGTCGGCGAGTTCGGACTCGAGTTGCACAATCGGGTGGTGAGTGCCGGATATGTTGCGCGTGCCGCCGGCGCCGGCGCCGTGAGCGCGCGCCGCTGTAACCGACGCCTCGATCACGGCGGGATGGAGGCCCATGCCGAGATAGTCGTTGGAGCACCATACGGTAACGTCGCGCGGACGGTCCTCTTCGCCCTCGGGGCGCCACAGGGCCATCGGGAACCGTGCGGCGTCGCGCTCGAGATTGGCGAAGGTCCGGTAGCGCTCTTCCGCCTTCAAAAGGTCGATCGCGTCCGCGAAGCGCCGTTCGTAGTCCATCGTCAGCCTTTCTTACCGGACAGTCGCCCCGATCCGGCGTCCGTCCTATTTACCCATTTCGGTACCGATCCGGCGCGGCCTTGTCCAGTCGGCGGTTCGCTAGCGCCGCCGCGACGGATTGGCGCAGCGTGTACGGCGCTCAACGCGGGATGGACTTTTCGGTCCCCTCTGAGCGTTTGATCAAAGCCCGACCCGGCTGGGAAACTCTGGCTCGCAGCAGCGAGATCGGCGGCGCGCCGTCAAACGCCGCCACTCCGCGGGGCCGAGATATCCGCGGGCTGGTAGAAGTACTTCGCCAGATCCCCGCGTACCGGGGAGTCGGGAGATTTGTTCTGAATGCAGCACCAGTGGAAGCGCGCTCGATCACTCGGGAGTTCCGGCGCGTGGTGTATAGCCAAACTCCATCGGTTAATGACTTCATCGCACTCGGCGAGAGGAACGCGATGCCGCGCGTAGTTGCCGTAAAAATGGACGAAGAAATCGTCCGGTCGATAGAAGCGCGGGTGATTCTGCAACCCGGTCACATACTTGATGCGTCGCCGATCCTCGGGCAACTCTCGCAAGAGGGCGATCATGGCCTCCTGCTCCCCGACGCCGTTCCAAACCTCGTCGCCGGCGATGAATTGCGTCTGGTCGTACGCCCGCTGCAAGAATTTGCGCGACCATTCAGAGGCGCGGATGAGAAACACCCCAGTATTAATGGGCATTCTATTGCGTCCGACGTCGGGCGGAATTCCTCTGAACCGAAAGAATTCGTCATGCGACTGGACGACGAGATCGTACTCTGGGTCACAGAGTTCCTCAACCCGCCGTTCCTCAGCGAACACGATGGTGTCGCTATCCGCCCACAAGACCCATGGGTGCGTCTCGAGCGCCTCGAGCAGCGCAGGGATCTTGGCCCAACACGCCGGCCTGTCGCGAGCTATAAGCACTTCGGAAATGAACCGATAGCCGTGTCGCTCGCAATAGCGTCTTCGATTGACGATCGCCAGGCGTCCCAGCGCCTCATACTTCAGGGTCAAGTTGATCGTCGGCACGTCATTGAATGTGATCACGGCGATATCGTCTGGCCCGAAGCGCGGCATCTTTTGCTCACTGAAAATTGTGTTTCTTGAAGGGTCCCGAAGGGCGCCGCCCGGCTAGCGCGAGAGCCGTCGAGCCAAATAGGTTTGCCATCGCCGGCAAGACAAATCAAAGCGGACCGGAGGCCCGGGCGCTCGTCGCCCCAATGCCGCCATATTCGAAGCGCCATGAAAATGAATGTTCATTCTCAGTGGTCCGATATGTCGGTGATGTCCCTTCCGAACCGTCGCAGCGCCGAGGACGCCCGCCGCGAGCGGATCATCGAAGCAGCCGAGCGCGCCTTTGTCCGCCACGGCTTCCACGCAACAACCATGCAACATGTCGCGGAGGAGGCCGAGATGAGCGCCGGCAACCTCTACCGCTACTTCCCGTCCAAGGAGGCGTTGGTCGAAGGCCTCTGTGCATTGGACACGGAGGGGCGCGCCGCCGCCTTCGCCGATCTCTTCACCAAGGCCGACAATATCGCCCGCGCCATGGAGCAGGGCTTGAAAGACCACGTGCTCTCCAAGCCTCGGGAGAAGGCGCGCATGATCGTCGAGATCTGGGCCGAGTCTGGCCGCAACGCCCGGGTGGCGGAGTTGACGCGCGCAATGGATGCGGATGTCCTCCAATCGCTCGAACGGCTCGTGGACGCCGCGAAGGCCGCGGGCGTCGCGGCTCCGTCGCTCAATTCGCGCTTCGCTGCCCGGTTCTTTTTCACCTTCGTCGCCGGACTCTTCAAGAGGATCGCCACTGAGCCCGACTTTGATCGGGCCGCCGAGACCGCCATGGCGTGCAGCGTGCTGAAGGCGCTGATTGCCGGAGCGCTTGCGCCCGGCGGAGAGGCTTTACCGCAATGAGCCGTACTCTCACCCTCCTCGTGGCGCTCTTTGTCCTGATCGGGGGCGCCTGGGGGTTCGCAACGCTTCAGCCCTGCGCCGCGCCGACCCAGAAGGCGCGCGCGTTCGGCCTGCCGGTCGGCGCCGCCTCCTGCCCGGGGGCGATCGCCGCCGCTGCGGCCGCCGAAGCGCCGCCCGCGCCCCCGCCGCCGCCTGCCGTCACGGTCGCGACCGCCGGGCGGCGGGAGTTCGTCGATCGGCTGTTCGTCTCCGGCACGCTGACCCCGCGGGAGGAGGCGCAAGTCGCGGCCCGCATCGATGGGCTGACGATCGTCGAGCTCGACGCCGAGGACGGCGACTGGGTCAAGGCCGGACAAGTGCTGGCCCGGCTCGACCGAAGCCAACTCGACGCCCTGATCGCCGAGAACGACGCGGCGATCAAACGCGCCGACGCCGCGATCGCGCAGGCCAAGAATCTGGTCACGCAGTCCGAGGCGCAGGCGCAATTCGCGGCAAGCGACTACGAGCGGGCGCAGAAGCTCGCCGCGGGCGTCATGTCGGCTTCGACGGTCGAGCAGCGCCAGACGGCGATGAAGACCGCAGAGGCCCAGCGCGCAGGGGCCAGCAGCGCGCTCAGCGTCGCCGAGGCGGACCGCAACGCCCGCGACGCCGAGCGGAAGGAGCTTCTCGTGCGGATCGCCCGCACCGACGTGACGGCGCCGGTCGCCGGCCTTGTCAGCCGAAGGTCCGCCAAGCTGGGCGCGACGGCCTCGGGGGCGGGCGAGCCGCTGTTTCGCATCATCGTGGACGGCGAGGTTGACCTCGACGCCGATGCGCCCGAACAATCGCTGACCAAATTCGCCGACGGCATGCCGGCGGTCATCCGCCTGCCGGGCGTCTCCGATCCCGCCCCCGGGCGAGTGCGGCTCATTTCTCAGGAAGTCGACAAGGCGAGCCGCACCGGCAAGGTGCGCATCGCCCTTTCCGACGTCTCGCACGCCCATATCGGCGCTTTCGCCTCGGCCGAGGTCGAACTCGCGCGTCGGGTCGGGGTCGGGGTTCCCGCCGCCGCGGTCAGGCGCGAGGGCGACGGCGCGAAGCTCTATGTCGTTCGCGACGGGCGGATCGAGGAGCGGTCGGTCACGCCGGGCATCGTCGAGGGCGACTCGATTGAGATCCGGGATGGGCTCGCCGAGGGCGAGACCGTGGTCGCCAAAGCCGCAGCTTTCCTGCGTCCGGGCGACCGCGTGCGGCCGACGCCGGCGGCGGCGACCTCCGCGGGAGGCTGATCGATGCGCTTCAACGTCTCCGCCTGGTCGATCCGGCGGCCGATCCCCGCTGTGCTCGCCTTTGCCGTTCTGACGATCCTGGGGCTGATCAGTTTCCGGGCGATGTCGGTCACGCGTTTCCCCAACATCGACATTCCGATCGTCCAGGTCTTGATCACTCAGTCAGGCGCCGCGCCGAGCGAGCTCGAATCCCAAGTGACGAAGAAGGTCGAGGACGCCGTCGCGAGCCTCAACGGCGTCTGGCATATCCTCTCGACCGTCACCGACGGGTCGTCGTCGACCATGGTGCAGTTCAACGTCGGCTCGGTCGACATCGACCGCGCGCTCAACGACGTGAAGGACCAGCTCGCCAAGATCCGCAGCGACCTGCCGCGCACCATCGACGAGCCGATCGTCAGCCGCATTGACGTCGAAGGCCTGCCAATCGTCACCTATGCGGCGTCCGCGCCCGGCATGTCGGTCGAGCAATTGTCCTGGTTTATCGACGAATTCGGTCGCCCGCGACCTGCAGAGCATTCACGGCGTCGGCGAAGTGAAGCGCTCCGGCGGAGTCGACCGGGAGATCCGTGTTGCGCTCAACCCGGAGAAGCTGCTCGCGCTCGGGATCACCGCTGCGGCGGTGAACGAGCAGGTCCGCGCCGACAACGTTGATCTCGGCGGCGGCCGGGGCGAGGTCGCCGGCCAGGAGCAGGCGATTCGGACGCTGGCCGGCGCCCATAGCGTCGCCGATCTGGCGGCGCTGCCGATCGCGCTTCCCGGCGGCCGCAAGGTGCGGCTTGACGAACTGGGAACCGTCACCGACGGCGCGGCCGAGCCGCGCACCTTTGCGCGCCTATTCGACCAACCGATCGTCGCCTTCGGCGTCACCCGCGCCAAGGGCGCGAGCGACGTCACGGTCGATCGGCTGATTGCCGAGCGTCTTGCCAAGATCCAAGCCGCGCACCCCGAGGTGTCCTTCACCAAGGTTGACACCCAGGTCGACAACGAGCTCGGCAACTACCATTCGACGATGGAAACGCTGATCGAGGGCGCCCTGCTGGCCATTGTCGTCGTGTTCATCTTCCTGCGCGACATCCGCGCGACCATCGTGACGGCCGTCGCGCTGCCCTTGTCGATCATTCCGACCTTCTGGGCGATGGACGCGATCGGTTTTTCGCTGAACCTCGTGAGCCTCCTGGCGATCACGCTCGTCACCGGGATTCTGGTCGACGACGCGATCGTGGAGATCGAAAACATTGTCCGCCATATGCGCATGGGAAAGTCCGCCTATCGCGCCTCGCTCGAGGCGGCCGACGAGATCGGCCTCGCGGTCATCGCCATCTCGCTCTCGATCGCAGCGATCTTCTCTCCCGTCAGCTTCATGGGCGGCATCGCCGGCCAGTATTTCCGCCAGTTCGGCCTGACGGTCGCGATTGCCGTCATCTTCTCGCTTCTGGTGGCGCGTTTCGTCACGCCCGTCGTCGCCGCTTATTTCATGCGCGCCCCGCGTAACCACGAGCAGATCGACGGCTCAGTGATGCGCTTCTATACCCGGCTCGTGCGCGCGTCAGTTCGCCATCGCTGGATCACGCTGTTTGTCGGAGCTCTGATCTTCGCCGCCTCGCTGTGGTCGACGACGCTCCTGCCCTCGGGCTTCATCCCGGCCGACGACCTTGGGCGCGTCCTGCTCGCCGTGGAATTGCCGCCGGGCTCGCGGCTCGACGACACCGACAAGGTCACCCGGGCGATCTCGGACAAACTTCGCGCCATGCCGGAGGTTCGTTCCGCGCTCATCTTCGGCGGTCAGCTGCTTGGCAGCGGGGCCGAGCCGCGCAAAGCCACCGTGGTCATCAACTTCGTCCACAAGTCGGAGCGCGAGGCGACGCAGAAGGACCTGCAGACCCAGATCGGCGCCATGCTCGCCGAGCAGCCGGACATCCGGTTCTGGTTCCTCAAGGACAACGGCCAGCGCGACCTGTCGCTGATCGTCGCCGGGCCGAACATCGACGTCATCAACGATACCGCTAACCAGATCGCCAGCGAGATGCGGGCAATCCCTTTCATCGAGAATCCGATCTCGACCGCGGAGCTCGATCGCCCGGAGTTGCGCGTCGCGCCGAAGCAGCAGGTTGCGGCCGACCTCGGCGTCTCGACGGAAGCGCTGTCCGCGACGATCCGAGTCGCGACGCTGGGCGACATCGACGCCAACCTCGCCAAGTTCAACGCCGGCGATCGGCTGGTTCCGATCCGCGTCGAGCTCGACGAGGCGGCGCGTTCCCGGGTCGGCCTGCTGCAGGCCCTGCGCGTTCCGACTGCAAGCGGCGGCTCGACCCCGCTCTCGGTCGTCGCCGACTTCTCGATGAGCCACGGACCGACCGCGATCAACCGCTTCGACCGCACGCGGCGGGTGACGATCGAGGGCGATCTGCGCGGCGACGCCGCGCTCGGCGACGCCGTGACGGCGATCCACGCCCTGCCGACCGCCAGGGCCCTGCCGCCAGGGGTCGAAATCCGCGAGACTGGCGACGTCGAGGTGATGAATGAAGTGTTCGCCTCCTTCGCCGCAGCGATGGGCGCGGGCCTGATGATGGTCTACGGGCTCCTGGTGCTGCTGTTTGGCAGTTTCCTCCAGCCGATCACCATCCTGGTGTCGCTGCCACTGTCGATCGGCGGATCGATCATCGCGCTTTTCATCACCCACAAGGCGATTTCGATGCCGGTGGTGATCGGCATTTTGATGCTGATGGGCATCGTCACCAAGAACGCGATCATGCTGGTCGACTTTGCGATCGAGGAAATCGGCCGCGGGACGCCGCGGCTGGATGCGCTGGTCGAAGCTGGCCGCAAGCGCGCAAGGCCGATCGTGATGACCACGATCGCGATGGCTGCCGGCATGTTCCCCTCCGCGCTCGGCCTTGGCGACGGCGGGGGCTTCCGCTCGCCGATGGCGATCGCGGTGATCGGCGGCCTGATCATGTCGACGCTGCTTTCGCTGGTCTTCGTGCCGGCGGTGTTCACGGTGATGGATGACCTCGGGCGGCTCTCATGGCGCCTGTTCAGCCGCCTCATCGGGGCGGGCGAAGACGAGGAGCCGGAGATCGAACGGCCGCGGCCGCTGACGCCCCACCCGCAGGCGCGCCCGACATCGGACGTGACGGTTCCGGCGGAATAACGCGCCATGGCAGGCGACCCTGCTGCAGCTCGCGGCGCGACCCTCGGCCTCGTGCTCGATGGCGGCCGGGGCAGGCGGATGGGCGGCGTGGACAAGGGGCTGATGATCCTCGGCGGGCGGCCGATGATCGTCCATGCGGTCGAACGCCTGCGTCCGCAAGCCGCATCGCTCGCGATCAGCGCCAACGGCGATCCGGCGCGTTTCGTCTTCCTCGGCCTGCCGGTGCTCCCCGACGACCCGCCGGACTTTTCCGGCCCGCTTGCCGGCGTCCTTGCCGGGCTTGAGTATTGCGCGCGCGTCCAGCCGGGTTTGACCCACGTCGCGACCCTGCCGGGCGACACGCCCTTTACTCCCTCAAATTTCGTCGATCGGCTACACGAGGCCCGACGCGCGCGGGGCGCGGACATCGCAGTCGCCGAGTTCTGGGGGCCGGACGCATCATGTCGCCGCCCTCTGGCCGGTCGCGATCGCCGGCGCGCTGCGCCGATCGATCGTCGAAGAGGGCCTGCGCAAGGTCGAGCGCTTCACGCAACGCTACGTCGTGGCGACAGTGGAATGGCCGGCCGAGCCGCTCGATCCGTTCATGAACGTGAACGCGCCGGAGGACTTCGCGCGCGCCGAGGCTTTTCTCGCCGATGCCTCACGCGGCCGCGGCGGAAGCTGACGACGCGGGCGCGAGGGCCGCCCACCAGCTCTCGATCGCGGCAAGCGTCGGCGGCAGCTTGACGTCGAGTCCGCTGGCGAAAGCGTCCCAGGCCCAGAGGTAGCGCGCCGGCACGCACACGACCAGGGGCAGGCCCTCAGCGAAGGCCTGCCCGATCTCCGCCAGCATGCCGCCGCCTTCGGATTCGAGCCTGCCGAAGCGGTTGATCACCAGGAGATCGGGGCCCGTCGAGCGCGCCGCATCCAGCATACGCGCGGCGACCGCGATCGCCGCCGGATCGACCCGACAGCCGGTCGCCTCGCGGCCCAGGTCCTGCATGATGTCCAGCGTTTCGCCGGTGGCGAGGTCGCGCACACGCACGTCCTGCAGGACGCATGAGCCGTCTTCGCAGGCTCGCTCCTGCACGAGCCCGGCGACGCGCAGGCCCCGTCGCGACACCGCTTCGATGAAGGCGAGCAGCGGCGGATCCGGCTCCTCATGGCGTTCGAAGACGATGGCGGCGAGGCTCGCGATAGGCTCTGCGGCCTTTGTTTTTTCGCTCGTCTCGGTCGCCATGGACACACCGCGCTTCCTCGTTCTGTCCGTCCCTGTGACGGGGCGCGCTCGGGAGCGGCCCGTCTTCGGCAGGACGATCGCGAGGAACTCTTACTGCTGTTGGTGGCCAAAGAACGACCGCGCCGGGCGGGCGCCGGAGCCCTTTGCGTCCGCCTCACACATATAGGCCCCTTCCTTGGTGTGGGCGTAATACCGCGTCCCTTGGTAGTGATAGATCTTCGACTTGATGTTGATCCACACGACCTTGTCGGTGGGGCAGCGATAACGCGCCTCGGCCTCGGTGCGGAACTGGCCAGCCCCGGTCGCGGCCGGCGCGGGCGCGGCGTTTTGCGCCGGCGCCCACCACGGGAAGAGCGAACCATTGCTGGGGGCGGGGGTCGGGGCAGGCGCCGGAACCGGGGCGGGCGCAGGCGCGACGGTCGCCGACGAAGGCTGAGCCGCCTGCGTCTTGCAATGGGCGAGGAACTGCTGCCAGGTCGCCCCACCGGTCGTTCCGGCGGCCTGGGCCTGTTTCCACTGAGCGGCGCATGCCCCGACGCTCTGGGCGTTTGCAGCGGACGAGCCGGCGAACAGAACGCCGATGACAAGCGCGGCGGCGGCCGCGCGCATTCGAATCAAAGCGCGCATTGCTGATTCCCCAACCATAGGCCCTTTTTACGGGCGCGGATTGCGAACGTAGTAGAGATTTTGCCGGCCGCCAACGAAATTGTTCAAGAGAAACAGCGGCCCGCGCCGCGCTGGCATCAGAGCTAAGGGCGGGCGCAGAGGGCAATCGCCGCGTCGGCTGGGATGGCTCGTCGACGGGACGCTTGAACACGCAAGCGCGCCGCTGCAGAGGGAGCATCCCCTTCCCATGCGAAGGCGTGCAACGGTAAGGCTCCTTTCGCACGAGTCTTGATAGGGACGGATTCGAATGGTTCCGGTTGCAGTTGGCGTGGATTTCGGCACTACCAACAGCGTCGTTGCGATCGCTGACCAATCAGGTCAGGTTCGGGTTCGCCGGTTTGAGACGCAGGTAGGGACCGTCGAGGCCTACCGTTCGGCGCTGCTTTTCTTCCGCGAGGGGCGGCCGCCGAATGCGGCCTTGGCGCACGTATCAGGGCCTGATGCGCTCTTGCGCGCGATGGACATCGACGCCGACCATAGGTTTCTGCAATCTCTTAAAACGCACCTGTCAAGCGCGACGTTACAGGACACCTATCTGCTCGGCCGCCGATTTCTGCTCGAGGAGTTGATCGGCGTTCTTCTCAAGGATATCCTTCCTGTCGGCATCAACGATCTGCCGGTCGTTTGCGGTCGTCCAGTGGTGTTCGCAGGAGAGCGGCCAAACGAGGCTCTGGCGATCGAGCGGCTGACGAATGCGTATCGGACCGCCGACGCGGCCAACGTCGATTTCGCCTACGAGCCGCTCGGCGCGGCCTACTGGTACGCCCGCACGATCCGGCGACCGGAAACCGCGCTCGTGGCGGATTTCGGCGGCGGAACCAGCGACTTCTCGGTGATGCGCTTCGACCTGGGCGGCGCGCGCTTGCAGGCCGACGCGCTGTCGCACACGGGCGTCGGCGTAGCCGGCGACACCTTCGATTTTCGGATCGTCGACAATCTGGTTTCACCCCGGCTTGGCAAGGGCGCCCGTTATCGGTCGTTCGGCAAGCTCTTGCCCTTGCCATCGCAATACCATGCCGCCTTCGCGCAATGGCACAAACTCTCGCTTCTCAAAGACGCTCGCACCCTTGCCGAGTTACGTCAGCTCGTGAGGCACGCCGAGAGACCGAACGAGATCGAGGATCTCATTCACGTGATCGAAGCCGATCTGGGCTACGAGCTTTACCAGGCCATATCCAAAGCCAAGCAGCAGCTCTCTGCGGCGGAACGGACGACTTTTCACTTCAAGGCGGGCGACCTGGACATCAGCGCCGACGTGACCCGCGCGGATTTCGAGACCTGGATAGCGGCCGACGTCGAGCGGATCGGCGCCGCAATCGACGTCGCCCTCGAACGCGCTGGCGTGACGGTCGAGACGGTGGACTCCGTCTTCATGACGGGGGGCTCCTCCTATGTGCCCGCGGTGCGACGGTTGTTCGAACAGCGCTTCGGTCGGGAGAAGCTGCGCTACGGCGACGCCTTCAATTCGGTTGCAAGCGGTCTTGCGGCCATCGCCCAAGACAGGGCTCAATACCCGAATGAGGCCGAACGGCGCCCGTGAAAGCAGAGAAATTTGCTCGCTTCCTCACAATGTGCGACTACGGAAGCTGGCGAGCAGTCTGGTCTTCGCTATGATTGTCGGTTATTGTTGAGTTGCGCTTTGGCTCGCGAACACTTGCGCGGCGCCACGCGCAACAGCCCTTAATCCTATCGGGGACCTCGTTGCGACGCATCGTTCCGTCATTCACTGTTGAAGTCCGGCGTCGGCCCAGATTAGTAGCCGACCCACCCGAAGACATACTGACTTTGGGGGCCAAGGGTAGACCGACAGCGTTTCAACGCGAAGTCCGTCGTATTACTGCGGCGGCATTCGAGGCCAAACCTTCAAATCCCGTTGCTGCGGATGGCGCAGCGTCTTCTCCGAAGCGTCGAATCCTCGAAAGTCTTGTCCCAGACAAGTCCCTCGGTAATGAACCCGATGACAAGTCGTCGTCCAGGAGAACGGCGAATCGAAAATCGTCGGCGCGGAGACGGCCCTCGGAGCGCTCAGTGTCGCAGGCTTCGGAAGTCTCGTCTGACGCGACCTCGGAACTGGCGGAAGGACCACCTTCCGTGGCGTCCGTTCATGCGCCTTACAGCTTGCCGAGCGACGCGACAGCCGTTTCGACCGGCATACCGACGCCAACGGCAAATCGAGCCGGCGGAGACCATCGCGCTCAACCGCGGCGCTCAAAGACAAAGGCGAGAGGCCGGGTTCCGACCGCTTCCGATGAACGCGGAACGGATGTTTTCGCCGAAGATAAGCCGTTCGTCACTCGAACGGAGTCCTTGGCGGCGCTCCCGGCGCCGGGCGACGACGGTTCGCTTACAAATAGAAAGCGAACCATCCTGGGTCGGTACGTCTTCGGCGATGAACCCAAACCTGGCGAACGCTGGAAGCGGCGGCTGTGCAAGGGACGGTGACACGCGCCAGAACACGAGCGCCGACAGCGCCGTAAGAGCGTCACTCATTCTCGTCGATGACCCTCAACTCTACGTGGCCAGTGATTTCGAGGCTTGCGCCCCGGCGCGGAGGACGAGCGATGGTCAGAGATCGTGATTGAGGCCGAAACTCTTGGCGATTCCCGACAATGTTCCGCTTACGCATAGACGCAATCTCGATCGTCGAAGGTCTGGCGACGATACAAGCCCATCTCCTTACCGGAGAGCTTGAGCGTATCGCGGTTGTCGGCTCCTGACGAGCCTCCGACGACGGCGTCGTAAGCCGCAGCCGCCCTTCGCCGGGCGGCTGGCGTAGGCGTGGCCGGATGATGTCGGCCTGAGCCCAACAGGCTTGCTGTAAAGCAGCGCATTCACACGTTTTGCGGCCGCCCGCGAGCGCTCCCCTGCTTGCGGCGAGGGCCATATAATTCAGTTGACATGCTTAGTGTGGCGTGAGTTACTAAACTCTGGACGAGCTTTTGGAAATCGCGGCTAACGCGACGGCTTGGAGCCGGCTGGCAGTGTCTGGCCAATTGAGGAGGAGCGAACCATGAGGAAAAACAGGACGAGTCTATCCCTGATATGCGGCGCGGGAAGCTTGGCGTTGGCGCTCGGCGCCGCGTCCTCGGCGCGGGCGGAAGGCAAATCGCTCACGATGTGCTGGGCCGCGTGGGACCCGGCGAATGCGCTGGTCGAACTCGACAAGGACTTCACCAAGGAGACCGGCATCGAAATGAAGCATGAGTTTGTCCCCTGGACGAGCTACGCGGATCATTTCATCAATCTCCTCAACTCCCGCAGCAGCGAATGCGACCTGATCATCGGCGACAGCCAGTGGATCGCGGCGCCGCGGAGAACAAGTGGTATGTGAAGCTCAACGACTTTTTCGACAAGAATAAGATTTCGATGGACACCTTCCTGCCCGCTACGGTGGTCGGGTACGCAGAGTGGCCCAAGAACACGCCGAATTACTGGGGTTTGCCCGCGATGGCGGACGCCGTGGGCTGGACATACCGCAAAGATTGGTTCGCAAAGCCGGAGCTGCGCGCCGAGTTCAAGGCGAAGTACAATCGTGAGCTTGAGCCACCTAAGACCTGGGACGAGCTCATCGAGATTGCAAAGTTCTTCACCGGCAAGGAAATCGACGGGAAGAAGGTCTACGGTTCGTACATCTTTACCGAGCGAGGCTCGGAAGGCATCACGATGGGCGTCACCAACGCGATGTACAATTATGGCTTCGATTACATGGACCCCAACAAGCCTTATCATATGCAGGGCATCGTCAACTCCGCCGGCGCCGCAAAAGGCATGGACGTCTACAAAGAATTGTTCGCGTGCTGCCAGCCGCCCGGGCTGACGAACGCATACATGCAGGAGGGCCTCGACGCCTTCAAGTCTGGGCAAGTCGCGATGCAGATGAACTGGTATGCGTTCTTCCCAGGATTGGCCAAGGACCCGAACGTAGGAGGTGACAAGATCGGATTCTTCAAGAATCCGGCGGGTCCGACCGGCCAGTTCACGCAGCTCGGCGGTCAAGGGCTTTCCGTTGTAGCGGCTTCGAAAGATGTCGACGATGCGCTGCTTTACGTGAAGTGGTTCGCACAGCCGGAAATCCAGCAGAAGTGGACGGATCTGGGGGGCGCGTCAGCCTCGAAGGCTGTGCTCGAGTCGGACGCTTATAAGAAGAGCGCTGCTTACGCTCCGTCATTCGTAAATCGATGGGGATGGTCAAGGACTTCTGGGCGGAGCCTTTGTACGTCCCGTTGCTTCTCGACATGCAAAATCGGGTCCACGACTACGTCGTCGCCAACAAGGGGACATCACAGCAAGCGCTCGACGCGCTGGTCAAAGATTGGATCAAAGTCTTTAAACAGGAAAGCAAGGATCCTTCGTGACCGCGTAACAACATGAACCGTCCTCGGCGGCGCTAGCCGCTGAGGCGACTGTTTTGGTTTAATACGGGCAGGTAGCGACGGTGACCAACCACGCACGAGGCATCGCCGATGGAGTCGCTCTGCGCACGCCGGCCCGGGCGGCGGCGCGGGCGAGAGGGCTTTCCGATCGAGCCATCGCCTGGCTGTTTATTCTGCCGACGATGCTTCTGCTTCTGGCGATCAACATCTTTCCTCTGATTTGGGCGATCCGGTTATCGTTCACCGGCCTCATGGCAAACTTGCCGACCCCGGCGCGCTTCATCGGCATCGATAATTATGTCGACATCCTCACCGACGAGGATGTCTGGGCGGCCTTCCAGGCCACCGCGCATTTCGTGTTCTGGACGATCGCGCTGCAAGTGCTGATAGGTCTGGGTCTCGCGCTGCTCATCAATCAAAAATTCCGCGGCCATAGCTTCTGGACGACCGTGATTCTGTTGCCGATGATGTTGTCCCCGGCGGTCGTCGGCAACTTCTGGACCCTTCTGTTTCAGCCGCAGATCGGGCCTTTCAATTACGTGGTCAGCTTCTTCACCGGCGTCGCGCCGAGTTCATTCACAATGATCGGGAGCGTCGCCCTGGCGCCCTGGACGATCGTGCTCGTCAACACCTGGATGTGGACACCCTACGTCATGCTCATTTGCCTGGCCGGGCTGCGCTCGATCCCCGACTACATCTACGAAGCGGCCGAGGTGGATCGCGCTTCGCCTCTGAGGCAATTCTGGTCGATCACTTTGCCCATGGTTCTTCCGTTCCTCATGCTGGCGGTGCTTTTCCAGGCGATCCAGTCATTCGTGATGTTCGACATGGTCAACCTCCTCACGTCGGGCGGACCGGGTTCGACCACGGAAACGGTCTCGATCACGCTGAAGCGCGCGGCTTTCGAAAAATGGGAGACGGGCTACGCCTCGGCTCTCGCCGTGATCCTGTTCGTCACCATATTCGGCGCTGCGAACGTCTACGTGAGGGCCCTCAACTGGGTGAAACAGCAATGAGCGCCGTTCCGTCCCCGCGCCCGTTCTCGGACCCGTCTCCGTTCACGCGTTCGCTCGCCGCCGTCGTTGTCATCGTCTATGCGGTGGTCGCCATCCTGCCCCTCGCCTGGATTGGGGCGACCGCGTTCAAGTCGCAGGCGGATGCGATCGCCTATCCACCAAAGATTGTCTTCAAGCCGACCCTCGAGGGGTTCGTCGACCTTTTTACAGTGCAAACCCATCAGTCGCATGAATTCATCGCCAAGCTGCCGCCGCCCCAAACCTGGTATGAGAAGATCGCCCGCGATCGCGACATGGTGATCGCCGGTCCCTCGAGGGTCGTGGAGCGTTTCCTCAATTCGTTGATCATCGGCTTTGGCTCGACAATTCTCGCGACCTTCCTCGGCACGCTTACGGCGTACGGTTTTTCGCGCTTTCGCGTGCCGTTAGCGGATGATCTGCTCTTTTTCATCCTTTCGACGCGCATGATGCCGCCGATCGCGGTCGCGGTGCCGATCTACATGATGTACCGCTGGCTCGGCCTCTATGACACACGGATAGGCATGATCCTGCTCTATACCGCGGTGAACGTGTCGCTGGCCGTGTGGCTGCTCAAGGGGTTTATCGACGAGATCCCGAGGGAGTACGAAGAGGCGGCCCTCGTCGACGGCTATACGCGGCTCCAGGCCTTTCGCAAGGTGGTGCTGCCGCAGGCGGTGACAGGCATTGCCGCGACGGCGATCTTCTGCCTGATTTTCTCCTGGAACGAATACGCTTTCAATCTCTTGCTCACGAGTTCGGATGCGCAGACCATGCCGCCCTTCATCCCGTTCATCATCGGCGAAGGCGGTCAGAACTGGCCGGCCGTCGCTGCGGCGACGACGCTGTTTCTGTTGCCGATCGTCATTTTCACGATCGCCCTGAGGAAACATCTCTTGCGCGGGATCACGTTCGGAGCGGTTCGCAAATGACCGAGCGCAACAACATGGACGCTGCAGCAGGATGGACGCGCTGGTTTCGACGAGGGCCTTGGGAGAACGGCGCCATGGCCGTCATCGGCCTTGGCATTCTGATGCTGACGCAGCCTTTCTCGCTCGATCTCTATACCTACTCGTTTGTCACGATCCTGGGCGGCACTCTGGGTTTCGTCCTCGTCAGCCACTTTCCGCAGTGAGGCGTCGTCATGGCGGAGATTCGAGTCGAAGGACTACATAAGGAATTCCAGGGCTTCGTCGCGGTCCAGAATTCGAACTTCGTGATCGAGGATCGGTCATTCTTCGTCATGCTGGGACCCTCCGGATGCGGCAAGACGACGACGCTGCGGATGATCGCCGGCCTCGAACTGCCGACCGATGGGCGCATTCTGCTGGACGGAACGGACGTCACATTCAAGCGCGCTTCGGAGCGCGACATCGCCTTCGTCTTCCAGTTGTTCGCCCTGTACCCGCACATGAACGTCCGGCGAAACATCGCCTTTCCACTCGTGTCGATGGGCATGAAGCGCGCCGAGGTGAAGGCGCGGGTCGAGGAAGCCGCTCGCGTCCTGCGCATCACCGAACTGCTCGACCGCTCGGTCTCCGGCCTGTCCAGCGGCGACCGCCAGCGCGTCGCGCTCGGGCGCGCGATCGTGCGCAGGCCCATGGCGTTCATGATGGACGAACCGCTTGGCGCGTTGGATTCGGAACTGCGCGACGTCATGTGCGGCGAATTGCGCGGATTGCACGACCGACTGAAAGCAACGACCGTCTACGTGACGCACGACCAGACCGAAGCGATGTCGCTCGGCGACAAGATCGCCGTCATGAGCCACGGGGTGATCGAACAGTTGGGCACACCGCGCGAGGTCTACGACCGGCCTGCCTCGGTTTTTGTGGCTGACTTCATCGGCTCGCCGCCGATGAACCTGCTGGCGTTCAACGACTCGCTGGAGCCTGGCCGAGGCACTGTTCGCGTCGGCGACGCCGAGATCGCCGTTCCGACCCCGCGCGAGGCCGTCACGAGGCGTGACCTCTTCCTTGGGGTGCGCCCGGAGCACGTGCGCCTGAGCGACGGCGCGCGCTTGCGCGGCGAGGTGTTCGGCACGGAATATCTCGGCACCACTCAAATCGTCACCGTGACGACCGCGTATGGCGTGGCAAAAGCGCGGCTCGCCGCCAATATCAAAGTCTCCATCGGGGACGCGGTCGGACTCGAATTTCGCCCTGACCGCATCTCGCTGTTCGACGCCGGCACCGGCCATGCCATTCGCACCGCGCTTTATGACCATACGCAAGCGAGGGAGGGCGCCCATGTCTGAGGTCGCGCTCACAGGGGTATCGAAACGCTTTGGCGCGACGCAGGCGGTGTCTGATTTGTCTCTAACCGTTGAAAATGGGGCGTTCGTCGTCTTGCTGGGGCCAACAGGCGCCGGGAAGACGACCACCTTGCGTTTGGTTGCCGGCCTTGAGCGGCCGGATGCGGGACGAATCCGTATTGGCGGCCAGGATGTCACGCGCAACTCGCCGGCGCAGCGCGACGTCGCCTTCGTGTTCCAGCAATATTCGCTCTATCCGCATCTGTCGGTTTTTGACAATTTGGCGTTCCCGCTGCGCTCGCCCGCGAGGCCAACGCCGGAGACGGCAATCCGCCAGAAGGTCCATGACGTTGCGACCTTACTGCGTATTTCCGACAAGCTGGACCAGCGGGTGACGAAGTTGTCCGGGGGCCAAATGCAGCGGGTCGCGATCGGCCGAGCGTTGGTTCGGTCGCCGTCCATCTACCTGATGGACGAGCCGCTCTCGTCGCTGGACGCAAAGCTGCGCGCCGAGTTGCGCATCGAGTTGAAGCGCATTCAGCGGGAACTCGGGGCGACGATCCTTTACGTCACCCATGACCAGACAGAGGCCATGACTCTCGGCAGCCAGGTTGGCGTCATCGAAAGCGGCCGGCTGGTGCAGTTCGGCACGCCGCGGCAGGTCTACGAAGATCCCTCGAACATCTACGTCGCAGCGCGCCTCGGCAGCCCGTCGATCAATTTGGCGCCGCGCTCCGCATTCCCCGAGATGGCGATGCCCGAAGGGACGACCACGGTCGGCGCGCGCACCGAGCATGCCCAAATCACTCGCGCGAACGGGCGCGCTTCCGGCCGCGTCACCTGGGTCGAGCATCTTGGCGACCAGGACCATTTGCACGTCAAACTGGGCGAGCAGGATTTCGTCACCCTTGCCGATCCCAATTCCGGCCTGGGACCTGGCGACGAGGTTGCGATCGCGCTGACAGATCCCCTGTTCTTCAATGCCGCAGGCGAGAGGGTTCGGAGATGACGCCGGCGCTTCTTCATCGTCTGATTTTGACCGTGGCGGACGACGTTATCGCGCATGCGGACGAACTCACCGAACTCGATCAGGCGGTCGGCGACGGCGATCACGGCATCAACATGAAGCGCGGCTTCGAGGCGGTGCGGGCTGATGCCCAATCGACCGCCGAGAAGCCACTGCCGGACGCGCTCAAGGCCATTGGCACGCAGCTTGTCATGAAGGTCGGGGGCGCCTCCGGACCCCTCTACGGGACGCTGTTTATGGCGTTGGGCAAGTCGATCGCCCCGGACGCCTCGAACCTTCCTGACGCGCTCGCCAGCGCCGTCGAAGCGGTTAAGTCCCGCGGCAAGTCGCAGCCGGGCCAGAAGACCATGCTCGATGTTCTGGCGCCGGTGCAGTTGGCCCTCGCGGAAGGCGGTCCGGACCTGCCGAGCCGGCTGCCGGTCGTGGCCGGCGCCGCCGCTGCCGCCACAATTCCCATGCTGGCCACGCGCGGCCGCGCGTCGTTCTTGGGCGAGCGCTCGATCGGACATATGGATCCCGGCGCCCGGTCGTCGGCGTTGATCGTAGCGTCTGTGTGTCGGGCTTTGGAGGGCTCAACCCTTGGCTAATGTCGGGATTGTCATCGTGTCGCATTCGCCCAAGATTGCCGAGGGCGCGGCGGACATGGTGCGTCAAATGGTGGGCGACAGCGTCAATCTCGCCTATACCGGCGGCGATCCGGGCGGGGGCCTTGGAACAGGGGTGGCGTCGATCCGGGAAGCGATTGATCGCGCGTGGTCGGAGGCGGGGGTCGCCATTCTGGTTGATCTCGGCGGCGCGGAGACGAATAGCGAGATGGCGGTGGAAATGCTCGATGAAGCGCGGCGCGACCGGGTGGTCGTTTGCAACGCGCCGATCGTCGAAGGCGCTGTAATGGCCGCGACCGAGGCGTCCGGCGGCTCGTCTCTGGAGACGGTCAGGCGAACCGCCGAGGAACTTTCTCCGCAATGAAGGACCCGGCGATGAAGGATGAGGCCGCGACCGAGCAGGCGACAGACTGCGCCGAACTCGTCAACGCCGTTGGCTTGCACGCGCGGCCGTCGGTGAAGCTGACGCAGCTTGCGAAGACGTTCGCCTGTCGCGTCGAAATCGCGCTGTCGGCGGACGGCCCGTGGGTGGACGCAAAGAGTCCGGTCAAGGTCATGCGGGTGAAGGCGCCGCGCGGCGCCCTATTGCACGTGCGCACATCCGGACCGGGCGCCGGGGCGGCGGCGGAAGCGCTGATGGCTCTGGTTAGTAGCGGATTCGGCGAAGAGACCAATGAGGCGGCGGGCCTGAGCCATGGCTGAGCTTCGCCTGTTCGGCCGCAGCGCGGCGCCGGGCGTGGCGAAGGGCGTCGTGGCCGTCCTGGATGCAGCCAGGCGGCCGCAACGAAAGGCCGCCGGCGCCCCGACCGATGAGGCGTTCGCGCTCCATCGTGCGCTCGCCAGCGCGCTCGCTGAAGTCGAGGCCCTGGCGGGCAAGGCGACCGGCGAGGCCGCCGATATGCTCGGTTTCCAGGTGGCGATGCTGTCCGATGAGGAGCTGGTCCGTCCGGCGCTAGAAGGAGTGGGAGCGGGAGAATCGGCCGCCGCCGCCTGGGAGGCCGCAATGGCGGTTGAGATCGCCGGTTACCGTGACGCCGATGACGACCATTTCTCGGCCCGCGCGGTCGATCTCGAAGATATCCGCGATCGAGTGCTCGGCCATCTGGAGCCAGGCGCCGCCAGCGCGGCGATTCCCGACGGCGCGGTGCTTGTGGCGCCCGACCTCCCGATCTCGCGCTTTCTCGCCATCGACTGGGCGAAAGGCGGCGCGATCCTGCTCACGCGCGGCAGTCCGAGCAGCCATGTCGCTATGTTGGCGCGGGCGAGAGGGGTTCCTATGGTCGTGGGCCTCGATGGCTCCCCCAATGCTTTGGCCGGTCGGGAAGCCCTGGTCGATGCGGCGAGCGGCGAGGTGGTGCTGGACCCGACAGACGCCACCCGGGCCGTATTCGAGGCCAAGGCCGACGGCGAAAAGAACGCGACCGCCGCAAGCGCAGCGTTTCGTCTGCGCCCAGCCGTCACCCAGGACGGGACCCGGATCGCTCTCAATCTCAACGCCAGTTCTGCTGAAGAACTCGAAGGGCTCGATCCTGCGATATGCGACGGGATTGGCCTCGTGCGCACGGAGTTGCTTTTCCACGGACCCGCGGGTTTGCCTGACGAGGACGCCCAGTATCAGGCCTACCGCCGCATCGTGGCCTGGGCCGACGGCAGGCCCGTCACCATTCGCACTTTGGACGCGGGCGGCGACAAGCCAATCCGGGGTGTGACAGAGGAGGGTGAAAGCAATCCCTTCCTCGGCCTGCGCGGCATTCGTCTTTCGCTGCGCCATCCCACCCTATTCCGGATCCAACTGCGCGCCTTGGCGCGGGCGGCGGCGCATGGCGACTTGCGCGTCATGCTGCCGATGGTGACGGTGCCGGCCGAACTCGAGGCCGGGCGCCAGATGCTGGAGGAGGCGCTTGCCAGCTTGGCGCAGGACAACTTGCCTGCCGGCCGCCCTAAGCTCGGCGTTATGATCGAGGTGCCCGCGGCCGCGATCGCGGTTGATCAGTTCGACGCCGATTTCTTTTCGATCGGCTCCAACGACTTGACGCAATACGTGACCGCCGCAGGCCGAGACATCGGAACCGTCGCTGATCTCGCTGACCCGTTGAACCCCGCGGTGCTGCGACTGATCGCATCGGTAGCCCGATGGGGACGGGAGACCGGTCGCGAGGTCAGTCTTTGCGGCGACGCGGGCGGCGACGTGAGGGTCATTGGCGCGCTGCTGCGCGCCGGCCTGCGCTCGCTCTCCGTCGCCCCTGGGTCCGTCGGACCGGCCAAGCAGGCCATCGCCGCAATTGATTTGCGCGATGGCGCGCCATGAACGACGACCCTCCCAACGCCACCGTCGCCGACTACAAGCGCCTGCTGCAGCAGGTGTGCGACAACCGTCCTTCCGGCACGCGCGGGCGGCTCGCCCTCGCGCTCGGAACCAACAGGTCCTTCGTGTCGCAACTGGTCAATCCGGTCTATCCGATGCCGGTCCCGGCACAGCATCTCGAGACCGTCTTCGAAGTTTGCCACTTCTCACCGACCGAGCGCGAGGCGTTTCTGGCCGCCTACGACCAGGCGCATCCGGGCCGCCGCGATTCCGGCGGGGCGTCCGCGGCGACCCGGGCGATCAGCCTCACGGTTCCTGATCTTGGGACTGCGCGGCGAAACAAGGCGTTCGACGACATAATGGCCGAATACGCCCACCATCTGGTGCGCCTGGTGACGGCGCTGGTGACGGCGCTGAAGGAATGAACGGCGGCTCGGACCGTCGGGCAAAGGGAGGACATTGGGATGAAGCGGCTGATGAACGCGGTCGAGACGATGCTCGACGAAAGCCTCGACGGCTTTGCCGCCGCGCACGCCGACATCGTCGAACTGGGGCCTGAACGGAAATTCGTCCGCCGGAAGACCTTGACCCCGGGCAAGGTCGCGCTGATTTCCGGCGGCGGCGCGGGCCACGAGCCGCTTCATGCCGGGTTCGTAGGGCGGGGAATGCTGGACGCGGCCTGTCCTGGTCAGGTCTTCACCTCACCCACGCCCGACCAGATGGTCGCCGCCATCGAGGCGGTCGACACCGGCGCGGGCTGCCTCTTGATCGTGAAGAACTACGAAGGCGACGTCATGAACTTCGAGATGGCCGGCGAACTTTGCGTCGCCGACGGCCGAAGGATCGAGACGGTCGTGACAAACGACGATGTCGCCGTTCCGAAGTCGACCTGGTCAACCGGACGGCGGGGCGTAGCCGGCACTCTGGTCGTCGAGAAAATCGTCGGCGCGGCCGCCGAGCAGTCGATGACGCTCGAGGACCTGCGAGACCTTGGCCGAGAGGTCAACGAGCGAACGCGATCGTTCGGGATCGCATTAACTCCTTGCACCGTTCCAGCCGCCGGCAAGCCGACGTTTTTGCTCGGCCCCGATGAAATGGAAGTGGGCGTCGGCATCCACGGCGAGCCGGGCCGTCGGCGCAGCAAGCTCGGCTCGGCCGACGCGATCGCAGAAGAGATGCTCGGCGCGATCCTGGACGACCTGGCCGCGCCTGCGGGCAGCGAATGCCTCCTGCTCGTCAACGGCTTCGGGGGCACCCCGCTCATGGAGCTCTACCTGATGGTCAATGCGGCCAGACGTATTCTCTCGGGCCGCGGCCTGTCGGTCGCCCGCCACCTGACGGGGGCGCTGGTTACATCCCTCGACATGGCCGGCTGCTCGATGACGGTCACCTCGGTCGACGACAGGTTGACTCGCCTGTGGGACGCTCCCGTCAAGACTGCCGCCCTGTCCTGGTAGTATCCGGGAGCAATCAGGCTCCCATCCGTTTGGCCTCGCTCAGGGTGAGATGGGTTCGTCTCATGTTCCCGGAGAGCACGAGACAGACGCGCTCGCTCAACTTTGGCTCTGAGAGGTCCGGTCGCGGCGCTTCAATTCCTCGATGGCCGAGCGTCCAAACATATCGGCCCGGGCAAGCTTCGCTCCGCGCGCCTTTGTCATACTCGCTCAATCTCCTCCTCCCCGCGATAGGAAGTCACTATTGACCTCAGGATCGCTGAGCGCCACCTTCGCAAGGGGAGAGGTCTGAAGTGCTTCGCCAGTTAGAGTATCTGTTGGCATTGGCGCGCGAACAGCACTTCGGCCGCGCCGCTGAGGCTTGCCATGTGTCCCAGCCAACTCTTTCCGCGGCGATCAAGGCGCTCGAGGAGAATCTGGGCGCGCCGATCGTCGAACGCGGGCACCGATTTGTGGGTCTGACGCCGCAGGGGCGGCTCGCATTGGAGCACGCTCAGCGTATTCTCGCGGATTCCGAGAACCTACGGCGCGGCATCGAGGAGTTCGGCAAGGCTATCACCGGTCGGCTTCGATTTGGGGCGATACCGACCGCCCTGCCGATCGTTTCGCAGCTTACAGGGCCGTTTCACGCAAAGTATCCCGGCGTCACGGTGACGGTCCTGTCGATGACGAGCAACGAGATCGAGCGGGGAATCGAAGCGTTCGAGCTCGATGTTGGGCTGACCTATCTCGACGCCGAGCCGCTCGCCGGCGTTCGGGCGAAGCCGATCTGCGCGGAGGAATATATGCTCCTCACCCCCGAGGAGGGCGTCTTCTCCCGTCGCGACCGCGTATCCTGGAGCGAAGCGGCCGCCGTTCCCCTCTGCCTTCTGACCGAAAACATGCAGAACCGGCGCATCATTGACGGGATCTTCCGCTCCGTCGGCGCGAAGCCGAGTCCCTCGATGGAGACGAATTCGATTTTCAACCTCGTGTCCCATGTCAGCGCCGGACCCTGGTCGGCGGTTGTGCCGCGGCAGCTTCTGCGTTTTTTCGGCATACCCGCGGGCACGCGCGCCATCGACCTCGTCGATCCCATCGTGACCCGCACGATCGGCCTCGTGATGGGCGACCGGGACCCGCCGTCGCCGCTCGCTCGCAACCTTTTCGCCATCCCCTGGCCGTCCGACGTGGGTGCGAATATCAGGCCGCCCCGCCCTGGCGTCCCACCCAGCCTGACTTCGATTCGATAGATTTATCCTATCAGTTCTTCGGAAACTTCAATTTGCGGCGACAGCCTGCGAGGCGCAAGCTCATCTCCGCTTTTTGGGAGGAGCAGCCGTGGCCGCCGAAGCCGTGTTCGACGCGACGTTGGCGCAGGAGATCATCGCGCGCAGGCGACTGACTCTGGGGGCGGCGCTGCCGATCCTCCACGATCTTCAACATCATTTTGGCTACATCGACGACGCGGCGATCCCGCTCGTGGCTAACGCGCTCAACATGTCGAAGGCGGAGACCGTCGGCGTCGTGAGCTTCTACCCCGACTTCCGCCGCGCTCCGGTCGACGGCCGCGTTTTGAAACTTTGCCGCGCCGAATCCTGCCAGGCTACGGGCTGCGAGGATCTTGTCGTCCATTTGTCCGAGCGGCATGGGATCGCGCTGGACGAGCGCTCGCCCGGTTACGATCTCTCTGTCGAGACCGTCTATTGCCTCGGCAATTGTGCGCTCTCGCCGGCGGCTCTCCTCGACGGCGAGCCAATCGGGCGGCTCGACGCGGCCCGTCTCGATGCGATCGCGCTTGCGGCGAGGCGCGAGGCGTCATGACCACGCGGGTCTTCGTTCCAGGCGATTCTTCCGCGCTTTCCGTCGGCGCCGACGCCGTCGCCGCGACGCTCGCCGCGGAAGCGCTCCGGCGCGGGATCGATCTCACGATCACGCGCACCGGTTCCCGCGGCCTATTCTGGCTCGAGCCCTTGGTCGAGACTGACAGCGACGACGGCAGGATCGGCTTCGGGCCGATCGCGGCTGAAGAAGTCCCGACGCTGTTCGAGGCCGGGTTCCCCGCCGCGGGACCTCACCCGAAAGCGCTCGGCCGCGTGGAAGACATTCCCTTTCTCGCTCGTCAGCAGCGTCTGGTCTTCGCTCGTTGCGGCGTCACGGATCCGCTGTCGCTCGACGATTACCGCGCAGGGGGCGGCCTTAGGGGACTTGAACGGGCGATCGGGCTCAGTCCCGACGCGATCGTCGACGACATCGTGGCCTCAGGTTTGAGGGGCCGTGGCGGGGCTGGCTTCCCGACCGGCATCAAGTGGGGCGCGGTGCGAAACGCGAAGGCCGATCGCAAATATATCGTCTGCAATGCCGACGAGGGGGACAGCGGAACCTTCGCCGACCGGATGCTGATGGAGGGTGATCCCTTCCTCGTCATCGAAGGCATGGCGATCGCCGCCTTGGCCGTCGGGGCCTCGATGGGCTACGTATACATCCGCTCGGAATATCCGCACGCGTTCAATGTCTTTTCGCGAGCGGTCGATATCGCCCGTGCGGCGGGCCTGCTCGGCGGGAGCGTGCTAGGCTCGGCGCGAGCGTTCGACATCGAGCCGCGGCTCGGCGCTGGCGCGTATGTTTGCGGCGAGGAGACCTCGATGCTGGAGAGCCTCGAGGGCAAGCGGGGCCTCGTTCGCGCCAAGCCTCCGCTTCCGGCGCTGTCGGGCCTGTTCGGCAGGCCAACCGTCATCAACAATATGCTGAGCTTCGCTTCCATCCCCTGGATTCTGGCTCACGGCGCCAAGGCCTACGCGGAGTACGGCGTTGGCCGTTCGCTCGGCTCCCAACCGTTCCAGCTCGCCGGAAACATCCGCTTCGGCGGCCTTATTGAGCTCGCCTTCGGGCCAACGATCCGCGAAATCGTCGAAGGCTTCGGCGGCGGGACGCGCTCGCGCCGGCCGATTCGCGCCGTCCAGGTCGGCGGTCCGCTCGGCGCCTATTTCCCGCAAGCGCTGCTGGATACGCCGCTCGACTACGAATTGATGACCCGCGCCGGAGGCATGCTCGGCCACGGCGGGATGGTCGTCTTCGACGACACCGTCGACATGGCGCGCCAGGCGCGCTTCGCGTTCGCTTTCTGCGCCAGGGAAAGCTGCGGCAAGTGCACTCCGTGCCGCCTCGGCGCGACCCGCGGCGTCGAGACGGTCGACAAGATCGCCGCGGGCGTCGAACGCCAGAAAAATCTCGAACTCCTCCGTGATCTTTGCGAAGTCATGACAGACGGCTCGCTGTGCGCGCTCGGGGGCCTGACCCCGATGCCGGTCTTGAGCGCACTCGATTATTTCCCGGAGGATTTCGCCAAGGCGCGGCTGCGCGCCGCAGCCGAGTAGGAGGTTCGATCCATGGCCCTCTTGCAGGAACTCGACAGCGGCACCCCGATTCGCGTTGGAGGGCCGTCCGTGACGCTGACGATCGACGGGCGCCCCGTCAGCGTCCCTCGCGGGATTTCCGTGATGGCCGCAGCCGCCCTGATCGACAAACCCATCCCCAAACTCTGCGCCACCGACAGTCTCGAGGCGTTCGGGTCTTGCCGGCTTTGTCTTGTCGAGATCGATGGCCGACGAGGAACGCCGGCCTCCTGCACGACCCCCGCCGAGGAGGGTATGGTCGTCCATACCCGAACTCCGCGTCTCGAGAAGCTCCGGCGCGGCGTGCTGGAGCTTTACATCTCCGACCATCCGCTTGACTGCCTGACCTGCAGCGCGAACGGAGACTGCGAGCTTCAGACGCAAGCCGCCAATGTGGGCTTGCGCGACGTACGATACGGCTACGCGGGCGCAAACCATCTTGACGCGCCCGCCGACAGCTCGAACCCCTATTTTACCTTCGAGCCGTCGAAATGCATCGTATGCTCCCGCTGCGTACGCGCCTGCGAAGAGGTGCAGGGAACGTTCGCCCTGACGATTCTCGGGCGCGGCTTCGACTCCCAGGTCTCTCCGGGCGGAGTTGGCTTCCTGTCATCGGAATGCGTTTCCTGCGGCGCCTGCGTCCAGGCCTGTCCGACCGCGACGCTCAACGAGAAGCCCGTCATCGAGAAGGGGACCCCAGAGCGGAGCGTCGTGACCACATGCGCCTATTGCGGCGTAGGGTGCGCATTCAAAGCGGAGCTTAAGGGCGACGAGGTGCTGCGGATGGTCCCCTTGAAGGCGGGCAAGGCCAATGAGGGGCATTCGTGCGTCAAGGGCCGCTTCGCTTATGGCTACGCGACTCACCCGGATCGCATGCTCAAGCCGATGATCCGCAAGCGGATCGACGATCCGTGGCGGGAAGCGTCTTGGGACGAGGCGTTGGGATACGCGGCAAGCGAATTCAAGCGCATCCAAACGCAATACGGACGCGACGCGGTCGGCGCCATTTCGTCCTCGCGCTGCACCAACGAAGAGGTGTTCCTCGTCCAGAAGCTAGTGCGCGTGGGCTTTGGCAACAACAATGTCGACACCTGCGCCCGCGTCTGCCATTCGCCGACAGGCTTTGGTCTGTCGCAAACCTTCGGCACATCGGCCGGCACGCAGGACTTCACGTCGGTTGATAAGGCGGATGTCGTGTTGGTGATCGGCGCCAACCCGACCGACGCTCACCCAGTCTTCGCCTCCCGTCTCAAGAAGCGTCTGCGCACGGGCGGCCGCCTCATCGTCATCGATCCGCGGCGGATCGATCTCGTGCGAAGCCCGCATGTTCAAGCGGAACGCCATCTGGCGCTGAAGCCGGGCGTAAACGTCGCCGTCCTCAACGCGCTCGCGCATGTCGTCGTCACCGAAGGGCTGATCGACAAGGCTTTCGTGGCCGCGCGCTGCGAGACGGCGAGTTTTGAACAATGGGCGCGCTTCGTCGCCGAGCCAAGGCATGCGCCCGAGGCGGTCGCAGAAGCGAGCGGCGTCGATCCCGAAGACATGCGCCAGGCGGCCCGGCTCTATGCGACCGGCGGCGCGGCTGCGATCTATTACGGCCTCGGCGTCACTGAGCATGCGCAAGGGTCGACCGCCGTGATGGCGATCGCCAATCTCGCCATGGCGACCGGCAATATCGGCCGGGAGGGCGTCGGGGTGAATCCGCTGCGCGGCCAGAACAACGTCCAGGGCGCTTGCGACATGGGCTCGTTCCCTCACGAATTTTCAGGCTACCGGCATGTTTCCGACGCCTCGACGCGCGCCATTTTCGAGCGGCTGTGGGGCGTCGAGCTCAGCAACGCGCCCGGCCTTCGCATTCCCAATATGATGGACGAAGCGATCGAAGGCGCCTTCAAGGGGCTCTATCTTCAGGGCGAGGATATCGCTCAGTCCGATCCCGACACCCAGCATATCACCGCGGCCTTGAGGGCGATGGAATGTGTCGTGGTTCAAGATCTCTTCCTCAACAAATCCGCGCGCTATGCTCATGTCTTCCTGCCCGGCGCGTCGTTCCTGGAGAAGGACGGCACGTTCACCAACGCCGAACGTCGTATCAGCCGGGTGCGCAAAGCGATCGAGCCGCTCGCCGGCAAAGCGGACTGGGAAACAACGATCGCGTTCGCGGAAGCGCTCGGCGTCTCTATGCCCTATAGGCACCCGAGCCAGATCATGGACGAGATTGCGGCGACAACGCCCACGTTTCGCGGCGTGAGTTACGCGCGGCTTGACGAGCTCGGCTCGATCCAGTGGCCGTGTGACGAGGCGGCGCCCACCGGTACGCCAATCATGCATGTCGACCGCTTCGCCCGCGGCAGGGGCCGGTTCATGCTGACCGAATACGTCGAGACTGAGGAACGCGTCGGCCCTCGCTTCCCGCTCCTTTTGACGACCGGGCGCATCCTGACGCAATACAATGTCGGCGCGCAGACGCGGCGGACGGCGAACGTCGCGTGGCACGAAGAGGACGTGCTCGAAATGCACCCCTTCGACGCCGAAAGTCGAGGCATCGTCAACGGCGACCTCGTCGCGCTGACGAGCCGGTCCGGCGAGATCGCGCTCAGAGCGATGATCAGCGAACGGGTACAGCCTGGCGTCGTCTACACCACCTTTCATCACCCGGGGACCGGCGCCAATGTCGTGACGACCGAGAATTCGGACTGGGCGACCAACTGCCCCGAATACAAGGTCACGGCCGTCCAGGTCCGCCGGACGAACAGCCTGTCGAACTGGCAGGTCCGCGACCATGAAGAGGCTCTCGGTCTTCGCCGGACCGGCGGGGGGAAGGCCGATGCCGCCGAGTGAAGGGGGCCCGTCGTCGAATTCGAGACGCGCCGAATGGACTTCGACTCCGCAGGCGCTGGGAAGGCGGTCGAGCGCGATATCGCATTCGACCCCCGATCAAATGCGTCATCGGCGCCGATTTCGCTCGCGCGGGGGCGCGCAATGACGGTCGCGGGCGCCAACAGGGCGCTGGCCTTCGTGGACGGCGACGGAGCCCCGTCGGAATGACCTCAGAAAAAATGATGAAACTTGTGCGCATGGCCAACCAGGTCAGCGCCTTCTACGCGCCTCTTCCCGAAAACGAGTCGGCGGCGGGAACGACGTCGCACCTGCGGGCCTACTGGACGCCGAAGATGATCGATGAGCTCGCGGCTTTTGTCGATCGGGGCGGCGGCGGTCTGAACCCGACCGCCGCGCGCGCGATCGCGGGGCTCCGTCCCTCACGAGAAAGCTGAGGGTTTTCTTGCGCAGGCGAGGCCGCCCGAACGCCACGTCCGCGGATGGGTGAACGATGTGCTTCGCTGTAGCTTATAACCAGTTTCGACCAAGCTTTGTGGCCCCGGTCGGATCGCGCCTCTAGTCTGGCGCCAACGCCTCCAAGTTTACCGTGAGAGAGTTCGAGCCATGGCGGACAAAGTCTTTCGTGGATCCATCGTCCTCCCCGATCGGATCATCGAGAACGGCTATGTTCTCGTCGCCGACGGCGTCGTCCACCGTGTCGGGGAAGGAGATCCCCCGACAGGCGAACGTCATGGCGGCGTGGGCTTTACGGTGCTTCCCGGCGCAATCGACGGACAGGTCCATAGTCGCAGTCAGGCGGGACAGGAGGATTTTATCTGGTCTACCCGCAGCGCCGCATCTGGCGGCGTAACGACGATTGTCGACATGCCCTATGACGACAATTGCCTGATCGCCTCCGCCGAACGCTTCCGCGCCAAGGCTGAGAGCGCGGCGCGACAGGCGCGGGTTGACTTTGCGCTTTACGCCACGATCGACCCGGAAGAAGGCGCGGCGCGGGTTGACGAACTCGTCGGCGCCGGGGCGGCGGCCTTCAAGTTCTCGACGTTTGGGACTCACCCCAAGCGGTTTCCGCGCGTGCCTCCAAAGGTCCTTTTTGCCGCCTTTCGCGCCGTCGGTCAGCGCGGACTCGTATCTGGCATCCATAACGAGAACGACGAAATGGTGCGCGGCTTCACGGCTGAGGTCGAGGCGGCAAATCTTACCGACTATACGGCGCATGGCCTGTCGCGACCTCCGATCACCGAAGCGCTTGCGATCGCCGAAGTCTACGAGCTGGGCGCCGGCGCCGGCTGTCCGGTGCATATCGTGCATTGCTCGATCGGCAGGGGCTACGAGCTGATGGCGGGTTACCGCGCACAAGGCTTCGACGTAACCATTGAGGCCTGTATCCATTACCTGACCCTGGACGAGGAGACAGACGTCAAGCGGCTTGGAGGCAAAGCCAAGATCAATCCGCCGATCCGGCCGCGCGCGGAACAGGATTTGGTCTGGCGACATCTGGCGGCGGGGAACGTGACCATCGTATCGACGGATCACGTGAGCTGGTCAGAAGACCGCAAGACGGACCCGAACATGCTGAAGAATGCTTCGGGCGTACCCGGGCTCGAGGCGCTTTATCCGCTGCTCCTCAAGGGGCTCGACGAACGTCGGCTGCCCTTTACCCATGCCGCGCGCTTGCTCGCCCACAACCCGGCGGCGCTCTTTCGCCTCGCGCACGTCAAAGGTGCGCTGGCCATCGGCCGCGACGCCGACATTGTGCTCGTGCGACGTGATCCTTACCGTTACGACGCTGGAGCGAGCGGAAACAATTTTGTGTCATGGAGCCCCTATCAGGGCGTCGAGCTTCCATATCGCGTAGCCGAGACATGGCTGCGCGGCGAGTGCGTCGCCGCGGAGGGTCGCGTCCTGGCCGAGCCGGGAACCGGCCGCTTTGTGCGCCCACGAGCCGCGGGCTGAGGGGCGCTCGCATGACCTTTCCCTTTTCTGTTGATCCCGATCGCTTGTGGACCGACGTCATGGCGCTTGCCGCGATCACGGATCCAGAACGCCCCTATACGCGACGGTCCTTCAGCGCTTTGTTCTTGAAGGGGCGTGAATGGCTGGCGCGTCGTTTCGATGAAGCGGGCCTGGACGTCAGGATCGATACGGCCGGCAATCTCATTGGTCGCCGCGAAGGCGCTGACGCGGGGCTGAAGACCATCATGCTGGGATCTCACTCCGATACGGTTCCTTCCGGTGGCCGCTTCGATGGGATTGCCGGCGTCATCGCCGCGCTGGAGACAGCGCGCTCGCTGACAGACGCCGCGGTCGTCCTGCGCCATCCCCTCGAAGTGGTGGACTTTCTCGCCGAGGAGCCGAGCGAGTACGGTCTTTCGTGTGTCGGCAGCCGCGGCATGGCAGGCGCGCTCGAAGCGGACATGCTTGCGCTGAAGAATTCGACCGGTGAGCCGCTGGGTTCCGGGCTGCGCCGCGTTGGCGGCGATCCAGAAAGACTGGCGGAATCGAAACGAGCGGATATCGACGCCTTCCTTGAACTGCATATCGAGCAAGGCGTCGTGCTCGAGTCCGAGGGCGTTGATGTCGGCATCGTGACGTCGATCGTCGGCATTCGCCGCATGGAGATCGCGTTCGAAGGCGAGGCCGACCACGCAGGGACGACTCCGATGGGTCTCCGCCGCGACGCGCTCGTCGCCGGCGCTCGCACGGTCGAACTCGGTCCAGCGCGCCGCCGCGGCGTTCGGCGCAGAGGTTGGAGAATACTTTGTCGCGACGGTTGGCATTCTCGAAGTTTCGCCCTCGGCCTCCAATGTCGTGCCCGGCCGCTGCCGCCTGTTCATCGACGCGCGCTCGACGTCGCCGGGCACGACAAAGCGCTTTGCCGAGCGGATCGACCGCGAGAGTGCGGACCATGCCAGAGACGCGCGGGTGAGACGAACGGCCTTCTCGATCCTCTCCGACGGGCCGCCGGCGGCCTGCGATCCGCAGCTACGCGCCGAGCTCGGTCGCGCCGCGAAGGAACTCGGCTTCAGCGCGCGTGAGCTGGCGAGCGGCGCCGGACACGACGCGGCCTTCATGGCCCGAATCTGCCCGGCAGCCATGATTTTCACGCCGTGCAGCGCCGGCAAGAGCCATGCGCCGGAGGAATGGGCGGATCGCGACGCCCTCGCTGCCGGCGCCTCGGTGATGCTGGAGACTGTCCGCGCGCTCGATCGAGTGGGATAGGGGAAAAGACGATGGGTCGCATCCTGACCATCGACGATGTCGAGGCCGCCATCCGCGGCGGTTCGGTGTTCGCGGCCGGCGGGGGCGGCTGGGCCGACCACGGACGTATGCTCGGAACGGCGGCGGTTAATGCCGGTCAACCGGAACTCGTGGCGATCGGGGAGGCGCCCGACGACGCCTTCATCGCGACCGCCGCGGCGATTGGCGCGCCAGCCGGAACTACGGAATGGCAAATGCTTGGCGTCGACTACGTTAGGGCCGTCCAGATGATGCAGGACGCGCTCGGCGCGCCCATCTGGGGGCTCATGATTGGGCAGAACGGCATGTCGAGCACGATGAACGCCTGGTTGCCGTCCGCGCTGCTTGGAACAAAGGTGGTGGACGCGGTCGGCGATATCCGCGCTCATCCGACCGGCGACATGGGCTCAATCGGCATGGCGGCCAGTCCCCAGCCCACCATCCAGACGGCGGTCGGCGGACATCGCTTGAGCAACTCCTATATCGAACTGGTCGTTCGCGGCGCGACCGCCAAGGTCTCTCCGATCCTGCGCAAGGCCGCCGACATGTCGGGCGGCTTCATCGCAAGCTGCCGCAATCCTGTCCGCGCGTCCTACGTTCGGTCGCACGCCGCGCTCGGCGGCATTTCGCGCGCGCTCACGCTCGGCCGGGCAATTTTGGACGCCGAGCCGAGGGGCGGCGCGGCCGTCGTGGAGGCGATCTGCTCCACCACGTCCGGCGAAATTGTCGGCACCGGTCGCGTGGCGAGGAAAAGCGTCGTCTACACCGAAGCCGCCTTCGACATCGGGACGATCCTGGTTCGCTGCGGCGCTCGCGATCTCGTGCTGCACGTGATGAACGAGTATATGGCTATCGACGACGCTGATGGACGTCGCCTCGCCACATTTCCAGATGTGATCACCACGCTCGATCCGGAAGGCCGCCCGGTCAGCGTCGGGAGGCTGAGGGAAGGCGACGAGGTGTCGGTCTTCCACATCGCCAAGGCGCATCTGCCATTGAGCGCGTCGGTCAAGGACCCGTCGGTCTATCCCGTCTGCGAAGCGGCGCTGGGCATCGAAATTGCCAGATATGCGCTTGAGTAGTTCGCCATGATCCGCCGCTTTCCCATTCCTTCGGGTTCGAACCTTCGGTGTCGCGGCTGGAGACAGGAAGGGCTGCTGCGCCTGCTGGAAAACGTGCTCTCCGTCGGTGAGGACCCCGCGAACCTCGTGGTCTACGCGGCGCTCGGAAAGGCCGCGCGGGACTGGCCGTCGCACGACAAGATTGTTGAGACGCTGCGGACGATGGGCGAGGACGAGACGCTGATCGTTCAGTCCGGCAAGCCGATCGGTCTCATCCGTACGCACGATCGCGCGCCGATCGTGATCATGGCCAACTGCAACATGGTCGGCCAGTGGGCGAAAGCGGAGAACTTTTACGAGTTGCAGAAGAAGGGGCTGATCTGCTGGGGAGGTCTGACCGCGGGCGACTGGCAGTACATCGGCTCTCAGGGGGTCATCCAAGGTACATATGAAATCTTCATGCGCATCGCCGAGCGCCATTTCGGCGGTTCTCTTGCGGCTCGCTTCATTCTGACCGCGGGCCTCGGCGGGATGGGCGGCGCACAGCCGCTTGCCGGACGGATGGCCGGCGCCGCCATCTTGTGTGTCGAGATCGATCCGCAGCGCATCGAGAAGCGACTGGCGAACGGATTTCTCGACCGTCGGGCGGCCGATCTCGATGAAGCCATTGAGATGATCGAGGCTTCCCGCCGCGAAGGCAGCGCGCTTTCCATCGGCCTTCTTGGCAACGCCGCCGACGTTTATGAGGCCCTGCTCGCGCGCGGCGTCGTTCCCGACGTCGTGACCGACCAAACGTCGGCGCATGACTTGGTCTACGGCTACGCGCCCTCGGGACGGAGCCTCGAAGACATCCATCGCATGCGCGCCGAGGATCCGGCGTCGCTCATGCGCGAGGGCCGCGCGACGATCGTCCGCCATGTTCGGGCGATGCTGGGCTTCCGGCGCGAAGGCGCGATCGTCTTCGACAACGGGAACTTGATTCGCACCCAGGCCTTCGAGGGCGGCGTTCTCGACGCCTTCGATATCCCGATCTTCACCGAGGCCTATCTGCGGCCGTTGTTCGCGCAGGCGATCGGTCCGTTCCGCTGGATTTCGCTCACCGGCAGCGATGCCGACATTCGACGCATCGACGACCACCTTCTCGAGGCTTTTCCCGACAACGCGATCCTTTCCAACTGGATTGCGCTGGCCCGCCGCCATGTGCCGTTCGAAGGGCTTCCCGCCCGAATCGCGTGGCTCGGGCATGGCGAACGCACGGCCCTGACGCTGGCGGTCAATGGCATGGTGCGCGAGGGTCTGCTGTCGGGACCGATCGCCTTCACCCGCGATCATCTCGACGCGGGCGCGATGGCGCATCCGAACATTATGACCGAGCGCATGCGGGACGGATCCGACGCGATCGCCGACTGGCCATTGCTCGACGCCATGGCGATGTGCGCCTCGCAGGCCGATCTCGTCGCTGTTCACTCTGGCGGGGGCGGCTATTCCGGCTATATGACGAGCGCGGGGGTCACCGTCATCGCCGACGGGACGCGCGAGGCGGACGAGCGCCTTTCGCTTTCCATGACCAACGACACGAGCATCGGCTTGATGCGCTACGCTGACGCGGGCTATCCGGAATCGTTCGAGGCCGCGCGCCGCGGCGGCGTACGGCATTTCCGGCTGTGAGAAGAGCGGCGCTCAGGGCCCTGCCGAAAGGAGCCTGCGAAGCGCATTGACGAGTTCGCGTTCCGGTGGGTTCAGCGCCCGATCGCCGGAATAGATGAGGAAGAGGCGACGCGATACGGTCGGCTCCACGATCGTATGGACGACGAGATCGCCGTTCCTGACCTCGTTGGCGATGGCCGAGACCGGCAGAACGGTGCAGACCGGCATTCGCGCGAGCATGGCCACGGCCATCGGAAGCGCGTCGATCTCCATGACTGGGCGGATTTTGAGATTGCGCGTGTCCGCCGCAGCGTCGAGCAACTGCCGTAGGCCGGAACGCGCGGTCGGTAGGACGAGCTTCTGGCGTGCGAGCTCCGCAAGCGTGACCGGACCGTCTGGCAACAATCCATGCGCAGGATGCGCGACCGCCGCGAGCTCCTCCGAGGAGGCGAGCGGGAGGCGGGGCATGTTCGGAAGCGCCGTCTCGACGATCGCCACGCCAACGAGATCGCGTGTCACCCAGTCCTGCAGGGCGCTGTTCGGTCCCTCCTGAACGATGATCTTCAGTCCAGGATGACGTGCCTGAATGCCGACGAGCGCGTCGGTTATGCGGTTGACCAGAAATCCATGCTGGCTGACCGAGGGCAGTATGCCGACGGCGATGCTCCGCCCTTGCGCCGGCGCGCCTTTCTCCCTTTCTGAGAGCCAACGCGCTCGCGTCTCGATGAAGCTTGCGATTTCAGCAAAATGTTCACCCCGCACGGTTGGGACCACGCCGTCGCCGCGACGCTCAAAGAGCGCGCCGCCGATCGCTTCCTCGACCTTGCGGATCTGCTGGCTGAGCGCCGGCTGGCTCATGTTGCCGGCGCGGGCGGCCGATGCGATCCGCCGCAGCCGCTGGACGAGGGCGGTATAGCGAATCTGGCGCAGGGTGATGACAGTTCGCTCAACATGGGTTTCGCCTTTGGCGAGCGCGCGGCGCACATGCTCGGCAAAAAGCTGGGGCAGCGGCCGCGGCCCAAGGGGTCGCGCGATGAGTCTCAGCCTCAAAGGCTCGTCGGGTTCGACAGTCGCGATCCTTGCGAGGCCGAGGCGGGCCGTCGTGAGGGTGCGTGGCACGAAAAGCGCCGCGTCCAGCCGCTCTTCGATGAGGCGCGGCAATTCGCCGGGATGATGGTCGACAAAACGCACATTAGGAAATCGATGGCGGGAAAGGTAACGGTCAGCCTGGTCGATCAGGGTTGGCGACAGAAGCGGCACGATCAGCCGGCCGGCGGCAAACTCTTCCGCCCGTGGAGGCGCGCCCGCGCCGGCAGGCATCCGGCTCGCGAAGACCCAGCGGTCGTCCAGAAGTTCGATATCCCCCCGCGATCCGCCGCTTTCGCCGGCGCCGATTCCGATGCGCAGTCCCGAGCGGTTGGTCTGGTCGTCGGACTCGGTCGAGAGCGGCGCCGACGGCCGGTCGCGTTCGTCGACCCAGACGGGATCGACCAGGACATCCGGCCGCTCGGCTCCGAACGTATCCGCCGCCCGGCGCAAGGCGGCCGCCACCCCGCCGACGGTGTAGGCAAGCGCAATCTCGACGCGCAGAATCTTCAAACTTCCGCGCGAAGGCGCCTCACGCTGCCTGCGGGCGAATTGCTCGGCGATCAGCAGAGGCTCGGCGGCGCGGATCAGGGCGACGCCTGCAGCGTTCGGATAGAGCGCATTGTTGCGCCGATGGAACAGCGCGACATTGGTGTCGTCCTCGACGCTTTTCAAAGCTTCGCTCAGCGTCGATACCGCAATACCAAGCCGGCTGGCGCCATCGGCTAGGCTGAGGGACCGGCAAGCCGTCACGAAATAGGCGAGCGCGCGCAGTTCCAAAGCCGTCTCCGCGTTTCGAGCGTAGGCGTTCAATTTAGCCTATACGCTGCTTCGGAAGCCAGCATCGTGGACGGGCGCGAAGCGGCCGATATGATTTCGCCTGCGGACGACCGTGGCCGCGAACGAGTGTGAGGTTGCTTCTCCGTGCCTGCGGCTGAGGCGAAAGGTTCGATCGACGAATCGCCCCAATCGATGCGCGCCTTTCTGGCGGACATCGACAGGCGCGGGGAATTGCTGACGGTTGAGGCGCCGGTCTCTGCGGATTTCGAGATCGCCGCCTGCCTTGCGGAGACGCGCGATGGCCCGGCGCTCTGCTTTCGCCGAACGATCCGCAACGGGCAGACGTTTGAAATCCCAATCGTTGGGAATCTTCTCAACAGCATGACCCGGTTCGCCGCCGCACTCGATTGCGCTCCGAACGAAGTCCAAAAGCGGCTGATCGCGGCGATCGAAAATCCGTTGCGCCATAATGTATTGGCCGCCGCGCCTTGCCAGGAACTGGTTGTCGACGCTCCCGATATCGAACGCCTTCTTCCCGTCCCGCGCTTTTTTGAAAAGGAGAGCGGCCGCTATATCACCGCGGGCGCGATCGTCGCGCGCGACGCCGTCTCGGGCGCCGCGAACCTCTCGATCGCCCGGCTCATGCCGCTCGGAGGTTCGCGGGCCTTTCTGGGCATTGCGCCCAATCACCATCTCGCAATCATGGCTCGGGCGGCCCGAGAGCGGGGAGAGAAGCTCGATATCGCCGTATCAATCGGCAATCATCCCGCTATCCTGATCGCGGCCTGTCTCTATCTCGGTCTGGGCGAGGACGAACTGCCGATCGCGGGAGCCCTCTTCGGCGCGCCGCTAGACGTGGCGAAATGCGTGGGTTCCGATCTCCTCGTTCCCGCTCACAGTGAATTTGTGCTCGAAGGAAAGCTCGACGCTGGCGAGTCCCATGAAGAGGGGCTCGTGAGTGAATATCACGGCATGTATGAAGCGTACGGCGCAGGAATTGTCGCCACCTTCACGCGCATGACGCAAAGGCGCGACGCGATTTTCCAGGTGATCCTGCCCGGTTATCATCCGGAACACTGTCTCTTGGGAGGCGTGGCCATCGCCGCAGGCCTCGCGCGCGCGGCGCGAGCGGCCGTTCCGGGGTTGTCCGAAGTCGCCGTCGGGCTCGGAGGCGCAGGTCGGCTTCATGCCGTCGTCTCGATCGACTCTCCCCGGCCTGGCGAAGCTCGCAAAGCCATGTTCGCGATCTGGGCGGCCGTCAATCTGGTGAAGCAGGTTGTCGTCGTCGATGCGGACATCGACCCCTGGGACGCCATTCAGGTGGAATGGGCTATTGCGACACGAATGAGAGCGGACGAAGATCTGGTTGTCGTCCCGGGCGTTCGCACCGACCGCTCCGATCCGCTCGAGCGGGGCGGCGTGATCGCCAAGATCGGACTCGACGCGACGCGAAAGCCGACCAACCGCAAGGATTGGACGAAGGCGGAGCCGCCGGAAGCCGCGACCGCGCGGGCGCGGAACTTGCTAGCGCCGCTGCTGCCCGCCCGCCGCTCCGGCGCGTAGATTCGAAGTTTGAAGGTTTGAGGAGAAGCCGATGTCCAAAGGAACCCGATTGCTGCGATCCCGGATCGCGTTCGCCCTCGCGGGAACGCTCGCGTCAGCTTTTTGCGCGCTGAGCCCCGCGTTCGCCGACATCAAGATCGGCTTTCAGGCGCCGCTGACGGGGCCCGCGGCGACCGACGGAAAATCGGCTGCGATCGCCGCCCAAATGGCGGTCGACGACATCAACGCGGCCGGCGGCGTGCTCGGGCAGAAGGTCGCGTTGGTCAGTTACGACGACCAGGCCAAGCCCGACCAGGCGATCTTCACCGCCAACAAGCTGATCGGCGAAGACGGGGTGAAGCTCGTCGTCAACGGCAGCTATTCGGCCTCAGGCCGCGCGGCCGCGCCGGTGTTCCAACAAGCTGGCGTGGTGATGATCTCGGCCTATGGGGTGCACCCCGACATCACCCGCGCCGGCGACGACATGTTCCGCCTCGTCCACCTCGGGCCGCCCCAGGGCGCTGCGACCGCGCTCTACATTGGCAAGACGCTTGGATTGAAGAAGGTCTCGGCCATCACGATGGACAACGACTACGGCCAGGCGACGATGGACGGTTTTCTGGCCGCGGCGCCTAAATATGGCATCGAGATCCTGAATAAGTACAGCTATTCGCTGAAGGACCGTCAGTTCGGTTCGATTGTGGCGAGCGTCAAGCGGGATAATCCGGACGCGGTCTACGCGACAGGATACTTCTTCACCGCCGGCCCGCTTGTCGCACAGTTGCGGGCCGCGGGCGTGACCGCGCCGATCATCGGTTCGCAGGCCTTCGATTCCGGGAAGCTGATCGAGATCGCCGGCCCCGCGTCCGAAGGCGTGACGATCATCGACAGCTTTAACCGCCAGCGCGACGACCCGGCATTGAAGACATTTTTCGAGGGCTTCAAGGCGAAGGCCGGCTATGATCCTGAAGGCGTCGCCGCAATCACCTACTCCGCCGTCAAGCTGATGGCCGACGCGATCCGACGCGCAGGCAGCGAGGATCCGGCCAAAGTGAGGGACGCGCTCGCTGCGACCAAGGACTTTCCGACGTTCGACGGAATGCTCCATGGCTTCAACACGCTGCACGAGATCATCATGCCGATCAGCGTCAACGTCATCAAGGACGGCAAGTTCGCGCCTGCCGGCGAGATCACCGATCTCGACGCGTTCGCCCCGCCGGAGAAATAGAAGGCGAAGCAGACCGGCGCTCAGGGACCATAGGCGTGTATTACGCGGACCTTGCGCTGACCGGCGTCAGTTTCGGCTGCATGTATGCGATGATGTCGGTCGGGTTGGCGCTGGTCTACGGCCTGTTGCGCATCCTCCATATTGCTCACGCCGCCGTCTTCGCCCTGGGCGCTTACATTACCGTCCTGATCGCAAATGCGAGCGGCAGTCTGACGCTTGGCTTTCTCGCAGCGCTCGCAGCCGCGCCCTTGTTCGGAATGGCGGTCTATCGGCTACTCTATGAGCCCCTGCTGAAATTTCGGCCCGATGTCCCGATGGTCGCCTCCGTCGGACTGCTGATCTTCATGCAGGACGCGTTCCGCATCCTATTCGGGGAGCAGGGCGTGACGTTTCGGAACAACGCGATCGCGTTCAAGACCTTCGATATTGGCGGCCTACGGGTCGGGGTGGTGCAGGTTGCGCTGATCGCCAGTGCGATCGTCGTGTTCGTTGGGCTCCACGTGCTGACGACCCGTACGCGCATCGGCGTCGGGTGGCGGGCGACGGTCTCGCGACCGAAGATCGCGGCCTCCTTCGGCGTCGATCCAATCGGCGTGCGCTATCTGGTCTTCGCATTGGGTTCGGCGCTCGCCGCGCTCGCAGGCGGCCTCGTCGCGCTGATGGATAATCTCGTCGATCCTGGAATTCGGATTCGTGGTGAGCTACAAGGCGCTCGCGATCATCGTTCTCGGGGGCCTCGGCAACGTGCGCGGAACGCTGCTCGCAAGCCTCGCGCTGGGTCTGGTTGAGTCCTATGGCACGATCTTCATCGGCGCTTGGCTCGACCGTGACGCCATCGCCTTTCTTGCTGTTATAGCGCTCCTGATGTTCCGTCCCCAGGGGTTCACCGGAGTCCGCGCGGCATGAGCGCATACGAGATCAGCATCGCGTCGGTCATAGGCATCAACGTGATTCTCGCGCTCAGCCTGAATTTGATCAGCGGCTTCTGCGGACAAATAAGCCTCGGCCATGGCGCATTTTTTGGCGCAGGGGCCTATGCAGCCGCGGTGGTGATGACCAGGGTCGGAAGCGCGCCGCTGGCCGTGGCGGCCGCCGTGGCGGCCGCTAGCCTTCTCGGAACGGTCGTCGGCTTCGCTTCGCTCCGCGTGCGCAGCGACTTCCTCGCCGTGACGACGATTGGCGTGAACTTCCTGTTTGTCGGCTTCGTCCGCAAACAATCGTGGCTCGGCGGCGAGATGGGGATCAGCGGCATCCCGCCTTCCGGCCTGGGCGCGCTCGGCAACTTGTGGCTCATCCTCGTTTGCGCGGGCGCGACCGTCGCATTCAGCGCCTATGTGAACCGATCTTGGATGGGGTTTGCGTTCCGCGCGGTCGGGGAGGACGAGGGCGCGGCGCGCACGTTGGGAATCGATCCTGGCGCCTACAAGCTCGCAGCCTTCGCAATCGGCACGGCGCTCGCCGGTCTGGCGGGGGCTTTCTATACGTTCTTCACCCAGTTCATCACTCCAGACGCGTTCGACTTCATTTTTTCGGTCATGCTGATGGCGATGGTCGTGATTGGCGGGGTCGGATCGACAATCGGAGTCCTCACGGCGGCGATCGGCTTAACCTTGCTCCCCGAAGCCATCCGCTTCGTCAACGACTATCGCCTGCTTGTCTTCGGGGGACTGCTGATCCTCGTCATTCGCGTTGCGCCCGGCGGCCTTGCAGGCCTTGCGCGCTCGGCCATTGTGCACGCGAGGCCGACATGAGCGCCGCGCTTCGCCTCGAAAGCGTGGCGATCCATTTCGGCGGCGTGATGGCCGTCAATGACGTCTCGTTGGAGATCGCGACCGGAGAGTTTGTCGGCCTGATCGGGCCGAATGGGGCCGGAAAGACGACCCTGGTCCGCATCGTCGCGGGGATGCTGCGGCCGAACCGGGGTCGCGTTTACCTCGGCGATCAGGACGTCACCGATTCCCCGACACAGACACGTGTGCGCCTGGGCCTCGCATTGACGCATCAGATCGTGCGGCCTTTCCGCGAGATGACGGCGCTGGACAATGTCGTGCTCGCAGCCGGACATCGGAGAACGTCTTCTCCCCTATTCGCGTTGTCGCAAGTGGGCCGGCGCGGCGAGACTGAGCGCGCCGCCAGCGTCCTGGCCCGCGTCGGCCTCGCCGGCGCGGAGTTGAAGCTTGCGGGAGAACTGCCGCTTGGATTGCTCAAGCGCCTCGAGGTCGCGCGCGCTCTCGCCCTCGATCCGAAGGTCATCCTGCTCGACGAACCGCTCGCCGGACTCAATCACACCGAGGCGTCCAAGCAGATCGATACGATCCTTGAAGTCAATGCGAGCGGCGTCACGATCGCGCTCGTCGAGCATAATCTCGAGGAGGTTTTGCGGGTGTGCCGAAGGCTGGTCGTGCTAAACAACGGCGCAATCATTGCCGATGGAGGCCCAGTCGAGGTGATGACCGATCCAGCCGTGCGCGAGGCCTATATCGGCGCGGGGACAACCCAACATGCTGCGGCTTGAAGAACTGGCCTGCGGTTACGGCGCGGTCGAAGCCGTGCACGGCCTCAGCCTGGAAGTCGAACAGGGAACAATCTTCGCCCTGTTGGGGCCCAACGGCGCAGGAAAAACCTCGACCATCATGGCCATCATGGGTCATGTCGACATCTTCGCAGGACGCGTTCTCCTGGAGGGCGAGGACATCTCACGTCAGCGCCCCACCGAACGCGCGCGGCAGGGAGTCGCGGTGGTGCCCGAAGGTCGGCAACTCTTTTCGGACCTCACGGTGGACGAGAACTTGACCGTCGGCGGCTACCTTCGACCCCTGCGAGACGAGACCCGGAATCGGGAGCGGGTGTTCGCGATTTTTCCTCGCCTGCGCGATCGACGGCGCCAGATCGCCGGTTCGCTCTCCGGCGGCGAGCAGCAGATGCTGGCGATCGGTCGGGCGCTCATGGCGGAGCCGCGGCTCCTACTGGTCGATGAATTGTCGCTCGGTCTTATGCCGAAGATGGTGGATCTGTGCCTCGATGCGCTGGTGCGGCTCAAGAGCGAGGGACTTACGATGGTCCTGGTCGAACAGAACACGGCGCGGGCTTTGGATGTCGCCAATCGAGTCTGCGTTCTGGCGTCGGGCGTGGCGGTCTATCAGGGCGAGGCGTCCGAAGCGAAGGCTGCAGGATCGATCTTTGCGACGTTCCTCGGTCAGTCGGCGGCGCTGTAGAACGCGCTTGCGCAGGGAGAGATCAGATGGCGCGTACGCTGACCCGGGACGATGTGGAGGCCGGCGTCATCGGCGGTCTGTTTCTGTCCGCCGGCGGAAGCGGTCGGAATGCGATCGAGAAAAACCGCAGCCTCGGGCTCATGGCGCTCGACTATGGCGGAGTTCGGTTGGTCGGGATCGAGGAACTCGACCCGCAAGATCTTGTCATCACGGCCACGGCCGTCGGCGCTCCCGGTTTCGCCAACTGGGCGATCCGGCCGCGCGACGCGATCGACGCGGCGCGCCGGTTGGTCGAACGGATGGACCGGCCGCCAAGGGGCGTGATCTGCGGCCACGTGCCGGGATTCAACGCCTGGCTCGTCGCCGCTGCGCTAGGGCTCGATTACATCGATCTTGCTTCGAATGGCCGGGGCCATCCGACGGTCAAGATGGGCGGCATGGGCCTGGCTTCGCGGCCCGAACTATCCATCACACAGATCGCGGTCAGCGGCTCCCGGTCCGAGTCGAATGCATTCGCGGTTTGCGTCGAAGGCGACATCGTTCGGACCTCGAATATGTTGCGGCAGGCCGCTGTGCTCAATGGCGGTTTGATCTACGCGGCGAGAGGGCCGCTCAGCGCGGCGTTCATTCAGGCGAATGGCGCGTCCGGCGCCATCTCCTTTCAGCTCGACCTCGGCCGCGCCATGCTCGCGGCGAAGGGCGGCGACCGCGTTCGGGCGACAATCGACCATCTTGGCGGCGAAGTCCTTGTCGACGGCGAAGTCGTAGCCAACGATGTGACCTACGGGGGCGGGTTCGATCTCGGCCGGATGGTCGTGCGCGGTGAAAAAGGGGAGGCGACGTTGGGCGTCTACAATGAGTTTATGACTGCCGACGTCGACGGCAAGCGCGCGGCGACCTTTCCCGACATGATTGGAACCCTCGACCCGGAAACCGGCGACGTGGTGTCGATTTCGGAATCCAAGATCGGCGCGCGGGTCGCCGTCATCATTGCCCATCGGACGCAATTTCCGGTCGGGAAGGGGGCGCTCGATCCGGCCGTCTTCCCCGAAGTGGAGCAAGCGATGGGCCTCGACTTGCGCTCATATCTTTAAGGAGGATCGCGATTGTACCGTCTGTACGACAGCAGGCTTTCGGGTAACGCCTGGAAGGTGCGAATTCTGTTGCGCCAGCTGGGCCTGCCCTTCGAACGCGTGACCCTCAACCTTGCGAAAGGCGCGACCACGGACCCAACCTTTCGGGAAAAGAGCCCATTCTGGCGCGTCCCCGTGCTTGAACTCGAAGACGGGCGCACGATCGTCGAATCGGACGCGATCCTCCTTTATCTGGCCGAAGGGTCGACTCTTCTACCGGACGACCGGTTCTTACGGGCGGAGATCGCGAGCTGGCTCTTCTTTGAGCAGGCTGATCTCCTGCGTCCGCTGTCGCTGCCTCGTTTTTATCATCTGAATGGCAAGGCTGGGGAGCTGGAGCGCCGTATCGCTGAATTTCACGAGGTTGGTTATCCGGCGCTCGGCAAACTCGACCGATGGCTATCGGAGCGGGACTGGCTCGTCGCCGGCCACTATTCGATCGCCGATCTGGGCGTCTTTCCCTATGTCGAGATGGCGCCGCAGGGCGGCTACGACATGGGGCGCTTTCCGGCGATCGCGGCGTGGCTTGAGCGCGTCAAGGCGACGCCCGATTGGGTTCCTCTGATCGAGGAGGCTATAGCGTGACCATACCGGTGCGCCGCGGGCGCGAAGTCAGGGCGGCCCGGGGAACGGAATTGCGCTGCCGAGGCTGGCGGCAGGAGTCCATTCTGCGTCTGCTCGAAAATAACCTTGAGAACGCCGAAGACCCCGACAATCTCGTCATCTACATGTCGATCGCTCGTGCGGCGCGCAACTGGGAAAGCTTCGACCGGATTGTCGCAGCGCTCGCCACGATGCGAGAGGACCAGACGCTGGTCATGCAGTCGGGCAAGCCGATCGGGATCTTTCCCGGGCAAACGACGACGCCGCTCGTCATCATGGCCAACGGCAACATCGTCGGCGAGTGGACGGCCGAAGAGAGCCGCCGACGGCTCGACGACATGGGGCTGACGATCATGCCCGGCATGACCGCGGCGGCGTGGCAATATATCGGGAGCCAGGGCATCCTTCAGGGAACCTATGAGACGTTCATGGCGATCGCCCGTCAGCATTTCGGCGGATCGCTAGCGGGGCGGCTGCTGTTGACCTCCGGCTGCGGCGGGATGAGCGGCGCGCAACCACTCGCGGGCAGGCTCGCCGGAGCTTCGACCCTGGTGGTCGAGGTGGACGAGGCGCGCATCGACCGTCGTATCGCGACTGGCTATTGCGACCAGAAGTCGCATGATCTGGACAAGGCTTTACGGCTTTGGATTGAGGCGCGCGACAAACGTCAGCCGCTTGCGCTTGCGCTTTGCGCCAATGCGGCGGCGGTTCTGCCGGAGATCGCGCGGCGCGGGATCATGCCCGACATCGTGACTGACCAGACGTATCCGGACCCGCTGAAGGGCTATATCCCTGTCGAACTTTCGCTCGATGCAGCGCGCGCCATGCGAAGGAGCGACCCCGAACGGCTGATCGCGCTCGCGCGCAACTCTCTCGCCACCCACACGCGCGCGATGCTCGGCTTCATGGACCGCGGCTCCGTGGTCTTCGAATATGGCAACAGCCTTCGGGCCGAGGCGCGCTCCGCCGGCGTCCAGGACGCCTTCCGTATGAGGTCCTTCGTGGATCTCTATATTCGTCCGTTGTTCTGCCAGGGGATCGGTCCGTTTCGCTGGATCGCCGTCTCCGGCGATCCGCAGGACATTTACACGATCGACGATATGATTTTGGAGACGTTCTCGCACAATCATCCCATCGCGTCCTGGATCATGAAGGCCCGCGAGCACGTGCGGTTCACCGGTTTGCCGGCGAGAATCGGCTGGCTCGGCTATGGCGAGCGCAGCAGGCTCGGGCTACTCGTGAACGATGCTGTGGCCTCTGGACGGATCTCCGCGCCGATCGCCTTCACCCGCGATCACCTCAATTCGGGGTCGGCGGCGTTGCCGTATCGGGAAACCGAGAACATGAAGGACGGATCGGACGCGATCGCCGACTGGCCAATCCTGAACGCGTTGCTCAACTGCGCCTCCGGCGCGGACCTGGTGGCGATCCATGGGTTGGGCGGACGCGGCGTCAGCGCGGGCCACACCATCGTCGCGGACGGCAATCCGGCAACGGCCGAGCGCCTGAAGCGTGTGCTCGACGGCGATCCGGGCATCGGCGTGCTGCGCCACGCGGACGCCGGCTACGAGGCCGCGATCGAACATGCAGGTCGTGTCGGGCTCTCGGGGACGATCCCCAAAGCCCTCTAATCGAAAGGCGCCGCCATGAAGACTCGAAGCGCCGGGCAGGACAAACTCATCATCGGCATTTCCGGGGCGTCTGGGGTGGCCTATGGCCTTCGCGCCCTGCAGTTGCTGCGCAACGCCGGCGTCGAGACGCATCTCGTCATGACCCGAGCCGCCGAGCTTACGCTTGCCTACGAAACGACCCTCAAGGTCGCCGAGGTGCGGGCGGCCGCGATGTGCGTACACGAGATCGACGACTTGTCGGCGCCGATCGCCAGTGGTTCGTATCTCACTTCCGGCATGATCGTTGCGCCGTGCTCGATCCGATCAATGTCGGAGATTGCGACCGGCGTAACCTCCAACCTCTTGACCCGCGCTGCGGATGTGACCCTGAAGGAGCGTCGGCGGCTCGTCTTGATGGTCCGCGAGACGCCCCTCCATACGGGGCATCTGCGCACGATGGCCGCGCTGTCGGAGATGGGCGCCATTATCGCCCCGCCAGTCCCGGCTTTCTACGCGAAGCCGCTAACGCTCGAGGACATGGTTGATTTCACGATCGGTCGCGTTCTGGATCTCTTCGAGATTTCTGGACCGCCGATCCGGCGGTGGGGCGAAGACACCGATCTCAAGCGACGGCCAATTTCGGACGGCCAGTCGTGATGCGGGCCGCCCCTTACCCGGCGGCGAATAGGACAAGACCACCCCTTTGCTACGGTTCGCGCTCGACCAGCGACACCAGTGGGAGGTTGTTTCCTTCGCCGAGATCATCGCCAACGCTTCGCAGGACGAGACCATCCATGCAGGCGAAGTCTTTGGCTCCGGCACGGTCGGCGCCTGCTGCGGACTCGAGATTGGCCCCTTCTTGAAAACGGCGACGAGATCGCGCTGCATGTCGACCGGATCGGCGTGTTGCGCAATATTGTCGTCGGACAGAGTTGATCTTCAGAAATGCGAAGGAGAGGAAACGATGGCGCGCCGCCTGATCGACTTGTCGGTCCCCCTGCAGAATACCGCCTACGCCGACCCTCCCGGGCTCGGGCCGAACATCGAATACATCGACCACGAACAAAGCGTCGATGAGATTCTCAAGTTCTTCCCCGGACTCAAGAAGGAGGACCTGCCGGACGGCAAGGGCTGGGCGGTCGAGCGCGTTCATCTGTCGACCCACAACGGGACGCACATCGACGCGCCATGGCACTACCATCCGACGATGAATGAAGGCGAACGGGCGGCCACGATCGACGAGATCCCCCTCGACTGGTGCCTGCAGCCCGGGGTGAAGCTCGACTTCCGCCATTTCGAGGATGGTTATGTGGCGACGGCCGCCGACGTCGAGGCCGAGCTCAAGCGCATAGGCCATGAGCTCAAGCCGCTGGACATCGTCGTCGTCAACACAAGCGCGGGCGCCAAATACGGACGCCCCGATTACGTGCCTTCAGGTTGCGGCATGGGAGCGGAGGCGACGCTCTATCTTCTCAATAAGGGCGTCCGGGTCACGGGCATCGACGGCTGGAGCTGGGACGCGCCCTTTGTCCACACCGCCAAGACATATGCGCGGACCCACGACGCCTCGTTGATCTGGGAGGGGCACAAGGCGGGACGCCACATCGGCTATTGCCATATCGAAAAGCTGCACAATCTCGAGGCGTTGCCGGCGGACGGCTTCACCATCTCCTGTTTTCCCACCAAGATCGAAAAAGCCTCGGCTGGCTGGACCCGCGTCGTCGCGATCCTCGAGGATTAACGCCAAGCGGGCCTCGTCAACGCGATCCGCAAGCGAGACTTCAGGGCAGGCTCAGGCCGCGGAGGCAGAGAGGAGAGGATGGGAATGCGGTACGGCGCGAGCACTTTTATCTGGGTTTCCCCGTTCTCCAATCGGACTCTCGATCTCATCGAGAAGGCGAAGGCCTTTGGCTTCTCCGTGCTCGAGATCTGCATCGAGGACCCGGAAACCATCGACGTCGCGGCGATCCGGGCGCGGGCGGACGCCGCGGGACTGGCCATTACCGTCTGCGGCGCTTTCGGCCCGAGCCGGGATCTTTCCTACGAAGACGCGGCCGTGCGCGAGAACGGTCTCGCCTACCTTGCGCGCTGCATCGACTTCGCCGAGGGCCTAGGCAGCCCCTTCGTCTCCGGCCCAATGTACGCCGCGGTCGGCAATACGAGAATGCTCGACGCGGACGGCCGCGCCGCGCAATGGGCGCGCGCCGTGACGAGCCTGAAGCGGGCGGCGGCCTACGCGGCCGATCATGGCGTGAGGCTTGCGATCGAGCCGCTCAACCGCTTCGAGACGGACCTCGTCAACACCGTCGATCAGGGGATGGGGATGATTGCGGACGTGGGCGCGAGCAACGTCGGCCTGCTGCTCGACACGTTCCACATGAATATCGAAGAGAAGGATCTTCCCGCCGCGATCCGCAGGGCGGCCGGCCACATCGTCGAGTTCCATGCCTGCTCGAGCGACCGAGGGACGCCTGGCGAAGATCACCTGCCGTGGAGAGCAATCGCCGCGGCGCTTCGCGACGCGCGCTACAACGGGCCGATCGTGATCGAGGCCTTCACTCCGGAGATCAAGGAGATTGCCCGGGCCGTGTCGATCTGGCGTCCGCTTGCGGCAAGCCAGGACGCCTTGGCCCGAGACGGACTTGCGAATCTGCGTGAGGCTTTCGAGGCGTCGGTCTCGTGACCGTCGACGCTTTCCATGTGCCAAGCCACGTCCCAAATTTTGAGGCGCACGTGGCCGACTATGAGTTTGCGAGCCGGGCGACGCGGCTGAGGCTTCCGAGTCGGCTCGATGTTCCCTACGGCGAGGGACCAGACGAGAAGCTCGACCTCTTCTTCCCCACGAGCCCGAGCGCGACGCTGCGTCCGATCCACATGTTTGTTCACGGCGGCTATTGGCGAGCGCAGTCGAAGGACCGCTATGCCTTCGTAGCCGACGAAGCGACGGCGGCGGGCGCGATTGCGGCGATCATCGATTACTCGTTGATGCCGAAAACCCGAATGGCGACCTTGGTCGATCAGACGCGCCGCGCCGCGCGCTGGCTCGTTGAGAATGCGGCGACGTTCGGGGGCGACCCGCGGAGCGTCAGCGCGAGCGGTCATTCTGCGGGCGGCCATCTTGCCAGCTACCTGACTGCGCGTGGCCCAGGGGAAACGGACGCGGCGCCGCTCGTTCAGGCGGCGCTCCTCGTTAGCGGCCTCTACGATCTCGGCCCGCTCGCGAGGAGTTTTCTGCAGGCGGAGGTTCGGTTCACCGACGAGGAGATCGCGGCGTGGTCTCCAGTTGGCGGACGGGGCGCGCCGAACGTCCCGGTGACGCTCGTTGTCGGCGGCGCCGAGACGGCGCCGTTTCACGATCAGATGGCGGCTTACGCGGACGTGCTCTCGCGAGCAGGCGCGCGCGTCTCGACGGCTGTGCTCGACGGGGAGGATCATATGACGATCGTGCGCCGCCTCGGACGGGCGGGCGCGGAGTGCGCGCGAACTTCTTGCGTGCGACGATCGAAGCTTCGAAGCAGCGGCCGCTCTGACGCTGGCCTGACCGTTGTCGGCTGAACGCCCTTCTCCCTGCGGACAGGGAGAAGGGCAGCCGCAGCTTACTTCCCGCCCCAGCGCTGCGGGTAGCCGGGCAGGTCTTTGCAACCGCACATCGCGTAGTGAAGCGGCGGCATCTTGTCGTCGACGTACTTGTCGAGATCGGCCTGAGTAATGACCGGTTGCGGCAGCTTCCAGGTCGGGCCGATGACGGGCTCGCCTTTCAGGATGTTCACAGCCGCGATCACCGGAGCGCGCCACTGGTACGTTGGATAGGTCGGGGCCATCGCGGTTAGGCCCTTCTCCTTCCACTTTTTGAGGAAGTCTTCCTGGTCCTCCCCGGTAATGATCGGATAGGGCTGACCCAAGTCTTCGAACGCCTCGAGCGCTGCGACGGCGGTGGCGCCGGCGTCCATCCAGATCGCATCGATCTTGCCGTATTTGTTGATGTAGTCCTCGACGATCTGCTTCGTCTTTGCATTGTCGCCGCCGGTAAACTCGGCGCCGACGACGTTGACCCCGTGTTCCTTGAATATGCGGTTGGCGGCCGACCAGCGGGTTTCGAGCACGTCGACGCCCGGCAGGATGCGCAGCGCCAGAACCTTCCCGCCCTTGGGCAGCTTGTCGACGATGAAGTCCGCCGTTTGGATGCCCCACCCGTAGCCGCCGATCGGGTTGACGAAGGTCACCGGACACTGGGTCAGGACGCCCCGGTCGAACACGACGACCGGCAGCTTCTTGCATGCGGCCTCGACCGCAGGGGTCAAAGCGGCGGTCGTGTTGGGCGAGACGATCAGCGCGTCGCACTCGCCGCTCTGGACGAAAGCATTGATATCGGAAATCTGCTTGTCGTCCTTGCCCTGCGCGTCGGCGACCTTGAACGACTTGATGTCGTTCTTGAGCACGTCGACCTGAGCCTGCATGTTCGTCCAGCCGACCACGCGCCACGGATTGTCGACCCCGGCGTTTGAGAAGCAGATCCGGTATGGGCCCGGCTTCTTGTATTGGGTGGTGTCGACCGTCTTGCCGCCGAGGTTCTGCTCCCAGGGTTTGCCCTCGGGACCCTGAGGCGTCATCTTGAGAAGATCCTGAGCGGCCTGAAATTCCTTGGGATCGTCAAAGTTCTGCGCCTGCGCCGCGTAGGGGGCTGCTGCGAACCCTGCGCAAGCGAGCAGCGGTGCGAGCAATTTGATACGTTTCATGGTCCTCGTTCCTCCTTGTGGCCGGAATGCTCCGGCCTTGCAACAAGCCGGTTCCCCGGCATTTGAGCGGACGTCCAAAAGCGTCCGCTATCCCGCGCGGCCTCGGCGCCATGCGCCGAACGCGACCGCTGCAATGAGAATAAGTCCCTGCGCCGTCTCCTTCAGCGGCTGGGGCCATCCGAGTAGCGTCAACAGCGTAAAGAGCGCGGTCATGGTGAGAGCGCCCGCAATCGCGCCAACGACCGTGCCGCGCCCGCCCATGAGCTGGACCCCGCCGATGACGCAGGCGGCGATCGCCTGAAGCTCAAGCCCGACGCCGACGTCGACCGACACGCCGCCGAATCCGCCGAGCATGATTCCCGCCGTCACGGCGGCGAGCGCCGAAATGACGAAGACGCCGATTCGTACGAGGTCGAACTCGGACGCCTGAGAGATCCGCCGCGCGCGCATTGTCCCCGACCGCTAAAACCCGACGGCCGAACACGGTTCCGTGCAACCCCCACCAAGCGAGGCCCGCCACGACGGTAAGGACCACGACAGCCAGCGGCAGGATCTTCACGACGGGCACGTCGTGGAAGACGAAGCGGCCAAACATTCGAAAATTGTCGGGCAGATAGCCGCGCGGCGAGCCGCCCGACCACACCATTGCGACGCCGTTGACCGACAGCAGCGTCCCGAGCGTTGCGATGATCGAGGGCGTACGCAGGTAGGCGACAACCGCGCCATTGATGAGCCCGACGGCGAGGCCGATCCCGTAAAGGACAGCGATCGCCCACCAGGTGTTCGAGGGATCGTTGGCGGTCAGCATCGAGCCGCCGACCACGGTCAGCGTCACGAGCGAGCCAACCGAAAGATCGAACCCGCCGCTGACCAGCACAAAGATCTGACCGGCCGCGAGGATGGCGAGCGGCGCGGCGCGACGCAGGAAATTCATTGCGCCGGCGGCCTCGAAATAGTTCGGCTGCAGCAGCCCGATCGCCAGATAGAAGACCAGGAAGACGACGACCGCCACATTGATCCGGCGAATCCAGCCGGCGCCCGGGCGGCGAGCGCTGTCCTTCAGCGCGATCGTCATGCGACGAGGTCCCGCGACCGGAACGTGTAGACCGCCACCGCTGCGATGACGATGGCGCCGCGCATGACGAGCTTTGGGTAGGCGGAAACGCCCAGCATGTTGAAGGAGGCGTCGAGAACGGCAAACAGAAGCACGCCCGCGAGCGTCCCCCACACCCCGCCGCGTCCGCCGGCAAGCAGCGTCCCGCCGATCACGACGACCGCAATCGATTCAAGATCATAGACGCCGTCGCGACCCACCCACGGCGCGCCTGAGCGCAACCGGCTGGCGAGATAAAGCCCTGTAAGGCCGGCACACAGGCTGCACAGGACATGCGCGCCGATGGTGACGAGACCGGTGCGGATTCCGGCCAGTCTCGCGCCCTCGGCGTTCCCGCCGACCGCGTAGAGATGCGCGCCAAACTTCGTGGCGCGCAACACGATCGAGGCGAAGGCCGCCAAAACGAGCAGCCCAATCACCGAGTAGGGTACGGCCCCGATCGCGCCGTAGGCGACGGCCTGGAACGCCTCCGGCACCGAGCCCGCAAAATTGGTGAAGCTCGCCGAGAGAACGCCCTGCAGGATGAGCCCGACCCCGAGCGTCGCGATCAGCGGATTGACATGCAGGCGGGCGATCAAGGCGCCGTTGATCGCCCCGACGACTGCCGAGATCCCGAGCACCGCGGCGACGGCGGGGCCCATCATCTCTGGCCGCCCCTGCATGATGAACGAGGCGAGCACGGCCGCGACGCTGATCAGGTTTGCAACCGAGAGGTCGATGGAGCCCGCGAGAATCGCAAAAGTCTGACCGACGGCGACGATACCGAGGCCCACCATGCGCTGCAGGAGTCCGACGACGCCGTCGACGTGAAGCATGGTCGTCTGTCCCGTCGCAAGCGCGACCACGACATAGAGGGCGACGGACCCTACAAGAAGAAGCAGGGGCGCGTTCAGGACTCGACGCCGTGGCGGCGAAGCGACGGCTGCGTCAGCGGCGCTCATTGCGCGGCCGCTCCGGCAGGCTCGCCATGGGCCACGGCGACGGCCATCACGTCCTCCTCGGTCGCGCCGCCTTGAAGTTCTCCCGCAATGCGTCCCTCGCGCATGACGACAATTCTATCGCTGACGCCGACGATCTCCGGCAAATCGGACGACACCATCAGGATCCCGCGACCGTGCTCGGCAAGATCGCGCATGAGCTTGTAGATGGCGGCCTTGGCGGCGACATCGACGCCGCGCGTCGGCTCGGCGAAGACCAGGACCGGGGGATCGCGCGCGAGCCATCGCGCGAGGATCAACTTCTGCTGATTGCCGCCGGACAGTTTGCTCGCCTCCTGCTCGAAGCTCGCCGCGCGCACGTCGAGCCGCCTCAGGCGGTCGTCGGTTTCGCGGATCGTCGTCGGCTCTGCGTTCGGTGGGCGAAACGCCGGGACGAACGCGCGCAGGGTGAGGGCCGCATTGTCGCGAAGCGACTGCTGCATGAGGAGGCCCTCGCGCTTGCGATCTTCCGACAGGCGCCCGACGCCGGCTTCGATTGCGGCGCGCGGCCGGCCCGGCGTGAGGGGTTTGCCTCCGATCTCCATCGTTCCCCGCAGAAGCGGCTGGTCGCCGGCGATGGCGCGGCCGAGTTCGCTTTTGCCCGAGCCCTCGAGTTCCCGCCACGCCGACAATCTCGCCCGCGCGAACGACGAGGTCGATGCCGGCGAGCCGGTCGTTGGCGCCAGCGCGAATGGCCAGGACGGGATTGCCTGGAGCCTTCGCGGCGCGTGGCGGGTAGAAGTCGGCGAGGTCCCGGCCGACCATCGCCCGGACGAGCCGCGCGGTCGGCGCCTCGGCGATCGGCGCGGTCATGACGGTGCGGCCGTCCTTGAGCACCGTCACGCGCTCGGCGACGGCCTGAATTTCCGGCATGCGGTGAGACACATAGACGATCGTCGCCCCCTCGCCGCTGAGGCGCTTGACGAGATCGAGCAGTCTCGCGGCTTCAGTGCGCTCAAGCGCGGCGGTCGGCTCGTCCATGACGAGGATGCGTGCGTCGACCGCGAGCGCCTTGGCGATCTCCACCACCTGCTGTTGGGCGATCGACAGAGCGCCCGCGTTTGTCTCGGGCGGAATGGCGACCCCGAGGCGGCGCAACAAGCGCTCAGCGTCGGAGCGCATCCGCTTGCGATCCAGCATGCCGTATCGGGTCGGCTCCATCCCGAGGAAGATGTTCTCGGCGACGGAACGATGCGGCAGAAGGGTCAGCTCTTGATGGATGATGCTGATCCCGGCATTGCGCGCGGCGATGGGGTGGGAGAATGCGACCGCGCGCCCATCGAGCAGGATCCTGCCCCCGTCGGGTTGATAGGCGCCGCCCAGAATCTTGATCAGGGTCGACTTGCCCGCGCCGTTCTCGCCGCAGAGCGCGTGCACCTCGCCTTTTGCGCAGGCGAAGCTGACGTCGTCGAGCGCCCGCACGCCGGGAAAGGTCTTGACGATATTCGCCATCTCGAGGGCGAGCGGGCCGCTTTCGGTCAATCTCGCCTCCCTTGGGCCATGCTTTCGCTATTCCGCCGCCTGGCGCCGACGCTCGCGCGGGCGGTCTCGGGGATCGCGATGCAGCCTGCCGCCCTTCATGATCATGGCCAACCGATCGGGGCCAACCAGCACGGACGGGTCGATGAGCGGATTGCCGTCGACGAGCAGGAGGTCGGCAAGCGCGCCCGACTTCACGATTCCGAGCTCTCCATCGTACCCCATGAGCGCGCCGCCTACGGAGGTGGCGCAGCGTAGCGCCCCGGCGGGCGAATAGCCGAAGTATTTGACGAAGTGGGCGATGTCGCGGGCGTTCTGGCCCATCGGCGTGATCTGGAAGCCGTAATCTCCGCCGATCACGACCCGCATCCCCCGTTTGCGCATCTCTTGATAGGTGCGGCAGGTGGCCTCGAGCTTGCGCGGAAGACCCATTTTCTCGGCGACGTCGCGGGTCAAGCCGACCCGGTCGCCCTCGAAGACCGAGTTGTGCACCAGGCCGAAGGCGGGGCCGACGAACACGCGGTCCTTCACCGACTCGAGCATGTCGAGGGCTTCCTCGTCGGCGAAATCGCAGTGATAGATGACGTCGACGCCGTTGCGCACCGCTCGCTTCACGGACTGAGCGGCGCGGGCGTGGCAGGAAACGCGCTTGTTCCATTCGTGCGCCGTGACCACGGCGGCCGCTACTTCGTCCTCGCCCATCGAGGTGATTTCCGCGCGCGCGTTCGACACGAACTCATCGCCGGAGATGTTGATCTTGACGTTGTCGACGCCCTCGCGGCAGCAAAGTCTGACCGCCTTGCGGATTTCGGTCGGCCCGTCGGCGACCATGCCAAAGCTCTCGGCATGCATGTGCGGCCTGCGTTCGTCGCCCAAGCCGCCCGTGACGGTGATCTCCGGACCAGCGGCGCGATAGCGCGGGCCCGCCAGGTAACCGTCTTCGATCTCTTGACGGACGACGATGTCGGTGCGGAGTTTTGCAGAAGCGGCCGAGTAGCAGGACGTGAATCCGTGGTCGAGGATAAATGTCGCGTTGCGACAGGTCCGCAGGAGGTGCTCCTCGGGCGGTATCTCGCCGAGGTCCTGGTTGCGCATCGGGTTACAGAACGACAGGTGGCAATGACCCTCGACAAGGCCGGGCATGAGCGTATGCCCCGACCCGTCAATGATCTCGGACGCCGTCTCCGCGCTGATCTGGTTCGCCCCTTGCGCGACTTTCAGCACGCGATCGCCCATGACCAGGACTTCGCCCGGATACCGGTCGTCGCGCACCCCGTCCCATATCTCGACATTCCGGATGAGATAGGCGGTCATCGGCGCTTCCTCCGCTTTCTCGCCGCTTCTTCGAGCGGCTGCTGACATGCTAGGCGTTGGACCCCGGTCTGGGTAGAACCAATCTGGCGTTTCAGTCCAGCATATGAGACATTTGATCTGCTGACTCGAGAGGCGACATGGGGCTTGAGCGTCGGGCGCCGAAGCCCGGACGGGAAATCGCGGTCGCGTTGCTGCTGGCGCTGGCGAACAGTCCCGGCCGGCTGCGTACGGGCGAGGCGGTACGCCAACTCGTCGCGCCGCGCTCGACCGTGAATCGCGTCTGCCGCGTCCTCGCCCAATATGGACTGGTCGACCTTTCGGCCCGGGGGTGGATCGCGCTTGGCCCTATGGTCACAGCGATGGGGGTTCAACGCGAGACGCTGCTGCAGGAAGAGGACGAACGGCGCCTCGCCCCGCGGTCTAAGCGCCTCGTCCGCGCGCCAGGCGCCAGTTATGCGCTCGATTCGAAGCCCCGATTGCTCGACACCGGCGCCCGTCGCGCGGTTTCGACGCGCGCCGAAATTCCGGCTGGGTTTCTCCAACGCTTCAATCGACCATCCGTGGCGCACGGCGCTCGTGCACAGCGTCGAATATGGCGCAGTGCGTTATGAAAGCCTCGTCTCCTCCTTCTCGGTGCGCCATGCCCACCATGACGCCGAGCGACAGGCCCGCGACATCGGGGCGCTCCTCGCTTCCGGGGTCGATGGACTCATCCTCAGCGCCCACAGATCCGAGCCCCTCGTGGACGTCCTTTCGGAAGCCGAGCGTCGGGGCGTCCCCACCGTCGTCGTCGACCGCGGCCGTCCGGATATTCTCCCCCACGTCTCCTTCGTCACCTGCGACGACCACGTGATAGGCGACATCACGGCGCGATGGATGGCCGAGCGGTTGCAGGGCTGCGGCTCGGTGCTTCTGCTGTCGGGCAGCGTCGAAGCGGATCCGGCGCATCGCCGGCTCGCGGGAGCGCAGGCCGTCTTTGCTCGGTTTCCGGACATACGGATTTTGGATGTTTGCTGGACCGGTTGGCGAGAGGAGCTTGGACGGGAGATGGTGATGGCGAAACTCGTCGAGGGAAGCGCGCCGATCGACGGCGTGTGGTGTGATTCCGGACTGCAAGCCGTGGGGTCGCTGCGCGCCTTTCTGGAGGTCGGACGGTGCGACTCCATTCCGCCGCACACGGGCGGCGACCTCAACCTCGTCTACAAGCTGGCGATCCGGCACGGCGTGGCGCAGGCCGCGGTGGACTATCCGCCGGCCATGGGACTGCGCGCCGTGGAGGTGTTGCTCGACGTTCTACGGGGCCGCGCCGTGCCGCGGCGCGTCGACGTGCCCACGGAAATCGTGGTGACGCGCGGACACGCAACCCGCTCCGTTATTCCGGACCTTTGGTCGGACGAGCACGTGCGCTGGGATCTGCCGGACGATCTCATCCTCGCAAGCGGACTTGGGTCTTCCTACGATCCGCGCTCCTTTCGCGTTCATTATAAGGGAAACCGTTATAACCGCTCGGCCGCAGACCGTGCCGGAGGCGCGTCTGGCGCCCGCGGCTGAGACGACCGGAGTCGCCGCGGTCGCGAAGCTTCTGGCGCGCGTGGCGGAGCGGCCCGGGCGTACGGTGGAGGGACTGGCCGGCGAACTGGGGCTCAGCCGTTCCACCGCGTTCTCCGTCGTCGCAATGCTCGACGCCTGGGGCCTCGTGGAAAGGGACGCAACCGGGCGTCTGTATCCCGGACCGGCCGCCGGCCGGCTCGCTCTCGCACGCTATGGCTTTGGAGACTTGGCGGAAGCGACGGAGGCTCTTCTTTCCGCGCTCCGAGATGACACCGACGCCTCGGTCTCCCTGATGATTTCGAACGGGCGGGTCGCTTTTGTCGCGTCGCGTCGCCGCGCGCCGTGGGACAAAGGCGGCGATGCCGAGTTGCGGCTCCTCGATGCGCCACTCGCAAGCTCGGCCGCCGGCTTCTCCGCGACGCTTCGCCTGGGGTTGCGCCCCAACGCCAGCGATCGAGAGGCGCGCTCCGCCGCAGGCTGCATAGCGCGGGTGGCTGCGACGCTGGCGCGGGCGCTCAAAGGACACGGCGACATCGGCGAAGTCGAACGACAGGGGTGAGGACGCCCGGCGCGGCGCCTCAAGCGCCTCCCGTCGCTCAGAGCGGCTTTCGATTTGGAGGGGGACCTTACAGCCCCTCGACAACCCGTTCGGCCCGAGGTTGTCACCTATGTCTTAGGTACGTCTTGTCACCCATGTGTCCGGGTCGGACAGGGGGGTCTTGGCGGTGGACGCAGTCCCGCGAAACGGGTCTCCGCCGGGCTAATTCCCTGCTAACAGGGAAAATACAGGGAATTTAGATCGAAAATGCTTGCACGAGATACCGAGCGGGTCCCTTTATCGACGCAATATCAGTAGCTTGCGGGCAAATTCCCTACACGCGCGAACAGGGAATTAATTCTGCCCAGCAGGGAATAAGTTCGGCGCGAATAGGGAACGGCGCGGGAAAAGCTGGGAACAGCCAGGGAAACGTCGCTCGGCCGCATGGGCGCCGATACCGGATCACTCGGCCGCCGCGTCGCTGCGATCGGCGTCGGCTACAAGGACCGGATCAGCCTTGATCCTCGTTCTCCCTCTCTTCGAGGATGAGGAGCGTGATCGAGTAGCCGGACTTCTGCCATAGCGTCTGTGCGATCAGCGACGCTCCGGTCGGCCGGGCGAGCCAGTCCCGGGCGTCGGCCTCCAGGTGGGGCGAGATCTTGTCGCCGTCGCCGGCGTCCGGCAGGCTAGGGAGGCGATCATGTGGCCGGCAGGAGACAAACGGAAAGTTCGAGTGGCGCTCGACGTATTGGACAAGGCCTCCCGCGCCGAACACGATCGCAGTCGGCTCATCGTGCATTTCGACGTATCGCCGCGCCGCGGCCTGGCGGCTTATGGCAAGCGTCTCCGACATCGTTCGAACCTTTTCGAGATCCGGGACCCCGTAGAGGAACGGCCGCGCTAGCCGAGGCGGCGCGAGCAGCTCGATAGCGAAGCGATTGGCCTGGACTTCCTGATCGACATGCCGGGAAATCTTGGTCGATCGGTTGCTCCAGCTCAAGGCGAGATCGTCCCGGGAGCAGGAGAAGCGGCCGTTCGGATCGCTCGGGCGATGCCAGACGTTCAAGAAATGCCCAAGCTCATGTGAGAGCGTGAACCGCCGCCGCTCAGGCCGGGATTTGCTGTTGACCGCGATCGATCCGACGTTGCGGTCGGGCGTCGTAACGAGGGCGCCCTCGAGGCCAGAGAGCGGGCGCTCCCGGATATCGATGATGTCGAGCGCCTCCGCGATCTCGTAGACCGGGACCGAGCCGGATTTGAGAGCGAGCTGCCGATGAATCTCAGCCGCCAGGCGTTCAGGATTGGGCCCCGCCTCCTCAATCTCCATCCGATCGAGCGACAACACCCCGACTATCCGCCCCTTGTCTCAAGCATTTTGCGCCGACGCAGCAGCGACTGCATCATATCGTCGAGGAGATCGAGATCGTCCGGGGCAAGGTCACCGGCCTGACGGAACATGCGCCCGATCTTGGTGTCCCCGCCAGCCTGAGGATCTTCTCCGACCAGCGCCGCGACCGTAAGGCCGAAATGATCGGCAAGGTTGGTGAGCAGCGTCATCGACGGGTTCTCGGTTCTTCCCTTCTCGAGCTGCCAGATATGCGCCTTCGAGGCGCCGACAGCGTCGGCGACCTGTTGGAGAGACTCGCCCTTGTCGAGGCGGAGGCGGGTCAGGCGGTCGCTGAGGGCCATGGGGATCGTCTTGGCAGGAGGATCGATCGTTTGATAAATCGTACGATACTATGTGCGGGGAGTTGACGGCAAGAAGTTTTTATGATCATACGAAACCAGCATATCAGGTCTCATGTTGGAGATTCGCCCCATGCCCGCCCGCGTCATCGAGAATTTGTCCCTCGACCAATTGCGCCCGTGGTCGCGCAACGCCCGCGTCCACAGTCGCAAGCAGGTGAGACAGATCGCCGACAGCATCTGTCGTTTCGGCTTCACCAATCCGGTCCTGATTGACAGCGACGACCGTATCCTGGCCGGCCACGGCCGCCTGGAGGCGGCGCGCGAGCTTGGGATGGCGACTGTCCCGTGCCTGCGGGTCGACCACCTGACCGCGGCCGAGAAGCGGGCTTACGTGCTTGCCGACAACAAGCTCGCCCTCAACGCAGGCTGGGATGAGGAGCTCTTGGCGCTCGAGCTGAAGGAGCTCATGGAGGCCGACCTCGGCTTCGACATCGGCGTCACCGGCTTCACCATCGCCGAGGTTGATCAGCTCATGGACGGCTTGGCGCCAGAGGAGCCGGGCGACCCTGAGGACGACCGCCTGCCGGATCCTGAGCGCATCCCATCACGATGTCGGCCCGGGGACCTGTGGCGCCTCGGGCCCCACCGGCTCACCTGCGGCGACGCGCTCGACCCCAAGGTCGTCGCCGCCCTGATGGACGGCGAAAAGGCCGAGATGGTCTTCACCGATCCGCCCTACAATGTCGCGATCGACGGCAACGTGAGCGGGCTTGGCAAGACTCGTCACCGCGAGTTTGCGATGGCCTCGGGCGAGATGTCGACGGAGGAGTTTACCCGCTTCCTCTCCGCCGCCTTCGCCAATCTGGTCGCCCATTCCCACGACGGCGCGATCCACTTCGTCTGCATGGACTGGCGACACATGGGCGAGATGCTGCGGGCGGGGGGCGCCCATTACGCCGAGCTCAAGAACCTGATCGTCTGGGCCAAAGACAACGGCGGCATGGGCGCCTTCTATCGCTCCCGCCACGAGCTGATCTTCGCCTTCAAGAATGGGACCGCCCCGCACATCAACAGTTTCGAGCTTGGCCAGCACGGGCGCTACCGGACCAACGTCTGGGAGTATCGCGGAGTTAACACGCTGAAGGCTGGGCGGATGGATGAGCTCACGCTCCATCCGACCGTGAAGCCGGTCGCGATGATCACGGACGCGATCAAGGACGTGTCGCGGAGGGGTGGCGTAGTGCTCGATCTTTTCGGCGGCTCCGGCTCGACGATGATCGCGGCCCACAAGACCGGCCGGCGGGCGCGCGTCTGTGAGCTCGACCCGGTCTATTGTGATCGGATCCTCGCCCGCTGGGAGACTTTCGCCAAGGACGACGCCGAGCTCATCGCCTGCGGTCTCTCGAATTGAGCGTCGGACGCCGAGCCGATACTTACTTCGGACAATCCGATGACGCAGTCCGCCTGGATGCCGGGCGATGAAGGCGGCCTGTCGCAATCGATCAACACGAAGAGCGAGGACTTGCCTCAACTCAGCGGGACGCAGATGCGAGCCCGCGACGCGCGCCCAGATCGCGTTCGTCGGCGCGCCGCCGGAGCGAAGGCCTAAGACCGCCATGACCGACGAACGTAAGATCCGCCTCACGCCGCCTTCGAAGGAGCCGGGCTACAACGTCGGCTACCGCAAACCGCCCGCCGAGTTGCGATTCAAGCCGGGACGCTCGGGCAACCCCAAGGGTCGTCCAAAAGGCGCGCGCAACAAGCTTCCCGCCCTCAACGAGGAGCGCCTCAAAGGCATCATCATCGAGGAGGCCTACCGCACCATCAAGATCACCGAGGGCAGGCGACAGGTGACGATCCCGATGGCCAAGGCGGTCGTCCGGGCGCTCGCGGTCAACGCCGCGCGCGGCCAACTGCGCTCCCAGCAACTGTTTGCGACGCTGCTCGGCGAGACTGAGCGAGCCAATAAGGCCCTCAGCGACGAGTGGCTGCAGACGGCGATCGAATACAAGCGCGACTGGGAAATAGAGCTTGAAAATCGCGCGAGGCTCGGCCTCGCGGGTCTGCCCGAGCCTCTTCCCCATCCCGACGACATCGTCATCGACATGAAGACCGGTCAGGTCAGAATCAACGGGCCGATGACCAAGGAGGACAAGACCGAATGGGATCGCATGTGGGACCGGGTCGAGGAATGCGACCAAGCCATTCGCGAATATGCCGGCGACCTGAAGTTGCCCGAGAACAGAAAGATCCGGAAGTTCATTGAAGACGAAATCGATTTCGAAAGGCGCGTCCGGGCGATCATCGTCAACGCGATCGGCGAGCCCAAGCGACGCGGACCGAAGTCGGACTGAGCGGCGTTGCCGCTTTCGCTTCGAGTTGCGTCGGTTCATCGGCAAAGGCAAACGAGCCTCGTCGGAGACGGCGCGCCCATCGTCAAGTCGAGCAGTCGCGAAGCCAATCGATGAGGTTTGAGAGGCGGCGATTGACGTTATTGATATTAAAGCTTGCGATCTTCATTGGAGACTAAGTTAATTGTTGAAAGTGGTTCGCCACGTCCCCACGTCAAACTGCGCGAACACGTCGCTCTCGCTCTCCTGAGCCCGCTGCACGCCAAGGAGAATGCCGAGCTCGACGTCATCGATTCGCTCGGTTCGTCTTGCGAAATCTCGGCGGCGCAGGCGTTGCCGAATTGCAATCTCGCGGCGAACCTTTACGGCGCGCCGCGAGGCCGCAGGGGGTCAGAGCTCAACTTGCTCGGACAGCCTTAGAGCGTCGTCGACCTCGATTCCGAGATATCGGACGGTGCTTTCGATTTTCGAATGTCCGAGAAGTAGCTGAACCGCCCTGAGATTTCCTGTTTTGCGGTAGATCTGCGCCGCCTTGGTGCGCCGCATCGAGTGCGTGCCGTACGCGCTGCTTTCCATCCCCGCGCCCTCGATCCAGCCATGGACGATGCGCGCGTATTGACGCGCCGTGAGGTGAGGCTGGTCGTGGACGCGGCTGGGAAAGACGTAGGGCCCTCCGTCCTCTTGTCGCGCATTCAACCACTCCTGCAGCGAAGCCCGCGTCTGCTCCATGATCTCGAACTGAACTGGACGGCCGGTCTTATGCTGGATGATCGTCGCTCGCTCTTTGACATGGCCGCCCGCCGCGATGTCATCGACGCGAAGGCTGACGAGATCGCAGCCGCGCAGCTTGCTGTCGATCGCAAGGTTGAACAGCGCGAGATCGCGCTTGCGGTTCTCAATCTGAAGTCGGACCCGAATGGCCCAGACCTCTTTCGGCCGAAGGGGACGCTTCTGGCCAATCAAACGTCCTTTGTTCCAGGCGGCACGAGAACCCAAGTTATCTGTCTTGATTGCAGACATGGTCGTCTCCACGCCCGACCACTCCCACCGCATCGCCCACATTCAGCGGGCCGGCCATCTTACCGCAATTGCAGCGACTGGAGGGGCGTTCCCGCTGACCGTCGGTGTCGGATAGAAAGCGAACCAAGGTTGAAAGCGTCGATAGCGCACGTAGCGGGCGCTGCCGGACGGCCCGGCGAACGCGACAACTCGACGTATTGCGGTCCTCGCGGATCGCCGACTTGGAGGCGCAGATTAGGCAGGAAAGCGGACTTTGCAGCGCCCGGGCGGCCCGAAGCGAGCGTCGCGTAAAGGCGTGGGGGGACACCGAGAAGGGTGGAGGGTGCTACGAAGAAGGCTACTCAGGGCGAGAGGAGTGCGAAAAGAATGGCCGTTCCCGATCTGCTGCAAGCGCATTACCACCTAACGCCGCCAGTAATTGTTGGCCGCCGCGATCGTCGCGAACTCGACCGCCACGACGTGGCTCGATGCGATTAGCCCCATTGCGTCGTGGGCATACTGCGCTCGTCCGGCCTTCAGCGCCTCCAGATCGTGCTGCATCGCATGGATCGAATGCCGGGCGAGCGTAATTACAAGAGATCGACCCTCTTCGGGCGTATCGGTGATTAACGTATTGCTGGGAACGAGCGGTTCGGATGGAATTTGCGTCATTGCGTTTCTCCGTAGACTGACAGGCCCCTCGTCCAGATGGCGCTCACGGAACGAGGACCATTTTTCCCTGAGGATTTGTGCCGTCTTCAAGCATGCGATGAGCGAGCCGGGCGTCCGTTAGACTCAGCTCCTGGCCGACATTGGGTCTGAGCCGGCCCGTTTCGAAGAGAGCGGCGAGCCGCTGGAGTTTCTCCGTTGTGACGGCGACGAGGATGAACTGCGCGCGCACCCCATGGCGGGCCGCCGCGGCCTGGTCAGGCGGCGTAACTGCCGATAGCAAGGCGCCGCCCGGCCGCAACCAGTCGAACGCCTCGGCGAGGGCGGACCCGCCGACGGTGTCGATCACGGCGTCGGCGCTGGCCGCCAATTGCGCGGGCACCGGTTCCCCGGCGGCAACCGCCTCGGTCGCTCCGAGCCGCCTGATCCGGTCGAGGTCCCGCGCCCGTCCGGTCGCAACCACGGTCACGCCGGCCAGCGCCGCGAGCTGAACGGCGTAGGCGCCGACATTCCCCCCGCCGCCAAGAACCACCACCCGCTGACCGGGCTGCAGATCGGCGTGCTCGAACAGCATCTGGAGCGCCGTGCAGGCGACGACTGGCGCGGAGGCGGCCTCGACATGCGTGAGAGCGCCCGCCTTCGGCGCGATCATGGCGGCCTCGGCGACCGCATAGTCGGCGTAGGCGCCCGTGAAGCGAGGATTGGTGGCGCCAAACACCTCGTCGCCCGGCCGGAATGTCGTCACGTCCGCGCCTACGGCTTCGACAACGCCGGAGAGATCAGCCCCAAGCGTCAGCGGCAGCGGCTGGGGAAGAACGCTCTTTCCCGCACGGATCCACGCGTCCCAGGGTCCCACGCCCGCGGCGGCCACTCGGACCAACACTTGACCTGGGCCGGGGACGGGGAGCGGCGAGTCCTCGACCGTCATGGCGTCGACACCGCCGAACGCGTGCACGCGCACAGCCATCATGGACGATCGTCCGTCTTGAGCGGCTGCCCGCTGTCCGACACGAAGACGACAAGCAGTTGCGCGGCCTCGGTCTCGCTTGGATTCTCGGTCAGGACGTGATGTGTTCCTGGCGGTTCCGCCCATCCCTGTCCCGCCGCGTAGGTTCGCGCCGGCTGGCCCTCGAGCTGACTTCGGATCGCCCCTCTCAGGACGTATGCGTACACGAACGCCTGGCGTGCCGATGGGGCGACGCCCGAGACGCGGGGGCGAAGTCAACCGTGACGACGGCGATCGTCTTCCCCGCGACATTCGGCAGAGCTTGCCGGAAGACCGGGTGACCGTTTCCGCGGCCGCGGGACTGACGACGACTAGCGATGCGGACAGCAAAGACAGCGACAGGCTGACATGATGCGAAAGCAGCCGCGCCCGGCGCTGCGTCAGGATGCCAAAACTCGCCGCTCGTCGCATGCGCTCACTCCCGCACGTCTTCAAGATAGAAGCGGCGCCAGGTTCGGTATACTCGAGAATCTGCTGTGTCGTGTTCTCAAATTGCGGAGTGCACGAGTTTCCGCCTGATTCCGAAGGATAGAGTGGGTTCGGACGACAGCTTGTGCAGGACGGCGCCGATGAATCTCGACGCGCACGGGGAGAGCAAGTATGTCACCGGCGACCTCCTGCAGTCTGCGCTGTCCTGCAACTGGCCCGGAATCGCAGCGGAGCTGAGGCGGCATCCAGCCGGAGAACTGCCCCCATTCGACCTTGCGCAGACCGAAATCGGGATTGCCACCTCTTGCGATCCAAATTCGGTCGTCACACGCCGGGGCAATGGTCTTTGGCAACGGACCAGGGTCGCGCCAGGCGTCATCTGGACCTGCCCCGCCGGCGTTCGGGAAGAGGACATCGCGATCAGCGCCTGGCACGAATGCCTGCATATTATCTACCTCCCATGCGCTTCATCCAGTTGTCCGAAATTCGCGGTGGTCCTGCCGTCGAGGCCAACCACGTCCGCTACCTCGCGGGCGTGCATGATGCGCTCTTCAGGGAAATCGCCTGGACGCTTATCGCGGAAATGCGGGACCCGACGTCGGCCGGCCGGATGCTCGTCGATACGCTCGCGCTGGCGCTGACTGCACGTCTTGCGCAGGCCTACGCGAGCGAACCGCCCAGGAGGCCGGACGGCCAACCCGCCATGCGCTCGACGAGGCCCGCCTCGGGCGCGTGGTCGAATACATGGCAGAACACATTGAAGAGCAGATCGGCCTTGACGATCTCGCAGCTGTCGCGTGCCTCAGCCCCTTCCACTTCATTCGCATGTTCCGAAAGCGGATGGGCGTCACGCCGAGCCGCTATCTTGGCCAGATGAGGCTCGAGCGGGCCAAGTCGCTTCTCGCGCTGGGCGACGCCAGCCTCAGCGAAATCGCGCTTGTTTGCTGCTCTCTTCGCAGGCCAATTTCTCTCGCGCGTTCCGCCGTGCGACCGGCATGACGCCGGGGTCATATCGGGGTACACTCAGTTAGCTTAGCGCTCCGGTCGCGGAGCGATCACGATCAACATGACCGCGACCAAGGACAGACGTTGGCGCAGCCCCGATGCGACCACGAAGGGATGCGCTGGCCCAGTCGGCTAGATGGCCCCTTCACTTCGCGCGACGTTCGCTTGCTTGGAATGAATTGCGTCGAGACCGGCGTAAGCGTTCGACGTGGATTCTGCCGTACCGGTGCAAACGCGAACGGTAGCAATGGGGCGGATTTGTCCAATTCGTTAAACCGTCCCGCTTCGCCCGCTCTGTGCGCCAAGCGCCCTTAACGGGATTGGTCGGGACCGAGGCGCTCGCCGCGTAGGTCGGAGGGCAGGTCGACGTGAAGCGGACCTGTCAGACCGCGGCCGTGAATGCCTCAATCGGGCGGAAAGCGGAACTGGCTCGTAGGACAGGAACGAGCCAGATAGCGGGCATAGAAGGCCGATCCCGTAGGCGCAGCCGAGTTCGTGGCGGTTTCGGCAGTGCGGCAGCGGCAAAAAGGCCGTTCATTTCCTATCAGGAAGTCGGAAGCCCGGGAGGCCAATCGGCCATGCTCGGTCCGCGATCCGAGCAGGCAATAGCGGAAGCCAAAGCCGCGAAGCGCTGTAGATCGTGTTCCGGCTTGCTTCCCGCACCACGACGTGGGTGAAACCCAGGACGGTCGGGGTCTTGTCGGTTTCGTCGGCGGACGCAATCACCAGACGAAGGCGATGACCGGCGGCGATCCGCCCCGCATTGGGGACCACGGGAATGCGGTACGAGACCCGCTCCCCGACGGGGACCGCGCGCGGCGTACGGCAATCCGGGACCGGCGCGCCGGGAACGCTCAGCTTTTCGTCGATGCCCGAGAAGGCCGCGCGGAGCCATCCGGCGGTGATCGCTTCCGGCTCCCCGTCCGGCGGCGCGTCGTAGAGGACCGCGATCCAGGACGTGTCGAAAGCCGTGATCTTCGCCTCGAGGGTCAGTTCGATGGCGCCCACGAACTCCATGTCCGCATCCAGCGGCGAAGTCTCCCAGATGAGCATCGCCGGGAGTTCGGGCGCGTTGGCGTTGCTTGGCGCGCCGAAGTCTGCCGGAACATGGAGATATTCCCGGAAGCCGGGCTCGCCTTCCTCGCCGGCGAGCACGCCGTCGGCGCGCAGGGCAAAGGGCGTGAGCGTTGATTCCGGCGGCGGCCACTGCTCGGCGTCGCGCCAGCCTTCGGCACCCGGAAGCTGATAGCGGATTCGCGGGCCTTCCATGACGCCCGTCTGCCGGCCCTTCAGCCAATGATCGTACCAGGCCAGCACCTCGGTGTGGAGGCATTCCCACGGCCACGAAAATCCGCCGGGAGACAACAGCGCCATTCGCACATTGGGATTGCGGCGGAGAGCCGCCCAGGCCGAAAAGGTCGACGGCAGGTGCAGCGGGACGTTGTCCCAGTCCGCTCCCAGATAGACCGGGATTTCCACCGCTTCGAGCATCGCCCGCATGTCGCGGGCGTCCCAGAAGGCGTCGTGGGTCGGGTGCTCGATCGCCGCCGCGCGCCAGATTCGCCGAATGGATGCTCGGGATAGTGGGCGTGGATGACCCGCTTGAGAAGCGTGACGATGGCTTCGCCATTGACGTTCTGCATCCGCGCGTGAATCGCCGGGATGCTGAGCAGGTCGCGGACGAGGTCGATGCGCCAGCTTCTCCAGAAGGGTCGGGCTTCTGCGACATCACGCCGAGGGCGGGTAGCCAGGCCGAAATGAACCGGCGTTGAGAGGCCGTGGTGCCAGACCGCGTCATAGAGGTCGTCGGTGGTCAGCAGCGGCGCGATCGCCTTGAGATGGGGGGGCTTCATCGCCGCCGCCCCGAGTTGCGCCATGGCGAAAGAGCTGACGCCGAGCATACCGACATTGCCGTCGCACCAGGGCTGGGCGGCCGCCCATTCGACAAGGTCGTAGAGATCCTCCCGCTCCTGCTGGTCGAGAAACGAATAGACGCCGCCGGAGCCCCCGGTGCCGCGGGCGTTGACGATCAGGTGGACATAGCCGCGCGGAACGAAGAAGTCGGACGCGCCGGCCTCGATGAAGCCGAGCGGCGCGCCGACGTCCTGGATTTGCCGCGGATACGGGGAGAAAGAGACCAGCGCCGGAAAGGCGGCCTACGAACCCGGCCTGAAAGAGATCGGCGAGCAGCGTCGTCCCGTCGCGCGCCGAAATTTCGACATTGTTGGCGCGGCGCATCGCGAAAGACGGCTCGCTGAGGTTGGCGTAGTCGCGCCCCGTCGTCTGGAGACCGTTG
>CAVVJO010000005.1:0-8463 GCA_963748545.1 uncultured Alphaproteobacteria bacterium
CCCCCGCCATGAAGTCCTCAAAGGACTTTACGTTGCGGAGATTCCCGCTCTGCGAGATGGTGCCGGTCACGCTCCGGACGCGATCGAGCAGGAATTCGACCGGCTCGGCGCATTCGATGATGTTGCGATGGGCGTTAGGATCGCGGAGCTTCTCGACCGTCATCGCGCCGATCAGGGTCGACTTGCCCGATCCGGTCGCGCCCGAGACAATCATCATGCCCTTGGTCATCCGGTAGTGGGCGAGGATTTCCGGCTCGACATTCTGCTCATCGAGCGGTTGAGGGAGATCGCGAACCGGGCGGATGACGACATTGGCGCCCGCGCCCCTGCTCGCCGTGATCGCGGTGACGTTGCAGCGAAAACGCAACGTTCCTCTCCGCGGCGAGCCGATCTGGTACATGACGTTGATGTCGCCGCCGCCCTGAAGCCGGGCCATCCCGTCCGCCCCGTAGAGGTGATTGACGATCATGCTCGCGTCGTTCTCGTCGAGCGGATCGCGTGTCATGACCTTGCGGTTCCGCCCCCAGAGCCGAAAGGACGCCGGCTGGAAGGTCGAGAACATCACCTGTTCCGCCCCGAGCCGGTGGGCGTGGGTCAGGAACGCGTCGAGGGCCGGGCGCCAGCCGGCGGGGCTCCTTCACCCAGCGCTCGCCCGCATCGGCCCAGGCGTAGGGGTCCTGCGTGGTCTCGGGTTCGCGGGAGGGACGATCGAGCATTGGGCTCCCCCTTACTTCGGGCAACGGCGCGCGCCGCGCCACACGTCGGCGTCCGCTCTCAGGCCCGGTTGCGCCGTGATCGTGACGATCCGGTCGCCTGCCCTGAGTTCGCCGCCGCCGCCATCGACCACCTGCTGCTTCGTCGCGACGTTCGGTTTGGCGACGACCCCTGCGCGCAGCAGCACGCGGTAGCGGGCCATGCCGGTGATGTCGCGCTGAAGCCGTCCAAGGTCGTTGAGGAAGATTTCGACCGCCTGCCGCTCGCCCTCGGCCCAGCCCTCCGCGACATATTTGTTCCAGTATTGGACCTCCTGCTCGGTGCGCGGCAGCACGGCGTCTGCCGGACGGCTCGGTTGCTCCCAGGTCCGCACGAGGTAGGTTCGCCAGTTCGGCGGCGCGGAACCGAGCTGGGCGACCTTGGAGATCGAATAGACGCAGGCCGTCTCGCGGGCGATCTGGCCGCCATCGCCGAGCGCCAGCGCCATTTCGGCTTCCGAGATGACCGGCGGGCGCATGATGATCTGGCTGCCCGGCCGCCGCTGGATCACGTCATCGAAATTGTAGACGCTATCGAGCGTGCCTTCGTAGCGGCGCAGCATCTCGTTGATGGCGAAAGCGCGCGCCGCAAGCCCGCCTCGAGCGCCATAAGCGAGGCCGGCCTGATAGAGGATGTCCTGACGCCCCGGCTCCAGCCCCTCCGCCGCGAGCCCGCTTCCCGCCCTCGTCGCCTGCAGGGATTTCGAGCGACAGCGGCCGCTCGCCACCGACCACTTCCGGCTCGATCGAGGAGCCCGTGACCGGCTTGTTGATCGGATTGCCGGTTCGCTGCGCCGCCGCGTCGACCGTCGCCGGCGATGGCTGCGGCGGGATCGGCATGACCATCAGGCTGTTGTCGCGAGCCGGAGGCGCGGTGGTCGTGACCGGAACCGCGGCGGGCGCCGGCGCGGCATAGGGTTGCGCCGGAGCAGGCCACATTGCCACGTCGGCGGCTTCCGCCGGCGCCATGAGGCCGAGCGCAGCCAGGGAGACGGCCGCGAGCAGAAACGATCGGCGCTCAGCCATGGTAAATGACCTCAAGGAGTTGATGCTGCTGGTCGACGCGCACCGTCGCGGCGTCGCCGGCCTGGTCGCCGAGGCCGTGAAGGATGTCGTAGACGCGCCGCGGAGCCGGATCGACCGCGACATTGACGCCCGCCTGCGGCGCCTTGCCGGTGACCGCCGTGCGGTAGCCGATCGTCTCGCCGAGGCGTCTGACCGCGCCGTCGAGGGCGCCGTTCCACGGCATCGACACCACGCGGTCGAGCTCGCCCGCGACGACTATTGGCTTCGATGCGGCGGCGGCGCTCGGCTCAATCGCTCCGATCCGGGCCATCTCGCGCGCCGTGTCGTCCATGCTCTTCTGCAGGGCGACCTCGGCGTTCGGCATGCCGGGCGTGTCGACATTCGGCGCGACCGGCGTCACGCCGCAGCCGGCGAGCGACAGGGCCACAAGTCCGGCGCCGGCCAATCGCGCTTTTGAACTCAGGATCATGGTCACGGGCTCCCTTCACGAAGCGAGAGCCTCGCCGCCCACGGCGCGAACAAGAATGGGGCGGCGCTATTTTTTCTGCGCCAGTAACGCCAAATCCGGTAGCAGAGCGACCAATGCTCGGCCGGTCGATGTTTGGTCTTGGACCACGGAGTTGCTTTAGCCGGTTCCCGTGCGGCGGACAGCTCAAAGCCCTAGCGACCCGCTAAGCCCGATCTCGACGTAAAGCTGTCGTCGCAACCAGCGACTGCGAGGGGTGGGAATGCGCGGGAAAGCGACCGTTGCCTCAACGCGCTGAATTCCGCCCTTGGTAGACTCAGCGCTGTGCCCGTTCAAGTCTTTGTCCGCGCGCCGCTGCGCATCGGTTTTTTTGTTCGAGTGGAACAAAGTATCCGAGAGTTCAGCGTAGTAGTAAGCTTGCAGCTCACGTTCACCCAAGAAACACGGCGGCTTTGTCACGACAGAAATCAAGGTATGCGCGCACGATTGTGGAGGGGAATCTCTGCACAGGGTAGAGCAAATGAAGGGGCTGTTCAGGCAGCAGGTACGAGGGAAGCACGGCGAGCAGCTTTCCAGTTGCCAAATGCGGTGCTGCGAGGAAGGGGGGCAGTTCCGTCACAGCCTCGCCGCGCAGCGCCAATTCACGCAGTTGAAAGTAATCATTCGTCGCCACCAGCGGTTTGGGCTCTAGGCTTAGGTCGTTTAACCGCCAGATCGCGCGGTCGCAGGGGTTAGCCGTCCAAGCGGACAAAGGGTACCGAGTGAGGTCGCTCGGATTGGACGGGTAGCCAAGACGCTCAATCAGACCGGGGGCGGCGACAAGCTGGTGGCGGTACCCAAGGATACGCCTCGCGACCAGAGAGTTGTCTGCTATGCGGCCCACGCGCAACGCGACGTCGATCCCTTCTTCGATGAGGTCGAGCCGCCGTTCGCTCGAATAAACGGCAAGCTCTATTTCCGGATAGCGATCTTGAAAGGCTATGAGCAGCTTCCACCATGGTTCGAAACAAGGGGGCACGGACAGTCTCAGTCGGCCCTTCAGCTTGGCTTGGTCGTTGCGAACCGCCCGCTCGGCCTCGGCAAGTGTCTCGATGCCCCGAAGCGCAAATTCGTAGAGACGCGCGCCGGCTTCGGTGACCCGGGAACCGCGAGCGGCGCGATCAAAAAGCTGAACCTTTAGCTCGCTCTCCAAGTCACGGACGCGGCGGCTGAGCGTGGGCAAAGGCACGCCTGCCCGTTCCGCTCCGGCGGACAAACTCCCGGCCTGTACCGCATGGACAAACATTCGAACCGCGTTCAGATCCACGGAAGCCTCTCAAATTTGAGAGCCGAAGTACCACGTTTCGCCATTCCCCAACAAGTTTGAGGTGTGTACGTGCGTCGCAGCGACCACGAAAGAACCTCGGGTCGACACAAAGGAGGCGACGATGAATATCGAGCAAGTTCTGAAAGCTTACGAGACAGCTCTAAACGCCAGCGACACCGACGCCGTGCTTCGCCTCTACAGCTCATCGCCTGTTTTCATGCCGCAGAACGCACCGGCCCTCGTTGGGCAGGATGCTGTGCGCGCCGGCTACGAACAGGTGTTCGCGACGATAAAGTTAAACGTCGTGTTCGAAATCCATGAGGTCCAATCAGCGGGTGACTGGGCGTGGGCTCGCACGAGTTCGGCGGGTCGCACGACGATTCTTGCCGCAAACGTCGAAATTGCGGAGGGCAACAACGAACTTTTTGTGTTCCTCAAGGAGAACGGCGACTGGAAAATCCATCGCTACCTTTTCGCCACCAGCCAGCCACGCAGCTGATCGGAACGAGGAAGACCCGGCTTGGAGGCTTACTTTGTCCAGCGGACTGGCGGCCCGGAAGTGCTGGAATTGCGGGACACCGCCTTGCCTTCGTCGGGTCCTGCTGAATTAGAAATCCACCGCAAAGCGCTGGGGCGGAATGATATTCCCCGCGCTCAATCCTGATTGAGACCGGACTGAGCGCTTGAAGACGGGGCGCGCCTCTTTAAACCTAAAAAGAGGAAAACCTCGCAAGTGGGCGTTACAACCTCGACGCAGCCGCTACACAGTTGCTATTGGGCGGACAGGACAAGTTTATGAAGCTCACATGTCTTCCCGACAGTATAAGCATCGACTTGGAGCTGGGCGAAACCATACTCGCGGCCGATCTGCGCGAGAGTATCCCACATGCGCATGCCTGCGGCGGCAAGGGTAAATGCACCACCTGCCGGATCGCCATCGTCGAAGGGCTGGAGAACTGCCCTCCGCGCAACGAGGTGGAAGCCAGCTCGGCGGCAAAGCTCAGGTTCGCGGCACAAATCCGGCTCGCCTGCCAGACCCGGCCAACGGGCGATTTGACTTTTCGCCGGCTTGTTCTCGACGAGACGGACCGCGAGCTGGCCAGTCAGCTAAGCAAAAGGAGCAGAGGTCCGGTCGGCGAAAGCAAGAAGGTCGCGGTGCTGTTCGCCGACATCAGGGGTTTCACTGCCTTATCGCAGACGCTCTCGCCGTACGACATCATGTTCGCGTTAAACCGTCACTTCGCCGAAATGGGCGAAATCATCGAACGCAACGGTGGCTACATCGACAACTTCATCGGGGACGCGCTGATGGCGCTGTTTGGCGTAGACGGAGACGCGCGAGCGCCGTTTCGAAGTGTCAGGGCGGCCGTCGAGATGCTCGAAGCGAACGAACGGATGTCGCCGCACACGGAGGAAACTTACGGTCATGCGTTCTCGATAGGGATCGGCGTGCACTTCGGCGAGGCGGTGATTGGCGCGCTCGGCTCATTGAACCGCGCGAAGGTCACCGCGATTGGGGACACGGTGAACCTGGCGAGTTCGCATAGAAGCTGCAAATAAGCAGGCAGGAACGCGCCTCCTTATTTCCAGCGAGCTGTATGAACGCGTGAAAGATGATGTAATTATGCAGGATTACATCCGCGTCAAGTTGCCGGGGACCCAGGAGCGCATAAGCCTGCATGAGATCTCGGGCGTCACCCCGGAGGCTCTGCAGCGGGATCAATCGGATCGCGGCGATATCGATCCTAAGACCCAGCGATACGCAGGAAGGACTTGGACTGCCGTTGCGGACGAAGACCAACTCGACGTCGACGGCCGCAAGCTCATCCCATTGCCGGAATTCGATCTGCTGCTCATCCGAAGCGGCGACAACATCTTCGCTGTCAACAACGCTTGCCCTCATCTTCGTTTTCCGCTGAGCGACTCCGATGTGACGGATGGGGGGATGTTGGTATGTAAATGGCATCAGAGCTGCTTCGACCTCCTAACTGGAGAAATCCGCGCTTGGTGCCCGGGTCTCGACCCGGATGGCACAATCGTGGTTCCACAATTGAAAGTATTAGGAGACGTGAGCAAGAATTGTACTGCGCTTACGATCTTCCCGGTTCGGGTGAGCGCCAAAACCGTCTGGGTTGCGCTCGACCGAAGCGGAGGCGCGCAATACTGAACAGGTGAGGACGCCCGAGGAAACTTCATGTCACAAATGAAAGCAGCAGTTATCCGTGCTCCTGGTGGACCGGATGTTCTTAAGATCGAGAGCCTTCCAGTTCCGGTGGCCCGCATCGGTGAGGTGCTAATCCGAGTCAAGGCGTTTGGCCTTAATCGATCGGAATTATTCACGCGGCAAGGCCACTCCCCCAACGTCATCTTTCCGCGCGTGCTGGGAATCGAGGCGGTTGGGCTCCTTGAGGCCGCGCCCGGTGGCGAATTTGCCCCCGGAACAATTGTGGCGACCGCAATGGGCGGAATGGGCCGTCAGTTCGACGGTGGCTATGCAGAATTCACCGTTGTTCCGGCCATCCAGGTGCAGGCGATTGAAACGAAGCTTCCTTGGGAAGTCCTGGGAGCAATCCCCGAAATGCTGCAAACGGCGTGGGGATCGCTCTTCAAGTCGCTTCGGCTCGAACAGGGCGAGCGGCTTTTGGTTCGCGGCGGAACCACGTCGGTTGGCCTGGCGGCTGCGGCGATCGCAAAGAAGCACGGCGCGTTCGTCGCGTCTACGACGCGTCGGGCAGATCGCGAAGGGGTGCTGCGCGCCAGTGGCGCTGACAAGGTTTTCGTCGACGACGGTGCAATTGCCGGGCAGTTGTCCAACCTCAGCGTTGAAGGCTTCGATAAGGTGCTTGAGCTGATCGGAACCACAACCCTTATGGACTCGCTAAAATGCGCCCGACCTGGCGGCGTTGTCTGCATGACAGGGATGGTTGGCAATCAGTGGGCCTTTAAAGAATTTAGCCCCATGGATTCGATCCCACCGGCCGTATGCCTGACTACTTATTCTGGGGGTTCGGAAGATTTTATCTCGACCCCTCTCGACGATCTCGCGCGTCAGATCGCCGCTGGGGAAATGCATATTCAAATCGGGCGTGTCTTTCGTCTCGACGATATAGCGGAAGCGCATCGCTGCATGGAGGAGAATGCCGCAGGAGGAAAAATAGTCGTTCTGACCTAAGCGCCGAAAATGGAGAGTAGCGCCGTTTCGTCGCAGCGTCCACTGCCTTCGTGGAGCGAGTTGAACCATTATGTTGCGCAACCGAGCCCGCCTCGCCAAAGCCGAAGAAACGTCCGCTCCTGGCGCCATCCTGCCGCATAGGAGCGAGCGGGGACGGCAGGAAAGCGGCGGATAGGACGCACTCGCCAAGCCGCCCACGACCGCCCGCTATTTGCGCATCCGGACGGTGAGAGTCGACGTATTGCTGACCTAGCGGACCGCGGCCTTGGACGCCTCAATTGGGCGAGGAAGCTGACCTACAGGCCTACAGGGGTCGCCAGAAAAGGCGCAGTGTACGCCCTGAGCGGATATCGGCCGCATCAACTTGGCGGGTGCCTCCCCGCTACTGATGGCATTCGTCTGCACTGCGCCCAACTTGGCCGTTCAGCCGAAAGCCGAGCAGGCTCGAAAGCGGACTTTCAGCGCTCGAAAGCGTTCGTTCAGCGGACGCACGCGATCAACGGCTTTGACGCTGTCTCTCTACATCAGAATGGTGCCTTTGCGGGAAGGAAATTCCCGCTCACGTCGCCGCTAAGGTCGATATTGTTCGGTTCGAGCGTCATCACCGGGCGCCCTCATTGAAGTTGAGTTTGGCCAGATCCGTCCAAATGACATTCGGCGCGGTGGTCAATTCGAAAAAGTAGCGCTTGCCCGTGAGATTGCTGACGATCCGGTACTCGGTGTCGAACGTCGAGCCATTGACCGGAGCGCCAAACGGAATCGACACGTTGCGGATCAGCCCAAACATGCCGGCGACGCCGGCGCGCTCCGAGGCTGGCTTGGTCAGAACGGAGAGGAAATAAGTCGCGCGTTGAAACCGGTCGCGCGGATTGACGTTGCCTGGGACGTCAGTCTCCATCGTCGGGTTGGCGAATTGCTGCTTGCCGAGCAGCTCAAGCTGCTTGTCGTACTCAGGGGCATTCGTCATGACCCGAAACTCGTGTCCATGATGAATGACCAACTTACCGTCGAGATATTCGAGGATCGCCGAGTCGCCCGTGGCGTCCTCCAAAGCGACGTGAACCGTGCCAGTCTGTTTTTGGCCATGCACCTCGATTTCGACTTTGACGATCTGCACCTTAGCCAGCGCAGCAAGCGCCTCGTCGACAGTCGCCGCGTTGTCGAGAGCGTATTGCGCCCAAAGCGCCGCCTGGACCCCCGGCTTGGACGCGTCGCGCTCGCCGTAGCCGGCCGGAGGAAAATAGAGCATGTGGGCGGCGAGGCCCTTTTCATTGATGCCGTCGGCCGTTCCAATGCCGAAGATCGTTGTGACGACGCTGCCGTATTTTGACGTCCATTGGGCCGGGTTGTCGGCGACTACGGTCATCGGACCGGCATGGCCTCCATCGCGCGCCATTCCGCGCGGGAAAACCGTCAGCATTGGTTCGGTGGTGGTCGCCCAATCCATGCTGCGCGCAACAAGCATTGTGTCGCCCTTGTCGTTGGCGAAAATCCGCGTGCAGGCTGTCGCATAGGAAAATTCGCCGCCAAGTGAGAGCGCAGCGACGGCGATAACCACCGCGATAGTTTTCGTCGAGGTCACGAGAGCTCCTAAGCAATGGAGTCGCTCTCCCCCAGCGAAGAACGACGTGGCAAACTCGCTATGCCGTCCTCTTGGTACCATCTTTCGCCGCACGTCGGCGACCTAAATCGTTTGGTTGACGTAACTACAACGTGCGCACCACGGTTGGAGCTTAGGCGG
>CAVVJO010000006.1:0-135989 GCA_963748545.1 uncultured Alphaproteobacteria bacterium
ATCGGCGTTATGGCCCTGCGCCTGGCGGGATCCGCTTCCTCCTTCTGCACCGGCGCCGCGTCTGGAACGACGGGGAGGCGCGGTGGATCGGGTGGGAGCGCAAGCGCGGCAAGCTCCACGAACTCAATCGGCTGCTGCGCGGCGCGACCGACACGACGTTCATCGACGTCGGGCTAGGACTTCCGGTCGCCCCGACCGGCGTCCGTTACGTTGCGACGCTCGATTTGGACACGCGCCTGCCGCGCGACGCGGTGCATCGCCTGATCGGCAAGATGGCGCATCCGCTGAACCGACCGCGGTTCGACGCCGAAGGGGGCCGGGTTGTCGAGGGTTACGCGGTTCTGCAGCCTCGGGTCACGCCGTCGCTGCCGACCGCGCGCGAAGGCTCGCTGTTTCAGCTGATCTTCTCGAGCGTGAGCGGAATCGACCCCTACGCCTCCGCAGTCTCAGACGTTTACCAGGATCTTTTCGGGGAAGGATCCTATGCGGAAAGGGCATCTACGACGTCGATGCGTTCGAGGCTTCGCTCGCCGGCCGCGCCCCGGACTTGACCCTTCTCAGTCACGATCTCTTCGAGGGCGTGTTCGCCCGCGCAGGTTTGGCCTCGGACCTCGAAGTCGTCGAGGAATTTCCCTCCCGCTATGATGTCGGCGCCGTCCGCCATCACCGGTGGGCGCGCGGCGACTGGCAGTTGCTGCCCTGGATTTTTGGGCGCGGGCCGTTGCGATCCGGAGGATCGACGTCGAGCGTCCTTCCGGCGGTTGGCCGTTGGAAAATGCTGGATAATCTGCGGCGCACGCTTTCGGCCCCGGCTGCAGTCCTTGCGTTGCTCGTCGGTTGGACCTTGCCGCTTCCCTCAGCGCTGCTCTGGACGCTGTTCGTCGTCCTGACGATTGCGCTGCCTACGCTCATTCCGGTCCTGGCCGCCATTCCGCCGCGGCGCCCGGGCGTGACGGTGTCGAGCCATATGCGCGCGCTCGGCCACGATGCGGGGCTCGCCTTTGCGCTTTCGGCGCTGACCGTCACGTTCCTGGCGGACCAGGCCTGGCTCATGGCCGACGCGATCGGCCGCACCCTCTGGCGCCTCGGCGTCAGCCGACGCCATTTGCTCGAATGGACCCCGGCCGCCCAGACGGCGATTGGGACTCGCCTTGACTTGACGGGCTATGCGCGTCGAATGGCGGGCGCGATGGGGATTGGCGGGATCGCGGCGATTGTCGCGCTGACGTCTCGCCATGGGTCTTGGCCGGTGGCGCTTCCTTTCGCCCTACTTTGGCTGGCGTCTCCCGCGGTCGCGCGATTTGTCAGCTTGCCGCCTGCCGCGGCTTCCCGTCGGGCGCTGACCGACGAGGAAGCGCAGGCGCTCAGGCGGACCGCCCGCCGCACCTGGCGGTTCTTCGAAACTTTCGTCACGCCTGCCGACAACATGCTGCCGCCGGACAACTTCCAGGACGATCCCGCGCCTGCGATCGCGCATCGGACCTCGCCGACCAATATCGGCCTCTATCTGCTTTCGGTCGCTTCAGCGCGGGAGTTCGGGTGGATCGGAACGGGCAGGCGATCGATCGCCTTGAGGCGACGCTGGCGACAATGGATCGCATGCAGCATCTGCGCGGCCACCTCTTCAACTGGTACTACACGCGCGATCTTCGGCCGCTGGAACCGAGATATATATCGACGGTCGACAGCGGCAATCTCGCGGGACATCTGATCGCGCTCGCCAATGCCTGCGAAGCCTGGAGGATCGTCCCCTCAATGCCGCGCGGCGCTTCCGCGGCGTAGCTGATGCGCTCGACATCACCCGCGCCGAATGCGCCCGCTTGCGCGACGGGCGCCAGACCCAGACGGTGACCCTGCATCAGCTCGGCGAGAGCGTGACCGTTGTCTCGTCTGCCTTGCAACTGGTCTCCCTTTCGGAAGGCGATTGTCTGGCCCAGCTTGCCGGCCTTCGCGGCAAAGCCGAGATCATGGTGGACATCGCCGGTGCGATCGCGATCGAACGGGCGGACAGGCTGAGCGCGGATACGTTGCTTTGGGCGCGCGCGGTCCTGAGTTCGATCGACGCCCACGGCGAGGACCTCGCTGAGGCCGCAAAGAACGCCCGCGTCCGGCGGGAAAGGCTGGCCGTTCTAGAAAGCAAGGCGCGGTCGATGGCGCTTGGGATGGAGTTCGGCTTCCTGCTCGATCCCGACCGACAGTTGCTGTCGATCGGATATCTGGTCAACGAAAGCGTTCTCGATCAGAACTGTTACGATCTGCTGGCTTCCGAGGCGCGGCTCGCCAGCTTCTTCGCGATCGCCAAAGGCGACGTCACGGCGAAGCATTGGTTTCGCCTCGGCCGCTCCGCAACCCCTGTCGCGTATGGCGCCGCGCTGATCTCCTGGTCGGGATCCATGTTCGAATATCTGATGCCGGCGCTCGTCATGCGCGCGCCGGCGGGAAGCCTGCTCGAACAGACGGACCGACTGATCGTCGGCCGGCAGATCGCCTACGCGACGAAACTCGGACTTCCCTGGGGCATATCCGAATCCGCATACAACGCCCGCGATCTGGAGCTGACCTATCAATATTCCAATTTCGGCGTTCCGGGCCTCGGGCTGAAACGCGGCCTTGGCGAAGAGCGGGTCATTGCGCCTTACGCGACCGCGCTCGCCGCGATGGTGGACCCGCGGGCGGCGTTGACAAATCTCGACCGTTTGAGGGGAATTGGCGCGCAAGGGCGCTATGGATTTTACGAGGCTTTGGACTTTACGCCTGCGCGCGTGCCGGAAGGGCAAAGCGTCGCAATCGTCTGCGCCTTCATGGCGCATCATCAGGGCATGACGATCGTATCAATCGCCGACGCCCTGCTGGAGGGGGTGCTGCGGACGTGGTTCCATACCGAACCGATCGTCAAGGCGACCGAACTGCTTCTGCAGGAGCGCATGCCTCGCGATGTCGCCGCCACCCGTCTTTGGGCCGCTGACGTGAAGTCGGCCGCCGGCGCCCGCAATGTCGAGCCGTTCGGGGGCCGACGGTTCGCCTCGGCGCATCAAGCCACGCCCGCTACGCATCTGCTTTCAAACGGCCGCTATGCGACGATGCTCACCGCCGCCGGCTCGGGATACAGCCGCTGGGGCGATATGGCGCTCACGCGATGGCGCGAGGACGCCACCTGCGACGACTCTGGGTTCTACATCTATGTCAAGGACATGCGTTCCGGCGCGGCCTGGTCTGCTGGATTCCAGCCGACCGGCGTCGAGCCGGACGACTACGCCGTCGCCTTCGACGAGGACCGCGCGGAGTTCACCCGAAGCGATGGCTCGCTGACGACGACTTTGGACGTCATCGTCTCCGCCGAGGACGACGCGGAGGTCCGCCGGGTCTCGATCACCAATTCCGGAAGCCGCCAGCGTGATATCGAGATCACGTCTTACGCCGAGCTCGTGCTTGCGCCCCAGAGCGCCGACATCGCGCATCCGGCCTTCTCGAAACTGTTCGTCGCCAACGAATACCTGCCCGATGTCGGGGCGATTCTCGCCACGCGGCGGAAGCGCGCGCCGAGCGACCCCGAGGTCTGGGCCGCGCATTTGACGGTGATCGACGGCGAGGCCGTCGGCGCGCCGGAGTTCGAGACGGACAGAGCGCGATTCCTCGGGCGCAGCCACACCGTCCGAGCGCCGATCGCGATCATGGACAGTAGGCCGCTCTCAAACTCGATCGGGACAGTCCTTGATCCGATTTTCTCCATCCGCCGACGCGTGCGCGTCGCGCCGGGGGCAACCGTCCGCGTCGCCTATTGGACGATTGCGGCGGCGAGCCGCGAGGCGCTTCTCGACGGGGTAGACAAGCATCGGGACGCCACCGCCTTCACGCGCGCTTCAACCCTCGCCTGGACGCAAGGGCAAGTGCAGCTGCACCACCTCGGCGTCACGTCGGGCGAAGCGAGTTTGTTTCAGAGGCTTGCCGGGCATGTGATCTACGCCGCGTCGGCCATGCGGCCATCCTCGGACACAATCGTGCGGTGGGCCGGCGCCCAGTCGGGGCTGTGGGGCCAGGGCATATCCGGGGACCTGCCGATCGTTCTTCTGCGCATTGCGGACATCGAAGACATCGACGTCGTCCGAGAGCTTCTGCAGGCGCACGAGTATTGGCGGATGAAACAGCTCGCGGTCGATCTGGTCATCCTGAACGATCGCCAAGCCTCTTATGTCCAGGAGCTTCAGATCGCGATCGAGACGCTGATCCGGGCAAGCCGCTCGTCGCCGCTGCCGGAGGGCGAACGACCCGCGGGGCGCGTCTTCCTGTTGCGGGCCGATCTGATCGCCGCCGAGACGAAAAACCTTCTCGCTTCCGTCGCGAGGGTCGCCCTGGCGGCCCAACGCGGCAGACTGTTCGAGCAGCTCGAGCGCATTGCGGAACCGGCGGCTCCCGAGAAAGCCGCAGCGAAGCAAATCGTTCCCCGCTTGAGGGCGCCAGAAAGGGTGCGCGCCCCCGACCTCGAATTCTTCAATGGGCTCGGCGGCTTCGCACGGGACGGGCAGGAATATGTGACGGTCCTGGGGCCGGGTCAGTCGACGCCTGCGCCATGGATCAACGTGGTCGCCAATCCCGCATTCGGCTTCCATGCGGGAGCCGACGGCTGCGGCTATACATGGTCGGTTAACAGCCGCGAGAACCAGATCACACCCTGGTCGAACGATCCGGTAGGCGATCGTCAGGGCGAGGCGTTCTATCTGCGGGACGAGGACACGGGCGACCTCTGGTCTCCGACGGCGCTGCCGATCCGCGACCTCGCCGCGACCTATGTCGCCCGCCACGGCCGCGGATACAGTCGCTTCGAACATGTCGCGCACGATATCGCTTCCGACCTGCTTCAGTATGTGCCGGTCGCCGATTCGATCAAGATTTCACGCCTCGTGCTGACCAATCGATCAAGTCGGACTCGTCGGCTGAGCGTGACCGCCTACGTCGAATGGGTTCTCGGCCCGGCGCGCTCCGCGACCCTTCCGTTCATTTCGACTGAGATCGATGCGGCGACGGGCGCGATGTTCGCCCGCAATCGCTGGAGCGCGAGCTTCGGCTCGCGCGTGGCCTTCGCTGACCTTCGCGCGACTCAAACCCGTTGGACCGGGGATCGACGCGAATTCATCGGTCGAAACGGCGAGCTCGCCAGGCCCGCCGCGCTCTTGGGCGCCGCCGCGCTCTCCAACACCGTCGGGGCCGCCCTCGATCCGTGCGGCGCGCTCGGCGCCAAGATCGAACTGGCGCCCGGGCAGGCCGTCGAAGTCGTCTTCTTTCTCGGCGAAGGCGCGAACGAGGACGCGGCGCGGGGACTCATCAGCCGCTATCGCGCCGCCGACCTCGATGCGCTCGAAAAGGAAGTCGAACGTCAATGGGACGAAATTCTCGGCTCGGTCGTCGTCAAAACGCCGGACCGTTCGATGGACATCATGCTCAACGGCTGGCTCCTCTACCAGACGCTGAGCTGCCGTTTCTGGGCGCGCTCCGGCTTCTATCAGGCGAGCGGCGCCTATGGATTCCGCGATCAGCTCCAGGACGGCATGGCGCTCGCGACGACGCAGCCCAAGCTTACCCGCGAGCATCTCATCCGCGCCGCTGCGCGGCAATTTGTCGAAGGCGACGTGCAGCATTGGTGGCTGCCGGGTTCAGGACAGGGCGTGCGAACCCGCATCTCGGACGATCGTCCCTGGCTCGTCTATGCCGTCTCCCATTACGTCGAGACCACCGGAGACTTGGCTATCCTCGATGAAGGGGTTCCTTTTCTGGAGGGCCAGGCGATCGAACCCGGGGAGCAAGACAGCTTCTTCAATCCGACCGTCTCTGACCAGACGGCCACCGTGTACGAGCATTGTGCGCTCGCTCTGGACGCCTCTCTGGCTCTCGGCGTCCATGGGCTCCCCTTGATAGGGACAGGCGACTGGAACGACGGCATGAACCGTGTCGGCGAAAAAGGCGCGGGGGAAAGTGTCTGGCTCGGCTGGTTCCTGCACGCGGCGTTGACGGCTTTCATGCCCCTCGCCGAGGCGCGCGGGGAAACCAAAAGAGCGGCCGCGTGGCGCGCGCACGCCGACGCGCTTACCGCCTCGCTGGATCGCGAAGCGTGGGATGGCGACTGGTATCGGCGCGCCTTTTTCGACGATGGCGAGGCGTTGGGCGCGGCGTCGAACGACGAGTGCCGCATCGATTCGATCGCGCAATCCTGGGCGGTCCTTTCCGGCGCGGGTGCGCCGGATCGGGCCGCCAAGGCCATGAGCGCGGTCGAGCGGGAACTGATCCGGCGCGACGATGGCCTCGCCTTGTTGTTCGCGCCGCCGTTCGACAAGACCGCGATGGATCCCGGCTACATCAAGGGCTATCCGCCGGGCGTTCGCGAGAACGGCGGTCAATACACGCACGCGGCCTTGTGGTCGGTGATGGCGTTCGCCGCGCTCGGCGAAGGCGACAAGGCGGCCGACCTCTTTGCTATGCTCAACCCCATCAACCACGCGCGAACCCGCGCCGACGTGCATCGCTACAAGGTGGAGCCCTATGTCTTGGCGGCTGACGTCTACGCGAGCGCGCCCCATATCGGACGCGGCGGTTGGACGTGGTACACGGGCTCGGCCGGCTGGATGCAGCGCGCTGGAATTGAGAGCATTCTCGGGCTCCGGATCCGCGGGGCCGGCTTCGATCTCGACCCGTGCATTCCCAAGAGCTGGGCGAAATACGAAATGACCTTGCGCCGCGGGTCTTCGTACTACGAAATCGTGGTCGACAATCCGGCCGGGGTCAATCGAGGCGTAAGCTTCGCCGAGATGGACGGGGCGGAAATCGTCGCGAGGCCGCTGCGCGTGCCCGTCGTCAACGATGGCGGGGTCCACCGCGTCCGCATCCGGTTAGGATGAGCCAACTTGAGGCCGAGCGACAACGTCAGCGCGGCCCCGCTCGAGGATGGCGGATGATCCCACTCACGATCCGTCATTCGAACTCGAACCGCAGCGTTGGGGGCGCCAATCTCATTCTGGTCGCCGATCGAAATCTAGGATGCGATGGTTGAGCGACATCGCAGCCCGGCTCGAAGGCGTTGCCCAGCCCGGCGCGATCTCGGTCTCGGAGGATAGCCAATGGTCATCGTCGCGGCGCACCGCGCCCATCAGACTTAGGGGCAGTTTCGAACCGATCAACTAGTGACGCGAATAGCGGGGAAGGGGAGTGGCTGACATTACGCAACCATCACAGAGACGGATCCGGTGACCGTAGGGGTTGTCGCTCAGGCTATGGAAGGACGGGCCGCCGAAAAGCGACCGGCGGACATGCGAGACGCGTTTCTCAATGCGAATTGCAATACCGATCGAGTCTGTGGAGATCGGTTGTGGGACCGGGTCGGTCTGCCGAGCTTTGGCGATGCGGCCCCGGGGGCGCGGAAGTCACGGGCGTCGATCCCTCGCGCGTGTTACTGAAAAGCGCCAGCGAACTCTCGGGCGGGTTGTTGAACACCCGGTTTGTCGAAGCGGACGGGCGTGCACGGAATGCGCGCAAGTGGAAGATTTCGTTGAAAAAGTGCTCGACTGGCGCAGCTCTCGGCCCACTGGCCGCGGGTCGGTCGCGAGTTTGGGTCTGGGTGGGTGGCGGCGGCCTGGCGAGCGGCGGCTATGTCGCCATCGCGATCTGCAGCCCTCCATCCGGCCGCAGCCGGGCCAGTCGCCTCAGATTTTGGGCGGTGGCGGCGAGCAGGAATTCGTCTCTTGCGCCGTTCGGTCCCCGCAGACGCAGGCGGCCGAGCCGGAGGATGCGCTTGAGGTGGGCGAACAGCATCTCGACCTTCTTCCGAAGCCGGATAGGCCTCCTCGTATGCGGGCGACGACACGAGAGCCCGAGCCCGTCCGGGCCTCCTCGTAAATGTGCCTCGGCAACTTGCGGGCCTCCGGTCCCGGGCAGCAACGCGCCTTGAGATGGCAGGCGTCGCAATCCCGTTTGGTCGCTCGATAGAATTGCAAGCCATCGTCGCTGACGCCGTTCCTCGGCTTCGAGATTGCGACGATAGTGCACCATGATGCTTGCGCAGGACACGTGTAGCGGTCGCGTTCGGGATCGAAGGCGAAGGCCTCGCGCGAGAAGGTTCCGTCCTCCGGGTCGGACTTGTCGATAGACGGGAACGAACGGCTTGATCGCCTTCTGATCGACGAGCCAGGCAGGCTTTCTGCGGAGCCATAAGCGCTGTCGGCGGTCAGCGAGACCGGCTTCATGCCGAAGCGGGTCTCCGTCCTCTCGATCATCGTCTGCGCCGCCCCGACCTCGGCCTGCCGGATGGCTCGCGTCGCCTCGACGTCGACGATCACGGCGTGCTCGGTGTCGATGAGGTATTGGTGGCGTAGGCGAAGAAGGCGTGGCCCTTGTGCGCGCCGGTCCACTGCGCGCCGGGTCGGAGGGGGAGATGAATTTCGGCGTGAGGGGCGAGGCCGCGCCGAACGCCGCGTTGTCGAGCGTGGCGAGATATTCGCGCGCAGCGCGAACCGCATCTTCCTTGAGCTCTTCCGGCTTCCAGTCCTTGCTCGGAACCGAGCGCTGCTTGTTGGCGTCGGCGGCGATGAGGCTGGCGTCGACCGCGAAGCTCTCGGCCCGACCAGGCCCTCGGCCAGCAGCGCTGAACGACGCTTTCGAACAGATGACGCAGCGCATCGCTCTGGCGAAAGCGGCCGTGCCGGTTCTTCGAGAAGGTCGAATGATCAGGAACTTGCCGTCGAGCCCGAGCCGGCAGAACCAGCGATACGCGAGATTGAGATGGACCTCCTCGCAAAGCCGCCGTTCAGACCGGATGCCCATGCAGTAGCCGACAACAGCATGCGCATCATCAACTCGGGGTCGATCGAAGGGCGGCCCGTCTGGCTGTAGAACGGCTTCAGGGACTGACGGAGATCGGCGAGGTCCAGGTGACGGTCGATGCCCCGGAGCAGGTGATCGGAAGGCACGTGCTCCTCAAGGCAGAAGTCGTAGAACAGCCTCGCCGGCGTCTCCTGAACTCCCATCATGGCCGTTTCTCCTGCAGATGAGCAGGATTTAGTGAATCAACTGGCCCTTCCGGAAGCAATGGCTAACCGACTTTTTCAACGATATCGGAACCCTCCTTCCGTCCCGAGACCGACGGGATCGGCCGGAAAGCATCGGTTATGTCTGGTTCGCTGGGCCGACTGGGCACTTCCCCTATTTGCGCACTCCTGCCGTCCCGGGTGGGGGCTTCGAATGATGGCAAACTGCTTAGCTTACTCGCGAAGACAGCGCGTTCCGACGCAGCGATGAAAATCGAGGACTCGACCGACCTGCCGTTCGTTGAGTGTTCGCCAGATCAGATTGGACAGTTCAGAGTCAACTCTCGGGGGTTGCGCGCACCCCCACCCGACATAAGTGCCCTTCGGGCGGAACGCCTTACCTATCGGCCGTCAGAAAGCACTGGCTTTCTGTCGCGAACAGAGCGTGAGTGTCCTTGCAGGCGAACCGCAGGTCGAGCGCGCGCGAGCCTGAAGCCCCGGCGATGAGGCCGATCCGGGGCTCGCGTCAGTGAGGGGCCGAGGTTGGCTCGGACCCCGCTGATGCGAAAGGTCTTGATATGCTCAACACGATGTCCGAGACGCAGCGATCGATGCTGCAGGCAGCCGCCGCGCGAGAGGATCGCCTCCTCCAGCCGCCGGGAAACGCGCGAGGCGCCGTAACGAAGTCGCTCGCCGCCAAGCTGATTGGCGCGGGTTTGGCCAGGGAGATCAAAGCTTCAAATGACGCGCCGGTCTGGCGCACGGACGCAGCGACCGGCGGCGCATATGCGTTGAAGCTGACCGCGAAGGGCCGGAAGGCGGTTGCGGCCGCAAGCGAGGGGCCAAACGCATCCGAGAATTCGTCACTCCCGACCACAGCTGAGATTGCGCCGCCGAAAGCGCCTGCTCGACAATCGGCGCTTTCCGGCGGCGCTCAGGTTATGACGGCCGAAAGCAAGGCGAACGACATCGTCGCCTCGACGACGACAGCGCGCGCGCCGCGCTCGGGCTCGAAGCTCGCGAACGTCCTCGCCAGATTGTCCACCGAAGCGGGCGCAACAATCGGCGAATTGACGACCGCGACCGGCTGGCTGGAGCACACGACGCGGGCGGCGCTCACGGGCTTGCGGCGGCGCGGGTACACTCTGATCCTTACGCGGGGCGAACGGGACGGCGCCTCCGTCTACCGGCTCCCGGCGATCGGCGGCGGGCAGACCAAGTGAAGGTCTTGCACGAAGCGCCGGGCGGCGGCCCGGCGCCCATCGAGGCGGTCCCCTCAGATTCGCCGCCGGGCTCTTCCACTCTGAAGGGTCGCCTCGATCGGCTGCAAGACCTCGACGGGGCCGTGCTGCGTGAGGAATGGCGGCGGCTTTCGCGCTCGGAGCCGGCCCGCATCAGTCGCGATTTGCTGATGCGGGCGATCGCCTACCGCGTGCAGGAACTGGAGTTCGGCGGACTGCCGAAATGGGCCCGGCAAAGTCTCGCGGGATCGGCGAACATGTCGGACCCCGCCGACGCGGCGGACGAGCCGAAACCGAAGCCAGCCGAGCCTTCGCTCTTGAAACCTGGCGCCCGGCTCGTCCGTGAGTGGCATGGGCGAACCCATGTCGTCGCGGTTCTCGACGACGCTTTCGAGTTCGAGGGAAGACAATACGGTTCCTTGACTCAGATCGCTCGTCAGATCACCGGAGCGCACTGGTCAGGTCCGAGATTCTTCGGGCTGACGAAGCGGCGCGCGGCGCCTGGATCGGGAGCAGCGCCGCCTGCCGCGGCTGTCGCTGCGGAGGCGAGCGGTCCTACGCGGTTGAAGCAACGCGAGCCTGCGAACGAGGCGCGGCCTGAGATCGGCGGCGTCCACGCGGCAGACCCACGGTGTTTCGGACGGCGCGCAAAGGAGAGCGCCCATGGCTGATCGAGATCGCTCCGATCACGGACGGTCCTCGTTAAGGACCACCCCGCAAAGCCAGAGCAGAGGGCGGGTCCGCTGCGCGATGTATACCCGCAAGTCGTCGGAGGAAGGGCTCGAACAGGAGTTTAACTCCCTCGACGCCCAGCGGGAGGCCTGTAGACTTTACGTCCGCAGTCAGAAGCACGAAGGGTGGCAGGCGCTGCCGCAGCTCTACGACGATCCGGGCTTCTCCGGCGGCAACATGGAGCGGCCGGCGTTGAAGCGCTTGCTCGCCGATATCGCGGCGCGCAAGATCGATGTCGTGGTCGTGTACAAGGTGGATCGCCTGACCCGATCCCTCGCCGACTTCGCCAAGATCGTCGAGGTGTTCGACGCGAACGCCGTATCGTTCGTATCGATCACGCAAGCTTTCAATACGACAACCAGCATGGGGCGGCTGACGCTCAACGTGCTCTTGTCCTTCGCCCAGTTCGAGCGCGAGGTAACCGGCGAGCGCATCCGCGACAAGATCGCGGCGTCGAAGAAGAAGGGCCTCTGGATGGGCGGCCAGCCGGCGCTCGGCTACGACGTCAAGGACCGAAAACTCGTCGTCAACGAGACGGAAGCAGACACGGTTCGAGCGATCTTCCGACGCTATCTCGACCTTGGCTCGGTTCGCGAGCTCAAGATCGCGCTCGACGCCGAGGGCGTCGTCAGCAAACAACGAACCGCCGCGAACGGAAGCGCCTACGGCGGCCAATCCTTTTCGCGCGGCGCGCTCTACCAGCTGCTTCAAAATCGCGTCTATATCGGCCAGATCGTCCACAAAGGCGCCGCCTATCCCGGCGAGCATCCTCAAATCGTCGACGAGGAGCTCTGGCGGCAGGTTCAAGAGAAGTTGGAGGCCAACGGAGTTCGAGAGGCGGGGCGCGCGCACCGAAGCGAAGCTGGCCTATCTGCTTGCCGGCGTTCTGTTCGACGCCGCAGGGCGGCTCATGACGCCGACGCATGCGATCAAGAAGGGCGTGCGCTACCGTTACTATGTTTCGCGTCGACTAATCACGGACATCAGATCAAGGGACAAGAGTGAACCGGGACCTGGGCAGCGCCTTCCGGCGACCGAACTCGAGCGGCTAATCGTCAAGCGCCTGAAAACCTTTCTTGCCGATGCCGACGCCATCACCGCGGCATTGCCGCCTCGATGCGGCGGCGCGCCAAACGTCAGGTGCGCGGTCGCGGCCGCAGCCGAAATCGTCCGGGCTATCGACACAGAAGGCGAGGAACGAACCTTCGGTCTGCTGCGGCCCTTCATCACCCGCGCTCAGGTTCACATCGAACGTATCGACGTTGATCTCCGAACGGATTGGCTCGTCGACACGCTCCTCGGCGGCGGCGGTCCGGTCGAGGCTGGGTTCGACCAGAGACCGGATGACGATCAAGAAGCATCGTCGGCCTCCGCCGACAACCCCATCATCCGGCTGATGATTCCCGCCGAGCTCAAGCGCGCGGGCATGGAGATGAAGTTCGTGCTCGACGGCGCCGATGGCGGAGCCCGGCCCGACGCTGCACTCGTTCGCTTGCTCATCCGCGCCCATTCGCTCGCCCACCGTCTGGCAGTGAGCCCGAGTTCCACCCTGGAAGAGGCCGGCGCCCACGAAGGCATGGGCGCGCCCTATGCGACGCGGCTGATGCGCCTGAACTTTCTCGCGCCGGACATCGTCGTCGCGATCCTGACCGGTCGCCAACCGATCGCGCTCACCGCGAGCCAACTGATGGCCGACACCCGTCTGCCGCTCGACTGGTCGGAGCAGCGCAAGGCCCTGGGCTTCGCCTGAGCCGGACCGTCATCCAAAGCAGCTATTTCAAAAGGATCGTCGAGGCCGAGGGCGCCGCTTCATCACCGCGCGGTCACCGACAATGTGCGGCCCGAGACGGTCTATGTCCGGTACGCCTGGGGCGCAGTCAGAGACGGCCGTACTGCCCGTGAGAGGGAGGAGGCGTTAACCCCCTGATGCGCCGAAAAGACCGCAGGTTCTGTGTCTCTCCCGCAACCGCCTTTCGAACCCCGCGGGCAAGCCTTTGAAAAGTCGGCCGTAGTTTGGTCGTCGGCGGCACAAAATGCTCGTTATATCAGCGCTTAGTCCGTGGCGGAGAAAGATGGATTTCGGACCAGAGATACGGTTTGCCTTACTGCCTAGGAGGCAGTCAGAGACCCCCGTACCGCCGAAGAGACGTTTGAAGACCTAAGGCTTTGAGACTACGAGAAAAACGGACTCTGGGGTCTCTTCCGTACCGACCTTCCGCAACGTCTTGACAAGTCCCTGACATGTCGCATGAAATTTAGCCGCCCGGGTCACAAGAATATAGTTATATCAATGGGTTAGTTCGTGGCGGAGGGGGCGGGATTCGAACCCGCGATACGGTTTCCCGCATACACACTTTCCAGGCGTGCGCCTTCAGCCGCTCGGCCACCCCTCCGGACCGCGCATCTCATTTTCGCGCGAGCGACGCGCATAGACCCTTCGCCGCGCAGGCGCAAGCGAGAGCGTGGACAAAGCGGCGGTCAGCGCGATAGGTCTTTGCCCATGAGATGAGGACGGCGGCTTCGATGCGGTTTCTGGCGCGGCTTATAGGGCTGCTTGCGCTGGCGGGCGCGTTTGCTGCGGCCGTGCTCGATGGGGCGCGCTGGATCGCGAATGGGACCTGGGCGCCAACCTCGACCGGCGACGCGCTGGATTGGTTGTCTCCTAAGGGGCTCGCGGCGGCGGAAAGGCTCATCGACAGCCGAATCGGCGCTTGGGCATGGAACGACGTTCTGTCGCGGGCCCTGATCGCCCCAGCGTTCGCCGTACTGGTCCTCGTTAGCGCCGTTTTCTTTCTAATATCGCGTCCTCGGACGCCAGAGATCGGACGATCGAGTCGGGACCGTTGACGTAGGTTGCAGGCTTGCGATCGATCGGCTTCAAGGGTGCGTAGGAGCGCCGCGCCCCTTGCGCCGGTTCTCACATTGCGCAATCGTCAACCAATGGCCCGTTTTCTGATCGTCGACGACCACCCCTTGTTCCGTGAGGCGCTGACCAGCGCTCTGCGGCTCGTCGACGCGGAGGCCGACGTCTACGAAGCGACCTCAATTGAGGGCGCGCTTGACGTGCTCGACGCCCATGACGATTTCGAACTCGCCCTCATCGACCTATCGCTCCCAGGCACGACAGGCTTTTCCGGGCTGATCCGGCTGCGCAACTCGCGCCCAAAGCTTCCGATCCTTGTGATTTCGGGTCATGAGGAGCCGGCAGTGGTGCGCGAGGCGCTGACCCTCGGGATTGCGGGCTACGTGCCGAAATCGACCTCGAAGAAGCGGCTCGCCGAGGCGATCGCCGAGGCGCTCGCCGGCGATGTCTACGAGCCGGAGCTGCCGCGTTCGGCCACCGTCGAATCCCGCGCTACCGAGGAGAGCCGCATCTTGCAGCGGCTCAGGGACTTGACCCCGCAACAGCTCGCCGTGCTGGAACTCGTCCGCGAGGGTCGTCAGAACAAGGTGATCGCACACGAATTGAAGCTCGCTGAAACGACGATCAAGGCGCACGTGTCGGAGGTGCTGAGGAAACTCGGCGTGGCGTCGCGTACCCAAGCCGTGATCGAGGTCGCCAAGGTCGACTTCGAGGTGGTGAAGAGAATGCAAACCTAGGGTATACGGCGATGCGCGGCCGCCACTGGCGCTCGGACGGATGCGACCCTACCTAGTCTTCATGGCGGGGTTCGGCGATCTCGAAGCTTTCATCGGCCGGCATCGGCGGATCCTCGTGCTCACCGGGGCGGGGTGCAGCACGAATTCAGGGATTCCCGACTATCGCGACGCGGACGGCCGGTGGAAGCGGCCCCAGCCGATGACCTATCAGGCATTCATGGGGAGCGAGGCGACGCGACGGCGGTACTGGGCGCGAAGCCTGACCGGCTGGCGGCGGTTTCACGCAGCTAAGCCGAACGCCGCCCATCGCGCGCTCGCGAGGCTAGAAAAGCTGGGCAAGGCGGACCATCTCCTGACCCAAAACGTCGACCGGCTGCATCAGGCAGCTGGCAGCCAGCGGGTGATCGACCTGCACGGACGGCTCGATCAGGTTCGCTGCGTGGGCTGCGGCGCGCTTTGGCGGCGGGCGGAGTTCCAAGATGAGCTCGCGGGCTTGAATCCGAGCTGGCTCACCGTCGACGCGACCGACGCGCCAGACGGCGACGCCGATATCGAAGGGGCCGACTTCTCCGCCTTCGTAGTGCCGCCGTGCACGCACTGTGGCGGCGTGCTAAAGCCCCACGTCGTCTTCTTTGGCGAGAGCGTGCCGCGCGAGCGGGTGGAGGCTGCATACGCCCATCTCGATGCGGCGGACGCGATGCTAGTCGTCGGCTCGTCGCTCATGGTCTATTCGGGCTATCGCTTCGCAGAGCGGGCGGCGGCTTGGGGCAAGCCGATCGCCGCAGTCAATCTCGGACGGACCCGCGCCGACGCACTGCTGGCATTGAAGGTCCAAGCACCATGCCAGGCCGCGCTTGCGTTTCTGCTTTGATCCACGCGGCATGCCGGTCTGAGCGTAGCGCATTTCGAACCAGTTTCCCTATGATGGTGTGATTCCATTTGCCGACTGGGCTGACGCCGATGACCTTACGATCCCTCGCGCAGCCGATCACGGCGGGCCTTGTCGCCGCCTTTGTAGGGTTCGCCTCGTCTTTCGCCGTGGTCTTGAAGGGCCTCACGGCAGTTGGCGCGACCGACGGTCAGGCTGCCTCCGGGCTAATGGCGCTTTCGATCGCGATGGGAATCGCTGCGATCGTGATCAGCGTCGGACTACGGATGCCGGTCTTTGTCGCCTGGTCGACGCCCGGCGCGGCGCTCCTGGCCGCGACGGGAGTGACGCCGGGGGGCTTTCCCGCAGCCGTCGGCGCCTTTGTCGCCGTCGGGCTTCTCCTGATTGCGGCGGGACTCATCCGGCCGTTCGGTCGGCTGGTGGCGGCCATTCCCGACCCGCTCGCCAACGCCATGCTGGCCGGGGTTCTGTTCGGTCTTTGCCTGAAACCGATCGCCGCACTGATCGAGACGCCGGTCAGCGCGTCGGTGATCGTGCTGACCTGGCTTGTCGTCTCCCGATGGAAGCGGATCTACGCCACTCCGGTCGCCGCGGTCGTCGCCGGGTTGGTGATCGCCCTGAGCGGCCGGAGCGCTGGTTTCGATCTGGCTTCGATCTCCCCGCGCCCGGAGTTCGTTGCGCCCACGTTCTCGGTCGGGGCGATGGTGGGGATATCGCTGCCGCTGTTCATCGTCACGATGGCGTCACAAAACCTTCCGGGCCTCGCCGTCCTAGGAGCGTATGGCTTTCGGCCCGATCCCGGAAGGCTCGTGTGGACGACCGGGGCGTTCAGCCTGGCCGCCTCGCCATTCGGCGGCCATGCGGTCAACTTGAGTTCCATTGTCGCGGCCTTGTGCGCGTCGCCCGACGCTTCGCCGGACCCGGGCAAGCGCTGGATCGCCGCCGTTACCGCGGGCGCGGCCTCCATCGTCCTGGGGCTCTTCGCCGGCGCCGTGACCGCCTTCGCGTCCGGTTCGCCCATCCTCGTCGAGGCGGTCGCCGGGCTTGCTTTGCTCAATCCGTTCGGCTCGGCGCTCCACAACGCGCTTGCCGACAGCCAGGCGCGCGAGTCTGCGCTGGTCACATTTCTGGTCACGGCTGCGGGGGTCACGATCTACGGGATCGGCGGCGCGTTCTGGGGGCTCATGGCGGGCGGCCTCGTGCTGCTCCTCACGCGGGCAGGCGCCTTGCGAAAACGCTAATCTAAGCGCCGTAAAGCCAGTCGTAACGGGCGCCGAGTCGTCGGGGCCCGACAAGACGCATGGTCGCGTCACGCGCGGCGGCCATCGCGCCTTTTAGGTGATAGATTCGGCCCTGCCGTAGCGCCTCCTCCTGGACGCGCGTCGCGCGCGCCAGGCGGGCGCGGGAATAGGCCGCGAGCGCCTGCGGAACATCTTCATTTTGGGCTAGCGCCACACCCAGAGCGCCGGCGTCCTCAATCGCTTGCGCTGCGCCTTGCGCCAGAAAAGGGACCATCGGATGGGCCGCGTCTCCGACCAGTGCGATGCGACCGAGCGCAAAGGAACCGAGCGCCGGACGCACGTAGAGCGGCCAGGCGCGCCAGTTGGTCGCCGCGGCGATAAGCTTGCGTGTCGAGACCGACCATCCGGCGAAGGCGCGATCCAGCGCAGGACGGTCCGCGACGCCGTCCCAGGGATGCTCGTTTTCGCCGCCGCGCCAGGAGTCTTCGATCACAGCGACGACGTTAACGATCGATGCCCGGCGAAGCGGGTAGTGGACAAGATGGGCGTTGGGCCCGAGTCGCAGCATGACGCGGCACTCCGCCCAGCGAGCGTCGACAAGATTTGCCGCGATCGTCGCGCGAAAGGCGACTCGGCCGGAAAAGACGAGCCGGTCACGAGGGCCAGCTGAGAATTTCTCGCGAACCCTGGATCGGAGCCCATCGGCGCCGACGAGCAGATCAGCGACGTCCGAGATCGGCGTCGCGTCGCGCATCCGTTCGACGGCGACCCGACCCTCGTCAATCCCGATTTTTGTTATAGTCGATCCCAAGCTCAACTCTATTGAGCCCCGCCGCGCGACGACCTGCGCCAAAGCCCGCTGGAGGTCGGCTCGATGCAAGGCCAAATAAGGCGCGCCCCAACGCCGCTGCGCGCCGTCGAGCGAAAGGCGCATAAGGAGGGCATCGTCCGACCCGCGCAAAGCGATGACCGCGTCGGGGGCCATGGCGACTTGGCTCACCTGGTCAAGCGCGCCAAGCTTGGCGAGGACACGCGTCGCATTCGGGGTGAGCTGCAAACCCGCTCCGAACTCCTCCAGCGCGTCGGTCCGCTCGAAGATCGTCAACTCCAATCCCGCCTGCGACAAAGCCAGGGCTGTCGCAAGTCCGCCGACACCGGCGCCGGCGATGATCGCTCGCCTGGCCACCGGATCAGGCCACAGCTTGCAACTCGCATTCCGGAGGGGCGCATATACTGGCGAGCCCGCCATCGTAAACGAAACGGGTCGAGCAATAGGAACAGATCGCCTCGTCGTCAGAACCCATGTCGATAAAGATGTGCGGGTGATCGAACGGCGGCTTCGCGCCGGTGCACATGAACTCTTTCACCCTAACCCTTATGGCAGGAACCCCGGGCGTGTTGTGAAAATGGGGGATCGAGTGGGCGGCCATCGTACAATATCCCTTCTTGGCGCGACGGCCTTTAAGCACGTCTCATTGCCCGCCGCTAGCAGATCGACCGTCAGATCGGGACGACGTCAACTTCGACATCGAGCTGGTGGCTCCCAGACGATAGGACCATGCTCTCAATCGGCGAGGCGTCCGTATAGTCACGTCCCCTTGCGACCTCCACATGATCGTTCTGAATAGCCATTGCATTGGTCGGATCGAAATCCATCCAGCCCATCGCGTCTCCGCACCAGAGCGACACCCAGGCATGCGACGCATCGGCGCCGGCGAGCCGCTGTTTGCCCGGCGGGGGGATGGTGCGGATATAGCCGCTGACGTAGAGGGCAGGCAGCCCGAGGCCGCGCAGGGCTGCGATCATGATATGGGCAAAGTCCTGGCAAACTCCGTGGCGATGCATGAAGGCAACGTGTGCTGGGGTGCTGACCTTGGTCGCTTCAGGATCGTAGACGAAATCGGCTCGGATCCGGCGGGTCAGGTCCATTGCCGCTTCGTAGACCGGCCTTTGCGAAGGGAAACTCTGACGCGCGTAGTGTGTCGCCTCTTCGAAAAGCGCCAGTGCGCGTGACGGATAGAGCGCGATGGCGGGGCTGTCGAACGAAAGGGACGGGACCGTAAGGGACTGAGCCGCGACCCGTTCCCATGGCGGCGACATTTCAAATACCACGGGACGATCGATCCGCACGCGCGACGCCGCCTCCACAGTCAACTCGCGATGCGGTTTTTCGATCCTGAGGCTCAGCACCGCGTTGCCAAACGAATCGGTTCGCTCGGTTGGCGGGAGGCAGGGGGGATCAGTCGTGAGGTTGAAGCGCTCGAGGATCTGGCCGCCGCGCGAGACCGGTTTGAGACGCAGGACGCCGGTCGTCAGCTCGACGGACGCGCCGTAAGTATAGCGCGTGACGTGTTTGACGTCGAATCTCACGCGAGGCCCGTGATTTTTTCCGCCCGGCCGTGGCCCGCGCCATGCAGGAAGTATCGCGTCGCGATCGCATTCCCTAGCGCGAGCAGGCGTTGTTCGATTTCAAGAATTCTTAAATCATCCAAAGTCTCCGCCCGCTCCGTGGTCAGTTCGGCGCAAAGCGACGTGGTCAACCGGTGGGGCTCCTCCAGGATGCCGTCGCGGCGAAGCACCGGTAGCGTCGCTATTCCCTCGTGGATCCGATTGATCTGAAAAACCACCGATCGCGGATTGAATGGATCGAGAAGCGCCATATCGCGCACGGGGGCCAGCGCAACGCCAACGAGATAGCGGGAGCTGTAAGTGATCTGGGAATCGATCAAGTCGAGCATGACGCCAAGCGTGTGCTCCGTCGCGTCATTTCCAGCGAATTGACGCAGCAGCCGGCACGTATTTGCGCCGCGCTCGACGCAGCGCCCCATAACGTAGAAGACCCAGCCCGCGCCGCGGTTGAAATTCTCATCGAACAATCCCGACAAAGCGGCAATCACAGTCAGACCTTCTTCCGTCAGATCGACGATCTCGCCTGAAGAGAGCCGCCGGTCGGGCGCCGGATCGATAGCGCTCTCGAGACGCCCGATCAGCTCCCATGTCTTGTAGGTCAAGCGCTCTCGGATGACCGATGCGGCCGTTCGCGCAGATCGCGCCAGCGCCAGCGCCGACCCATAGTGACTCGCATCCCGCAGCCCTTGGTCGCTCGCCGCCGCGGCGCCCTCCTTTAGGGTTGTCGCGTCGACGGCGCCCCAGCCCACAAGTACGCCCATCAGCCGGTCAAGCGCCTGACGACCCACCCGCACGGGAGCGTCAGGGTCGACCGATCGAGCGGCGAGGCATCGCACAACCCGCAGCGTCGCTTCGGCGCGCTCCAGATAGCGTCCAAACCAGAACAAGTTGTCCGCCGCTCGGCTTGGCAGATTGCCAAGCAGCCGGGTGATGCGCACGCTGTCTGGATTTGGCAGGAGGCTCGAGGCTTCGACCGGCTTGTCGGCAAGCACCCAGACGTCAGCCAACTCGACGCCATCGCCCATCGAGACCGCGCGCGCATCGGGCTGGTCAGATATGCGACAGAAACCGCCCGGCATGACCCGCCACCCTTTCGGCGTCGCCGCGCAGTACACGCGTAGCACGAACGGCCGGGGCTCAAGGCCGTTCTCGACCCACCGTGGCGTCGTAGAGAGACGGACAACCTCCTGGCCGACATAGTCCATTCCGCGTGCGGCGATCGCGTCCCGCAGCAAGGCTTTCTCGTGAGCCGACAATTCTTCGCCGATAACGCTGGAGCGCCCCTTCATTCCGAGCGGGTCGTTGCCGAACGCGGGCGCGATCGAGACCGAATCAAACTCGTCGAGAACCCGTTCGCGCTCCTTGGGCTGGCCGCACCACCACGTTGCGGTGTTCGGCATCAGAAGGTCCTGCCCAAGGAGGCCGCGCGCCAGCGCCGGGAGGAAGGCGAGCATCGCCCGCGAACTCGAGGAAGCCGGTTCCGGGCATGTTCTCGACGGCGACCCCGTCCTCTCTGATCGCCTCCATCATCCCCGGGACGCCAATACGCGACGAGGCGTTCAACTCCAGCGGGTCGCACCAGTCGGCGTCGATGTGTCGCCAGATAACGTCGCAGCGCTTCAGGCCGGCGATGGTCCGCACGAATACGCGACCCTCACGCATGACGAGATCATCGCCCTCGACCAGCAAGAAACCGAGATATCGGGCGAGGTACGCCTGTTCCGAATAGGTCAGGCTTAGCGGGCCGGGGCTCAAAATCGCTATTCGAGGCTCCGACCGTTGGCCTGCTGACTTGAGGCCCGCGGCAAGGGAACGGAAGAACGGCGCGAGGCGCTGAACGTTCAAATGCGAATAAAGGTCTGAAAAAGCCTGAGAAACGACCAGACGGTTCTCCAAAGCGTAGCCGCAGCCGGACGGCGCCTGTGTGCGATCGCCCAGCACCCACCACGAGCCGTCCGGGCCTCGGCCGATGTCAACCGCGTAAAGGCGCAACCAACGCCCGCCCGGAGGCTCTACGCTCCGCATTCCCGGGACATAATCGATCGAACCGGTGACGGCGGCGGCCGGGAGATCACCGCTCGCAATCAACCCTCCGGCGCCGTAGACATCAGCGAGCACGCGCTCCATCAATTCCGCGCGTTGCGACACGCCTTCCGCGATCTGCCGCCACTCGGCCTCGGTGATCAGCAAAGGCATACGGCCGATGGGCCAGTCGCGCTCGTCCTTCTCCCCGGCCACGCGGTAGGAGAGGCCCCGGTTGCGGATCCGTCGATCCGCAGCGGCAAACCGCTGCCGCATCTCGCCAGGATCGAACGCGGCGAACGCAGACAGCATTCGTCGCCATTGCGGACGGCTACGACCCTCGGCGTCTACGAACTCATCGGGAATCCCGGGAAGCGGCGAATATCCGCTGGTCCACGCGTCGAGCCGCTTAGAGGCGCGGTCGTCCGAGGCGACAACCGTCGTAAATCGTCCTGGCAAGCGAGCCCCGTCGTTCCTGGATGCGGCAACCTCAAAGGACTCACGCCTCCTCGGGGCCGCTCGGTTCCACTATGCCTGCCAAGACGCGGTCGCGCTAGCGGTAGATGTAATTAAGTCGCAATATAAATGTGAAATAGAGAAAACAGCCGACCGCGTTCCTTGGCGGGCCGCGATTGCTTCCTATGTTGCTGGCTCATGAGCTTTGTGGGGTTAAATTTTGCGAACTTTGATCAAGCCATCGGCCGCCGCTTGCGCGGCCATTCTGGCGTCATCGCCCATCCTTGCGGATTCGCTCGATCCGGATCTGATCTTTCGGAAATCTACTACTTTCAATCTGCTGACCCCCAACGACAAGCTGGCGGTCTACGGTGTCGATGATCCGCTTATCGAAGGCGTCGCGTGCCACTATACCACGCCCGAGAAAGGGGGAGTGACCGGGGCGCTAGGTCTGGCGGAGCAGACCTCTGATATTTCGCTCGCCTGTCGGCAATATGGACCAATTAAATTCAAGGAAAAATTTTCGCAAGGCGACGTCGTCTTCAGCGAGCGGCGTTCAGTCTTCTTCAAGAAAATGCAGATCGTGAGAGGGTGTGATCCCAAACGAAATATTCTTGTCTACATGACGTACAGCGATAAATTGATAGAAGGCTCCCCGAAGAATTCGACGTCAACTGTGCCAATCGAGCCGTGGGGCGGAGGCGCGGGAGAAGTCCAAAAATGCGCGGACTATCTCCGCTAGCCGTCGCGGTTATTCGCCACAGGTGATGAAATACGGCCGCAATTCAGACGATTTGTCGTTTACGTCGCTGTCCGACCGTCCGAACTTCACGGCGACGCCCTTGCCATGGGCCTCGCACCAAGCGTCAGCGACCACATGGCCACATTCCCCACCTTCCGCGAGACAATCTTCCACCCCGTAACCTGACGTAGCGGAAATCATGAAAGTGTCGGTTTGCCGAGCATACGCCGCGCCAGTGGCCGCTCCGAGCATGGCCGCAATTGCCGCCAGCAGCGCGCAGCGATGGACCCTCAAAATCGTCATGACTTCCCCTGCCGGACGACCTTACACAGGTCCGTCCCCGCCAATTGTGTAACGCCCTCATAAATGCGCGGTTAACGTGTCGCCCCCGACCCCGCGATCGCTGAGTATTTGCCGCGGTGCGAGTGAAGGATTCATCGGAAAAAATCAAGCCGTGAAGCGCGTCGGCCGGTTGGCGAGGTCGACAAGGCCTTTTGTAATACTGCCGGTGGTCGGCAGCGTCGGAATCAGGCACGCCTGTAAGGAATGGTAGATATCGACTTTTCCAAAGAAGGGATCCGAATTCGGCCGCAGGGCGTCATCAATTTGCGCCCGCCACCCGCCATTCTCGCGGTCTATGAACCGGGTCGCAACAAAGCTCCAAATGCGCCGATACCAATCCTCGTACTGCGAATCCCCGAATATGGCGTTGAGGAAAGCGGCAGCTCCAATCCCCTCGCAGCACGGCCACCAGTAGCGGTCGCGGATTCTCGGCTGGCCGTCCCAGTCGAGTGTGTAATAGAATCCGCCGGATCCGTGATCCCAACCGTCGACAACCGTGCGTGCAAAAAGCGACCTGGACGCCTCCGGGAGCCAGTCGAGCGTTCGACCTCCGAGTTCCCAGAGTTGGAGCAGAAGCCGCGACCACTCAAGCGAGTGACCAGGGGTTGTGCCGTAAGGCCGAAACATCGGGCTTCCCGCGTATTTCTTGTCGACACGCCAGTCTATTGAGAAATGCTCGGGCAAGCGCCAGCCATTCGCCGCGGCGTTTGCGCCAACAATGCGATCGGCAACTCGTTCGGCCATTCGAAGATAGGTCACGTCGCTCGTCGCTTCGAACGCCGCCATTAGCGCTTCGGTCAAATGCATGTTGGAATTCTGGCCACGATACGAATTGAACGCGCGCCAGTCCCTTGTGAACTCCTCTGCGACAGCCCCGAAGCGCTCCTCCCAGAACCGATCCCGAATAACGGTCGAAATATCTGTCAGCAGGCGATCGGCGTCCGGATGCCCTGCGATCTTCGCGCTCGAGGCGGCGAGCAGGACGAAAGCGTGACCATAGGCCTGTTTGCTGCTATCCGAGGCTCCCTGGTAGCCAACGCCCCAGAAATATCCGCCGTGATCCGGATCGCGATGGCCATTCCACAGGAATTCCATTCCGTGGTCGACGATCACGTCTGCGCCGGGCCGGCCCATGATATAAGCGATCGAAAACGCGTGAACGATCCTGGTTGTCGCGAAGAGGTAGCGTGCGGGCGTTCCACCGGCGCCGTAACCAGGAGCCGCCGGCCGCCCGACATCGTCCAGGTCGTAAAATCCCCCAAGCGGATTGATGATGTTGCGTTCGTAAAACGCGAAGAGCGCTTCAGCTTGCCGATCGAGCCACGCCTGGTGGCTCGACAGGCCAACCCATTTGCTGTTCGAAGGGGCAGCGAAAGCTTTCATGGGGTTGAGGTCCGGTCGGGGGAACTGTTCCGGGCGAGAATGCGATGCACGCCCCATTGACGCAAGGCGGTGTGCAGGATTGCGTTTTGCTCCGGACGGCTTGATTGGGGGCTTCGCCACGGCCAGTTTGTGCGCTTGCCGCCGAATTCTGGTACCGTAATCTGGGGTGGGACGATCGGATGAACGTTTTAGTTCTTGGTTCTGGCGGGCGTGAGCACGCGCTGGCGCGCGCCTGTGCGCGGTCGTCACAGATTGGAAAACTGTTTGTTGCGCCGGGCAATCCCGGATGTGCAACCGTTGCGACGACGTGTCCGGTCGATCTTTCGGACAGCCGCCAAATCCTTGCACTGAGCAAGCGGGAAGCCATTGATCTCGTGATCGTCGGGCCGGAGGCCCCGCTGGTGGCGGGAATCGTCGACGAACTTGAAAGGGAGGGGATTGCCTGTTTCGGACCCTCTCGCGCCGCGGCGCGACTTGAGGGCTCCAAGGGCTTCGCCAAGGACTTCTGCCGCGAGTTCGGCATTCCAAGTGCCGCCTACAGCCGTTTCCGAAGCCGTAACGACGCCAAGGCCTACATTCGAGTCTCGGGCGTGCCGATCGTGGTTAAGGCCGACGGCCTGGCTGGCGGCAAGGGCGTAATTGTCGCATCGACGATTGAAGAGGCGGAAGCCGCGGTCGACGCGCTCTTGCCCGAGTTTGAAAACACCGAAAATGAGGTGGTAATCGAGGAGTTCCTAGAGGGCGAAGAGGTGTCCTTTTTCGCTCTCTGTGATGGGATCGCAGCGGCGCCGTTCGCCAGCGCACAAGACCACAAGCGCGTGGGCGATGGGGACACTGGCCCGAACACCGGCGGAATGGGCGCTTATTCGCCGCCGCCCATCATGACGGCGGAAATGAGCGATCGCGTCATGCGTGAGATCGTCACGCCAACGATCCATGGAATGGCGGCGCGAGGAACGCCGTTTCGGGGTGTGCTTTTCGTCGGGCTCATGATCGGGAAGGATGGGCCAAAGGTTATCGAATTCAATGTTCGATTCGGCGATCCGGAGACCGAAGTCATACTCGAGCGGTTGTCCGACGACGTCTTGCCGATGCTTGAAGCCTGCGCGAGAGGCGCTTTGCTCAGTATCTCGCCTAAGTTTAGTGCGGACGCCGCTTTGACCGTGGTCATGGCTGCGCGCGGCTACCCCGGGGCGCCCCTGGCCGGGACACGGATCATGGGCATCGACGAGGCCGAAAGCGTTCCCGGAGTCACTGTTTTTCAGGCGGGCACGCGGCGAGAGCGCGACGCCCTTCTCGCTGACGGCGGCCGTGTGCTGGCCGTGACCGCAATTGGTCGAACGGTTGGCGAAGCGCGCGAGCGCGCCTACGCCGCGGTCGACTGCATTGATTGGCCCGGAGGGTTTTGCCGGAGAGATATCGGTTGGCGCGCGGTCGCACGTGAGCGAGAGCTAAGCTCTTGACGTCGATGCGCAGTCACGGGGCTGGCCCGTCGGTTGCGATCGCGCTCGGCAGCGGCGGTGCACGCGGGATCGCGCATGTCGTCGCCCTGGAAGCGCTCGACGAACTCGGAATTCGTCCGGTGGCGATCGCGGGAACCTCGATGGGCGCCGTCATTGGAGCAGCCTACTCCGCCGGACTGGAGGCGCGGGACATTCGTGCGCACGTATTGAAAGTGCTCCGCAACCGTTCGAACGTCATGGGGAAGCTGCTCCGGGCGAGAGTTGGGCGCTTCGCTGACCTGGTGTTGCGCGGGCGGGGCAATCCGGTCTTGCTTGACCCGGAAATTTTCCTCGAACTGTTTTGGCCGGCCGGCGTTCCCAACTCGTTCGAGGAGCTCGCGATCCGGACGTTCGTGGTTGCGACGAACTATTCGGATCGCAAAGAAGCGGTGTTTCAGTCCGGCTCCTTGACCGCCGCGGTGGCGGGCTCAATGGCCATTCCGGGACTGTTTCGTCCGGTGGAGAGCGATGGCGGCTTGCTGATCGACGGGGGAGCCGTGAATCCGTTACCGTACGATCATCTCTTCGACCTCGCTGACGTGGTCATCGCGATTGACGTCACCTTCGGAGGACGATCACGTCGGCGGCGCACGCCGACGCCGCTCGAATCGATGTTCGGCGCAGCGCAGATCATGCAAGGCGCGATCACCGCGGAAAAGATCAAGCGTCGGCCGCCCGACATTCTGATTCGCCCGAGGGTTGAGCAGTTTGGTCTGCTCGACTTCTTTCGCGCCGGACAGATTTTGCGGGCCGCCGAAACCGGCAGGGAGGAGCTCGTAACCGCGATCAAGTCCCAGGTGACGACCGTGCGCTCGGCGCGAACACGGCCCCAATCGGAATGGATTCGCGACGGATAAATTCGCCGCCAGACACCGCTGTGCGTCCGGCCCGCTGCCCTTCGAGGACTCGAATCGCTCCGACGCCGCATGCGATCGTCATCGTTCGGTCGAGGATCGTCCCCGGCGCCCCGGCGCCGCGCACAGTCTCGGCGCGAAGAATCTTGACCCGCTCCACCTCACCGCGGATCACCAGATTGGAGAACGCGCCGGGCATGGGCGACAGACCGTGGATAAGATTGCGAACCGCGTCGGCGTCGCGCGCCCAGTCAATTTCGGTTTCACTCTTTTCGATCTTGTGCGCGTAGCAGGCGCCCGCGCTCGGCTGCTCGTTGAATATGAGGTGTCCGGTCTCAAGGGCGATCAGGCCGCGGACGGCGAGCCCTGCTGCAATCTGCGCCAGAGACGTTGTTAGATCGCCTGCAGTGTCTTCAGGTCGGATCGGCACGACTTCCCGCAAGGCGACTCCGCCCGTGTCCAATCCTGCATCCATCCGCATCAGTTCGACCCCGGTCTCCGGATCGCCTGCCATGATCGCCCTCTGGATCGGCGCCGCGCCGCGCCACCGCGGTAGAAGCGACGCGTGCAGATTTAGGCATCCGTGCCTGGGCGCCGTCAGGATCGGCGGCGGCAGGATCAGACCGTACGCGATGACAAGGCCGACATCCGCAGCATGGCTTCGGAAGACGTCCCGCGCCTCCTCCGTCTTCAGGGTGGAGGGCGTATAGACCGGTATGCCCAAGGCTTCTGCCGCTTCATGGATCGGCGTCTTTCGAACCTCAAGCCCGCGACGTCCCCCCGGTTTGGGCGCACGGGTGTAGGCCGCAACGACGCGCCGCCCACTGTTGACGATTGCGCGCAACGTCGGAACCGCAAAGTCCGGCGCGCCCATGAAGACGATTTCGCATCCTAAGGCGGATATCATCGCGGAATTCGGCCGTCAAAGCCGAGGATACAGATTGTGATATGAGTGCGGTTTGGACGGGAGCGGAATGTCGTGAGCGACAAATCGATCGGGCGCATCGGCGTCAGAGTCTACTATGAGGATACCGATTTTTCCGGCCGGGTTTATCACGCGTCCTACCTTCGTTTTCTCGAACGCGGGCGCACCGAATGGCTGCGTGGCCTCGGTTTCGGCCATAGGGACATTGCGACGAGCAGCGGAACCGTATTCGCCGTCCGAAGTCTCCAGATCGAATACCTGGTTCCGGCGGTGATGGATGATCTCCTGGACGTCGAAACCCGGGCGCGGCAAGTTCGTGGCGCATCGTTGGAATTTGTGCAGCGGATTCTCCGAGACGGTCGTGAACTGATCGTCGCCACGGTTAGAGTCGCCGCCGTTCGCGGCGATCGGCCGACGCGAATTCCTGAAGCCCTGAGACGTGAACTCGCCTGGGATGAGCCCAAGTCCGGCGACAATCGACTTTAAGAGAGTCGGGGATCGAAGGCCCGGTCGAATTCGCGACACCAGGGAATCCAGACGTTCGCCAAGGCGGAGCTCCAGATCGTGGATGTCCGCGCGATTGGGGAGCGCGAGTGAGAAGTCAATCCTTTTGTTCGATCTCTACTCAAAAAATTCCGAGTGTCAGAAATTATGGGAAAGCGTCGCCGATGAACTTCAGCATCCGCCGCCTGGCCGAATTGCCGCTCATCAGCGCGGTCGCACTGAGAGGCCTATGAAGCCGCATGCTGCCTGGCGCTTTGATCGGAGTCCGATGGCGTCAAGAGTCTCGCTTGGGAATCCACGCCCACGCCAACGTCAGGATCGCTAGCTGCGCTTATCGTCGTCGTTCGCAGCGGCGCAGAAAAGCGTCTCGATCATGCCATCGCGTCTGGAGGCGGTGGCGCCGCATTCGAAGCCATCGAGCGAGAACGTGACCGCAAATCCTGGACCGCGCTTCGAAGGTTCCACGCGCTGGTTTGCGTTCAAACCCTCCGTAAGATAGGGGCCCACGGGAACGGATGGTTCGAAAAAGACGAGATCGAGCGTGCGGCGCGGCGCCGGAACGCCAACCACCCCGACCTTGGACCCGCCGAGAAGCGCACCGTTGATAGCGACGACTCCAGCGTTCGTTTTTGTAACGGTGGCCGTGGATAGGTTGAGCCCTAACACCGAGGCAATGGACGCCTCATCTGGAAAATTATTGCTTTGCAAAGCCGCCCTCATTTTCGGCAAGCGCCTGACTGATCGTGTCCATTGGAAGGCCTCAGGGGCGACGAAGGGCGTGGCGGGGACCGAGAAGGCGTAGCAGATGACCCGGGGGCGAGCCACTCGTCAGCCGGATCAACTCGGGTGCGCGCCCGTCCTCGCCGATCAGCGGCTTGATCGTCGCCCCGTCCACAACGCCACGCTATTTTTCTTCTGTACGACTTTGTTGACCTGGCCTTGGTACCGTCACTGAGAACAGGTAACTCATAATCTGACCGTCAAACTTGGAGATTCGGATCCGAAGCGGCCCGTCTAGTATCGGGTTCTTCGGATCGAAGTTTCTCGATCTTCTGCCCAGGACTATCCAGCAGTCACCGTCATCATTGACCGAAAGCGGTTCGTCTTCGTCAAGTGTTGCTTGTCCGTATTGTTCCTTGTGAATTTGACGCGCGATCGTGACCGCGAGGTCTGCTGAAATCAACTTTTGTCCGCTCCAGCGACGCGAAAGCATACTGTAGTCAGGAGTTTCCGTGATAGTCGGTCTCATTATCCTACTCCGGATTCTGGTAGTATGTCACCGTTGGAACCGTCAGCCAATTTTGTTAATGGCTCCGGAAAAACTGGAAAAATCGTTTTGGTTCTCCCTCGGGGGCCCAAACGCCGAAGATCGGAAACGAAGGAAGTGGTGTGCTGACGGGTATGCCCAGGGACGTAATCTTTTGATCGGCAGATGAGACGCCTGCCCCTAAAATTGCGTGCGAATAATCAATAATCTGATTCACGCTAAGCTTGGGATCACCACCAGTTTTCACCTCGACACCCATAAGGACTCCCTGAGGACCGATGCACAGGATGTCAATCACTGAATCAAGATCACCCAAACTGAGCCGTACTTCGGATGCGCAACGCGCCCCAAAACTTTCATAGCTGGCGATCTCGTCATTGACGACCTGATTGTGGTAGTCAGCCAGATGGTCGACCGGTTCGAAGGCGGTATTGGAATCTTGGCTGGGCGGGTCAAAGCTTGGGCCGACCCCCCCCTAAAGTCGTTTCCCTGGCCGTTCCGCCGTCCATGACCGCGTCGGTCGCGATATTGTCCAAACTCGCGACCTGAATTGGGGACGAGGCCGAGCGGGATCCGGTACTTCCGCCGGGACTTACGGCGTCGTCTGTGGTCGAAAACCGCCCGCGCTCGTCATGGTTCGGATTGAACTTCCCAAGCGCTACGCCGCTCCTATCCCCGGCCAGCCCCAGTTCGGCCCGCGCCTCCTCGCGCGTCTTGATGCCGGCCGAGACCAGAATGTTCAGCGTCTGCGCCTGCTGGAGCGGGTCGACGGCGTCGTCGCCGACCCACACGAACTCGAGGCTCTGCTCGCCGAGACACACCTGGATCACCTGATCGAGGGCGCTCTTGATCCAGGTCTTCAGCGGCACAAGCCCTTCCTGGGTCGCCTGCATCCGCATCGTCTCGCTGGTCGCGCGGTTCACCTGCGCGACGAACGGCGTGGCGGGCACCGAGAAGGCGTAGCAGATGACGCGGGCCAGCCACTCGTCGTAGAGATCTTTTAGCGGCGGCTGCCGCGCCTCGATCAGCTTGAAGTCGGACGGCATGAATTTCAGCATCCGCCGCCTGGCCGAATTGCCGCTCATCAGCGCATCGAAGTAGTCCTGGAAAGATCGGATCTGGTCGCTCGTCCATTCCTTCGGCAGGGTGGCGAAGGCGTCGGGCGAACTCCCGCTGCGATAATAGTCGAGCGTCGCCGCCTCGCGCCGGAGCGCGATATTGACGGTGAGCGCGACCTGCTCGACCGGGCTCAGCCCATAGAGACGATGGGCGCGCACGTTGCGCGGCAGATACAAGAGCTCGTCGGCGGAAAAATCCGCCGCCGGCACGCCGTGCAGCACCTGCTGATAGGCCGGGTCCGGCGGCTCGGGCGCGCGCCCGTCCTCGCCGATCAGCGGCTTGATCGTCGCCCCGTCGATCACGTCGAGCGCGTAGAGCGATCCTGCGCGGTCGAAGCGCGGGTAGATCGTCGCCGCGTCGATGACCAGCAGGTCTTCGAGCAGCATTCTGAGCCAGTCGCCGAACGAGCGGCGCCGGTCGGGGCGGGCGAGGAAGGCGAGCGCCTTGTCGATCCGGGCGGATTGGTCGGGCAGGTTCGCCCGCCCGCGCGCCCGAACCGAGAAATTCTGCGCCGCGATCTGGTCCTTGCGGGTCTCGATCACCGCGCGCAACAGCGGCAGGCTGTCGGCGAGCGCCCGCAACTCCGCGAACGAGATCCCGCCCTCCGAGCGCGGGACGTAGTTGAGATTCGCGCCGAAAGCGTAGTCGAACTGCCGCCCCTTCACGTCCGGCGGCGCCTGGGGCTCGAGCGGCTGTTGCGGGCCGAACCACGATTGCGGGGACACGCCGGTGATGGCGTAGCGGGTCGCCTGCGCGAGGCGAGCGAACACGCTTGGAGTCAGCGGGCGTTCGATGGCGTCCGACATGCGGATATCCTTAATGAATGTTGCGGGGCGCCCGGCTGCATGGCGCGAATACGAGGCAGCCGTTTCGCCTTCCGTTAGGGATTGGCGTGTTAAGGGCGCGCGGGGCCGGTTGATGTGAGAGGTTCGCGTTCATGCGTCGGCTGGCGTTCGCTGTTCTGCTCGTCAGCCTGCCGGGGGTCGCCTGCGCGCAGCCGCGCTGGACCTTCTGCGTCGCCGCCGCCGACGGCGGGTCGGAAATCTGGATCAGCGACGTGTTCGAAGCCCAGACGAGCCGCGAAAAGCTCGAAGGCGCGTTCACCAGCGCGGTCGCGCGGCTCGGCGCGACCGCCGCCAACGCCCAATGCCCCAATCCGCGCGACGACAAGACGGTCGCGGTCAACGCCCAGGTCGACGCCGAGGCGTTCAACCGCAAGATGGGCGCGAACCTCCACGCGGTCGGGCAAAGCGACTTTCCGGGGCGGAGATGGGCGATCGATTGGAGGGTGCGCGTCTCGCGCACCGGGCGGCGAGACGCCGCCCCTCCGGTTCTCCCAATCGTCGAGCATCCGCCGAACTTGGCCGGTCTCCCCGGAGGTCGGCGGTCGCCCAGACGGGCGTCGATTGGAGGGTGCGCGTCTCGCGCACCGGGCGGCGGGACGCCGCCGCTCCAGGGTGCGCGCCTCGCGCACCGGGCGGCGAGACGCCGCCGCTCCGGTTCGCCCCTACATCCCGCGTCCCGCCCAATAGTCCAGCATCCCCGAACTTGGCCGGTCGATCCCCAGGAGGTCGGCGATCGCCCAGACCAGGGCGTCGGCGCGGTCGGGAGAGGGGCCGGAGCGGCGGTCGAAATCGGGGGTGAGGGCGCAAAGCTGGTCCTCGAGCTTCGGAAAGACCCCGGCGTGCAGCACGAGGCCGCGCTCGTAGGCCGCCGCAATCGGCTCGGCGCGCAAAAACTTGCCGCGCGTCGCGGTGACGGTGCGCACCGGCAGGTTCGGCTCGGCCTGGCGCAGCACCTCCGTCACCATCTCGCCGCCATTGTTGATCTCGGCGACGACGCGGTTGGCGGAAAAGCCGCGATAGGCCGCGCCGACGCGGGCCGCCCAGCCGGCGGGCGTATCGCCCTGACTGGTCAGATCGGCGAGCACGTAGAGCTTTCCGTCCGCGGCCTTGCCGGCGACGACCAGGCCGCATTCGTCCGCCTTCGCGCCCGAGCGCGCCGGCGGATCGACGGCGACCACGACCTCGGCGAGGTCGCGCGGCGCCGCCTCCGGGGCGATGCGCTGGCGCTCGATCAGCGCCCGCGTCCAGAGCGCGCCCGGCGTCTCCTCGACAATCTCGGCGAACAGCTCCTGCCGGCCGATCACGCGGCCTTCGTATCGCTTGGCGATGCGCCTCAGGAAGGCGCGCGCGAGATGTCCGCGGTTGTCGAAGGTCGAGCCGCGGGTGACGATCGTGTCCTTGTCCGCGACCAGCGCCTTGACGATGCGTGTCGGACGCGGGGTCGTGGTGACGATCATTTGCGGCTTTTCGCCGAGCCTGAGGCCGAGCATCGCCTGATCGAAGGCGTCCGGGCGGCGCCAGGCGGCGAGCTCGTCGCACCACAGCTTCATGTGTTGGCGCCCGCGCAGCCGGTCCGGCTCCTCGGCCGAGAAGAGATGGCTGACCGCGCCGTTCGGCCATTCGAGCCGTCCGGCCGAGCCCAGATAGCGCGGCCGCTCGTCGGCGCGGCAGCAGGCGAGAATGCCGGACTCGCCAAGCACCATCACGTCGCGCACGTCGTCGGCGGTCGGGCCGATCAGGTTGATCAGCGGAAACGTCCATGACCATCGACGAACCGCCTCGGCGCCGGCGCGGGTCTTGCCCGCGCCGCGTCCGGCCAGGATCAGCCAGACGATCCAGTCGCCGGGCGGCGGCTCCTGGTCGGGGCGGGCCCACAGGTTCCAGTCGCACAGCAGCGCCTCGCACTCGCTTTCCGTCATCGTCGCGAGCATGCGCGTCCGCTCGTCCGGACTGCGCTTGAGAAGATCGCCGATCCGCCGGATCGGCGGGCGCGCCCCGCCGACCGCGGCCTGCGGCGCCGCGCCGGTCATGCGTCTTGTCGAGCGTCGGACTCGGCGTCGGCGAGGTTGGCCGCGGCGGCGTTGAGCTTGGCGAGCAGCTTCTCGCGATGCGCCTCGCCGTAGGGCTCGATCGCCGGTTTCGCGCGATCGAAGCCGTGGTAGCGGTCGAGCCGGTCCATGATCTTGAGCGCGCGATCGACGGCGGCGAGTTCGCCGGCCTCGATCCGGTCCATCAGCATCAGGCAGAAGCCTTCGAGCCGCGCGATCTGGATCTTGGCGAAATCGGCTGCCGGGGCCACCCAACGCCGGCCGAGTTCGTCGCCGACCGCCCGTTCGACCGTCCGGGTGGGCAAGTTTTCGTCGGCGCCGATGGCTTCGGGACTGACGCCGGCGATCAGGGCGGCCAGCATGCGCCGCGCGCGATGGGGCGCGACCTTGGGGGCGTCGAATTCAGTCATGGGGGGCGCCTTCTCAGCGATAGGGAGGGGACGCGCCGAGCCGCTCCAGCGCTTGGCGAAGCGGCGGAGGTCACTTTTTCCGGCGGCGCGGGGGGTCGAAGGGCGCCAATGCGCATTCCTCGACATTGCCCAACTATGCGCGGACCGGCGGAAGAAGGCAAGCTTTTGTTTCTGGAAAAAAGGAATTTCTTTGAATTCTATATTTTTGCCAGAGCGTTACGCGTCCCCCCTTCTCCCGTTCGGGAGAGGGGTTTCCCCGCCTCTCACTCCCTCAGGAGCTCGTTGATCCCGGTCTTGGCGCGGGTTTTGGCGTCGACGGTTTTGACGATCACGGCGCAGTAGAGCGAGGGCCCCGGCGAGCCGTCGGGGAAGGGCTTGCCGGGCAGGGAACCGGAGACGACCACCGAATAGGGGGGCACGTAGCCGAGGTGAATTTTTCCTGTCGCGCGGTCGACGATCTTGGTCGAGGAGCCGATGAAAACGCCCATCGACACCACCGATCCCTCGCCGACGATGACTCCCTCGACGATCTCCGAGCGCGCGCCGATGAAGCAGTCGTCCTCGATGATGGTGGGGTTCGCCTGCAAGGGCTCGAGCACGCCGCCGATGCCGACGCCGCCCGAAAGGTGAACGTTGGCGCCAATCTGGGCGCATGACCCCACGGTCACCCAGGTGTCCACCATGCTCTTCGAGTCGACATAGGCGCCGATGTTGACGAAGCTCGGCATCAGCACCACGTCGCGGGCGACGAAGGCGGAACGGCGCACGATCGCGCCCGGCACCGCACGAAAGCCCGCCTCGCGAAAGCGGTTCTCGCCCCAGCCGTCGAATTTTGAGGGGATCTTGTCCCACCAGGTCGCCTCGCCCGGGCCCCCTTTCACGATCGCATTGTCGTTGAGGCGGAAGGAGAGAAGGACGGCCTTTTTCAGCCACTGGTTGACCTTCCAGGAATTCGGCCCGGTCGCGCCTGGAATTTTTTCCGCCACCCGCGCCTTGCCCGAGTCGAGCGCCTCGAGCGCCAACTCGACCGCGTCGCGAACGTCCCCGGTCGTCTGCGGGTTGATGCTGGCGCGCAATTCCCAGGCCTGTTCAATCACGGTCTGAAGGCGGGCGTCGGTCATGGAGGGTTCCTGCGTCTTGGCGGCGCGAGGGTTTGTCCCGCGGCGGGGCGGCTTGTCAATGGCGAAGCCGCTCTTCCGACAGGGTGGGGACAGGAGTGGGGGATGGTGACGCTTGTCGGTTTGCCTCTGCCCGGTCGCGCCTCAATGGCCCGCGAACGTCATCAGCGCGTGCACGTCGACGCCGAGATCGGCGAGCTTCTTCGCGCCGCCGAGTTCGGGCAGGTCGATGACGAAGCAGGCGGCGACCACGTCGGCGCCGAGCTTGCGCAAGAGCTGAACCGCGCCAACCGCCGTGCCGCCGGTGGCGATCAGGTCGTCGACCAGAATGACGCGCTCGCCGGGCTTCACCGCGTCCCGGTGCATCTCCATTTCGTCGACGCCGTATTCGAGCGAATAGGCGATCGAGACCGTGACGTGCGGCAGCTTGCCCTTCTTGCGCACGGGGACGAAGCCAGCCGAAAGCTGGTGGGCGACCGCGCCGCCGAGGATGAAGCCGCGCGCCTCGATCCCCGCCACCTTCTCGATCTTCGTCCCCGCCCAGGGCTGTACGAGTTCGTCGACCGCGCGGCGGAAGGCGCGGGCGTCGCCGAGCATCGTGGTGATGTCGCGGAACAGGATCCCCGGCTTCGGATAGTCGGGGATGGTGCGGATCGAGTTCGGCGAGATCGTTCATGGCGATCCCGTGTCTATCCTACGCGAGGCGGTCGCGTCGAGCGGTTCCACGGCGCGGCAAAGCGCCACTCCGCCAATTATAACATAATTGATACGTTATAATTGGCTCGGCGGCGGTCGCTAAGAAGCCCGGCAAGCCTTTGACCCATCATGACCCGGCCGATAAAGCGGCGCTAAGCCCCGCTTAACGCACCAGCACGTTGCGGAACTGCCAAGGGTCGGTCTCGTCGATGTCCTCGGGGAAGAGGCCCGGGCGGTTCTCGAGCGGGGTCCAGTCGGTGTATACGCCGACCACCGGCCCGAGATAGGGCCGCTGGACTTCGAGGCAGCGCCGGAAGTCGACCTCGTCGGCCTCGACGATCCCGGCCTTCGGGTTCTCCAGCGCCCACACCATCCCAGCGAGCACCGCCGAGGTCACCTGCATGCCGGTCGCATTCTGGTAGGGGGCGAGGTCGCGGGTCTCCTCGACCGAGAGCTGCGAGCCGTACCAGTAGGCGTTGCGGGCGTGGCCGTAGAGCAGCACGCCGAGCTCGTCGATCCCGTCGACGATCTCGGCCTCGGTCAGGATGTGCTGGGCGCTCTGGATCTGGCCGGCGCGGCCGAACAGCTCATGCAACGACAGCACCGCGTCGTCGGAGGGGTGATAGGCGTAATGGCAGGTCGGCCGGTACACCGCCTCGCCTTTCCCATCGCGCACGGTGTAGTAATCGGCGATCGAGATCGCCTCGTTGTGGGTGACGAGAAAGCCGAACTGGCCGCGCGCCGTCGGGGTCCAGGAGCGGACCCGCGTGTTGGCGCCGGGCTGGTTGATGTAGATCGCGGCGCCGCAGCCGGCTTCGTGGAAGCCGGCGTTCGCCGGCGTCCAGGTCTCGTGGGTGCCCCAACCGAGCTCGGCCGGCTGCATCCCCTCCGAGAGGAAGCCTTCGACCGACCAGGTGTTGACGAACACGTTGCGGGGCTTCGGGTTTTTCGCTCGCTGGGTGTCGCGCTCGGCGATGTGAACCCCCTTGACGCCCAGGCCTTGCGCGAGCTTCGCCCAGCCCTCGCGCGTCTTCGGCTCCTCCGCCTTGGACCCCAGGTCAGCGGCGAGGTTCAGCAGCGCCTGCTTGACGAACCAGGACACCATGCCCGGATTGGCGCCGCAGCAGGAGACTGCGGTCGAACCGCCCGGATTCCTGCGCCGCTCCTCGAGGACGGTCTCGCGGAGCGCATAGTTCGTGCGGGCCTCGTTGCCGAGGTTCTTGGAATAGTAGAAGCCGGGCCAGGGTTCGACGACGGTGTCGACGTAGAGCGCGCCGATCTCGCGCGCGGTGCGCATGATATCGAGCGAGGAGGTGTCCACGGACAGGTTCACGCAGAATCCCTGGCCGTTGCCCGCGGTCAGATACTTCTTGAGCACGTCGCGGTAATTGTCCTTGGTCAGACCGAGGTGAACGAACTTGACGCCGCGCTCGTCGAGCAGCTTGCGATCGGAATCGTTGGGGTCGATGACGTAGAAATGGTCTTTGTCGAACTCGAAGTGACGCTCGATCAGCGGGAGGGTTCCCTTGCCGATCGATCCGAAGCCGATCATCACGATCGGGCCTTCGATGCGACCGTAGATGGGCCAATGCGACATGGCGTCGGTGCTCCTGACTGGAAAACGTCCTCTCGACGCCGAGCGTCGCCCTGTCCCGCTTAAAGCCATGCCGCGCGGGCGTCGTCAATAGCGCAAGCGGCTGAGATTCTGTCGCAAATCCGTCACTTTGCGTGGGCCGCCAGGCCCGATGCCGGCTCCCTTCCGCCGTTGCGCGGCACTGTGCTAGAGGGACTCGGGCGGGTCGGTCGCGCGCTGTGGAATTTGGCCCGGCGCTTGTAACACGGGCGCAATCGGAGCGAAGACCATATGGGAGCCATGCCGGCCGATAGTCCTTCGGACGATCCCTGGTCGATGATGATGAGGGCCGCGATGGCGGGCGACGAAGGCGTCTATCGTCGGCTTCTTGAGGAGCTCGGCCGATCGGTCAGGGCGATGGCGCGCGGGGCCTTCGCTCGGGCGAGGCTAGGCGACGCGGATGTCGAGGATGCGGTGCAGGAAACATTGCTGGCGATCCACCTGAAGCGACACACCTGGGATCCGAGTCAGAGGCTCGCGCCTTGGGTGAACGCGATCGCACGGCACAAGATCATCGACGCCATGCGGCGGCGCGGATCGCGGCGCGCCGAACCGATCGAGGATTTTGAGGATCTCATCGCCGCCCCCGAGGACGAGGATCCGCACGCGCTCAGCGACGCGAGAAAGTTGATGGAGACGTTGAACCCGCGCCAGCGCGACATCGTGCAGTCGATCTCACTCGACGGCCAGTCGATTGCGGCCACCGCCTCACGTCTCGAGATGACCGAGGTTGCCGTGCGGGTTGCGCTCCACCGGGCGCTGAAATCGCTCGGCGCGGCGTGGCGGAGGTCAGTCGCGTGAGGACGTCCGAGCTGATTGCGGCCCTCGCCGCCGACCCGGTGCCCGAGCCGATCCGCATGGGCCGACGCTTCGCGGTCGGGCTGGCGGCGGGCCTCGCGGGCGCCCTCGTCCTCTATGCGCTCGTCGTCGGGCCGCGGCCGGACTTGGCGAGCGCGCTCGGCACGGTCCGCTTCAACCTCAAGTTCGTCGATTCGCTGGCGCTCGCCCTGCCGTCGCTCCTGCTGCTCGTGCGGCTCACGCGGCCCGACGCGAAGCCGGGCGCGATGGCGCTCTGGCTGCTTGCGCCGCTCATCCTCCTGGCTGCGGCGGTCGTCGTCGAGTTGATCGTCACGCCGCAGGACCTATGGTTGCCGCGTCTCGTGGGACACAACATGCGCTATTGCACGACGATGATCCCGATGATGGCGGCGCCCATTCTGGCTGCCCTCATCGTCGCGCTGAGGGCTGGCGCCCCCAACATCCGGGATGGACCGGGGCGCTGGCGGGAGCCGCCGCCGCCGGACTCGCGTCGTTCCTTTACGCCACGCACTGCCCGGACGATTCGCCGCTGTTCGTAGCGACTTGGTATCCGCTGGCTGCACTCGTGTGCGCCGCCGCCGGCGCGCTCGCCGGTCGGCGTTTTCTGGCGTGGTGAGAGCGTCCTATTTCTTCACCAACGGATCGAGGATCGCCCTCAACTGATCGTAGGTCAGTTCGCCGCCGTAGACCTTGCCGTCGATGACGAAGGTCGGGGTGCCAGTGAGCTTGATTTCGTCGTTGGCGCGCTTGGTAATGGCCACGAGGCCGTCGGCCAGCTTCTGGTTGTTGAGGCAGGCTGTCGCCTGGTCCTTGGTCATGCCCGTCGGGCGCATGGCGGCGATGAGCGGCTCGAGCGGCTTGTCGACGAAGGCCCATTTGTCCTGCTCCGCGAACAGGAGTTCATCGGCGGCGAAGGCCTTGTCGTCGCCGAGACAGCGAGCGAGCACAAAGGCCGCTACGTCGAGGGTGTTGCGCGAGAATTCTCGGAAAATGAACCGGACCTTGCCGGTGTCTATGTAGGCCTTCTTCAGTTGCGGCAGCGTGTCCTTGCTGAAAACGGCGCAATGCGGGCAAGTCAGGGAACCGTACTCGATGACAGGGACGCCGTTGGGATCGCCGATCGCGAGGTCGGGCAAGGCCCCGGGTTGGAGCGCCTTGGCCATGTCGACCGTGCGGTCCGGCTGAGGGGCGTCCGCAGCATAGGCGCTGGAAGCAAGCGTGGCTGCGCAGAAGAGAGCGGCGCCGGCCAGACGGCGAAGGGAAGCAAAAGCCATTCAGGGGGCTCCTAACGGTCGGTCTGTTCGAATGGCCCGGACATTGCTCACAATCTCCGCCGGGCGGCAACCCCCGCCGCTCTCTGGCGTTCCCGCTTGACGCTAAGATCGCGAGACGCTTGGCGGGCTGTCGCTAACATGCTAGCTCCCCGCCCAGTGGATCATGAGGAGACAACATGGAATACCGGCAACTCGGTCACTCGGGCCTCAAAGTTTCAGTTCTCACCATGGGAACGATGACGTTCGGCGGCAAAGGCCCCTTCGCCAAAGTGGGCGATGTGTCGCTCGATGAGGTGCGCCGTCTCATCGACATCGTCGCCGACGCCGGCGTCAATCTGATCGATACGGCCAACGTCTATTCGGCCGGCCGCTCGGAGGAATTGATCGGCGAGGCGATGCCGACTCGGAAGCCCGGCATGCTGATCGCGACCAAGGCGCGCTTTTCGATGGGTCCGGGGCCGAACGACCGCGGCTTGTCGCGCTGGCACCTCATTCGGGAATGCGAGGCGAGCCTCAAACGCCTGCGCACCGACGTCATCGACCTCTATCAGGTGCATCAGTGGGACGGCCTGACGCCGCTCGAGGAGACGATGGAGGCGCTCGATTCGCTCGTGCGCTCGGGCAAGGTGCGCTACGTCGGGTGCTCCAACTTCTCCGGCTGGCACATGATGAAGGCGATGGAAGTCGCACGTCGCGATGGGCGCGTTCCCTTCGTGTCCGAGCAAATCCACTATACGCTGCAGGCGCGCGAAGCAGAGTATGAACTCCTGCCGGTCGCCGCCGACCAGGGCCTCGGGGTCCTCGTCTGGAGCCCGATCGCCGGCGGCCTTTTGTCGGGCAAGCATCGCCGCAACAAGGCCGCGCCCGAGGGTACGCGCCAGGTCTCTGGCTGGACCGAACCTCCGGTGCGCGACGAGAACGCGTTGTGGGACATCGTTGACGCGCTGGTCACGATCGGCGAGGCGCACGGGGTATCCGCCGCGCAGATCGCGCTGGCCTGGACGCTAGGGCGGCCAACCGTGACTTCGCTCATTGTCGGCGGACGCACGGAGGCCCAGTTCCTGGACAACCTCGCCTCAGTTGACGTCAAACTCAGCGCCGAGCAGCGCGCGCAGCTCGACAAGGTCAGCCAGCCGCCGCTGATCTACCCTTATTGGCACCAGTCCAACACGGCGAGCGACCGGCTCAACGCCGCCGACCTCGTCCTGCACAAGCCGTATTTGAAGGGATAGACCGTCCAGCAGCTCCCGCTCGCGGGAGCTGCTCACCGGCTCGACTGGATGTGGTTGCGGAGCACCGGATAGACCTGCGTCTCCCAGCGTTTGCCGTTGAATACGCCGTAATGTCCGACGCCGGCCTGAAGATGGTGCGTCTTCATGTAGGGCCTCAGCCCTGAACATAGATCCTGCGCCGCCAGTGTCTGGCCGACGGCGCAGATGTCGTCCCTCTCGCCCTCCACAGTGAGCAGGAAGGTCTTCTTGATCGCCCGCGGCTCGATGAGCCGGCCCTTGTGCTTCATGAGTCCCTGCGGCAGCAGGAATCGCTGGAAGACTTGCTCGATCGTCTCGAGATAAAAATCCGCGCTCATGTCCATGATCGCGAAATATTCCTTGTAGAAGTCCCTAATGGCGTCCGCTCTCTCCGAATCTCCGGCCACCCGGAGTTGAAAAAGCTCGACGAAGGATTTGGTGTGCCGGTCCGCATTCATGCTCATGAATGCGCAAAGCTGCAAGAAACCCGGATAGACCCGCCGGCCGGCGCCCTCGAACTTGTCCGGCACCACGCCGATCATGTTGCTGCGGAACCATTCGATCGGCTTCTCGATCGCGAGCTCGTTGACCTTGGTCGGCGCGACACGGCCGTCGATCGGGCCTGCCATCAGGGTGAGGCTTGCCGGCTGGACGTTCGAGTTGTCCTGCGCCATCACCGCCGTCGCGGCGAGCGCGGAGACGGTTGGCTGGCAGACTGCGACGATGTGGCAATCCTCACCAATAAAATTTACGAAATCCACTAGGTGCTGGGTGTAGTCTTCAAGATTGAAGCCGCCCTGTGAGAGCGGGACGTTGCGAGGGTTCTTCCAGTCGGTGATGAAGACCTGATGGTCCTTCAGAAGCGTGCGGATCGTCCCGCGCAGAAGCGTGGCGAAATGACCGGACATGGGCGCGACGAGCAGGACCTTCGGATCATTTTCGCCGCCCTCTCGGCGGAACCGAAGAAGTTGGCAGAAGGGCGTCCAAGCAACGCCTTTCTCCTCTACGGGAACGGACTCATCGCGGATATCCACGGAATGGATGCCGTATTCCGGTCGCGCATGGCTGAATCCCGCCAGCGCAACGAGTTCGTAATAGGCCGACATCCGCCGCATCGGCGGCGCGAAGGGATTCGCCGACCAGGCGTTTAGGATCGAATTCGCGTTTTCGGCGAAAAGGCGCACCTGATCGCCAGCATCGGCCATTCTCTGATAAGCGTCGTACATCATCCCGCCGATTCGCCCCAAGCGCGTTAAGCTGAGCAAACAACGTGCCAAGGCGATTCGGTTTTGGCACAGCGCTTGCTATGCGCTAACATGAAAGAAAGTCGGGCGAACCGTCAATGAGTGGGAGCTAGAATGTCACCGACAACGCTGTCGATCAGCAGCAAAAACTACTCGTCCTGGTCGCTGCGCGGCTGGCTCATGACAAAGCTCGCAAAAATCGAGTTCGAAGAGGTCATTGTCGCCCCGGACGACGCGGATGCGCGCGCCGAAATCTTACTCCTTTCGCCGTCGATCCTTGTCCCGTGTCTGACGTACAACGGCATACGCGTGTGGGATACGTTGGCGATCGGCGAGTTCCTCAACGAGGTTGCGCCAAAGGCGGGCCTTTTGCCTAAGGATCAAGCGGCCCGCGCCCATTGCCGGTCTGTCTGCGGCGAGATGCATTCGGGCTTCGTATCGCTCCGCCAGGCATTGCCGATGAACATCAAGACCGAACTGGAGCACTTCAAGATCTGGTCAAAGGCGGAGGCCGACATCGAGCGGATCAAAGCGATTTGGCGCGAGTGCCTTAGCGCATACGGAGGCCCCTTTCTCTTCGGCAAGATCTCTATGGGCGACGCGATGTACGCGCCGGTCGTGAGCCGCTTCCGCACCTATGGCGTTCGGCTCGACGGCGAGCTCCAGGCCTACGCTGACCGCATTTGGGACCTGCCGGCGATGAAGGAATGGCGCGAGGGCGCGCTGGCCGAGAAGGATGAGATCGAGGAGCTCGAGGTCGAGTTCTGACTTCGCTGCGGTTGCGATCTTAACGCAACAAAGCGACACTGGTGATATCGTCGAACTGCGGGCGACCCCGTGCATGCGTGCGCACGGCGTCCTCAACTCTAGCGATCCAAGCCGCCGCGCCGCAGGCCTCGCCTTGAACGAGGAGTTCGGACAGGCGCTCCTCGCCGAATTCGGCCTGGGCCTCGTTCTCGGCCTCCGTGACCCCGTCGGTGTAAAGGAACAGCAGGTCGCCCGGAGCCAACTCGGCCCGCAGCACCCGTGGCTTCAGGGTTTCGAACAGGCCGACCGGGAGCCCGCCGCCGCACAGCTTCTCCACCGCGCCGCCGGCCCGCCGGACCAGCGCCGGCAGGTGCCCGCAACTGACCAGCTCGATCTCTCCGGTGCGCGGATCGAACGCCGCGTAATGGATGGTCGCGAACAACTCTGCGGCGTTGTTGTTGGCGAGATAGGCGTTGGCCTTCAGGATGGCGCCAGGCAAGTCCGGGTTCTCGCGCAGGTTGATGCGGATCAGCGTCTTGGTGATGCCTGTGAACAGGGCGGCCGGGACGCCCTTGCCGCAGACGTCGCCGACGCCCACGGCGATGCGTCCGTCCGCCAGCGCCACAAGTTCGAACCAATCGCCGCCCACGTCGCGCGCGGCGTTCATTGAGGCGGAGGCGTCTATGCCAGTGTCGGCGGCGAATTCCTCCGGCTTGGGCAGGAGCGCCCGCTGGATGACGGCCGCGCTCGCCATCTCGTCGCTGCGCTGCCTTCGAAGCAGGAGCTGCTCGGCCATCCGCCCGAAGGTGTGGCCGAAATCCGCGAGGTCGGGGAGCGGATTGCGCAGCTCCTCGAGCAAGGCTGGGTCGAACTCATGCCGCTCCAGGGCTTCCAGCGCGTGGGTATAGAGCCCGATCGCGTCGTTGAAGCGCCGCAACCGGTCGCCCATCCGGCCGATGACGTCGATCAAAAGCGAAGGCGTCGTGCGCGCGACCTCGGCCAGCGCCGAACGTCCGATTCTGAGCACCTGAACAGGCGTGCGCGCCCGCACCGTGGCCGAGCGTTGCAGATGCGCCAGCGCGCCCAGCTCCCCAACCAGGCAGGGCGCATCGAGGGTGGCGATAGGAATGGCGCCGCGTGCGCTGTCGGCGTTCACCGTCACCTGTCCGGCGAGGATCAGAACGGCGTCGTGCAAGTCCTCGCCCTGAAGCATGAGGGTCGCATTGGCCTCGTAGAGCCTCAGTTCGCCAACTTCGATCAGATAAGAGACGTCGTCTTCGGTGATTTGACGGAACGCGCTGGTCGCCCGGATGGTGGAACGCAGCGCTGACAGGTCGTTCATTCGGCGGGAGCAGCCCCAGCGCTGTGGCTGGGCCCCGCGTCGAACTCGAGGACCAGGCGGTTGGCGCCGTCAGAGCGATGATAGGTCATGCGGCGCGAAAACTTCTGAACGAGTCCGCTGCCGAAACCGCCAATCTCGAAATCCGTTCCTGATCCCTTAAGCCGCTTGACCGGCGCGAGCGTGGGATCGAACGCCTGTCCGTCGTCCACGAATTCGAGTCTGGGCCCGTCGGCCTCTGTCCAGATGGAGATCGTCGCTTTGTTGGCCTGCCCATGCTTGACGGCGTTGAGGAACAACTCCTCGACGCAGAGATTTATCGCGAAGGTCGTCTCTCCGGCAAGCCCCAGCGCTCCGGTTTCTCGGGCGAGCCACTCCTCAGCGTCCGCCGCAGCTTCGACGGTGCCTGGAAAATCGCGAGAACCCAAGAGCGCCTCCCCCGACAATGTCACGACTTGCGGCTCTCGAACTCTTTGGCCCGCGAGATCAGGGCCGCGGCGGCTGCGGCCGAATCCGGGTAGAGGCCGACGAGCTCGTCGAAGCCCGTCAGTCTGAGGACCTTCTCCACGCCCTCATTGGCGCCGGCCACGGCGATATAGGCCCCCCGACGGATGATCGTCCGCGCGCTGACCATCAACGTGCGCACGCCCAGCGAAGCCAAAAACGTGACCTTCGACAGGTCCACGACGAGGATCTTCGCCTTGTCGGCGAGGTCCGAGAAACGGCCGTCGACCTCCTGCGCGCCAGCGATGTCGAAGCGTCCGTCGAGGGCGATATGGGTCACGCCGTCGGCGGTCTCATTGACGTTCATATCCATTCGCGCACCCGTTTCGCGTTGGTGAGTTGAAGATAGACGCCGGAGTATGCATGCTTGATGACGGTTTCGCGACAGACGGACGCGCTGTCGCCCGGGCCGATCTGCGACCGATTTTCCAATGCGCCTGCAAAAGCGGCTAAGGGGAGCCTCGGCCGGCGGTCACCCGCCGAGATGCACGAAGATCGCGTAGCGCCCGGAACTGACTGTAATTCCGTTCTGCTGGCCGTGAAGGCGGATGATTACCCCCGCGGTATTCTTAAGCCAGATTTCGCCCGGCAAGGAGCCGACCGCAAGCGGGCTTGCGCCTTGGACGTAGGCTCCAGCGAATTGCGAGACATCCCGAAGATTATAGACCTCGCCCGTCCCCTGGATGCCCGCAACGGCGCCGAGGCCAATGAGTTCGCCGGTCAAGGTAAAGGGATATCTGCGACCCCCGAAGATCAACTCGCCCTTGCCTAAGCCGGTCCCGGAGATGAACACCTGCTCCATCGACACTTGGCCGGAGGCCTTGAGACCGTGGATGTCGGCGGCGGTCGGGATCACGGCCGGCGGCGTCGCGCAGCCAGCGAGCGCCACAAGGGCGAAGAGCGCGGCGGCGGGGGCGAAAGTTTTGGCGCTATGGGTCGTCATCGAGGCCTCTTCAAGCGTTCGACGGCGGTCATGGCGCAATCCGAGAACACCGGCAAGAGCGCGCTCCCCGCGCCAGCCGCACGAAAGCGCGCGGAGCCGCCTCGTGCGCTGCGCCGTCGCGGCGACAAAGCTAATCCCTACTTCGCCTTGCCCAACTCGATCAGAATCTCGTCGCGACCGAGGCTCAGGGCGGCGCCGGTCTGGGTCCCGGTCAGGTGCATGACGACGCCAGCCTTGTTTTCGAGCCACAGGTCGCCTTTACCGGAGGTTTCGAGGCCGATTCCGCCCGTGCCCTCGACGTAGGGACCTGAGAACGCCTTGAGGTCGTCCAGCTTGTAGACGTCGCCGGACACGTCGAGCTTTTCCACCGCGCCGGGCCCGACCACCGTGCCGATGAGTTTAAACGGATAGGTCTTGCCCTTGAAAGTGAGCGCGCCTGTGCCGACCCCCGCCCCGCCCGCGAAAACCTCTGTCATGATCACCCGCCCGGAAGGTTCGATACCCGCGACCGTCTGGGCGTTCGGGACCTCCATGGGAACGGGACTCATGGCGCATCCGCCAAGCGCGATCAGAACCAGCGCGGCGGACGCCGTGCGGAACTCCTTGTAAGAACTGGCCATAAGACGGACGCTCTCGCTGAGCCGCGCCTTGACCAGGCAGCGGCATTAGAAATCCGTCACGGTGATGGCTGATTCGCTTCGCCTTCGCAACCAAGGCGTCATGTCCCTCTTCGCGGAGCGCAAATGGGTTGGCGGCTCGCCGGTGCCCGCCAGAGTCCGCGGAATCTTACGTCGCCGCCAGGGCGAGCGGCGGGTCGGCGATGACCTCGGGGCTGAACGCCCGCTCGCAAAATGCCACCGCATCGGCAAGCGACCCCACGGTCGCATCCGCGCGAGCGGCTTCCGCCATTGAGGCCAAGTCCGCGCCGCCCCAGAGGCACGCTACGATCGGGACGTGCGGGAACTTTTTCCGCAAGCGGCGGATGGAATAGCGGACGGCTGCGAGGCTGCGCTGGTCGAGGTAGAAGACGCAGATGGCCGCGACGCCGCTCGGATTGAGAGCGAAGAGGCCGCTCGCGAGCGCGTCTGGGTCCGCTAGCCGCGCGGGCAGATGCTGGCGCTCCAGAAGTTGCACCAGGATCGCGCCTCCGGCTCGATCGAGCGGGCTTCGGCCCGCGATGCACAGGATCCGCTCAGCCTGAGCGTTCGATTCGGAGGCCTCGGTCTTGTCAACGTCCTCCTCTTCGGCGGCCGGGGCGTCCGCGCGCTCGGGATCCTGGACGTCGACATGATCGGCGAGATCGGCGACGACTCGCTCGACCGAATCGCACACCTCGGACTGCCGAGTCTTGTCGAGCACCCCACGGGTGACGTCGAACTGCGCCAGCGCCAGCGCAGGCATGGCGACCTCCTCGTAATATTGCGAGAGCGGCATGGTCGCGAGGAGCGCTTCCGCCTGGAACGCCACCTCGTCCGGGTCGGAGGCGAGGATCCGCTGGTAGAAGCTTTGCACCGGCGACAGCGGCGGCTTATCTCCGAGCATCAGCTCGATGAAATTCAGGCTCTCGACGTGACGCCCGAGGACGACGAGGCAGGCCGTGATCGGCGTCGAAAGGAGAAGGCCCGGCGCGCCCCAGATCAAGGTCCAGAAGGCGGCTGCGACGATGATCGCCAGAGGCGACATGCCGGTCGTGTGCCCGAACAACCGAGGCTCGACGACCTGGCCCACGACGCCCTCGACGACGACGAAGAGGAGCGCGGTTTCCGCGACCATGGTCCATCCGGGGTCCACGGCGGCGGCGAGGGCGAGGGGCAGCGCGGCGGCCACAAACGCTCCGATGTAGGGGACAAACCGAAGGACGCCGCCCACGATCCCCCAAAGCGCCGGGTTGGGAACTCCGATGAAAGCCAACCCGATCCCGATCGTGAGGCCGAACGCGGCGTTAATGCCGGTCAAAGCCAGGAAGTATCGGCTGAGCCGGAACGCCGCGTCGTCGAGCGCCTTTGTGGTGCGGTGCAGATCGTGCGACCCGATCAGGCTGATGAACCGATCGCGCAAGTCGCTTCTCTGCAGGAGAATGAAGACGACAAAAATGATCACGACGCCGGTCGTGGCCAGCGGGGGCAGAAGCGCGGACACGATGCTGCGGAGAATTTCGACCGGGCCGGGGGCGGGCTCGTGAACCTCGACCTGCACGAGGTGCGGCCCGTCTGAAGACGGCGCGGCCGCCGGTTCTTGCAGAGCCGGCCGCGGGGCGGGGGGCTTGGTCAGGGTGTTGTCGAGCCCGTGAAGGGCGTCCTCGGCCTTCTCCACGAATTTCGCGCTGAGGGCGGAGCTCTTCACCGCCTGGAGCTTCTTGGCAATCACGATCTGATACTGCGGCAGGTCTTCGCCGAGCTGCGCGACCTGCCTGCCGATGATCGTTCCGAGCGAGACGAGAATTGCGAAGGCCAGCGCGACAGCGAGCAGAACCGATCCCACGCGTCCGATATGCAGGCGCCTCAGCGCCCCCGTCACGGGGGCCAGAACGAAGCTCAGCAGAACGGCGATCGCGATCGGGACGAGGACGTCGCGGGCGAAATAGAGCGCCAGGACAATGGCCGCAACGATGATGACGGTGTCGCTCGCGTGGGCGCGCCTGCCGAGATCGGCGCGAGCGCCGCTGAACGGGCTCAGAGCTTCAGCCGAGCGTTCGCGGTTGGAATCGGTCATGGGCGCACCAGAGTGAGAGAACGGCCGCCTGCCGACAGCCCCCATCCCCTAAACGTCCACAAAGGCGCTTTGTTGCGCCAGCCCTCGGCGATCCCTCGATGCGACGCTCAATCCGCGCGTGTCTTGCCGCGCGTGTCTTGGCGCCGAGGGCTGTGAAGGCTCACGCGGCTTGGCGCGAACCGACTGAACGTCGCGTTCGCGCCAACCTTTCAATGAAGGCGTTCAGCCGGCCGAAGGCCCGCTACACTCGTCGCATGAGCGCGAAAATGAGGCCCACGACGACGATGACGACGGCGACCCAGATGAACAGGTGGGCCCCGCTCATCGCGGTCGCCGAGACGCCGCCGAACCCGAGAAACGCCGCGACAATCGCGATAACGATGAGGATCAGCGCATAGTAAATGAGGTTGCCAGGCATGTTGGTCTCTCCAAGGCGGTCACCTGCCTTAACGCGGTGGCGGCGCCGCCAGTCGCCGTCACTTCAGAGGGGCAATCGCGACCGGGCCGTCAGGGGCAGTTGGTCGACTGCGTCGTGCTGCTGTAGCCGGTGTTGTCGGTGGTCTGCGTGGTGCGCGTGTTGCAGGGACCGGGGGCTCCAGGCGCAACCACGACCGTCCGGTCCGGTCCGCTTGCGGCGCCGCCGACGATCGCGCCCGCCGTTCCGCCGACGGCCGCGCCAACCGGGCCGCCAACCACTGCGCCCGCGACAGCGCCGCCGGCCGCGCCGGTTACGGCCCCGTTTCCGTCGGCTAAGGCAAGGCTGGGCAGCGCGACTGCGGCGCAGGTCAATAGCATTGCGAGTGTCTTCATCTTTGTATCCTCTCGAAGAAATTCCGTGCGCAGCCTAAAGAGCGATCGGCCGCCAATTGTTCCCGCGCATCGCCGCATCCGCCGGGTAATTTTGTCGGGGGCGAGCGGGCGACGGTCGCCGTTCGGCGGCCCTGTCCCGGGGACACGCTCCGCGCGCTTGGAACGATTTCCGACTTCGGATGTTCTCCACAAAAGGAGAGTGAACCATGCCGGACAATCAGTCATTGATCGCGTTGCACACCGCCCTTATCGACGCTTGCAAGGGTTACGACGAGGCTATCGAAGACGCGCAGGAGCCGGGGCTCCGGGCGATATTCGAGCACGTAAAGGCGCTCCACGAGACCGCCCACGCGGAGCTGCACCGGGCGCTTCGGGCGAGGGATCTGTCGCCCGACGACAGCGGGTCGTTCATGTCCACCGTTCACAAGACGGTCATCTCCGTGCGGAGCGCGGTCGCCGGCCTCGACGCCGGGTCGTTATCGTCTTTCGCGAGCGGCGAGGAGCGGATCATCCAGGATTATGACAAGGCGATCGATGGGAATCGCGACGACGGTTCGCTTGTCGCGGCGTTGCAGCGACAGAAGGCCGAGCTCCAAACCGCGATTGACCAAATGAAGGCGACCGCCGCCAAAGGGGACCGTTAAAGACGGCCGTCGGTGTCGGCCAAAAGAGGACAAACAAGGTCCTTTTGCCGCCGGCCCTTCTCGCTTCGCTACGGCAGGAGGGGCGCTCGGAGGCGACTTCGTACAGGTTCGTTCGTCGCCGATAGAAGTTCCTGCACGGCGCCCAACAAAGCCTGGGAAGACGCCCGCGTTCCGCGTTGCTGGAACACGATCTCGCCCCGGTCGTTCAGCAGCGTTATGACCGCCGCGTGATCGAAGCCGTTTTGGTCGTTGGGGCGGAACGGCACCTCGAGCGCCGCGGCGAGTTCCCGGACCGCGTCGTCGTCGGCCCTGAGCAGCGTCCAGCGCGCGAGGTCGAGGGCGTGGCTCTCGGCGTAGAGCCTTAATCGCTCGGGCGTGTCGGCTTCGGAATCGAAGCTGAAGAAGGCGAAGCGCACCCTTTCCGCGGACCCAGGCGGCAGATGCTTTTCGACCCACATCATGTTGGCGACGATCGCCGGGCAGATGTCCTTGCAGGTCGTGTAGCCCATGGCGACGATCGCCGGCCGGCCTGCGAAAGCCGCAAGCGGGACGGTCGCGCCGTCCTGCGTCGTCCACTTCGACTCGAGATTGTAGAGCGAAGCGCCGGACGGCGAGAGCGGCGCGGCGAAGGCGAGCGCAGCGCCGAGCGCGATCAGTCCAGAGGCGATCGCGACCAGAGGGCGAAGCGTCATGGCGCGCCTCCGGCGCAGCGGAAGCCGAGGTTTTCGGCGGTGTAGTGCGCCTTCAAGCTCGCGCGCATCGCATAGCGCATGAAGGCGGGATAGTCGGTCGTGTCGGAGACTCCCGCCGCAGCGCCGCCGCAGAAGGCGGCGCTGTCCTTGCCGTTCGGGTCGCGCGATTCCGCTGTCGTTGCATAGGCGTTGAAATCGTAGGTCCATTCCCAGACGAGGCCGACCATATCGCGTACGCCGTACCCGTTGGCGGGGCCTCCGATCGGGCCAGGGCGCGCGGCGTTCGGTTCGGCGAACCAGTCGAGCGAACGCGCGCGCACCGAGGCCTCGCCGCGGCCCGCGTCGGCCAGGGCGTATTCCCATTGCACGGTCGTCGGGAGTTTGAGGCCGCGCGCCTTGCAAAAGGCCTGAGCCCCGAACCATGACACGTCCGTCACCGGCTCGTTCCCGGCGGCGGCGTCGGGGAGTTCGAGATCGCTGGACCAGCGTCGAAGATATCGGTTGTCGGCGAACAGCGCCTTCACGCGCGACCTTCGCCATTCCGGATGATCGATGACGAAGGCGAGGAACTCGGCGTTGGTCACCGGCTCGGCATCGAGGCTGAAAGCTGCGACGGTTGCGGGCTTCGCCGCGGCGGGCTCGTTGGCGCTGGCCGTCTTGACCCGCTGAAACGGCGTGTAAGGACCCGCCGGGACCGAAACGCGTGGGCCTTGCGCCGCCGCCGCGAGCGGCGCCATCAGCGTGAGGAGCGCCGAGGCGGCTATCGCACCGAGCTTCATTCCTTCACCCGATAAGCGTTGACCTCCTGCGGCGTCACGTCCTGGCCGGAGTTGCCCCACTTCGAATAGACGAAGGTCAGCACGTCGGCGATGTCCTCGTCCGAAAAACTCCAGGCCGGCATCACGCCGTTGAAGGCCTTGCCATTGACGGTCAGCGGCCGCTCAAGGCCGCCGGTTACGGTCTTGATTGCGCGGATCTTGTCGCCGTTGAGGTAGTCTGACTTGGCGAGCGGCGGAAAGGCGTCCGGAACCCCCTGACCGTCGGCCTGGTGGCAGGCCTGGCAGTTGTTGGCGAACACGTCCGCGCCGAGCCCGATCCGCTCCTCCTTGGTCCTGGTGACCGGCGCTGCGGCGGACGGCTGGGCGACACGAATGCCCGTTCCTTCCGGCTGATAGACGAGATCGTATTGCTTACCGGAATAGACGAGCTTGTCCTCGGGGCCCGTGACCTTGAGCTGCGCAAGCGCGCCGCGATTGAAGGCGCGTTCGAGCGAATGGTCGACGAGAATGAATGTGCCGGGCACGCTCATCTTGAACTGGACGATCGCTGCGCCGCCGGCGGGAATTGTCGTCGTCTGCACGTTGTGCAACGGCTCTCCCATCGCGCCCTCGGGATAGACCGAATCGAAGATCTGCCCGATGGCGTGGAAGGAGGAGGCGACATTCGGTCCGCCGTCGCCGACGAACAGCCGCACCGTCTCGCCGACCTTGGCGGCGAGCGCCTTGTCGCCGACGGTCGAGCCGACCGAACCGTTGAAGACGATGTATTCCGGCTTCTCGTCGATCACCTTCTCCATGCTGAAGGGCTGAAGGCCCTGCTCGCCATTCCTGCCTCGCGTGTAGAAGTCGCCCTGCATGAGATAATATTCATGGTCGACCTTCGGCAGACCCTCCTTGGGCTCGACAAGGATCATGCCGTACATGCCGTTGCCGACATGCATGGCGACCGGCGCGGTCGCGCAATGATAGACGAACAGCCCCGGATTTAGGGCCTTGAACGAGAACACCGAACTGTGGCCCGGCGCGGTCAGCGACGCCGCCGCGCCGCCGCCCGGCCCGTTGACCGCGTGCAGGTCGATGTTGTGCGGATTCTTGTCGTCGGGGTGATTGTCGAGATGGAACTCGACCTCGTCGCCCTCGCGGATGCGGATGAACTTGCCGGGGACGTGGCCGCCGAAGGTCCAGAAGGTGTAGCGCACGCCGTCGGCGAGCTGGCCCTCGACCTCCTTCACCTCGAGATGGATCACGATCTTGGTCGCGTGGTCGCGCTGGATCGGCGGCGGCACGTTCGGCGCGTCGGTCAGCACCGCGTTCTCCTCGCCGATGACGGGATCGGCGAGATTGGCGTCCCGGGAGGCGCCGAATGCGGCTCCGGCGAGCAAAACCCCGCCCAGCGCGACGCCAGAAAGACATGACAGCAGTTTCATGGCGTGTGCTCCAGGCTGTCGCCGAGACTTAATCAGGGCGGCGCGCATCCAATAGGGTTCGGCGCCGACCGGCGCCTTGACCTCGGTTAAGACTGCGTCGGACCGTCGCATGCCCGAGCGCGAGCGAACGCGACGCGCTGCTGTTAGAGCGCACGGATCGCTCTGTCGGCGAGCGGACCTATCTGGGCTCGCTTCTGCGGATCAGCATAGGCGCGTAGGCCAGCAGAAACGCGGCGAAGGCGAGAACCCAGGCGCAAGCGGCGACATGCATCAGCGCGAGGGCGTCGTCGGGATAAAACGCCATGGCGAGGCGAGCGATCAGCGCCACGACGATGCAAAGGTACGCGAAGACGGTCGTCCTCGAGGCGACCAGCGCGCGTCCGCTATGGCCGAGCGTCGCCCGGGTCATCATCGCCAGGGTCATGATTTCGACGGCGCCGATCGCCCAGACGTGCACGCCGGCCGCATAGGGAATCTGCGCCGGCCATAGGGCGTCCGCGCCCGCGGCGACGAAGCCGAGCGCGGCGAGGAGGTATCCCGCGTGCAGCACAAGCACCAGCGCGTCGCGGCGCGCGGCAAGCCACCGCCAGCGCGACAGGCGCCAGAGATTTCCGGCGCCGGCCGCAAGCGCGAGCACGCCGGTCTCAGCGCCCTCAGGCGCGACGACCCAGAGGACGAGCGCCAGACCCGACAGAATGAGGACGATTCCGTCCGGTCGCCTGAACGGCGCCGGTCGCGGCCCCGCGCCCATGCGGGCGATCCAGTTTCCGGTGAAGCTCGGCGTCACCCGCCCGCCGATCAGCAGAATCAGCATGACAAGAAGGCCGAGCGCGGCCCGGGTCGAAAAGACCGCGAGGCCCTCGCGGGCGTCCTCGACATGGAAAGCGACGTTGTCGAGGCCGAGCGCCAGAGCCAGCGCTATGACGCCGAGATTGCGCCAGTTGCGCCCGACGATCACCTCGCGCGCCGCCAGCGCCACGAACACGAGCAGGAAGCTCGCGTCGACAGCGCCGGCGGCCGTGCGGCCGATCGGCGCCGAAAAGAAAACGGCGACCCGTCCCGCCGCCCAAAGCAGAGCAAGGGCGGCGAGGGGAGCGCCGACGACCGGCAAGCGGCCGGTCCAGTTGGGGATCGCCGTCATCAGGAAACCTGCGGCCACGGCCGCGCCATAGCCGAAGATCATCTCGTGCGCATGCCAGTCGACGGCCGAGAAGGCGGTGGGAATCGTGACCGCGCCAGAGAAGTCCGCCAGCCAAAGCGCCATGCCGACCAGCGCCCAGACGCCGGCGCCGAGGAAGAACGGCCGGAAGCCGCGGCTGAGCAGGGTAGCGCCGCGCCATGTGCGGGCGGCGTCGGCCGAACGATGAACCGGAGCGTGCTGCAGGGCGATCATGGAAGCGGGCCTCCGCGCGGCGCGGCGACCGCGCCTGGGCTTCCATAACGAAGCGTTCGACGCTGTCCTTGACATCGGTTAAGCGATCGCAAGATCGCGCTAACCGTCTTGGGTTGAGGGCCCCGGCCGGAGGGAGGGCGCGCCGTCCGGTTTGGCGATTTGGCGGGGCCTGATCCGCACTTGGTGCGCCACGCGCCGGCGTTTGCTAGGCTCTCCGTCCGGAGGGACGCCATGGCGCTATCGGTCCAGGACTGGGACATCGTCATGCGGACTCCGCTGTTCAAGGCGATGGGCCCGACGATCTCCCGCACCATGATCGGAGACCGCGGGCCTAAGACCTACGCGCGGGGCGACCGAATCTTCGATCAGGGCGAGCCGGCCGATGGTTTCTTCTGCGTGATCGAAGGCTGGGCCAAGCTCTATCGCATGCGCGAAGATGGCGAGGAGGTCGTAGTCTCCATCTTTTCGACGGGCGAAACTTTCGCGGAAGTCGCGATGTTCCTCGGCGGACGGTACCCCGCGAGCTGCGAAACGGTCTCTCCCTCGCGCATCCTCAAGATCGACGCTGCCAAGCTGCGCAGCGCCGTCATGGACCAACCGCAATTGGCCTTCGATATGCTCGCGGCGGCCTCCGTGCGCCTGAGGCAGCTTGTCGACGAGATCGAACACCTCAAGGCCCGCTCGGCGTCGCAGCGCATCGCCAACTTCTTCGTCAAACAGACGACGGAAACCAGCGGCCCGGCACGGATCGCGCTCCCTTACGAGAAGGCCCTGATCGCCAGCCGCCTCGGCATGAAGCCCGAGAGTTTTTCCAGGGCGCTCGGAAAGCTCACCGATCTCGGCGTTATCGTCGAGCGGGACAGCATCCTCATCGCGGACGTCGCAAAGCTTTCAGCCTTCGCCGAGGGTTGATGCCGAAGTCACAAAGTCGGATTTGCGGGAGCCCGTTCCGCTAGCCGCCCGCCTGCGCCGTTCGCGCTCGGCGAGTCCCAACGGCCGCTTCGCGTCAATTCTGGCTGACCCCGCGCGGATCATAATCTTTCTTCAGCCTCCTCATAGCGAGCCGACTTGGCCGTCCGTCCTCGAAGCCGCTCCGGCGACGGCGCGCCCGGCCGCCTCGCGGCCTCATCCCGGGCGATCCATCCGCCCGCATCCCGGCTCCCGGCAGGCAAAGGCGCCGAGCGCGTTGTCCCAGAGCATCGGCTTCGGCGGGAAGACGCAGCGGCACAGCGGATAGCCGAGCTCTCTGGCGAGTTTCGCGTTGGAGAGTTCGAGGGCGCGTTCGGCCTCATCCAATCGCCGGGCGATCGCGCTCCGGTCCCGTCCCTTAGGCAGCAACCCAGAGGCCGACCGCATCAGGTCCACCACCGCTCGCCCCGCCGCTACCCATTCCGCCGCATGAACCGGATCGATCATCGCCGTTCCCCTTCTTGAAAACCGGACGCCCGTCTTCCCTGCGCGCGTCCGGAAAGGCGGTTTCGGTAACATTTGCTTTCTGAAAAGTCAAATACGTGCTAGGTAGATAATTCTGGCAATCTGAAAGGTAGAAACATGACCGAACAGCAACAGGCCACCCTGCCGACCGCGAAGCGCAAGCGCGCGACCCGGCGCGAGACGGTGAGGCGCGATGCCCGGATCGTGCGCGCGCTGGCACACGGCGAGTTGATCGACGAGGTGGCCGCGCGCGAGGGCTTGACGCTTCGGCGCGTGCGGGAACGCGTCGCGGCCGTCGTCGCCCGCCGTGCGCCCGGACCGACCGAGGACTTCGTCGCCGTCCAGATCGCGCGGCTCAACGAGGCGATGCTGATCGCCTATGGCGCGATGCAAGACGGCAACCTCGCCGCGGTGGACCGGGTGCTGAAGATTACCCGCGAATACGACCGGTACCATGGGGTTGCGCTGACGCTCGCGCGGGGGATGGGACGACCAACGCCGACACGCTTCCCCAACCCGTACCGTTGACGGCGTTGGCCGCGCCGTCCCGGGCTCCAGGCCTCGACGTTGCGGAAGGCGTCCCCGCCCCCCTGTTGGAGGGGGTTCAGGTTCGGGTTTCGCGGTGAGTTATCCGCATTAGCGCTCGTGTCATGCCGTAAACGTGCCGACGGCGGCCCCGCTCTATCCGGGGTTCGCGGGCGTCGCCCACGTTCGCCGGCGATTGGCTGAGACCGCTCCCAAATAAAAAGGTAAACTTTGCAGTTTGGCTGTTCATATGCTAGGAAGGCGTTGGAGGCATTTCGTGCTCGATCTCGTTTCTTATCTCTTCGGCGGCGCGTTCTTGCTCAACGCCGTCCCCCACCTCGTGAATGGCGTGAGCGGGCGGCCGTTCCAGTCGCCGTTCGCGAGTCGCCAGGGCAGGGGCTGTCCTCGTCGACCGTCAATGCGCTCTGGGGCTTCTTCAACCTCGTCGTCGGCTACCTGCTCGTCTGTCAGGTCGGCAATTTCGATCTCCGGAGCCTCGCCCATGCGGCGGCGCTCGGGATTGGCGCGTTGGCGATGGCCCTCTTCTCCGCCTGGGGGTTCGGACGGTTCAACGGCGGCGATGCGCCGCAGCGGCCATGACTGCAGGCGGAACGGGCGTCTTCCGCTCGCTGCGCGTCTTCAACTACCGGGTCTGGGCCGCCGGCGCCTTCGTCTCCAACGTCGGCACCTGGGTGCAGCGCACGGCGCAGGCCTGGATGGTCCTGACCAGCTCACCCATAACAACGCCAAGGCGGTCGGCGGGTGATGGCGCTCCAGTTCGGACCCCAGCTTCTGTTCCTGCCGTGGACCGGATCGGCGGCGGATCGCCTGAACCAGCGCAAGCTGCTGATGGCGACCCAGGGGACGATGGGCGCGCTCGCGCGGCGCTCGGTCTCCTCACCGTGACCGGTCTCGTTCAGCTCTGGCACGTCTATGTGTTCGCCTTCCTGTTCGGCTGGGCCACGGCCTTCGACGCTCCCGCACGCCAGACCTTCGTCGGGGAGCTGGTCGGCGATGCGGACCTGCCGAACGCGGTGGCGCTGAACTCGACGTCGTTCAACGCCGCGCGGATGATCGGGCCGGCGGTTTCCGGGCTGATCATCGCCGCCTTCGGCGCCGGCTGGGCGTTCGTGATCAACGGCGCGTCGTTCGTCGCGGTGCTCGTGTCGCTGACGCCCTTCGCGTCTCCGAGCTTCACGGCATTGCGCGGGCGCGCCGGGCGCGGGGAAGCTTCGTCGAAGGGCTGCGCTACGTCAGGTCCCGCCCGGACCTGATCGCGATCCTGCTCATGCTGTTCCTGATCGGGACGTTCGGGCTCAACTTCCCGATCTTCATCGCGACCATGGCGGTCAGCGTCTTCCACGTCGACGCCTTCGGCTACGGCCTTTTGTCGTCGAGCATGGCGGTCGGGACGGTGGCGGGCGCGCTGCTCGCCGCCGGCCGCGACCGACCCCGCATTCGGCGCGCTGATCGTGGGCTCGGCGGTGTTCGGGCTCGGCTGCGCGTTCGCCGCGCTGTCGCCCGCCTATTGGGTGTTCGCGCCGCGCTCGCCGTCATCGGCGTCGCCGCGCTGACGGTCACCAACGTGTCGAACAGCCTGATGCAGCTCTCGACCGAGCCCGCCATGCGCGGGCGCGTGATGGCGCTGCGGGTCAGCGTCGCCTGGCGGCACGCCGATCGGCGCGCCGATCGTCGGCTGGATCGCCGACGACTTCGGGCCGCGCTGGGCGCTCGGTGTCGGCGCCGCCGCAGGGCTCGCAGCCGCGATCGTGGGGGTCGTGGCGGCCGCCCGGGCGTCGCGAGCGACCGCAGCGACGAGGCTCAATAACACAAATGTAATCGGTTCAATAGATCGCCGCTAAGACTGCCCGTAACCCTCTGAGCGCATTCACCGCGGTCGCTAAAGGGGCGCCAAACCGCGCGTGCCTTATTCGGCGGCTTCGGCGCTGACCGGGGTATAGTTCAAGACCGGCGCGAGCCAGCGCTCGACCTCCGCAACGCTCATCCCCTTGCGCGCCGCGTAGTCCTCGACCTGGTCGCGCTCGACCTTGGCGACCCCGAAATAGTGCGCGTCCGGATGGGCGATGTAGAGGCCAGAGACCGAAGAGGCGGGCCACATGGCGAAGCTCTCGGTGAGCCGGACCCCGATCCGCTCGGCGTCGAGCAGGCGGAACAGCGTCGCCTTCTCGGTGTGGTCGGGCTGGGCCGGATAGCCCGGCGCCGGCCGGATGCCGCGATAGGGCTCGCTGATCAGCGCCTCGGGCGCAAACGCCTCGTCGGGGGCGTAGCCCCAAAGCTCGCGCCGGACGCGGGCGTGCATCGCCTCGGCGAACGCCTCGGCCAGCCGGTCGGCGAGCGCCTTGACCATGATCGAGGAATAGTCGTCGCTGGCGCGCTCGAAGCGCCGGGCGACCGCCTCGTCCTCGACCCCCGCCGTCACGACAAATCCTCCGATGTAATCCTTGGGGCCGACGAAATCGGCGAGCGCCATATTCGGGCGGCCGTCGCGTTTACCGAGCTGCTGGCGGAGGGTGAAGAGCGTGGCGATTCGGGCTTTCCGCTCGTCGTCGGCGAACAGCGCGATGTCGTCCCCCTCACCGGACGCCGGCCAAAAGCCAACCACCGCCTTGGGCCGAAGCCACGCCTCCGCGATGATCCGCTTCAGCATCGCCTGCGCATCGTCAAACAGCGCTCGCGCCGCCGAGCCCCGTTCGGGATCGTCGAGGATCGCCGGATATCGGCCCTTGAGCTCCCAGGTCTGGAAGAACGGCGTCCAGTCGATATAACGGGCCAGCTCGGCGAGATCGTACAATTCGAACGTGCGCGTCCCGAGGAAACTCGGCTTCGTCGGCTGATAGGCGCCCCAATCGGCGGCAAACGCGTTGGCGCGGGCTTTCGCGAGCGGCACGCGGGTCTTATCCGCCTCGCTCCGCTCATGCGCCGCAGTCACCTTGCGGTACTCGGCCCTTATGGCCGCGATGGTCGATGCGCGTGTCTCGGGCGACAGCAGGGAGGAGACGACGCCGACCGCGCGGCTGGCGTCATTCACATGCACCGCCTGAGAGCCGGCGTAGCGGGGATGGATCTTCACCGCGGTATGGACCCGGCTTGTGGTCGCGCCGCCGATCAGGAGGGGGATGTCGAAGCCCTCGCGCTCCATCTCGGCCGCCACATGAACCATCTCGTCAAGCGAGGGCGTAATGAGGCCGGACAGCCCAATCGCGTCGGCCTTCTTCTCCCGGGCGACAGCGAGAATTTTCGAAGCCGGCGTCATCACGCCGAGGTCGATGATCTCGTAGTTGTTGCACGCGAGCACCACGCCGACGATGTTCTTGCCGATGTCGTGGACATCGCCCTTGACAGTGGCGAGCACGATGGTGCCCGCGGTCTGGCGCGCTCCGCCGCTCGCCTTCTCGGCTTCCATGTAGGGCAGCAGGATCGCCACCGCCTGCTTCATCACTCGCGCGGACTTCACCACCTGCGGCAGAAACATCTTCCCCGCGCCAAACAGGTCGCCGACCCGGTTCATCCCCGCCATCAGCGGGCCCTCGATCACGTCGAGCGGACGCTTGGCCTGAAGGCGGGCCTCCTCGGTGTCGGCCTCGATGTAGTCGGTGACGCCATTGACCAGCGCGTGGGCGATGCGCTTGTCGACCGGCTCGTCACGCCACGCCAGGTCCTGCGCCTTCGCCTCCTTTCCTGCTGCCCCGCGGTAGCGCTCGGCGATGGTCAGCAGGCGCTCCGTTCCATCGGCGCGGCGATTGAGGACCACGTCCTCGCACGCTTCGCGCAACTCGGGCTCGATCTCATCGTAGACCGCGAGCTGGCCGGCGTTGACGATGCCCATATCCATGCCCGCTTGAATGGCGTGGTAGAGAAACACCGCATGCATCGCCTCGCGCACCGGCTCGTTGCCGCGGAACGAGAAAGACAGGTTCGACACGCCGCCGGAGATATGAGCGTGGCGTAGGGTCGCCCGAATTTTCCGCGCAGCCTCTATGAAGTCGACGCCATAGTTGTTGTGCTCGTCGATGCCGGTCGCGATCGCGAACACGTTGGGGTCGAACACGATGTCTTCCGGTGGGAACCCGGCTTTCTCGGTGAGTAGCTTGTAGGCGCGCGTGCAGATCGCAACCTTGCGCTCGAAGGTATCCGCCTGGCCCTGTTCGTCGAAGGCCATCACCACCACCGCCGCGCCGTAGCGGCGCACGAGATGGGCTTGGCGCAGGAACGCCTCCTCGCCTTCCTTCATCGAAATGGAGTTGACGAGGCTCTTGCCCTGCAGTCGCTTCAGGCCCGCCTCGATGATCGAGAATTTCGAGGAATCGACCATCACCGGCACGCGGGCGATGTCCGGTTCCGAGGCGACCAGATTGAGGAACTCGATCATCGCCGCCTCGGAGTCGATCAAGCCCTCGTCCATGTTGATGTCGATGATCTGCGCGCCGTTCGCGACCTGGTCTCGCGCGACCGCGAGCGCGCCGGCAAAATCTCCAGCGGTGATCAGTTTGCGAAACTTCGCCGAGCCGGTGACGTTCGTCCGCTCCCCTATGTTCACGAAGGGAATGTCGGCGGTGAGCGTGAAGGGTTCGAGACCCGAGAGACGCATCAGCGGCTCGATCGTCGGTATGGCGCGCGGTTTGATGTTTTTCACCGCCTCGGCGATGGCGCGGATGTGTTCGGGCGTCGAACCGCAGCAGCCTCCGACGATGTTGACCAAGCCGTCGCGGGCGAAGCCGCCGATCTCGGCCGCCATCGCCTCGGGGCCTTCGTCGTACTGGCCGAAAGCGTTGGGCAAGCCGGCGTTGGGATAAGCGCACACGAACGTATCCGCCGCGGCGGAGATCTCTTCGAGATGCTCGCGCATTGCGCTCGCGCCGAGCGCGCAGTTGAGGCCGATGGTGAAGGGTTTCGCGTGGCGCACCGAATGCCAAAAAGCGGTCGGAGTCTGGCCGGAAAGCGTCCGACCGGAGCGGTCGGTGATGGTGCCGGAGATCATGACCGGCAACCGCACGCCTCGCTCGGCGAATGCGTCTTCGCAGGCGAAGACGGCGGCCTTGGCGTTCAGCGTGTCGAAGATGGTCTCGATCAAAATGATGTCCGCGCCGCCGTCGATCAGGCCGCGGATCTGCTCTGCATAGGCCGCCTTGAGGTCGTCGAAGGTGACGGCGCGATAGCCCGGGTTGTTGACGTCCGGCGACAAGGAGGCGGTGCGGTTGGTCGGCCCCAGCGCGCCAGCAACGAAGCGCCGCTTGCCGTCAGCCTGCTCCGCCTTGATCGCCGCGCGCCGGGCGAGACGGGCGCCGTCGCGGTTGAGGTCATAGACCACGTCCTGCATGCCGTAGTCGGCCTGGGCGATCGTGGTCGACGAAAAGGTGTTGGTTTCGAGGATATCGGCCCCGGCCATGGCGTAGGCGAAATGGATGTCCTCGATCGCCTGCGGCTGGGTCAGCGTCAGGAGGTCGTTGTTCCCCTGCAGATGGCACTCGCATCCCGGAAAGCGGTCACCGCGGAAATGAGACTCGGTAAAGCCGAGCCCCTGGATCTGCGTGCCCATCGCCCCATCGAGCACCAGAATCCTGCGCTTCGCCGCCTCGATCAACGCGTCGGCGGCGTCCTGCCGATGGGCGAAGGCGGAGTCGAAGATCGGGTCGAGCGAAGAACTCATTTGCAGCCGCCGAGAAGCCAAGAGATTGCATAATCATATAAACATGTCTTTATATGGATGCAACCGGCTCCGAAGGCCTGCCGCCTTGGGGTGTCATTCAGGGGTGCGCTGACGCTTTGGCTAGTCCTTGTTTCTCGAGTTCGGATTCCATTGTTTCAGAGCCTTGCGGCGAATATGCCGGGCGATTGCAACTCCTGGGGAGCGGCGTCGCCGACGCCGCCAGGGCGGATAAGCGACCTCACGGATTCACACGCCTCCGCTCCTCCGCGCGGACCCCGCTCAATTTCGGGCTCCGGAAACGAGAGTTTTCAAGATGTTGCGACCCATCTCGGTTCCGTTGCGCGATTGGGCGACGGCCGGGGCGTCGGAGGGCGGCGCCGCCGCCGCCGACCGCGAGGTCCGCGGCCCGCGCCCTGCATCGCCGGCCGGTTCGAGCCGAGCGCGCGACGACGCGCCTCCGCCGTGCGGCGCGCGCGACCAGCGGACGCAAGGCGGCTTCTGCGCGTTGAGACATGCGACGTGTTCCCCTACTGAGAACATATATAGAACGTGGGAGCCTGACTGGCAAGACAATGTCGCTCGGCTCGCGAGCGCCGCTTCCGAACATCCGGGCTCCGCGAGACGCACCGTCATCGTCGGCTCGAGCGTCTCGCCTGCGGCGCTCGGACGGCGTGTCGCATGGTGTGATCCGCGTCACTTTCAACGCGGCCAACAAGAGCTTAGCCTGTTTCTCTGGCGCGCTGTGCGCGCGGCCAAACGGGAAGGAGACTTCGATGACCGCCAAGAAGGCTTCATCGCGACAAGGTTCGGCGAAGGGCGCGCCGGGGAAGAAGGCCGCTTCGCCGGACGATCTGACCAAAGCCGGCAAGAAGGCCGACATCGAGCTGAGCGAAGAGGAACTGAAACACGTCGCAGGGGGATCGAAGATACGGGGGGCGGGACTTGGATGACGAGATCCTGAAACGCCAGCGGGAGACGCGCGCGGGCCCGATCCGAAGCTGATCCTGCGGACGGGAAAATCGACGCAGCTGAAGAGCATGCGCCGCAAAAACTGGCGCGCTGTGCGCGCGGCCAAACGGGAAGGAGATTTCGATGAGCGCCAAGAAGACTTCATCGCGACAAGGTCCGGCGAAGGGCGCGTCGGCGAAGAAGGCCACTTCGCCGGACGATCTGACCAAAGCCGGCAAGAAAACGGACATCGAGCTCAGCGAGGACGAACTTAAAGATGTCGCCGGGGGCAACAACCCAGCGACGAAGGATTCCTGGAAGCTTTAGACTGCGCGCCGGACCGGTACAAAGCCCATTGCGACGAGCGGCGAATTGAGCGAGGACGGTTTGAGGCATTCGCCGCGAACGGCGCCAACTGAAGCGCTGGACGCCGTGGCGGTAGGGAGCAGGCGCGTGGCGCTGGGAGACGGACCGTGAGCAGCTCGGAAAAGATCTTTCGGGCGGCGGCGCTGGAACAGCTCTCCTCGCCCGAGCAACTGGACCAGCTGATAGACGTGACCCGCCCGGCCGACTGGGTTGGCGCGCTTGTCGTCGGGGCGAGCATCGCGGCGCTGGTCGCCTGGGGCGTCGTCGGCCGCGTTCCGACCCGGGCGAGCGGCGAGGGCATTCTCGTGAGCGACGCCGGGAGCGTCGTCGACGCCAACTCCGCGGTGCCGGGCAGGCTCGGGGCGGTGGAGGTCGCTGTCGGCGACCGCGTCAAAAAGGGCCAGGCAATCGCCCGAATCGTGCAGACCGACGCCGAACAGCGCCTGCGCGATCGGACCGAGGCGCTGAATGAGCGCGAGCGCGAGCAGGCGGAGCTCGCGGCAGCAATCAAGCGGGAGCTCGAGATCAAGGCGGCCGACGCGGCGTCGCAGAAGTCCGGGCTTCAGCAGAGCATCGCCGCCGCGCAGGAACATCTCGCCTACCTGGTCAAGGACATCGCCGGCGTCGAGGCCCTCAATGCCAAGGGCCTCGTGACGCAGCGCGAGCTCGAGGGGCTGCGCGCCGACCTCTCGACAACGAAGCAGCGGGTCACCGACGCGCAGAACGACATCCAGCGGCTCGACGGCCAGATCCGCGAGCAGGCGTCGCAGCGCGACCTCGACCGTTTGTCGGCCGAGTTCAAGGTGAATGAGGCGCGGCGCGAGGTGGAGGAACTCGCCGGCGCGATCGCCCGGAACTCTGAGCTTTCCAGCCCGATCGACGGGCGCGTGTTCGAGATCAAGGTGTCGGCGGGCGGCGTACTGGCCGCTGGCACGCCCGTCGCCGCGATCGAGCCCGAGGGCGCGAACCTCGAAGCGATCGTCTTTGTCCCGGCCGGCCACGGCAAGGACATCGAGCCGGGAATGGACGTCCGGATCGAACCGACCACGGTCAAGCGCGAGGAATTCGGCACGATGTCGGGCAAGGTCCTCAGCGTCTCCGAGTTTCCCGTCACTCCCGAGGGCATGGCCGCCGTGCTCCACAACGACGCCCTCGTCAAAGGGTTCTCGCGCGAGGGCGCGCCCTACGCCGTCCGTGTCAGGCTCGAACGCGATCCGACGAGCGCCAGCGGCTATCGCTGGACGTCGGGCGCCGGACCGCGCATACCCATGAGCGCAGGAACGCTCGCGCATGCCGAAGTCACCACCAAGGAGCAGCCGCCGATCGATCTCGTCGTTCCCGTCCTCAAGCGCCTGAGCGGGATCGGAGGCTAGGGGGTGCCCGGCTTCGCGATGAGGAGAGCGCGCAAGACCCCCACCATCCTGCAGATGGAGTGCGTCGAATGCGGCGCCGCCTCGCTCGCGATGGTGCTCGCGCATTACGGGCTGTGGATTCCGCTCGAGAACGTGCGGCTCGCTTGCGGCGTCTCCCGCGACGGGACGAAAGCCAGCAACATCTTGAAGGCTGCGCGGAGCTACGGCTTCGTCGGCAAGGGCTTCCGAAAGGAGCCGGAAACACTGCCGGAAGTGCCGATGCCCTGCATCATCTTCTGGAACTTCAACCATTTCGTCGTGCTCGAAGGCATCGACCGCAGGGGCGCGCGCATCAACGATCCGGCGGTCGGGCGACGGTTCATCGATCACGAGGAGTTCAACCGGTCCTTCACCGGCGTCGTGCTCGCGCTGCAGCCGGGCCCGGACTTTCGCCCCCGGGGACGCAAGCCCGCGGTTCTGCCGATCCTGGCGAGAGAGCTCGCCCGTCTGAAGCCCGCGGTCGCCCTCCTCGTCGCGATCAGCATCGCGCTCGCGGTTCCCGCCGTCGTGATCCCCGCCTTCAGCAAGATCTTCGTCGACGACATCCTCGTGCGCGGCCAGCACGACTGGTTCGCGCCGCTCATCGTCGCCATGGCGGTCGCGGCGGTGGGCATGGCGCTCGTCACCGCCATGCAGCAGTCGCTCCTCCTTCGGATGCAGGTCAAACTGTCGGTATCGCTCGTCGGCCGGCTCCTCAACCGGCTCCTGTCCCTGCCGATGGAGTTCTTCACCCAGCGTCACGCCGGCGACCTCGCGAGCCGCGTCTCCGCCAACGAGCAGGTCGCGCGGCTCCTGTCGGGCGGCCTCGCCACCAACGCCCTCAACGTCGTCTCGCTCGTGTTCTTTGCCGCGGCGATGGCGGCGTTCGACCCGATGCTCGCCGCGCTCTGCGTCGGCCTGTCGCTGATGAACGTAGTCGCCCTCAGGCTCGTCAGCGGCCGGCTCGCCGACCTCAACCGCGGCCTCGCGGTCGAGCGCGGCAAGCTCTACGGCCACACGGTCAGCATCGTACGGACGGTCGAGACCCTGAAGGCCAGCGGTCTGGAGCACGACGCGTTCGCGCGCTGGGCCGGCTTTCAGGCCAAGGTCCTCAACCTCAGCCAGCGCGTCGGGGCGTATGCCACGATTCTCAACGTCTTTCCCCCGTTCTTCATGGCGCTCGTCACGGCCGCGATCCTTGGGGTGGGCGGCGCCCGGGTGATCGGCGGGGAGCTCACGATCGGAAGCCTCGTCGCGCTGCAGGCGCTCGCGATCGGCTTCGCTGCGCCGATCGCCGCGCTGGTGCAGTTCGCCACCGGCTTTCAGGAGGTCAAGGCGGACCTGGCGCGGGTCGAGGACGTCCTGAACTACCCGACCGGAGTGGAGGCGCGCCCGGCCTGGCCTGCCGCCGCGACGCGGGCGAAGCTCACCGGCCGGATCGAACTGCGCGACATCGTGTTTGGCTATTCGCGGCTAGAGGCGCCGCTGATCAAGGGGCTGTCGCTGACGCTCGCGCCGGGCATGCGCGTCGCGCTCGTCGGGCGAAGCGGCAGCGGCAAGTCCACGGTCGGGCGGTTGATCTGCGGCCTGACCGAGCCCTGGTCCGGCGAGATCCTGTTCGACGGCGAGCCGCTGAACGCGATCCCGCCGGCGGTCGTCGCCCACTCGATCGCCTACGTCGACCAGGACATCTTCTTGTTCGAGGGAACGGTTCGGGAGAACCTCACTCTCTGGGACTCGAGCGCCCCCGAAGGCGATCTCACCGCGGCGCTCAAGGACGCGCTGATTCACGACGAGGTCACGGGCCGACAGGGCGGCTACGACGCGCGCGTCGCCGAAGGCGGGACCAATTTCAGCGGCGGGCAGCGCCAGCGGATCGAGATCGCCCGCGCGCTCGTGACCAATCCGACCGTGCTGGTGCTCGACGAGGCCACCGCCGCGCTCGACCCCTACACCGAGGCCCGGATCGACGACAACCTCCGCCGCAGGGGTTGCGCCTGCATCGTGATCGCGCATCGCCTGAGCACGATCAGGGACTGCGACGAGATCATCCTGCTGGAAAACGGCGAGGTCGTGGAGCGCGGCGCGCACGACGAGCTGATCGCGATGGCCGGCGCCTACGCCCGGCTGGTCGGGGGCGAGTGATGCGGCGGGTCGGACCCCTGGCGTCGCGGGCGCCCGAGCTTTCGGCCGCGCCCGTTGCTCCCGAGCCGCGGCCCATTCCCCTCGACGGCCGCCGGCCGCAGCGGCTCGACGACCCCCGCCGCGTCCTTCGCGTCGCCGCCGGACGGGCCGACATCTTCGCGGCGCCCGTCGCCGACGGCGGGCCGGCCGGGGCGCGGCTCCACCTGTGCCGCATCGAGGCGGGCGGAATCGTCCTCGGCCTTGCGCCGGCGGTCGCAGAGGACGGCGAGACGATCGCCGCGCTCGCGGTCGGCGCGATCGGGTCGCAGGCCGTCGAACTCGACCGCGACGCCCTCGAGGATCGCCGGCAGGTCGAGGCCTGGATCGTCGCGCTCGGCTCGGCGCTCGTCGGACGCCCGGCCAGCTGGAACGCCCGCGAGGCCGGACGCGGCGCGGTCCTGACGCTCTCCGACGGAGAGCCGTTCCGGGCGCCCGCGGACGAGGTCGTCTGGATCGTGGTCGACGACGGCGAGATTGAACTCACGGACGGCGCGACGCTTGGCCCTCGCGATCCGCCCGCGCCGATGGCCTCGGGAATGTGGGCGACGGCGCGCGGCGCGGCCAGTGTGCGCGCGCTCGACGCCGCGCCGGCCGATCTCTGGCCGGCCATCGACCGCTTCCACGAGCGCGCGATGCGCGCGATCACGGACCGGATCGGCGCCGCGCGCGCCGCCGACGCCGACCGGCTTGGCGAGCGCGCGACGCGCGCCGCCGCACACACCCGGGACATGGTGGAGGCGCTCGCGGGAGTGCTCGCGCCGCGCGACGCCCGTCCGCCGGCGTTTGCGGGCGCCCACCCGCTGGTCGCCGCGTGCGGCGTCGCGGCCGAAGCGATCGGCGTGCGTCCGGGGCCGTCTCCCGACCGCTCCGGAATGCAGGGGATGGCGGGCGCGGCCGAGATCGCGCGCGCCTGGCGCCTGCGCGCGCGCCGGGTGCTGCTGCGCGGCGACTGGTGGCGGCGCGACGTCGGCCCGCTTGTCGCCTGGCGCGAGGAGGGGGACGAGCCGGTCGCGATCGTGCCCTCGTCCGGCGGCGGCTACAGAATGGTCGATCCCGCCGGACACGCAAGCCGCCGGGTGACCGCGAGGCTCGCGGCCGAGCTCTCGCCGCAGGCGATGATGTTCTACGCGCCGCTTCCCGCGCTTACGGGATCGCTCGCGAGCCTCGCCGGCTTCGCCTTCGGCCACGGCGCGCGCGACGTCGTCCGCATCCTCGTCAGCGCGGCCTCGATCGGGGCCCTGACCCTGGTCGCGCCGCTGATGACCGAGGTGGTGATCGAATTCGGCGATCCCGAGGACGGAGTGGAGCGAGCTTGCCCTGTGCGCCGCCGGCCTCGTCCTCGTGGCCTTCGGCTTCGCCGGGTTCCACCTCGCGCAGGGCGTCGCGATCCTGCGCCTCGAAGGCGCGCTCGACCGGCTCTTGCAGGGCGGCGTGGTCGACCGCCTGCTCCGGATGCCGGTCTCGTTCTTCCGCCGCTATTCGGCGGGCGATCTGGCGGACCGGGTGCTCGGCGTCGACGCGATCCGCAGGACGCTGACCGACCACGCGATCGGGGGGGCGCTCGCAGGCGTGTTCTCCGTCTTCAGCTTCGCCGTGATGTTCGCCTTCGCGCCCGGTCTCGCGCTCGTCGCTTTCGCGCTGACCGCGCTGCGCGCAGGCGTCGTCATGCTCGTCTTCTGGCTGCGTCTCGCGCGCGAGCGGCGGCACTTCGAGCTCGACGGCAAGGCGCAGGGGCTCGTCCTGCAGTTCCTGACCGGGGTGGCCAAGCTCAAGGTCGCCGGCGCGACCCAGCGCGCGCTCGCCGTCTGGGCGCGCCGCTTCGCTGAGCAGAAGCGGCAGTTCGTCGCCTCACAGCGGCTCGCAAACGCGCTTTCGGCGTTCGAGGCGGCGTATCCGACCACGGCGACGCTGGCGGTCTTCGCCGGCGCTTGGGGCGGGCTCGGCGACCTTCGCCTCGACACCGGACAGTTCCTCGCCTTCTTCGTCGCGTTCGGCCAGTCGATGGCGGCCGCTGGCGCGTTCACGACCGCGCTCGCCCAGACGCTGATCGCGATTCCGCGCCTCGACCGGCTGCGGCCGCTGCTCGTCGAGGAGGCCGAGATCGGCGAGCCGAAGAATGCGCCGGGCGAGCTCGCGGGCGCCTTCGAGCTCGGTCAGGTGACGTTCCGCTACGTGTCGGAAGGACCCAAGATCCTAGACCGGGTGACGATGGCCGTGGCGAAGGGCGAGTACGTCGCCGTTGTCGGGCCGTCGGGGAGCGGCAAGTCGACCCTGTTCCGCCTCCTGCTCGGGTTCGAGAACCCGAAATCCGGCGCCGTCCTCTTCGACGGCAAGCCGCTCGACACGCTCGACGTCGCCGCGATCCGCCGCCAGATCGGCGTCGTGCTGCAGAATGGCAAGCTCACGCCCGGCAACCTCTACGAGAACATCTGCGGCCAGACGCAGCTGCCTATCGATCGCGCCTGGGAGGCGGCCCGGCTCGCGGGGCTCGCCGAGGACATCGAGGCGATGCCGATGGGCATGTACACGGTCGTCGCCGACGGCATGGACACGCTCTCGGGCGGGCAGCGCCAGCGGCTCATGATCGCCCGCGCCCTCGCCCAGCGCCCGCGCATCCTCCTGTTCGACGAGGCGACCAGCGCGCTCGACAACCGCACCCAGGCGATCGTCGGCAAATCGCTCGACCGGCTCGCCGTGACGCGCGTCGTGATCGCGCAGAGGCTCAGCACGGTGAGGAGCGCCGACCGGATCGTCGTCCTTTCGGGCGGCCGGATCGTCCAGACCGGAACTTTCGACGAGCTCGCCGCCCAGCCTGGCCTGTTCGCCGACTTCGTCCGGCGTCAGCTTCTGTAACGGGCACGAACGCGGGGAGGCCACCGTCATGCGCAAAGTTCTCTATATCTTCGGCCTGCTCGCCGACGCCGACGTCGAGTGGATGGCGCGGACCGGCGCGCGCCGCCGGATCGCGGACGGGGAGATCCTCATTCACGAGGGACGGGCGGTCGGGTCGGTGATCCTCATCTTGCGCGGCCAGTGCGTCGTCACCGAGAAGATCGCCGGCGAGATCGCGCGGCTCGGCGTTGGCGAAATTCTGGGCGAGATGTCGTTCGTCAATTCGACGCCGCCCATGGCCACGGTGACAGCGGTCGGCGAAGGCCTCGCGCTCTTTCTCGACAAGCAGACGCTCGCCCGCAAGCTCGAGGCCGACCCGGCGTTCGGCTGCCGCTTCTATCGGGCGCTCGCGATCTTCCTCGCCGACCGCGTGCGTGGGACCGTGCGGCGGATGGGCTACGGCGGCGCGCAGGGCCTCGACCCGCAGGCGATCGAGAAGGACGAACTCGATGTCGGCCTACTCGACGTCGTGTCGCAGGCCGGCGATCGGTTCGACCGGATGCTCAAGACGCTGGCCGGCTGACGGAAAGGGGACGCGGTCGGGGACCGCGTCCCAAAGGCCGCTTCATCGGCCGCCGCCGGCGTTTATGGGAACGCTGCCGATGCCGCCCGCGACCTTGTCGAGATCGGCCTCGCCCAGGTCGGGCGCGTTCGCCGCCTGAGCCGACTGATCTTCGTCAGCGTTCCCGGCGGGGATTTCCTTTGTTTCCTTGTCGGTCAAAACATCTTCCCCCGTTTGTGACCCGTATTTCGTCGGCGCGCCGCCCGCGCGTCACTTGATCTTGGAAAAGAAGTCTACTTGCGCGCCCCCGGCGACCGCCTTCAGGTCGGATTCGGAGAGTTCGATGTCGCCCTTCTTCTGACCCTTCGTCAGAGCGTCCGGGGAGGCCGCCTTCTTCTGCGACACGTCCGCCTTTTTGTGAGATTTTTCTTCCGTCTTCTTCGACATGGCTCTGTCCTCCTTGATAGGGATCCGAGCGCAGCATCAGCTGCACCCGCCCGCTCGACGACGGCGCCGGAAGCGGCGCCGTCGCGAACTCCTTGGAGCGCCGCGGGCCTGGCCGACTGACGCTCAGCCGGCCGGGACGGCGCGACGGGGGTCCGCCCGCGCTCGAACTCAGGTGAGCTTGATCTTGGAATAGGAGTCGATCGCGCCTCCGGCGACCGCCTTCAGGTCGGATTCGGAGAGCTCGATGTCGCCCTTCTTCTGCCCCTTCGTCAGCGCGTCCGGGGAGGCCGCCTTCTTCTGCGACACGTCCGCCTTTGCGTGCGATTTCTCTTCCGTCTTCTTCGCCATGGCATGTCCTCCTGGATAAGGTGTCGGGCGCCGCATCCGCTCGCGCCCGCCCGCTCGACGACGGCGCCGGAAGCGGCGTCGTCGCGAACTCTTTCGAGCGCCCTGGAAGCGCTCGGGCCGGACGGATCAGCGCACCGGATGCTCGACGGCCGTCGGGCCGCCCGCAATCGCGTCGAGATCCTCGTCGCTGAGATGGCCTCCGGCCGCAGGCCGGTCGCCCTCCTTCGCCGGCTTCCTAGCCGGATCCTGCCGGACGCTCTTGTCCTGCTTGAAGTCCCGCTTCTTGTTTTCGGTATCGTTCGCCATGACTGCACCTCTACTTTCCAAGTCGAACGACCGCCATCCGAGGCCGTTCGTGCGGTTGCCGGCTTCAGCCCTTGACGCCGTCGATCTTCAGTCCCCCAGCGACAGCCTTAAGCTCGTCGTCGCTGAGCTCGATGTCGCCCTTTTTCCGCGACTTCGTCAGGGCGTCGGGCGAAGAGCCCTTCTTCTGCGGGGCCGCCTGCGCTTTCCCGTGAGCTTGGTCCTCCGTCTTCTTCGTCATCGCTTTTCTCCCCTGGTGCGCCGCCCGGATCTCGGGCGCCGCACCAAACCCTAATCATGAATCTCACCGGCGGACTGTGATTGCGCTCACAGCGGAAACAACTGCGGCGTCCGGTGTCCCATGGGATGCGACCCCGCCCGTGCGGTTAGAAGAACTTCTTCTCCTTGGGGGATTCGTCTCCCCCGGAAATGCCGCTAAGGTCGGCCTCGCTGAGCTCGATGTCGCCCTTTCGGGTCGCCGTGGTCAGCGCGTCCGGCGACGACGCCTTGTCGCGCGGCCGGTCCCTGTCTCCGGTTTTTGCCTGCGGCTCCTGCTTGTCAGCCATTTGGGTCCCCTTCCTTACGGACGTCCCCGGAGGGCCGCTCTCGCGTCCCTTGCGCCTTGAGAAGTCCACGCCGCAAACTAAACTGAAAAGCCGTCTCCGAACAGTGATCCGCGTCACAGACGGCGCCGCGGACCGTCCCGTATCGCCGACATCAGGGCTTTTGGGCGAGGGAGGAGAACTTGCGGGACACTAGGACCGCCAGGAAGGGCGGCGCCCGGCTAGAGCGGGCAAGCGAGGGCGACGGCGCCACGGCGGCGGGCGCGCGGCCGCGCGGAATTCCGTCAGATACGCCCTACGTCCGGACGTTCATGAAGCAGCTGGCGCCGGCCTGGCTCGACCATGTCGCGCTACTCACGGGCTTTGCGCCGCCGGAGCGGGCGAACGGCTTCGCCTGGTGCGAACTGGGATGCGGACAGGGGATCACGCCGGCCGTCCTCGCTGCAGCGCATCCGGGCGGGCGTTTCCATGGCGTCGACGTGATGGCGGATCACATCGACCACGCGCGCCGTTTCGCCGCCGAGGCGGGCGTCGCGAACGTGACGTTCCACGCCGCGGACTTCGCCGAGGCGAGCCGCCTCGACTTGCCGAAGTTCGACTACATCGTCGCGCACGGCGTCTACACCTGGATCGACGCGGCCGCCCAGCGCGCGCTGATCGGCTTCATCGACCGACATCTTGCGCCCGGCGGGCTCGTCTATCTCGGCTACAACGCCCTGCCCGGCTGGTCGCGCGATCTGGCCTTGCGCCAGATCCTGCTCGAGTTCGGCAGGGCCGCACCGGGCGACAGCCTTGCGCAGATCGAGGCCGCGCTGTCGGTCGCGCGCGGCCTCCACGACGCGGGGGCGCGCGCGCTCGAAAGCGGGCGCGTCGGCGCGCTCGCCGCGCTCGACAAGCACTATCTCGCCCACGAATATCTGGTGCGGGAATCGCGGCCGCTGTTCGTCACAGAGGTTCGCGCCGCCGTGCGGGCCATCGGCCTCGTCCCGGTCGGCTCCGCCTACCTGGTCGACAATTACGACCGCTTCGTCCTGCGCGCGGCCGCCCGCAAGGTTCTGGACCGCATCGCCGACGACGACCTGCGCGAGCTCGCCCGCGACTGCTGCACCGAGCGGCCCTTTCGCAGCGACGTCTTCGCCCGCGAGGCGGAGCGGATCGACGACGCCGAGCGGGTGCGGCGGCTCATGGCGAGCCGCTTCATGTTGGCGCGGCCGGCAGCGGCGGTCGCGTTCCGCGCCGAGACGCCTTCGGGAAAGCTCAAATTCGAGAACGACGGCGCGCGCCAAGTCGTCGCGGAGCTCGGGTGCGGCCCGAGCCGCCTCGTCGATATCCGCCGCGGCTCGGTCTCGCGACGCGACATCCTAGCGAATGTCCTGACGCTCTCCGCGGCTGGAGAGCTCTGGCCCGTCGACTCCTTCGGGGAGGCCCCGGTCGCCCTGATCGAGGCGATTTTCCGGCGCCTCGACGGCCCCGAGGAAATCCTCATCCTTCCGCTGTCCAACGGCGCAGCCCTCACCGTCCCGAAGGGACTGCTGCGCCGCCTGCGCGACGGTCGCCCGCTCGATAATTACCCCGGCTGGCAGGATTACCTCATCTCTCTCGGTGGACCTGGGCAAGTCTGAGACGCAATCTCTGTGACGGGGGGTATTTAACGTCACTATGATCGTATGATTGCAGGCGGCTACCGACCGCGCGGCGATCCGGCTTTCGCCGTCCTTCTTCGTGCAATCGCGCCATCACATCCGGCGAGAATTCGCGTCAGACGGATCGGCATGGCGGCCGCCAGGGAAGCAAAGAGCTCCGCCTCGAAATCCGCGAACGAAGCAGCGCGCTAGGTAATCCCAACGTAATCCCGCAGTCCTGTCGTGCATCATAAGGCATCGCCGTCATCGCGCCGTAATCGGGGACCAGGGATTAGAGACTGATGGGCAATATTCATTGTGCTAAGCGCCGAAATCCAGGCCCTGGCGCGGCCGGACAAGCGAGAGGCGACGTCCATGACCGGCAAACAGCGACAACATTCGACCGACGAAACTAGAGAAGCGTCTGCGCCGCAGGCGAACCCGCCTGCGCCGGACTGGCCGGTCAAGACTGGCAGAGATGTCGAAAGCGAACTGAGCGATGATCAGCTGAAGCAAGTGGCGGGCGGGCAAGGCTGGAACAAGATCAAAAACAATCAATAAGCTTGCCGACCGAGGCGAGGCCCGCCCGCTGACGGGGGCGTGAGGGTCCGTCGGGATTGGACTGGACTGCACCCCGAAGGTGAGACAGGGCGAAAAGGATTACGCGGCTTCCGGCATCTCCGAGGGCCGATGTTGACGAAGCGGCTGAAGCGCCGTTTTTTGCTAGAACCAAAAGTCATCGAAGCCGAAACGCCAACACTTCTGCGTGTGGGGTACATCACAGCGGACGTTATGGGTTCTTGCTACGTTCGTCTGTGAGCCGGAAGATTTGAGGAGACAGATATGACGGAACAGAAAGCAGGCCGACCCCCTGAGAATTCGGCGTCAACATCATCGCACGGGTCTTCTCCAGAAAAGTCGACGGAAGACAAAAAGGTGGACATCGAACTCAGCGAAGACGAACTGAAAGGAGTTTCGGGGGGCGCCGCGCCCACAAAGGCGTGGGGGTTAGTGGTCGGGACTCTCGCGTCGCAAGCCGTGTAAGCGACCTCAGCGTCATCGCCCTGTTCACCGTCGCCAACGGCACGTCTCCCGCTTGGCGGCAGGGCGTTCCGGTCTCCATATTCGTCGACCACGTGCAACTCGACCTCGTCCCTCAGAACGGCGAACCGATTCCAGACCGAGACCGTCGCGGCGAAGCACCACCGCCTGCAAGGCGCGGACAGATCGGACACAATTCCGGAATCAAGAAATTCTTCAAATCAGCTCGGTAGCTGGTGGGGGAGGTAGGACTCGAACCTACGAAGGCTTAGCCAGCGGATTTACAGTCCGCCCCCTTTGCCGCTCGGGACACTCCCCCAAGGTCCGGCAAGCTCGAGGAGCCTTTCGGACGAAAACGCCCCGGTGGTGCCGAGGCGTGGGTCACGGCTTATGTTTCCTCGACCCGGAGGCTGTCAACTGGAAAATCGCCGCTCGCGGCTCCCCGCCCCCTGGGGTGCTGGCGAGAATGCGCGAAGCGGCTTAGAGCTTCGGCGAGGCCCTGAGCCGCAAGGAAAAGCTATGACCCGTAAGCGCGAATCGCGTGGCGCCGCGCCGCCCGCACTCGACCGGCGCCGCCCCGCCTCGCCAAAGCCGTCGCGTCCCAGGCCGGCGGCGCCTGAAGGTGAGGGCCGAGGGCGCGACCGGCCGCGCGAGCGCCGCGATTCCGACGTCGCCAAGATTTACGGTTTCCACAGCGTGGAGGCCGCGCTACGAGCGCCGCGCCGAGCGCTGATCCGGCTCTACGCGACTGCGGCCGCTGCGGACCGCCTCAAGGCCGAGATCGACGCGCGCGGGGTCGAGATCCGAATCCTCAGTCTCGAGGACATATCTGCGCGTGCGCCCCGTGACGCGGTTCATCAGGGACTTGTTCTCGAAGCGCGGCCGCTCGCCCCGATCGATGTGTCCGAACTGCCGGCGCGCGGACTGGTCCTGGCGATCGACCAGATCACCGATCCACACAATGTGGGGGCCATCCTGCGTACTGCCGCCGCCTTCGCCGTCGACGCGCTGGTCACGACGGAACGGCATTCGCCCCAATTCTCCGGCACGCTCGCCAAGTCGGCTTCCGGAGGGCTCGAGCACGTGCCGATCTGCACGGTGACCAATCTCGCCCGCGCGCTCACGGAAATGGGCGACATGGGGTATCTCAGGGTCGGCCTCGATTCGGAGGCGCCCGCGCCGCTCGACGCGGTCCCGCTCGCCAGGCCGCTGGCGCTCGTGCTGGGGGCCGAGGATCGGGGGCTGAGGCGCCTGACGCGCGAGCGCTGCGACATACTCGCGCGGCTTGAGCTGCCTGGCGCCATCAAGAGCCTGAACGTCTCCAACGCCGCGGCGATCGCGTTGGCGCTGGCCTACGGGAAGATTGGGAACGCTTGAGCCGGAACCTCGCCCGATAACTTCAGCTCCAGCGAGCGGCGGCGTTCGGCGTCTCGCGGAATGGTGCCCAGGAAAGGACTCGAACCTTCACGGCTTGCACCGCTGGTACCTGAAACCAGTGCGTCTACCAATTCCGCCACCTGGGCACGGCGCGCTTCATAGGGGTGCCGGCGGCCCGATGTCAATGCCGGCGGGCCGTCCGCGCTGTTCCGTTCCGCCGCCTCGGTGAAGAGAAACGGTTCACCCTCGCCATTTGGCGCCGCTCTTGCTTTGCTTGCCAGTCCCGCTGCCGCGTGCGACATCCGCCCGCTGCCGCACGATGGAGGCGCCCCGCATGGCCGTTGACCCGACCCTCGCAGATGACGTGGAAAAGGACCGGCCGTTACGGGACGACATTCGGCTGCTCGGCCGCATCCTCGGCGACACCGTCCGCGAGCAGGAGGGCGAGGAGACCTATGCGCTTGTCGAACAGATTAGGCAGGCCTCCATCCGATTCCACCGCAACAACGAGCCGGCTGCCCGGCGCGAACTTGAGGCGACGCTCGACAGCCTCAGCGCCGACCAGACCCTCGCGATCGTCCGCGCCTTCAGCTACTTCTCGCATCTCGCCAATATCGCCGAAGACCAGCACCACATTCGCCGCAATCGGGCCCATGTGAAGGCCGGCTCAGCGGCGCGTCCCGGGTCGCTCGCCTACGCCTTTCACCACATTCGCCAACATGTCAGCCAGTCGGACGTCGCGCCCAACGCGCTGAGCACATTCTTTGATCGCGCCTTGATTAGTCCGGTGCTGACTGCGCATCCGACCGAAGTTCGTCGCAAGAGCACGCTAACCCGTGAGCTTGAGATCGCCGACCTGCTTGACGAGCGCGAGCGCGCTGAAGGGGATTCGGCCCAGCTCGCCGCGATCGAGGAAAAGCTCAGGCGCGCCGTACTCATCCTGTGGCGCACCAACATGCTGCGCCAGAAACGTCTTCGGGTGCTCGACGAGGTTTCTAACGGTCTCTCCTACTACGACTACACCTTCTTTCGGGAGCTGCCGCGCCTCTACGGCGCGATCGAGGATGCGCTCGACAGCTTTCGATTCCGGAAGGCGCGGCCAGCGCGTGCCATCGTTCCTGCGCATCGGCTCGTGGATCGGGGGCGACCGCGACGGCAATCCGTTCGTCAACGCCGGGGTGCTGGATGAGGCGATGCGCCAACAAAGCGCCCGCGCGCTCGGCTTCTACCTCGACGAGCTGCACCAGCTCGGCGGCGAGCTCTCGCTCGCCTCCTCGCTCGCCCGCGTCACCCCCGAGCTCGAGGCTCTGGCCGACCGCGCGGAGGATGATTCGCTGACCCGCAGCGATGAGCCCTACCGGCGCGCGGTCGCAGGCATGTATTCGCGCCTCGCGAAGACCGCCCAGGAGCTCGATCACGTGGTGGCGCTGCGCCAGCCGATCGCGGACGCGCCGGCTTATAGGTCGGTCGACGAACTGCTGGACGATCTCGCGGTGATTGCCCACTCGCTTGAGGCGAACGGCGGCGCGATCATCGCACGCGGCCGACTTAGGGGCTTCATGCGCGCCGTCGACGTTTTCGGTTTTCACCTCGCGCCCATCGACATGCGGCAGAACTCCGACGTTCACGAGCGCACGGTTGCCGAGATCATCGCTGCGGTCGAACCTGGTCTCGACTATCGCGCAATGGACGAGGACCAGCGCATCGAGCTTTTGCGGCGGGAGCTGGTGTCCCCGCGGCCGCTCGTCTCGCCGTATCTCGCTTACGGCGAGGAGACGGCGGGGGAGCTCGCCTTCTTCCGGGTCGCCGCGGCGATCCACGCCAAATACGGAAAGGGCGCGATCCGCACCTCGATCATCTCGAAGACCGACAGCGTCTCCGACATGCTGGAGCTGGCGCTGCTTCTGAAAGAGGCGGGGCTGGTCACGGCGGCGGGCGCCACCGCGATCGCCATCGTGCCGCTGTTCGAAACGATCAACGACTTGCGCGCCTGCGTCGGCGTGATGGACCGGCTCCTCGCGATCCCCGAATACCGAAAGCTCGTCGAATCCCAGGGCGGCGAGCAGGAGGTGATGCTCGGCTATTCCAATTCGAATAAAGACGGCGGGTTCGTCACCTCGGGCTGGGAATTGTACAAGGCCGAGATCGGCCTCGTCGAGGTGTTCCGCAGGCACGGCGTGCGCATCCGCCTGTTCCATGGCCGCGGCGGCTCGGTCGGCCGCGGCGGCGGCCCGAGCTACGACGCTATTCTGGCCCAGCCCGGCGGCGCCGTGCAGGGACAGATCCGCATCACCGAGCAGGGCGAGATCATCTCGAGCAAGTACTCCAACCCGGACGTCGGAAGGCGCAATCTCGAAACGCTCGTGTCCGCCACGCTCGAGGCGACGCTGCTGCAGGACGAGAGTCCGGCGCCCGATCACGCCTTCCTCGAGATGATGGAAGAATTGTCGAAGGCGGCTTATGCCGCCTATCGAGGCCTCGTCTATGAGACCGAGGGATTCGAGCGCTATTTCTGGTCTTCGACCGTGATCACCGAGATCGCCACCCTAAACATCGGCTCGCGCCCTGCCTCGCGCAAGAAGACGACCGCGATCGAGGATTTGCGCGCAATTCCCTGGGTGTTCTCCTGGGCGCAGTGCCGCCTCATGCTGCCCGGCTGGTTTGGCTTTGGATCGGCGGTCAAGGCCTATGTCGAAGCCCATCCGGAGACGGGTCTCGAGGCGTTGAAAGCCATGCACCGGCGCTGGCCGTTCTTCCGTACGCTGCTTTCGAACATGGACATGGTGTTGTCGAAGTCGAGCCTCGCGATCGCCTCGCGATATGCTCGGCTCTGTGACGACGTGGCGTTGCGCGAAAAGATCTTCTCCCGCATTTCCCAGGAGTGGCGCAACTCGGTCGACGCGCTCAACACGATCATGGAGCAGCCCCAGCTTCTCGCCGGCAACCCGCTGCTGGATCGCTCGATCCGCAACCGCTTCCCCTACCTCGACCCGCTGAATCACGTGCAGGTCGAACTTTTGAAGCTGCACCGCGGCCGCGCCTCGAGCGAGAAGGTGCTGACGGGCATTCAGCTCACGATCAACGGCGTATCGGCGGGATTGCGGAACAGCGGCTAAATCGCGCGGGGACGGCCCGAGGCGCTTGCCATCTGTCGGCTGAGGGATCAATCCTCGGCCAATGGCGCTCGGCGGCTGGATTGTCCTCGTTGTCTTCATTCTCTTGATCGGGGCGGCCGGGATCGGCCTGGCCCTGCAAAGCAAGCTGCGCGAAGGGCACAAGACGAGCCAGACGGTGGACCATGTTCGGCTGGTGGTCTCGATCCTTGTGACCTTCACCGCCCTTGTTTTGAGCCTCCTCCTGTCGGAGGTGAAGACCACCTTCGACACGTTCGACAGCCGGGTGCGCGCCTTCGCCGGCGATCTTTCCAACCTGGACATGCACCTGCGCGAATACGGCGGCGAGGGGAAGCCGATACGCGCGACGTTGCGCGAATATGTCGCCGCCGCGATCGCTGACAGCTGGCCCGACGAACCGGCCCCTTCCGGCGCCTATCCCAAGTTTTCGACCCCCATTGGCGCCGAGCGGCGACAACTCGGGGCGATCCTGATCCGGGCGGATACGGCGATCCATCAGCTCGAGCCGCCGGACGGCTTTCATCAGAGACTCGCCCAGTCCCTCTCCGGGCAGATCGACCAGGCGCTCGCCGCCCGGAGGCGGCTCATCGAGACTGCCCACAACACCGTCTCCTGGCCGCTGCTGCTCGCGATGTCCGGATGGCTCGCCGTGGTCTTCGGCGTCTTCGGACTGCTCGCCCCTCGCAACGTGGTCGTTCATCTGACGATCGTCATCTGCGCGCTCTGCGTCGCCTCCGCGATCTATTTAATCACCGATTACAACTCGCCCTTGAGCGGGCCTTTGCGCGTGTCGAGCGACGCGATGCGCGATGCGCTGGCCGGGTTCGACGAGCCCTAGTTCACCCGCTCCAAACGTTGACCGGCGGCCGTCAGCTCAGGTTCAATTCCTTGAAGAAGTCGTTGCCCTTGTCGTCGACGACGATGAAGGCTGGAAAGTTCTCGACTTCGATCCGCCACACAGCTTCCATGCCGAGCTCCGGATATTCGAGCGTTTCGACCTTCTTGATGCAGTCCTGGGCGAGCCGGGCGGCTGGCCCGCCGATCGAGCCGAGGTAGAAGCCGCCGTGCTTCAGGCAGGCCTCGCGCACCGCCGCCGAGCGGTTGCCCTTGGCGAGCATCACCATCGAGCCGCCCGCCGCCTGGAACTGCTCGACGAACGAGTCCATTCGGCCCGCCGTGGTCGGCCCGAACGAGCCGGAGGCCATGCCGGCCGGCGTCTTGGCGGGCCCGGCATAATACACTGGATGATTACGTAGATAATCCGGCATCGGCTCGCCGCGGTCGAGCCGCTCGCGGATTTTCGCGTGGGCGAGGTCGCGGGCGACAATCATCGGCCCGGTCAGCGCGAGGCGGGTGCGAATGGGATGGCAGGTCAGCTCGGCCAAAATGCCTTTCATCGACCGGTTCAGGTCGATGGCCACCACCTTCCCGCCGAGCTTGGCTTCGTCGACCGCGGGAAGGAAGCGGGCCGGGTCGTGCTCGAGTTCTTCGATAAACACGCCGTCGCGGGTGATCTTGCCGAGCGCCTGGCGGTCCGCGGAGCAGGAGACGCCGAGCCCGATCGGCAACGAGGCGCCGTGGCGCGGCAGGCGGACCACACGCACGTCGTGGCAGAAATACTTGCCGCCAAATTGGGCGCCGACGCCCAGATCCTGGGTGAGCTTCCAGATCTCCGCTTCGAGCGCGAGGTCGCGGAAGGCCCGACCGTCCGGGGCGCCTGTGGTCGGAAGGGCGTCGAGGTAGCGGGCCGAGGCGAGCTTGACGGTCTTCAGGTTCAGTTCGGCGGAGAGGCCGCCGATCACGATGGCGAGGTGGTAAGGCGGGCAGGCCGCCGTGCCGAGGGTGAGGATCTTCTCCTTCAGGAAGGCGAGCATCCGGTCGTGGGTGAGGATCGACGGCGTCGCCTGGAACAGGAACGTCTTGTTGGCCGAGCCGCCGCCCTTCGCCATGAACAGGAACTTGTAGGCGTCCTCGCCCTCGGCGGCGATGTCGATCTGGGCAGGCAGATTGTCGCCGGTGTTCGTCTCCTCGAAGGTCGAGAGCGCGGCGAGCTGGCTGTAGCGAAGGTTCTTTTTACGATAGGCTTCGCTGACGCCCTCCGCGAGCGCCGCCTCGTCGGACCCTTCGGTCCAGACGTTCCGGCCTTTCTTGGCGACGACGATGGCGGTGCCGGTGTCCTGGCACATCGGCAGCACGCCGCCGGCAGCGATGTTAGCGTTCTTCAAAAGATCGTAGGCGACGAACTTGTCGTTGCCGGTCGCTTCGGGGTCGTCGAGGATCTTGGCCAGCTGGGCGAGATGGCCAGGCCGCAAAAGGTGGTTGATGTCGATCATCGCCTGCTCGGCGAGCCGCGTCAGCGCGGACGGCTCGACCACCAGGATTTCGCGCCCCAAGGCCTTCTCGATTCGAACGCCCTCGGAGGTCAGCTTGCGGTAGGGAGTCGTGTCCGCCCCGAGTTGAAACAGGGAATGATGCTCCGCGCCCATGACCGCTTCCTTTGAATCCACTCGAGCCTTCGTTGGCCTCAGGCGGCCGCTCGGCTCATCGCGGCGATCGCGTCGGCGATGGCGAGCGTGCGGCCCGCCAAGTCGGCGTGCAACAACTCCACCATCTTGCCGTTGAGCTGGATCACGCCCTTGCCCGCGTTTTCCGGCAGGGCGAAGGCCTCGATGATCGCGCGCGCGCTGGAGACCTCGGCCGCCGTCGGCGCGAACACCTCGTTGCAAATGTCGATCTGGCCCGGGTGGATCAGGGTCTTGCCGTCGAGCCCCATGTCGCGTCCCTGCTCGCACTCGGCCCGGAACCCGTCGAGGTCCTTTATGTCGTTGTAGACGCCGTCGATGATGTCGACGCCGTGGGTGCGCGCCGCAACGACGCAGTTGGCGATCCAGGCGGTCATGGTCGGCCGGCCGGGGGTCAGGCGGGCGCGCGTCTCCTTGGCGAGATCGTTGAGGCCCATCACCAGCACCGCGAGACGCGAGGCGGAATCGGCGGCGACGGCGGCGATCTGGCCCGCGTTGAGAATAGCGTTGGGCGTCTCCATCATCGCCCAGAGGCGCGTCCTGTCCGGGGCGCCGTTCTCGCGCAGCACCCGGGCGGCCAGCATGATCGCGCCGGGTCCGTCGACTTTGGGCAAAAGGATGGCGTCGGGTCCGGCGGCCGCCGCGGCGATCAGGTCCTCAGGGCCCCAGGGCGTGTGGGCTCCGTTGACCCGGATCACGACTTCCCGGCCGCCGAAATCACCCTTGGCCGCCGCGACGACTTGCGCGCGCGCCGCTTCCTTCGCGTCGGGCGAAACGGAATCCTCGAGGTCGAGGATCACCGCATCGACGGGCAGCGTCGGCGCCTTGGCCAGCGCCTTGGGGTTTGAGCCGGGCATATAAAGGACGCTGCGACGCGGGCGAGCAATCATGACGATCTCCAGACACCACCGCGAGCATTTAATGGCAAGCTCGTCTTGCCGCCAGATGTTGCAGCGCAAAAAGCATAGAACTTAGGGCGAGGGCGGTCCCCCCGTGCGGCGGCGCCTCGGCGACAATTCCGTGTTGGCGTCGCCCGCCGCGCGCTGGTAAACGAGGTTTCGGCGGCGCGGGGCGACCCGGGACCCGTCTGCGCTTTTCCGATGCGGAGAAAAACGATGGCGGTGGAAGGTGACTGGAAGCTCGTTCTCGAGACCCCGATGGGGCCCCAGGAGGCGCAGCTCGGGGTGAAACCGACGTCCGCGACGACGTTCGATGGGACGATGAACGGCGCCGCCGGGCAGCAAACCTTCGAGGGCGCGATCGCCGGCAATACGCTTACCTGGCAGACCGACATCACCTCGCCGATGCCGTTGACGCTCGAGTTCACCGTGAATGTCGAGGGCGACGCGCTGACGGGGGAAGCCAAGCTCGGCATGTTCGGCATGGCGCCGGTGACCGGCGCGAGGGTCTGAAGGTCCGATCGACAAGCCCGGCGCGTCGGCGTCAACAAGGACGCGTCAAGCTTGAAAGCGCGCCGCCCACCGTGCGCGCGCAAGCGTTCGGGGACAGGGGATATCAAACCTTTAGCGCCTCCCTTGCGCGACCGTTCGCTCCAGGGCCGGCGCTTCTCCTGTCTGGGGCACGGCGCGTCCTGAAGGGGACGCCGCAAGAGACCGACGGCGTCGCAATTTGCGAGTCCGTTTCGAGGGATTTCAACGGCCTGCAACGATTTTTGCCGGCCGTCGCCATTCTGCTCAGCCCCATATTCATTCTGCTCAGTCCCTCGTCCTGAGGAGCCTGCGAAGCAGGCGCTTCGAAGGAGGTTCCCGGGGGGGTGGTCCGGAGTCCGGCGGGCGTCCCCTCGACGAGCTCCGGGGAGGCTCTTCGAGATGCGTCGCTTGCAGCGAGGGTCGCAGCCTCTTCTTGTAGGAACCCGATCGTTTCGCTCTTCGCGCGTTGACCCAAGCCGAGGGGTCGCCGATCCAAGCGGCCGGGGCGCCAGGCCCAAGTCCATGCCAACGCGAGGCAAGGGCCGCCCATTGCCATTTTGAACGTTTTCAAGCTGTTGCCCAGCTCCCGTTGCTCTTTTCGCGCTTCCAAGGGGGCGCGCCCTCTGCGTTCCGACGCCCTGCGACCGCCTTGCGGCGGCGACTAGCGTTTGCGATCCGCCGACGGACGGAATCGCGCCTAAGGACCGCTCGAACGTCGGCCGCCCACGCGGCGCAGTTAATCCGTCGAGAACCGTTTGCGCTCTCGGCTTAAGCTCAAGGGGCATTCGGACACTGTACATGAATTCGGAATATCAGCAAGACATTGTTGCCGCCATTCTAATCCAAAAAATCCGCCGGCGCTTGTCGGCGGTCTGATGGCCGTCCGAGGCCCGAAAGGAAGCCCCTTGCTGGCGGGCCAAGACGGCTTCTTGCGAGTCCGCTTCGCGCAAAACGCGGCCTTCATCCGACCACTTGGCCAACCTCTCGTGTCCGACCAGGAGCGGGCGTCAGCGGTAGGATCGGTCAAACACGCATGAGTTCGTCTTCAACCCGAGACTGGCCATCCATAAGGTTAGCTTACGCCGACAGTTTGGCGATGGCCCTCGACACGGCCGGCCGCTGCTCGAGGCTCGCATACCAGCGCGCGACATTCGGCGTTTCCGAGAAATCGACGCCGGCGAATTCGCGCCGCCAGATCCAGCCGAAGTTGGCGATGTCGGCAATGGAATATTCGCCCGCGAGATATTCGGCGTCGCGCAACCGACGGTCGAGCACGGCGAGCGTGCGACGGGCCTCTGTCGAGAAGCGTTCGATCGCGAGCGGCGCAGGGGTCTTCGCGAGTTTCTGAAAATAGCCGGACTGGCCGAAAGCCGGGCCGAGGCCGGAGGCGTGGAAGAACATCCACTCGAACATTCGGACGCGGCTCACAGGATCGGGGGGAATCAGCCTGCCGAATTTCTCGCCGAGATAAATGAGGATCGCGGCCAATTCCGTGATCGTCACCGGCGTCCCATGCGGGCCTTGCGGGTCGACGATCACCGGGACCTTGCCGTTGGGATTGAGGGCGAGGAATTCCGGCGTCTTCTGCTCCCCTGCGCGGATGTTCACTTTGATCAGGCGGTACGCGGCGCCGACCTCTTCGAGCATGACGGGAACCTTGACGGAATTCGGGGTCGCAAAGGCGTAGAGGTCGATCATTAGCGCGCTCTCCGCGAGGGAAGCGGGCGCGCAGGGCGCCCGCCTCGGGTTGGATCGATTCAGGCGGCGAGCTTCGAAGCCGCAGGAAAGTCGACCGCGACCTTGGTCACGCCATGCAGATAATTGGTGATGATCTTGTCGCCGACGACCATGATGACATCGACCACGGCGCCCTCGCTCCAGCCGGCTTTGAGGAACGCCTCGGTGTCTGCGGCCGCGACATGGCCGCGCTTTTCCGCGACCTCGCGCACGAAGCGGGCGAGCGCGTCGAGCTTGGGATCGAAGCTCGCGCGGCCCTGTCGGATTTCCAGGATCTGCGCGTCCGTGAAGCCGACCATCTTGCCCACGGCGGTGTGGGCGGCGAGGCAATATTCGCAATCATTGACCTGGCTGACGACGAGATTGACGATCTCGCGCTGCTTGGCGTTCAGGGAGGACTTGGCGTTCTGCAACGTGAGATAGGTCCCCAGAGCCGTCGCCGAATGGGCGAAGGTCGCGTAGAGATTGGGGACGAAGGACAGCGCCTTCTTGAGATTGTCGAAGAGCGCCTGATTGTCGGGGGACACTTGGTCGCGTGTGGGGACGCTGAAGCGGGTCATGACTGGCTCCTGAAGGGGCGCGGGACGCGCCGGGAAACAGGACCAAGCTAGCCCTTCCATGTTGGAAAAATACTCCGCAAGATCGCCTAACATATATTCCAGCAAGGAATGACGATATGGACCGGCTCGCCGCCATGAAGGTCTTCGTTCGTGTGGTCGAGGCCGGCTCGTTCTCCGGCGTCGCCAGGGAAAGCGCGACGACCCAAAGCGCCGTCAGCAAGCAGGTCGCGGCGCTGGAGGCGCATCTCGGAGTCAAGCTGCTGAGCCGTTCGACCCGCGCGCTCTCGCTGACCGAGGAGGGCGAGGCGTTCTTCCCCGAAGCGCGAAGGCTGGTCGCTGACGTCGAGGCGGCGGAGCAGAGGCTGCACGGCGGGACGCGGCTGATCGGCTGGCTCCGCGTCGCCGCTTCCGTGGCCTATGGCCGGCTGGTTCTCATGCCGAGGGTGCGAAGCTTCCTTGCCCTGCATCCCGACCTGCGCATCGACCTCCGGCTCAACGACGGCTTCGCCGATCTCATCGAACAGGGCGTCGACGTCGGCGTGCGCTTGGGGGACCTCGCCGACAGCGGGCTCGTCGCGCGCAAGATCGGCGGGTGGCGGCGCGTGCTCGTCGCGCATCCCGGCTATTTCGCGGCGCTACCGGACGGTGGGCCGCCGCTCACACATCCGCGCGACCTGGCGGCGCATAATTGCATCGTCTACACGGAAGCCGCGACCCAGAATGTCTGGGAATTCGTCGGCGCGGGCGGCGACGTAGCCCGCGTGCGCGTGGCCGGTACGCTTCAGACCAACTCTTCCGAAGCGATCCGCTCGGCGGCGCTCGCGGGCCTTGGAATCTGCCACGCGCCGGACTGGCTGTTGCGGGAAGAACTCGCTTCGGGCGAATTGACGGCCTTGTTGCCGGCGTGGCGGAGCCGCACGACCCCAATTCATGCGGTCTTTCCCGCCCATCGCAAGAATGTGAAGAAGATCGACGCCTTCATCGCGCATATTTCGAATTGATGCACAGGCTGCGCGCACTTGGGCGGCTCGCGCGTTTGTAGCCGTACTCGGTGAGCGCGGCAGCCGCGGTCATCGACCGCGGCTACAGGGGCGTCGAGCCCCGCAATCCGCCCCGGTTGCGGGAAGGGGCGCGCTCCGCCCATCGCTCCCCGTTCGCGGCCGGATGAGCGTCACCTTGTCAGCCAGCGCACGATCCGTCGGGTCGCCTCGGCGATCTGATCGGGATTGCGGGCGAAGCAAACCCGCAGGAGCCCCTCGCCTCCCGGGCCGAACGCCGAACCCGGCGCGGTCCCGACGCCGGCCTCGTCGATCAGGCGGAGCGCGAGCGCGCGCGAATCGGGAAAGCCGTCGACGCCGAAGAACAGATAGAACGCCGCCTCGGGCTCGAAGAATTGGACCCGGCCGGTCGCGAGCAGGCCGTCGCAGAGAATGTCGCGCGATCGGCGGCAGCGTTCGATCTGGGCGGCGAGGAAAGCTTCGCCGTCATTCAGCGCCGCGATCGCCGCGCGCTGGGTGAAGACGGGGACGCCGGACGAGGTGAACTGAACGAGGTTCTCGATGATCGGCCCGAGCGCCGGGGGCGCCTCGAGCCAGCCGACCCGGAACCCGGTCATCGCCCAGTTCTTCGACAGCGTCTGGACGAACAGAATCTTGTCGTCCGGGGCCATCACGTCGTGGAACGAGGGCGCGCGGGCGCCGTCATAGGTCAGGCGGCCGTAGATTTCGTCGGCGACGATCCAGAGGTTTTGCGCGCGCGCGAGGGCCAGCGTCGCCGCCAGCTCCTCGCGCGTGGCGACGAAGCCGGTCGGATTGGCGGGGGAATTCAGAAAAATGACCTTTGTCGCCGGGGTTACGGCGGCCGCGAGCTTGTCCGGATCGAGGCTCCAGCGTCCCTCCCGGCTCAGCGGAACGGGGACGGCGCGCGCGCCGGACGTCTCGATCGCCCCGACGAAATTCGGCCAGGCCGGGGAGGGGATCAGCGCCTCGTCGCCCGCGCCGAGCGTCAGGCGCACCGCGATCTCGATCGCATGCATGCCCCCGATGGTGGCGAAGAAGCTTTCCGGTCGATACGAACCGCCGCCGGGCGCCGCGCCGTAGACCCGGGTCATGTAGGCGGCGATCGCCTCGCGCAGCGGCGGGATCCCGGCCTGGTAGGTGTAGAAGGTCTCGCCCCGGTCGATCGACGCCTTCGCCGCCTCCGCCGCGACGGCCGGCGGCGGCAAGTCGCCCTCGCCGACCCAAAGCGGGATGAGGCCCTGACGGTTGCGGCCATAGTCGAACACTTCGACGATTCCGCTCGCCGCGGCGTTGCGGACGGTCGGCTGGATTTCGGCGAGCCAGTTGCGTTCGGAAAGCGAGGAGATGGTCATGGCCGCGTCATGGCGCCGAGCAAACGATTGGGCAAGGGGAGTGGACGTTCTTAAGGGAATCGAGCGCATCGAGTTGCGACAGGCCCGAATTGGCGAAGGCGGTTGAACACGTCTGCCGCGTTCAGGCCCGCTGTTTGCTCGTCGGGGCGCTCTTCTTCACCTTCGTTGGTGAAACGCGACGCTTCTTTGTGACCGCCTTTTGATTGCTGGCGATCTCAATTGTGTCCACCATCGCCATCGCAAATTCTTTGCGCAGCGCCTTCTCGACAATGCGGTTGTAGCCCTTGCGCGCTCGGAGGCGCTCGACAAGATCCGTGCTCAAGCGAAAGCCGATGCGCACTTTCGGCGAATCGGATTTCGGGCGGCCCCGCCGAACCGGCGTCGCCGCGAACCTCGCCTGATACTCTGGGGTGGATAGGTCGGGGGCGTCGTCTGGATCAGTCCAGACGGTCGCCGTAGAGGGCTTGTTCGCGGTCATTGGCTTTCCTCAGGCTGATGATGCGGCGGGCCGCGCCGCGCGGGGTCCAGACGATAACCACCATGCGACCGTCGAGGCGGCCGATTGTGAAGAAGCGCGCCTCACCGTAATCCCTCCGCTCGTCCGCGATGGTCAGCGTCGCCCCTGCGAAAATCTCGGTCGCGCGCGCCATGTCGAGTCGCGGTTCTCGATGGTCGCTTGTCGCTTGGCGGGGTCGCATTCGATCTTCACGAATTATTGTGGCGACAATAATTCCAATTGGCAAGCCGGCCCGCAGACGGTTGTCTGCAGTTTCGACGTGAAATTGCCCCTGGCGATGGATGCCCGTCCAGACAGCTGTTAATCCGCCGGAGCAAGCCCGGATGCGGATCATCCCCCCTCGTCCAAGCCCCCCGCCAGATCGTCGAGGATCGGGCAGTCCGGACGGTCGTCGCCATGGCAGGCGTGAACCAGGGCGCCGAGCGTCTTGGCCATCCCCTGCATTTCGGCGATGCGCGCCTCGAGCTCGGCGATATGGCGCTCTGCGATGCCGCGCACCTCGCGGCTCGGGCGGGCGCGGTCGCGCCAAAGCGCCAGCAACGCCGCGATCTCTCCGGTCGCGAAGCCGAGTCGTCGCGCCCGCTTGATGAAGCGAAGCTCGTGGACGTCGCGCTCGCCGTAATCGCGGTAAGCGTTGGCGCGTCGCTCGGCGGGGGGCAAGAGGCCGATCGATTCGTAGTGGCGGATCATCTTGGCGCTCACGCCGCTCGCCAAAGCCGCCGCGCCGATGTTCATGCGACAGTCTCGCTCTTGACCTTCCTATGATGGGAAGGTTTATGCCTTGGCGATGACGATCTCAAGCGGGCAGAAGCGATGAGCCTGGTCAAAACCGAGAACGCGCCGGCGAGGGCCCCGGCCACGGACCCGGTGTGCGGCATGTCGGTCGATCCGGCGACCGCCAAACACCGCTGCGAGCACGACGAAACGACCTATTATTTTTGCTCGGCCGGCTGCCGGACCAAGTTCGCCGCCGACCCGGCGCGCTACCTCGACCCTGTAGGCGCGGCCGCGGGCGGCGCGGGCCGCGATCAGCAATCGCGGCTACAGGGGGCTGAGCCTCCCGGGACGATCTACACCTGCCCCATGCATCCGGACATCCGGCAGGACGGCCCGGGATCGTGCCCGATCTGCGGCATGGCGCTCGAGCCCGAGCAGCCCTCGGCGGAGGCCAAGCCCAACGCCGAACTGATCGACATGAAGCGCCGGCTCTGGTTCGCGCTCGCGCTGACGATCCCGCTCGTCGTCCTCGACATGGGCGGACATCTCTATCGCCCCGAATGGCTCTCGCCTCAGCTCTCCAACGGGATCGAGTTCGCGCTCTCGACGCCGGTCGCGCTCGGCGCCGGCTGGCCATTCTTCGTCCGGGCCTGGGCGTCGCTCCGCACCCGCAACCTCAACATGTTCACCCTGATCGCGACCGGCGTCGGCGTCGCATGGATCTACAGCGTGGTCGCGACGCTGGCGCCAGGGCTGTTTCCGCACGGTCTCGGCCATGCCGGGCCGCCGGTCTATTTCGAGGCGGCCGCCGTCATCACGGCTCTGGTGATCGTCGGCCAGGTTCTGGAACTGACGGCGCGGGAGAGGACCGGCGACGCCATCCGCGCGCTCCTCGACCTCGCGCCGAAGCGCGCTTTGCGCATCGACGCCGACGGCCATGACCATGAGGTCGCCCTCGAAGAGGTCGTGGTCGGCGATCGCCTTCGCGTACGCCCCGGCGAGAGGATCCCGGTCGACGGCGAAGTGGTCGACGGCGCGAGCGCGGTCGACGAAGCCATGATCACCGGCGAGTCCATGCCGTCGATGAAGTCCGTGGGATCGAAGCTGACCGGCGGCGCGGTCAACGGCTCGGGCGGCCTCGTCATGCGCGCCGAGAAGGTCGGGCGCGACACTGCGCTCGCGCGCATGGTCGATCTCGTCGCCAAGGCGCAGCGGAGCCGCGCGCCGGCGCAACGGCTAGCCGATCGCGTGAGCCTCTGGTTCGTGCCGCTGGTCGGCGCCGCGGCGGTTCTGGCATTCCTCGCATGGATGGCGTTCGGCCCCGAGCCGCGTTTCGCTTTCGCGCTCGTCGCCGCGGTGTCGGTGCTGATCATCGCCTGTCCCTGCGCGCTCGGCCTCGCGACCCCGATGGCGATCATGGTCGGGGTGGGCGCTGGGGCGCGGGCGGGCGTCCTCGTCCGCGACGCCGAGGCGCTCGAACGGTTCGAGGCGGTCGACACGCTGGTGATCGACAAGACCGGAACTCTGACCGAGGGCAAGCCGCGCTTGACCGCGATCGAGGCTATGCCCGGCTTTTCAGCCGACGACGCCTTGCGCATGGCGGCGAGCCTCGAGCGGTCGAGCGAGCATCCGATCGCCGGGGCGATCGTCGCCGCGGCGCGGCGGAAGCGCCTGCAGCTGGCCGAGCCCGGCCAATTTCAGGTCTTCCCCGGCGGCGTCTCCGGCGTCGTCGAGGGCCGCGCGGTCGCCGTCGGCGCGGGTCTGTTCGTCGCCGAACAGGGCGCGGACCCGCTGCCGCTCGCCGCCCAGGCGGAAGCGTTGCGGCGCGAGGGCGCCTCGGTCGTGTTCGTCGTCCTGGACGGCGCGCCGGCCGCGCTGATCGCCGTCTCCGATCCGATCAAGGCGGGCGCCCCGGATGCGCTGGCCGAGCTGAAGCGGATGGGCCTCGCCGTCGTGATGCTGACCGGCGACAATCGCTTTACCGCGGCCGCGGTCGCCGCCAAGCTCGGGATTGAGACCTTCGAAGCGGAGATTCGGCCCGAGGGCAAGGCGGCGGTCGTCGACCGCCTGAAGCGCGAGGGCAAGGTCGTCGCGATGGCCGGCGACGGGGTCAACGACGCGCCGGCGCTGGCGGCGGCCGACGTCGGCGTCGCCATGGGCACGGGCACGGACGCCGCGATCGAGAGCGCAGGAATCACCCTGCTGAAGGGCGATCTTAAGGGACTCGTTCGGGCGCGAACATTGTCGGTCGCGACCATGCGCAACGTGCGGCAGAATCTCGCATTCGCCTTCCTCTACAACGCCGCCGGCGTCCCGATCGCGGCCGGCGTCCTCTACCCGGCGTTCGGAATCCTCTTGTCGCCGATCGTCGCGGCCGCGGCGATGTCGCTCTCCTCGGTCAGCGTCATCGCCAACGCGCTGCGGCTCAGGCGGGTCGCGCTGTCGCCGCCGCCGCACGAGCACGACGGTCTTCACAAATAATTGATAGGCCATCAATTGGTCTGTCATCTAAATTGTCGGCATGTCAGAGGCCGTGAAGGTTGACCGCGCTCGTTTCGCGCCGCTCGTCTCGCATCTCGCGCGCGAGTGGCGGCGGGCGGTCGACGGACGCCTGCACGCTTACGGACTGACCGAGGCGACATGGCTTCCGTTGCTGCGAATTGCCCGCGCGCAAGCCCCGATGCGGCAGAACGAGCTTGCGGCCTCGCTGTCCCTCGACGGCTCCTCGATCGTCCGTCTGATCGACGCGCTGGAGAAGTCGGGGCTGGTCAATCGGCGTGAGGACGCGCTGGACCGTCGCGCCAAGAGCCTGGTCCCGACGGCGCGGGGAAAGCGGACGGTCGATCAGGTCGAGAGGGTTTCGCTCGAAGTGCGGGACATCGTGCTCGGCGACATTCCCGAGGCGGACCTCGCCCGCGCGCTTCGCCTGCTGGAATCCGTGCGGGACCGTCTGTCGAAACTTTCCGACACGCGCCCGGCCGCCGCCGAAAGCAGGCAGGCGGCGAAGCGATGACAGCCAAACGCCGCGCCATTGCGCCGCTGTGGCTCCTGGGACTCTTCACCTTCAGCGGTCCCGTCGGCATGCACATCTTCGTGCCCGCGCTGCCCGCAGCCGCCGCGGATCTCCACGCTCCCGCCTCCGAACTGCAACTCACCGTCAGCCTTTACATTCTCGGGCTCGCGGTCGGGCAGCTCATCTATGGGCCTCTTTCGGATCGCTTCGGTCGCCGGCCGGCGCTGCTGACCGGGCTCGTCATCTTCACGGCGGCCAGCCTTGCCGGGCTGGTCGCGCCCGATGCGCGCGCCCTGATCGCCGCGCGCTTTCTGCAGGCCTTCGGGGGATGCGCTGGTCTGGTTCTCGCGCGCGCCATCATCCGCGACACCTCGGAGGGCCATGACGCCGCTCGTCGACTCGCGCTTATGAACGTGCTGGTGACAGCCGGTCCGGCGATCGCGCCCATCATCGGAGGCGCGCTCGCCGCCCTCTGGGGGTGGCGAGCGATCCTGCTCGGCCTCAGCGCGCTCGGCGTCGCCAATCTTGCGCTTGCCTGGCGGGCGCTGCCGGAAACGCGCCCGGACGTGGCGCATGTCAGCGCAAGGTCGCACATGCGCGCCTACTTCGCTCTGCTCCGGTCGCGGCGGTTCGTCGGCTACGCCGTCGGCGGCGGTTGCGCGACGACGTCGCTCTACGCCTTCCTTGCTTCCGCGCCGTTCATTTTCATCGATCGGCTGCATGTTGCGAGCGCTCAGACCGGCGTCTTGCTCGCGCTGCTCGTTTCGGGCGTCTGGCTCGGCAGCCTGCTCGCGAGCCGGACGATCACGGTCCTTCCGATTGGCCGCTTTCTGGTCGGCGCAAACGCCCTGAGCCTCATGGCCGCCGCGGCGTTCCTCGCGCTCGTGCTGAGCGATCGGCTGTCCCTGGCCGGCGTAATCGGGGCGATGTTTGTCTTCAGCGTCGGCGTCGGCGCGGCGGCGCCTGCAGCGCTCTTTCAGGCGATCAGCGTCAACCCCCGCGTCACGGGATCGGCCTCCGGTCTTTACGGCGCGGCGCAAATGACCGTCGGCGCGGCGCTCGTCGCGCTGGCGGGCCTCGGTCGGAACCCGGCGCTGGCGTCGGCGCTTGTGCTCGTGCTCTCCGGCGTCGTCGCCCAGACGTCCTTCTGGCTCGCCGGACGGGACGAGCCCGCCCCGCTGGAGGCTCAAGAGGTTGAGCGCGCGGCGACGCCTTGACCGGATCCGGTTCGGATCGGCTGAACCGTCTCAACCGCGACCGCCACCGTACCAGCAAACTTTCACCGCATCCGGTTCCTAACCTGACGCCGCGGGCGGGATTGCGCGCCAGACAGGCTTGACGGCGAGCCTGGCGCCAGGAGGTTTGAATCGATGCAGGAATTCTACGACTTCGAGGTCGTGAAGGACAATGAGATCGTCGCGGCGAAGCGGCGCATTCGGTTGCCGCGGCTGCGCGCGGCGTGGCCGATCGTCGCCGAACTCGCCGCGGCTCATATGAAGGGATGCCTCATTCGCGTGCGCAACGCGCGCGGCGAGATCGAAATCCTCATCGGCGTCGCAGCCGCCCGGCGCAGCCTCGCCGCCAAAGCGTATCTTTTCTCCGCCGCCCTGCTTGCGTTCGGGGCTCCTGCCGTCGACGGCTTCCCCGTGTAGCGCGATTTCCGCGTCGTCGGGTCCCGCGCTCGTCGCTCAGACCGCGCGCTTGGCGAGCTGATCGCGGATCTCGGTCAGCAGGACGACCTCCGGGCTCGGGGGCTTCGGCGGATCGGCCGGCTTGTTCTTCTCCGGGCGATTCATCATGTTGATGCCCTTGATCAGAAGGAACAGAGCGACCGCGACGATCGCGAAATTGATCACGACGGTGATGAAATCCCCATAGGCGAACACGCCGCCCTGCTTGCGCGCGTCCGCGAGATTGGTCGCGGTCACCGCCCCCGACAGCGGGATGTAGTAGTTGGAGAAGTCCGCCTTTCCGGCGATGCCGACGACCGGCATGATGAGATCGTTGACCAGCGCGTCGACGATCTTGCCGAAAGCCGCGCCGATGATCACGCCGACGGCGAGACTCAGCGCGTTCCCCTTGATGGCGAATTCCTTGAACTCCTGCCACATCCCCATGTTCAACCCCAGAATCGTTTCGCGCCCAAAACGGGCCGCGCGTCGCCCGGGGAAACTAACCGACTGTGGACTTCGAAATAAAGTCGGGTTCGACGGGCGGCGGCGACAACTCTTGGCGGGCGCTCGCCGGACGCTACTGCGTCTTGTCGTCGGCCGCGGCGTCCGCGGCGGGCTTGGGCTTCTTGCGCTTGGCGGGCTTCTCGGACTTTGCGCTCTTGTCGGCCTTGTCCGGCGGAGAGAGCGCGGCGAGCCGGGCCTCGAGCAGCGCCGCGCGAGCGGCGGTGACGGTCGTGGCGCAGAACCCGTGCGCGGCTTCCTTGACATAATCGCGGCAGATGTCGTCCCGCTGGCCGATGAAGCCGTTCTGCTCTTTCACCAGATTGGCGGCGTCGGGGCTGTCCTTGGCCCGGTCTTCGAGCCCATGCAGCGCGCGCGCCATCGCGTTCTCGGCCTGGGTTCGCCGTTTGCCGATCGCCGCGGCGTCCGCCTCGAGCGTATTTCCGTCCGGCCCCCAGAGACCGCTCGGGCTGGTCTGGCAGTCGGCGGCCTTGAACACGCAGGCGGTGATCTGGGAGGGAACGAGAACGGCGCCGTCCGCGACGTCGAAGGCGAACGGGCAGGCGGGCACGTCGACCTCATAGCGCTCGAGACCGTCCGGGCGGCCGGCGCTGGTCGCCGCGATCGGCTTTTCCCCGACGATATTGACGACGCAACGCTGGGACGCATCCGACACCCCCTCGCCGGCGAGGCTCAGCTTGTCGACCTGAAGCGTGTCGCCGCGGCCGGAGAGTTGGAGAAGACCGGCGCCGCCGTTCAGGAGGAGCGGGCGCCCGTCGACCAATTCGACGCCTTCCCCGGAGGTCAAAGCGGACATTTCGGCCTTGCCGCTCTTGTCGCCCTTTGCGGCGCCGTGCGCCTTCTTCGGTTTGGACGTCGCGGCGGGCGCTCCGGCCGGCGCCGCGGGCGCCGCGCCCGGCAGCGCGAGTTGCGCGCAAACCGGCGCCGTCGCGAGCGTAAAGCCGCCGAACAGGAGAAACACGCGCCAGAACGCCGGGCAAATCATCGCGGCGTTGTAGAAGGCCCGGCGTCAAAGGGAAAGGCGTTTGTTCGGCCGGCTCGCGGCGCGCGAAGCCGGGAAAAATCCGGCGTTTCCTCGCCTTGCGCCTCGAAAAGGCCGAACCTATATACGCCGCGACTGACGGGCTTGGCGCTCAACGCGCGCCGTGGCCGCCGAAGGTTTAGTTGGATTGAGGGGATCAGAAAAGACGACGCCGGCCGCTTCGGGCCGAGGGCGTCCTTCTCATGGTCCGGCCGCTCCGGGGCCGGGCGGTCCCGCGAAAGGAGCAGGGAAGAATATGGCGAAAGTTATCGGCATCGACCTCGGCACGACCAACTCGTGCGTCGCGGTCATGGAGGGAGCGACCCCCAAGGTCATCGAGAATTCCGAGGGCGCGCGCACCACGCCTTCGATTGTGGCGTTCACCGACGACGGCGAACGCTTGGTCGGCCAGCCTGCCAAGCGCCAGGCGGTGACCAACCCCGAGCGGACGTTCTTCGCGATCAAGCGCCTGATCGGCCGGTCGTTCGAAGATCCCATGACCAAGAAGGACATGGGTCTCGTCCCCTACAAGATCGTGCGCGCGCCCGAACGGCGACGCGTGGGTCACGGCTGACGGCAAGCAATATTCGCCGTCGCAGATCTCGGCCTTCGTCCTGCAGAAGATGAAGGAGACCGCGGAGGCGCATCTCGGCGGCCCGGTCACCCAGGCGGTCATCACCGTTCCCGCCTATTTCAACGACGCCCAGCGTCAGGCGACCAAGGACGCCGGCAAGATCGCCGGCCTCGAAGTGCTGCGCATCATCAACGAGCCGACCGCGGCGGCGCTCGCCTACGGCCTCGACAAGAAGAAGGCCGGCACGATCGCCGTCTACGACCTCGGCGGCGGCACGTTCGACATCTCGATCCTCGAGATCGGCGACGGCGTGTTCGAGGTGAAGTCGACCAACGGCGACACCTTCCTCGGCGGCGAGGACTTCGACATGCGGCTCGTCGAGTATCTCGCGGCCGAGTTCAAGAAGGAGCAGGGCATCGACCTGACCAAGGACAAGCTCGCCCTTCAGCGCCTCAAGGAGGCGGCCGAAAAGGCGAAGATCGAGCTGTCCTCGGCGACCCAGACCGACATCAATCTGCCCTACATCACCGCCGACGCGAGCGGCCCCAAGCATCTCGCGCTGAAGCTCACTCGGGCCAAATACGAGGCGCTGGTCGACGACCTGATCCAGCGCACGGTCGAGCCGTGCCGCAAGGCGTTGAAGGACGCCGAACTCGCGGCGGCCCAGATCGACGAGGTCGTGCTGGTCGGCGGCATGACCCGCATGCCCAAGGTGCAGGAAGTCGTCAAACAGTTCTTCGGCAAGGAGCCTCATAAGGGCGTCAACCCGGACGAAGTGGTGGCGATCGGCGCGGCGATCCAGGCGGGCGTGCTGCAGGGCGACGTCAAGGACGTCCTGCTGCTCGACGTGACGCCGCTTTCGCTCGGCATCGAGACGCTGGGCGGCGTGTTCACCCGCCTGATCGAGCGCAACACGACGATCCCGACCAAGAAGAGCCAGGTCTTCTCGACCGCCGAGGACAACCAGACGGCGGTCACGATCCGGGTCTTCCAGGGCGAGCGCGAAATGGCCGCCGACAACAAGCTGCTCGGCCAGTTCGACCTCGTCGGCATTCCGCCGGCCCCGCGCGGCATGCCGCAGGTCGAGGTGACGTTCGACATCGACGCCAACGGCATCGTCAACGTCACCGCCAAGGACAAGGCGACCAACAAGGAGCAGCAGATCCGCATCCAGGCGTCCGGGCGGCTTGAGCGAGTCCGACATCAACCGGATGGTGAAGGACGCGGAAGCCCACGCCGCCGAGGACAAGAAGCGGCGCGAGGTGGTCGACGCCAAGAACCAGGGCGAGTCGCTCGCCCACGACGCCGAGAAGGCGCTCAAGGAATATGGCGACAAGGTCGCCGAGTCCGACAGGAGCGCCATCGAGGCGGCGATCGCCGCGGTCCGCACCGCGCTGCAGGGCGAGGACGTCGAGGCCATCAAGGCCCGCACGAACGACCTGATGCAGGCGCAGATGAAGCTCGGCGAGGCGATGTACAAGGCGCAGCAGGCGAGCGCCGGCGGCGACGCCGGGGCCTCGGCCGGCGCCGCCGAGGCCAAGGACGACGTGATCGACGCGGAGTTCCGCGAGGTCGACGACGACAAGAAGAAGTCCTGATCGAACGCGCGCCGGTCTCGCCAAGAGGCCGAGACCGGCGCCGTCCCAAGGGAACTCGCATGGTTGGCGCGACGCCATCGCATAGGAATCCACCGCTGAGCGCGCGGCAGGGCCCGCAGGCCTCGCCGCGCTCTCGCGTTTGCGCGTCAAAGCGCGCGACGCGGCCTTCGGCGGGCGCAGGACGGAGTCGAGCGAGACGGCGACCCGTCTCACGCGCGAAGGGGCGCGCTGATATGGCGAAGCGGGATTTTTACGAAGTCTTGGGCGTTTCCAAGACGGTGACCGAGATCGAGCTGAAATCCGCCTTCCGCAAAGCCGCGATGGGGTGCCATCCGGACCGCCATCCGGGCGACAAGCAGGCCGAGGCCCGCTTCAAGGAACTCAACGAAGCCTATCAGACCCTGTCGGACGCGCAGAAGCGGGCGGCGTACGACCGCTACGGCCATGCGGCCTTCGAGCAGGGCGGGGTGGGCGGCATGGGCGACGGCTTCGCGGCCTCGATGTCCGACATTTTCGACGACCTGTTCGGCGACATGATGGGCGGCCGTCGCGGTCGCCAGGGTTCGGGGCGCGAGCGCGGCGCCGACATGCGCTACAATCTCGAGATCACCCTCGAGGAAGCGTTCCACGGCAAGAACGCCACGATCAAAATGCCGACCTCGGTGACCTGCGAGGCGTGCAACGGCTCCGGCGCGCGCGCGGGCTCGAAGCCGGTGACCTGCCGGACCTGCGGCGGCCACGGCCGGGTCCGTCAGCAACAGGGCTTCTTCGCGATCGAGCGAACCTGCCTCGACCTGCCAGGGCCGCGGACAGACGATCGACAACCCTTGCGACAAATGCGGCGGGGCTGGCCGGGTGACGCGGGAGCGGACGCTTTCGGTCAACGTTCCCGCCGGCGTCGAGGACGGCACGCGCATCCGCCTGACCGGCGAGGGCGAGGCCGGCATGCGCGGCGGCCCGACCGGCGACCTCTACATCTTCCTCTCGGTCAAGCCGCACCCGGTGTTTCAGCGCGACGGCGCCGATCTCTACTGTCGCGTGCCGATCTCGATGGTTCAGGCCGCGCTCGGCGGCGAATTCACCGTCCACACGCTCGATGGGACCGAGTCGCGGGTCAGCATTCCCGAAGGCGCGCAGTCGGGCCGGCAGTTGAGGCTGCGCGGCAAGGGCATGCCGATCCTGCGATCGCGCGACGCCGGCGATCTGTTCGTTCAGCTCAATGTCGAGACGCCGCAGAACCTGACCCGTCGCCAGCGCGAGCTCCTGGCGGAGTTCGCCCAGGAATCCTCGCACAAGACCCACCCGGAGAGCGCCGGCTTCTTCGCCAAGATGAAAGAGTTCTTCGAGGGGCGCAGCTGACGCTTTACCCTGGACCGACGCGCGCGATAGACCGCCCATAGGACGACGGGCGAGCGAGCTGGGAAGCGCACATGCACGATCAGAAGGACGGCGTCGGCCGACGGGGCTTGGGTGACAACGCCCGCTTCTTCATGTCCCTCCTGTCGACGCCGCATTTGACCGGGGCAGTCGCTCCGTCGGGCCGGGCGCTCGCCCGCGCCATGGCGGCCGCCTCGGGCCGCCGGCCGATGGCCTCGTCATCGAACTCGGGCCGGGAACCGGGCCCGTCACGCGGGCGCTGCTCGAGAGCGGCCTCGACCCGCGCCGCCTCGTGATGGTCGAGTACAATCCGGATTTCTGCCGTGTGCTCGAAGAGCGCCATGCGGGCGCGCGCGTGATCCAGGGCGACGCCTATGACCTTCCGCGCACCCTCGCCGGACTATGCGGGGCGAGCGGGTCTCGGCCTTCGTCTCCAGCCTGCCGCTTCTGACCCGGCCCGAGCGCGAGCGCGGGAAACTGATCGGCGACGCCTTCGCGCTGATGGGCGCCGACGGCGTCTTCGTTCAGTTCACCTACGGCCCGCTGTCGCCGATTCCGCGCGAGATCTGCGAAGGCCGCTATTCCGCGCACCGCGGCGCGGCCGATCTGGGCCAACCTGCCGCCGGCGCGTGTCTGGAGCTATCGGCTGGAGCCGCCGGCGCCCACGCGGAGCGCGAGCCGCCGCGAGGCGCGCGCATGAAGCCGCTTGACGCCGCGCGACCGGCTGATCGTCGCCCTCGATGTCGCGGACGCCGCTTCGGCGGCAACGGCTCGTCGACGCGATCGGCGACGCCGCGACCTTCTATAAGGTCGGCATGGAGCTCGCCTATGGCGGCGACGGCCTGGCGTTCGCCGCCCGGCTTGCCGCGGCCGGCAAGCAGGTCTTCGTCGATCTCAAGCTGCACGACATCCCCAACACGGTCGAGCGGGCGACCGCCCAGGTCGCAAAGCTCGGCGCGACCTTCCTGACCGTTCACGCCTATCCGCAGACGATGCGCGCGGCGGTCGCGGGCGCCGCGGGCTCGGGCCTGAAGATTCTTGGCGTGACGGTGCTGACGTCGTGTGACGACGCGGACCTGATCGAGGCCGGCTACCGCTTCGGCGTCGTCGAGATGGTGCGGCGGCGGGCCGAGCAGGCGCAGGCGCTCGGGCTTCGACGGCCTCGTCGCGAGCGCGGCGGAGGCCGAGAGCGTTCGCGCAGGCGGTCGGGCCGACGATGATCCTGGTGACGCCGGGCATCCGGCCGGCCGGCGGCGACGTCGGCGACCAGAAGCGCGTCGCGACGCCCGGCGAGCGCAATCCGCGACGGAGCGGACTATCTCGTGGTCGGCCGTCCGATCACGACCGCGCCGGATCCGCGCGAGGCCGCGCGAGGCGATCGTCGAGGAGATCGCCGCCGCCGCGCCTTGATTGCGCGCCGAAGCCGGCTATTCTCCGCCCATCTGTCGAACGGGAGGCGCGTCAATGCCCAAAGGCTATGTCGATCTCGCGGGTCGACATCAACGATCCCGAAGCCTATGCGCGCTATGCCGCCGCAGCGACCAAGGCGATCGCGGCGCATGGCGGCAGGGCGCTGGCGCGCGGCGGACGCCATGAAGCGCTCGAGGGCATGCGCGAGCGCGCAACGTCGTGCTCGAGTTTGACAGCTACGACGCGGCGCGGGCCTACTATCACTCGGCCGAGTACCAGGCCGCGCGGGCGCTGCGCGACGGCGCGGCGGACATGGAAATGGTGCTGGTCGAAGGCGCCTGACGGGTCGGAGAACATAAGGAGCTCGCAAAGGCATGGCCGAGTTGCGCATCGTCGTCGCGGAGCGGCGGGCCGCATGGGCCGGATGGTCGTGCGGGCGATCCACGAAGCCGACGGGCTGAGCCTCGCCGGCGCGCTCGAACGCGAAAACTCGCCCTGGCTCGGCCAGGATCCGGGTCCGCTGGCCGGCTGTCCGGCGACCGGGCTGACGATCGGGACCGATCCGCTGCCGCTGCTGCTTGAACGCCGACGCGATCATCGACTTCTCCTCGCCCGCGGCCACGGTCGAGCTCGCGGCGCTCGCGGCGCAGGCCCGCATCGCCCACGTCATCGGCACGACCGGGCTCGCGGAGGAGGACCTCGACAAGATCGACGCCGCCGGCGCGCCATGCGCCGATCGTCCGCTCCGGCAACATGAGCCTCGGCGTCAACCTGCTCGCGGCGCTGACGCGCCGCGCCGCGCGCCGCGCTCGGCGACGAATACGACATCGAGATTTTCGAGATGCACCATCGCATGAAGGTCGACGCGCCCTCGGGCACCGCGCTGATGCTCGGCGAGGCGGCGGCGGCGGGCCGCGGGATTGCGCTCAAGACCCATTCGGCGCGCGGACGCGACGGCGTGACCGGCGCGCGGCGCAAGGGCGACATCGGCTTCGCCTCGCTGCGCGGCGGCACGGTGGTCGGCGACCACGAGGTGATTTTCGCCGGCGAAGGCGAACGGATCGTGCTCGCCCATCACGCCGAGGACCGGATGCTGTTCGCCTATGGCGCGCTGAAAGCGGCGCGCTGGGCCCACGGGCGCAAGCCCGGGCCTCTATTCGATGGCCGACGTGCTCGGGCTCAAGGACGGTGAGCGGAGGAAGCGCGTCACGCGCGTCGTAAGGCGCCGTCCGATGAGGACGGCGAGACGCCGCCCTCGGGCTCAGTTCGACGCCCGACTTCCGTGCAGGAGAAGTCGAGCTGGGCCTGCTTCTCGGTCTTGCCGGCGTGGACGCTGATCGTCAGCGGCGCGCAGGTGGCGTTCTCGAGAAAGATCGCCTTGTGCTCGACGCCGTCGTCGCCGAAGCGAAAGCTGGTGAAGGCCTTGTGGGTGACGACCTGCTGGCCGGCGTGACCCGTCTGGGTGAGGTCGACGGTGGCGGTGGCGTATTTGGGCGCGAAGTTCCGGTCGCCCTGGAAGGTGAAGTCGATCATCACCCCTGTCGCCGTGTCGCCGCCCGGCGCGCCGCCCTTTGGGCGCGTCGACCAGCGCCGGACCGCCGACGATGTCTTCCGAAAACTTTCCCGAGTGCTCAAGGAAGACGTAAGCCTTGACGTCGACGATCTTGAGTTCCGCCGCCTGAGCGCTTCCCGCCAGCGCCAGCTCCGGCGGCTACCGCCGCGATCCCCATCGCGCCCATCGACCCCTCCGAAACACCCCGTGCGGGTCAATACAAAAAACCCCGGCCCGCGCAATGCGGACCGGGGCTTCCTATAGGGCTTCCTTGACGATTGCGTGTCAGCTGTTGCGGTTCGATCCGGTCAGCATCAGCAGCGCCTGGAACATATTGATGAAGTCCAGGTAGAGCCGCAGCGCGCCGTGGATCGACTTCTTCTGCGGCATCGTCGTAGCCGTCGCCGGCGAAGTACATCTGCTTGATCGACTGGGTGTCCCAGGCGGTCAGGCCGGCGAAGATCACCACCGCCAGGATCGAGATGCCGAACTGCAGGCCGGAGCTGTGCAGGAACATGTTGACCAGGCTCGCGATGATGATGCCGATCAGGCCCATCATCATGAACGATCCCATCGCCGACAGGCTGCGCTGGGTGGTGTAGCCGTAGAGGCTCAGGCTCGCGAAGGCCGCCGCGGTGGCGAAGAACGCTTGCGCGATCGAGCCGGCCGTATAGACGACCAGCAGCGCCGACATCGACAGGCCGATCAGCGCCGCGAAGGCGATGAAGGCGTTGCGCGCGGTCGAGACGGACATCCGCTCGATGCCGGCCGAGAGCCAGAAGACGAGAGCGAGCGGCGACAGCACGATCAGCCAGCGCAGCGGCGACACATAGATCGCGTGGCCGAAGTCGGTGAGCGCCAGACGCCCGTCGCCGATCTGGGCCGTGCCCAGCGCGAAGGCGCCGTACGCGACGAGCCCGGTCACGCCGAGGCCGAGGGTCATGTAGTTGTAGACGCCGATCATGTAGGCGCGCAGGCCCTGATCGACGACCGCGCCGGACCGTGCGTATCCCGCACCCGGGCGCGGGTTGGCGTAGCGGTCATAGTCGGACATGGGTGAAACCTCATGAGAAGAGAGCCGGCGCTCACACGGGGCAAGCCCGGACAAACGCCTTGTCGCATAATATGGCTCGGCGGCATAGCGCCGCAAGGGCGCACAGCGTTAAGGATGCGTAAGGATCATCGCAGAACGCCTAATTCGCTCCGAGCGCGCCTGCCGGCCCGCCGCAGTGCCCCCCCCGCCGGCCGCCGCGGGCTTGCGCATGAACGCGCGCCAGGATCACGCAGGCCAGGAAGACCGCGGTCAGCGCCAGGAACACGTCGGCGAGCGCCATAACTTCCGCCTGACGGCGCACGATCAGCGCCAGCTGCTTCGTCGCCGCGAGCGCGGCGTCCGAGCCGCGGTCCGCGAGCGCGGCGGCCATGCCGGCGAGGCGCTCGTCGGCCGCGACCCGGCCCCAGGTCACGGATTCGCGCAGCCGCTCGAGATGCAGGTCCATGCGCTTGTCGAGCAGGGTGTTGATCAGCGCGAGGCCGACCGCGCCGCCGAGATTGCGCATCAGGTTATAGAGGCCGGAGGCGTTCTTGATCTTGTGCGGCGGCAGGGTGCCGAGCGCGAGAAAATTGATCGGCACCATCGACGAGCATCAGCCCGACGCCGCGGAAGATCTGCGGCCACAGGAGCTCCCAGAAGTCCCAGTCGACCGTGACGAACGACGCCTGGTAGGTCCCGAGCGCAAAGAGAATGAAGCCGATCGCGATCATCAGCGCGCGCGTCGACCTTGGTCATCAGCCGCCCGGCGAACGGCGCGGTCAGGAACATGGCGACGCCGGTGACGAACATCGTCTTGCCGATCATCAGCGAGGAATAGCCGCGCACCACCGCGAGATAGACCGGGTAGATGTAGGTCAGGCCATAGAGGCCGATGCCGAGCACGAAGCCGAACACCGTGCCGGTCCAGAAGTTGCGGTCGCGAAAGGTCGTGAGATCGACGATCGGCTGCTTTGCGGTGAACATGCGCACGAAGAACGCGACGGCGCTCACGGCCGAGATGACGATCGCCGTCGGTCACCGGCCCGCTCTCGAACCAGTCCTTCGACGGACCTTCCTCTAGCGCATATTCGAGCGCGCCGAGGAAGCCCGCCATCGCGACCAGGCCGAAATAGTCGAAATGGGTGAGCAGCGACCAGTCGGGCTCGTCGAAGTCGATCAAGAGCCACGCGGCGCCGGTGACGATGATGCCGGGCATGATGTTGACCAGGAACAGCCAGTGCCAGGAGAACAGGTCGGTGAGATAGCCGCCGACCGTCGGCCCGATGGTCGGGGCGAGCGTCGCGACAAGACCGATGATCGGGCCGATCAAAGGCTGTTTCGAGCGCGGGAAGATCGTGAACGCGGACGCGAACACCGTCGGGATCATGCCGCCGCCGATGAAGCCCTGCAGCGCGCGCCAGAGGATCATCTCCCCGATCGTGTTCGACTGGGCGCACATGAAGCTCATCAGCGTGAAGCCGCCGGCCGAGATCGTGAAGATGACGCGCGTCGAGACGACCCGCGACAGGAAGCCGGACAGCGGGATCATCACGACTTCGGCGATCAGATAGCTGGTCTGGACCCAGGTGATCTCGTCCGAAGAGGCCGAAAGGCCGGCCTGGATCTGCGAGAGGGACGCCGAGACGATCTGGATGTCCAGGATCGCCATGAACATCCCGAACACCATGAAGATGAACGCCGCGAGCCGCTTCACGCCGAAGTGGGGCTCGGCGACGCCGAGCGGCGCGGCGGGCCGCGCGGGCGCGGCCGGCGGCGCGCCTGGCAGCGGCAGCGCGGCGGCGTCGCTCACGGCTTGGCGGTCTTGCTGACGGCGGGTCCGAGACCGAGCGCGCCGAGCAGCGTCGGCTTCGGCAGGTCCGGATCGCGGGTATGCACGGTCGCGACCACCGAAAGCCCCGGCCGCAACGAAACCGACTTCAGCACCTCCTCAGGGAAGGTGATCCGGACCGCGACGCGCTGGACGACCTTGGTGAAATTGCCGGTCGCGTTGTCCGGCGGCAGCAGCGAGAACTCCGAGCCCGAGGCGGGCGAGATCGACGTGACCACGCCCTGGATCGTCTGGCCGCCGAGCGCGTCGATCGAGACGTCGGCCGGCTGGCCCGGCTTGATGTCGCCGAGCTGGGTCTCCTTGAAATTGGCGTCGACATACGACGCGTTCAGCGGGACGAGCGCCATCAGGCGCGTTCCCGGCCGAGACAAGATTGCCGACCTCGGCCGCCTTGTTGCCGACCGTGCCGTCGAACGGGGCGACCACCCGGGTGAAACTCAGGTCGCGCTTGGCCTTGGCGAGCGCGGTCATCAATTCGTTGCGCTGGCGGCGTCGCCTCGTCGCGCTGCGCCTTGAGGACGTCGAGATTGGCCTTGGCGCCCTCCAGGGCGGCGGCGACCGAGGCGGCGCTCGCCTTGGCGCCGGCGAGCGCGGCGACGGTCCGGTCGCGGTCGGCGGTCGCCTGCTCGAGCCGCTGCTGCGAGCCGTAATTGGTCTGGGCGAGCTTGAACGACCGCTCGTATTCGAGCGCCGCGCGCTGGACTTCGGCCTCGGCGGAGCGCAGTTGCGCCTGCGAGGCGTCCACCTGCGCCTCGGCCTGGGCGATGACCGACGCCTGGGCGTCGATCTGGCGGCCGAACCGGGCGATGGTCGCGTCCTGCGTGTCGACCTTCGCCTGCGCCGCGTCGACCGCAACCTGATAGTCGCCGTCGTCGATCAAGGCGAGCAGATCGCCCTGATGCACGACCTGGTTGTCGACCACCGGGACTTGCAGGAGATGGCCGGACGCTTTGGCGGCGATGACCGCGGTGTGCGCGCCGACATAGGCGTCGTCGGTCGAGACCAGGAACCGGCCTTCGACAAAATAGTCGTAGCCGAACTTGGCCGCGTAACCGACGACCCCAAGGAGGACGAGAGGGAGGACGAAGCGCCGGATCCGGCCCGAGCGCTTGGGCGCCGCCGCGACGACGGCTGCGCCTCCGCCCGGCCGCGGCGCGGCGGGAACGCCGGCGCCGGCGGCGGCAGGAACGCCCGCCGGCGGCGACGCGGTCATGGCGCGCGATTCCGAAATCGGCGCGGAGACTGCGGCGGGACTGTCGGACATGAAAACGGTTCCCCTAATCAAACCGCCAAACCGAACGGTTCGGTCATTTCGCTTGACATAGCCGCAAAGCGGGGTTTATGGCAAGCAAAATCGAACCGAACCGTTCGGTCAGAGGCGGGCGCACCCGATGCAGGACATGGACGTGGAAATCCTGGACCAGGACGCCGGGCACCGCCATGACGGGGGCGCCAAGAGGCGCCAGATCATGGACGGCGCGCGGGCGGTGTTCCTCGCCTCCGGATTCGACGGGGCGAGCATGAACGACATCGCACGGTCGGCTGGCGTGTCGAAGGGCACGCTGTACGCCTACTTTGATTCCAAGGACCAGTTGTTCGACGCGATCATCCGCGCGGAATTCGCTCAGGCGGCCGAGAGGCTGTGCACGTTTCGGCGCGAGGGCGACGTCCGCGACATGCTGACCGACTTCGGCGTGCGGTTGATTACCCGCATGACCGAACCGAGCGTCCTTGCGCTCGCGCGCGTCGTCGTCGCGGCGACGGAGAAGTTTCCCAAGATCGGGGTCGCCTTTTACGAGGCGGGACCCCTGTTCGGAGCGACCCGCCTCGCCGGCGAACTGGTCGCGCTGGAAAAGACCGGCGCGCTCAAAGTCCCCGATCCCGAGCGCGCCGCCTGGCAATTCGTCGACCTGTGTCAGAGCTACGTCTACAAGCGCATCCTGTTCGGGGTCGTCGACCGGGTGGCGCCGGAGGAGATCGAGGCGGCGGTCATCGCCGGAGTCGACGTTTTCCTCAAGTCTTACGGGACCTAGCCGGGAGCGCGGCTCCACCTTATGAGGCGGCGAGACGCCGCCCCTCCGAACGCACCGCATCCTCCAACCGCGTCTTCAGCCGCGCCGAATCCTTGAGTTCGCATTCGTAGACCACCAGCGTGCGCCACCCGGTTGCGGCGAGAGCGGCGAGGGACCGTTCGTCGCGAGCGCGGTTGCGGGCGATCTTCGTCCGCCAATAGTCCGCGTTGGTCTTCGGCGCCCGGCTCCCGCGCGCGCAGTCGTGGCCGTGCCAGAAGCATCCGTGAACGAAGATCGCGAGCTTACGGCGGCCATAAACGATGTCCGGTTTGCCCGGCAGATCGGCGCGATGCAGCCTGTAGCCGGGCGCTATCCGGCTGAGGATCGCGCGCACCGCGAGTTCCGGGGTCGTGTTGCTGGATTTCACCGCCCGCATGACGGCGGACCGATCGTAGGTCATGCGCGGCGGGCCCGCTTGACCCGCGTACCGGCGGAGGCGGCCTCCGCAAGCGGAAGGAGGAGGTTCTCGCTCAGGAAACGCACGACCGGCGGGGCGACGCCGTCTCCGACGAGATGCAGCGCGTCGGTCGCGCGCGCAGGCAATTTGAATGTATCCGGCAGGCCCATCAAACGCGCGGCCTCGCGCGGGGTCATCGCCCGTGTGCGTAGGGTCGCGCCTTCGACCTCGATCAGGAACTGCCGGCTCGACCCTCCGCCGGGCGTGCGCAGGCAGCCGGCGAGCCCGTCGAAACGCGCCTCCGCCTGGACCTTGACGCCGCCCGCGCCGTCGGGCCGGGTGCGGCGGAAAAGGGCGCCGACGCAGCGCGCGCCGGTTTCCTGCGCGAGCGCGACGTCGCGGCGCGACGCGGGCGAAAGCGCCGCGACAAACGCGGTCGTTTGCGCCGGATCGCGCCAGCGCTGGGGCTCGGGCTCCAGATAGTCGATCAAACGGCCGTTGGCGCGCGGCGCTTGAGGAAGCCGCCACCAGATCCAGTCGGCGGCGAGCGCAGGCTGGAGCGCAGCCGCAACGCGCTTGAGCGAAGTGGACGCATGATGCGGCGGCGCCTCCGCAGACACGAGGCGCGGGGGAATCGCAAGATCGCGCCGCACCGCAATGAAAAACACCCGCGGCCGGGATTGCGGCAGGAACTCCGCGGCGTCGATCGTCAGCGCGCCAAACCGGTAGCCCAAACCCTGAAGCGCCGCCGCGATCGCTGCGAAATCCGCTCCGCCCTTCGAAGTCAGCGTGCCCCCGACATTTTCGAGCGCGATCAGTTTGGGCGCACGGGCGTCGGCCTTGAGCGCGGCGATGACCCCGCAGAAGCCCCAGAAAGCGCCGGATCGGCGGCCGTCGAGGCCTGCGCCGACGCCGGCGAGCGACAAGTCCTGGCAGGGAAACGAGGCCCAGGCGAGGTCGGCTGAGCCCGGCAGGTCGCGCGCCGTCAGCGACGCGACGTCCGCGACGACGAGGCCGTCGCCCCCCCAGTTGGCGGCGTAGGCCGCGCCTTTGCGTGGATCGACGTCGTTGGCGAACAGCGGCCGCCACGCGGGTTCGAGGCCCGCCCTGGCCATGCCGCCGCCGCAAAAGAATTCGTAGAAGACGTGTGGCGCCATATCCGTCGAATCAGGGAACGCCGCGCAAGCCTAACGCATTTCCCGGGATATGGGCGCGTCGCCCTTGACCGAGGGCATGGCCTTAAGCGTTTATGGGCCGCATGAGCGACTTCGACTTTCCGTTCCCTGTTCTTGTCTGCGACACCGGCGGCACCAATGTCCGGTTCGCGCTGTCGCCTCAGGCGGGCGCGGCGCTCGGGCCGATCGTCCATCTGACGACCGACGATTATCCCGGCCTTCCTGAAGCGATCGAGGCGGCCGCGCCGAAGCTCGGCGCGCGGCCGCAATCGATGATCGTCTGCGGCGCAGGGCCGGTCGTGGGACGACAGCTCAAGCTCACCAACGCGCCCTGGGTGATGGACGGCCCCGAGACGGCGCGCCGCGCCGGCCTCAAGCAGGGTCTTTTGCTCAACGATTTCGAGGCGCAGGCGCTGTCGCTTCCCGCGATCCAGCCGGAGTGGACGCGTCCGATCGGACCTCTCGCTTTCAACACCCAGGGTCCGCAGGTAATTCTCGGCCCGGGCACAGGGCTCGGCATCGCCGCTCTGGTCGAAGCCGAAGGCCGCTTTACGCCGGTTTCATCCGAGGCCTGCCACATCGACTTCGGCCCGGTGACGGAGGAGGAGTTCGCGCTCTGGCCGCATCTCGAGCGGGCGCACGGACGCATCACCAGTGAAAGCGTGCTGAATGGATCGGGGCTCGCCCGGGTCCATCGCGCCCGCATGATGGCTTTGGGCCGCCCCGATCCGAAATCCGAGCCGCCGGAGGTCACCGCTGCGGCGCTCGCCGACCCCAAGGGCGAGGCGGCGGAGAGCATTCGGCACTATTGGCGGATCGTCGCTCGCTTCGCCGGCGACATGGCGGTGACGTTCGTCGCCACCGGCGGCGTGACGCTTTCGGGCGGGGTGCTGCCAAGGGTCGTGGATTTCCTCGACGACGCGTCGTTCCGCGCGGCCTTCGAGGCCAAGGCGCCGGTCGACGCGCTGGCGAAGCGAATCCCGACGCGGCTGATCATGCGGTCCGACGCGGTCCTGGCCGGCATGGCGGCGATCGCCGCCGCGCCCGACCGCTACGGCGTTGATTATTCGTCAAGGAAGTGGGTTTAGGTTAAGTCGAGGCCCGATAGCCGAGCGCGCGTTTCGCGCGCCTGCGCGGGGAGAAGCCGCCCCTTCTCGGCGCTGGCCGCGGTTTCGCCTTTATCTTGGGGCACGTCGGCGCTAAATCGGAGCCGAAAGGGCCCCCGAAACGAGGACCGACGGAGTTCATTGAGAGTGACGCAAATACGGCTCACATTGGCCTGTGCGTTCTTCGCTGCGCTCTGCGCCCCGGCCTTCGCGGATTGCGGGCAGGACATGCAGAAGCTCGCCCAGGCGCGCAACGTCGAGATGCAGAAAGTCAACGAATTCGCCAAGTCGTTCCACGGCAAGCCGATGGACCCCGCCGCCTTTTGCGCGAAGACGGCCGGCCTTCTTCACGCCGAGGAGGCGCTGCTCTCCTACATGGAAAAGAACAAGGACTGGTGTTCGTTCCCCGATGACGCGATCAACAATCTGAAAGCGGGGCACGTCAAGAACGCCGGCTTCAACGCCAAGGCCTGCCAGGTCGCCGCCCAGATCAAGAAGATGAAGGAACAGGCGGCGCAGGGCGGCGGCGGCGGGCCGCAGGCGCAGCCGCTTCCCACGGGACCGCTTTGAGCCCATCCCCGCCGCGCGCGGTCCTGCCGGACGCGCGCCCGACCAGCCTCGTCCTGAGGCTGGCCCCCGACTTCGCGCTTCCCTTCGTTCAGCTCGCCCGCCTCGATCGTCCCGCCGGATGGCAATTGCTGCTTGCCCCTTGCTGGCAAGGGACGGCGCTGGCCGGTCTCGCGCTGCATCGCGGGCCGAACCTCTGGCATCTCTTTCTCTTCCTTGTCGGGGCGATCGTCATGCGCGGCGCGGGCTGCGCCTACAACGACATTCTCGACCGCAAGCTCGACGCCGGCGTCGAGCGGACCCGCAACCGACCGCTGGCGTCCGGCCGGGTCAGCGTCCAGGCGGCGGCCCTGTTTCTGGTGGCGCTGTCCTTGATCGGGCTCGTCGTGCTCCTCAGCTTCAACCTCTTTTCGATCGGCCTCGGGATCGCCTCGCTCGCGATCGTGGCGGTCTATCCGCTGATGAAGCGGGTGACCTCCTGGCCGCAAGCGGTGCTCGGGCTCGCCTTCTCGTGGGGCGCGCTGATGGGCTGGGCGGGGACGTTCGCCAGTCTCGCGCTGGCTCCCGTTCTGCTCTACTTCGGCGCCTTCTGCTGGACGATCGGCTACGACACGATCTACGCCATGCAGGACGCGCGCGACGACGCGATCGTCGGAATCCGCTCGACTGCGCGCCTGTTCGCCGGCCATACGCGGCTCGGCGTCGGGCTGTTCTATGCGCTCGCGGCGGGTCTGGCGCTGGCGGCGATCCTGCTCGTCGGCGGCGGCCCGATCGCGCTCCTCGGCTGGCTCGCCTACGCCGCGCATCTTGGCTGGCAGCTTTCGCGGGTCGAGGGCGCGGACGCTGCGACCGCGCTCACCCTCTTCCGCTCGAACCGCGACGCGGGCCTTTTGCTGTTTGCCGGAATCGCGGCGCAGGGGTGGGCGGGGTAGGTCCCGTCGATCGGGGCGTGCTACGCGTTGTCATGCCCTCGTTTCCGCAGCTCGCGACCCTCGAGACCTTCCGGAATTGGCGTGGCGACGCCTCCCGCTGGCTGCCTGCGGTCGTCGACATCGCCAGGAGCCACGGGCTGCCGCACGACGCTCCGCAGGCGTTTGGGACAGGCACGAATCTTGTCGTCGCCCTCGACGCCAAACTTATACTCAAAATATTCCCGCCGTTTCACCTTAGGCAGTTCCAGTCCGAGCGAGCCTCCCTTTTACAGCTCCGGGGCCGCCTTGATGTCGCCATCCCCGAAATCGTGGCGGAAGGCGAACGAGACCATTGGCCCTATCTCGCGATCACGCGCCTTGACGGTGTTTTGGGCAGTGCTGCGTGGCCCGTCGCGCCGGAAGACCAGAAGGACATCATCCTGCGCGAAATTGGCGAGACGATCGCCCAGGTCCAAGCGGCGCCCCCTGGCCCGCTCGCCGAAATGGAGCCGAAGTGGCCGCAGTTCATAACGACACAAATAGCGGGGTGCCGGGCCCGCCACGAGCGCCTCGGCCTGCCGCAGAGATACCTGGACGGCCTGAACGACATACTGCTCGACGCCGCCAAGATCATTCCGACCGATTGTCGCCCCGTCATTCTGACCGGCGAATATATCCCGGAGAATTTCCTGCTGACGGATACGCCACGGGGCTGGCGGCTAACCGGGCTGATCGACTTCGGCGATGTCATGACCGGATGGTGCGAGTATGACCTTCTTGGCCCCAGCGCCTTCATGACCTCGGGCAGGCCTGAGCGGGTTCGCAGTCTCCTGCGCGGCTTTGGCTATTCGCAGGCGGACATGAACCCGGCGCTGGCGCAACGCCTCCTGGCGCTGCTCTTGCTTCATCGCGCCAGCGATCCAATCCGTCACATCGACATCCCGGATTGGCAGGACAGAACCGGAAGCCTGGTTGACCTCGGACGGCTTCTCTGGCCGTTTTGACAACCGGGCCGAAGAACGGGACGCAGATCGCGCTCACGGGCGCCCGTGCGTTCAGGCTTGAACAGGAGCACCGAAAACCGTGGCCGATGATTGACCGCACGAACCTCCGTCCCAGGCGGCGCGATCTCCTCAAGCTGATTGGAAGCGCCGCCGGCGGGGCCGCGATGTATCAGGCGATGACCAGTCTCGGGTTCGCCGCGGAGTTGCCCTATCGAGGCCCGATCAAGCTCGAAGGCGATCCCAAGGGGGCCTCGGTCGTCGTTCTCGGCGCGGGCCTCGCAGGAATGACGGCGGCGTTCGAACTCCGCCAGGCCGGCTACAAGGTCGAGGTCCTGGAATACAACGGTCGCGCCGGGGGCCGAAATTGGACGATCCGGGGCGGCGACTCCTATGTCGAGCTTGGCGGCGCTGCGCAGCGCTGCACGTTCGACGACGGCCTCTATCTCAATCCGGGCCCGTGGCGAATCCCGTATCACCATCACGCCGTTCTCGATTACTGCCGCAGGTTCGGCGTCGCGCTCGAGCCGTTCATTCAGCTCAATCACAACGCCTATCTTCACGCGACCACAGCCTTTGACGGCAAACCGCAGCGAATTCGGGCGATCAAGGCCGACTTCGAGGGATCAATTTCGGAGCTTCTGGCGAAGGCGACCCATCAGGGCGCGCTCGACGACGCCGTGTCGAAAGAGGATCAGGAGATCCTGCTCGAGGCGCTGCGCTCCTTCGGCGCGCTCGACGCCGACCTTCGTTACAAGATCGGCGACGACTCGGCGGGGTTCCGCGGCTACGCGAGGGACCCAGGCGGCGGCCTTGGCGCGGCGCCGCTCAACAGCGAGCCGATCGGGCTGCACGATCTCTTGACGTCCCGCCTTTGGCGCGGCTTGCAGAATTTTTCCCTGTACGACTTCCAGACGACGATGTTCCAGCCCGTCGGCGGCATGGGACGGATCGGCGAAGCGTTCGCCCGGCAGATCCCGGAGGCGATCCGATACGGCTGCAGAGTCGCCGCGATCCATCAGGACGACGACGGCGTCACCGTCGCCTACGACGATCTGAACCAGGGCGGCGCCGCTCGGGAGACAAAGGCCGATTGGTGCGTCTGCGCTCTGCCGCTCTCGATCCTGAGCCAGCTTCCCGTCACGGTCTCTGCGCCCATGAAAGCCGCGATCGACGCTGTTCCCTACGCGGCCGTGGTCAAAACGGGGTTGCAGTTCAAACGCCGCTTCTGGGAAGAGGACGAGCGGATCTTCGGCGGGATCTCGTACACCAACCTCCCGATCCGCCAGATTTCCTATCCGAGCTCCGGCTTCAATTCGGCCGGGAAAGGCGTGCTGCTCGGCGGCTACACCTGGGAGGGGCCAAATGCTTACGAACTCACCGCCATGGCCCCCGAGGAGCGCGTCCGGCTCGCGGTCGCGTGCGGCGCTCAGATCCATCCCCAGTATGCGTCCGAGTTCGAAAGCGGAATCTCGGTCGCCTGGCATCGCGTGCCGTTCACGCTCGGATGTGCGGGCGAATGGACGGACGAGGCGCGGCGCGAGCACTACGATAATCTGTGCCAGATCGACGGCCGGATCGTGCTGGCGGGCGAACACGCGTCCTACATCCCCGCCTGGCAGGAAGGCGCGATCCTCTCGGCGCTGGACGCCGTCACGCGCCTGCACAAGCAGGCGCTTGCGAGTCGTTAGCGCGAGCGTTCTCATGTCGTCTGAGGCCTGGTCCGCAATGCCAAAACCGACTGTCCGCGCTCTTCTGCTGGTCGCCGCGCTGACGCCCTGCGCCGTCCGCGCCGACGAACCGCATTCGCAGGAGGCCTTGCCTCTCAGCCGAGGTCCGCTTTTCGAAGAGAGCGGCGGTGCGGCGCTGTTCGCGAGCGTTTGCGCCGGCTGCCATCAGCCTGACGCTCGAGGCGCATCCGGCGCGGGCGTCTACCCTTCGCTGGCGGACAACAAGGATGTCGCTTCCACCGACTATCTGATAAGGCTCGTGTTAGGCGGACAGGGCGGAATGCCGCCGGTCGGCCGAATGATGAGCGATCCGCAGGTCGCGGATGTCCTCAACTACCTGCGCACCCACTTCGGCAACGCCTATCGCGAGGAGGTGTCGCCTACGGACGTCGAGGCGGCGAGGCGGCGGCAGAACGCTTTGCTTCGCTGAGGGCTCAAGCGCGTAACGCCGCAGCCGCCGATCGGACAGGAGGGCATCATGAGGGTCACGGCCGCCAAAGCCTCGTTGTTTGTGCTCCTGCTTCTCGCGACGGCCGCTCCGGCTCAGTCTCTGAAGCCGCCGGACAACCTCGTCGATCTCCGGTCTCCGCAGGGCGAGGCCTTCCTGCTCAAGTCGCACGCGCTCGCGGCCTACTTCCCGATCAGCGTCGCGTTCGAGACCCAGAAGAACCAGGCCTATTGCGGGGTCGCCAGCATGGTCATGGCGCTTAACGCGCTCGGCGTTCCCGCGCCGGCGAGCCCCGAATTCCAGCCCTACGCGGTCTTCACCCAGGACAACGTGCTCAGCGACAAGACCGATGCGATCCTGCCGCGCGATGTCCTCGCCCATCATGGCATGACGCTGGATCAACTCGGCCAGGTTCTGAGCCTCTACCCGGTCGCCGTGGAGGCGCATCACGCCGCGCCTGGCGGAGTCGACGACTTCCGCAAGCAGGCGAGCGAAGCGCTCGCAAGCGGGCATCAATTCGTCCTCGTCAACTTTCTCCGGAAGGTTCTGGGGGAAGAGCGCGGCGGCCATTGGTCGCCGCTCGCGGCCTATGACGAGAAGGCCGATCGCTTCCTGCTTCTCGATGTCGCCCGGTACAAATATCCGCCCGTTTGGGTCAAGACGTCGGATCTGTTCGACGCCATGAACACGACCGATTCCGACAACGACAATAAGACGCGCGGATACGTTCTTGTTTCAGGCCAGGCGACTGCGAACGCCTCGACCGTGCATTAGAACGCGATGCGCCGGGTCGCTTGCGATCAACCGCTTCAGCGGGCCAACGAGATGAAGTCTACTAGGACCCCCTAGCCAACCCAATCGCCTCGCCACGCAGCGCCCCCACCAGATAGAGCGATCCGGTCACAAGCAGCCAAACGTCGGCGGCCTCAGCCAGTTCAATTCCGCGCAGGAATGCGCGCTTCGGGTCGGGCTCGACCTCGGCGGAGAGTCCGAGCGCGGCGGCGATCGCCTGCAACTCCTCAGCCGTGCGGCCGCGCGTGGCGGAGGGCACGCTGGTGCAGACGACCGTCGAAGCGCGCTTGCCGAGCTCGGTCAGAAATCCGGTCGCGTCCTTGTCGCGGGCGAGCGCAACAACGGCGACGCAGGGGCGGGCCAGCTCCGGCTCGCGGGCGAGATCGCTCAGCACTGCGGCAAGGTTGAACGGCACATGCGCGCCGTCGAGCACCACGGGCAGGGGGCGCGGGTCGGCCGACAGGATAAGGCGTTCCATGCGGCCGACGAGGTGGGCGCGCGCGCGGGTCTCGGGGTCGAGGAGCGCCGCGCCGAGCGGTTCGCCGGAGCGGGCCGTCACGCCCTTTGCGCCGAGCGCGTCGAGGACCGCGCTGGCAAGCGCGGCGTTGGTCGCCTCGATCGTTGCGCCCGGGCCGGCGTCGCTGCGCACGACTGTGCAGCCGAGCGCGGCGGCGCGCGCCTGCACCACGCGTCCCGCCTCGTCGTCGGCGGGGAGGGTCGTGACGACCACCGCGCCAGGCTTGATGATCCCGGCCTTTTCGCCGGCGATCGCGCCTCGGGTCGCGCCCAGAATCTCGGTGTGCTCGAGGCCGATGTTGGTCACGACCGCGATCTCGCCGTCGACGATGTTGGTCGAATCGAGCCGGCCTCCCAGGCCCACCTCGACCACCGCCCAGGCGACTCGCCGCTCGCGAAAGATGAGAAAGGCCGCGAGCGTCAGAAGATCGAACCAGGTGGCCTCCGCCGCGGCTGTCCCCTCGCGCCTTGCGGCCTCGTAGGCGTCGAGGGCGACGGTCAAAGCCTCGGCCAGCGTCTCCGGATCAACGTCATCGGCCCCCAAGGCTCACGCGCTCGGTCACGCGCTCGACGTGGGGCGAGCCGTAACGGCCGACGCTCAAGCCCGCGCTCACGAGCCCCGCCTCGATCAGCGCCGATACGGACCCCTTGCCCTTGGTGCCGGCGACATGAACGGCGCGGAAGGTCCTTTGCGGATCGCCGAGCCGGGCGGCGAGATCGCGCGCGGGCTCGATCCCAACCCGCATCCGGTTGCGGGGGCGCCGCTCCCAGTCGGTTAGCGCGTCGAGCCGCGCCATCGCGGCGGCAAGCGTCAAGAATTCAGGCATTGCCCGTAAGATCAGGGAAAAACGATCGGACGCCGACCGGCTGCGGTCACGCGAAGGAAGGGGCGCTCCGTTACCGCCAATCGCGATCGGCGTCAAAGATTTGGGCGTCAGAAGTCTTCGGCGTCGAGGAACGGTTCGATGCTCGCCGGGCCCCGGCCGCGTGGCCGCTCGTCCGGCGGCGTGACGCCGGTGACGAGATAGATGACCGTTTCGGCGATGTTGGTTGCGTGATCGCCAACGCGCTCGAGGGACCTGGCCGCGGACAGCGTGTGGGCGGAGAAGCTGATCGAACGGGGGTCCTCGATCATCTGGCTGACGAGGTCGTGAGCGACCGAGCCCTCGAGCGAATCGAGGTCGGCGTCGCGCTCCCACACGCGTCGCGCCGGTTCCACGTCGCGGTTTCCATAGGCCGCGAGGGCGCCCTCGAGCAGTTCGACGGCGAGAGCGGTCATGTGCCTCAAGCCCAGGCTCGCCCGGGGAAGACGGGTCGCCGCGCCCATCTTGATGGCGCGATTGGCGATCGAGGCGGCGTGGTTGGCGATCCGGCCGAGGTCTCCCGAAATGCGGATGGCGGCCACCACTTCGCGCAGATCCACCGCCACCGGCGAACGGCGCGCGATGGTGAGAAACGCGTCGTATTCGATTCGGCGGCGCGCCTCATCGTGGCGCCGCCCCGCGGCCACGACCTCGTGCGCGCGCGCGACGTCGGCGGCGATCAAAGAATCGACGGAATCGATCACCAGATCTCGAACGGCGTCGCCCATCTCGGAGATGGCGCGGCCGAGCGCGTCGAGCTCTCGGTCGTAGGCTGTGACGGTATGGCCGGCCACGGCGCTGTCCCTCGCGAAACCGGGTCAAGGCAATCGCCACGCATGGGCGGCTTGCTAGGAACGGGTTGCCACGCGGAGGCGTCGATTTCAACCCGGAAAGCGGGAATGCGCGCTCTACGCCGAACCGCGCCGTCGTCTGCGGCCTCCGTCGTTGGTCGCCCCGTTCCGGGCAGGCAAGGCGATCCGGCGGGCGAGGTTGGGGAAGGGATCCGTCTTGTGGGGGATCGCCATGGCGGCGACGAAGAAGGCCTGGAAATTGGGCTCGATCGCCGTTTCGACCTTTTCGATGGTGCGCGCGACCCGCTCGATTTCGGCCCGTGCTGCGCGATTGAGCAGGGCGATGCGCGCGCCGGTTCCGGCGGCGTTGCCGGCGCTCTGAACCTTGTCGAGGTCGCAGTCCGGGATCATGCCGAGCGTCATGGCGTAGACGGGGTCGATCTGCGCGCCGAAGGCGCCGGCGAGGGTGATCCGCTGCGGCGCCCGGCCGAAGCGTTCGATCAGGAGCTTCGCCCCGGCGTAGAGCGCGGCCTTGGCGAGCTGTATGGCGCGCACGTCGGTCTGATGGATGAGCAGCCGGGGAGGACCCTCGTTTAGAACGTAGGCGTAAGCGCGCCCGACCGGCTCGACGCGGGAGGTGCGCGACGTGAGCCGCCCGTCGATTACGCCGTCCTCGGTGACGACGCCGGCAAGGGCGAGTTCCGCGATCGCCTCGATGATGCCAGAGCCGCAGACGCCCGTGACGCCGGAGCGAACGATCGCTTCCGAGAAACCCGGCGCGTCGGACCAAAGGTCGCTGCCGATCACCTTGAACCGGGGTTCGAGCGTCTCCCGGTCGATGCGCACGCGCTCGATCGCGCCCGGAGCGGCGCGCTGGCCGCAGGAGATCTGCGCGCCCTCGAACGCCGGCCCGGTGGGCGAGGACGCCGCCATCAGCCGCGTTCGATCGCCGAGCACGATCTCCGCATTGGTGCCGACATCGACGATCAACCGCAGCTCGTCGGCGAGATAGGGGGCCTCCGCCAGTACGACGCCGGCCGCATCGGCGCCGACGTGGCCGGCGATGCAGGGCAAGGCGTAGACCACGGCGCCGGGCGCGACGGCGAGGCCGAGGTCGCGCGCTTTGACCTCGCAGCCGCCGTCGATCGCCAGCGCGAAGGGCGCGCCGCCGAGCTCGGTCGGGTCGAGGCCGAGCACGAGATGATGCATGATCGGATTGCCGACCAGCGTGATCTCGACGATGTCGCCGCGCTCGATGCGGGCCTCGGCGGCCGCCTCGCCGATCAGCGCATCGATCGCCTCCCGGACGACGCGGGTGAGCGCCCCGACGCCGCCGGCATTCATCATCGCGTAGGAGACGCGGCTCATCAGGTCTTCGCCGAACCGGATCTGCGGGTTCATCGCCCCGACCGAAGCGAGCACGGCGCCGCTCGCGAGATCGCAGAGATAGGCGGCGATCGTGGTCGAGCCGACGTCGATCGCGACGCCGCAAGCGTTGACCGCGAAGCCCGGCGTTACGGACACGATGTCCTGCCCGTTGCGGATGGCCACGGTCACGGTCCAGCCTCCGGCGCGGAGCGCTGCCTGCAGCGTCTTCAGCACGGCGAGATCGGCGGTCGCTCCAGCGATTCCCCACTGTTCGGCAAGCGCGTCCTGGAGGCGGCGGAAGTCGCTCGAGGGGTCGCGCATGTCCGGCTCGCGGACCTCGACCGTTCGCAGCCGCACCACAGGATCGATGATGATCGGATGCGCTTCCGCGCGCTTCCGCACGACCTGCCGGTGCACCTGGCTTTCCGGCGGCACGTCGACGACAAGGTCGCCGCAAATTCTTGCCTGGCAGCCGAGGCGCCGTCCGGGGGGAAAAGCGCCGCGTTTCTCGACGTGGCGCTGCTCGACGTCGCTCCACGGGCTTGCATGAGCGCTGTGCGAGTCCAGGCCGTGCTTGGCGAAGGCGCCCTCGGCGACGTCCACTTGGCAGCGGCCGCAAATCCCTCGGCCGCCGCAGACGGAATCGAGGTCGACGCCAAGCCCGCGGGCGGCGTCGAGCAGGCTCGCGCCCTCAGCGAAGGCGCCGCGCTTGCCGGAAGGGGTGAAAACGACCCGATGTTCGCTCACGCCGATCTCGTGGCCTCGTCGCCGCCGCTCGCGTGAGGGTTCAGGAACGCCGCAATCCCTTCGAGTCCGGTGAAGCGGCGCATGTAGGCGAGGCCGAGGCGGTCGGCGGCGGCGCGCGCTTTCGCATCCGTCTCGGGGTCGTCGACCTGCGCCAGATGCACGACTCGCCGGTAGGCGCCGAAGTAGGCGTCGCGCAGCTCGGGAAAGCGGTCGAGACCCAGGCCCCTGATCACCAGCGTGTCGAAGTTTCGGGCGAGGAAGTCGGTGAGATAGAAGGTCCCCGGCTCCTCCTCCGCGAGCGCGGCGAACACCTCCTCGCCGGCGAAAAAGGCGTAGCAATGGGCGCCTTCGATGCGCGTCACGCGCTCTTCGGCCAGCACGCGATCGAGTTCGCCGCCCGTCCCGCAGTCGCCGTAGAGACAAAGGATCTCGTCGTAGGCGGCGCGGTTCCTGCGGATCGCCGTGCGCATCGCCTCGGGTATGCGCTCGGGCCTGTTGTGAAGGCTCGCCGGCAGGCAGGCGACGTCGATCCCATCGAGGTCGAGCGCCAGCGCCTCGCGCGCCAGCGCCCCGCAGGCGAGAACCAAGACGTTGCGCGGGCGCGCCGGCTCCCCTCGGTCATCCCCGCGAACGCGGGGATCCAGATTGCCGGCCGCGGCGTCGACCGTACGCGCCATCCCGCTGGACTCCCGCTTGCGCGGGGGCGGCAACCTCGGGGATGGTCCGCCGGCGCTCACACGCCCTCGCGCGCGAGGGCCGTTCCCTGCCGGCGGGCCATCAGCGCCTTCGCCGTCTCGACCGCAGCGGCGGCGTCGCGGCAATAGGCGTCGGCGCCGATCGCCTCGGCGAACGCCTCGTTGAGCGGCGCCCCGCCGACCAGCACGACATGGTCGTCTCGGATGCCCCTGTCCTTGAGCGCGTCGATCACGACCTTCATGTAGGGCATGGTGGTCGTCAGCAGCGCCGACATGCCGATGATCTCCGGCTGATGCTCGGCAATCGCCGCGAGATATTTCTCGACCCCGTTATTGACGCCGAGGTCGACGACCTCGAAGCCTGCGCCCTCCATCATCATCGACACCAGGTTCTTGCCGATGTCGTGGATGTCGCCCTTGACCGTGCCGATCACCATCTTGCCCATGCGCGGCGCGCCGGTGGCGGCGAGCAAGGGCCTCAGGATCGCCATGCCCCCCTTCATCGCGTTGGCCGACATCAGCACCTCGGGCACGAACAGAATGCCGTCGCGAAAGTCGATCCCGACGATCCGCATGCCCTCGACCAGCGCCCGGGTCAGCACGTCGTAGGGCTGAAAGCCGCGCTCGAGCAGGATCCGCACCCCCTCCTCGACCTCCTCCTTGAGGCCGTCGTAGAGATCGTCGTGCATCTGTTTGATCAATTCGTCGTCGGAGAGCGTCCTGAGATCGAGGTCGTCTTCGGCCATCCGCAAAAATTCCGTGGGTTCAACCGGTGCGCGAAAAGCTTATGGGTCCGCTTTCGGGCGCAGGAAGCATAATAAAACCGCGCCGCCCCAAGATTTTGCGGTTGGCGCCCTTATGCGAACGTGCTGAGCCGCCTGCGATGCTCGGCGACCGGGATCAATCCGCGCACCCGTTTGACCTGGGCGGGGTCGATCCGCGCCGAGACGATTCCGACGCCGTCCGAGGCCTTGGCGACCACATGGCCCCAGGGGTCGGCGACCAGCGAGTGGCCGTAGGTCTGGCGCTGCTCGTTGCCGACCGTGAACGCGCCGGTCTGGGCGCTGGCGCAGACATAAGCTTCGGTCTCGATCGCCCGGGCGCGCAACAGCACCTCCCAGTGATCCTTGCCCGTCTGCAGGGTGAAGGCGGCCGGGAGCGCGATGATCTCGGCGCCTTTCTCGGCGAGCGCCTGGAAGAGGTCGGGAAACCGCAAGTCGTAGCAGATCGAGCAACCGATCGTGACGCCCTCGCAATCGTAAGTGACGACCTGATCGCCCGCCTTCACCGCCTGGCTCTCCTTGTAGGACGCCCCGTCCGGGGTGGTGACGTCGAACAGGTGGATCTTCCGGTAGCGTGCGATCTCCTCGCCCTCGCGGTTGAACACGACGGAGGTGTTGTGGATGCGCGCCTCGCCCTCGATCTTCTCCATGATCGAACCGGCATGGACGAAGATGCGGTGCTTGATCGCCTGGGCTTTCGCCATCGCGTAGGCCGGTCCGCCGGGGAACGTCTCGGCGTTGGCGAGCTTGTCGGCTTTGACGCCGCCGGCCCAGTCAAAGAACTCGGGCAGCAGCACCCAGTCCGGGCGCTCCTCGCGGACGGCGCGTTCGATCAGCGCTTCCGCGGCCGCGATATTGGCGGCCTTGTCGCTGATCGAGTTCATCTGGATGATCGAGACTTTCATCGGCTGCGCTCCGGGACGGCCGCGAATGTGATCGGCCTGAGCGGGAGCGTCAACCGCGCACGAAGGCGGCGAAGGCCTTGATCTGGTCGGCGAGGAAGCCGCGCGTCGCGGCGTCCGTGACTTCGCCGGTCGCCGCATCGACTTTGGTCTGCACCAGCGGAATGATGACCTCTGGCTTGTTCATCGCCCGCGCGTCGAGAAAGACGAACGCGTGGCGCAGGTGGAGCTGGGCGCGGACTCCGCCGAAAAGACCCTGCGAAGCGCTCTGGATCGCAACCGGCTTGCCGGCGAACGGCTGGTTCGGCACGCGGGAAATCCAGTCGATCGCATTCTTCAGCGCGCCGGGGATGGAGTAGTTGTACTCGGGCGTCACGAAGATCACGCCATCGGCGGCGCGGATCGCTTCGGCCATGGCGGTGACGGCGGGCGGGAAACCCTCGGCCTGGACGTCGGCGTTGTAGAGCGGAAAATCGCCGACCGAGCCGAGCAGTTCGATCGTGACGCCCTCGGGCGCGAGCGCCGGCAGGGCGCGGGCGATCGCGGCATTGTAGGAGGCCTTGCGCAGGCTGCCCACCATCACGGCGAATCGAAGCGCGTCTTTGCTCATATCGGTCCCTCTCAGGCGATGCCGTTATTTCTCAGGGTCGTTCGTGGCCGGAGTTTGGCCTTTCCGACGGGCTTGCTAGGATGAACGCGAATCGTCAATCCCGGGAGGACATCCATGCTTGCGCCGTCCGATTTGTTTTCTGTCCGCGGCCGCACGGCGCTCGTCACCGGGGGCGCGACCGGCCTCGGCCGCGTCTGCGCCGAGGCGCTGCTCGGCCGCCGGCGCGCGCGTGCTGATCGCTTCGCGCAAGGCCGAGGCCTGCGAAGCGGCGGCGCGGGAATTGTCGGCGATCGGCCCGTGCGAGGGCTTCGGCGGGACGGTCGCGACCGAGGCGGGCGTCGCGGAGCTTGCGGCCGAGACGCGCAAGCGGACGGACGCCCTGCACATTCTCGTCAACAACGCCGGCATGACCTGGGGCAATCCCTATGAGAGCTTTCCCTGGAAGGCGTTCGACCGGGTCCTCAGCGTCAATGTGACCGGGCTGTTCGCCCTCACCCGCGAACTCGCCCCGATGCTGTTTGCTTCCGCGACCGAGGAGCATCCGGCCAACGTCGTCAACTTCGGCTCGGTGATGGGGACCATCACCCAGTCGGAGACCGCCTATTCCTACGCCGCGTCCAAGGCCGCCGTCCATCATCTGACCCGGATTTTCGGCGACCGAATTCGCGGGGCGGCAGGTGACCGTCAACGCCATCGCGCCGGGCCCCTTTCCGACCAACATGACGAAGTTCGCGCTCGGCGACGAAAAGGGCGCGGAGCGAGGCGCGAGCGTCGTGCCGATGCGGCGGCTCGGCCGTCCCGAGGACATCGCCGGCGCGCTCCTGTTCCTGACCGGGCGCGGGGCGCCTACACCACCGGGGCGATCGTGCCGGTCGACGGCGGCCTCAGCATCGCCGCGCCGCCCGCGATGTTCGGGGACGACGCATGACCACCTGGACCGACGCCGCGACGCTCGCGCTTTCGGACCTGCATGAGAACGTCGGCCGGACGTTCGTCTCGCACTGGTTCGTGGTCGATCAGGACCGCATCGACGCCTTCGCCAAGGTGACGGAGGACGAGCAGTTCATCCACGTCGACCCGGAGCGGGCCGCCCAATCCCATTTCGGCGGAACGGTGGCGCACGGGTTCCTGACGTTGTCGATGCTGTCGCCGATGGCCTACAGCACGCTGCCGAAGATCGAGGGCGCGGCGATGGGCGTCAACTACGGCTTCGACAAGGTGCGATTTCTCCACCCGGTGCGTTCGGGAAGCCGGGTTCGCGCCCACTTCCAGCTGACCTCGGTCGTCAAGCGGTCGGAGCGCGAATGGCAACTCGTCTACGACGTCAGCATCGAGATCGAAGGCCAGCACAAGCCGGCGCTGGCCGCGACGTGGCTGACGATGCAGGTGGTGGGATAAGACCATCTCGCACGAGCGGCGAACCAGAGGAGTCGTTTCTCAGACGGCGACCGACGCTTGGGCGCCTCACCAGAACCGCACCGCCTCTCCCGTCGACGGCGTCGTGAGCTCTCCCTCCCACATGACGCGGCGTCCGCGCACGATCGTGCCGACCGGCCAGCCGGTGACGGTCTTGCCGTCGTACGGCGTCCAGCCGCAGCGCGAGGCGATCCAGGAATCGCGGATCGTCTCCACGCGCTTGAGGTCGACGACCGTGAAGTCGGCGTCGTAGCCCGCGGCAATTCGGCCCTTGCCGAGAATGCGGAAGATCCGGGCTGGGCCGCGCTGGTGAGGTCGACGAAGCGTTGCAAGGTCAGCCGTCCCGCGTGGACATGATCGAGCATGACTGGAACGAGGGTCTGCACGCCGGGCATGCCCGAGGGACTCTCGGGATAGGGCTTGGCCTTCTCTTCGAGCGTGTGGGGCGCGTGGTCGGAGCCGAGCACGTCGACAACGCCTTGAGCCAAGCCGCGCCAGATTTCGTTCCGGTGGTCGGCCCCCGAATGGGGGGATTCATCTGCAGCCGCGCCCCGAGGCGGGGATAGTCCTCGGCGCTCAGCGTCAGGTGATTGGGGGTCGCCTCGCAGGTCGCGACGTCCTTGGCCCGAGCGAGCAGCGCCATCTCCTGCCCCGTGGAGATATGCAGCACATGCACCTGCGCATGCGCCTCGCGGGCCAGGCGGACGAGGCGCTCGGTGGATCGGAGCGCCGCGATTTCGTCGCGCCAGACGTGATGAGACGAATGATCCCCAGGCACGCGGTGAGGCTTGCGCTCGATCAGCCGCTCTTCGTCCTCGCTGTGGAACGCCGCGCGGCGGCGGATCGCCTTAAGGATCTCGAGCACCCCCTTGTCGTCGGCGACCAGGAGCTTGCCGGTCGACGAGCCCATGAAGACCTTGATCCCGACCGCGCCCGGAAGGCGCTCGAGCTCGGTCAGGTTTGCGACATTGTCGTGCGTGCCTCCGACCCAGAAGGCGAAGTCGCAGTGCATGCGGGCCCTGGCTCGCCGGACCTTGTCGGCCAGCGCCGCCTCGCTGGTCGTCAGCGGATCGGTGTTTGGCATTTCGAAAACGGCGGTCACGCCGCCGAGCGCGGCCGCGCGCGAACCCGTCTCGAGGTCCTCCTTGTGGACCGGACCGGGCTCGCGAAAATGCACCTGGCTGTCGATCACGCCGGGAAGGACGTGCAATCCGGCGCAATCGATGCGCTCGCCGGCGCTGGCCGCGCTCAGATCGCCGATCTCGGCGATGCGGCCCTCGCGAACGCCGACATCGCGCGGGCCGATCCCGTCCTGGTTGACGACCGTTCCGCCCGAGAGAACGCAATCGAACGTCTGGGTCATGGCCTGCTCCTTGCGTTGCGGTCTTGCGCGTCGGTCGCTTGCGCCAACAGAAACGCCGCCTAATTAACATGGGCCGGCAATGCAAGCGGGATCGGCAAGCGGGATCGGAGTCGCAAGGCATGACCAATGAGGCTTCCCTTCTCGAGGATCGCGGGGTCATTCGCGTAACCGGCGAGGATGCGACAACCTTCCTGCAGGGGCTTCTCACCAACGACGTCGAGAAGCTGAACCCCGGCGAGGCGCGTTACGCGGGGCTGCTCACGCCTCAAGGAAAGATCCTCTTCGACATGATCGTCGTGCGTATCCCGAGCGACGCCGGCGCGGCCTTCCTGATCGACTGCGCGGCCGGGCAGGCGTCCGACCTCGCGAGGCGGCTTGGTTTCTACAAGTTGCGGGCAAAGGTCGCGATTGCGGACGAGACGGCCGCCCACGGCGTTGTCGCCTTCTGGGGGACGGCGGCGCCCGCCTTCGCAAACGCCGTCGTCTACGCCGATCCGCGCGATGCTCGTCTTGGCCGGCGAGCCATCCTTTCGAGGTCCGAGGCGAGCGCCTTCGGCACGGATGCGATCGGAACTTACGAGGCGCTGCGCATCGACCTGGCCGCTCCCAAGGGCGGCGTCGATTTCGCTTATGGCGACGCTTTTCCTCAGGACGCCAACTTCGATCTGCTTCACGGCGTCGATTTCGGCAAAGGCTGCTATGTCGGTCAGGAGGTCGTCTCCCGCATGAAGCATCGCGGGACCGGCCGCAAACGGGTTGCGCGGGTGCAATTTGCGGGCGACCCGCCGCCTCCCGGAACGCCGGTGCTCGACGGCGAGCTTCCGGTCGGCACGCTCGGCTCGTCGTCCGGCCGCGAAGCGCTGGCCTTGGTGCGGCTCGACCGCGTGGAGGAGGCGAAGGCGGCCGGGAGGCCGCTGATGGCGCTCGGCGCTGCGCTCACCGTCGCCGAGTAGACGACGATCAGGCCGGACGGGCGCTCCGGCGCGAGCGCAGCGAAATGAATCCGAGCGCGGCGAAGCCCAGGCCCATCATCCCCCAGGGGGACGGCTCCGGCCCGGCCGAGAAACTCAGATTCGAGCTCTGAGGATGCAAAGCCTCATGCCCTTCGGGAAGTCCTTCCGCTTGCGCATCAGCTTCCCCTTCGAGCGCCACAATATCCACCAAGTCAGAGCGCGATAATTACGTCGACCGGTCAAGAACAATCTGAGAACATACTCCGGCTGGACAATGGCGTCGGATTGGCGTTGCGCGTAGACTGCCCATCTTAGAACGCTCGGCTAGGGCGCGCGGTGGGTCGAGGCCGGGAGTTCGTCCGATGATCGAAGGGGCAAGCGCTTTCGCGCTCGTGATCGTGGCCTTCATCGTCGTCACCGCGCTCATGGGCGTGCGGCAGGTGCCGCAGGGCTACAACTACACGGTCGAGCGCTTCGGCCGGTACCATAAAACCTTGACGCCGGGCCTCGCGCTGATCGTCCCTTACATCGACTCGATCGGCCGCAAGCTCAACGTGATGGAGCAGGTCATCGATGTCCCGCGGCAGGAGATCATCACCAAGGACAACGCGACGGTGAAAGTCGACGGGGTCGCGTTCTACCAAGTGCTCGACGTGCGTCGCGCCTCCTACGAAATCGCCAATCTGCAACAGGCGTTGCTCAATCTGGTGATGACCAACGTGCGCACGGTCATGGGGTCGCTGGATCTCGACCAGCTGCTGTCGCATCGCGACGAGATCAATTCGCGTCTGCTTACGGTGATCGACGCCGCCTCCGAGCCCTGGGGCATCAAGGTCACGCGGGTCGAGATCAAGGATATCGAGCCGCCGAAGGACCTCATCGACGCCATGGCGCGGCAGATGAAGGCCGAACGCGAGAAGCGGGCGGTGATCCTCGAAGCCGAGGGCATGCGCCAGTCCGACATCACCCGCGCGGAAGGACGCAAGGCGGCGCTCGTGCTCGAGGCCGAGGGCCGCCGGGACGCCGCCTTCCGTGCGGCGGAGGCGATCGAGCGCACCGCCCAGGCGGACGCCACGGCGACCCGCCTCGTCAGCGAGGCGACGGCCGGCGGCGACGTGGTCGCGGTCAACTTCCTGATCGCCGAGAAGTACATCTCCGCCCTCCAAGCGCTGGCGCAGGCGCCAAACCAGAAGGTGATCATCGTGCCGATGGAACTGGCCTCGCTTGCCGGCACCCTTGCAGGCCTCGCCAGATCGCCGCGGGCGCGCTCGGCGGCGAGACCGATCGCAGCGCGAGACGCGCGCGCGCGCCGCGGGCGCGGCCGGCCGATCGTCGTACCCGACACGCCGGAGGCGCCGCCTGCGACTTCGGGCTCGGCCGGCCCGCGACCGCCGCCGGTCGGCGGCGGCGCGCCCTGGAGCGGCTAGAGGCGGCAGCGCTGATGAACGACTCTCGCCGACTCCTCCTCTTTCGCTGCGCTCGCCTGGCTCGTCATCGGCCTAGCGCTCTGCGCGGTCGAAACCCTGGCGCCAGGGGCCTTCTTCATTTGGGTCGGCGCCGCGGCGGCGATTGTCGGAGTCGTCGACTATGTCGTGCCGATGTACCTCAAGACTCAGTTCGTCCTGTTCGGCGCGCTGGTCGCCGCGCTCATTCTGATCGGGCTTCAGGTCTACGGATCATTCGGCGCCGAACCGGGTCCGCTGCCGCAGAGCCGCGCCCACGCCATGATCGGCCAGGATTTCTTTCTCGACGAGGCGATCGTGCGCGGCCACGGCCGAATCCGGGTCGGCGACAGTTCCTGGCGCGTCGCCGGCGCGGACTGCCCAGCCGGCGCCAGGGTCCGGGTGATTGCGGTCGAGGACGGCTCGCTCCTGAGGGTCGAGCGCACGGACCGTTCCGATCGCGCCGCCGCCCGCGCCTCAGCGATAGACCAGCACCGGAATGGTCGAGTGCGTGAGCACCTTGACGGTCTCGCTGCCGAGCAGCAACGCCGACACGCCGCGCCGTCCGTGCGAGGCCATCACGATCAGGTCGCAGCCCTTGTCGTGCGCCGTGTCGATGATCGCCCGGTAGGGCTGATCGTGCACCTCGCGCACGGCGTCGCAAGGCACGCCCGCCGCATCGGCGGCCGACTTGACGTGCTCGAGCGCCTCATCCGCCACCCGTCGCGACTCCTCCTCGTATTCGTCCTCGCCGACCGACACCAGCACCGCGTCCATCGATGCGACCCGGTAGGGCTCGGTGAGCGTGAGGGCCGTCACCTCTGGCGTGACTCTCCTTGGCGAGTTGGATCCCGTAGAGCACCGCCTTGCGGGATAGGTCGGAGCCGTCGGTCGGGATGAGAATATGTTGGAACATGACGTCCTCATGTTTTGTTGAACCGAGACGTTAGGCGAACCAAGCCGTTGACGCCATACGCAGCGTCAACGCGCCCAAGCGGGGTTAGCCGCTGTGACAATACGCCGCATATCGCGGTTGCGGCCTCGATGGGCCCCAGCTAAACTCCGCGCTCCGACAGGGCCTTTGTCCCTTCGAGCCTCCGAATTCGCTTTCCTGACCAATTCTTCCAAGGAGCCGTCGCATGAGTTTCTCGCTGCCCGATCTGCCCTACGCCTATGACGCTTTGGGCCCGTATATGTCGCGCGAAACACTCGAATATCATCACGACAAGCACCACCTCGCCTACGTCAACAACGGCAACGCCGCGCTCAAGGGCACGGAATGGGAAGGCAAGTCGCTCGACGAGATCGTCAAGGGCTCGTTCGGCAAGAACGCCGCGGTGTTCAACAACGCCGGCCAGCACTACAACCACCTTCATTTCTGGAAGTGGATGAAGCCGAATGGCGGCGGCGCGATCCCAGGCGAACTGGAAAAGGCGCTCAACGACTCCTTCGGCTCGATCGAGAAGGCCAAGGAAGCCCTGGTTCAGGCGGGCGTGACCCAGTTCGGCTCGGGCTGGGCGTGGCTCACCCTCAAGGACGGCAAGATCGAAGCGACCAAGACGCAGAACGGCGAGAACCCGCTCGTCCATGGCGGCAAGCCGATTCTCGGCATCGACGTCTGGGAGCACTCCTACTACATCGACTACCGCAACCGCCGGCCCGACTATCTCAAGGCGTTCGTCGACAACCTGGTCAACTGGGAATACGTCGCCGAACTGTTCGGCCAGAAGTAAGCCGAGCGTCGAGAAAACGCCCTCCGGCGCTGCGCCGGAGGGCTGCGACGCGCGTCAGTCGGTCAGGTTGAGGATTTTTTGCGTGCAGACGTCGACGCCCGTCGCTTCGGTCGTCTCGCCATCCGCGAAGGTCGCGTGAAGGTCGATCTGGCAATCCTTGCCCTTCGCGACCGTCGCGCCCGCCTTTTGTCCCGCCTTTGAGTTTGCCGAGCACTTTCTTGAACTTGTCCGACCCGCTGGCCGCCGCCTGAAGCTCGGTGAGGTCGGCCGTCCGGGAATTCGTGATCGTCACTGCGACGCGCCCGCGGATCGCTTTCCTCTTGGCTTCTTCGGCGCCGGCGCGGCGGCGGCGGGGGCCGTCGCGGTCGCTGCGCAGCCGCCGGGGCCGCCGGCGCGGCGGTCTGAGCCTGAACCGCGCTTGCGGCGACCAGGCTTGCGAGCGCCGCCCCGGCGAGCGCCGTCGTCCAGGTCCATCTTTTCATCGTCAAACAACGCCTCCCAATTCTCGCGCTCAAGGGCGCCGCCCCGTCCCGGGCGCCCATCGGCGCTACGTTCGCAGTATGGGAAATGGGGCGCGTCGGCGCGAGGCGGATTGTCGCAGCCGCCTCGCGCGCCGCTTTCCGTCACATGTTCTGGGCGGACTCGGTCTCGCGTTCGGGGCCGGAGCGCTTCGCGGCCGCTGCGCGCAGCATCGGCACGATGTCCTCGATCTTCTCCGCCACGCTGTAGCGCAATTCGAAGCCGCGCCGGATGAAGCCCTGCCGTGTTCATGTGGGCGAAAAGCGCGAGCAGCGGGCGCCAGAACCCCTCGACGTCGGCGATCAAAATAGGCTTCTCGTGGCGGTCGAGCTGCGCCCAGGTCATCTGCTCGACCAGTTCCTCGAGCGTGCCGATTCCGCCCGGCAGCGCGACGAAGGCGTCGGCGCGGTCGAACATCGCCTGCTTGCGTTCGTGCATGTTCTCGACGACGAGCAATTCCTGCGCGTTGGTGAGCGCATGTTCCTTGCGCACCAGAAAGCTGGGGATAATCCCGGTCACGAAGCCGCCGCCGGCGAGCGTCGGCGCGCGCCACGCGGCCCATCAGCCCCTCGCCCCCGCCGCCGTAGACAAGGCCGATTCCCTCCTTCGCAAGCGCGAGGCCAAGGGCGTCGGCCGCCTCGCCGAAGCGCGGGTCGTCGCCATCGCCCGAGCCGCAATACACACACACGTTTCGAATGGAGGTCATGCGCTCCTCATGCTTTCCCGCCGGATTTGGCGGCGCCCGGCAAACCCCGTCAAGGCGGCGGCGGTTCCGGTCAGTCGAGTCCGATTTCGCGCAGGACCTCGGCCTGGTGCTCGCCGAGCGTCGGGGATCGGCGCTCGAGCGCCAGCGCGCTCTCGCTCATGACGATCGGGCTGCGCAGGCCCGGCGTTCCCTGCGGGGCGATGCGCATGCCCCGCGCGATGAATTGCGGATCGGCGAAAAGGTCGGCGATCGAGTTGATCGGTCCGGCCGGGACGACGGCCTTTTCCAGCGCGGCGAGCAGGGCGTCCGGCTCCAACCGCGCGTCGCGGCGGAGAGTTCGCCCGCCAGCTCCGGGCGGTTCGCGTTTCGGGCCGGGTTCGTGGCAAAGCGCGCGTCGCTTGCGAGCGCGTCGAGGCCGAGCACGCCGCAGAGGCGGGCGAACTGGCCGTCATTGCCGACCGCGATGATGATCCAGCCGTCCTCGACCGGAAAGGTCTGATAGGGCGCAAGGTTCGGATGAGCCGCGCCCGTGCGCCCGGCGTGACGCCGGAGGCGAGGTAGTTCATCGCCTGGTTGGCGAGGATGGCGGCCGTGGTGTCGAGGAGCGCGAGGTCGATGAACTGGCCGCGCCCGGTCTTTTCGCGCGCGATCAGCGCCGCCTCGATGGCGACGACCCCGTAGAGGCCGGTGAAGAGGTCGCTGATCGCGACGCCCGCCCGCGTCGGCGGACCGTCGGTCTCGCCGGTGATGTCCATGAAGCCGGACATGCCCTGGGTCAGGTAATCGTAGCCGGCGCGCTCGGCGTAGGGACCCGTCTGGCCGAAGCCGGTGACCGAACAATAGATCAGGCGCGGGTTGAGCGCCTGCAGGCTCTCGAAGTCGAGGCCGTACTTCTTCAGCCCCCCGACCTTGAAATTCTCGATCAGCACGTCGGCGCGAGCCGCAGCCTCCGCACGATCTCGCGTCCGTTGTCGTCGTGAAGTCGGCGACGACGCCGCGTTTGCCGCGGTTGCACGCATGGAAGTAGGCGGCCGCCGTTCCTCGTTGGTCTCGATGAAGGGCGGACCCCAGCGGCGGGTATCGTCGCCTTCGGGGCTCTCGACCTTGATCACGTCGGCGCCGAGATCGGCCAGAGTCTGGCCGATCCAGGGGCCGGCGAGAATGCGGGCGAGTTCGACGACCCGCACGCCGGAAAGCGGGCTCATGGGAGGGCCTTTCATCTTTGGCGTTGAAGAGATTTCTTAGGGAACGGCGGGGCGGCGTCGAGCCGCTTCTCGTGCGGGCCGGCCGCTGGCGTCGATCGCCAGTGGCGAGGCGACGCATGCCGGCCTATCATTCGCGAACGCCCTGGAAAACGGAAAAGGCATGCAGAACGATCCTCTGACGCACGGTCTTCGGGAAAGGACGGCTCCGACCGCGCCCGCGACGGCGCCGCTCATGGCCGACGTCAAGGCCGACGTCGCGGTGGTCGGATGCGGGTACGCCGGACTTCGGCGGCCCTCCATCTCGCGGAAGGCGGCGCGAAGGTCGCCGCGCTCGAAGCGGTCGAGGTCGGATACGGCGGGGCAGGGCGCAATGTCGGGCTCGTCAATGCGGGGATGTGGGTTCTGCCGAACGACATGATCAAGGCGCTCGGCGCCGACTACGGCGAGCGCGCGCTCGACCTACTCGGAAACGCGCCGGCCGCGGTCTGGGAGATGATCGCCAGGCGCGGAATCGATTGCGATCCCGTGCACAATGGCACGCTCCATTGCGCCGTCGGCCGCGCCGGCGCCGGCGAGATCGCCGAGCGCGCTCGCCAGTGGGCGCGCGCGGCGCGCCTGTGAAACCGCTCTCGTCGAAGAGACGGCGCGGCGGGTCGGCTCGGCCGCCTATCCGGCGCGCTCCTCGACATGCGCGCCGGCACGATCCAGCCGCTCGGCTACGTCCGCGGCCTCGCCCGGGCGGCGATCGGAGCGGCGCGGCGATCCATACGCAAAGCGCGGTCCGGATGGCCGAGCGGCGGCCGGGGCTGGCGGCTCGCGACGGATAGAGGGTCGGTTCGGCCGACTGGGTCATCGTCGCGACCCACGCTACGGCGGGCGCCCTGGCCGCAGCCTCGGCGCGAGCAGATCCATCTGCCCTATTTCAATTTCGCGACGCCGCCGTTGAGCGCCGAGCTCCAGGCCGCGATCCTGCCTGGCCGCGAAGGCTGCTGGGACACGAAATCCATCTTGAGCTCGTTCCGGCGCGATCGCGCCGGGCGGCTTGTTTTCGGCAGCGTCGGCGCGCTGCGCGGGACGGGGCTCGCCATCCACGAAGCCTGGGCGAGACGGGCGCTTCGAAAGCTCTTTCCGCGCATCGGCAAGGTCGTGTTCGAAGCGCAATGGTACGGGATGATCGGCATGACGCGCGACGCCGTGCCGCGCTTCCACCGCCTTGACGACCGGGTGGTCGCCTTCTGCGGTTACAACGGCCGCGGCATCGGGCCGGAATTGTATTCGGCCGCACGCTTGCCGACCATGTCCTCGGACGATTGGCGGAAAAGGACCTGCCGCTGCCGGTCACGGCGCCGGGTTCTCCTGCGTTGCCAAGTCTTCGCGAGGCCTATTACGAGGCGGGCGCGCAGATCGCGCACGCAGCGGGCGCGTGGATGTGAAGGCGACGCGTTGGTCTCGATGTCCGCCGCCTGGGCGCCGGCGGGGAACGTCTATGTTTCAGAACGCATAGTAAATCGGATGAATGATTTTCGGCGGACCTAGGACATTGCAAGGCGGTCTTAAGACCGCGGCCCAACTCGGCCCGGTCTATCGTCCACTTGATTAGAAACGCGGTCCGGCGCCAAATGTCCTCGCCATGAAGATCTTGGTTGTCGACGATCATCCCGTTGTCCGCGAGGGACTCGCCACGCTGCTGCGGCAGATCGGGCCGGACGCCGCCGTCCTCGAAGCCTGCGACGCCGAGCAGGCTCTGATGCTGGTGGCTCAGCATCCCGATCTCGACGTCGTCGTCCTGGACATCGTGATGCCGGGCCTGGACGGGCTTGCGGCCATCGGCGAGTTCGGCCGGGTGCGCGCGGAATTGCCGGTCATCGTGCTGTCCTCTTCCGAGGACGCCCAGACCGTGCGTCAGGCTCTGGCGTTGGGCGCGCTCGGCTATGTCCCGAAATCCGCCAGCCGCCGCACCCTGCTGTCTGCCATTTGGCTCGTTGTCAGCGGGGAGCTCTACGTGCCTGCGCTGGTCCTGAACGACGCCCCGACCCCGCAGGCGCCGACGCTCTCGGTCGAGGCGACCCGCGGCGCGTCGCCGCTCACCGATCGTCAACTCGCTGTCCTGCGCTTGATCGCCGAGGGGCGGACGAACACGTCGATCGCGTTCGACCTCGGCCTTTCGGAGAAAACGGTGAAGGCGCACATCACCGCGATCTTCAAGGCCCTGAATGTGTTCAACCGCACCCAAGCCGCGGCGGCGGCTCGGGACGGCGGCCTCATCTGAGGATCGGGGGCGCCTCCTCGACCCGGCCGGCCCGTCTCGCTCTCGCCATCAGGTTGACGATCGCCGCACGCAACTTGGCGTTGGGGACGGGCTTGTGCATCAGCAGAAGGCCGCTCGCCTGCGCCTCCGCGAGGCGGTCGGGCGCCGTGTCCCCTGTGATCAGGATCGCGGGGATGGCTTTGCTGCACTGGGCGCGCAGCCGCTCGACGAGCGTGACGCCGTTCTCGCCATCCCGAAGGCGATAGTCGCAGATGATGAGCGCCGGCGTTACGGGGCGCGCGGAGAGGCGGGCGATCGCCTCGTCGCCGGAGCCGACCGCGATCACCTCGTGCCCCCACCCCGACAAGAGGCTGAGCGTGGCCTCACGGATCGCCGCCTCGTCGTCGATGACGAGGATGAGGCCCTGAGTTCGGAACGCCCAAGGGCGTCTCCGGGGACGGCTCGGCGATCAGCGATCCGGCCTCCGCAATCGGGACCGTCACCTCGAAGCAGGACCCCCGCCCCGGCTGGGAACGCAAGGCGAGTTTGCAATCCAGCAAATCGGTCAGGCGGCGGACGATGGCGAGCCCAAGGCCCAGGCCCTTCGTTCGGTCGCGCTCGGAGTTGCCGAGCTGGAAATACTCCTGGAACACGCGCTCCTGCTGTTCGAGCGGAATTCCGCGGCCCGTGTCCCAGACCTGCAACGACAGGGCCGGCCCGCGGCGGCGGCAGCCGACCACGATCCGTCCGCGATCGGTGTAGCGCACGGCGTTGGACACGAGATTGCGCACAATCCGTTCGATCAGGACCGGGTCGGACAGGACGATGGGCGCAGGGCGCCCGCACGAGGAAGACGCCTTTCTCCTTGGCTTCTTCGCGGTATTCGCGGCAGATGCGATCGAGTATGGGCCCGATGGCGAACGCCCTTCGTTGCACGGCCACGACCCCCGCATCGAGGCGCGAAATGTCGAGCAAGGCAGAGAAAAGACCGTCAATGGCGGTGGTCGACGCCTCGATCTGCTCGACAATTCGCCGGCCTTCGGGCGGCAGGGAAACGCCATGCAGGGCGCCGACGAAAATTCCCAGCGCGTGGACAGGTTGCCGAAGATCGTAATCCCGCGGCGAGAAAGGCCGACTTGGCGCGATTGGCCTGTTCGGCGATCTCCCTTTGCCGCTCCGCGATTTCCTTCTGCCTCTGTAGGCCCGCCGCCAGTTCCTCGGTTCGGATTCGCAGGCGAACGACTGCGTGAACGACCGGTTGGTGGTGATGGCGAGGCCCCCAAGGCCACTGATGAAGACCAGCATCAGGATGCAGCTCACGCGCTGGAGCGGCTCGTCGGAGCCGGCGCTGACGATCGTGAACGGAATTGTGGCGGGGAGTAACAAGGCGAAGAAGGCCGGCAGATACGGGCCGAAAGCGACCATCGCGCCCTCGGCCACGGCAAGGGTCACAAGCAGCACGAGAAGCTCGACGTCGAACCGGCCTACGGTCCCGAGCCCGATCGGGGCCCAACCCCAGGCGATCCCCTCCGCAAGCGCGATCGCGGTAAACCACGCCCGCCAGCCCCGCCATCGGGCGCGGTCCTTCGGAGCTTGCCGATATGCGGCCCAGAGGACCATGTGGGCGCGGCGCAACCGACGACGCCGGCGCTCCAGGCGAGCCCCGTGTCGGCTTTGACCAATCCGTAGCGCCACAGGGCGACGACAAGCACAAACGACGCGATCGCGGCCGATCCATTCGGACCGGGACGGCGTCGAACACGGCGTCGATTTGCGCCGTCGAAACCGTCGATCCATATCCGCGGTTTCGGACGCCTCGCCGTGATCGCTGGATCCATCCGTAAACGCCATGCTCGCCCGGGGGGCGGTCAATCTATCATTGGGGACCGGGGAATGGGAATTGGCGCCTTTCGCCTCGCCCCCGGGGTCAAGGAGGGTTCGCGCCACGACCTTAAGTCGCATGGCTTTTTGCGAACGCCCGGCGACAGTTCCGCGGCTTTGCGATAAGGGATTTCCCGAATTGAAAGGATTCTGACGGCCATGACCGAACGCGCTGAACAAACCTATCTCGGACTCGACATCGGGACGTCCTCGGTGAAGGCGCTGCTGGTGGACGCGGACCAGCGCGTCGTCGCCGAGGCCTCCCCGTCGCTGAGCGTCTCGCGCCCCCGCCCGCTGTGGAGCGAGCAGGACCCGGACGACTGGGTGCTCGGCGTCGAGGCCGGGGTCGCGGCGATCGCGCCGAGGCGCCGGAGGCGTTCTGTCGGCTCGCCGGGATCGGCCTCTCCGGGCAGATGCACGGGGCGACGCTGCTCGACGCGCATGACAAGCCGCTCCGCCCGGCGATCCTGTGGAACGACGGCCGCTCGTTCGCCGAATGCGCGGAACTCAAGCGCCGCGTTCCAGAGGTCGAGAAAATCACCGGAAACCTGGTGATGCCGGGGTTCACCGCGCCGAAGATGCTGTGGGTCGCCGCTCACGAGCCGGAGATCGCCAAGGCGACGAAGCGCGTGCTGCTCCCCAAGGATTACGTGCGCCTGCGGCTCTCGGGCGAAGCGGTGTCGGAGATGTCCGACGCGTCGGGAACGTCGTGGCTCGACGTCGGCAAGCGCCGATGGGACGAGCCTGCTCGAGGCCACCGGGCTCACGCTCGCCGCCATGCAGAATCTCGTCGAGGGGTCCGAGGTCTCGGCTCATCTTTCGCCTGCCGTCGCCAAGGCCTGGGGCCTCGACGGCCGCAAGATCCCGATCGCGGGCGGCGGGGGCGACAATGCGGCCTCCGCCATCGGCGTCGGCGCGACCGAGGCCGAGGCGGGCTTCGTCTCGCTCGGCACCTCGGGCGTCGTGTTCTCGGTCACCGACCGCTACGTCAGCCTGCCCGAGCGCACGCTTCGCCTTGCCACGCGCTGCCGAACCGCTGGCATGACGGTCTGTCGGTGATGTTGTGGGCGGCATCCTCGCTCGCCTGGATCGCCGCCGTCCTTGGGCGCGAGGACGAGGTCGGCGCGCTGGTGTCGGCGGCGCAGGCCTTCGCGCAATCGAAGGCGGCCGTCGCCGCGGCGCCGGTGTTCCTGCCCTATCTCAGCGGCGAGCGCACCCCGCACAACGACGCCGAGGCGACCGGCATGTTCGCGGGCCTTCGCGCCA
>CAVVJO010000007.1:0-15038 GCA_963748545.1 uncultured Alphaproteobacteria bacterium
TAGCTACGACGAACTGAACGCGTGGCTCTTCGATAAGTGCCTGTCCTGGGCGAAAGCGCACGCCCATCCCGAGCGGCCCGACCAGACGATCTGGGAGGTCTTCGAGGCGGAGCGGCCGAAGCTCATTCCGTATCGCGGCCGTTTCGATGGCTTCCACGCACTGCCGGCTTCGGTGTCGAAGACCTGCCTGGTGCGGTTCGACAACAACAAATACTCGGTCAGCGCGAGCGCAGTCGGCCGCCCCGTCGACATCCACGCCTACGCAGATCGCCTCGTGATCCGCCAGGACGGACGCACGGTGGCGGAGCACCGGCGCTGCTACGGCCGAGGCGAGACGATCTACGATCCCTGGCATTACGTGCCGGTTCTGGCGCGCAAGCCCGGCGCTCTGCGCAATGGGGCGCCGTTCAAGGACTGGGTGTTGCCGTCGGCGCTCGATCGGGTGCGGCGCAAGCTCGCCGGCTCCAACGACGGCGACCGGCAGATGGTCAAAATCCTCGCCGCAGTGCTCACGGACGGACTGCCTGCGGTTGAGGGGGCTTGCGTTCAGGCGCTCGCCGAGGGCGTCCATTCCGCCGACGTCGTCCTCAACATTCTGGCGCGCCAGCGCGACCCAGGGCCATTGGAGCCGATCCAACTCCAGCCTCTCTGCGTTTGCTCCATGCGCCGACGGCCGACTGCGCCCGCTACGATCAACTCATGGAGCGCGTAACTCATGGAACGAACCGAAGTCCTCGATATGATGAGCGGCCTCAAGCTCTACGGGATGAGGAGCGCCTACGACGAGACGCTCGCCACGGCGATCAAGCGCAAGCATGAGCCGCAGCGCTTCGTCGGCGACCTCCTGAAGGCCGAGATCTCGGAGAAGCAGGCGCGCTCGATCAAGTACCAGCTCACCGTCGCCAAGCTGCCGCTGGCCAAGGACGTCGACGACTTCGCGTTCAAAAACACGCCGATCAACGAGGCTCTCGTGCGCGACCTCGCCGCCGGCGGCTTCATCGCCCAGCAGCGCAACGTCGTCCTGGTCGGAGGAACCGGCACGGGCAAGACGCATCTCGCCATCGCCATCGCGCGAAGCTGCATCCGCGCCGGATCACGAGGGCGCTTCTTCACCACCGTCGATCTCGTCAACCAGCTCGAGGCTCAAGCCCGCGCCGGTCGCCAGGGACGACTCGCCGATTATCTCACGCGCCTCGACTTCGTCATCCTCGATGAACTCGGTTATCTCCCCTTCGCCCAGGCCGGCGGCCAATTGCTGTTCCACCTGATCAGCCGTCTCTACGAGAGGACCTCGATCATCGTCACGACCAACCTCGCCTTTGGCGAATGGCCGAGCGTGTTCGGCGATCCCAAGATGACGACTGCGCTGCTCGACCGCCTCACTCACCACTGCGACATCGTCGAGACCGGCAACGAAAGCTGGCGCTTCAAAAACCGCGCCTGATCTCTAAGCCTTCCGCCGCCCTACGCCACCGCGCCCGCCCCGGCTGCGCAACCCGAACCAGCTCCGCCGGGGCGCGCGCTACCGTCGTGGGCGACACCTCAATGGGGTCCCTATTCGGTGCAAATCCAGGGTCCCGATTTCAGTGCTCATTGACAGAGCGGGATTTCGGACGTCTCAGGCGCGAACGCATTCCTGCCCGGCTTTGTGGCGCAGTACAATGCGCGGTTCGGAAAGCCGCCGCACTCCGACGAAGATGCGCACCGTCCCGTTTCCGATGCGCATTCGCTTGAGGACGTCTTTGCCTGGAAGGAAGAGCGGACGCTGACAAAAAATCTGACCGTGCAATACGACAAGGTGCTGTTCCTGCTCGAGCCGAACGCGTTGACCCGCTCTCTCGCCCGTCAGCGCGTAACGATCGTCGATTATCCCGACGGCCGCATCGCCATTCGTCACAAGGGCCGCGACCTGCCCTACCGGACGTTCGACAAGCTGCAGAAGGTCGATCAGGCGGCAATCGTCGAGAACAAACGGCTCAGCGAGGTGTTGGCCTACGTCGCAGCGCGCCAGGCGCAACGGACCGAGGGTCGCTCGAAGAAGGCGCCGCGTCGGCAAGGACAGGCCGAGCGGCACATGTTCAAGTCCAGTTGACCGACCAGAGAGGGGCACGGTCACAAGGCGGCTCCTGGAACCGGGCGGGCGGCCGCTGCGCAACCCCGGCCAGCTTCGCGGCCGCCCGCCCTCCTTGCGCAGCGGCCCGGAGCGTCATTTCAACTTTGCGCGCAAAGCGCCATTTCTGAATTGCACTGACAACATTGGTGCAACTAAGAGGTGAGGTCAATGGCGTGAAGTCGCTCTCCGTAGACTGGTCCATGGCGCGCCGCCATGAACGTTCCCGCACTCGCTGCGGAACTCGCTCGGGCAGCTCTGAAGACGAGAGTTCCTCAGTGGACGGGGCTCCGGCTCAACCACCAGCTCCCTTGATGGCCATAATTTCTGACGCTATATTGCGTCATATAATATGCGCCTGCCGAGGAAACACTCGTGGCCCTGTCCCGTTACGCCGAGAATGGAATTTTCGCGCCCGCCAAGATCGCCGGCGCTCTACGCACGACCCGCGATGAGATCGCCCAAACCGTTGGCCTAGGTCGCGATGCAATGCTGCGCAAGGACCGTATCGCCTCTCAGAAGACCCAAAAGCGCCTGCGCGAGATGGTCGAGATCCTCAACAAGATCGAATTGCGGTTCGGATCTGAGTTGATCGCCTACGCCTGGTATCGTTCCGAGCCCTTGTCCGGCTTTTCGGGACAGACCGCAATGCAACTCGTCCGCGCCGGCCGCGCCGCAGACGTCCTCGAGTACATCGACGCGGTCGACGCCGGGGTCTTTGCTTGACCCCAATCGGCCGTTTCACCGGTTTCCTCTATCGCGCCCTCAACCCCATCTATGCCCGCGACCCACTATCCGGACGCGGCGCCCAGTTGTACGGGGGCCGTTTCAATCCAAAGGGAACGCCCGCGCTCTACGCGTCTCTGTCGCCCATGACCGCCCTGCGTGAAGCCAATCAGGTCGGCGCGCTTCAGCCGACCACGCTCGTCGCCTACGACGCCGACATTCGCCCCGTCTTCGACACACGCGACCCAGGGTCTCTCGCCGGTTTCGACATGACTTCCCGAGGTCTCGCCTCCGTCGCTTGGCGCGATGAAATGATGAGCGGCGGCGAATCCGAGACGCAGAAGTTTGCGCGTCGCCTCATCGCCGCCGGCTACGCCGGACTGCTCGTCCCGTCCTTCGCCCGGGGAGCCTCGTCCACCGACCTCAATCTCGTGCTCTGGCGCTGGGGCGACGCCGTACCGACCAGACTCGTTCTTGTAGACGACGAGAAACGTCTCTCTTGAACCGCATCGAGGTCATCGGCGTCCAAGCGGATCTGCGATCACCGCTTGGCGGCCGCCGCAATTGCCACATTGGCGAAAGACCCCCGGCGAGGTCGCCGTCGGTCAAGGCCTGCGGATCGGGATTGAGGAGATCGAGCTGGCGTATGGATTTCAGGAGCACGAAGGCGCGGGCGTCGGCGCCCAGGGCAGCGGTGGTCGCATCGAGCATGGTCATGTTTTCGCTCCGTCTCGTTTCGGATCTGGCGCGCAGGACGTCGTTCCAGTCGCCGCCCTCGATTGGAGGGCGAAGCCGCGCGAATGGGATCCTGAACTGCTCGCCAAGCGTTCGGTGGCGGTCTGCGAAGCGGTCGCCCGGTCCATTGGCGTCCGCAGCGCTGCAGAGAAGCGCGTCGGGGAGCATCGCGATACTGGCGAGCAGCGCCTCGAGCGCGGCGATCGTGCCCGGTCCCATGCCCCCGCCCGTCGCGGCATACAGCGTGTCACGGCGGAGGCTCTCGATCGCCGCGACGCTCAGCGCGTCGATCGCCGCCTCGGCGAGAACCAGCCTCGGAAGAGGCGGACCCTTCGGGGGCAGGCGGAAGAGCGATTTGGCTCCGCCTGTCAGCGATCCTTTGTAGGTCGGTCCGCGCACATCGACATGGGCGACGACGCCGTGACCATCGAGATGGGCGAACCAGGCGCTGCCGGCCGGCCCCTCCCGCAGGACGTCGGCCGCCGAGGCGGCCTCGATGATCGCGGAGGGAAGCCAGCGCTTTCGCGAAAGATACCGCCAAGTCGGAGAATTGGACCAAACAGCCTTTCGCTCGGCCCAGCGTTCGGCGACGGGCCTGTCCGGGCTATTTCGGCCCCCTGCCCTGTCGGCTGGTGGGAAGCGCGGCGACAATCCTGCGAATTCGCGCAGGCGCTTGCGGACGTGGCCGAAGCTTAAGGTCGGCTCAAGCCTCTGCACCAGTCCAAAGACGTCGCCTTTGGCGTCGCTGGTCGGATCCCACCAGCCTCGTCCGGCGTGGCTGACGATCAGGATTTCGCCTTTGCCTCGCCGGTACTTCAGGCTGAGTTTCGTGCTCTCCTTCCGATCCAGTTTCCACGGCGGCGGGGTTCGCTCCAGCACCACGGCGCAATGCACCTTGTTGCGCAATTCCTCGATTTCGGCGTCGTGTCCGGTCATGTCCGGTCCTCGCGTTTTGAGCGCAGGAGCTCGGCTCAATGGCCCCGGGATTGTCTTGGCCCCTGCCCTGCCCGCCGACCGCGAGGCGGTCGCGCTGCAAGGGCGCGTGGAACGCGCGGGAGCCCGCGACAAACCCTTGCGTGCGCGGCCGGCGCTAGCGGTAGCCATCCCCCTCTCCTTCGCTTTCACGCGAAGGCTCGGCGGCGTCGGCGCGAACAAGAAATTGGGCCGATGTCGAGGGGTTCGACGCCCTGCGGCCGCCAGCGGACCGGGGGCTATGATTCTCGTTGGCGCGCGAGCCGAAACACTTGCAGAGCCGCCGGGTGTAACGCCGATCCGTGTTCGGACCCCAAGCCAACTTGCAATCGATTCGAATTCTGAATCGGAGCGATGGGATCGATTCCAATCATTCGTTGGACGCGACGGAGTGCTTGCGCCTTAGCTCTAGGCCATGGCTACGGACGCGGATAACCCTACCCTCCTTCAAGTTCTCGTGCTCGAACGGGTCGACCGCGCCAAGAACATGGCCCGATTCTATGTCCTTTCGATTGAGCCAACGCTCTTCGAGGATCTGGCGCTTGTGCGCCGGTGGGGCCGCATAGGGAGTGCGGGGCGTCAGCGGATCGACCTGCACCCGTCCCGGCCGATCGCGCAGATCGAGCTCAAGAAATGGCTCGATCGCAAGAGGCGCCGTGGATACGAGCTCCGCGCGTGAGCGCAGCGGCCGGCTTTAGGATACCGACACTTTCGCGAGGAGGGCAAGCCGGATGAGCGCGCGAAAGCTAGGACAGCGACAATCGCAAAGGGCTGGCGCTGATCCGCAATCTCGCGTGATGCAACAAGAGTTCGTCGCCGGCTCCGGCGCTACGCCGCCTTTGCTTGTGATGACCCGGCGCTCTCCATGGCTCTGAGATACAGGTCGAGCAAGGACTCTTGTTCGTCGCGCTCGTCCTTGTCCTGCTTGCGCAGGCGCAAAATCTCCCTGAGGACTTTCACATCGAAACCCTCTCCCTTGGCCTCTGCGAAGACCTCCTTCTTGCCCTCGTTCAACGCCTTGATCTCGTCGTCGACGTGCTCAACGCGCTCGATGAACGAGCGAATGCGATCACCCGGGATTCCTGCGGCTTCAATCATACGTGCTCCTCAATGCAGAGGTCATACGGTAGGGCGACGAAAGTCACCGAGAAGTTAATGGAGCCGCCGAAATTCCCGCTTACGCGAGGCCTCACGTTGTCGCTGGCGTTGGCGCGACGCCGAGTCAGGCCGGCACACGGCCGGCCGCATTACCCGCCGGCGACCTATCTGACCGCCGAGGACCTAATAATAAGTTGTGCATCTTCGTCGACGCCGTCGCCTGTCCGGTGAAGGACGAGGTCTACCGCGTCGCGGCGCGGTATAGGCTCAGGGGTTTCGTCGTTGCAAACAGTCCGATCGCGATGCCGCGTGCCCCGGAGATCGCGCTGGTCGTCGTCGGGATGGATTCGGATGCCGCGGACGACTGGATCGCTGAGCGCACAGGCCCAGGCGCAATCGTCGTGACCTCCGATATTCCGCTCGCGAGTCGAGGCGTCAAGGGGGGCGCCGACGTCATCGCGCCGAACGGAAAGCGCTTCAACGAAGACTCGAGCGGCATGGCGCTGGCGACGCGCAACATGATGGACCACCTCCGCTCGACCGGGCAGGCGACATCGGGGCCCAAGGCCTTCGGCCCCCGCGACCGTTTGAATTTTCTCAACGCGCTCATGGCTGCACCGCTGCCCGCCCTGAACGGGATCGCAGCCGCGCGTCGCGACAGCGGTGCGAGCAGTACTTTACATTCTCCCAGTCGCGCGCCCATTTCTTGCGCCAAACGAAGGGCCGGCTGCAAACAGGGCATGTCTTTGTCGCCAGGTCGGCCTTGCGACGCGTCCGAGCCATTGGATCACCAGGGCACTGGCTGGCCGCGCCAGTCGAAGAACCCGCCGTTGGCGTCCGCCGTGAGTTGATCGACGACGGCGAGCAGATGGCGGGCTGCTGCGGGGGGAGAATGGACCTCCAACCCGGTCGCCGCGAAGGGGGCCGATAGCGCCGTGGCTACCGTGCCCGGATGCAGGGCGATGCAAAGCACCTCGGGAGATCGACGAGCTAATTCAACGGCCGCGGTCCGAACGAGTTGATTGAGGGCCGCTTTGGAGGCGCGGTAAGCGTACCAGCCGCCGAGCCGATTGTCGCCGATGCTTCCGACCCGGGCGGAAAGCGTCGCGAAAACGGCCTTACCCGACCGCGGCAACCGCGGCAGCACATGCTTCATGATCAGCGCGGGCCCAATCGCGTTCAGCGCGAAAGATCGAGCGAGCTTGACTGCATCGAGCTGTCGCCAGCTCTTCTCCGGCCCTTGGCGCTCATCGTGCAGAAATCCGGTCGCATCGATCACGAGCCGAAGCTCCCCTCTTTCGGCGGCGAACGATGCGGCGCGCTCGAGACTGGCCTCGTCCAGCAGGTCGATAGACGGCGAAGTGCTGCGACTGAACGCAACCACATGATCGAAACATTGCTCGGCGCGTATGGCTGCGAGCAATGCCCCTCCGATACCGCCGCTGGCGCCGAAAACGACCGCTACGCCTTCCTGCGGGAACGACTTAAGGCCAACCCGGACAGCCGTTGCCCGAGTCACTCGCGATTGGCTCCCTCGCCGACCGCCCGATGCTGCAGGACCCTTCCATAAAGGCAGGAGATGAACGGCCGGACCGGAAGAAACATTCGGTAGCCCCACTCCAGCACGGCCGAGGCTCCCGGCAGCGTGGCGGCGCGCGCCGCCCAACGCCACCCGGGCAAGCAACTCCAAACCTCGACGAACGCCCGCGCGCCAGATAGAACGCGCCCGTCGCCTGCGCGAACATGGAACCGTTCCATCGCTTGCTGTTGGCTCATCCCTTGCGGAGTTACGGCGCCCGGGGCGGAGACGTCGACAAAACAAAGCGCATCGGCCTGATCTCGACGACGATAAAGCCCGATCTCCGCGCGACACAGGGGACAGGATCCGTCAAAATACACCGTCGCTTTCGAAAGGTCTGACTGCATGCGGATCTCCTGGCTGTCCGACGGTCAGTTGACCAGCGCGGGAGCTTGACGAACGTAGGTCTGATCCTCGATCTGTCGAACAAGGAAGTCCGCGACGTCCGACCGCGAGATGATTCCGTTCCGCCACTGTGAGGCGTCGGAAAGAATCTTGAAGCGTCCTGTCCGCGGTCCACCGGTCAGAACTCCGGGCCGAGCGGTGGTCCAATCGAGCCCGCTTTCCTTGATTAAGCGCTCCTGCAAGCTCTTGTCCTAATAAGCGCGGCCAAAGACGATCTGGAACGGGAACCGCTGAATGCAGCTGATACTCACGCGGCTATGTCCAGCTCCAAAGCCGGTGACACAGATCAAACGTTTGACACCTCGGGCCTTCATCGCCGGGACCAGCACCCCGCGGCGGGTCTGAGAAAAGGTGTACTGGCCGGAACAAGTCGCTGAGGCCCACGCCAAGGGTCTGTATCACGACGTCCATCCCAATCAGGACGGCCTCCACGTCCTCCGTTTTGAGGGCGTCACCACGAACGCTTTCGAGCTTCGTATATGAAGGTTGATGGACGCGGCGGATCTCGCAAATGCGCGAACGTTGTGCCCCGCGTCAAGGGCTTTGCGGGTGGTCTCCAGGCCGATGCCGTTGCTGGCGCCTATTAATAGTACGTGCACTCACCCAACCCCGATTGGGGCTTAGCAATCGCCTTGCCCAATATCTCGCATTCTAGTGCTCAGAACCGATACGCTCCCGCGAGCGGTTTGGACCTGCAGCGGAGCGATGCGGAGGTGGTGCGGGCGCTGCCATACACACTGCCGCTTTTCATGCTGCGGACCAATCTGGAGGCGGCCTATGCCGATCCGTCGAAGATGACCGAGGCTCGCTGCTCCAGACGCGCGATATGGATGCTGGCGTCGGGGATCCGGCGGGCGGGTCATCGCATGGATGGAGTAGACAGTGCGGCGCGACCCGTGGCCGCTGCTAGCGCGCATCTCGGCGCCGACCTGCTGCTGTGGGCCGACAAGGACGCACCAATCCCAATCCGCAACACAGGACTACCTGGTGCCGGTGCCGTCGCGCTCGTCCTTGTCCTGTCTGCGCACGCGCAAAATTGTAGAAGTTTCTACTTGATCTGACGGACGGTATGGGCTGGCCGTTTAGGTCGGGCCCAATATCGCAGATTGGCAACATGCGCGCATTGACGCGGGTCAAATGACGATCGCTTCATGGGGAAAGGCAGAAGAGCGAAAATGACGGCGCCGCCGAGCACGCCCGCGACCACGATCAAGGGCGGACCCGGGGCGTTTTCCTCGGTGGGGGTCGCTTTTGCGGCAGTCGCCTAAGGACGCTCGCGACTTCGCTTCGTCCCGTTCAGTTAGCCGCTCGCCACGGATGAGGGCGCGATCGAAAAAGCCCTCTGGAAGTTTTGGGGAATCCCTCATTCCAATCGGAAGAGGGCCTAAAACGTCCGCTGCGTCGCCACCGATCGAATACCGAATACTTTTCCTCTGCGGGGCTTCATGGGTAGATTCCGATCCTGTGGCGCCTGGGCGCAAAAGGCTAAGTCATGATCAGCAATAGTCAGCGAATGGCGGTGTCGCCATTTTCCAATGACGTATTGGCTACAGTGCAATAGGAGAATTTCATGCATCAGAAAATAGTCGTCCTTGTCGCGGCCATGGCGCTGACCGCGGCGCCGCAGTTTGCGTCAGCGGACGGCGATGGAGCCGTCACCGGAGCAGTTGGCGGCGCGGTCGCGGGCGCGGTTGTGGGCGGGCCTGTAGGCGCTGTCGTCGGCGGGGTGGCGGGCGGTGCACTCGGGAACGCAGCTTCGGGTCCAGGTCAGCCGACGGTCGTCGTGCAGCCGGATTCGCCCTGCACTTCGAGCACGACACAAACGGCGAATAGAGACGGTTCCGGCAGCACGACGCAAACGACGAATTGTCCGAATTGACCTCTTGGCTGCCGCCGACGTAGTTGACCTCCCCAGACTGATAGCGCTTTGGAACCAGGCCGAGGTAGGCGCCAAAGTCTCGCGATCGCCGGAGGCGCGACGGATCGTCGATTGCCGCGACAGAGGCGAGCGCGGTGAGTTGGCCGACGCTTGGGATCGTCATGAGCCGGCGGCAGGCCTCCGAAGCATTCGTCATGCGCCTCATGTCCGCGTCGATCGCCGCCACCGCAGCCATCACCGCGGTTCGCGCCCAATCAGACCCCGCAATTCCGAGTTGGCATTGCGAACTCGTCAAGGCGCGTGGGCACAGCCCGCCGTCGCTGAGTAGATTCCGATTTTACCGTCCGCGATTCCGTCCGAATAGGTTTTGTCCTCAGTGGCAGCGGGCCGCGACCGCCGCCCCCGATGTCGAACGAGGGCCTGTCATGTACGCTGCAAGCCAAATCGCAGAAACACTGCCGTCAGATCAGTTCAGGCGCGACCTCGTTACCGATATCAAGAACTTGCGGTCGTTCGCTATTTGTCTTTCCGGGTCGATATCGGCCGCTGATGATCTCGTCGAGGCAACCCTCCTGCGCGCGTGGAGCAAATCTGACCGCTTTCGGGTAACAAACCGACAGATTTGTTTTATGACGATCTTGCGGGACATCCTTTATTCGAGTTTCCGCAAGCTAGCGGTGGACGTGGACGTGCAGAGCGGTTCCTGTGTCTATACGGATTTTCCAGTGGTCTACGGCGCTCCGGAAGGCCATTTTGATCCGCAAGAAATTAGACAATCCTTAGCAAAACTTGCCGCTTATCAACTGGAGGCCCTCATAATCGTTGATGCGAGCGGTCATACATATGAAGAAGCGGCCGTAATCTGCCAGATAGATGTCAAAACGGTCAAAAAGCGCTTGAGCCGCGCCCGATCGAATCTTATCGAGCTTCTCAGCCTATAGGATCTCTCCATGCTATACCGCGTGCAATTCCTCGACGCCTCTAAGAACGTCCTTTCAGAAGAAGAGTCTGACTCCTGGAGTGAGACTAACGTGTTCGAGTTGGGCCCAAAAGACTGGCCGGGTCAAGCTGTCACGCTGCGCGTGCTTGATCCGGACGGATATGATATCCTCGAAATGTCGAAGGACAAGACTCCAGTTTAAGCCTTGACCGTGCTCGACACATTCAGGTTACCATCTACGATGTGAGCCATACGCAGTGTTCGTTTCTTGGCGTTGTCAACTGCGTCGCTGCTTTTGTGAGTCCTTGGCTCATGCTGCTACTCAATTCGCCGATTTAGCGCGAACATCACGTCTCCCTTGCTTAGTTCGGCTGCGACCGTCAGAGGCCGCCGAAATGCCTCAAAAGGTCGGGGATGGCGCGCCGGGCCGGGCCCGATTCCGCCGCAACGGCCGGCAAGCCAGTCTCGCGCCTCGCGAACCCGCTCGATGAACCTGTCCACGCGGGCGCTCAAGCTTCCGGTTCAGTCCGCCGCGAGAATTCCATGGCGGAAGCCGCATTCGTTATAATTCGCACATCGCGCAGGTCCGAACACATTTCGCCTCATCCTCGGCGGTCATGAACGCGTCCTGACGGAAGATGCTTTCGAGCCTGTACGGGCCGCCCCATCTGACGGAGGGAAGCTCACGTCGTCTCATAGGCGAGGAACAAGGTCGCCAGCGGCGGCAGCGTCAGCGCGACCGATGCGGTCAATCCGTGCAGCGGCCGCGGCTCGGCCTCGACGGCGCCCAAATTGCCAACGTTGGAACCGCCGTAGAGCGCCGCGTCAGTGTTGAGCGCTTCGCGCCACCGTCCGGGATGCGGCAATCCGATGCGGTAGTTCTCGCGCACCTCAGGGGTGAAGTTGCTGACGACCGCGACCGGGGGATCGTTTTCCTCGCCCATGCGCAGGAAGGCCAGCACCGACTGCGTTTCGTCGTTGAGGACGATCCAGCGGAAACCTTGCGGCTCGCAGTCGCGCGCATAGAGCGCGGGCGTTTCGCGATAGAGCCGATTGAGATCGCGCACCAACGCCTGGAGCCCCTGGTGCGGTCGGAAGTCGAGCAACCGCCAGGGCAAGGCCTCGTCGCAGTTCCATTCGCTGGTCTGGCCGAATTCCTGGCCCATGAACAACAGCTTCTTGCCGGGATGGCCCCACATGAAGCCGTAATAGGCGCGCGCATTGGCGAAGCGCTGCCATTCGTCGCCCGGCATTTTGCCGACGAGCGATCCCTTACCGTGAACGACCTCGTCATGCGAAATCGGCAGGATGAAGTTTTCGGCGAAGGCGTAGACGAGCCCGAAGGTCATCTTGTCGTGGCTCCAACGCCGATAGATCGGGTCGCGGGACATGTATTCCAGCGTGTCGTGCATCCAACCCATGTTCCACTTGAAGCCGAAACCCAGACCGCCGAGGTTGGTCGGCGTCGAGACGCCCGCGAAGGCGGTGGACTCCTCGGCGATCGTCATCGCGCCGGGGAACAAGTCGGAAATCAATGCGTTGGAGCGCTTCAGGAACGCGATTGCCTCGCGATTTTCATTGCTCCCTTCGGCGTTAGGCAGCCACTCGCCAAGCTTGCGGGAATAATCAAGGTAGAGCATGGAGGCCACGGCGTCGACCCGCAACCCGTCGACATGATAACGGTCGATCCAAAAAAGTGCGCTGGCATAGAGGAAATTCGCGACTTCCTTACGGCCGAAATCGTAGATCGCGGTGCCCCAATCGGGAGCATATCCCTTGTGCGGATCGGCGTACTCGTAGAGCGGGCCGCCGTCGAAATGCGCCAGGCCCTGCGCGTCGGTGGGGAAATGTGCGGGCACCCAGTCGAGGATCACGCCGAGCCCCGCCCCGTGCGCGCGATCGACAAAGCGGGCGAAGGCTTCCGGCTCGCCGAAGCGTCGCGTCGGCGCGAAGAGCCCGATCGGCTCGTAGCCCCATGACGCGTCGAGCGGGTGCTCGCTGACGGGCAGCATCTCGATGTGCGTGAAGCCGAGGTCGAGGGCGTAGGGAATGAGTTGGTCTGCAAGTTCATCGTAGCTCAAGAAGCGATTGTCGTCGCCGCGCCGCCATGATCCGAGATGGACCTCGAAGATCGAAATCGGCTGACGCCTCGCTTCGCCCTGCTTGCGGTTTTCGAGATAGTCGGTGTCGGTCCAGGCGTAATCCGTCGTGCGGGCCACGATCGAGGCGGTCGAAGGTCGCATCTCCGCCTCGAAGCCGAAAGGGTCGGCCTTGAGCGGCTGCACCACGCCGTCGGCGGAAACGATCTCGTATTTGTAAACCGCGCCGGCGCCCAAATCGGGGACGAAGATCTCCCAAAGGCCGCTGTCGACGCGCTTGCGCATCTGGCACTTGCGCCCGTCCCATTGGTTGAAATCGCCGACCACCGAAACGCGCGATGCGTCTGGCGCCCAGACCGCGAAGACGACGCCATCGACGCCTTCGTGGGGACTAAGCTGAGCGCCCAGGCGCCGATAAAGCTGCCTGTGCGAGCCCTCGACCAGTAGATAATCGTCGAGCGGGCCCAGCGCCGGGCCAAAAGCGTATGCGTCCTCGTATGATTCGACGCCGTCGGCGCGCGTGACTTGGAGACGGTAGGTCGGGCGTTCCGCAGCCGCCGGGATTAGGGCCTCGAAGAAATCGCCCTCGCGGCGTCCGAGTTCGACGATCAGCGCCCCCTCGCGCGCGACCGCGCGCACGCTGAGCGCATCGGTGACGAAGGCGCGGATCACCCATCCGTTGTCCGTGAGGTGGGGCCCGAGGACTGCGAAGGGATCCTCCTGTCGCGCCTCCGCGATCGCGTCGACGTCTTCTTGTTTCGCCCGCCAACTCTTGAGCATGTCGCTCCTCCTTTCAGGCGCAGCGCCGAAACGGAGCGTTCCCGATCCCTGCACGTAATTCACGCTTATGCGGCGGAATGACCTTCGAGCTTAAGGGCCAGACTTGCGCAGCGGCGCCATCATGGCGTCGGCGGCGCGGGGCGCGGACGGATTGGCTCCTGTTTCCGGCCCTGGCGAGAAGAAGGCCGAGATCGCGAAGACGGTAAGCATCATCATCGCGAAAGCGCAAAACGCCAGGGCGACCTGCTGCTGCCGCGAGCCGCTCGCCGAGAATGCGTTGTCCGCAACCCGAACGTTGGGAATCTGCCCTTCGGCAACAGCGAGACGAGCTCCTCAGCGCTCGTCTGTGACGGAATGGCGCCCGCCGGCTCGCGTGGCAGCGCGTCAATCAGTGCGGTCAATCGGTCGGCGGCCGCCGCCCTCGGCATGCGCGCCAGGCTCGTGGCCTCCCGCCAGGGATCGACGTCGAGCCGAGCAAGCGCCGAAAGGACGCTGAGGGTCGTTCCGTTGCGATCCTCGCGGATCGCCGCTCCGAGGAATTCATCGAACTCCGGCCCGATGAGAGGCGACAGGGCGGCGTGGGTCATGGCGCGACGTCGGCGGAAACCGGCGCCTCTGAGAGCGCCCGTTTGATCGCCCGCTCCAGGTCCGACACCCGGAAAGGCTTTTGAATGAGGACGGCTTCAGCGCCGAGCGGCATGCCTCGCACCGCATCTCCTGTGACAAACACGTGCGGCACAAACGCGCTTCGAAGGATCTCTTTGACCGCGGCTATGCAGCTCGCTTCGCCAAGTCCGACATCGACGATCATCAGATCCGGGCGCCAATGCGACGCGGCGGCCACTGCATCGGTGGCATTGCGCTCTACGGCGCAGACCGTGTGACCAAGGCTCTCGAGCGTTTCCGCGAGCAATTCACCGATCATCGCGTCGTCTTCCACCACCAGGGTGCGCAGCGCCTTCATCGAATTCCCTTCCCCGCCATCGCTTTGCGGACATCGGCGCAATCCGTCGGGGACCATGTTACGATCGCCTGTCGCCACGATAGCCTCGGAAAGTACTCACGCCGCGCCACGACAAGCTCCTCCAACGGGCTTGCCGAGGCGGCTAGCTTTCCCAGCTGAGGTCGCTTGACGTCGAGGGTTGGCTCACCGCTCAAGCACGCGCGCCCCGACGTAGCCGATCCCGACCGCGATCGTCAGCGCGACAAAGGGCTGGCTCTGAATGAAGACCTGGAGCGCCTTGGCCGAGCGGTCGCCTTCGGCTCCCGCCTGCCTGCGGAGGCTTGCGACGCGCCGTTCAACCTCGCCGGCGGCGTTCTGAACGGTGTTCGTCGCTCCGCCTTTCATATGGTCGATCAGAGTCGCGACATCGCGCTTCAACGCGTCCAGGTCCTCGCGAAACATCGCGAGATCCGGCTCAACCTTCACCGATGCGTTCATGGCGCTGCCGTCTCCCATCGCCGCAAAGCCTTTGGGCTTCTGCGAAGCAACACGCAGCATGGTTGAGTCCTCTCCGGAGGGAAAGCGTCGGAAACTACTCAGGCTGTCCGCTCTCGTTCTCTTGCCCGCGAAGCGCGCCTTTGCGTCGAAATGCGTCGCAATCGTTCGCGAATTCTGCTAACATTTGTTGCTCGTTCCGCCGGGGCGCTCCTCTTTTCAGAAAGATCGCAGAATGGCTGGAGGCCTCCAGCACGCCATTGGGAGAAAGCGGTCG
>CAVVJO010000008.1:0-3712 GCA_963748545.1 uncultured Alphaproteobacteria bacterium
CCCGCAGACTACGGCTGGACGCCGGACTGGGACCATCCGGACGAGCGGCCGAGCTGGTACCACAACATGAGCTCGGTCTCCGAGGCGGGCGTCTGCATCCGCACCAACCAGCTCGACTTCGACGACGAAGTCGCCTTCGCCTCGGAACGGGCGATCTACGATATCGCCCGAGCAAAGGAGCGGCGCCCTTTCCTCTTGGTCGCCTCGTTCACCCATCCGCACGATCCGTTCGCCGTGCCGCAGCGCTACTGGGACCTTTATCGCGACGCCGATATTCCCCTTCCCTCTTCGCCGCCGCCGGGCCTGCTCGATCCGCATTCGCGTCGCCTGCGTCACGTCTGCGCGATCGACGCCGAGCCGGTCACGGAGGCGCAAGTTCGCGCCGCGCGGCGCGCCTACCTCGGGGCGATCGCCTATTTCGACGACAACCTCGGCCGGCTGATGGCGGCCTTGAAAGCGAGCGGTCTCGCTGAGAACACGATCGTCATCCTGGCCAGCGATCACGGCGAGATGCTCGGCGAGCGCGGTCTCTGGTACAAGATGAGCTTCTTCGAGGGCGCCTGCCGGGTCCCCCTGGTCGTGGCGTCTCCCGGCCGCTTCGCGCCGCGCCGCGTCGAGGCCAGCGTGTCCTTGCTCGACCTCCTGCCGACGCTGGTCGATTTCGCCGGCGGCGACGCCGGCGCGCTTCAGCCGACGATCGACGGGCGGAGCCTCGCGCCGCACCTCGCGGGCCGATCCGGGCATGACGAGGCGATCGGCGAATATCTGGCGGAAGGCGCGATCGCGCCGATAGCCATGATCCGCCGCGGCCCGTTCAAGTTCATCCATTCGCCCCCGGACCCGGATCAGCTTTACGACCTGACGGCCGACCCCCGGGAGCGCGACAACCTGGCTGCCCGCGCCGCCCATGCCGCAACGGTCGCCGCGTTCCGCGACGAGGTCTCCCGCCGGTGGCGGCTCGACGCGCTCGACGGCGAGGTGCGGGCGAGCCAGCGCCGCCGCCGGCTCGTCCACGCGGCGCTGACGACCGGCAAGGGCCGCGCCTGGGACTTCCAGCCGTTCCGCGATGCGGCGACGCAGTATGTCCGCACCGGCATGGACCTCGACGACCTCGAGGCGCAGGCGCGGTTTCCCAGGGTCGCCGGTTCTTAAGGGGGCGCCGCCTCGGGAGCCCGAGTCCGTTTTCCGTATTTTCAAAGGCTTGCGTCAAAATATGGCGGCTCAAAACGGGCTGTCGCCCGCCCGAGCTCCGTTTCGCCGTTCCGGCTCCCGAATCGGGACTTTTCAAGGCCTTGCGACGCGCTTTGGTTCCGCCCTTCCGTCCGGCGACCGTTGCGCGGCGCGAACGTCGCGCCGCTTCGCAGGCGGTCGCACTGCGACGGCGATCCTCTCTCCGGACGTTGCGGGCGCGCGTGGCCGTCAGCCTGTTGTGATGGGCGACGGCCACGGCGGCGGAGTCGGCGCGATCGGACATGGGGAGAGGTCTCTGTTCTGATTATTAGAATATAAGGCGCGACCCTTCATCTGGCAAGAAAATGTTCACGGTCCGTTTCCTTGGAGACGATGCGATCGCTCAGGTCAACTCGGCGCGACCGCGTCGGCCTCGAACTCGACCAGCCACTCGGGATCGACGAATCGGCTGACCTCCATGACCGTGCAGGCCGGCCGGATCGTCGAGAAAACCTCGCCGTGCGCCCGGGCCGCGGCCTCCCAGCCGCGAATGTCGGTCAACAAAATGCGGGTCCGGATGACGTCCTCGAGGCGGCAGCCGCAGTCCGCAAGCGCCCGCCCGATGATCCCGAGGCAAAGGCGGGATTGGGCGTAGACATCGCCGACATGGGCGGCGCGGCCGTCCGGCCCGACCGGCGCCGTGCCCGAAACCGCCACGATCGGCCCCACCCGGACCGCGCGCGCAAAGCCAATTCGGGGCTCCAGCGGCGATCCCGAAGACGCCGTCCGACGCTTCCATGGATCCACCTGATCCTGCGCGTCCTCACCCATCGGCTTCGCCTCCCAATGTCAGGACGCGAGAGTTCGCTCGCCTCGTGACGAAGTCAATCCCGCGTGGCGGTCGCCATGCGCCAGATGGAAAGGAGCAGTTCCTCTGGCCGGCTATCGTGACGTTTTACTATCCTTTTAGCGCTCGAGCGTCGACGTTCGCACCAAAACAACCTGAAGGACGAATTATGCAATCTCCAAACCGCAAGTCATGACTCCAACTTTTACCATGCGTCATCGAATTGACGCATTTTTGCATTAATTTTGCCATAATTAAGTTAACACTTGTATCCGCGGGTTTCACGCACCGATGGGGGAGGGGACGATGTTGGCGCCGAGGTCATTTCGATACATTTTTCTGAGCGTTTCCATGCTTGCGCTCGCGGGAGCGGCGCCGGCCAACGCGGATCCGACCTACGCCGACACGTCCGTCACGATCCCCGTGTACAATGTCGGCAATGGGCAGTTCACAGGCTCTCCGGCGATCGACGTCGCCTTTGTCAATAACGGCGTCGTGGGCGCTTCAAGTCTTTACACCGTGGATACGGGCTCGACGGGGGTCATCGTCGACCAGAAGGATTGGAATCCGGTCGCCGCAGGCGCCACGGCGCTCGGCCCGGGCAGCACATACTACTCGAGCAGCCACCTCGAATTTACCGGGACTTGGTATGCCGCGACCCTGCAGGTCGGCGACGCACAGAATAACGCAACCATTAAGGTTCCGGTGCTGTCGGTGACGACACAGCTGAAATGCGACCCGGCTCCGCCGAATTGCACGGTTAAATCGACGAACCCGACGATCAGTTACTTCGGGGTTGGCTTTGCGCGCGAGGCTTCGTCCCAGGCGGTGGGGCCAAACGGCCAGGTCGCTATAACTCCGGCCGACAACCCGTTGCTGAACGTCGTGGCGGTCAATGGCTCGCCCGTGACCGCCTCGACGCCGTTGGAGCCGGGCTCGTCCATGGTCGTCGGAAACTACACGACCGGTTATATCCTGTCGCCACAAGGCCTGACCCTCGGGCTCACTGCAGCCAACACCGCCGGCTTCGCCCTGGCGCCGCCGCTCACCTGGAACGACCAGACCCAAAATCAGAGCTTCAACGGCGGTTTCGCCGATTGGGACCCGGTTTCCGCGACCGTCACCGTCAACGGAGTGGCCGGCACGGGCACAGTGCTCACCGATACGGGCATCCGCTACATGTTCGTATCGCCGCAGTCAGGCGCGCAGGTAAAAACGGATAGCAATTGCCCAGGCAGCTATTGCCTCGCCCCCGGAACCACAGTCTCGGTCCAGATCGGTTCGGCGGCGTCCTATAGCTTCACGATCGGCAATAACGACGGGGCTCCGGAGCCCGGTTCGCCGCCGGCGGCGCCGGCCTGGGCGCAGCTGACTGACGACAGCGGCGTCTTCGTCAACACCGGCTACCACTTCTTCAACCAGTACGAATATATGTACGATTACGTCGACGGCGACGTCGGCTATCTCAGCTACAACACGGCCGCCCCGGAACCTTCGACTTGGGCGATGATGTTGCTCGGCTTCGCGGGCCTCGGCTTCGCGGGCTTCCGGGCGCACAAGGCCAAGTCTCTCGCGGCTTGATCGCTCGCTTAGACGCTGGAGAAACCTCCGCAGGCCGAGTTAGGGGCCGACGCCTTGCGCCGGCCCTTGCGGCCGCACGCCGAAGGCGGCAATGACCGCCCTGCCTGTAACCAC
>CAVVJO010000009.1:0-41964 GCA_963748545.1 uncultured Alphaproteobacteria bacterium
GGTAGATGTCGGTGGTCAGCCGCTCCTCGAACCCATGCAACGGGTCCGGCCCGCAGAAGTGCATCTTGCCGGAAAGGATCGTCCGGTAGCCCCTGAGCCTGAGATGATGAGCAAAGGTTGGGATGTCCGCCGCGAATTCCGCGGCGTTGTCGTAGACCCGGGTGCGCGAGGGCAGGAGACCGGACATGAGCGAAGCGCGGGACGGCGAACAAAGGGGGCTCGCACAATAGGCGCTGTCGAACACGACGCCGTCGCGCGCCAGATCCTGCATGAACGGCGCCCGGGTCAGCGCATGGCCGTAGATCGGCAGGAACGCCGGCGCCATCTGGTCCGCCATGACCAGGAGAATGTTCGGCGCGTCGGCGGTCATGAAGGGTCCTCGCCGGCTCCGGTTCGCCGGCTGATCCTCGCTAGGCGGCGCCTGTCGCCGGGTCAAGCGACTGCCGGGTGTTGATGCGAACGCGCGCCCCGGCTAGGGGGGCGGCAGCAGAGTTGTCCATGAGCCATTTGCAGTCGTACTTTCCCCGAGCGTACCGGCTTCGCCCGCTCCGTCCCCGACCCGGGGACCATATCGCGCAACTGCGGATCGAGGGTCCGAAGGCGCGCAAGAACCTGCTGCTGCCCTATTCGGCCGAGCTCGGCTATTTCGTCGTCCCGAACTCGAATCGCGGCGTCGCCATCGAAGCCGGGGAGTTCCGGGTCGAGCCGCTGAACCCCGTGACGTCTCTCTGGGTGAAGCTGAGGCTCGCCCTGTTGTTCAAGAAGAAGAAATCCCTGACCTTCGAGGATTTTTCTGTCTTCTCCTACGGCCCGAAACCCGAGCGCAAGCGGTTCACCACCTTCAACCAGCATATGTTCAACATCGGCGTTTCGCTCGACGGCGACCTGATCGCCGAGCACCCTGAGCTGCTGGAGGGGTGGGAGGCTCAGGAAGCCCTCCAACCGCCGGCGGCTCACGCAAAGGGTCCGCATCCCCTGGCCATCGTCGCGCATGTCTATTACGAGGAGACATGGGGCGACCTGGCCGGCGTCATGCGCCGCCTTACCGTGCCGTTCGACCTCATCGTCACGACCACCCCCGGCCGAGAACAGCTCATCGAGACCATTCGCCGCGAATTTCCGCATGCGGAGATCGAGGTGATGGAGAACCGCGGACGCGACGTGCGGCCTTTCCTGACGCTTCTCGAACGGGGACGGCTGGACCGGTATCGCTATGTTTGCAAGGTTCACGGCAAGAAGTCGAGCGACGGCGGCCGCAAGTCCTACATGGGAGCCCTGTGGCGGCGGCGGTTGCTATTTGATCTTCTCGCGGCGCCTGGCCTGGCCGAATCCATTATCGACATGTTCGAGCGGGATCAGTCGATCGGCATGATCGGACCGCGCGCCTTCCGACTGCCAAGCGAAACCTACTCCGAGGACCTCTCCTGGTCGATCAACAAGGAGCAGGTGCTGCAACTGGCGGAGCGGATGGGCGTACCGGCCGACCGCTTTCGTCTCGACTTCTTTGCCGGAACGATGTTCTGGGTCCGACCCGAAGCCCTGGCGCCTCTGCGCCGTCTGGCGCTCGCCGAGGCGTTTGAGGAAGAGCGGGGGCTGCTCGACGGCGGTCTCGAGCACGCCGCCGAACGTCTGTTCGGCGCCGCAGTGGTCGCGGCTGGATATCAGCTGGCGGAGAGCGACGGCGGCGAGGTTAACGTGGCGGCGCCTGGCGGCGGCGCGAGCCCAAAGAGGGGGGGCGCCGGCATCGCCTGACCCGATCGGCGCCGAACGGCAAACCTCGCCTCAAGGCGTCCACACATTTGCGCGAGCAAGGATGGATGTGGTGCTGTGTCCTGGCTCGATGGGTACGAGGATAACCCGACCCCCATAGGCGCTGACGAAATCTGCGCCGACCACGGTCGCGATCGTATAGTCCGCGCCCTTGATCAGAAAATCCGGCCGCAGCAGCCGGATCAGGTTCAGCGGCGTGTCGTCGTCGAACTGCGTCACCAGATCGACGCTGTCGAGCGCCGCCATCACGACGGAGCGAGCATATTCAGGCTGGACCGGGCGCGAGTCGCCCTTCAGGCGTCGGACCGACGCGTCGGTGTTGAGCGCGACGACCAGCCGGTCACAGACGGCGCGCGATCGCTTCAGGAGTTCGACGTGCCCGGGATGAAGGAGATCGAAGCAACCGTTGGTGAAGCCCACCTTCAGGCCGTGGGCTTTCCAGTCGGCGACGATCTCCTGCGCCCCCTCGTGATCGACGATCTTGGGGTCGCCTTGAGCGCCGCCGTCTAACGCGGCCGAGAGCTCTCGCGCCCGCACGGCTGCAGTCCCACGTTTTCCAACCGCAATTCCAGCGGCCGCATTGCCTATCTTGGCCGCCGTCCTGACCGAGGCGCCGACAGAAAGCGCGAGCGCCAGCGTCGCAACGACGGTGTCGCCCGCGCCGGAGACGTCGAATACTTCGAGCGCGTTGGCAGGAATATGGGCAACGGATCCCTCGGCGTCGTTTGGATGAAAAACGGTCATCCCCTGCGAGCCTCGCGTGAGCACCACTGCGTCGATCTTCGCGCGCTCGTGCAAGTGCCTCGCGGCCATCGCCGCGTGATGGTCGTCCGTGCACTCGACGCCGGTGATCATGGCGGCCTCCGAAGAATTCGGCGTCATGACGGTTGCACCGGCAAAACGGGCGACGTCGCGCGTTTTTGTATCGACGATGACCGGGACGCCACGTTCGCGAGAGGTTTCGATCACGCGCTGGACGAGTTCAGGTATCAGAATGCCCTTGGCGTAGTCCGAGAGCACGACCGCCGAAATCTCGTCTGCCGCGTCGCTCAACCACTCGCAGATCGTATCGATTTGGTGCGGCCCGATCTGCAAGCGTCGCTCAATGTCGAGACGCATGATTTGGTGGCCGCCCGAAATATAACGGACCTTCGTCGTGGTGGGATGGTCGTGCACCCGGACGAAGCGGCCCACGATACTATCATTGTCAACCAGGGGACCGGCGATCAGGTCGCCCTCCGGGTCGTTCCCTAGCGCTCCCACGAGGATCGCCCTGCCTCCTAAAGCTACGACGTTTCGCGCGACATTAGCGGCTCCTCCGAGCATCGCTTGCTCGGATTGATAGTGCAGCACCGGGATCGGCGCCTCCGGGGATATTCGCTCGACATGTCCGTAAACGAACTTGTCGAGCATCACATCGCCCAGGACGAACACCTTCGAACCGCGCCATTTGGAAACCCATGACGGGTTCATCATCTGAACGACGTTCAACCCAGCCCTCGCAAAATCTGCTCCAGGAATGGCGTCCGCAATGACCGAAACCGTACCGGCAGTGCTGACTAGCATAACGGCGAACCGGCAGTAAGATCACAGGGGGAGCCTCGCAAAGCAGAACGCCGCGTAAACTTCGAACAGCGCCCTGCGCGGGCCCGGGCTATTGCTGGGCGCCAAGCGACTGCGTAAGGGAGCCGTGTTGATCCGCGAAGGGCTTGGCCTGCCGAGGTCGCTGCGCTTCCGTTGGATCGCCGCGCGGACGTTGCGGTTCACCGAGGAAGCCGTGAGGCTGCGGTTCGCTGACGCCGGAGCGGGTCTCCGCCGCATCCGGCCTGAGAAAGATCCGCCAGTGCGTTGGAGGCCGACTTGTCCAATCAGTGCGTGATCCTCTTTGATGCGCCGGATACCCGGCTCGGGGAAGAGAGCAGGACGAAGCCGCGTCTCGAAGCGGGTGGACTTCTGTTTCTGGAGACTTTGCTGGCTGAGGCCAGGCGGCGCGGGTTCGATGAGTTTCTTTTGCTTGCCGGACGGCAAAGCGGGGCGATTGCACGATTCCTTATCGAGCGCCGGATTGAGGAGCGTTTGTCCTGCCGCGTCAATGTGTCGATCGGGCCGGCTGCGCCGGGCGCGGGAGCAGCGCTGAGTCATGCTCGCGAGAAGCTGCACGAGGAATTTCTCCTTCTGCACGGCGATACGTGGTTCGACTTCAATTGGCTCGATCTTTGGTCGAGCGCGCGCCGCGATCGAAGCCGCGCGGCGCTGGCTCTGCGGGCGGCTTCGGCGCCCGACGGTTATGCAACGGTCGAACTGGCCGGGAACGTGGTAAGCGCGGTCCATTTCCCTGGAGCGCCGTCTGGTTCGGCTCTCATCAATGGCGGGGTGTACTATCTGACCCGAGGCGCCCTCGACGGAGGCGACGGACCTTGCTCGCTCCAGAGCGACCTTCTGCCGAAGCTCGTCGCAGCCGGGGCGTTGCGCGGTTACACGTTCGGTGGTTCTTTCATCGATCCGAGCGCGTCGGAAACGCTAGCGGCCGCGGCCAAGGTCGTGGAGCGCACACGGCGGCGACCGGCGGCCTTTCTGGACCGCGACGGCGTCCTCAACCTGGACCACGGCTATGTTCATACGCCTGGCGAGATCGATTGGGTGAACGGCGCCCGACAAGCGGTGAAGAGGCTCAATGACGCCGGCTATTACGTGTTCGTCGCGACGAATCAGGCGGGTGTCGCCAGAGGGCTCTACGGAGAGGGGCAAGTCGCCGCCCTTCACCGCTGGATGTCGCAGCAATTGGCTGCGGTCGGCGCTTCGATCGACGACTGGCGCTACTGTCCCTACCACCCGGACGGCAGCGTGGCCCAGTATCGGGCGGCGCACGACTGGCGGAAACCCAGGCCCGGCATGATCCTGGATCTCCTCGATCATTGGCCCGTCGAACGGCAGGGAAGCTTCCTGATCGGCGACAAGGAGAGCGACGTCGAAGCGGCCGAGGCCGCCGGCCTTCCAGGTTATCTGTTCCCGGGCGGGGACCTCTTGGAGTTTCTTCAGACGATCGGGCGCCCCGAACGCGGCCGCCGCAAAACGATGAGCGACGGAGCGATCCGATGAACGGGGCTGAGGGGCCGAGGCCGGAACCCGCGGCGCTTCACGGCCTTGCCGGTCATGCCCGCGAGTGGTTGTTCGAGTCCGCCGCCCATCGTTGGAGCGTTGCGCCGGAGCGGGCGCCGCCGCTGTTTCCGGAGCGGATGTCCATCCACGGCGATCGCGAGGCGTGTCCCCATCGGCTGTTTGTTCAGGCCCGACACGTCTTCTCGTATTGCGAACTCGGACGGTTGGGCTGGAATGGCGCGTGGCGGCCGATGGTCGGGGCGAGCATAGACTTTTTGGTTGCGAACGGGCGGCGCGCCGATGGCCTGTACATTCATCGCTTCGAATCCGATGGCGGCGTCATGGACGCGCGGGCCGATCTTTATGACCAGGCCTTCATGTTGCTCGCGCTGGCGCATGCGGGATGCGCGCTTGGGAGAGCCGAGCTGTTCGGTGTCGCGGAGGCGCTCGGCGACAACCTTGACAGGCGATGGCGTCTCCCCAACGGCGCCTACCACGAGGGCGACATCGCGGTCTGTCCTCCCCATCGCCAGAACCCGCATATGCATTTGCTGGAGAGCTTCATTGCGCTCTACGAGGCGACCGGGAGCCCGCGCTGGCGCCGCAGCGCGGAGCGCATCGCCCGCCTCTGCGCCCGATCGTTCCTGCACCTGGGGACCGGGGCCCTTCTGGAATATTTCGACGCCGCGCTGAGGCCGCTCGAAGGCGAGGAAGGAGACGTGGTCGAGCCGGGCCATTGCTTCGAATGGGCGTGGCTGTTCGAGCGTTTGGCGCAATGGGGCTGGCCCGACGCGGTCCGGATCTCCGACGGCCTCACCCGGTTTGGCCGTCGTCACGGGCTCGACGCCGGACGAGGGGTTGTCGTCAATGAGGTCCGGGTGGACGGCTCGATCCGCGACGCATCGGCGCGGCTTTGGCCGCAGACGGAGCGGCTCAAGGCGGCCCTCATGCGTTACCGCCGCACCCGAGAGCCGGAGGAGCGGGCGGAGGCCGTCGCCGCCTATGCGACGGCGCTTCGTTTCTTGGCGACGCCGGCCCCGGGCGCGTGGCGCGATAAGCTCAAAGCGAACGGGGATTGGGTCGAGGAGCCCGCACCGGGAAGCTCGCTGTATCATATCACCTGCGCCTTTGGGGAACTGCTGGACACGGTTCGGGAGGCCGAGCCGCTCCAGCGCCGGAGCGACCGCGGCGCGGAGCGGCCGCCGTTCGCCGCTTTATCGACCGGGGCTCAATGAATCAGAGCCTTGCGGGCTGCCTTAGCGACGGCCAATAGCGACTATATTTACACATGTAAACTAAGTTGTCTGTACGCGCTGATCGGTGCGAGCGAAGTTTTTTGCCGCAGCCAGCGTTCGTCGCAGGCGCTGCCAGGAAAGCAGACCTGAGTGCGCGTTCGGCCCAAGATCTTCGAACCGACGTCGGGGCGATCGGAACGGCGCTTGACCGGACACGGAGAAATCGGTCACTCCTCGTTCCCAGGGTTTCCGCCTGTTCGCCTCTCATCCGGCGGGTGGAACGCGAAAAACTAGCCGCCGGCCGGAACTGGCGTTAAGGGGTTCGCGGGCGCCCTTGGAACACGCGCCAAGCCCGAAGGGTTGACGCTTCGGGAGAGCCTGATCGAAATAACAAGTCTTGGGATCCGCACAGGCGCGCCCCGAGCGAAAGGAGCCGATAACGGCCGTGAGCGTGCTTGACCGAATCCATTCCCCCCATGATCTTCGTAAGCTGCCGCAGAGCAAGTTGCGGGAGCTCGCCGACGAGCTCCGCCAGGAAACCATCAACTCGGTCTCCGTGACGGGCGGTCATCTCGGCGCCAGTCTCGGCGTCGTCGAACTGACTGTGGCGTTGCACTATGTCTTCAATACGCCTCACGACAGGCTTGTTTGGGACGTCGGCCATCAGGCCTATCCGCACAAGATTTTGACCGGACGCCGCGGCCGCATGCGGACGCTCCGGCAAGGCGGGGGTCTGTCGGGCTTCACCAAACGTTCCGAGAGCGAATACGACCCGTTCGGCGCCGCGCATTCCTCGACCTCGATCTCGGCCGCGCTCGGAATGGCGGTGGCGCGCGACCTGAAACAGGAGAGTCGCAACGTCGTCGCCGTCATCGGCGACGGCGCCGTCTCGGCCGGCATGGCCTACGAGGCCATGAACAACGCCGGCGCCCGCAACGAACGGCTGATCGTCATTCTCAACGACAACGAGATGTCGATCTCGCCGCCGACCGGCGCGATGTCCGCGCACCTGGCCCGCCTCATTTCCGGGGAAGGCTACCGGCGCCTCAAGGAGCTGGGGAAGCTTGTCGCGACCCGGCTGCCGGATTTCTTTTACGAGAAAGCGCAACGTGCGGAGGAATTCGCGCGGAGCTTCTGGACGGGCGGCACGCTGTTCGAGGAGCTCGGCTTCTTTTATGTCGGCCCGCTCGACGGCTACGATCTCGACCAGCTGGTGCCCGTTCTTCGCAACGTCAAGGCGGCGGCGGAAGGACCGATTCTGGTCCATGTCATCACCAAAAAGGGAAAGGGCTATCGGCCCGCCGAAGCGTCCGCCGACAAGTACCACGGCGTCTCGCCCTTCGACGTCGTCTCGGGAAAGCAGGCGAAGTCAAAACCGAACGCGCCGAGCTACACCCGGGTGTTCGGCCAGAGCCTGATCGCCGCGGCGCGCAAAGACGAAAAGATCCTCGGCATCACCGCCGCGATGGCGTCAGGCACCGGGATTGATCTCTTCAAGGAGGAGTTCCCCGAGCGCGCTTTCGACGTCGGGATCGCCGAGCAGCATGCGGTGACGTTTGCCGCGGGCCTCGCGACCGAGGGCATGAAGCCGTTCTGCGCCATCTATTCGACCTTCCTCCAGCGCGCCTACGACCAGGTCGTGCACGACGTCGCCCTGCAAAATCTGCCGGTGCGTTTCGCCATCGACCGCGCCGGCCTCGTCGGCGCGGACGGCCCGACGCACGCCGGATCGTTCGATATCGCCTATCTCGGCTGCCTGCCGAATTTCACGCTGATGGCGCCCGCCGACGAAGCGGAACTCGTTCACATGGTGGCCACCGCCGCCGCGTATGACGGGGGTCCGATCGCCTTCCGTTTTCCGCGCGGCGAGGGTGTCGGCGTCGAGATGCCGGAGATCGGCGCGCCCTTGCCGATCGGGCGGGGCCGCATTCTGCGCGAGGGGACTCGCATCGCGATCCTTTCCTATGGCGCCCGGCTCGCCGAGGCCCTGAAAGCGGCGCGGGATCTCGAATCGCGCGGGCTTTCGACGACCGTCGCCGACGCCCGTTTCGCCAAGCCGCTCGACCTCGATCTGATCCTCAGGCTGGCGCGCGAGCATGAAGTTCTCGTCACGGTCGAGGAAGGATCGTCGGGCGGATTTGGCGGCGCTGTCGTGCAGGCGCTCCTCGTCCACGGCGCGCTGGATCACGGGCTCCGGGTCAGGGTCCTGACCTTGCCCGACGTCTTCCTCGACCAGGATCAGCCTGAAAAGATGTATGCGAGGGCTGGGCTTGACGCCGCCGGGATCGCGACTGCAGCGTTCGAAGCCCTCAACAAGCCTGCGCTCGCCCGTGTCGCGAGACGTTAGGCGCGGTTCATGCACGACGAACGGCCGGGAACAGAGAGCTTGGATCGAACCGACCTGGCCGTGGACAACGGGGGCCCGCGCGATTCGCCGATGTCCCCGGCGCTCGTCACCGGCGCGAGCGGCTTTGTCGGCTCGGCGATCGCGGCCGCGTTGCGAACGGAGGGCCGCTGCCGGGTGATTGCGCTGGTGCGGTCTTCCAGCCCGAGGACAAACCTCGACCCGCGCGACGCCGTCGTCGTGGGCGACCTCAGCGATCGCGCGTCGCTCGCCGCGGCTTTGAAGGGAGTACGATTCCTTTTTCACGCCGCGGCCGATTACCGCCTCTGGGCGCGCGACCCCGAAGACATCATCCGCAATAACGTCGAGGGGACGCGCCTTGTCATGGAGGAGGCGCTGACGGCCGGAGTCGAACGCATCGTCTATACCAGCAGCGTCGCGACGTTGGCGCTCGACGAAGGCGCGCCGGCGACGGAGGCCAACAGGCTCTCCGAAGGCGCGGCGATCGGCGCCTACAAGCGAAGCAAGGTCGTGGCCGAGCGTGTCGTGGAGACGATGATCGCGCGGGACGGTTTGCCGGCCGTGATCGTCAACCCCTCCACGCCGATCGGACCCCGCGACGTCCGGCCGACGCCGACGGGCCGCATCATCCTCGAGGCCGCCTCCGGACGCATGCCGGGCTTTGTCGATACCGGGCTCAATCTCGTTCATGTCGACGATGTCGCGGCCGGCCATCTGGCCGCCTTGGAGCGCGGTCGAATTGGGGAGCGCTATATCCTCGGAGGCGAGAACGTGGCCCTCGCCGACATGCTGGCCGACATCGCGCATCAGGTTGGACGACGGCCGCCGAGGTTGAAGCTTCCACGGCGGGTGCTTTATCCGATCGGCTATGGAGCGGAGCTGATGGCGAGGGTGCGCGGCGGCGAGCCCTTCGCCACGGTCGACGGGTTACGGATGGCCAGCAAGCATATGTTTTTCGACGACTCCAAGGCGCGCCGCGAACTGGGGTATGTCTCGCGGCCGTATCGCGAGGGGCTTCGCGACGCGATCGCCTGGTTTCGGGCGCAGGGTCGTCTCCCATGATCGTCGAGGCCCTGTCTTTCCTTGCGCTCGCCGCATGGATCTACCTGCTGCTTGGCCGGGGAGGGTTCTGGCTCGGCCGCGAACGGGACGAGAGGGCGGCCCCGGCGGGCCATAGCGCGCCGATCGGCCCCTGGCCCTCGGTCGTCGCGATCATCCCGGCCCGCGACGAAAGCGACATGGTGGCTCACAGCGTCGGCTCGCTCCTGAATCAAGACTATCGCGGTCGATTTTCGGTCGTGCTGGTCGACGACCAGAGCGGCGACGGAACCGCGGCGGCGGCTTCAGCCGTGGCGAGCGGGGCGAACGCTCAGGATCGCCTTCAGGTGGTCGCGGGAACCAGTCCGCCCTCGGGCTGGACGGGAAAACTCTGGGCGATGCGGCAGGGTCTCGCCGCGATCGAAGCGCGCGGCGACCCGCCCGAAGTCGTGCTGTTCACCGACGCCGACATCCGCTACGCGCCGCATGCGCTCTCGCGTCTGGTTTCGATTGCGGGGGCGAGACGAAGCGTTCTGACCTCGCTGATGGTCAAGCTCCGCTGCGAAAGCGCCGCCGAGCGCTGGCTCACGCCCGCCTTCGTGTTCTTTTTTCAGATGCTCTATCCGTTCGGCTGGGTGAACGACCCCAATCGGCGCGTCGCCGCGGCTGCGGGCGGCTGCATGCTGGCGCGACGTGAGGCCCTCGAGGCCGCCGGCGGGCTCGAGGCGGTCCGCACGTCCCTGATCGACGACTGTGCGCTCGGCCGGATCATGAAGCGGCAGGGGCCGATCTGGCTCGGCCTCACCGAGGACGTTGTGAGCATGCGCGCCTACCCCGCATTCGCCGACTTCCGGCGGATGGTCGTACGCTCGGCCTTCGCCGAATTGCGCTATTCCCCGCTGCGACTCGCCGCGGCGGTCGGGGGAATGGCGCTCGTCTATCTCGCGCCGCCGCTTCTTGTCGCCTTCGCGGGAGGGGTCCCGCAAATGACCGGAGCGCTCGCCTGGCTCCTGATGGCGGTTCTGATCGCGCCGACCTTGCGACTCTATCGACGGCCGCTGGTCGCCGGCTTCGCGCTGCCCGCGGTCGCCGCCGTCTATGTCGCGTTCACCCTGGAATCCGCGCTAGAGTATCGGCGGGGCCGGGGCGGCTACTGGAAGGGACGCTTCCAGGCGCCGGCTCGGGAAACGGGGCAAGCATGACGACCGCCACAGAGACTCTCTCCGGCAAGACGAGCCGCGACGAGAATTTTCCGGTCGCCTCGTGGCTCTTGAGCGAACCGCGGCGCGCTCCGGTTCTCGCGTACTATCGGTTCGCGCGGGCGGCCGACGACGTCGCCGATCATCCCCGTCTTGCGCCCGACGAGAAGCTTCGGCTCCTCGATCGCCTTGACGAGGCGCTCTGCGGACGTGGACCGGCCGACCCGGAGGCTGAGCCTCTGCGCGTTCAGCTCCGCCTGCATGGTCTCAACCCGCGACACGCCCTCGACTTGCTCGACGCCTTCCGCCAGGACGTGCACAAGACCCGCTACGCCGACTGGGACGAGCTCATGGATTATTGCCGGCTCTCGGCGGCGCCCGTCGGGCGCTTCGTCCTGGAGGTGCACCAGGAGGACGAGAGCCTTTGGCCGGCGTCCGACCGGCTGTGCTCGGCGCTGCAGGTGATCAACCACCTGCAGGATTGCGCCAAGGATTTCGCGCAGCTCGACCGCGTCTATCTTCCGGACGACATTCTGCGGCGCCATGGCGCGTCCGTGACGATGCTGAAGGAGGCCTCCGCGCCGCCGGCGCTGCGCGACGCGCTGGCGGAATTGGGCCGCCGCACGAGCGAGCTTGTCGCGAGCAGCGCGCCGTTGATTCCCGCCATCCGGGATGCTCGGCTCGGAGCCGAAATCGCCGCCATCCATGCGCTGGCGCGCCGGCTCGCCCGCGATCTCGAAGGCAAAGATCCTCTCAGCGAGCGCGTCCATCTCGGAAAGGCCGGCCTCGCGGTCGTCGGCGGACTGGGGGCGCTCAAGTTTCTCGCGGCGACGACGATTCGATCGTTTCGTCCGCGGTCGAAAGGGCTTCCGTGACTCCGCAGAACGCGCCGGTGGCGCGGAGCTCGTTCTATTCCGCCATGCGCATTCTGCCGAAGCCGCAGCGTGCGGGCATGTTCGCGCTTTACGCCTTCTGCCGCGCGGTCGACGATGTCGCCGACGAGCCGGGGCCGGCGACGCCTGCGGAGCGCCTCGCCGAACTCGAGCGATGGCGCGCCGATGTCGCTCAATTGTTCGCGGGGCGCGCTCCGCCGCATCTTGCCGACCTTGCCCAGCCGGTCCGCGACTATGATCTCAAGCGCAAGGACTTCGACGCCGTGATCGACGGCATGGCGATGGACGCTGCGGAGACCATTCGGGCCCCCGACTGGAGGACCCTCGATCTCTATTGCGACCGGGTTGCGAGCGCCGTCGGGCGCATCTCGGTTCGCATCTTCGGCATGCCGGAGGAACCGGGCGAAGCGCTTGCCTATCACCTCGGGCGCGGGTTGCAGCTGACCAACATCCTGCGCGACGTCGACGAAGACGCGGCGATGGGGCGGCTCTACCTGCCGCGCGAGGCGCTGGCGGCGGCCGGCGTGAGAACCAGCGATCCGATCGACCCGCTTGCGGCCGTGGCGGACCCGAAGCTCGCCGCGGCCTGCGTCGAGGTGGCCCATCGCGCGCAGGCGCATCTCGGCAAGGCGCAATTGATCATGGCCGATGCGCCGCGGTCCACGGTCAGGACGCCGAGAATCATGGTCGCGGCCTACGGCTCGATCCTCGAGCGGATGATCGCCGAAGGCTTCGGGCCGCCGCGTCGGCGGGTGGAAGCGAGCCGGCCGCGCGTGCTCGCCGCGGTGCTTCGCTACGGCGTCCTATGAGCGGCGGCGCCGTCCATGTCATCGGCGCCGGCGTCGCGGGCCTGAGCGCCGCGGTGCGCATGGCCGAGGCCGGGATCCGGGTCGTCGTGCACGAGGCGGCGCCGGCGGCGGGCGGGCGCTGCCGCTCCTATTTCGATCAGACATTGGGCCTGACGATCGACAACGGCAATCATCTCTTGCTCTCCGGCAACCACGCCGCGCTCGACTATCTCAAGCGAATCGGCGCCGCCGACGCGCTGACCGGCCCCGGCGCTGCGGCCTTCGACTTCGCCGACCTCAAAAGCGGCGAGCGCTGGCGGCTGCGGGTCAACGACGGGCGCTTTCCGTGGTGGCTGTTCGATCGGAATCGGCGAGCCCCGGGAACTGCGCTCGGCGAATATTTCGCGCCCCTCTCGATGATCCTGCGCGCGCCGGCATCGAAAACCGTCTGTGAAGCGATGACCTGCGCGGGCCCGCTCTATGAACGCCTTTGGCGTCCGCTCCTGCTTGCCGGGCTCAACACCGAGCCGAGCCAAGGAGCGGCCGCGCTCGCGGCCAGTCTCATGCGTGAGACGCTCGCCGCGGGCGGCCACGCCTGCCACCCGCTCGTCGCAACGCACGGCCTTTCGCAGAGCTTCATCGATCCGGCGCTGGCGTTCCTCGCGGCGCACGGCGGGGAGACGCGCCTCGGCGAACGGCTGCAGGCGATACGCTTCGAGGGCACGCGCGCGGCCGCTTTGGTCTTTGACCGCGGGCCGGAGCCGCTCGGCGCCGATGACGCCGTCGTGATCGCGACGCCGCCCTCGGTCGCCCAGGATCTCCTTCCCGGCCTCGCCGCCCCGGATGAGTATCGGGCGATCGTCAACGCCCATTTCCGAATTGTCCCGCCGCCCGGCCAGCCTGAGATTCTCGGCGTCGTCAACGGACTGATCGAATGGCTGTTTGCGTATCCGGATCGTCTCTCGGTGACGATCAGCAGCGCCGACCGACTGATCGAGCGTTCGCGCGAGGAGCTCGTGGTCGAGATCTGGCGCGAAGTCGCCGCGCTCGTCGGCCTTCCCGCGGACCCGGTTCCGCCCTGGCGGATTCTGAAGGAGAAGCGCGCGACCTTCGCCGCGACTCCCGAGCAGAACAGCAAGCGTCCGCCGGCGCGGACCCGCTTCGACAATGTCGCGCTCGCCGGCGACTGGACGGCGACAGGTCTTCCAGCGACAATCGAAGGCGCGGTGCGTTCCGGCGACAGGGCGGCTGAAATCGTTCTCGAACGGGCGCGGCTGCGCCGAAACTCCGCGGCGTGAGGCCTTCGTGACGACCGTAGCACTGGATCATTCCCAAGGCCTGCCGCAAGCCGAGGCGCTCGATCGTCATATTTCGCGCGCCTCCCGGGCGCTTCTCGCCGAGCAGCGCGCCGACGGTCACTGGTGTTTCGAACTCGAGGCGGACGCCACCATCCCGGCCGAATACGTTCTCTTGAGGCACTTTCGCGGCGAAGCGCCGGATATCGAGCTCGAGCGGCTGATCGCCGTGTATTTGCGCCGGATTCAGGGCGATCACGGCGGCTGGCCGCTGGTCCATGCGGGTCCGTTCGACATCAGCGCCAGCGTCAAGGCCTATTTCGCGCTGAAGATGATCGGCGACGCCGTCGACGCGCCGCACATGGCGCGCGCGCGCGCCGCGATCCTCGCCCATGGCGGCGCCGCCCGCAGCAATGTCTTCACCCGCTTCCTGCTCGCCCTGTTCGGCGAGATCCCCTGGAGCGGCGTGCCGGCGATGCCGGTCGAGATCATGCTGCTGCCGCGCTGGTTCCCCTTCCATCTCGACAAGATCTCCTACTGGGCGCGCACCGTGCTGGTCCCGCTCCTGGTGCTGCAGGCGCTCAAGCCGAAGCCGGTCAATCCGCGCGGCGCTCGGGTGCAGGAACTGTTCGTCGCGCCGCCCGAGACCGTTCGCCATTGGCCGACCGGCGCGCATCAGGCCTGGCTTGGCGTGAAGCTGTTCGGCGGCCTCGACTGGATCCTGAAACGGGCCGAGCCCGCCTTTCCGAAAGGGCTTCGCCAGCGGGCGATCGCCAAGGCCGCGGCTTTCGTGACCGACCGGCTGAACGGCGAAGACGGCCTCGGCGCCATCTACCCGGCGATGGCGAACGCGGTCCTGATGTACGACGCGATCGGGCTTCCGGCGGACCACCCCCATGTCGTGACCGCGCGCCGGGCGATCGAGAAGCTGCTCGTGGTCAGGGCGGACGAGGCCTATTGCCAGCCCTGCCTGTCGCCGGTCTGGGACACGGCGCTGGCGGCCCATACGCTGATGGAGGCCGGCGACGGGGCGAGCGCCGCCGCCGCGAGGGCGGGGCTCGACTGGCTGGCGCCGCTCCAGGTGCTCGACGTCAAGGGCGACTGGGCCGCCCGGCGCCCGGACGTCCGCCCCGGCGGGTGGGCGTTCCAGTACGCCAACGCCTATTATCCCGATCTCGACGACACCGCCGTGGTCGCCATGGCGATGGACCGCGCCGATCGCGGCGGTCTCACCGCAGCCCCGGACGCGCACGCGGAAAGAATTGCGCGCGCGCGCGAGTGGATCGAGGGCCTGCAAAGCCGCGACGGCGATTTGGGCGCCTTCGACGCCGACAACACCTACGCCTATCTCAACCACATCCCCTTCGCCGACCACGGCGCGCTGCTCGATCCGCCGACCGCGGACGTCACGGCGCGCTGCGTCTCCTTGCTGGCTCAGCTCGGCGAGACGACTCAGACGAGCCCGACGCTTGCGCGCGGAATCAAGGCGCTGGTCGACGATCAGGAGAAGGACGGGAGCTGGTTTGGCCGCTGGGGGATGAATTACATCTACGGCACCTGGTCGGCGCTCTGCGCGCTCGCCATCGCGGGCCAGGACCCGCAGTCGGGCCCGATGCGCCGCGCGGTCGAGTGGCTGGTCGGAATCCAGAATCCGGACGGCGGCTGGGGCGAGGGCGGGGAGAGCTACAAGCTCGGCTACAAGGGGTACGAGCCCGCGCCGAGCACCGCCTCGCAGACGGCGTGGGCGCTGCTCGGCCTCATGGCGGCCGGGGAGGCCGATCATCCGGCCGTCGCCCGCGGCGTCGCCTATCTCGCCGCCGCTCAGGGCGAGGATGGGTTCTGGAACGAGCCGTATCACACGGCGACCGGTTTCCCGCGCGTGTTCTATCTCCGCTATCACGGCTATTCGAAGTTCTTCCCGCTCTGGGCGCTCGCCCGCTACCGCAACCTCAAACGCGGAAACAGCCGCGAGGCGCTGTTCGGGATGTAGTCGCTTAAGGCTAACGGGCGGGCGACGCCGTCGCGGGCGACTCCGTCACCGGAGGCAAGCCGAGGCCTTGGCGCAGATCCGCCCGGCGGCTCTGATAGTAGCTCGACCGCAGGAAGCTGTAGAAGTCGATCGAGGAGTCCTCGGCTTCCTTCCACTGCCCGAGATGGGTCACGGCGCCGACGCCGGCGACGCCCGCCGTCCAGCCCCAGCCCAGCACGCTTCCCACCGTCCAGCCGACCGGATCGGCCGCAGTGTCCACCGCGCCGCCGATCGAGTCGCGCGTGGTCGAGGGGCCGAAGTACGGCCGCTCGACGAACGGCCCGTCGGGAACGCCCCAGACGAACAGAGTTTGGCCGAAGTCTCCGGTCTGCTGCGGAAGGCCGCCGGACGCGGCGACGTCGAACAGGCCGCCGAGGCCGAAGGTCGAATTGAAGATGAAGCGCGCGAAGGTGATGCTCGCGGCGTTGAATTGACCCTGCAGAATGTCGTTTCCGAAAATCCGCGGCTCCTTCAGGTTCGCGTCGAGGTCGATCAGACGGTTCAGCACCGGTCCCGGCGTCACCGCCTTGACCACATTGGCGGCGGGGTCGATGGCGACCTGATTGAGCTTGAGGACCTTGCGATTGAAGTCCTCGTTGGGGTCGTTGATCGGCATCGACGGGTCGCGGGGAATGCTCGCGCAAGCGCTCACCAGCGCCACGAGCCCGCCGACGATCGTCAACCTGGTCCAGCGATCGGCGCGCCCCATTCGCTTAGATCCCCTCATTGCGCGACCACGCCCATGCGCCGCTTAGGCAAAAACGACTAGCCCGCCAGGCAAGCTTCTGGAGAACGGGCGCCGCGCGAACGGCAGACTAGCAGAGTCCAGGGGGCCGCGGCTGTCGCTGTTTTGCCACACTATCCACAGAATTCGGGATTGAGTTACGTTTTTGAGCCGTGTTTCCCCTGGGTCGCCAGGAGCGCAGGCTGGAACAGCACGGCGGCGGCGAGCGTCGTGGCCAGGGACAACGCCATCAGCTTGCCCATGCTCGACGTTCCCGGGTGATGCGAGAACCAGAGACTGCCGAAGGCCGTCGCCGTGGTGCAGGCGCTGAACAGGATCGCCCGGGTCAGCGCCGACTGCAGAAAGTTGGTCTCTCCCGCTCGCCACGCCATAATGTAGTAGATCTTGAACGCGACCCCGACCCCCAGCAGCAGCGGCAGCGCGATGATGTTGGCGAAGTTGAGCGGCAGACCGATCGCCACGCTGATCTCCAGCGTGACGACAATCGCAACAAGTAGGGGCACGAGGGTCAGCGCGACATCGGTCCAGCGGCGCAGCACGACGAACAGGATCAACGCGATCGACACGAGCGACAGCGCCGCCGCCTGAAGAAACGCCTTCACCACCGTCGCCGCGGCCTCGACGATGAAGACCGGCGTCCCGGTCGCCTGAGGCGCCGCCTTCCGGACCGCCTCGACGAACCGGCGCAGGACCGCGTTGTCGTTGCCGTCGCCCTTGGGCGCAGCCTCGATCCGGACTTCGCCGTCGGGGGCGACCCAGTCGCGCTTGAGGTCGGGCGGCAGAGACTCGAGCGTCACCGGCTCGGCGCTGAGGAGATCGCGGACCTGCTGGAGCGTCGTCAGGAGCGGCGTGTCGAGGACGCGCTCGACCGTCTCTCTCTTGGCGGGGTCGGCCTTGCCGAGCGCGGCGAGGAGACCCGCCAGCCTTCGGGCCTGGACGGCGGCCGGGACGTCGGCGGCCCCCGCCACGCCGGAGAGGTCGGCCGCTGTCTTGGCGATCGCCTCCGACGTCTCGGACGGCGTCGGTTTCGGCGGCAGGGCGTCGGACGTCATCGTGTTTTGGAAAAAGAAGCTCGCGTCGTCGATCAGGGCGAGCTTCTCGTCCTGGTCCTTCGGAACGAAGCTTTCGAGGGTGCGCGCGTGCGCGACCTCCGGCAAATCCTCCAGCGCCTTCGCAAGGTTGGCGGCCTGGGCCATGTCGGGCGCCAGGAGCTCAATCGTGTTGGGGCTCGTGTCGGGATCGCGCATCAGGTCGAGCAGGGTGGAGACGGATTCGACCTGCTTCGAGCGAAGGTTCAGCGGATTGAAGTCGAAGCGCAGGTCCTTGAGCAGCGGCAAGCCGAGAATCACCGCAGCGAGCGTCAGTCCGACGACCCATGCGCCGCGCCGGTCGAGGAAACGGTCGATCGGCGCGAGCGCGGCAAAGCCGACCGGCGCCCTCTCGCCGGCGGGCTTGAGCGCCGCGAGCAGCGCCGGAAGCAGCGTCACGGTCGTGACGAACGCGACGATCATGCCGGTCCCGGCGATCAGGCCGAGTTCGGAGAGGCCGACATACGCGGTCGGCAGGAACGAGTAGAAGGCCGCGGCGATCGAGGCTGCGGCCAGCAGCAGCGGTCCGGCGACGCCGCGGGCGGTCGCTTCGATCGCCTTGCGAAGATCGTGGTCGGTGAAGCGCTCGGCGCGGTAGCGGACGCTGAACTGGATGCCGAAATCGACGCCCAAGCCGACGAACAGGACGGCGAAGGCGACCGAGATCAAGTTCAACGCGCCGACCATCCAAAGACCGATGGCGGCGGTGAAGACAAGGCCGACCGCGAGATTCACGAGAACCGCCGCGATGATCCGCGCCTGTTTCAGCGCGAGCCAGAGGATGACGAGAACCACCAGGATCGTGACGGCGCCATTGAGCGCGGCGCCCTCCGCCACCGTGGCGAATTCGTCGTCCGCCACCGGCACCGATCCGGTGAGGCGAACCCTGACGCCGTTTTCGGGGGTGAGCCCCAGCGCGGCGATCGTCGCGCGAATCGCCTGGGTCGCCTTTCCTCCGGGCTGAAGGTCGTTGAAGTCGAGAACCGGCCGGATATTGACGAACCGTCGCAACTCCGCGGCCTCCGGCGGGCGCCCGGAAATCAGCCTGCGCCAGGAGAAGGACGGAATGCTTTCCCTGCAGAACCCCGTCGACGGCGTCGGCGATGGAGGCGAGCGCCGGTTCGATATCCTCGAGCGTCGTCTTGCCCAGGCGGATTCCGTCGATCGATTGGGAAATCGCGCCGAGGATTCCGTGCAAAGTCGGGTCGGCGGCGAGCGTGGCGAGAAACGGCTCCCCCTTGATCAACTGGGCGGTATCCTGCCGGACGTCGTCGACGGAGCGGTACAACAGGCCCTCGCGGGCGAAGAACGGGCCGCCGTCGGGACGCGTGACGGCGTGAAAGAGATCGGTGCGCCCCGCCAGGGTCTTGGTCAGGGCGGCCGCCGATTCTTCCGCGCCTTCAGGCGTGGTTGCGTCGATCACGGCGACGATCAGATCGGTGCGCTGGGGGAAGAGCGCGTCGAGCTTCATCTCCTGTTGTCGCCAAGGGAGCGCGCTGGAGAGGAGCTTACTCGAGTCGGTCGTAATGGCGAGGTGGCGCACAGCGTAGTGCGCGGCGAACGCCGCTCCGATCAGAAAGAGCGCGATGACAAGCCAGGCGTGGCGCGCGGAGGCGCGCGACGTCCGGGCGACCGTCTCGGCGATCTGGGAACTGTGGGTTTGCGCCATGGTCAGGGATGGAGCGCATCGTTCGCGTCAGGTCAATCGCAATATTGCCCGGCGAACCGAGCCGGAATCGATCGAGGAATGAACGCCAAGCCTCCCGCTCAATTCGGGAGCGCCTCGGTGAACGCTGTTGGTCAGGGGCTTGCCTTCGGCTCGATCGGCCCCTAACTGGAGCGAACCTCCGAGACCCATCGGCTGATCGGTTCTCTTCGTCTCGTCACTGGAGCTTACACATAATGAAACGCTTCACATCCCGCTTGGAGTGGTCGCTGCGGGTGGTCGCGGCGTTGCTCGGCCTGCTCGTCTTGAGCCCGGCCCCGTCTGAGGCGCAAGCGTACACGCCGGCGGCGAGGCACATTCAAGCCTACTATCAGGAACTGATGCCGACGCTTCGCCTCGCCGGACAGTTGAGCGTCCAGGAACGCGATCGCCGTTTCGGCCCTGCAATCACGTCCGCGTTCGACCTGGGGACCATGACCCGCCTTGCGACCGGGCCGGCATGGAACAGCTTCACCGAGAGCCAGCGCGCTCAGGTCCGTGAGGCCTTCACCCGCTTCCTGATCGCCGACTACGCGAGCCAGATCAACAACTACTCGGGACAGAGCTTTGTCGTCGAGCCGCAGACGAGCGCGGAGAGCCGGGGCGGCGGCGAAGTCGTTAAGACCCAGATTCTGCAACCCGGCGGCCGCACGGTGCAGATTAATTATCTGGTTCGCGGCGGACGGATCGTCGACGTCTACTTCAACGGAACGGTGAGCGATCTCGCAACCCGACGCGACGAGTTCGCATCGATTTTGGCTGGCGGCGGCGGGGCGGAAGCCCTGGTCAAGGCGTTGCATGAGCGGACCGAGCGATTGCTTGGCGGCTGATGCGACACCCGAGCGGTGGCGCATGTCCTGATCGTCTCGGGCCTGAAGCGTGAAGTCGCGATCCTTGCGGGAGGCGATCGCCGGGCGGTGTGCGGGGACGCTCAGACCCTCTCGCGCCGGCTCGCCGAGATTGACACCGCGACACCGCGACTCGTGATCAGTTGGGGGCTGTGCGGCGGTCTTGATCGGCGGCTCCGTCCCGGCGACCTGGTCGTTGGGTCGGAGGTCACGTCCGACGACGAGCGCATTCCCACCGACGCGGCTGTGGCCCGCGCGCTCATCGATCGCCTCGCTGCGACCCACGCCCAGGTTTCTCTCGAGCGAGTCGCCAACGTATCGAAACCCGCGCTCACCGCCGGCGAGAAGGCGGAACTCGGCAGAGCGACGGGCGCCGCGGCGGTCGACATGGAAAGTCTGTGCGCAGGCCGCTTCGCGCGCCGCTGCAACGCCCCGTTCGCCATCCTGCGTGCGGTCGCCGATCCTGCGGAGCGCGATCTACCGCCCATCGCCGCGAGAGCGGTCGACGCCGAGGGCTGCGTCGACGCGCGCGCCGTGATGACCGGGCTCTTGCGTTCGCCGGGACAGATCCCAGCGCTGGGGCGGCTCGCGCGAGACAGCCGCGCCGCTTTTGCCGCGCTAGAGCGTTGCCGCGGCCTTCTTCCGGGTCTTTTCCTGAGCCTCGGCCGCGCGGATCTCTGAGAGTTTCTGCGTCACCGTCTTGTCGAAGACAAAGACCGCCGGGCGCTGGCCCTCGAGCGAGAGATCGGGGGCCGTCGGACCCTCGGTGCGAACGCCGCGCAAGGCGACGCCGAGCGCCTTCCAGGGCTTCGCCACGGTGTCGCTGACGGCGGTCGCCTCGAAGCCGCTGTGGACCATGCAGTCGGCGCATTTCTCGTAGCGACCGGTTCCATAAGCGTCCCAGTCGGTCTCCTCCATGAGCGCCTGGAAGGAGGGGGCGTAGCCTTCGCCGAGGAGATAACACGGGCGCTGCCATCCGAAGACCGTTCGGGTCGGGTTGCCCCAGGGCGTGCAATGGTACGTCTGGTTGCCGGCGAGGAAATCGAGGAACAATCCGGATTGGTTGAAGGCCCATTTGCGGCCGCCGTTGCCGCGACGGAAAATCGACCGGAACAGCTCTTTGGTGGCGGCGCGATTCAAGAAATGCTTCTGGTCCGGCGCGCGTTCGTAGGCGTAGCCCGGCGAGACGGTGATGCCGTCGACCCCGAGCGCCGTCACGGTGTCGAAGAAAGCGGCGACCCGCGCCGGGTCCGCATCGTTGAAGAACGTGCAGTTGATCGTGACGCGAAAGCCTTTCGACTTCGCCAGCTTCAGCGCCGAAACCGCGCGCTCGTAGACGCCCGGTTGGCACACGGACTTGTCGTGCATCTCCCGATCGCCGTCGAGATGAATCGACCAGGTGAAATAGGGGCCTGGCTTGTACTGATCGATCTTCTTTTCCAGGAGCAGCGCGTTGGTGCAGACGATCGCAAATTTTTTGCGCTGAACGACGCCTTCGACGATCCTTGGCAGGTCCTTGTGCAGAAGCGGCTCGCCGCCGGCCATGACCACGACAGGCGCGCCGCATTCATCCACCGACGCGAGCGCGTCCTCGACCGAAATGCGCTTGTCGAGGATCGCGTCGGGATAATCGATCTTGCCGCAGCCCGCGCAGGCGAGGTTGCAGCGGAACAAGCGGCTCCAGCATCAGGACCAGTGGGTATCGTTTGCGGCCTGCGAGATGCTGCCTGACGACATAGGCGCCGACTCTCACAATCTGCCGGAAGGGTATGCTCATGAAGACGTCCTTACCTATCGATACGGGTCAACCGTCAGCTCAGAAGTTCTGCGGGAAGTCGGAAACTCACGGTCTCCTTGGGTCCCTCGAGACTCGACACCTCAGAAGGCTCGATCCGCATCAGAGCCCGAACGACCTCCTGCACCACAACCTCCGGCGCCGATGCGCCGGCCGTGACGCCGACCACGTCCGCGCCGCGGACCCATTCGGGATCGATCTCGCCAGCGTCCGCGACGAGATAGCTGGGAAGCCCAAATTCCTCGCCGATCTCGCGGAGCCGGTTGGAATTTGAGCTGTTGCGGGCGCCTACGACGATCAGGACGTCGGCGATCTTCGCCAGGTCCCGCGCCGCGGTCTGCCGGTTTTGCGTCGCATAGCAGATATCGCGGATATCAGGTCCGGCGACATCATGGAAGCGGCGCCGGAGAGCCGCAATCACGCCGCGGGTGTCGTCAACGCTGAGCGTCGTCTGGGTGATGTAGGCGATCGGAGCGTCTGGCGAGATCGGCAGCTTCAGGACGTCCGCTTCATTGCCGACAAGATAGAGTTCGCCGTCAATTTGACCCAGCGTTCCTTCGACCTCGGGATGCCCGGCGTGACCGATGAACACCACAATCCGTCCCAGTGCGGTGTACCGCCGTCCCTGAATATGCACCTTGGTGACCAGCGGACAGGTGGCGTCGATCGTGGGCAGTGAGCGGTCTTTCGCCTCATCGATAACGGTTCGGGGGACGCCGTGGGCGCTGAAAATCGTGATTGCGCCCTCGGGGACCTCAGCCAGTTCGCTGACGAAAATCGCCCCTTTTGCTTTCAGCGACTCGACGACGTGCCGGTTGTGAACGATCTCGTGGCGCACGTAGACAGGCGCGCCATTCTTGACCAGCGCCTGCTCGACGACGTCGATGGCTCGAACCACGCCGGCGCAAAAGCCTCGCGGCTGGGCCAGAACAATCTTCACTTCGTGCTCCTTTTGCCCGGTTTGGCCCGAAACGCCAAGTATGTCCTCGCTCTAACCACGTTCCCGAAATATAAATGGGTATTGCTACGCAGCCTCGGCCGCCAGCTCCGCCGCCCCTATCCTTACTCAGAAGTGTCTCGATGCGCCAATAGTCCGGCGGACCCAATGTCTTCCATAGCGGGTAGCTTCGACCTTGGCAGCAGCCTTCGCCACTGTCGGAGACTCCGTTGCAACAGTGCGCCCTTACCACGGAACTTGCGAGAAATGATGGCGGCCTCGGCCTTCAAGATATTCGTGTTTGCGCGCCGGGGCGCGTCGGGTTAAGGTTGTCTTAACGGGGCAGGGCGGCCGCAGAGGCGAGCGCTGGTCATGAAGACTCTTTGCTTGACTATAGTCGGACTCGTTCCCTTGGTCGCAGGAGTAGCCGAGGCGGAAACCCTGTCTACGGCGCCGTCGCACGCGTCGAAGCATCTGACGCATCAGGCCGCCCTCTCGAACCCCGCCAGCGCCAATAGCGGCCGCTCGTCGGACCCCTACGGATCCCCGGTGCGGGTGCCCGATTCGCTCGTCGCCCGGTTCACGCCGATTCGAACGAGCCCGCCCGTCCAGCCTCAGGGAGGGATCTCCATCAACGCTGGCCGCGAGTCGCCGGACGCCCCCTTTACGGGCGGCCTCAAGTTGCGCTTTTAGAGTCTCGGCGATCCGCCCGATCGGATCGCAAAGTCCGCGTCCCTAAATCCCCCATGCGCAATTCCGTCCGTCTCAACTTGGCGGCGAAGCTCGGATGAGGACAGCGCGGCGAATTCCTCCTCGTATCGATAGCCCGCGGCGGCCCCGGCAAAGCCGGAAGACACCGCCGGATGCGCGTAGATTTCGGTCACGCCCTCCGGCAGGCGCTCGATCAGGCGGGAAAGCCGCGCTTGCGTGATCGCGCCGCTCCAGGCGAGCCCGAAAACCTGGTCGGGCGTGGCGATGCGTCTCCGTTTCAGACGCGCCCGCTGAATTCGCGCCCAGCGATCCAGAGCGGCCGCTCCGAGGCCAGGGCGACCTCCGTCGATCTGCGCCAGGATCGCCCCGGGCTCCACGGGGATGCGCACGTGCCGCACGCCAAATTCTGCCGCCATGTCGAGGATCGCCGACAGGATCGAGGGATGCAGGTGAAAATGCTTGTGGGCGTTGACGTGGTCGAGCGTCAGGTTTGTGGCGCGAAAGGCTTCGAACTGCGCCCTGACCTCGGCCAGCATCTGCCTGCGCACGTGAGGCCGAAAGAATATCGCCGCGCCCGCGAGCGCCATGTTCTCCCGGAAACGCCCGGCCCCATCGACCAGATCCGGGATGGCGGCCGGCGGCAAAACCGGGGTTGCGTCGACGAGCGCCAGATGCAGTCCGACAGCCAGCCGCGGCAGCCGGCGCGCAAGCTCGACCGCGGCCGCGGCGGCCGGCGCTCCGACCATCAGGCTCGCCGCGGTGAGGACGCCTTCGACGTGGGCGCGCTCGACCGCGCGGTTGACCTCGTCGGCGAGGCCGAAATCATCGGCCGTGACAATGAGATATTTCAGTGCGCGATCTCTCGGCGTTCGCGCAGGAAGCGGAAGAATTCCACGCCCTCTCGCAGACGCCGCTTCATCATCTCCGGGCTCAGCGCCATTTCCCCGACGATCGAGGCGATCTTGCTCGGACGGAAATAGAAGCTGCGATAGAAGGTTTCGACCGAGTCGAAAATTTCGGTGTGGCTCAATCCCGGATAGCTCAACGGCGCGATTTGCACGCCGCTTTCGTTCACCAGATCCGCATTGGCGTCGTCTAGCCAGCCTTCTTCCAGCGCCTGCTTGTAAAGGTAGGTTCCGGGATAGGGGGCAGCCAGCGAGACCTGCAGCGTATGCGGGTTCACTTCCTTGGCGAAGGCGATTGTTTCTTTGATGGTCTCCTGGGTTTCGCCCGGCAGGCCCATGATGAACGTGCCGTGGATGGTGACGCCAAGCTCCCGGCAGTCCTTGGAGAATTTCTTGGCGACGTCGATCCGCATGCCCTTCTTGATGTTGTGAAGAATTTGCTGGTTCCCGCTTTCATAGCCGACCAGCAGCAGGCGCAGGCCGTTGTCGCGCATGACCTTGAGCGAGGCGCGCGGCACGTTCGCCTTGGCGTTGCAGGACCAGGTGACGCCAAGCTTGCCGAGCTCGCGCGCGATCGCCTCCGCCCGCGGAAGATCGTCGGTGAACGTGTCGTCGTCGAAGAAGAACTCCTTGACCTCCGGAAAGGCTTTTTTCGCCCAGGCGATTTCCTCGATGACATGGCCGACGGAGCGGGTGCGGTAGCGATGACCGCCAACGCTCTGCGGCCAAAGGCAGAAGGTGCACCGCGATTTGCAGCCTCGCCCCGTGTACATGGAGATGTAGGGATGGCTGAGATAGCCGATGAAATATCGGGAGATCTGCAGGTCCCGCTTATAGACCGGCGTGACGAACGGCAAATCGTCCATGTTTTCCAAGATCTGCCGGTCCGGCGTGTGCTGGATCTCGCCCTCGGCGTTCCGGAAGGAAAGGCCGGCGATCGACTTCCAGTCCTTGCCGTCGGCGATGTCCTTGATGGTGAAATCAAATTCATTGCGCGCGGCAAAATCGACGACGGGCGCGGCGGCGAGGCATCCTGCGGCGTCGACCGCCGCTTTTGCCCCGATCAAGCCAGCCTTCAGTCCGGGGTTGGCGGCCTTGAGCGCGGCGATCGTCTTGACGTCCGAGGCGAACGAGGGGGTCGAAGTGTGCAGCACGGCGAGATCGAAATCCTTCGCCTGGGCCGTGATCTCTGCGAGCGAGATCCCGTGCGGCGGCGCGTCAATCAGCTTGCTGCCCTCAACAAGAGCGGCCGGCTGGGCGAGCCAGGTCGGATACCAGAACGACTTGATCTCGCGCCGCGACTGGTAGCGGGAGCCTGCGCCCCCGTCGAACCCATCAAAGGAAGGCGCCTGAAGGAACAACGCGCGCATCATGTCTATCTCATTGTGGTTCTGCTAATCCGCCGGACCGACGGTCGCCATGGTGCCGTCTCGCCTGACGACGAAGTCCTGTCCGCGCCAGTGAGCGCGCGAACTCCAGAAACAGGCGAAAAAAACGGCGAAAGAGAGGAGGTCGCGGATAGGAGTGAGCCCATAGTCCGCATTTGGCAATCTAAAATTCCGTGCGAGTCGGAATTTCAAAAGCAGCCGGCACGCCAGCGCGGCCAGAACGGCCGCCAGCCCCAACGCATCGAACCCGCGCAGAGCAGCCCCGATCAAGGCCCAGGGCAACGCGTGCGTGACGCCGCTCCCGACATATCCGATCGGATCGACGGCGAAGATCGTCCGAGCCCATCGCAGCTCGTGCGACACCACTTCGCTCAACGACTGTTCTTCAAAAGCGTGGGTGACGAGCATGGCGGGAATGACGACCCGCAAGCCGACCTGCCGCACGCGGCGCCCGATCGCGTAATCGTCCGCCAACTGGTCGGCGACGCCCTCGAAGCCGCCGATCCTCGCCAACGTGTCGCGGGAGAGCGCAATGGTCGCGCCCAGACACGGCTGCGCCAGGCCGAGCGCGAGCCCCAGAACGGCGCCCGGCAGGAAATGATCGTTCACCGCCATGGCGGACAGTCGCGACCAGAATGCGCCATTCGGCGCGCCGAGGTAGAGGCAGGTGACCGCGCCCACGCCTGGCTCCGCCAGCGCGGCCGCCAGCGTCCGCAGGTAATGGGGACCGACCGCAATGTCGCTGTCGGCCATGACGATGAGCGGATGGCGAGCGACCTCAGCCATGTTGATGAGGTTGGAGACCTTGCGGTTGACCCCATGCATCGCGCCGTTGACGACGAGCTGAAGATCGAGCCCGGGATGCCGCTCCATCAGCGATTTCACCAAGGGGATCGCGCCGTCGTCGGGATCCTGAACGCCGAAGACGACCTGAAATCCGACCCTCGTAATCCTGATTCAGAAACGTTTCGAGATTCTCGGAGAGCCGGGCCTCGGCGCCGAACAGCGGCTTCAGGATCGAGACATCCGGCCACTCTGAGGGAGGAACTGCGCGCGGCCGTCGAACGAACCATTGCGCCGCCTGCGTCGCGGCGACCGAAAACAGACACCCAAGGACCGCTGCGCCCAGGCAAAACAGAGAGAGCCCCATCGCGAGCGTCTTGATCTGTTCTGGGGCCATGCGCCACAATGTCCTGGTATGCCGACGGGGTGTTCCGGCTTTTGACGACGTTTCGCCTTTTGCGCAACGCTCCATGCGCTATGGCCCGGGCTGGGCGCTGGAGGCGTCGGTCCCGATCCGACCCCTCGTGAACGATATCGACCCTCGACGGGGAACGAAACGTCGGATAGCGAGTCCTGTCTTCGAACGGAATGGGAGATCGGATCGTGAAGATCGCTGTCGTCGCCTGGGGCTCGTTGGTATGGGACGCCCGAACTCTCAGGCGGCTCAGTTCGCGGCCAACGGTCCGCTGCTGCCGATCGAGTTCTGCCGCGTCTCCGGGGATGGACGATTGACGCTGGTGGTCGACGAAACGTTCGGCGCCGTCTGCGCCACGCATTCCGCTCCGAGCGCGCTCGAAGACCTCGACGCGGCGATCGAAAAACTGCGAAGCCGCGAGGCCATGTCGAGCGCCCGGGGCGTGGGATTTGTCGAGGTGGCCTCCGGAAGACAGAGCGACGTGGCGATGCAACGGCACCCCCAAGCGGTCGCGACCATTGCGGCCTGGGCGCAATCTAGCGGCTATGACGCAGCGATCTGGACCGCGCTCGCGAGCAACTTCGCCGAGCCGGACAAGGGCGGCGAGCCGTTCTCCGTCACCGCGGCGCTCGATTATCTCGAAAGACTGAAGAGCCGAGACGCCGCAATTTTCGACTTGGCTCTGGATTATATCCGGAGCGCGCCGAGTGAGGTCGAGACGCCGGTGCGTGAGGAAGTCGTCAGGCGCTGGCCCGCGCCGGCGGCTTAAAGCGGGACGGCGCGCAGGAACGGCGGTCGTCTGCGCGGGCAGCCCGAGGACGCGCTTCCCATGAAAGCTGCCGCCGCAGCGGATTTTTCGCCTTCGCGGCAAGCGCGGGGATGATTACGCAAATGCGACCGTGATTTGATCTGCCGCAACTGCTAAATCGGAACGGCGGCCTATCTTGACCGTTTGAGGGGGGGAGGATGCAGTCATGTTGCGGCCTGCGAAGTTCCACCACGATCCCAAGTCGCGCGAACCGCCCCAATGGCTGGTGATGCTGGATCGCATTCGGGAGCGGCGCTGGACCGCGCACGAAGACGAGCCGCGTCCGCTCCACGCCATGTTGCACTGGCGCGACCCCCAAGAAAGGCTGCGCGACCTCCGCCGCCGCAGTCACGGTCTCGATCACAACCCGTCGTCGGGCTGAGGGGCGCCTCAACGCCGGGTCCAGTCCATCAGCGTCACGTCGTCGCCGAGCGGGATCGGCGCCCCAGCCGATAAACCCGCGGCCCCCAGGCAAGCCTCCGGCTCGCCGTCAAACCGATCGCGCGCGAACAGCGGAAGCCCGCCGCGCAGCCGGACGTTGGTCGCCCGACAGAGATGGAAGCAGTCGTAGCCGAGCTCGAGGAACAGACTGTAGACGTGTGGTCCGCCGATCACGGCGACCGTCCCCGACCTGACGCCGAGCGCCTCGAGCCCCGTCTCAAGCGACGCGCCGGCCGGATTCCAGAGCCACGCGAGCGGATTCTCGGGGTCAGGGGCGATCCCGGCGATCGAGCGGGTGGCGATCAGCCGGCGGCGGAGCGCGGTCTTGGCGTGGATCTCCTGCGAGTGGCGTCCATGCACGACCGCCGCGATCCCTTCCAGCGCATTCTCGAAATAGACCTGGTCGGCGTCGAGCTGGAGCGCAAGCGGCATCACGCCGGTCTCGTCGGCGATCTTGCCGTCGGTTGAGACGATGGCGAAGCCTTCGATGCGATAGGGGCCGATCATGGGGGATGCGCTACTCGGTCTTTTCCGCGTTCACCAGCGCCAGAAATTCGCTCCGTGTCAGCGGGTTGTCTCGAAACACCCCGAGCATGCGGCTGGTGACGAGATCGGCGCCGCGCTTGTGGACGCCGCGGCTGATCATGCAATGATGGGCCGCCTTCACCACCACGGCAACTCCGTGCGGTTTGAGCACCTCCTCGATGGTGTTGGCGATCTGCGCCGTCAGGCGCTCCTGGATCTGCAGGCGCTTGGCGAAGATTTCGACCACACGCGCGAGCTTTGATATGCCGACCACCCGCTTGTCGGGAATATAGCCCACCCAGGCGCGCCCGATGATCGGGGCGACGTGATGCTCGCAGTGACTCTCGAACGTGACGCCGCGCAACACGATCATCTCGTCGTAGCCGTCGACCTCGGAGAAGGTCTTGCGCAGCACCTGCTCGGGGTCCTCGTCGTAGCCGGCGAAATATTCGCGAAAGGCGCGCTTCAGCCGGCTCGGCGTCTCGCGCAGGCCGTCGCGTTCGGGATCCTCGCCGATCCATTTCAGCACGGTGCGGAATGCGTCCTCGACCTCCGTGTCGCTGATCGTCGCGACGCCCTTCGAGTCCGCCATGCCCTCGCCTTCGAGCTTGCAATTCATGAAAATCCTTCCTTTTCGGACGCGACTGTAGTCGTCCATACGCGGTTTCTGCAATCGTGGACTACCGGTAGAGGTCGGCGCGGGTCGGGGGCAGACCGCTCGGGGCCCGCACACGCTTCATCGCCAGCGTCTGATAGACGCCGGCGTTGTTGCGCTCGAAAGTGATCGAGCAGGCGGCGAGGTAGGCGAGCCAGACCCGAGCCGTCGTCTCGCCGACCTCGGCGATCGCCTCGTCCCATCGCGCCCGCAGGCGATCGTGCCAGAAGCGAGTGGTCCGCTGGTAGTGCTCGCGCCAGCACTCGACGTCGCGAACTTCGAACCCGGCGAGTTCGAGATTGGTGATCGTGCGCCCGAGATAGTCGAGTTCGCCGCCCGGGAAGATGTAGCGGGTCAGCGCCTGGAACTCCGGCCGCTTCTTGCCGGTGCGCGCGGCGTGACTGCCGCCGGGGCGGGTGATCGCATGGTGCAGGTAGAGTCCGCCCGGCTTCAGGAGACGCTGCACGGTCTTGAAGTAGGTCTCGAAATGGGCGAGGCCGACATGTTCGAACATGCCGACCGAGACGATCTTGTCGAAAACGCCTTCGCCCTCGATCAGCGCATAGTCGCGCTTCTCGAAGGTCACCTTGTCGGAAAGTCCGCGCCGCTCCGCCTTCTCGCGCGCGAGCGCGATCTGCTCCTCCGAGAGCGTCACGCCGAGCGCCTTCACGCCGTAATGCTCGGCGGCATGGCAGGCGAGCGAACCCCAGCCGCTGCCGATATCGAGCAGCGTCTCGCCCGGCTGGAGCCGAAGCTTGCGGCAGGTCATGTCGAGTTTCTGCCGCTGCGCCGTGTCGAGATCGTCGCTCCAGTCGTGAAAGTAGGCGCAGGTGTAGACCATGTCGCGGTCGAGCCACAGCGCATAAAAGGCGTTGGAAACGTCGTAGTGGTAGGCGATGTTGCGCGTGTTTTCCGCCTCCGACCCGTCGCTCTCACGGTCGCGGCCGACCGCATCGAGCGGCCACGGGCCGCCGCGCGGGACGAACAGGAACGGCGCCAGCGCGCGCAGGGTCTTGAGTGAGACGAGCGATTTGCGTAGCTCGCGCGTCCGGCCCCTCGGCCGGCGCGCCACGAGATCGAAAATCGTGCCGTTGACGAGGTCGATCCGCCCCGCCGCCCACAGATTGGCGAAGGTGGTGATGTTCGGCCCCTTCAGGAGCGCGGCGACGGCGCCTTCGTCAGCGATGGCGAGCATGAACCCGTCGCTCGGCCAGGTGTTTGGGACCGTCGATCCGTCCCACAGTCGGAACCCGAATCCCGGTTCAAGCCGCCGGTGAATCTCCGCGAGCAGCCGCTTCAGCGAGGCGAGGCGCAATTCGGCGCGATTCATGTCGACCTTTCCCTCCGACGGCGAAATCCCGCCGCCCAGCCGACGCTCTTACACCATTCGGGGCCCAAGCAACGATGGACAGGTTCGCCCGCGCGAGGCAAACAACCCGCGCTTCAGGCGCGGGACGAAACGATATGGACCAGTGGCGACGGGGCGGCCTTGTCGTTCGCGACGCGGAGATCGGGGATCTCGACGCGATCGCCAAGCTCGAACGCAATTCCTTTCCGCAGGATCAGGTTTCGCGGCGCGCGTTCGCCTACGCCCTCAAGTCGCCGGAGCGCCCGGTGATCGCGGTGACGATCGGCGGCGAGATCGCCGGTTATGTCTTGATCGCGCTCAGCAAGGGCGGGCGCTCGGCGCGAATTTTTTCGATCGCGGTCGATCCCCGCTTCGCTCGCCGCGGCGTCGGCGCGGCCTTGCTGGCGGCGACGGAAAAATATGCTCTGCGCCACGAGCGCCAGGCCGTGACGCTCGAAGTGCGCTACGACAACGCGCCCGCGATCGCGCTCTACGAGAAGTGCGGCTACCGGCCTTTCGGCGAGCATGAGGACTATTACACCGACGGCGCGACGGCGCTGCGCTACAAGAAAATCCTTGTCGCGCGCAGGGCGGAACCCCAACGATCTCCACCGCCGCCGCGACGCGCCAATCAGCGCTCAAGCAAGTCGTGAGCGAGCTGGGCGGCTTGCGCGCCTTGGCGAAAGCCCATAAAAGACCGCCTCTTTTGCGGAATCCCCCATGACAAATTTGTTGCCGGCGCACCTCAGACGCCTCGAAGCGGAATCAATTCACATAATGCGTGAGGTTGTAGCAGAGATGCACAACCCTGTAATGCTGTATTCGATCGGCAAAGACTCGAGCGTCATGCTCCATGTCGCGATGAAGGCGTTCCATCCGGCCAAGCCTCCCTTTCCGCTGCTGCACGTCGACACGACCTGGAAATTCCGCGAGATGATCGCTTTTCGCGACGAGACCGCGCGCCGGCTCGGTCTCGACCTCATCGTCCACACCAACCAGGACGGCGTACGTCGGGGAATTTCGCCAATCGCGTCGGGCTCGCAGGTCCACACCCAGGTGATGAAGACCGAAGCCCTGCGCCAGGCGCTCGACAAAGGCGGCTACGACGCGGCCTTCGGCGGGGCGCGGCGCGACGAGGAAAAGAGCCGGGCCAAGGAGCGCATCTTCTCGCATCGTTCCGCCGCCCATGCCTGGGATCCGCGCAACCAGCGGCCCGAGCTTTGGCGCCTCTTCAACACCCGCATTCGCGACGGCAAGTCGATGCGGGTCTTCCCGCTGTCGAACTGGACCGAGCTCGACGTCTGGGAGTACGTCCAGGCCGAGGGCATTCCGGTGGTGCCGCTCTATTTCTCCAAGGTTCGGCCTGTGGTCGAGCGCTCCGGCGCCCTGATCATGGTCGACGACGAGCGGTTGCCGCTCGAGCCCGGGGAAACGCCGCGCATGGCCCGCGTCCGCTTCCGCACGCTCGGCTGCTACCCGCTGACCGGCGCGATCGAATCTGACGCCGAGACGCTCGACGACATCATCGCAGAAATGCGCGCTTCGACCACGTCGGAGCGTCAAGGCCGACTGATCGATTCGGACGAGACCGGCTCGATGGAGAAGAAGAAGCGGGAGGGCTATTTCTGATGAACGAGGCCTTGCGAACGTCCGCGCTTCCCACCCTGCGCCTTCTGACCTGCGGCTCGGTCGACGACGGCAAGTCGACCCTGATCGGGCGCCTGCTGTACGAAAAGAAGCTGATCTTCGACGACCAGCTTTCCGCGCTCGAGCGCGAACTCGAAGAAGTTCGGCACGACCGAGGACGACATCGACTTCGCGCTGCTGGTCGATGGTCTCGAGGCCGAGCGCGAGCAGGGCATCACGATCGACGTCGCTTACCGCTATTTCGCGACCGAGACGCGCTCCTTCATCGTCGCCGATACGCCCGGCCATGAGCAATATACGCGCAACATGGCGACCGGCGCCTCCAACGCCGATCTCGCCATCGTACTCGTCGACGCGCGAAAGGGATTGCTGACCCAGACCCATCGCCATTCGATCATCGCCTCGCTGCTTGGCGTCCGGCACATCGTGCTCGCGGTGAACAAGATCGATCTCGTCGGCTATGACGAGAAGACGTTCCGCGACATCGTCATCGCCTACCGCAAGTTTGCCGAGCCGCTGGGCTTCCGCTCGCTGTACGCCATCCCGCTATCGGCTCGCTACGGCGACAACGTGTCGGAGCCGAGCCCGCGCACGCCATGGTTTCAGGGCGCGCATCTGATGGACTACCTCGAACGCATCGAGGTCGAAGAGGACCGGCGCGCGGCGCCCTTCCGCCTGCCCGCGCAGTGGATCAATCGCCCGCACCTCGATTTCCGCGGCATCGCCGGCACGATCGCCGGCGGACGGGTCGCCAAAGGCGACCCGATCGTGGTCGCGGGCTCGGGCCGGCAGTCGACGGTCGCGCGAATCCTGGTCGCCAGCGAGGAGACCGAGGGCGCCGAAGCGGGCGATGCGGTGACGCTGACGCTCGCCGACGAACTGGACATCGCCCGCGGCGATGTGCTGTCGCATCCCGACAGCCGGCCGGAGGTCGCCGATCAGTTCACCGCCAACGTGATCTGGATGAGCGCGGAACCGATGCTGCCCGGCCGCTCGTACCTGATGAAAATCGGGACGCGGACCATTCCCGCCTCAGTCACCGAACTCAAGCACCGGCTCGACGTCAACACTTACGACAAGCTCGCCGCCAAGCGCCTGGACCTCAACGAAGTGGGGCTCTGCAATCTCGCGACCACGATGCCGGTCGCTTACGACCCCTATTCCGACAACCGCGAGACCGGCTCGTTCATTCTGATCGACCGGCTGAGCAACGAGACGGCCGGCGCCGGCATGATCGTCCACGGCCTCAGGCGCGCGACCAACGTTCACCGCCAGGGGCTGACGGTGACGCGCGCGGAGCATGCCCAGTTGAAGCACCAGAAGCCGGCGATCCTCTGGTTCACCGGATTGTCGGGCGCAGGAAAATCGACGATCGCCAATCTGGTCGAGACGCGGCTGCACGCCCGCGGCGTGCACACTGCTCTGCTCGACGGCGACAACGTCCGCCACGGCCTCAACAAGGACCTAGGCTTCACCGCGGCCGACCGCGTCGAGAACATCCGGCGGGTCGGCGAAGTCGCGAAGCTCATGACCGACGCCGGGCTGATCGTGCTGTGCTCGTTCATCTCGCCGTTCCGGGCCGAGCGGCAACTCGTGCGCGACACGGCGGAGACCGGCGAGTTCATCGAGATCTTTGTCGACGTTCCGATCGAGACGGCGATCGCGCGCGACCCGAAGGGGCTCTACAAGAAGGCGCTCGCCGGACAGATCAAGAATTTCACCGGGGTCGATCAGCCCTACGAGCGCCCGGAAAACCCAGAGCTTGTTCTGCGCTCGGCCGAAGCGAGCGTCGAGGAGCATGCCGCCGCCGTGATTGCGGAACTGGAAAAACGCGGCATGATCGCGCGGCTGTAACTGTGCGGAACTCCGCCGCCCCGGAACGACAATCATGTTGACGCTCTTCTTCGCCCCGAACACCTGCGCGCTCGCCTCGCACGTCGCGCTCGAAGAGGCCGGCGCGGCCTACGAGGCGCGTCGGATTGATTTCCGCTCCGCCGAGCAGACGAAGCCCGCGTACCTTGCCATCAATCCGAAGGGCCGGGTGCCGGCGCTGGTCACGGATCGGGGCGTGTTGACCGAGACTCCGGCGATCCTCGCCTACGTCGCGCAGACCCATCCGGCGATCGGGCTTGCGCCGCTCGACGACCCGTTCGCCTTTGCCGAGATGCAGGCGTTCATGAGCTATCTCTGCTCCACCGTGCATGTCGCCCACGCCCACCGCATGCGCGGCTATCGTTGGGCCGACGACCCCGCGGCGCACGAGGCGATGAAGCGGAAAGTCCCCGAGACGGTCGGGGCCTGTTTCGACCTGATCGAGCGGACGATGTTTCGCGGGCCCTGGGTGATGGGCGAGCGCTACACGGTCGCGGATCCCTATCTCTTCGCGATTGCGAACTGGCTCGAGGGCGACGGCGTCGACCCGTCCGCCTTCCCGCAGGTCCTCGATCATCGCCGCCGCATGGCCGAGCGTCCGGCGGTGAAGCGCGCGCTGGCGGTGGAGGCGGCGGCTTGAGCGTCGGCTCGTCGCTCAGAGAATAGGCTCCGCCGAGCGCCGCTCACGGGGGCGATCATGCTAGGGCTCTGTGTCCGACCGGGAGGAATGCAATGAAGAACCGCCAATGGCTGCTGGCTCGCCGTCCGCAGGGAACACTACAGGACGCCGACTTCACCTTTGTTGAGAATGAGGCGCCGACCCCCGGGGAGGGCGAGGTTTTGGTCCGCAATTTGATGCTATCCTGCGACCCCACCCAGCGCGGCTGGATCGCCGGGGACACCTATCTGCCGGCGGTCAAGATTGGCGAGGTTGTTCGCTCCCTGGGGGCTGGCCGGATCGAGGCTTCGACCGCTCCCGGCTTTGCGGTTGGCGACATGGTGTCGGGACTTGTGGGCTGGCAGGACTACGTTGCGCTCACCCCGAGGGGTCAGCTCAACAAGTTGCCTCCCGGAGCGCCGCTGGAACTCGCGATGAGCGTGCTCGGCCTCACAGGGATTACCGCCTATTTCGGCCTGCTCGAAGTCGGCCGCCCGGTCGCGGGGGAGACCGTCGTCGTCTCGGGCGCGGCGGGAGCGACCGGCTCCGTCGTCGGTCAGATCGCCAAGATCAAGGGCTGCCGCGCGGTCGGAATCGCGGGCGGGGCTGAGAAGTGCCGCTGGCTCACCGAAGCGGCGGGCTTCGACGCTGCGATCGACTACAAGACGGAAAACGTCCCCGTCCGTCTCAAAGAGCTTTGTCCCAAGGGAATCGACGTCTTCTTCGACAATGTTGGCGGAGACATCCTCGACGCCGCCCTGGCGCGGCTCGCCATGCGGGGCCGGGTTGTTCTCTGCGGCGCCATCGCGAACTACAATGCGACCGAGCAGGCGCCGGGACCGAAGAACTACCTCAACCTCCTCATCCAGCGCGGCCGGATGGAAGGCTTTATCGTGATCGACTACATGCCCCGCGCTTCCGAGGCCGTCGCCGCCCTCGCCGGTTGGGTTCAGGCCGGCCAGATCCAGTACGAGGTCGATGTGCAGCACGGCCTCGAGAACGCGCCCGCGACGCTGAGGAGGTTGTTCGAGGGCCGCAACGAGGGCAAGCAACTCCTGCGCATCGCCGAGTGAGAGTCGCGCCGGCCTCGATCGGCGCCCCTCCCTCCCTCACGCGATCTTCACGTACTCGAAGTCGCCGGTCTGGCTGTTGATGCCGACGCGGGGCGGGGCGATCCATGTCGCATACTTGCCCGGTTCCTGGCAGGGCTGCATCAGCGAATCGATGAAGGTCATGTCGGCGTCGTTGGGGAGCCAGGCGCCGCTCTCCGCCCGCCATTGCTCTTCCGTCAGAAGGTCGCCTGCTGGGCTGATGCGCTTGCCCGCGAACTCGCCGATTTTTCGGTTGAAGCCCTTGTGCGGCTGCGTGAACTTGAAGGCGATCCCAGACTTCTCGATCACCTTGTTCCAGCGGTCGATGCCGCCTTGGCAATCCTTGATGTAGTCGTCGAGCAGGCGGGCGTTGATGGCGCGAAGCGCCGGCACCGCTTCCTCGACAAGCTTGCCGTCGACGACGCGCGTCACCGGATAGGTCGTCTCCGCGAGCACGTGGTCGTCGTCCTTCAGGTTCGCCTCGTTGAAGCGGCCCTTCAAGCCCGCGCTGAACGCCTCGGCCGCGTTTGACGAGATCTCGCTGCCGAACAGGTCGCGGGTCACCGACATGTGGAAATTCGCCTTTCGCTGCAGGAGCGGCAGGTCGACCACGCCAAGCGCGCGAACCGCCTCGACGGCGTTCGGGTCCTTGATGCCGGCCTTGTTCATCGCCGTACAGGTCGCCTCGATCGTGCGCTGCACGCCCGTCTCGCCGACGAACATGTGATGCGCTTCTTCGGTCAGCATGAAACGACAGGTGCGCGACAGCGGATCGAAGCCGCTTTCGGCGAGCGCCGCGAGCTGCATCTTGCCGTCGCGGTCGGTGAAGTAGGTGAACATGAAGAAGCTCAGCCAGTCCGGCGTGCGCTCGTTGAAGGCGCCGAGGATGCGGGGATTGTCCGTTTGGCCGCTGCGGCGCTCGAGCAGCGCCTGCGCCTCCTCGCGCCCGTCCTTGCCGAAATATTTGACCAGCAGATAGACGATCGCCCAGAGGTGGCGGCCCTCCTCGACATTGACCTGGAAGAGGTTGCGCATGTCGTAAAGGCTCGGCGCGGTCGCGCCGAGGTAGCGCTGTTGCTCGACCGAGGCCGGCTCGGTGTCGCCCTGGACGACCAGAAGCCGGCGGAGCGTCGCGCGATATTCGCCGGGAACCTCCTGCCAGGCCGGCTCGCCCTTGTGGCGGCCAAAAGGAATCGTGCGGCCCTCGACCTTGGGCGCCAGCAGCACGCCCCAGCGGTATTCTGGCATCTTCACATAGCCGAATTTCGCCCAGCCGGTCGGATCGACGCCGACCGCGGTGCGCAGGTACACCTCCGAGGTCTGGAAGCCCTCGGGCCCCATGTCGTTCCACCAGTCGAGGTACTTCGGCCGCCAGGTTTCGAGCGCGCGCTGGAGCTGCTTGTCCGACGCGAGCGCGACGTTGTTGGGGATCTGATCGTCGGTGTTGATCTCGACGAACCGATCGCCGCGGACGGATTCCGGGGTTTCGGTCAGCGGTTCGGTGGAGCTCATGTTCCCGTCCCTTCGTTTCCCGTGCTCGGGCCTTCGTGGCCCGGAGCAATCACCATTATTCTGCAACTTAGTCAAGCGTCAAAGCACTATGTTTCATATTTAGGTAAGTTCGCGCGACAAAAGCTCGCAAATGAGAATTATAATGCATTATCCCTTGGGCTGAGATCGAACAGGCTGGTCGCCTCGCTTTCGAGAACCTCCTGCCCGTGCTGATTGAACACCCGCCAGCGCCACTTGAGAATGCCGAGGTGCGGCTGGCTGCGGGAGCGCCGGGTCTCCAGCACTTCCGCCTTGAGGGTGAGGGAATCGCCGGCCCTCACCGGGTTCGGCCATTTGATGTAGGCGACGCCGGGGGAGGCGAAGGATTCGGAGCCGGTGAGGATCGCATCGACCGCGAGCCGCATGGCGATCGAACAGGTGTGCCAGCCGCTGGCGATAATTCCGCCGAACGGACCATGGGCGGCCGCATCCGGGTCGACGTGAAACCATTGCGGATCGTAGGCCTCGGCGAAACGCCGGAGCTCCTCCTGCCCGAGTTGATAGGGGCCCGCCTCGATGACCTGGCCGACATGGAATTCCGCGAATTTCATTGGCTCTCCCGGTTTCGTTCGCGCCCTTGTAGGGCGGGGTCGCTGACCCCCCTGGCGCGCTCAGCGAGCGCGCCCCACAAGGCGGCTCCTCTCAATACGTCTCCAGATGCAGCCGGCCGTCGCGCTTGAGCGCGGGGCCGACGATGTTCCAGTCGAGGCCGCCCTCGCGCGCGACGTCGCGCAGCGCGAGCACCACGCCCTCCTCCATCGCCTTGAGGCCGCAGACATAGAAGAAGGCGTTCGGGTCGGCGATCAGAGGCGCGAGGTCCGCCGCGCGGGCCCGCATCAGATCCTGAACGTAGCGCTTGGGCTCATGGGCCGTCCGGCTGAAGGCGAAGTTGATGTCGATGAAGTCCTTCGGCAGGTTGCCGAGCGGACCGAAGTAGGGCAGCTCCTCCTGGGTGCGCGCGCCGAAGAACAGCATCAGCTTGCCGCCTTCGAACTTGCCCGATTTGCGCAGGCGCCGCCGCCATTCCGTCATGGCGCGCATCGGGGCGCTGCCGGTGCCGGTGCAGATCATCACGATCGCGCTCTTGGGATGGTTCGGCATCAGAAAACTCGCGCCGAATGGACCGGTCACGTTCACGCTGTCGCCGACTTCGAGGTTGCAGAGATAGTTGCTGGCGACGCCGCGCACCGGCCGGCCCTGATGGTCCTCGAGCACGCGCTTCACGGTCAGCGAGACGTTGTTGTAGCCGGGACGCTCGCCGTTGCGCGGGCTCGCGATCGAATATTGCCGCGGGTGGTGCGGCCGCCCTCCGGCGTCCGCGCCCGGCGGGACGATCCCGATCGATTGGCCCTCGAGCACCGGAAAAGGCATCGCGCCGAAATCGAGCACGATGTGGTGGGTGTCGTAGTCCCGGCCGACCTGCGTCACCCGCACGTTGCCGGCGACCGTCGCGGTCACGAATTTCTCCGCCGCGCGCGGTCCGTAGAGGTTCACGTAGGGATGGGCGGCGGACCAGGGCGGGACGACGGCGGCGCAATCGGCGAGGCTGAACTGGCCCTCGCCTTCGGCCTCGGCGGAGGGGGGCGTCGCTTCGGCCGGGGCGTCGAGGGCCAGGACGCCCGCCTCGGAAAGCTCGTCGGCGGTAAGTTCCGCGGGCAAAGCGTCCCAGCCGAACTGCGCGTCCACGCTGTAGGCGCTCGCGCGCGGCATCACCCGCCAGTTGTCGATGCTGCCGGTCGGGCAGGGCGGGATGCAGGCCATGCAGAGATTGCACGCCGCCGCGTCGACCACGTAGTTGCGCGCGTCATGGGTGATCGCGCCGACCGGGCAGGTCGCCTCGCAGGTGTTGCAGCGGATGCAGATTTCCGGGTCGATCAGGTGCTGCCGGATGACCGCGGCGTCGACGTGCTCCATGAATCTCCTCGGCCGTCCCTCGGCAGGGCCCGCCTCCCGCGTCGCCCCGGGCGGCGAGACGCCGCCCCTCCGCTACACCCGATTCCAGTCGAAGGCGGCCTTCTCGCCCTTTCCGTACACCTTCAGCGCGCCTTTCTCGCCGACGGCGTTGGGGCGCTGGAACACCCAGTTCTGCCACGCCGTGAGCCGCGCGAAAATGCGCGTCGCCATCGTCTCGGGGCCGTCGAAGCGCAGGTTCGCCTCCATGGCGGTCAAGGCGTCGGGGCTCAGCGAGACGCGCTCCTCGACGCGAGCCGGACCTCGTCGCTCCAGTCGATGTCGTCGGGCGCGCTGGTGAGCGAGGCCGAGTTTTTGGGCCTCCGCGCGCGTCGAGAGGCAAGCCGACTTGGCTCGGACCGCCTCGAGCGCAGGCTTTTCGTCATAGAACGTCGGGCGAGACGCGACTGGCCGCTCGCCATGACGTGATCGCCAAAGTTCGCCGCGCTCAGGGCAATTTCGGCGCGCGGGCCGGGCCGTCGGGCAGGGCGAGCTGATAGATGCCATCGCACGCGAGCGCGAGTTCGAAGAGCGTACCCGCGAAGCACGAGCCTTCCTCGACAGGCGAAGAGGCTTCGCGAGGCGACGTCGAGGCGGCTGAAGGTGCGTCGGAGATAACCGATCGTCTCCCGGACGAGCCAATGGTCCCGGTGCGCTTGAAGCGTCGCGTCCATGGCGAGCGCGGCGGCCGGATCGCCCTCGGTCTTGATCAGCCATAGACCGATCTCGAGTTCGTTGGTGCGCATCGTGAGAATCGCGTCCTTGAGCTCGCGCGCCAGCGCCAGCGGATACCAGGCGGCGCCGGCGGCCTCGATTCCGGCGATGTCCCACGGCTGATCGTCCGCCGGCCCTTTGACGACAAAGGTCGCGGTGCGCTGGGCCCGGTCGATCGTCACGGCGACATGGGGGTAGCGGAGCGCGCCGGCGAGTGATCGCGTTCGAGCGGCGTCAGCGCGACGCCCTTCGCGCCTTTCGGGCGGTCGCTCTGCTCGGCAAGCTCAAGCGCCCGGGCGCGAACGACGCCGAACTCGCCGGGCTTGGCGATCGCGTCGACGAGCCGCCAGTCGACCGCCTTTTGCCCGCGCACGCCCTCGCTGGTGGTGCAGAAGACGTCGGCGAGGTCGTGGCGCACGCGCCGCTTGTCGGTCAGGCGGGTGAGCCCGCCGGTGCCGGGCAGCACGCCGAGCAGCGGGACTTCCGGCAAGCTGATGGCGCTCGACCGGTCGTCGATCAGCAGAATCTCGTCGCAGGCGAGGGCGAGTTCGTAGCCGCCGCCGGCGCACGAGCCGTTGACCGCGGCGAGGAATTTGAGCCCGCCGTGGGCGGACGAATTTTCCAGCCCGTTGCGGGTCTCGTTGGTGAATTTGGAGAAATTCACCTTCCACGCGTGACTCCAGACGCCGAGCATAAAAATGTTCGCCCCCGAGCAGAACACGCGCTCGCGCGCGCTGGTGATCACGACGGTCCGCACCTCGGGATGCTCGAAGCGGACACGGTTGACCGCGTCGTTGAGCTCGATGTCGACGCCGAGGTCGTAGCTGTTGAGTTTCAGCTTGTAGCCGGGCCGAAGGCCGCCATCCTCGTCGAAGTCGGCTTTCAACGTGGCGATCGGGCCTCGAAGGCGAGCGTCCAGTGCCGGTATTTTTCCGGCGCAGTCTGATAGTTGACCGGGTCGGGACGGCTCATGGGACGCTCCTCGATAGGCAGTTTAATGCATTGTCAATGATGCATCATAATGCATATCCAAACCCGAAGCAAGCGCCGTCTTCCCGAAAGCCTTGCGTCAAGCGTCATTGACATCTGCTGTTGGCTGCGTTGAGAGTTCGGCTGTGGTTATGGCTGCACGGCGTTACGACGCCGGGGGTGACCGAGTGACAACGGAATTGAACCAGCCTGTCGCAATGACAGCTTATCCGGCCCCCTCAGCGGTCCTCGAACTTCTGAAGCCGATCACCTGGTTTCCGCCGATGTGGGCGTTCGCCTGCGGCGTGGTGTCGTCGGGCGCGCCGATCGTCGCGCATGGCTACACCGCGCTGGTCGGCCTGATCCTCGCGGGTCCGCTGGTGGTCGCGACCAGCCAGGCGAGCAACGACTGGTACGATCGCGACGTCGACGCCATCAACGAGCCGCAGCGGCCCATTCCCTCGGGCCGCACCCCGGGAAGTGGGGCCTCGTACATCGCCCGCATTTGGACGATTTTGGCGCTGGTCGCGGCGGAACGCTCGGGGACCTGGGTGTTCATCGCGGCGATCGTCGGCGTGTCGTGCTCGCCTGGGCCTACAGCGCCCCGCCGATGCGGCCTGAAGGCCAACGGCTGGTGGGGCAATGCGGCCTGCGGGTTCTCCTACGAGAGCCTCGCCTGGATCACGGGCGCCGCGGTCATGCTG
>CAVVJO010000010.1:0-21561 GCA_963748545.1 uncultured Alphaproteobacteria bacterium
AGAGCCACGGGCGTTTCCCTCGATTGGTTTGGGGCCTCTGCGGGACGAACCCGCGCGAGCCGGATACCCGCAAGGGTTGCAAGCGCGGCGCCATGCCCGCCACCGCGCCGGCGTTTGATCGGTTCCTGGTAAATATCGAGATTTTTTCAGGGTTGGCGGTTGAAGAAAAATATCGAGAGTGGGTCGACCCCAGCGCCGCCCCCGCGCGGGTTTCATCCCATGGTCAAAACCGGTACGCCGACCCAGCGCGTCGCTTGATCAAATGATCAAGGGCCGGGTTCCGCGGAGGCGTGCGATGCGTTGTCTGGATATAAAGAGGAAGACCGCGTTTCAGCGGTCTTCCCGGGGGGCTTTGGCCCCGCCTCCGCCAGACGCCGTCATCGGCGCGCCGATCCCCGGCTTTTGGCCGAAGGACGATCAGTTAGGGCTCCTGACGGTCAGCCGCATGGCGGGTCATGCCGGCCAGTTCGACCGGCCCCAGGCGCACAGGCTCGTGAAGCCGCCGCCGCTCGCGAACACGTTGTCGTTTTGGGTCGAGAATGGAAATTGATATTCGGTCTCCGCCCGCTGACCACGCCGACGATCCTCGGGTCCGTTCCGTTGTTCCACACGCGTAGATCGGACCGCCGGAGTTGCCGTGGTTGAGATCGCAGTTCTCGCTCTCGAGTTCTTCGCCGCCGTTGCTGTCGCCGTCCGTGTCGTCGATTGTGAACCCTTGCTGGAAGGCGGGCTCGAGGGCGTTGTCGATGTCGCCGGGATAACCGATGTTGCTCCACACCGGCAGGTTGTTCCAGTCGCTCGAATAGCCGTTGTAGCCGAAGTATCCGAGCGACGTGCCCAAGGGTTCGTAGAGTTGCAGAATGGCCCAGTCGTAGCCGGTGACGTTGCCGTTGACGTTGTAGCCGCGCGCGTCGGAGACGTAGGATTGTACGCCGGCGCCGTAAAGCGAGCTGCCGTTGAAATAGTCGGGAACAAACAGCATCCACCAGTTGGCTTGTCCCCAGGGGACCATGTGGCCGGCGGTCACGACGAGCCGGTCGCCGATCAGGGAGCCGGTGCCGCTATAGCCCTCGCTGTTGAAGATGCGTCCGACAAGCCCAAGCGGCCAGGCGGTGCTTTCGAAGGCGTGCCGGTGGCTGTCGTAAACCCACAAAGGCTGCACCCGCGTCCCGTTGAGTTTCCGCAACCATGGCCGTTCGGGCCGACGGATATGGGGGACGGGGGCGAAGTCCATCCATTCGGGACGGTGCGCGCCGAATGACGTGTTCCTGTCAATTTCTTTAAGGTATTTGCTGGCCGGTGCGCTCCTGACTTAAGCCGGGCCGCGCGCCGCGGAGGTCGTCGGTGACCGGAGCCTCGATCTTCCACATGTGCCGGCCGCCTTGCTCGACGGGTACGACATTCACCTCCGGCTTCTTTTTCGAATCCGTTTCGAGATAAATGAATTGCTTGTTCATCATCTCGCGCAGCTCGGGAGGAATATTCCCCGTTCCGAGAGCTGGCCGGCGTCTCTGAACAGTCGCCAAGGCTGTCGGGGCAGTTTTGTCGCCTATAAATGGATGCGAAAGCATCGTTCCTCTCCATAATTTGTCGATAACGCTGGGCGCAAATCCAGCGCCCGCGAGACAACCTCGCCCTTCCAGCAAGCATAGACTCGAAGAATCCGCAGTGATGTTGGTCACAGTCCCAACGCGGGCGCCTGGGATCAACGCGAGCGAGGCGATCGTCTTTCGCGGCGCCGAGCCTTCTGGGGACATTCGACACGCCTGCGCCCGACCCCCGCCGCTTGCCAAAGCCCCGGCCGCGGCACATTCTGAAGTCTTGGGTCCGCCTTCGGCAAACGCCGCTCAGGTCAAGGGCCATGTCATGGCCCGACCACAGGGCCGCCGGGAGGATCCATGCAGGAAACCTGCGATTTCGTCATTGTGGGCGGCGGCTCGGCCGGCGCGGTGATCGCCTCCCGCCTGTCGGAGGATCCGGCCTGCAGCGTGACGCTGATCGAGGCGGGCGGCCGCCCGCCCGAGTCCGCGGCTGTGCCCGTGATCTGCGCCTCCCTGCAGATGAATCCGGAAACCGACTGGATGTATACCGGCGACCCCGGCAGGGCCGGGCTGGGCTTGAACGGAAAGCGGATGCCGGCGCCGCGCGGCAAGATGCTCGGAGGGTCCTCGGGGATCAATTATATGGCCTATGTCCGGGGCCACCCCGGCGACTTCGACGCCTGGGCCGAAGGCGGCGCGACCGGCTGGAGCTATCGCGAGGTCCTGCCCTATTTCCGCAAGAGCGAGGGCCTCGCGCCGAGCGAGGAGGTCGCCATCGACGCCGAGGCGCACAACGGCGACGGCCCGCTCGGCGTATCGGTGCGGTCGCCCGCGCTGCGCGCCGCCAAGGAGTTTGTCGAGGCCTCCGAGGCCGCGGGCTTCACGCGCGGCGACTATAACGGGCGCGACCGCGGCGGCGCCGCGGTCGCCTCGCTCTTCCAGACCACGACCCGGGACGGAAAGCGTTGCTGCACCTATGCGGCGTTCCTGCGCGGAGAGCCCGAAAGCCGGCCGAACCTCACCATCATCACCGGCGGGCAGGCGACGCGCGTCCTGTTCGACGGAAAGACCGCCATAGGCGTCGAATATCGCACCGGCGACGGAGAGGCGCGCTCGGTCCGCGCGGCGAAGGAGGTCATCGTCTGCGCCGGAGCCATCGGCTCTCCCCATCTCCTGATGCTCTCCGGCGTCGGTCCCCGTCACGAGCTCGAGGCGGCCGGAGTGGCCTGCGTCCTCGACCAGCCGCATGTCGGCAAGCACATGAAGGACCACCTGCACGTCCCGCTCTTTTTCCACGCCCCCGGGGTTGGCGTGCCGCTCATGGAGATCGGCATGTCGCTCGGCGCCGCGGCGTTCCGCGGACCCGGAGGTCCCCTGCCGGCAGACCCGGCCGAGGACGTCAACCTGCCCGCCGAGCTGCAGGGGCTGAAGCAGGAGGCGGACCGGCGCCTCGCGGAGTGGGCGACGACCGGAAAGGGCGTCCCCTCCTCATCCCTCTATGACGCCGTCGTCTTCTTCTCGACGGGCCTCAGCGATCCGCACAGCCACGACGCGCAGATCGGCTGTTTCGTCACCAACGGCGACGAAGACCTCGTCCGGGCAAAGTTGAATCTCGACACGGCGTTGATCTTCGACGACCCGGCGAGGCGCCTCGCGCCCGACGCGGAGCACGTCAATCTCCTGGCCACCATCGCCTTGCCGCACAGCGAGGGCGAAATCGTCCTCGCCAGCCCCGATCCAGCCGTCCATCCGACGATCCGCCTCAACTATTACGACGATCCGCAGGACCTGGCGGTGATGAAAGCCGTGATCCGCCGGGCGCTCGAGATCGCCGCGCATTGGCCTCGGAACCAGAAGATCGGTCCCTGGCTGGTCCCGCCGTTCCTCGCCGAAAGGCACGGGCATACGCCGGGCGCCGAGCCGAGCGACGCGCTGCTCGAGGACATGGCGCTGCATTTTTCGGTCACCGTCTATCACGAAACCTCGACCTGCCGGATCGGGGACGTGGTCGACCCGGGCTTGCGCGTCATGGGCGTGAAAAACCTGCGCGTGGCCGACGCGAGCGTCATGCCCAACATCGTCAGCGGCAACACCAACGCGCCGACGATCATGATCGGAGAGAAGGCCGCGGAGATGATCGCGTCCGACCACGGCGTCAAGCTTCGCGCATTTGTCGGCGCCCACGCGTAAGTGGCGGGGCGCCGACGCCCGTCCAAGCGCGCCGCGGCGTTTTGGTTTTCGGCTGGTCAGCCTGTTCGAACCGGGCCGGTTACTTGAGCGCTGCGGGTTAGCATTGACACGCCGGCAGCCGCGGGAATCCATTGACCCGGCGGAACTCGGCTTCCGGAGGCGACCTTGGCGGGTGGCCCTAGCGGCTTTGTCAATCTCCTCCTCGCCGCAGCTGGCGCCGGGGCGCTTGGCGCTCTTGTTGTCGCGGTCTTCTTCTGGGCGAGGAACGCGCCAAACTACCGGGATATCCGTCGCGCGCTGCGTCCCACGGGGCTTCGGACGCCCGAGGAGATGCTGGCGTCCTACGGCGCCATCTACCTGAACCGGTTCATCGCCGCGGCAAGCGGCGCGGCCTGCGGCCACGGCCGAAGCGCCTTGCAGCGCTATCTCGATCCAACGCTCGAGATCGACAAGCGCTTTGCCATCGCATTCGCGGCGGCGCTGGTTCTTGGCAACCTCGCCATCGCGTCTCTTGTCCCGCTCAATCCCTACGGCGCTTATCTTGCGCTTTTCTGCGCCGTCATGGGCTTGGCCTACGGGGTCTGCGACGTTCAGGAGAACAGGACTCTCGAAGAGATTTTTGCGGCCGGCCCCGGCGTCGATCCCGGACAGGCCGCGCGCGCAAGCCGATGGACCCGCCTGAAATTCGTGACCCTTTATTTCGCGTGGCCGGCGGCGGTCGGCCTTCTCGTCAAATTCGGTCACGACAACGCCTACGACCTCTTTTATGGCGCGCTTGAGTTTGCGCCGCTCGCCGTCCTGATCCTCGCCTGTCTTTGGACATCGCTCGCGCGTGTCTTGTGGGCCTCTCGCGTGAGCGTGGTCAGCGCCCTCGCCGGCTACTATCTCTTTCTGTCGGTCATTCAGGCGCAGGACCTTTTCGCCGACACGACCTACGGCGATCAATGGGGGTGGCATTGCGCCTACTGGACCGGCGTCTTCGCATCGGTCGCCTTCATCTGGGCGTTGCCGGTCCACTATGCGGCGCGGGCGGCCGTCGAGGGCGATCAATCCGCCTGGTACGTCGACGCCGTCGCGTCTGACTGGCTGATCCGCTGGACGCCGCGCCTTCTCGGGATGATTCCGGTCGTCGCCGTTCTCTTGGGCGTGCTCGGCGCCGCGGTGGAGACGCGCTACGCCATGTCGCTCGTTGGCGGCCTTTCGATGCAGTTTGTCCTTTTGTCGTTCGGCGGCTGGTTCACGCTGGGCTTCGTCATCCTCGTCATGGTCGAGCGGCGCGATTTTGTCGCCCGCTTCCTGAGCGGCCGGAACAGTCGTTGGTCGACCGCCATCGTTTGGGTGTGCGCGCTCGCGACCTCGATTGTCTTTGTCTTCCTCGTCAGCGCTCCGCTCCGGGCGACGCAACATCTGGACAGGGCCGCGCTGGCGCCGATCCTGCTCGGCAGCGGCGTGCTTCTGTTCGGACTGCTCTCGCGTCTGTCCGACCGCGTAGGCATGCCGATCCTTGGCTTTTTCATTGCGGCGCTTGTCGTTCTGACCGCTTCGAACGTCCGCTTCAACGACGTCCGTCCGCTGCGGATCACGAACGCCTCCGAGCTTCCGCATCAGATGGGTCTTCCGGAAGCCGTCGCCGCGTGGCGGACGGCGAACCATTGCGACGCGGGCGATGGGAGAGCCTGCCCGCCCGCCCTGATCGTGGCCGCAGACGGCGGCGCAAGCCGCGCCGCCTACTTCAGCGCGGCGGTGGTCGGCGCGCTTCTCGACAGGCTCGCCAATCCGGGCCAGGACGATCTCGTCCCTTCGAAGTGCGCGGATCCGGACAACCCTGCGCGGTGCTTCTTCGCCTTCTCCGGGGTGTCGGGAGGCTCCTTCGGGCTCGCATCGGTCAAGGCCGCCCTTCTCGACGCGACTCTCCATGCAGGAGACGGCCCCCCATGCGCCCATGCCTCAAAGACCGAGGGACCTTGGCGAGGCTGCCTCGAGCGGCTCGTCGCCGGGGATTATCTTTCGCCGGCCTTCGTCGGCCTCGCCTTCCGCGACCAAATCGCGCCGCCCGTCTATCCTTTCACCGACACCGAGATCTGGGGCGATCGCGCGGTGCTTCTGGAGAAGGCGTGGGAGCGCAATTACCTTGCGCAGAGGACAGGCGATTTGCATGCCACGGACTGCGGCTTGGCAAGAACCGACGCCGGGCTCTGCCGGCCCTTCGCCACGGCGCGCTCCGACGGCCGCTGGACGCCGCTTTTGTTGCTGAATGGGACCTCGGTCCAGACCGGGAGGCGCGTGATCGCCTCAGAAATCCAGCCGGTCTGGACGAAGGGCGGGCAGGCCCAGACCCTCCTGCCTTGGAGCTACGATTTCTTTGACATTTTTGGCGCAAGCTGCGGCACGCCGGCGTTGGACGCGCGCCCCAACAACTGTGCATCGTCGGCCGGCGCCGGCGATCAGCCTTGGGCCAACGTTCGGCTTTCGACGGCGACCCTTCTCAGCGCCCGGTTCCCCATCATTTCGCCCGCCGGACACGTGCACATGCGCGGCAAGGACAACCCGCATGGAGACGGGATCGTCGACGGCGGCTATTTCGAGAACTCGGGGCTTTCGACGGCGCTCGACGTGGCGGCAGGGCTCAAGGCCATGAACCTGACGCCGATCGTTCTCTCGATCTCGAACGACCCGACCGTCGAAAAGGTCCCGACCACGCCAAGCGGCTCCGCCGAGCCCGAGTGTCGTTCCCTCATTCTCCGTCTCGATGTCCGCCGGGCGGAATCGAACAGCATCTGGATCCGCGCCGGCGAGATCCTGCAAGCCCCGTTAACGGCCTTGCTCAACACCCGCGACGGACACGCGGACGAGGCCACGCACTCGCTAAGACAGCGCCTCCAGGCGTGGGACGCGCAAGCTTCGGACCTTTGCGATCCGAAAACCGCGAGCTTCTTCCCGATCCGGGTCTACGCGGAAGGGAGCCGTTTTGCGATGCCGGACCTTTCGATGAGCTGGTGGCTGTCCCCGATCGTGCAGAAGGCGCTCGACCGGCAACTCGAGCATCCCAAGAACATCCAGCAGTTGGACCTCCTCCTCAGGCGTCTCGCGCGGGAAGGGCGCCAGACCCGCGACGCCCAGACGCCGTAGGGGGGCAATCGCGATCGACGTCGCTCGCTCAGTCTGCAGGAGGCTGCTGGTGTCGGCGGACGATAAGGCGGAGATGGACAAGCTCCTTTCCGCTTTACCCGCGTCGCTCGCGACCGAGTAAGGACCCCCGGACTTGATCCGAGGAGTCGAAGCAATCCATGCCGCCGCCGCGTACTGCAGACCGATTGCTTCGCCTTCGGCTCGCACTGACGGTCGCCCGAACTCGTCACGCTGGGACGTGAACCGCATCGGCGGCCTCAAATCGAAGCTGCAGTGCCAGGCCGGGAGCGCTGTGGCCTCCCCTACCGAATCCGAAGCCGCGCTAAACCTTCGCGACAGGGCGCCCTGTCGCCCGCTCCAGGTTGAGCGCCAGCAAGCGGGCGAGGGCGTCGTCGGTCGAAATGTCCTCAGGCCAGCCATAGGCGGCAAGCGTGTTTGGATCGTCGGCATCTGCGTAAATCCCGTGCGGCGTTGCTCATTTCCCGCCAGTGACATCGAGGACCGTGTTCGTGATGAACGAAGCCTCCGCGCTTGCCAGCCAAAGGATCGCCCGCGCAACTTCTTCGGGCTGACCGCCTCTCCCCATGGGGATCGTGTCCTTGACGCGATCGACACGTCCGGGCTCTCCGCCGCTGGCGTGCATTTCGGTGTAGATGTGGCCAGGCCGAATACACGCGACGCGTATCCCGTCCCGCGCCACCTCCTTGGCGAAGCCTGTGGAGAAGGTCTCCAGAGCCCCCTTCGAAGCGGCATAGTCGACATATTCGTTTGGGCTGCCGAGCCGGGCGGATGCCGATGAAATGTTGATCACGACGCCGCCGCGCCCGTTGTGACGGTACGACATGCGCTTGGCCGCCTGCTGCGCGCAGAGGATCGGGCCAATCGCGTTGACCGCAAAAACGCGCTGTATCCGCTCGAATCCGAGATCTTCCAGTCGGGACTGCCTTGCGATGATCGCGGCGTTGTTCACCAGGACATCGATTCGGCCAAACGCCCGGTCGATCGCGGCAAACAATTGAGCGACCTGCTCCGGATCGGCGCTGTCTGCGCGCACGGGCAAAGCGCGGCGCCCAGCCGCTTCAACATCGGCCGCCACTGCAAAGGCAGCGGCCTCATTGGAGACGAAGCTGATCACGACATCATAACCTTGCGCGGCCGCAAGCCGCGCCGTCGCAGCGCCTACACCGCGACTTCCACCCGTTATCAGAATGACGGGCGCTTGCGAGTCACTACCCATTGGCGAACCTCTCAGCTGGGAGTCATGAATCCAGGCCCCAAGTGACCCGCAAGCGGGCTTGTCATCGCCCGAGCGAGGAGCGTAGGCCAAGCACCATGGGTACGATCAGTCCGGCGGTCGCGCCGGCGGCGAGGACGCCAACGCTCCGGTTGCTATGGTCGGCGATCGCGCCATAGGCGATCGGCGCCAATCCACCCGTACCAATGACGCTGGTATAGAAAAGGGCGAACCCCCGACCCGCGTCTCCGTTCGGAGCCAGCCCGGGCACCGTGCCGTAAAGCACCGAGGAGGTGCCGTTCAGGACGATACCCAGCAGCGGGAGGATAGTCAGCATCGGTACAAGCGGCGTAAACAGCGTGGCGACGATAAGAAGCGCGGTCGCGGTTTCGGTCGCCGCAACGCTACCGATGACTCCCACATGCTCTGCGAGCCAGCCACAGGTCGCTTTGCCGAATGCGCCGCCGATGAAAAGGAGCGCGAGGCCGAGGCCGACGTCGGGCGATGTTCCTCCGCGAGCGTGAATCAGAAATGGCAGAAACAGCAGATAGCCCATGCGCGTTGCGGTATCGAAGGCGCCGATCGTCATGAGGAGAGTGAACCCGGAGCGCGAGGGCTTGCCTGTCGTGACATTTGAGCGAGGCGATCGTGAAATCGTCCGCGGAGCCAACCACAGCAGGCCCAACGCGACCGCTACGCCGAGCGCCGCCATGAGACCGATCACAGGACGCCAGGCGAGGATCGGCAACAGCAGGGCCGCGACCGCCGGAAGCACCGCTTTTCCAAGATCGCCAGAGAAATTGTAAATACCGAGCGCGCCACGTGATGATGGCGCGTAGCTCTCCGTGACGAGGAGCGAACCCCGAGGGTGTTGGATGCTGGAGCCGATCCCAGCCAATACGAGACCACCACAGAGCCCAGAGAACCCCAGCGGAATCGCCATGACGGCAAAGCCTGCAGCGGCAATGAGTGTGGAGAGGATGAGCGCGGCGCGCGGGGAAAGACCTTTCACCAGCTTGTTGCCGGGCAATTGAAGGCCGCCCATCGTCCCGTAGTAAAGCGCGCGAGTGATGGCCAGCCAAGCGTAGGAAAGTCCGAATTGAGTCTGCCAAACCGGCAGGAACGCATAGAGCCCGTCAGTGTAGCCGTCATGGAGTGCGTGGGCGAGACAGGCAGCGAGCAGGCTCCGGCGCTGAGTCGGCGCCTCGCGGACGCCACGGGCGTATTCCAATACTCGGCCAGCCTGCATGTCGTACGCGCTCCGTCACAAATCATTCATAAACGAGAATATATCTGTGAGGTTTTCGCGAATAGCCGTATAAGAATCACCATATCGGTCAGTTTTCCTCACGATTCGAATGCGTCCTCTCCCCCCTCTCAATGCGCTGCGCGTGTTTGAAGTCGCGGCTCGAACCGGCAGTTATGCCGAGGCGGCGGCGCAGCTTGGCCTGACTCATGGCGCCGTGAGCCGACAGATAGCCGCGTTGGAAGACTGGCTAGGGCAACGTCTTTTCGCCCGTTCCGGACGGCGCATGGTCGCGACGCCGATCGCACGCGCCTTCGCCACCGAGGTGAGCCTTTCCTTTGATCGAATGATTGCAGCGGCAGAAGCCTGCGGTCGGTCCGACGCGCGACGGGTCCTCCGGGTGAGCGCGCCGACCAGCTTCGCCATGCGTTGGCTGATCCCTCGGCTAGAACGGTTCCATCAACAGCAGCCGGATGTGGAGGTGGCCGTAACGACGGTCTCGACCGTACACGAGGAATTACGCGGTGGGTTCGACGTCGCGATCAGGCGCGGGCTGGCGAGCGAGGGCGCCTGGCCGCGCTACCGCGCCGTCCCTGTGCTGGAGGATGTCGATACGCTCATCATGAGCCCTGCGCTGTTCGCGAAGCGTCCGATCCGCGCGCCAGCCGACATCGAAGGCCATGTGCTGCTCGCCAGCGAAACGCGGCCGGGCGAGTGGATCGATTGGTTGGAAACCGCAGGTCTATCACATCTGGTCGGACGCCCACGGCGGGTGTTCGATCACTTCTTCATCACGAGGCAGGCTGTCGAGGACGGGCTGGGGCTAGGCATTGGTCCCCTGCCGCTACTGGACATCGACATCGCATCCGGCCGGATCTTGACGCCGCTTCCGGGAATCCGTGTTCGTCGTACAGGTTACGTCGCGTTGACGGCCCTCGATGCCGAGAAGACAGGTGCGCTCTCCGCATTCATAGCGTGGTTGACGGCGGAACAGGGCCAGCCTCTCTGGTCAGACCGATGACCTAGTCGCAGAGCGCAGTCGCCCGCACCAAGAGCACGTCATGACACCTAAAAAAACGCTCTTTCTCGCGCTTACACTTACGACCCGCTGACAAAGAGCCGCCTCGCGGGAATTGTCAGCAGAAATGGCTCCGAAGGGCCATCTTATCTACCTGCTTTTATTGAGTGTGTGGATTGGAGCGGGTAGAGGGAATCGAACCCTCGTATTCAGCTTGGAAGGCTGCTGCTCTACCATTGAGCTACACCCGCGCCGAGCGCGCCCCGATCGGAGCGCGCGAGCCTACATGGCAAGCGGCGCCGATGAAGTCAATTGTGTGCTGGTTCAGACGGGTTCAGCACAGAGGAGACGGCGCGGAATTGACTCATGGTTTGCTTGGCTGAACGCAGAATCGCCTTCGGGCCGTCGGTGGCGAGCAGCGGCCTGCGGCCGGGCCGCCCGTCTCCGATCTCATCCCACCCCCGAATCGAGATGCGGCGCGTCGGCGCCCCCTTCGGCCATGACCGCAGGATTTCGAAAAGCAGTATCGAGAAACAATATCTTGCCAAAATCGAAATACGGCGTACCATCTTTCTGTCGGTGCTAATGGGACCCCGCGATGTCGCGCGCCTCATATCTTTCCTCCACCGCTCCGAGCGTCCGCGCCCTCGTGGACTTCGGAACGCAGCGGCGCGATCGGGCGGTCTTCCGTCAATCGCCGCAACGCTCCGCCGCGCGCCGGCGCCTCTTCTCGACCCTGGCGAACGGCGGAAGGCGTTCCGTGGCCGTCCCGGGCGCTCCGCTCGCCCCCAATTTCGGCGGCAAGGCCTTGAAAAGGCTCGAAACGGACTCAGGGATCGCGCCGGAGCCGACAATTCCGGTCGCCCAAATCAGCGATTGCCGCTTCGCCGGGACGCGCCATCTCCCGAGACGTTACGCCAACGAGCCCTTTGTGACGCATCAAGTCCTTGAAAAGATTGAAAACGGCAAGGGGTTAGCCCTTGTTGCGAGTTGGCATGGATTTGGATTGCGTTGGCGTCAATTGGGGGTCGAGCGGATCGCTCGGTTGGCGGCCCGCGCACTGCCCGCGTTCGATCGACCCTGCGACCCCGACGCCCGCGCTCCCGAGCGCCGCGCTGGTCCGGAAATTCCGCCGCAAGGTCTTGAAAAGGCTACAAACGGACTCGGGCGCGACGCCACGGCTGCGGGGCGTCTCGACAGGGGGAAAATGAGCGTCTTGCGCCGCAGCCGTCGGCGGTCGGGCGTTCCAGGATGGGGCGCCCGCCCGGAAAATCCCCTGCAAGGTCCTGAAAAGACCGGATGCGCGCCCGGGCTCCGCGCGCGCCTCGGTTACGGGGAAGTCGCGACGGCGGACGGCGCGCCTGCTGGAGGGGCTGGCGCGGTTCCCCGCGTCAACAGTCTTGCCCCGCCGGCCGGCCTCCCCTATAAGCCTCGGCTTCGCGCCGGTTCCGACACCCCTGGAGGCGTGGCGCGATCATACAAAAGGACATCTATCATGGCAGCGACCAAGCAACTCGCGGCCGTGACGCGTAGCGGGACAGGCAAGGGGGCCGCCCGCTCCGTTCGTCGCGAAGGCCGCGTTCCCGCCGTCATTTATGGCGGCGGTTTGAAGCCCGAGCCCATCTCGGTCGACTTCAAGGACGTCAACAAGCTCATCTACTCCGGACACTTCCTGACCACCATCTTCGAACTGGAGCTGGACGGGCGCAAGGAGCGCGTGCTTCCGCGCGACTACCAGCTCGACGTCGTCACCGACCGGCCCGTTCACGTCGACTTCCTACGACTGATCGCGGGCTCGCGCGTGCGCATCGGCGTTCCCGTTCACGTCGAGAACCGCGAGGCCTCCCCCGGCCTCAAGAAGGGCGGAACAGTCAACCTCGTGCTCCACACGATCGAGGTGCTGGCCCCGGCCGACGCGATCCCCGAGGCGATCACGATCGACCTCACCGGCCTCGACTTCGCCGAGTCGGTGCACATCTCGTCCCTCAAGCTGCCCGAAGGCTGCAGGCCCGTCGCGACCAAGTCCGACCTCACGGTCGTGACCATCGTGCCGCCGACCGTGATGGCGGAAGAGCCGACCGCGTCCGCCGCAGCCGCCGCGCCGGTCGCCGGCGCCGCTGCGGCCCCCGCCAAGGGCGCGCCCGCCGCCGCTGCGAAAGGCGCCCCGGCCGCCGCGAAGCCTGCCGCCGCAGCCAAGCCCGCCGCCAAGAAGTAAGACGCTGGCGACCCCCCGTCCGCTTTCGGCGGCCGGGGGCGCTTCGCGGCGCCTGGCCGATCGAGGGCCCCTATGCTGGTCATTGCGGGACTCGGCAATCCCGGCGCGCGCTTCGCGCGCAACCGGCACAACATCGGCTTCATGGCGCTCGAGGCGATCGCCTCGGTCCATCGCTTTGCGCCGTTCCGAGCGCGCTTTTCCGGCCTCGCCTCCGAAGGCGTCCTCGGGCGCGAGCGCGTCATGCTGCTCGCCCCGCAAACTTTCATGAACGAATCCGGCCGAAGCGTGGGCGAGGCCTTGCGCTTCCACAAGCTCGACGCGAGCGCGCTGACCGTCCTCCATGACGAGCTCGACCTCGCCCCTGCCAAGGTCCGCGTCAAGGTTGGCGGCGGCAACGCCGGACACAATGGCCTTCGCTCGATCAGCGCCCATGTCGGCAACGACTACCGGCGCGTCCGGCTCGGCATCGGCCATCCCGGCGACAAGGCGCTGGTGCACAATTATGTGCTGAGCAACTTCGCCAAGTCGGAAATGGCCTGGGTCGAGGCCGCCTGCCGCGCTGTCGCGGACGCCGCGCCTCTGCTGGTCGAGGGCCAGGACGCGAGCTTCCAGAACAAGGTGCATCTCGCCCTGGACGCCGCCGGCTTCGGCGAGAAGGGACCGTCCTGAAATCACGCCGCCTGGGCGGGGTCGGTCCGCTTCCATCGGAAGCCGCGCATCCGCGGCTCCGGCGTTCGCGGCGGCGAGTTCGGGATCAAGCGCGCCCAGCGCGGTCATCACCCGCTCGGGCGGCAGGATCACGACCGCCTCGGTCCCTTGCCGCAGCTTGGAGGTGAGCCGGAACTGACCGCCGTGAAGCTCGACGAGGCCCTTCACGATCGGCAGGCCGAGACCGGTCCCCTCCTCGGCGTTCTTATGCGCAAGCGATCCTCGCCCAAAAGACGACAGGACGACCGGAATCTCCTCCGGCGGAATTCCGGGACCGGTGTCCGCGATCGACACATACTGTCCGCCCGAGCCCGTCCATCCGACCTTGATCGCGACCGAGCCGCCGTGGGGCGTGAACTTGATGGCGTTGGTCAACAGGTTGAGCGTGATCTGGCGTACGGCGCGCTCGTCCGCCCAGATCCGCGGCAGGTCGCGGTCCAGGTGCTCAGTGATCGTCAGGTCTCGACTCTCCGCGCGCATCGACAGGAGTCGGCAGCAATCCTGCACGACGTCGGGCAGTGAGACCGGCTCCTCCTTCAGTTCGTACCGGCCGGCCTCGACCCTCGACAGGTCGAGGATCTCGTTGATCAGCATCAGGAGATGCTGGCCGCTGACGTGGATGTCGTTGGAATATTCCTTGTAGGCGGGAACGCCGTGCGGCCCGAAGAGCTCGCCCTTCATCACCTCCGAGAAGCCGAGAATGGCGTTCAGTGGGGTGCGCAGCTCATGGCTCATGGTGGCCAGAAACCGCGATTTCGCCAGGTTCGCCCCCTCGGCCCGCCGCCGCGCCTCGTCCGAGTTGAGCTTGGCCTGCTCGAGCTCGGCGATCAGCGAGTCCTTCTCCGCCTGGAGCGAGACGCTGCGGGCGGCGGCCGCGTGCAGGCGCTGAACGACGACCAGGACATATCCGATGACGCCGATCGTCATGGCGGCGGCTGGCAGCGCTGGATTCTGCAAGCGCGCCGACCAGGCGAGGATCACGCCGACGATCATCGGCAGCATCCCCGCGACGAACGCAGCCGGAATCGTCGCCGCCAGCAGCGACATGACGGTCGACGCCAGCAGCATGACCAGCATGGCGAAAGCGGGCGCATCAGGCTCGGCCGACCCTAGGAGCGCGACAATGAGATAGGTCCAGGCGGATCCGCAGAAGGTTGTCGCCAGAACGAACTTGCGCCGCCACGCGCCCGCGCTCTTGTCAGCCTCGCCGTTGTCCAGAAACGCGAGCGGAAGCGCATAAACGAGGGCGATGGCGCAACCGATGAACACCGCCCACGTGGCCATCGCTGCGGCGCCGACGAGGCGCAACACCACCGCAGCGGTCCCAAACGCGACGAGGCCGAGCACGGGGGCCGCGTTGCGATGGATTCGAGCAAACAACCGGATCATCCCGACGGAATAGGGGGGCGTCGGCTCGGATCCGGTCGTAGTCTCGCCGGCGCGCCGGAGCCCGAAAGTCATCCTGCGACGGCGCGCCGCAATGTGCGGATCCCGCCGTTCGCCTCCGCTCTCTGCTCTCGACTCGCTCATGGCACTCGGTACGCACCGCAACAGACCGGCGGATTATGCTATCCAAAGCCTTAACGAGGGGCTGACGCAGACGCCGTTATTGGGGGATTTTCATTGCCGAGAGGATCAGGCTCAATCGCCAGCTGGAAGGGAGGAGCCGATGAAACTGTTTAATTCCAATTTCGCGCCAAACCCACGTCGGGTGCGGATCTTTCTTGCCGAGAAGGGAGTGTCCATTCCTCGAGTCGAAGTCGATCTTGCCGGGCTGGAGCACAAGAAGCCCGAGTACTCCGCCGTCAATCCTTTTCAGGTGATTCCCGCCCTCGAGCTCGACGAGGGAACGGTGATTGGAGAATTGATCGCGATCTGCCGCTACCTCGAGGAGTTACATCCCGACCCCAACCTTTTCGGCGAGACGCCCCTCGAGCGCGCAACGATCGAAATGTGGCAAAGACGGGTCGAGTGGCACCTTCTGCTGCCAATCGCGCAGGTCTTCCGCCACTCACATCCGCATATGTCGAAGATGGAGGATCCGCAGGTCGCCGACTGGGCGGCCGCCAACCGGCCTCGCGCGCAGCGCAACATGGCGATCTTCGACGAAGTTCTGAGTAACCGACCGTTTGTCGCGGGCGGGCGGTTTACCGTCGCCGACATTACAGGACTGGTGGCGCTGGACTTCGCCAAGCCCGCGCGGCTCGCAATCCCGGCTGAACTTGCGCATCTCAACCGCTGGCATGGGTCGCTTAGAGCCCGGCCGAGCGCCGCGGCCTGACAGTTAAAGTGACGATACCAAGTCGGGGAACTCCATGCGGCCTCGTTTATTCCGCGGGGTCTCGTGTTCTCTGGCGCCGTGGTTGACGGTTCGGCCAGGCCACGATTCTTTCCGGCCACGCCTCCTGCGCAAGATCGTCCTCGGAGGCGAACACGCGGCCCCGGACAGAAACCCCCGCCTGATGCACGCTTGAGGGCGAGCCGGAGACGAGCGGATGCCAATCCGGCAGATCCTTGCCTTCCGAAACCAGCCGATACGCGCAGGTGACGGGCAACCAGCTCAATGATCGAACGACCGCGGGCGTCAGCGTGACGCAGTCGGGCACTCGGCGGCTGCGTCGCTGATAGTCGCGGCATCGGCACGCCTTGGCGTCGAGGAGGGTGCATCCGATATCGGTGAAGTGAATGACGCCTGTGTCCTCGTCCTCAAGCTTCACAAGACAGCAGCGCGCGCATCCATCGCAAAGGCTCTCCCATTCGGCAACCGTCATCTCCTCGAGCGACTTGGCTTTCCAGAACGGCGCATCTTCGGCGGGATCCTTCGTCATAGTTGCGAACTCGTTTCCCAAGGTTTTCCCCGCCGCCTCGCAGGCGATCCGGAGCTTGCAGTCTCCCTTTAGTGCGACCCAACCCCTATGTTAAGGCTTCTAGGTATAAGCGCGATCCGATCGGCGGCCAAAATAGAGGGCGTGGCGTTGGGGAGGCGAATAGCGGAAGCATGGGCGACGACCTCTCGGGTCTTGCTGGCGCTCGACGCCTTCATCGATTCGACCATGTTCGCGGCAGGGCAGAAGGCGGTCGGCGTCCTTGAGACGATCGACGAAGCCTCGGATCGACTGCATTTGTCTGGCGCACCGCGGATTGCGGTCGAACTTGCATGTGAAGCGCTGACGCTCGGACTTGGGGGCCTTCTGGTAGTGCTCGCTTTGGCCCTGCCCGCTTTTCGCGAGACGGCCGATGGCGATCGCCTCGCGCGCAGCGATCTCGCCGTTACGTTTCAAGATCGATATGGCGTCGAGGTGGGCAAGCGCGGCGTCAATCGCGACGAGGCTGTTCCGTTCCAGGACCTACCCGATTATTTCGTGAAGGCTGTAATAGCGACCGAGGATCGACGATTTTTCAACCACTTTGGCATCGACCTGGTCGGAACGGTCCGCGCGCTTACCGTCGATGCGAGGGCGTCAGGCGTCGTGCAGGGCGGCTCTTCTATCACGCAGCAACTGGCTAAAAATATATTCCTCAGTAATGAGCGCTCGATCCAGCGAAAGATCAAGGAAGCGTATCTCGCGCTTTGGCTCGAATTCCATCTATCGAAGAAGGAGATTCTCAAGCTTTACCTTGATCGCGCTTATATGGGCGCCGGCGCCTTTGGGGTCGAGGCTGCGGCGCAATCCTATTTCGGCAAATCGGCGCGCGATATCGATCTTTCGGAGGCGGCGATGCTGGCGGGCCTCTTCAAAGCGCCGACCAAGTTTTCGCCGCTTGTCAACCTCGCTGCCGCTCGCGCCCGCGCCAACGATGTGCTGAGCAATCTCGTCGATGCGGGCTTCATGACCGAGGGACAGGTCTATGCCGCGCGGCGCAACCCCGCAACTCCCATCGATCGTCCCCCGCGCGCGAGTCCGGACTGGTATCTTGACTTCGCGTATGCGGAGGTGAAGGCGCTCGCGGCGATCGGAAAACTCGGTCACGACCGCACCCTGACGGTGCGAACGGGCCTCGACAGCGCGCTGCAGGCGAAGGCCGAGGAGACGATCGAAACGATGCTGCGCGATAAGGCGCCGGCCTACAAGGCCCATCAGGCCGCGGCTGTCGTCGCGACGACCGACGGCCTCGTGCGCGCGATGGTTGGCGGCCGCGATTACGGCGCGAGCCAATTCAATCGGGCGACGGATGCGGAGCGACAGCCCGGCTCGTCGTTTAAGATTTTCGTCTACATGACCGCATTGCTGACCGGCAAATTTCACAGCGACACGCCGATCGACGCATCGAGCGTCTGCATAGGCGACTATTGCGTCCACAATTACCATGGAGAAAGCGCCGGCGTTTTGCCTCTCTATCGCGCGCTGGCCGAATCCCTGAACACCGCCGCCATTCGCATGTCGATCAAGATCGGCGAGGTCTACTGGCCGCCAAAGCAGAGCTATCACCTCGCGAAGATCGCAGCGCTTGGGCGCTCCAAGATCGTCGAGACGGCCCGTGCGATGGGCGTGACGACACCGCTCATCGACACCGTGTCGCTGCCGGTCGGAGCGGATGAGGTCAAGATGATCGACATGGTCGGCGCCAATGCGACGCTTGCGAGCGGCGGCGTGCGCGTGACGCCTTACGCCGCTGTGGAAGTCCGCAACGCCAGTGGAAAGCTCGTCTATTCCCGCGCCGCCGACAGCGGGTCGCCGACCCGTGTTCTGCCGGCGGACAGAGTTGCAGAGATGAACGAAATCATGACCCACGTCGTGACCGAAGGGACAGGGCGCGCGGCGCAAATTCCGGGGCTGGTCATCTCCGGCAAGACCGGCACCACCAACAATTCGACCAACGCGTGGTTCAACGCCTTCACTGGCAATTTCGTGGGCAGCGTCTGGTTCGGCAACGACGACAACGCGCCAATGGAGAACCTGACCGGCGGCATACTGCCTGCGATGACCTGGCGGGAGATCATGGCGTTCGCTCACCGCGGCCTCGAACCGAAACCTCCCTTCGGCGTCGCTCCCCCGCCCCCGTCGCAGAGCAGCCCGGCCGCGCCGGCGCCCGCGAAGGCCGCCCCGGACGCGGGCGCCGCGCCTCCCTCGATTGCGTTGTCCCCGGCGGCCACTCGGGCAATCCTCGATATTCGCGAACTCGCGCGGACCGCGCTCTCCCGGCTGTCGGTTTCGATCGGTCCCGGCCCGATCCGAGGACGACCCCGACAGCGCCCGCCGTGTCGCTCGGCAGCGCCGTCGGCTCGCCTTAACTCCCGCCCGTATTGACATTCTCTGGTCGGGCCGCCTTGTCTGCCGCATCACGGGGACCGGGTCGCGTGGCGGATTTCATGGCAATGGTCATCGTCGGCGTCTTGGGGCTGGTCATCGGCCTGACCGCCAGCGCCTTCGCGGTGTCGCATCTGAGCCCATTCGACCAGGTTCGGCTCGGCGCCTGGTCGATCGAGGCGCACGCCGGTTCGATCGAAGCCGATCCATACACCCGCGCCCGGCTGGCGACGAGCGGCGAGATCCCGCTTGCAACCGGCGAGGGGTTGCAACTGATCGCTCGCGAGGACGACGACGGGCGTCGCCTAGACGCCCGGTGCGTCTATCAGATCGGCCCTCGGGCGCCAGCCGCGCGCTACTGGACCTTGAGCCTCACGGACCCGCAAGGCTTCCCTGTCGCCAATCCGGCGACCGTTATGGTTTCCGGTCGTCGGAGATCCTTCGCGCCGGCTCAGGCGACTTTGTCATCACCGCGGCGGCGGAGGTCCAGCCGGGAAACTGGCTCCCGATCGGCGCGGCCGGCCCCTTCGCGCTGGCGCTCAGGCTCTACGATTTCCCGCTCGGCGCCACGGCCGCCGCGATTGATCCGGCCATGGCGCCGAGGATCAAGCGGGTCGGCTGCGGATGAGGGCGCGGGCCGGCTTGAGCGCCATCCTGGTCGTCGCCGCGTCGGCGGCCGTTCTGGCGGGGATCGTCCATTTCGTCGTGATCCTGACGACGCCCTGGGTCGCGACCCGAGACGCCTACGCGAGACTCTCCGGCATGGGCGGGGTCGACGAAACAGTGGCCCTGCCCGCCGCAGACCCGGCGCGACAGGCGCCCCCCTTCGCGGACCCGGCGGTGGCTGCGGCTTTCTGCCGATACAATCTCGCCGGCGGGCCGATCCGGGTCCGCGCTCCGACCGGCCGCACCTTTTCCTCGATCTCCTTCCATACCCGACGTGGCCTCGCCTTCTACGCCCTCACCGACAAAGCCGGCGCGCAAGGCGCGATCGAAGCGGTGCTCGCCACCCCCGACGACGTCCGAACGCTCGCCTCCCACGACGATGAAGAAAGTCCGTCACGCGACTTGCGCATTGCGGCGCCGGAGCGTGAGGGCTATGTGATGGTCCGCGTGTTCAGCGAGACGCCGAGCCTCCGCGCGGAGGCCGAGGACGAAGCCAGGCGCCTGACCTGCACGCCGGAACCCGTCCCTCGTTGAATCGTTGGACATAGGCCGCCTTTGGCGGGAAAGTGCCGCAGGATGGGGAAACGCATCGGCCCGGGTAGGACGCCAGATTGACCACACTGCTGATCAGCCACCCTGCCTGCCTCGCGCACGACATGGGCGAGGGCCATCCCGAGCGCCCCGACCGGATTCGCGCGGTCGACCGCGCGCTCGAGAGCGAAGTGTTCCAGATGTTGGCGCGCGACGCCGCGCCGCGCGCCGAGATTGCGGCGATCGCCCGTGTCCACCCGCTCGACTATATCGAGGCGATCCGCTCGGCGACGCCCGCTCAAGGCCATGTCGCGATCGATCAGGACACGTCGATGTGCCCCGGCACCTTCGAGGCCGCGCTCCGGTCTGCCGGGGGCGCCCTGTTCGCCGTCGACGAGGTGATGACCCGCAAGGTCCGCAACGCCTTCGTGGCGACCCGCCCGCCCGGTCATCACGCCGAGATGGCGACCCCGATGGGCTTCTGCTTCTTCAACAATGCGGCGATCGCGGCGCGTCATGCGCGGGCGGTCTACGGCGCCGAGCGGGTCGCGATCATGGATTTCGACGTCCATCACGGCAACGGCACCCAGCACATCTTCTGGAGCGACCCGAACGTGATGTACACCTCGACCCACGAGATGCCGAATTATCCCGGCACGGGCGCCATCAGCGAGCGGGGCGAGCACGACCAGATCGTCAACGCGCCGTTGCGGGCGGGCGATGGCGGCGACACCTTCCGCGAGGCGATGGAGGTGGCGATCCTGCCGCGGATCGACGACTTCGCCCCCGATCTCGTGATCATTTCCGCGGGCTTCGACGCCCATCGCCACGACCCGCTCGGCAATCTCAACCTGGTCGAGGCCGACTTCGTCTGGGCGACCCGCAAGCTGACGGAGCTCGCGCAGAAGCATTCGGCGGACGCGTGGTGTCGGTGCTCGAAGGCGGCTATGACCTCGACGGCCTCGCCGCTCGGTGACCGCCCACGTGACGGCGCTGATGGAGGGATGAGGCGTTCCTGAGCGGCGTCGCCGCCGTTCCGCCGCCTCCAGTCCATTTTGGGCCTTTTCAAGAGCTTGCGGCGGATTTTCCGGGGGTTCGGCAATCCAAGGCGAATGTCGTCGTCCGCGGCGGCTTCCCGTCGCGAGCGCAAACTGGGCGCCTTGAGGGCAAAGCCGAGGCGCATCCAAGCTGGCGCGGCGCCGAAGCCAAATCCATCGAAGCCAAACCCAAATCCATGCGGGACCAGACGCGAAGCGGGACCCTTTGCCGTTTTCAATCTTTTCAATGACTTGCGCGCGCATTGGATGGCCGTCGCGGCCATCCCGCGAGGGTTGGATGGCCTTGTGCGAAGAAAGGCCCTCCGGGCGTCGCGCGCACCTTTGCCGCGGCCCAGGATCTCAAGGCGTTAGGACCTCCTTTGCGCGACTCGCCGCGCCGAGCGCGGCGCCGCCACTGCAGGCCCGGCTCGAACCGAACTCCATGGCAGACCCGCGCTTGAGGAGGAGATCCGTCAAAAATCGCTCCCGTGGGCTCCATCGTTCGCGCCTCGAAGGACAGCTTATCGCCCGCCGAACGACGGCCGGCGACCCGCGATCACGTCCGGTCCACGCTGGCCGGCGGCGACGCGCAGTCGACCTTTCCAAACCGCAATCCTTTCCATGCTCAGCCTGAACTTTTCGCAACGCCTTCATTATGTGTTCTTGTTTTGTTCTTGTCAAGCGTTTGCCCAGGGGACAATCGAAGGTCCTCTCTCGGGGGCACGCGGACCGCGAGTGTCAGCGGCTTGGTCGAGCCACAAAGGAAAGCTGAAGATCGACGGTGAGCGGACCTGGCG
>CAVVJO010000011.1:0-12985 GCA_963748545.1 uncultured Alphaproteobacteria bacterium
GCAGGTTTCGACGAATACAAGGCGAAGGCGTCGTGCTTATGGCCGACAAGCTGACAAGCCGAACCAATTCTAGCCCAGAAAGGCTGGGGTCCGCGGCGGCGGGTTCCGCCCATCAGGATGTGGGGTAATATCATGAAGCGTATTCTCATTTCCACGATCGCCGTTTTGGCTCTCGCCGGACCAGCGTTTGCGTTTGGCGGCGGTCATAGCAGCCCTGGCCACAATGGCAGCGGCGTCTCCGGCGTAGGCGTCACCTCGAGCACCAACGGCTCGGCCATCGGGTTCGGCAAGGCGAACGCCTCTTACGGCGGCATGGCTGCGGCCAGCGCGACCGGCGTCGGTGCGGCCGCTTCGACGGGCGCCGTTGCGGCTTCGACCGCCAGCGGATCGGTCCATGGCTTCGGCATGGCCGCCAGCAGCGACTCGAGCTCGGCTAGCGGCGTGGCGGGCGCGGCCTCTTCCAAGTAAGGCGGCGTAGTCGACGACATTGATCGCCTCGTTCAGAACGCACTGCCCCCGCTCGACTTGCGCCTCCTAGTCGGGCGGGGGCTGTTACTTTGGGAGATAAAGGTCATGAGGAAGCTTTTACTTGCTCTTGGCGCCGCTTCGGCTGCTACGCTTGGAATAGTCAGCGTCGCAGCGGCGGGCGGCGGTCATAGCGTCAGCGGCGTGTCGGTCGGCGGATCGAGCGTTTCGGTCAGCAACGGCCACGTCTCGGTCACCGCTCCAGGCCAAGCGGCGAGCGCCGCCGTGGGAGCGGGTCCGGCGACCGCCAGCGCGACGGCCTTCGGGACCGGCAAGGTTTCGACAACCGCCAGCGCGACGGCGGTTCACGGTCTTGCGGCCGCGGTCTCAGCCGCGCAGGGAGCCAACGCCTCGGCGACAACCGACGCGGGCTCGCCGGTCAAGTGACGCCTGTCACGTTATCCGCCGGGCGGCGTGGAACGGGCGCCGCGCGGCGATAGGGCGAAGAGCAAGAGCAAGTCGGCCGGCGACGCCGGCGGCGTTTCCTGTCGAAGGGTTCCTGAGATGAGGCGACAGGCGCCGAGGACCTTACCCCGCCCTCCTTAGCGCCCCGGTCCGACGCGCGTCGCGCTTCGGCCGAACTCGTGAACGGATTCAGCCGACACTCAGGATGCTGAGCCAGAAATTGTGGCGTGCCCCCTGCGACGACCTGGCTCAGGGGCCCCCGGCGCGCACCCGCCGGGGGCCGCCGCTAAAGGGACCTCGGCCTTCCTCAGCGACTGCTACGCCTGGAAGGTTCTCTCGGGTCTCGCGGAGGACTTCTCTCGCTGACCCAGGCGATGCAATGCTATAGAGTCCCCATACGGCTCGTACGTTGAAACAAGCCATGGGATCGGGCCTTTACGTAAGCGTCTCCATGTTTAAACGCAAGGATTTAATTACCGGACTAATCCTTTCTGTCATCTCTTATGCATCCACATAGGCGTCGACACTTTATTTAACTGTGCTATAGTTATTTTTACGACAATATGCTGAAGCGTATGTCGAGACATTCGATGACTATCCACCCTATCGTCAGACGTTTTGTCTCGCGCCATTCGATGCGAACAGAAGTGCGACCTATCCAATTCAAGTCCAATTCTAGCCCGCAAGGCTGGGGTCCGCGGCGGCGGGTTCCGCCGATCAGGATGTGGGGTCTGTCATGAAGCGTATTTTGATTTCCACGATCGCCATTCTGGCGCTCGCCGGACCAGCGCTTGCAATGAACGGTGGCCATGCGAGCCCGGGCGGCAGCGGCGTCGCTGGCGTTGGCGTCAGCACCAGCACACACGGCTCGGCGACCGCGTTCGGTAAGGCTTCGAACGCCTCTTACGGCGGCATGGCGGCGGCCAGCGCTACCGGCATCGGCGCGGCCGCGGCGACCGGCGCGGTTGCGGCCTCGACCGCCAGCGGCTCGGTCCACGGCACCGGCGCAGCCGCCAGCGGCGACTCGAGTTCGGCTAGCGGCGTCGCGGGCGCGGCCACCGGCGGCTCGGCCCCGTCGTCGCCTGCCAAGTAAGACGGCGTGATCGGTCTGGCGGGGGTCAAGGAAGGAGCCCCGCCAGACCGAGGCCGCGGGCAGGAGCAAGTCGGCTCGCGACGCCGGCGGCGTCCCCGCCGGAACGATTCCTGAGTTGAGGCGACGGAGCGCCAAGGCCGCTACCCCCGCCCTCCTTGGCCCCCACAGTCCGATGTGTTTCCCGATTACGGTCTTTGTCACCGGCGCGGCGATTCGCTGATCGGGCTTAGCCGACATCTCAGGACATTGAGCCAGAATTTGTGGCGGGCCCCTGCGAACTGGCTCAAGGGCCCCCGGCGCATTCACCGGGGGCCTAAAGTTTTGCGATGTCTTTTCCGCACGACAGCTGAGCTTTGCCGGCGCTCGCTCCCCGCGAGGGAGGGGCCGAAGTCACGTGCGGCGGGAAGGGCTCGGGCTGGGTTCGGTCAAGGAATTTCAAGCGTCGGGGTCGGCGCGCTTTTGCGCCCACTGCGCGACCTCGGTGCGACCGCGCAATGCGAGCTTCGAGAGCAGGTTGTGAACATGCGACTTGGTCGTCGAAAGTTCGATATCCAGCTTGCGAGCGATCTCCTTGTTGCACAATCCCGCGGCAATCATGCCGACGATCTCGCTCTCCCGCGACGTCAACGCGATCGTGGATCGCGCGGGGCGCCCGTTGCCTGTCGGGCCTGACGACGACGATCTGATGGTTCGCATCAGTCCCAACGCGACCGCGCCGGAACAGATCTGCTCTCCGCGAAGGATCGATTCGACGTAGCGCACCACCTCTGCGGCCGAAGCGGCGTTCGGAATGTAGCCGTCCGCTCCCGCCTTCACCCAAGCGACGATATCTTCTTCCGTTTCGGAGAGATTGAAAACGACGACGCGCCCGGCCGCGTCCGCCTGATGGGCTTCCGTTAAGGCCTCCAGGGCTTTGGGAAAAGCTGCGTCAAGCAGGATGGTCGCCCCGGGATAGTCTCGGACCATCTTTATCGCTTGGCCGATTTCCTCAATCAGACCGATGATCTCGAGATGTTCGCTTGCCTGCATGGCTTCCGCGACGCCTTCGCGCAGAAGCCGCGTTCGCGAAAGAACAAGTATTTGTTGTTTGACTTGTTTCCCGGACCCCAGGGAAGCAACCGAAGCCGTCCTTCTCTCCAGCATTGCACCAACTCCCCAGCCCTGTCCCCCTTCCATGTTGTTTCGAGCAATTGACAAAGGTCGCGTCTTAGATACACTCTTTGGTTGTATGGAAGATCACTCCGAAGTTGACCTCACAAGTAATCTAAATATTGCAATCCTCTACCCAGCCACTGAAAACAACATCTTCAGACCCGATACTAGGTCAATGACAAAATCTTTACACGCATTACTAACGCTTGTCAACATCCAGTTTAGATCTAAACCGTTTCTCTCCATCCTTCAGTTGCGCTCCGGCGATCTGACAACCAAACGCTTCCGGGCGTGAGCGCCTCCGACCCATAGCCTTCGGCGGGGTCGGCGTGCGGGACTTGGCTCTTGCGCCGGTTGCGCAGACAATGCGCGCGAGAGCGGGACGGGCGTTGGGAGGGGCTTGAGGATGCCGGCAAGCGAGTTTCGTTTTGAGGCCCAGGACGGCGTCCGCCTTCTCGGCCGCCGCTGGCTCCCCCGGGGCGGCGCGCCCCGCGTGGTCGTCCAGATCGCCCACGGCCTCGCCGAACATTCCGCCCGCTACGCCCGCCTCGCGGCCGCCCTCAACGCCGCCGGCTACGCGGCCTACGCCTTTGACCTGCGTGGCCACGGGCCCTCCGCGGCGCCGGGCGACCTCGGCCATTTCGCCGACCGGGACGGCTGGGCGAAATGCGTCGGCGACTACGACGCCTTCAACCGGCGGATTGCCGCCGAGCAGCCGGGCGTCCCGATCGTCTTTCTTGGCCACTCCACCGGCTCGTGGATCGGCCAGCACTATGTCTCCGAGCACAGCGAAGACCTCGCCGGCGTCGTCTATTCCGGCTCGAACGGCAAGCCGCCGCCGATCGCCGCCGCCGGCCGGCTGATCGCCCGCGCCGAGCGGCTCCGGCAGGGCGGACGCGGCAAGAGCAAGCTCGTCAATTCCCTGATGTTCGACGGGCTCAACAAGCCCTTCGCGCCGGCGCGAACCCCGTCCGACTGGCTCTCGCGCGATCCGGCCGAGGTGGACGCTTATGTCGCCGATCCGCTGTGCGGCTTCGCCGTCACCAACCAGTTGGCGATCGATTTCCTCGACGCGTGGCCTCAGGTCATCGCGCCGGATCGCCTTGCGCGCATCCGAAAAGATCTGCCGATCTACGTCTTCTCGGGCGAGAAGGACCCGGTCGGGACCAATATCCACGGCCTGATCGACGCGCTGAAGGCGGCAGGCTTCACTCGGCTCACAACCCGCATCTACCCCGGCGCCCGGCACGAGACCCTGAACGAGACCAACCGCGACGAGGTCACGCGGGATCTGATCGCCTGGCTCGACGGGGTCGTTGGGAAGTAGCGAGCGCCGCCGGACTCGCCGCTCAGAGGCAGGCGCGGGCAAAGATCTGGAAGGCCCGCGCGCGGTGCGACAGCGCGAGCGAGCCGTCGACCGGAAGTCCGTGCTTCTCCTCGGCGGTCATCTCACCAAAGGTGCGGTCATGCCCGTCCGGCTTGAAGATCGGGTCGTAGCCGAAGCCGGCCGTTCCGCGCGGCGGGAAGACGAGGTCGCCGTCGACCCGGCCTTCAAAGGTCTCGGTCCGCCCGTCCGGCCACGCGAGCGCGAGGGCGCTGACGAAATAAGCCCGCCACGGCCGGGGCGCGCCCTTGGCCGCGAGCTCGCGCTCGATGCGGGCCATCGCGGCCGCGAAGTCCTTGGACCCGCCAGCCCAGCGGGCCGAATAAATCCCCGGCGCGCCGTCGAGCGCCTCGACGCAGATCCCGGAGTTGTCGGAAAGGGCCGGCTGCCCGGACGCCCGCGCCGCCGCGACCGCCTTGAGCGCGGCGTTGTCACGGAACGTCAGGCCGGTCTCCTCGGGCTCGGGGAGGTTCAGCTCCGCCGCGCCCAGGGCCTCGATCCCGTGCGGCGCGAGCAGTTCGCGGATTTCTCGCAGCTTGCCGGGATTGTGGGTCGCCGCCACCACGCGGCCGGAGAGGCGCCGGCGGCCAGGGGCGGGAGCTTCCGTCATTGAGACACCACCTTGTAGCGCTGGCCCTGGACGAGCGGCGCGCCGCGCTCGAGGCCGTTGAGGATCAGGAACTGGTCGAGCGCCTGCGGCAGGAACGGCATCCGGGCCGCCAGCGTCTCCGGGGTGTCGACGCCGCCGGCGGCGACGATCTTGATCGCTTGCGGCGCGGCGAGCGCGGAATCCTGGGCGTTGATCAGATGGAACGATTCGAGCGAGGCGCGAAACCGCTGATCGACGTCCGGCGACAGCGACCGGGCGGCGAAGATGAGCCGATAGAGGCGGCCGTTCAGCCGAACGGCGCCGAGCCGGAAGCTCCACTGGTCGCCCCGCGCCACGGCGGTCGCGGCCTCGAGCCCGCCGATTTGAACGGTCTCGACGTCGGTCGTCTTCACGCCGTCGATCCAGCCGGACGCGATCGCGCTCGCGACCGGGGTCGATTCCGAGATCGGAATGCTGTCGAGCCGAAGCGCCTCGGCTCCCCCGTCGCCGACGCCGATCAGCGCGGCCGACTGGTTCTCCAGCGTGAACCCCGCCGGCGCCTCGAAGGCGAAGCCGAGTTTGGGATGGATGAACAGGCTTCCGCGTACGACGCCCTGGGAGGGATCGTCGCCGAACAGGAGACCGTCGATCGCCGTCAGGTAGGCGTCGCGGCCGGTCTCGCCGCCGGCGCCCGATCCGATTTGCCGCGCCTCCGCTTGCGCTTGAGCGATCCGCTCCGGCGTGGACGGATGCGTCGCCATCATGTCCGGCCGATCCGCCGGCGGCGCGCCGGAGATCGAGGCGGTGAGCGCGCTCCATTCGCCAAGCGCAGTCAGGAACCGCGCGGCGGCGTAGGGATCATAGCCCGCCCGCGCGATCGACTTGATGCCGATCTGATCGGCCTCGAATTCCTGTTCGCGGGAAAAGCTCGCGAGCGAGAGCCGCGAACGGGCCTCCGCCTCCTCCGGGGCCTGCGGACGCTCCAGCACCTGGGCGTTGACGCGGGCGAACAGCGCCGTGGTTTTTGCGAATTCGGCCCGTTGCGCCGCATGGCGCGCCGTCACATGGGCGATCTCGTGCGCCATCACCGCGGCGATCTCGGACGTGTCGTCGGCAAGCGCGATCAGGCCGCGGGTCATGAAAATGTCGCCCGAGGGCAGAGCAAAGGCGTTGACCACCGGAGAATTGAGCAGCGTGACGCGATAGGGCTGGCTCGGCGCGTCGGACGCTTGCGCAAGCTTGACGAGCACGGCGTTGAGGTAGGCCTCCGTCGCGGGGGCTCGATACTCGCCCCCGAAGGCGTTGATGAGCCGCTTCCGCTCCGGGCTGACCGGCGGGGCGGCCGGCTTCGGCTCCGCGGGCGCGGCGGCGACCCCGGGCGGGGCGGGCGGCGTCTCGACCGAAGCGCAACCTGCCAAACCAAGGCTCAGGGCCGCGGCTGCAAGCAAAAGGGCGCGCAAAAGCCCGCGCCGGCGCGCGCGCGCGCCAGAAGGCCGCCCCTCGTTTTCCGCAACGCAGTCGATCATTGGCGCGGCTTGTCCACCCCCGGCGCGTGCGAACGCCCTAGAAATTCGATCATCGCCGGTTCGCTGACCTCGAGTCTCGGGCCCAAACGGTTATCAAGCGCCCCCCGCACACGAACGGTCTCCCCGGCTTCGGCTTCCACCGGATGCCCCGCGCGCGCGAAAGCCGCCTCGAGCTTCCGGGAAACGACGATCGTCGGCCCGCCCCTAGGCAGGAGGTCAAGATAAAGGCGCGAGCGCCCAAAGCCAACCCTTCGCACTTGGCCCTCAATCACCACAAATCGCCCGTCATTTTCGCGGAGCGCCGCGGCGTCGGCGGCGTCGATCACCGCGGCGCTGGGGACGGCCCACAGGCCGAGGCCGCCGCGGCGCGCTTCGTCTTCGATCCGAAGCCGCTCGGCGACACAGCCGCGCGCCTCGAACGCCGGCCAAACGCGGGCGTAGCCGGCGGCGAGCAGGGTCGTCGCGGCCGTGGCCGGCGGGCCCTCTCCTCCGGGGCTGGAAAACAGGATGTCCGCGACCACGCGGCCCCACCGGTCCGCGCCGCTGGCGAGGCGCTCGAGCTCCCCGTGGCGGCCGGCGATCCGCCCGGCGATCGCCTGCCGCGCCGCCTCGGCGAGTTCGGGCGCGCGCGCCGGGTCGGGGAGCGCGACGCCGCCCAAGCGAACGGTGCGGCCGTCGGCGAGGACGAGGTCGAGTTGATCGTCGACGGCCGCGACCCGCACCGCTCCGTCCGGGGTCCCGCACGCCGCCCGGCCGGAATCGACCGCGACGAGCGAGGCGACGCTCGCAAGGGCCAGCGCCGCGCACCCCGCGCGGAGGCGGCCGAAGCGGCGAAGAGAGGCGTGCGCGGCGCGCAAATCCATGCTAACGGTCTTGCCCGCTCGCGGCGCTTTCGTCCAGACTGCGCCCGCGAGGCCGACCCGCGCGTCGGCTGCGTCCCGGTAGCTCAGCAGGATAGAGCACAGGTTTCCTAAACCTGGGGTCAGGGGTTCGATTCCCTTCCGGGACGCCAAAACAGTCAGAGTCGCACGGGATTTCGCTGGACTTTGCAAGAGCGCGCTGATCCGCTGCGCGACGCGACCTCCCGAATCAGATATTCTGCGAGCAGGAGACCAGGGAGTTCCGACATGTCTTTTGCCGCCTACCTCAAGACATATCCTGCCGGCGACGACGCCGCGGGCGAATTCGTGCGGAACATTCGCGATGATCACCAGCTTCCGAACGCCGAGACTTGGCGTCAGCTCGAGGCCTATCTGTCTCTGCGGGGCGTAACAGACCGCGCGATGGTCGTGGGAAAGCAAGTCTGGACAGCGTATCGGTCCCGCACGACCGCAAGCGCTCCGTCGACATAGGCGGCCTGCGGCATTCAGACCGTTCTCGCGACGTCGACGCCCGCTTAGCAGCCCTGGCAAATCCTGTTATCGATGCGGTCGTTCTGTCGCTCGATCGAGCGATCGAGGGGCGTCTCGCCTCCCGATTGAGGCAGGCCCGCGCGTGGAACGGTCTGTCCCGTCGCCGTGATATGGCTCTGATTGATGGGCGGTCCGGGAGCGGCGGCGCTTGCCCCTGGGTCCACGGCAGCTCCGTTGCTCGCTGCGAACGGAACGCCGGTCTGCGCGCCGAGGATCCCGAGAGCGAGCCATAGTCTCAGCATCGTATGCTCCCGAATTTCCGCGCGTTTCATTCGAGCTGAAGAAACGGGCTGCTAGTCGTCGTCGCCTTCGGGAAGGTCAAGGTGACCGTCAGCCGCTTTTTCCTCCCAATCCGGATTGCCGAGGTTCGAATCCAGCGGCAAATCGTGCTTTCGCTTCTCCTGTTCAATCCGGGCTTTCACGTCTTCGGACTCGGTCTTGAGGGACTCGAGCGATCTCGCGAAATCCTCGGCAGACGGGTTAGCGGACTTTGGATCGGTCATGATCGTATCCTGGGCGACGCCTTTGTGAACGCGGGACTGGCGATCCTGTTCCCTGCTCCACACGTTAGCACGCCGCTCTCCGAGCCGCCCCCGCGACGCGGGAGGAAACGCGCCGCTGTCGCGAATGCGACACGGTCGTGTCCGTGGACTGCGCGATCCTGAACTCCCTAATACGTTGAATTCACGACAGTTTTTTGATGGCACGCGCCTTGCGTCCTCCGTCGCGACGACAGGAGACGCGACACATGAGCCAGCCGTTCACGATCTCGCTCGACAGCCTCTTGAACCCGATCGACTTCGACGCAATGAAACAGGCGGCGACATCGGGCGGCTGCTCGTCGTCCTCGTGCGGATCGTCGGCCAAGCCTTCCGACATGGACGAGTCCATCTGGGAGCGGATCAAGGACCATCCCTGCTATTCGGAAGAGGCGCATCACTATTTCGCCCGCATGCACGTCGCGGTCGCGCCCGCCTGCAACATCCAGTGCAATTATTGCAATCGCAAATACGACTGCGCCAACGAGAGCCGCCCCGGCGTCGTGTCGGAGAAGCTGACGCCCGATCAGGCCAAGCGCAAGGTGATCGCCGTCGCCAACGCGGTGCCGCAGTTCTCCGTGCTCGGCATCGCCGGGCCCGGAGACGCCTGTTACGACTGGAAGAAGTCGCAGGCCACGTTCGCGGCGATCTCCAAGGAGATTCCCGACGTCAAGCTCTGCATATCCACCAACGGCCTCGCGCTGCCCGACCACGTCGACGACCTCGCGCGCATGAACGTCGACCATGTGACGATCACCATCAACATGGTCGACCCCGAAATCGGCGCGAAGATCTACCCGTGGATCTTCTACCAGCACAAGCGCTGGACCGGGATCGAGGCCGCGAAGATTTTGCACGAGCGGCAGATGCTCGGCCTCGAAATGCTGACCGCGCGCGGCATCCTCGCCAAGATCAACTCGGTGATGATCCCCGGGATCAACGACGAACACCTGATCGAGGTCAACCGCTGGGTGAAAGAGCGCGGGGCCTTCCTGCATAACGTCATGCCGCTGATCTCCGATCCCGCGCACGGCACGCATTACGGCCTGACTGGACAGCGGGGCCCGACCGCCATGGAGCTCAAGGCGCTTCAGGACAAGCTCGAGGGCGGCGCGAAACTGATGCGCCATTGCCGTCAGTGTCGCGCCGACGCGGTCGGCCTGCTCGGCGAGGACCGCGGCCAGGAGTTCACCCTCGACCAACTGCCGGAGGCGGTCAGCTACGACCCAAGCAAGCGCGCGGCCTATCGCGAGATCGTCGCCGAGGAGCGCGGCGATCACGTGCGCGCCAAAGCGAAGGCGATCGCCGCGGTCAAGGAGACCGCGGCCGGCGGCCTTTCGATGCTGGTCGCCGTCGCGACCAAGGGAGGCGGCCGCATCAACGAGCACTTCGGCCACGCCAAGGAGTTCCAGATTTACGAAGCCTCCGCCAAGGGCGTCGAATTCGTCGGCCACCGCAAGATCGACAGCTATTGTATGGACGGCTTTGGCGAGGACGCGACCCTCGACGCCGCCATCGCAGCGCTCGAGGGCGTGACCCACGTGCTGTGCTCCAAGATCGGCGACTGCCCCAAGGACATGCTGGTCGCCGCCGGCATCGAGGCCACCGACGCGTACGCCTACGAGTACGCCGAGACCGCGATCAGCGCGCTCTTTGCGGAGGCCACGGCCGACCGCGGCGAGGCGAAAGCGGTCGCCTGACCTGCAAACAAATCCCGGCGCGCCGGGCGCGCCGGCTGACCTGAGGAGAAGGAGACGTACGAATGGCTTACAAGATCATCGCTTCCCAGTGCACCGCATGCGGCGCCTGCGAATTCGAATGCCCCACCGCCGCGATCAAGTTCAAGAACGACACCTACATCATCGACGCCAAGATCTGCACGGAATGCGACGGGCATTTCGACACGCCGCAATGCAACAGCGTCTGCCCGGTGCCGAAAACCTGCGTCAAGGCCTGACGGCTTGACGATGGCCGGCGCCGCATCCCCGGAAGAGGACGACGGGCCGACCGATTGGCTCGGCAATCCGGTTTCCTGCGCCGACTGCCCCTATGAGGACACGCGGGCGGCCGGGCGCTGCGAGTTCGGCCGCGCCTGCGTGATGGACAGGCGCGCGCGCCGGGTCGACCGTTTCTTCGCCGCCAATCCCGCGCACGCGGAGCGGCATCTGGCCCATCCCTACTTCGAGGTGCGCACGCTCGCCGCGCGCTACGCCTCGCCCTTCCGGCTGACCGCGCTCCTGAACGACCCGGAGCCGGACGTCCGCGCAATGGCCGCGCTTCGTCTGCCGGTCGCGCGGCTTCAGCCTTTGATGGACGATCCCGAGCCCAAGGTGCGCATCGCGCTCGCCCAGCGCCTTTCAGGCGAGGCGCTCGCGGGCCTGTTCGGCGACAAGGACTATTCCGTCAGGCTCGCCGCGGCGCGGCGGGCCGAGCCGGCGTTGCTGGTGCGGCTGATCGACGATCCCGATCCGACCGTGAGGCGGGAGGCCGCGTGGCGCGCGCCCATTTACACGCTCCCGCGCATGGCCGGCGATCCGGACCCGCTGGTCAGGATCGCGGTCGCCGAGCGGATGCCGGAAGAGCGGCTCGTCTTGATGGCCGGCGATCCGGACTTTCGCGTCCGCTTCATCTGCGCCGAACGATTGCCGGCGACGCTTTTGGGCGGCCTCGTCGAGGACGAGGACGAGATGGTGCGCGAAGCGGCGTTGGCTCGCTCGAGGGCGGAGGGCGGGTAATGGGACTGGCCAGAGAACAGGAAATCGAGATTCGCGACCCGCCGGCGTTCCTGCCCGGCGAGAAGGTCCGTTCGCTCAAGCACATCCGCAACGACGGCACGTACCGGGGCCGCGAGATCGGCGACATCCTGGTGCGCAAAGGGGAGGTCGGCTACGTGCGCGACATCGGCACCTTCCTGCAGCAGTTCTACATCTACGCGGTCGAATGGATCGACAGCGCGACCGTCGTCGGCATGCGCGGCAAGGAGCTCACGAGCCTCGATCGCGCGGACGCGCCTCAGGCCATGAAGGAAACCGGACAATGAAGGTGATGATCCGTCGCGGCGAAAAGGGTCTCTCGGCTTACGTGCCGAAGAAGGACCTCGAGGAGCCGATCGTCGAGACCGAACGCGAAACCCTGTGGGGCGGCTCGGTGAAGCTGAGGAACGGCTGGACGCTGATCCTGCCGGAGATGCCCGCCGGGACGAAGCTGCCGATCACCGTCAACGCGCGGAAGCTCGGAGAGGACGAATGAGCGCCACCGCCGCCGAGCTTGCGCCGGAACGCGCCGCCCCGTCCGATCCCGCGCGGCGTCTGGCGCTGGTGCGCGATCTCCTCCTCCGGGACGCCCTCGTTCCCTATCTCGGACCCGGCGTTCTCGCGCTCTCCGGATCGCCGCTGCCTGCGACCCCCGAAGCCGTCGCCGCCGCGTTGCACGCCAAGGCGCCGGCGCCGTCCCGCATCCGCGCCAACATGTGGTCGGTGGCGCAGTTCATCGAGAGCCGGCGCCATCGCAAGACCCTGCAGAAGTTCATGGCCGACATTTTCGAGAGCGCGGTCGCGCCAAGTCCGCTCGTCTCGTTTCTGGCCGGCCTGCCTTCGCGCCTCGTCGTCAATTCCTGGTACGACGATGAATTCGCGACCGCGCTGAGACAGGCGGGGCGCGACGATTTCGTCGAAATTTAGGGGATCACCCGGGCCGGAATCCACTACGACGCCTGGACCCTCGCCTACGACGCCGCCGGACAGCCGTGTGACGGGAGCGCGATCGAGGCGGCGCGCACGGTGCTCTATTCGCCCCATGGCGGCGTTCGTCCGGCGAAGAATTTCCTGGTGGCCGATTCGGACTATGTCGAGGTCATGACCGAGATCGACATCCAGACGCCGATTCCCTCCGGCCGTCAAGGCGGCGCGCACCGATCGCGGTTTCCTGTTCCTCGGCTGCCGGTTCCACGACCAGATGCTGCGCACCTACGCGCGCCAGATCATGAAGCGATCGAGAGGCCCGCATTTCGCGGTCGCCGAGACGAGCGCGCTGACCCGGAACGAGCGGAAGTTCTACGCCGACCAGATGATCGAGGTCATCGACCTGCCGCTGGCCGAGGCCGCGCCCGCGATCGTCGGCTGAACAAACGCCTTCCTTTCCATCGTCGAACGCCGCCTCCTGTTCCCGGCCGGACCCCGTCCGCCGGGAACGCTTCGTTTTGGCGCGGCGCGACGCGCGTGCGGCGGGGCCGGCGAGGATCGGCCGACGACACTCCTGTCGGGCCATTGTTCGGGTTCCGACACGTCGCTGTCCAGCCGACAAACCGACCGGCAAGCCTCTCATCCCAATGTTTTCTATGACGAAATCAACGAAGCTAGCG
>CAVVJO010000012.1:0-132023 GCA_963748545.1 uncultured Alphaproteobacteria bacterium
TCGTTGGAATATTCCTTGTAGGCGGGAACGCCGTGCGGCCCGAAGAGCTCGCCCTTCATCACCTCCGAGAAGCCGAGAATGGCGTTCAGTGGGGTGCGCAGCTCATGGCTCATGGTGGCCAGAAACCGCGATTTCGCCAGGTTCGCCCCCTCGGCCCGCCGCCGCGCCTCGTCCGAGTTGAGCTTGGCCTGCTCGAGCTCGGCGATCAGCAAGTCCTTCTCCGCCTGGAGCGAGACGCTGCGGGCGGCGGCCGCGTGCAGGCGCTGAACGACGACCAGGACATATCCGATGACGCCGATCGTCATGGCGGCGGCTGGCAGCGCTGGATTCTGCAAGCGCGCCGACCAGGCGAGGATCACGCCGACGATCATCGGCAGCATCCCCGCGACGAACGCAGCCGGAATCGTCGCCGCCAGCAGCGACATGACGGTCGACGCCAGCAGCATGACCAGCATGGCGAAAGCGGGCGCATCAGGCTCGGCCGACCCTAGGAGCGCGACAATGAGATAGGTCCAGGCGGATCCGCAGAAGGTTGTCGCCAGAACGAACTTGCGCCGCCACGCGCCCGCGCTCTTGTCAGCCTCGCCGTTGTCCAGAAACGCGAGCGGAAGCGCATAAACGAGGGCGATGGCGCAACCGATGAACACCGCCCACGTGGCCATCGCTGCGGCGCCGACGAGGCGCAACACCACCGCAGCGGTCCCAAACGCGACGAGGCCGAGCACGGGGGCCGCGTTGCGATGGATTCGAGCAAACAACCGGATCATCCCGACGGAATAGGGGGGCGTCGGCTCGGATCCGGTCGTAGTCTCGCCGGCGCGCCGGAGCCCGAAAGTCATCCTGCGACGGCGCGCCGCAATGTGCGGATCCCGCCGTTCGCCTCCGCTCTCTGCTCTCGACTCGCTCATGGCACTCGGTACGCACCGCAACAGACCGGCGGATTATGCTATCCAAAGCCTTAACGAGGGGCTGACGCAGACGCCGTTATTGGGGGATTTTCATTGCCGAGAGGATCAGGCTCAATCGCCAGCTGGAAGGGAGGAGCCGATGAAACTGTTTAATTCCAATTTCGCGCCAAACCCACGTCGGGTGCGGATCTTTCTTGCCGAGAAGGGAGTGTCCATTCCTCGAGTCGAAGTCGATCTTGCCGGGCTGGAGCACAAGAAGCCCGAGTACTCCGCCGTCAATCCTTTTCAGGTGATTCCCGCCCTCGAGCTCGACGAGGGAACGGTGATTGGAGAATCGATCGCGATCTGCCGCTACCTCGAGGAGTTACATCCCGACCCCAACCTTTTCGGCGAGACGCCCCTCGAGCGCGCAACGATCGAAATGTGGCAAAGACGGGTCGAGTGGCACCTTCTGCTGCCAATCGCGCAGGTCTTCCGCCACTCACATCCGCATATGTCGAAGATGGAGGATCCGCAGGTCGCCGACTGGGCGGCCGCCAACCGGCCTCGCGCGCAGCGCAACATGGCGATCTTCGACGAAGTTCTGAGTAACCGACCGTTTGTCGCGGGCGGGCGGTTTACCGTCGCCGACATTACAGGACTGGTGGCGCTGGACTTCGCCAAGCCCGCGCGGCTCGCAATCCCGGCTGAACTTGCGCATCTCAACCGCTGGCATGGGTCGCTTAGAGCCCGGCCGAGCGCCGCGGCCTGACAGTTAAAGTGACGATACCAAGTCGGGGAACTCCATGCGGCCTCGTTTATTCCGCGGGGTCTCGTGTTCTCTGGCGCCGTGGTTGACGGTTCGGCCAGGCCACAATTCTTTCCGGCCACGCCTCCTGCGCAAGATCGTCCTCGGAGGCGAACACGCGGCCCCGGACAGAAACCCCCGCCTGATGCACGCTTGAGGGCGAGCCGGAGACGAGCGGATGCCAATCCGGCAGATCCTTGCCTTCCGAAACCAGCCGATACGCGCAGGTGACGGGCAACCAGCTCAATGATCGAACGACCGCGGGCGTCAGCGTGACGCAGTCGGGCACTCGGCGGCTGCGTCGCTGATAGTCGCGGCATCGGCACGCCTTGGCGTCGAGGAGGGTGCATCCGATATCGGTGAAGTGAATGACGCCTGTGTCCTCGTCCTCAAGCTTCACAAGACAGCAGCGCGCGCATCCATCGCAAAGGCTCTCCCATTCGGCAACCGTCATCTCCTCGAGCGACTTGGCTTTCCAGAACGGCGCATCTTCGGCGGGATCCTTCGTCATAGTTGCGGACTCGTTTCCCAAGGTTTTCCCCGCCGCCTCGCAGGCGATCCGGAGCTTGCAGTCTCCCTTTAGTGCGACCCAACCCCTATGTTAAGGCTTCTAGGTATAAGCGCGATCCGATCGGCGGCCAAAATAGAGGGCGTGGCGTTGGGGAGGCGAATAGCGGAAGCATGGGCGACGACCTCTCGGGTCTTGCTGGCGCTCGACGCCTTCATCAATTCGACCATGTTCGCGGCAGGGCAGAAGGCGGTCGGCGTCCTTGAGACGATCGACGAAGCCTCGGATCGACTGCATTTGTCTGGCGCACCGCGGATTGCGGTCGAACTTGCATGTGAAGCGCTGACGCTCGGACTTGGGGGCCTTCTGGTAGTGCTCGCTTTGGCCCTGCCCGCTTTTCGCGAGACGGCCGATGGCGATCGCCTCGCGCGCAGCGATCTCGCCGTTACGTTTCAAGATCGATATGGCGTCGAGGTGGGCAAGCGCGGCGTCAATCGCGACGAGGCTGTTCCGTTCCAGGACCTACCCGATTATTTCGTGAAGGCTGTAATAGCGACCGAGGATCGACGATTTTTCAACCACTTTGGCATCGACCTGGTCGGAACGGTCCGCGCGCTTACCGTCGATGCGAGGGCGTCAGGCGTCGTGCAGGGCGGCTCTTCTATCACACAGCAACTGGCTAAAAATATATTCCTCAGTAATGAGCGCTCGATCCAGCGAAAGATCAAGGAAGCGTATCTCGCGCTTTGGCTCGAATTCCATCTATCGAAGAAGGAGATTCTCAAGCTTTACCTTGATCGCGCTTATATGGGCGCCGGCGCCTTTGGGGTCGAGGCTGCGGCGCAATCCTATTTCGGCAAATCGGCGCGCGATATCGATCTTTCGGAGGCGGCGATGCTGGCGGGCCTCTTCAAAGCGCCGACCAAGTTTTCGCCGCTTGTCAACCTCGCTGCCGCTCGCGCCCGCGCCAACGATGTGCTGAGCAATCTCGTCGATGCGGGCTTCATGACCGAGGGACAGGTCTATGCCGCGCGGCGCAACCCCGCGACTCCCATCGATCGTCCCCCGCGCGCAGAGTCCGGACTGGTATCTTGACTTCGCGTATGCGGAGGTGAAGGCGCTCGCGGCGATCGGAAAACTCGGTCACGACCGCACCCTGACGGTGCGAACGGGCCTCGACAGCGCGCTGCAGGCGAAGGCCGAGGAGACGATCGAAACGATGCTGCGCGATAAGGCGCCGGCCTACAAGGCCCATCAGGCCGCGGCTGTCGTCGCGACGACCGACGGCCTCGTGCGCGCGATGGTTGGCGGCCGCGATTACGGCGCGAGCCAATTCAATCGGGCGACGGATGCGGAGCGACAGCCCGGCTCGTCGTTTAAGATTTTCGTCTACATGACCGCATTGCTGACCGGCAAATTTCACAGCGACACGCCGATCGACGCATCGAGCGTCTGCATAGGCGACTATTGCGTCCACAATTACCATGGAGAAAGCGCCGGCGTTTTGCCTCTCTATCGCGCGCTGGCCGAATCCCTGAACACCGCCGCCATTCGCATGTCGATCAAGATCGGCGAGGTCTACTGGCCGCCAAAGCAGAGCTATCACCTCGCGAAGATCGCAGCGCTTGGGCGCTCCAAGATCGTCGAGACGGCCCGTGCGATGGGCGTGACGACACCGCTCATCGACACCGTGTCGCTGCCGGTCGGAGCGGATGAGGTCAAGATGATCGACATGGTCGGCGCCAATGCGACGCTTGCGAGCGGCGGCGTGCGCGTGACGCCTTACGCCGCTGTGGAAGTCCGCAACGCCAGTGGAAAGCTCGTCTATTCCCGCGCCGCCGACAGCGGGTCGCCGACCCGTGTTCTGCCGGCGGACAGAGTTGCAGAGATGAACGAAATCATGACCCACGTCGTGACCGAAGGGACAGGGCGCGCGGCGCAGATTCCGGGGCTGGTCATCTCCGGCAAGACCGGCACCACCAACAATTCGACCAACGCGTGGTTCAACGCCTTCACTGGCAATTTCGTGGGCAGCGTCTGGTTCGGCAACGACGACAACGCGCCAATGGAGAACCTGACCGGCGGCATACTGCCTGCGATGACCTGGCGGGAGATCATGGCGTTCGCTCACCGCGGCCTCGAACCGAAACCTCCCTTCGGCGTCGCTCCCCCGCCCCCGTCGCAGAGCAGCCCGGCCGCGCCGGCGCCCGCGAAGGCCGCCCCGGACGCGGGCGCCGCGCCTCCCTCGATTGCGTTGTCCCCGGCGGCCACTCGGGCAATCCTCGATATTCGCGAACTCGCGCGGACCGCGCTCTCCCGGCTGTCGGTTTCGATCGGTCCCGGCGCCGATCCGAGGACGACCCCGACAGCGCCCGCCGTGTCGCTCGGCAGCGCCGTCGGCTCGCCTTAACTCCCGCCCGTATTGACATTCTCTGGTCGGGCCGCCTTGTCTGCCGCATCACGGGGACCGGGTCGCGTGGCGGATTTCATGGCAATGGTCATCGTCGGCGTCTTGGGGCTGGTCATCGGCCTGACCGCCAGCGCCTTCGCGGTGTCGCATCTGAGCCCATTCGACCAGGTTCGGCTCGGCGCCTGGTCGATCGAGGCGCACGCCGGTTCGATCGAAGCCGATCCATACACCCGCGCCCGGCTGGCGACGAGCGGCGAGATCCCGCTTGCAACCGGCGAGGGGTTGCAACTGATCGCTCGCGAGGACGACGACGGGCGTCGCCTAGACGCCCGGTGCGTCTATCAGATCGGCCCTCGGGCGCCAGCCGCGCGCTACTGGACCTTGAGCCTCACGGACCCGCAAGGCTTCCCTGTCGCCAATCCGGCCGACCGTTATGGTTTCCGGTCGTCGGAGATCCTTCGCGCCGGCTCAGGCGACTTTGTCATCACCGCGGCGGCGGAGGTCCAGCCGGGAAACTGGCTCCCGATCGGCGCGGCCGGCCCCTTCGCGCTGGCGCTCAGGCTCTACGATTCCCCGCTCGGCGCCACGGCCGCCGCGATTGATCCGGCCATGGCGCCGAGGATCAAGCGGGTCGGCTGCGGATGAGGGCGCGGGCCGGCTTGAGCGCCATCCTGGTCGTCGCCGCGTCGGCGGCCGTTCTGGCGGGGATCGTCCATTTCGTCGTGATCCTGACGACGCCCTGGGTCGCGACCCGAGACGCCTACGCGGAGACTCTCCGGCATGGGCGGGGTCGACGAAACAGTGGCCCTGCCCGCCGCAGACCCGGCGCGACAGGCGCCCCCTTCGCGGACCCGGCGGTGGCTGCGGCTTTCTGCCGATACAATCTCGCCGGCGGGCCGATCCGGGTCCGCGCTCCGACCGGCCGCACCTTTTCCTCGATCTCCTTCCATACGCGACGTGGCCTCGCCTTCTACGCCCTCACCGACAAAGCCGGCGCGCAAGGCGCGATCGAAGCGGTGCTCGCCACCCCCGACGACGTCCGAACGCTCGCCTCCCACGACGACGAAGAAAGTCCGTCACGCGACTTGCGCATTGCGGCGCCGGAGCGTGAGGGCTATGTGATGGTCCGCGTGTTCAGCGAGACGCCGAGCCTCCGCGCGGAGGCCGAGGACGAAGCCAGGCGCCTGACCTGCACGCCGGAACCCGTCCCTCGTTAAATCGTTGGACATAGGCCGCCTTTGGCGGGAAAGTGCCGCAGGATGGGGAAACGCATCGGCCCGGGTAGGACGCCAGATTGACCACACTGCTGATCAGCCACCCTGCCTGCCTCGCGCACGACATGGGCGAGGGCCATCCCGAGCGCCCCGACCGGATTCGCGCGGTCGACCGCGCGCTCGAGAGCGAAGTGTTTCAGATGTTGGCGCGCGACGCCGCGCCGCGCGCCGAGATTGCGGCGATCGCCCGTGTCCACCCGCTCGACTATATCGAGGCGATCCGCTCGGCGACGCCCGCTCAAGGCCATGTCGCGATCGATCAGGACACGTCGATGTGCCCCAGCACCTTCGAGGCCGCGCTCCGGTCTGCCGGGGGCGCCCTGTTCGCCGTCGACGAGGTGATGACCCGCAAGGTCCGCAACGCCTTCGTGGCGACCCGCCCGCCCGGTCATCACGCCGAGATGGCGACCCCGATGGGCTTCTGCTTCTTCAACAATGCGGCGATCGCGGCGCGTCATGCGCGGGCGGTGTACGGCGCCGAGCGGGTCGCGATCATGGATTTTGACGTCCATCACGGCAACGGCACCCAGCACATCTTCTGGAGCGACCCGAGCGTGATGTACACCTCGACCCACGAGATGCCGAATTATCCCGGCACGGGTGCCATCAGCGAGCGGGGCGAGCACGACCAGATCGTCAACGCGCCGTTGCGGGCGGGCGATGGCGGCGACACCTTCCGCGAGGCGATGGAGGTGGCGATCCTGCCGCGGATCGACGACTTCGCCCCCGATCTCGTGATCATTTCCGCGGGCTTCGACGCCCATCGCCACGACCCGCTGGGCAATCTCAACCTGGTCGAGGCCGACTTCGTCTGGGCGACCCGCAAGCTGACGGAGCTCGCGCAGAAGCATTGCGGCGGACGCGTGGTGTCGGTGCTCGAAGGCGGCTATGACCTCGACGGCCTCGCGCGCTCGGTCGCCGCCCACGTGACGGCGCTGATGGAGGGATGAGGCGTTCCTGAGCGGCGTCGCCGCCGTTCCGCCGCCTCCAGTCCATTTTGGGCCTTTTCAAGAGCTTGCGGCGGATTTTCCGGGGGTTCGGCAATCCAAGGCGAATGTCGTCGTCCGCGGCGGCTTCCCGTCGCGAGCGCAAACTGGGCGCCTGATGGCAAAGCCGAGGCGCATCCAAGCTGGCGCGGCGCCGAAGCCAAATCCATCGAAGCCAAACCCAAATCCATGCCAACCGGATGCAAGGCCTGACCCTTTGCCGTTTTCAATCTTTTCAATGACTTGCGCGCGCATTGGATGGCCGTCGCGGCCATCCCGCCGAGGGTTGGATGGCCTTGTGCGAAGAAAGGCCCTCCGGGCGTCGCGCGCACCTTTGCCGCAGCCAAGGATCTCAAGGCGTTAGGACCTCCTGACGCGACTCGCCGCGCCGAGCGCGGCGCCGCTTGCAGGCCCGGCTCGAACCGAACTCCATGGCAGACCCGCGCTTGAGGAGGAGATCCGTCAAAAATCGCTCCCGTGGGCTCCATCGTTCGCGCCTCGAAGGACAGCTTATCGCCCGCCGAACGACGGCCGGCGACCCGCGATCACGTCCGGTCCAACGCTGGCCGGCGGCGCCGCTCAGTCGACCCTTCCAAACCGCAATCCTGTCCATGCTCAGCCTGAACTCTCCGCAACACCTTCATTATGTGTTCTTTTTTTGTTCTTGTCAAGCGTTTGCCACAGGTGATAGCCAAGGCCATCTCGCGGGCGCGCGCGGACTGCGAGAGTCACCGGCTTGGTCGAGCCGAATGAAAGCTGAAGATCGACGGTGAGCGGACCTGGCGGGCCGCCGTGTCGTAGGACAAGATCTGGTCGGAAAGCGGGCTTTGCCTCCAGGCGCGCAGTGCGCCCTTAACGGAGGCTTGCCGTCAGTCGATCGCATCCATGAACGCCCGCAAGCGGGGGACGATATTGCAACGGTGACCCCTTGCTGCCGGAACCAAGGCCGAGTAGCCTGAGCGAACGCTCGCTCGATTTTGTTGGCCGAGCGCGCGCGTCCGACGAGAGTTTCCTTAAAGATTCCAATCGTCTGGGCGCGCCAGCACCGAGGTTTGCCCCGCCACGTCGGCTTTCGCCCACGTGGCTGGAAGAAACGGAACACGGGGAGGAGCAGACATGACGCGCCGTAAGAGCTTTCGACACTTTTTGGTCGCCTTGACCGCCTTTTCCGGGCTGGCGACCGCTGCACTGGCGGATCCGTCGACTCGGATCGGCATTGTGGCGCCTGGGCCGCACCCGTATTTCACGCAATGGGATCCTGCCGGAGCGCAGGCCAAGAAGGATTTCAATATCGGCGTGGTCGACTATCGGGTGCCGGCCAAGTGGGAGCTCGCGGCTCATAACGCCCTTCTCGAAAGCATGGCGTCGCAGAACTATAACGCCTTTCTGATTTTCCCTGGCGATCCCGTGGCGACCCGGCCCACCGTCGCCGACCTCGTCGGAATGGGCGCGCCGGTGATCTCCCTCGCCGGATGCCTGCAGGATCCGAGCGACGCCTCGTTCTGCTTCGCGACCGACAATACGGTCGCTGCTTACGAGGCCGCCAAGCAGCTGATCAAGGAGATGGGCGGGAAGGGCAAGATCGTCCACTTCGCAGGCTTCCTGATCGACCCAAATACGCGAGTCCGAAATCGACGCGATCGCCCGCGCAGTCGCGGAGACCAACGGCGCGGTCACGGTCGTGGACAACATCACCGACCTCGATGAGCCAGAGGCGGCGCAGGACAAGATCAACGCCTTTCTCGCGACCCAAGGCTCCGACATCGGCGGCATCATCACCACCGCCTGGATTCCCTCGGTCGTCGCCGCGACGGCGCTGCGCAAGATCGGCGACAAGCGGATCAAGATGGTCGGGCTCGACAACGACGACCTTCTGATGCAGGCGATCCGGGACGGCTACGTTTCCGGGACCTATGTCGAGAACGCGTTCGCGCAGGCCTACGTCGGCTCGTTCGCGGTCGACAAGCTGCGGACGGGATGTACGCTGCGAAGCGATGCGCCGTGGAAGAACGCCAACCGCAGCGCGAAGCTTATGGATAGCGGCACGGTCTACGTCACGGCCGCGAACCTCAACTCCTATCACGACATTCAGAAGGAGAAGGCCAAGGACCTTCTCGCAAGCTTCAAGGCCAACTATTTGAAGTGCCCCTGAGGCAGCGCGAGAGGCTTGTTCGTCACCACCGGAATATCTGACCCATGGGTTCTGGCGCTTCCTTACGACGGCGACCGAACGAGGAGGCGTCGACCGCTCTTGGTCTGCTGCTGCTGATTGTGCTGGCCTTCGCGGTCTTCTCGTGGTCCGCGAACGGCTTCTCCTCTCCCTATAATCAATACGCCCTGACGCGGACGGCAGGGCTCAACGTCCTGCTGGGGCTCGCCATGATGCTGGTGATCGCGACAGGGGGCCTCGATCTCTCGATCGGCGCAATCGGCGTCGCCTCGGCGATGTTCGCCGGCCATCTGATGCAGGACTTCCGCACGCAGACGGCGATTGCGATCTTTGGCGCGCTCTGCCTCGGCGGGGCGCTCGGCTTCTGCAATGGCTTCGTGGTCGTGTTCGCGCGGGTGCACAGCTTCATCGTGACGCTGGCGTCCATGAGCATCATCTTCGGCGCGATGATCGTCCTGACGAAGGCCGAGGCGGTCCGCGACCTGCCGGCTTCGTTCCTCGCTCTCGGCAGGATTCGCTGGCTCGGCTTCCTCTCCCCCATGCTGGCGGTCAGCGTCGTCGTCGGAGCGCTGATTGCGATCATGCTGCGATGGACGGACATCGGGCGCGAGATCCTGGCGGCGGGGGCCAATGCCCGCGCCGCCGCCCTCTCGGGCGTTAGGGTTGGAAACCGGATCATGGCGGTGCACGCGATCGCTGGAATCCTGGCGGCGGCGGCGGGGGTGATGCTGTCGATTCGCAACGGCGCGATGGTGCCGTCGATGGCCGGCAACCTCGGCCAGGAATGGCTGCTCCCGGCATTCCTGGCGCCGGTCCTCGGCGGCGCCCTTCTGAGCGGCGGCCGAGCCTGGGTGCTGCCGACCGTGCTCGCGGCTTTTCTCGTTACGGAACTCACGAGCGGCATGCTCCTCATGTCGATCGGCGAGTTCTGGGTTCAGTTCGCGCTGGGCTCGGTGTTGCTTCTCGCGGTGCTGCTCGAGAAGGCCCGCAGCCTGCTCATGGGAACGGAGAGGGTCTGATCTTGGCGAAAGGGCTGTTGCGTCAGGAGTGGCTTGGGCTGGCGGCGATCGCTGTTCTGGCCTTCGTGCTCATGGCGGCGCTTCGCCCTGCTTTCCTGACGCCTTTCAACCTCTTCGTCCTGATGAGCGCCTTCGCGCTCGCGGCGCTGATCGCGCTCGGACAAATGATCACACTCGCGGTGGGGCAACTCAATCTGTCGCTGGGCTCGATCGGCGGCCTCGTGGCCGTGGCTTTCGCCGGCATGATGGAGGTCTGGCACCTGTCCGCGGCGCCGGCTTTCGTTCTGGGCCTTGCTCTTGGCGCGGCGGCCGGCTTGTTCAACGGCGTCCTGATCGCGCAGTTGAAGTTGTCGGCCTTCATCGTGACGCTTGCGACGCTGGCGATGTTCAAGGGCCTGAACCTGGCGCTGACCAAGGCGCAGCCATTCTACAACATCGACAAAGCCGTCAGCGCGTTTGGCAACGCGTCCCTTGTCGGACCGATCCCGGCCGTATTGATTCCGACAGCGGTTGCGACCGCCATTCTCGCTTACGTCCTCTATCGGTTGCCGATCGGGCGGCAGATCCTGGCGGTCGGCGGCAACAGCAGCGCGTCCGAACTGTCGGGAATCTCGATCAAGCGAGCCGTCGTCACCGCGCATGTTCTCTCCGGGGTCCTTGCCGGGCTGGCAGGCATGGTGGCTGTCGCGCGCCTGCAGTTGGGGCAGCCGACCATCGGCGAGGATTGGCTGATCTCCTCCTTCGCAGCGCCGGTCATCGGAGGCGTTGCTCTGACCGGCGGCCACGTCAGCATCGTGGGCACCTTGCTCGCCGTCGTCATCATCGCGCTGATTACCCAGGGACTGGTTCTGTTCGCTGTCGATCCTTTCTACGTTCAGCTCCTCTTGGGCGGGCTCATTCTGCTCGCCGTCGGACTTAACGGCCTGAGAACGATGCTCCCCATCGGATACTCGGCGCCATGACGCATGCGCTTGCGCTCGAAGACGTCGTCAAGTCCTTTCCGGGCGTCATCGCGCTCGACGGCGTCTCGCTCTCGCTGGAGCGCGGCAGCATCCACGCGCTGATCGGAGAGAACGGCGCCGGCAAGTCGACCCTGATCAAGATCATCACCGGCGTGCACCGCGCCAACAGCGGGACCGTCAGGGTCGACGGGCGCATTGTCCATTTCGCGAGTCCGCGAGACGCGAGCCATGAGGGAATCGGGGCCGTCCATCAGGAGCGCAACCTGATCCCCAGGTTCTCGATCGCCGAAAACATCGTCCTCGATCGCATCGCCGCAAGGACGTTGGCGCCGATCGACTATCAAGAGATCCACCAACTTGGCCGGGAGTGGCTGGGGCGGCTCGATCTCGACCTCGACGTGCGCCGTCCGGTCTCCTCGCTGACTGCGGCCCAGGCGCAAATGGTCGAGATCGCGCGGGCGTTGTCGCTTCAGTCGAAGGTCCTTGTGCTCGACGAGCCGACCGCCTCGCTGACTGCGCACGAGGCCGAGGCTCTCTTCCGGGTTCTTCGCCAGCTTCGCGACCGCGGCGTCGCGATGCTCTTTGTCAGCCACAAGCTCGAGGAGATCGAGCAGCTTTGCGATTCCGTGACGGTGCTGCGTGACGGTCGGAACGCCACCGCGAGCGGGCCGATTTGCGATTACGACAGAGCGGCGCTGGTGCGCGCCATGGTCGGACGCGATTTCGCCCTCGACGAGACGGAGCGTCGCGCAAAGGCAGAGACGAACGACGCGCCGGCGCTCGAACTGAAGCGCGTTGCGACGAGCGTCGGCCATCGCGACGTGAGCCTCGCCGTGAGGCGCGGGGAGATCGTCGGGCTTTACGGCCTGGTCGGCGCCGGCCGCACCGAACTGGCGAAATCGATCATCGGCTTCTACCCGATCGTCGCGGGGGAGTTGCGCGTGAACGGCCGCGCCGTCCGCATCGCGAACGTCAATACCGCGCTGCATCGATTCGGCATTGGCTACGTGAGCGAGGACCGGAAGACCGAGGGCGTCGTGCTTATGCACAGCGTGCTCGCCAACGCCGGAATCACGGTCTGGTCGAATCTGCGCGGAGCGCTTGGCTGGTTGCCTGACGGCCCGATCGTAAAGCGCGTTGACCCGTTGCTTCGCCAGCTGGACGTGCGAGCGGCCTCACGCCAAACGGCCGTTCGCAATCTCTCGGGCGGCAACCAGCAGAAGGTCAGCATCGCCAAGTGGCTCGCGGCGGGCGTGGAGATCCTGATCGTCGATGAGCCGAGCATCGGAGTGGACGTCCGCACGAAAGCCTATCTGCATCAGCTCATCGCGCAGCTTGCCGACCGGGGTACGGCGATCCTGCTGATTTCCAGCGACTTGCCGGAGATTGTCGGGTTGGCGGACCGTTTGCTGCTCATGAAGGATTTTCGCCTCATCGGCGCAATCGAGAACGATAGGAATTACGCGCGGATGTCGGCGGATGTGATGAGCAGGCTGCAGGCCGCCGCTCCGGCCGCGTGAGCAGGGAGAAAGCGGGAGCAGTCGAGATGCGCCTGGGACGGAGCCGCCTCGAACGGGAGGCGACGAGATTTCAAGGGCCTCGCGCCCCTCAAGACGACTGGCAAGGGAGAGACAGCATGTCGAAGAAACTGGATGGGAAAGTCGCGTTGATCACGGGCGCAGGCTCCGGAATGGGCCGAGCCATGGCGTTCGCGTTCGCGGGCGAAGGCGCGCGCATCGCCGCCGTGGACGTGAACCTCGACTCGGTGAAACGCGTCGTAGCGGAACTTGGCGGCGAGAAACATTTGGCGCTCGCCGGCGACGTCTCCAGCGGAGACTCGGTGGCCGGGTTCTCAAGGACGGCGGTCGAGACGTTGGGTCAAGTCGACATCTTAGTGAACAATGCCGGCATCCTGGACAATTACGCGTCCGTGACCGAAACGAGCGAGGAGCTTTGGGACCGGATCATCGAAGTCAATCTCAAGGGTATGTACCTGACCTGCCATGCGCTCCTGCCGGCGATGGTCGCGCGGCGATCGGGCGTGATCATCAATCTCGGTTCGATCGCGGGCTTCGTCGCGGGGGGCGGAGGCGCAGCCTACACGACCTCGAAACACGGGGTCATCGGCTTCACACGCCAACTCGCCTTCGACTACGGCAAGCACGGCGTGCGCGCTAACGCCATCTGTCCCGGCGCCGTCGAGACCGGAATGACAAAGGAGATCTTCGCTTCCGGCGACATGGCGGTGATGGAAAGCGTCAGATCCGTTCCTGCGGGCAGGCACGCGCAACCCGAGGAGATCGCGAAGCTTGGCCTCTTCCTCGCCTCGGAGGAGGATTCCTCCTTCATTCACGGCGCCGCGATGCTCATCGACGGCGGGTGGACGATCAGATAGCGCGCGAGGCTGATCCGTCGTTTACGATACTTGATCGGACATTAGCGCATGGCGATCCGCGTTCCGGCGCCGCCGTTGAGCATCCTCTTCAGGTGATACTGGGCGAGCGAGTCGCCCGGCCGTTCGCCAATCAGGGCGGCGAAGGCCGCGAGCGCCCCGGCGTCGGCGGCCTCGAGCTTCGCAAAGGCGTTAAGATAGCCGATCGTGTGCGGGCTCGACCGTTCCTCCTCCGGCAGCGGTTCGAAGGCGCGCATCGGTTCGCTTCGGCCGCGGAGCACGAGGTCGCCGACCGGCCGCCCAAAAAACCCTTCGGCGCGTTCGGCGGCCGCCGCGCTGACGCAGATCCGCGTGCCGAGTTCCTTGTTGACCGCTTCGAGCCGCGCGGCCGCGTTGATCGTGTCGCCGTAGGCTGTGTAGTCGAACAGGCGTCCGCCGCCGAAATTGCCGACGATCGCCGGTCCCGCATGGACGCCGATGCGCGTCACGCCGAGGGGAACGCCGCGCGCGTTCCATTCCTCGCGGTAGGCTTCGGAACACGCGTCGAGCGCAAGCGCGCAAGCGATCGCGCGCGAGGCGGCGTCATGCTGGTCGGCCGGCGCGCCGAACAGGACATGGATGGCGTCCCCGATGATCTTGGCGACCGTGCCCTTCATGCGCGAACACGATCTCCGTCATGCCCTCGAGATAGCCGCTGAGCAGGTTCGCGAGCTCTTTCGGATCGAGCGACTCGACCAGCGGCGTGAAGCCGGCGATGTCGGTGAACAGCGTCGCGATCTCCCGCCGCTCCCCGCCGGGGGCGAGGGCGTTCGCATCCGCCGCGAGGCTGAGCGCGAGATTGGGCGAGAAGTAGCGGGAGAGCGAAGCATGCGCACGTTCGGCGGACGCCTGTCGCGCGCGGGCGTCCTTGATCGCGGCCACATGCGCGATGGTCTTGCGCACGGTCGTCTCGAAGTCGGCGAAGTCGATCGGCTTGGTCAGAAAGTCGAAAGCGCCGCAATTCATGGCGGTGCGGATATTGGCCATATCGCCATAAGCCGAGACGATCACGGTCGAGAACCGGGTCGCCTCATCCTGCAGCCGGCCGAGCAGCGTCAGCCCATCCATCCTGGGCATGTTGATGTCGGTCAGCACCATGTCGAAGTCGCGGTTGTCGGCGAGGAAGGCCAGCGCCTCGACGCCGTCGTGCGCGAAGCCGAACGCGATTGCGCCCTCCTTGATCTGGCGGCGGAACTTCTGCCGGATCAGGTCCTCGAGATCAGGCTCGTCGTCGACGACGAGGATTTTCGCCGTCATGAGGCGCCCTGCGCCTCCTCGAGACGGCGTCCGATTTCGCTGCGAAGCCCAGGGAAGTCGATCGGCTTGGTGAACAGCCCCGCGGCGCCGCCCTCGATCGCCTTACGCCTCGTTTCCTGGTCGCCGTAGGCCGTGATCATGATCACCGGCACATCGGGCCGCGCCTTTCTCGCGCGGGGCAGAAGCTCGAGGCCGCTCATGCCGGGCATGTTGATGTCGGAAAGGATGAGAATCAGGCTTGCGCTCTCCGCTGCGTCGACGCGCTCAAGCGCTTCGGGCGCCGACTGGGCGAAGTCCATAGCGAACTGGGAGGCGCGCAATTCCTTGCGGAATTGCTGGCGGAAAAGCTCGGCGACGTCGGGCTCGTCGTCCACGACCAGGATCAGCGCGCTCATGACGCGATCCCCGCGCGCGGGAGAATGAGGGTGAACTGGGTGAAGGCGCCAGGCTCGGTCGTCACCTCGATCGTCCCGCCATGCTGCTTGGCCACGATGTCGTGGCTGAGCGACAGGCCGAGCCCGGTGCCTTCGCCCGCCGGCTTGGTGGTGAAGAACGGATTGAACATCTTCGCCTTCACCTCGTCGGGTATCCCCGTTCCGTTATCCCGGATGGCGATCTCGACGCTGTGTCCGAGATCACGCGTCGAGGCCGTGATCGTCGGCTCGTAAGCGCCGGTCGCCTCGCCCTGCTTGCGCTTGTTCGTCGCGTAAAATCCGTTCGAAATCAAGTTCAGCAGCACCCGCGTCATTTCCTGTGCATAGATCTCCGCGGCCCCCGCATTCTCGTCGAGCGATTTGGCGATCGTCACGTTGAAGCCCGGCCTTTCCGCGCGCGCGCCGTGATAGGCGAGGTTCAGCGCCTCCTCGACCATCGCGTTGACATTGACGCGCGTCCGTTCGCCCGACCCCTCGCGCGAGTGCAGGAGCATATTCTTGACGATCGAATCGGCGCGCTTGCCGTGGCTGACCACTTTGTCGAGGTTGGCGTCGATCATGCCGATCAGTTCGTCGGCCTCTCCACGGTCGGCGGCGTCGACCGGCGCCTTTGCGAGCACCTCGCGCAATTCGTCCATCAGCTCGCGCGACAATGCCGAGAAATTGTTGATGAAGTTGAGCGGGTTCTTGATCTCGTGGGCGATGCCGGCGGTGAGCTGGCCGAGGGAGGCGAGCTTTTCCGACTGGACGAGGCGGTCCTGCGCCTTGCGCAAATCGTCGAGCGAGGCGGCGAGTTCCTTCGTGCGCGCCTGAACTTCGTCGAACAGGCGCACGTTCTCCAGCGCGATGACCGCCTGGTCGGCGAAAGTCTGGACGATTTCGACCTGGCGGTCGCTGAAGTGTCCGGGCTCGTCGCGCGTCAGGATGATGGCGCCTTCGACCCCGTCTTTCCTGAGGAGCGGCACCCCGAGCAGAGAGCGCACGTTGCTCGCCAGAGAGCCCATCGGCACGACATAGTCGGGGTCGGCCAGGCAATCGGGAATGCGCTCGACCTTGCCGGAGAGCAGCACCCGGCCGGCTATGGTGGCGCGTCCCGGGACGGCGGGATGCTCTCGGAGATATTGCGCGAGAGCGCTCGTATGCTCCGCGCCGACCGTGTCGCGATAGCGATAAACGTCGCCGTCGCGCACGCAGATCGTGCCCGTCAGAGCGCCGCTAAGTTCGACGGCCGAGGAAACCAACGTATTGAACACCGCCTGCAGATCGAACGCCGAGCGGCTGATCACCTTCAGCACGTCCGACGTCGCAGTCTGCATTTGCAGCGCCTCGGTGAGGTCGCGCGTGCGCGCCTGGACTTCCTCGAATAGGCGCGTGTTTTCGATGGCGATGATCGCCTGATCGGCGAAGGTCTCCACGGCCTCGATCTGCCGCGCGCTGAAAGGCGTCACGTCCGGCTGCAGGAGCGTGATGACGCCAACGGCCTCTCCGTTCCGCATGAGCGGCACGGAGAGCAGCGCTCTCGGGCTGCCCCTCGCCATCGGTCCGACGCCATACTCGGGATCATGGGCGATATTGGGAATATGAACGGTCTGCTTTTCCCTTGCGGCGCGCGCGGTGGAGGAGCCGCGCGTTTCAAGGGCGATCGGATTGGCGTGCAGAAACTCCCGAAAGCTCGCCTGCAGGCCGGATTCCGCAACCAGGCGGTAGTTCCGGTCATCGAACATGAAGATCGCCGACTCCCGCGCGCCGCACAAAGCGCGCGAAGTCCCGGCGATCACTTCCAGAACCGGCGCCAGGGAATTTGGCGACCTGCTGATCGCCTTCAGGACTTCGGACGTCGCGGTTTGGAAACGCAGCGCCTCTTCGAGGTCGCGCGTCTTGGCCTGGACTTCGTCGAACAGGCGCACGTTCTCGATCGCGATCACCGCCTGATCCGCGAAGGTCTGGACGAGATCGACCTGGCGCTGAGAATAGACGCCCGGCGCATAGCGTGTCAGCACGATTGCGCCCTCGACCTTTCCGTCGCGCAGCAGCGGCACGCCGAGCACCCCCCTTCCGCGCGCCAGTACGCTCAGCGGCAGCTCAAATTCCTTGTCCTCGAGCATGTCGGCGATGCACTCGACCCGGCCTGACAGGGCGACGCGGCCCACGACCGAACTGCGACCGACCGTGCGCGGATGCGATCGCATATATTCGACATAGTCAGAATCGGCCCCCGAAGCGGCCAGCCATCGAAAGACCTCTCCGTCCCGGAGATAGATCGCTCCTCGATTCGCCCCGCTCAATTCGACGGCGGAGGATATCAGCGTGTCGAACACCGCCTGCAGATCGAAGGCGGAGCGGCTGATCACCTTGAGGACGTCCGCCGTCGCGGTCTGCTGCGCCAGCGACTCTTCGAGATCTCGCGTCTTCGCCTGCACCTCGTTGAAGAGGCGCGCGTTCTCGATGGCGATCATCGCCTGGTCGCGGAACGATTCCGCCTGGGCGATGTCCTTCGGGCTGAAGCTGTTCGGGCGCCTTCCCATGACGAGGAGGACGCCGATGCACTCGTCCTCGCGCACGAGCGGCAGGTAGAGCCCGGACTGCGCCTGAAGCTGCTCCTGGACGACGCGCTCGTGCGGGGGCAGGTCGATCTCGGACAGATCGCGGAAGTGCAGCATCGCCTTGTCGACAAGGACGCGCGACGGAAAGTTGGCGCTCGGGTCGATTTTGGTTCGGAAGGGGGGATCGAAAATCTCCAAGAGTCCCTGGCTGTTGGCGCTGGCGGCGTGAACGAAGCTGTCCCCATCGCGCAGCAGCATCCCCGCGAGATCGCATTTGAGGACCCGCACGGCGGTCAGGACGATGCGTTCAAACACTGGTCTCGCGTCGGTCGGAGACTGGCTGATGACGCGCAGAATTTCGGCCGTCGCCGTCTGCCGCTCCAGCGCCTCCTTCGTCTCGCGGAACAGCCCTGCATTGTGGATCGCAATCGCCGCCTGGTCGGCGAACGTTTGCAGCAGCGCTTGCTCGCGGTCGGTGAAGGGCCTCGGCGGCGAGCGCACCACCAGGATCGAGCCGAGGCCACGATCTTCCGACAACATCGGCGCATAGAGGAGCGAAGCGCTTCCGAGGCGCTCCGCCCGTTCGCGCACGGTGGCCGATATCCCCGGCTCGGCTGCGAGGTCCGGAATGTGATGCATGCGGCGCTCGCGGATGAGCCGCCCGGTGACGCTCTCGCCGACCGGTGTGACGTCGTTGCGGACCTCGTCCGCCCTCGGGCCGCGCCACGCCGCGACGCGCACCATGTCGTCGTCGCCGATCGTGTAGACGCCGATCTCTTCGCTGCCGAAAAGCCGCTGACAGGCGTCGATGATCGCCTCGAAAACCGGCGCCGCATCGGCGACCGACTTGCTTATCGCGCCGAGCACCTCCGCCGAAGCGCTCTGCTGCTCCAGCGCCTCGGCGAGTTCGCGTTCGCGCTCGGCCAGCGCCGCGAGCAGGGCCTCAGGGGTCGGCGCCTTCGGAGACTTCCGGTCGGGCTTCGGCGGGCGTGTCGACGGCGGCGCGGCGCGTCGGGCGGTCATCGGGCCGGAATCCAAGTGAACAGGGCAATCCGAGCATCGCGGCGAATTGGCGCGATGGCAAGCGCCGCGCCCCGGCCGCGCTCACCCCTCGATCGGTTCGACGGAGGCGATCTCGATGCCGAAGCCGGAGAGGCCGACGTAGGTCCGAGGCTGGTTGGTTCTGAGCCGGATCGAGGTCACGCCGAGGTCGCGCAGGATTTGCGCGCCGAGGCCGACTTCCCGCCACTGCCGCGCGCGCGCTCCATCCGACCCGTCGGGATCGGCGCCCCCGAAATTGGCCGGCACGCCCGCCGACCCGTCGCGAAGATAGACGAGCACCCCGCGTCCCTCCCGCTGGAACTGGTGGAGCACCTTGGGGATCGACCCACCGCCGAAAATGTCGCTGATCGTGTCGCAGCGGTGGAGGCGGGCGGGCATGTTTCGACCGTCGCCGATCGGCCCGTGCACGAAAGCGAAATGGGTGACTTGATCGAAGCGCGTGCGATAGGCGTAGCCCTGAAGCTCGCCGATCGGCGTCTCGACCGGGAACGTGGCCACGCGCTCGACCAGTTTCTCGCGCCCCTGCCGGTAGGCGATGAGGTCGGCGACCGAAATGCGCTTGAGGCCGTTCCGCTCGGCGAAAGCGGCGATCTGCGGCCCGATCATGACGGTGCCGTCGTCGTTGGCGAGCTCGCAGATGACCGCGACCGGAGGCAGGTTCGCGAGGGCGCAGAGGTCGATCGCCGCCTCGGTGTGGCCCGAGCGCATCAGCACCCCGCCCTCCTTGGCGATTAGCGGGAAGACATGGCCGGGCCGGACGAAGTCGCTCGCGCCCATGTTGCGGTTGGCCAGCGCTCTGGCCGTGTTGCAGCGCTGCTCGGCCGAGATGCCCGTGGTCATGCCGTGCTTGACGTCGACGGAGATGGTGAAGGCGGTGCCGAGCGGCGCGTCGTTCGCGGCCACCATCGGCGGAAGATGGAGCCTTTGGGCGTCGGCCGCGGTCAGCGGCGCGCAGACGATGCCGCACCCGTTGCGGATGATGAAGGCCATCTTCTCGGTCGTGCACATCGAGGCGGCGACGATCATGTCGCCCTCGTTCTCCCGGTCGTCGTCGTCGGTGACGATGACGATCTCGCCGCGGGCGAACGCCTCGATGGCTTCCGTGACGGGATGGTTCATGGCGTGCCCCTTTCGCGATACAGGCGGGGTGAGGAGGAAATCATTGGGAGTGACGGCGCCGCCGGTCTCGGCGACGATCCGCTCCGCGGTTTCGCGCGACAACCAGCCGCCGTCGTCGCGACAGATCAGCGTCACAGCGCCCGGAGAGACGCCGATTCGCCGCGCAAAGTCCGAGCGGGAGACGCTGTTTCGCTTGAGCCAATCGGTGAGCTTCATTGCCGCATGAGACCGTCGCCGTGCGAACGCCGCGCGCCCGGGACCGCCCGAAGGCCGTTCCGCATGACGCTCGCCGTTCCCGCGCGCCGGGCCACAGGTAAAGCGAAAGGCCGGGGATTTCAATAAGGCTCAAAACACCAAGGAATTTTGAGCTAGGCTCAATCGACCCGGATCAGCATCTTGCCGAAATTCTCGCCGTGCAGCAGATCGACCAGCGCCTGGGGCGCGTTTTCGAGGCCGTCGCGGATCGTCTCCCGCCATTTGAGGCCGCCTGTGGCGGCAAGGCCGGCGAGCTCGCCGATCGCCTGCGGCCAGAGGCTCAGGTGGTCGGAGACGATGAAGCCTTCGACCTTGATTCTTCGCACGAGGAACAGGCGCATGTCGGGCAGCGCGGTCGGCGCGCCTTCATAAGAGGCGATCAGGCCGCAAATGGCGAGACGGGCGAAGTCGTTGAGGCGACGCAGCGCCTGCTGGAACGGCTCGCCGCCGACGTTCTCGAACACGCCGTCGACGCCGTCGGGAACCGCGGCCTTGAGGTCGGCGGCGAAAGACGGCGACTTGTGGTCGACGCAGGCGGCGTAGCCAAGCTCTTCGACGGCATAGGCGCATTTCTCCGCGCCCCCGGCGATCCCGACGGCCCGCGCGCCCGCGGCGCGGGCGAGCTGCCCGACGACCGAACCGACCGCCCCGGTCGCGGCCGACACCAGCACCGTCTCGCCCGCCTTGGGCGCGATGATTTTGTTGAGGCCGTACCAGGCGGTGACGCCGGGCATGCCGACCGGCCCGAGATAGGCCTGGATCGGGATTTTCTTGGCGTCGACGACGTTGAGGTCGCGGCCGTCGCTGAGGGCGTAGCGCTGCCAGCCGCCCCCGCCGACCACCGAGTCGCCCGGCTTGAAGCGCGGGTTGTTGGAGGCCTCGACGACGCCGACCGCGCCGCCTCCCATGACCGCGCCGACCTCCTGCGGCTTGGCGTAGGATTTCGCGTCGCTCAGGCGGCCGCGCATATAGGGGTCGAGCGAAAGAAACGTGTGGCGCACCAGCACCTGTCCGGGACCGGGCGTCGGCACGGGCGCCTCGACGACGCGGAAATTCGCGGGCGAGACCTTGTCCGTCGGACGATGGTCGAGCAGGACCTGAAGGTTTTTGGCCAAGGGAGCGTCTCCTGATGAGCCGGCCGTCAAGGGGCTGGGCGGGAGGCGACCCTAACCACGCGGCGGACCAACGGCAACGCGCCTCAGGCGCCGGCGCCGCGGTCAGGAACTCAGGTCCGCCCATTCCTGCGCCCGCGCTCCTCTCAGCGCGGCGAGATCCGCGGCCGCTCGCTTATCGAGCGCGTGCGAAAGCCCGTCGAGGATCTCGGCGACGACGCCCACGCCTTTGAGCGCGAGCGCGGTATAGAGCTGGACGAGGTCGGCGCCGGCCTCGATCTTGGCCAGCGCGGTTTGAGCGTCCTCGACGCCGCCGCAGCCGATCAGCGCGACCCGGCCGCCGAGCGCAAGATAGGCGCGCGCGAGCAGCCGCGTCGAAGGCGCAAACAGCGGCCGCCCCGACAAGCCGCCGGCCTCCTCGCGGTGCGACGAGCGCAGCGTCGACGGCCGTGCGACGGTGGTGTTGGAGACGATCAGCCCGTCGATGTCGCGCGCGAGCGCGATCGCGACGATGTCGTCGAGGGCGCGGTCGTCGAGGTCCGGCGCGATCTTGACCAGGAGCGGCCGTCGCGGCCGGCTCTCGTCGCGCGTTTCGACGACGCGGGCGACCAGCGCGTCCAGCGCCTCCCTGCGCTGCAGGTCTCGCAAGCCCGGAGTGTTCGGGGACGAGACGTTGATCGTCAGATAGTCGGCGAGGGGGGCGAAGGTTTTGACGCCGAGCGCATAGTCGGCGATCCGGTCGGACGCGTCCTTGTTGGCCCCGACGTTGACCCCCAGCAGGCCCGCCGGGCGTCGCGCGAGACGCGTTCGCGCCCGGTCGTAGCCCTCGTTGTTGAAGCCGAAGCGATTGATCACCGCGGCGTCCTCTCTGAGCCGGAAGAGCCGCGGGCGGGCGTTGCCGGGTTGCGGGCGCGGCGTCAGCGTGCCGACTTCGACGAAGCCGAAGCCGAGACGCAGCATCGCGTCCGGAACCTCGGCGTTCTTGTCGAAGCCGGCGGCGAGCCCGACCGGGTTTGGAAAGGACAAGCCGAGGACCTGGACCGCGAGGCGCGGATCCGCACGCTTCGCCGCAAGCGGCGGGGCGAGTTTCAGCCCCAGGATCGCGGCCCGGTGCGCCGTTTCGGGAGGCAGTCGCTTGACGAGGGGCTCGAAAAGCTCGGCCGCCCTCACCCGTCCAAATCCCCGAAAACGTGATGGCCGTCGGGGCCAAGCGGGAGCGGTCGCGACCACACCACCGCGCCAATCGGCAGCGATCCGTAAAGATGGGGAAAGAGCGCGCCGCCGCGGGACGGCTCCCAGCGGAGCGCCGGCCCCAGCGCGTCGCCGTCCACCGCCGCCAATGTCAGATCGTCACGTCCGGCAAACCACTTGGCCGCCGTCTCCGGCGCTTGCGCTGCGGTCGAGAAATGGATGAAGCCGTCGGCGCGATCGACCGCGGCGCCCTCGAAGAGGCCGGCGCGTTCGGCCTCCCGCCACGCGTCCGTCGCCACGATCTTGAACACGATGGTCATCCGGGCCCGCTAATCGGTCGGCCGGACGCCGTCAATCCTGGAGCATGCGCTTCAGGAGTTCGATCTCCTCGCGCAGCGTCCCGTCGGTTTGCGCCAGCGCCTCGATCTTGCGCACCGCGTGCAACACCGTGGTGTGGTCGCGCCCGCCGAAGCGGCGGCCGATTTCCGGCAGCGACCGCATGGTCAGCGTTTTGGCGAGAAACATCGCGACCTGACGAGGCTTCACCACGACCGCGGTGCGGCGCGACGACAGGATGTCGGCGCGCGACACACTGTAATGCGTCGCGACCAGTTTCTGGATGTCCTCGATCTTGACGCGCTTGGGCTCGTGGGCGCGGATCAGATCGCGGATCGCAACCTCCGCCGCCTCGACCGTCAACGGCGCGCCGGTCAGGGTCGCATGCGCGAGCAGCCGATTGACGGCGCCCTCGAGATCGCGCCCGTTCGATCGGATCGCGCGCGCGACGAATGTGAGCACCGCCGGCGACAGTTCGAAGCTCGGCTGGACCGCGCGCGCCGCGGCGATGCGGGCCTCGAGGATCTTCACGCGCAGCGGTTCGTCGAGTGCGGAGATTTCGACGCACAGGCCGACGCCGAGGCGCGAGCGCACGCGTTCGTCGAGCGCATCGAGGTCGTTCGGCGGCCGGTCCGCCGCCACGATGACCTCCCGGCCGGCGTCGAGCAGCGCGTTCAACGCGTGTCCGAATTCCGCCTGGATCGTCTTGCCTTGCAGGAACTGGGCATCGTCGAAAATCAGGAGATCGATCGCTCTCAGGCGCTCCTTGAAGGCGATCGAGGTCTGCGCCTGGAGCGCGGCGACGAAGCCGTACATGAACTTCTCTGCGGTCAGATAGATCGCCGAGCGGCCCTGGGCGGCCGCGGTGTGGGCCACCGCCTGCAACAGGTGGGTCTTGCCGAGGCCTACCGCCGAATGGATGAACAGCGGGCAGAACGACGACGCCGGGCCCCCGAGGCTCTCGGCGAGGCGCTTGGCTGCGGTAAAGGCCAATTGATTGGAGCGCCCGACCTGGAAGGTCGAGAAGGTCAGCCGACGATCGAGCGGCGAACCGACCAGCGCGTCGGCCGAAGCGGAAAGCGCGGGATGGGAGGCCGCGCGGCGCGGGCCCGGTGAATTCCGCCCTTCCGGACCCAGGACGATCGCCACCGGCCGGGGCGCGGAAGGCATCGGACAGATCGCCGTCGAAGGCTGGGAATCGGGACGCACCGACGACCGGACCACGACCAGGATGCGGGCGAGCGGGCCGAATTCCGAAGCAAGCGCCGCCGTAATCGGACCCTGGTAATGCGTGTCGATCCAGCTCTTGAGGAAGCGCGTCGGCACGGAGAGCCGCGCCTGGCCGCCCGCTACGGACTCGAGTTCGATCCGTCCGAACCAGCTGTTGAAAATATCGTCGCCAAGTTCGGCGCGCAGCCGCTCGCTGCACCGCCGCCAGGACTGCGAGAGCATAAGGCCTCCAACGGCGTTGACCTCGGAGGAAACGGCGACGGTTTCATGACGAAGGCCCATGGACGGAACTCGAGCGAAGGAAAGGGAAGGGAGCATTGGCGGATTGCTTGTCTTTCCAAGCGGCGGAGGACCGCTAGGTCTGGATCCAGGGAAGGTTTCCAGCCTTCCAGCCGCCCACGGCGCTCCGGTGGCGCCACGGATCGAGGGGGCCCTCGAAACCGTCCGAGATATTGAGGCATCGAACCCAGCCCGCCTGAGTCATCGCGAGCGCCGCCTGTCGCGAGCGGGCGCCGGACCGGCAAAGGAAGAGCAGCGTCGCCTCCCGCTCGGCCCGGGCGGCCTCGAGCAGGCTGGTCAGACGCGCCGCAAAGCCAGGGTCGACCTGCATGGACGGAAAACTCTGCCACTCCAGAAAAAGCGGCGTTTTGCCGAGGGCGGAGAGGTCGGGAACGCCCACATAGCCCCATTCCGCCTGGGTCCGGACATCGATCAGCACTGACGGCTCGTCACTGGAGAGGACACGATAGGCCTCGGCCGCGAGCACATCTCCAGCGTAACCGGACCCGTTTTCCCTAGACATGAGTTCTCCCTCCGCAGCCCGCACTACGGATTGTTAATATTCTGGGGATGTTATTGAGAAGGCGCGACGACCGCGCTGAGCACAAAAGTTTACTTCAAGCCCATAAGTCGACGCCCCACAGTTCGCTCACAGGATCATCTATTCTTAGGAGGCTTATTCAACCCTTACTTGATAATACATAGCCATGACCGTTTCTACTCATTCATTGCTTGGCTCAGTCAAGACTATGACACGAGCGCCGGAGCGAGGCAACCATCTTCCCTTGCATCCCAGCGTCGCTTCCCCCGCACCACTGACCCGAATTTTAACCATTAATTTACTGTAAAAGGCAACCGCTTGATTCGAGACCAAAGATCAAATCCGCCGTTCGATTATGGGGCGCAGCCGCCGCGCCGGTCGTCTCAGCGCCGGCTTTCCGAAATCGACCGGGCTCGCGCCACGATCCCGTCTTGTCCGACAACCCGTTGAGAATCTAGACATTTTTATGTTCACCCCGCGGGTTGCGAATGTCATCCGCACGTTGCACAATCGACATATTTCGTCCCGGCGACGACCCCGTGACCCTTTTCAGGCCCTCCCGACGGCGTCCCGGGCGCCTCGGGCGGCAGAGTTATCCACAGCTATGACGCCAAAAAATGCGGGCAGCGCCAACAAATAGGCGACGGCCGCGATTTCGATCACGGCGCCGAGACCAAAGTTGGTCGCGATCACTGGCGCCGCCGCCGCGCCGATCACCGAAAAACAGCCGTTCACGCCCCAGGCCCAGATGAAGAGGTGATCCTTTCCGAGACGCCCGAGCGTCGTCATCGCGGTCGACATCGGGAAGCCCATGAAGAACGCCGGCGGCGCGATCAGGAGGAAGCACAGCACCAGCCGCTCGCCATAGGGCAGCGCGGCGATGTGATCGAGCGCCAGGTTCACATAAAGTGCGTAGCCGAGCAGCAGCCCGCCGATGATCAGGAACAGAGCCGGCATCACCGCGCGCGCGTAAGGCAGGATGCGCTCCGAGACCAGCGCTCCGAGGCCGGAGAAGACCAGCATGCCCGTGATCAGGACCGAGGCGGAGATCGTCGGGTTGCCGAGCGCCATGACGAAATGCGCGATCAGCCCGACCTCGACCATGATGTAGCCGGCCCCGAGGCAGGCGAAATAGAGCACGGTGAGCGCCTTGCCGCGCGATCGCGAGAAGATCGTCCGCCACCCCCAGAGGACCGGGATCGCGAGAAGCACCGTCGCGGTCAAGCACGCGACCCCGAGCGTCGCCCAGATCAGGAGATAGCCCCACTCGTCCTGCAGGAGTTCAAGCCGGTCGGTGACCCGCAAGAGGTCGCGGGTCTTCACGTAGGCCGCGAAATAGGGGGCGTCGTTGGTGAGCGCGCGGGTGTTGAACACGTAGCGCTGCGCGATGTCGGGCCAGCCGCCCGTGATCAGCGCGTGCCAGGCCAGACGCCCCATCACGGTCGCGGGCAGGACGCTGTCGTCGGATTTGCCGGAGGGCGGCGCGCTGTCGTCGACTGCGGCGTTGTCCGAAGGGGCCGCGGCGTTGTCTCCCGGAGCCGGAGGACCGCCGGCGGCGCCGGCGAAAATCTGCTGGACATAGCCGTCAAGGGTCGAGTCGGTCTGGGAGGCGTCGAACGGGAAGCCCGGAGAATAAATTTCGTCGAACGACATCGCCCGGGTGTGGTCGCGCAGTTTCGCGATCTCCTCGGGCGTGAAGCCGCCGTTCTTGTAAAGGACCGTCGCGGTCGACAGGTAGGAGGAGACGACGAAGAAGGAGTCGGCGAGACGGTCGGGGGCGACCTCGCGCCCAGCTGCCGCCATCGTGGCGTAGAGCTTGAGCACGGATTTCGGCGGCTCTTCCTTGTTCCAGAGGGTCACCGACAGCACGCCGCCCGGCGCAAGCGCGCGCATGTAGCTCGCCATCGCCTCCTTGGTGTAGGGGAACTTCTCGACGATGGCGAAGCCGCCGGGGTTGGACAGCCCGACCGAGTCGGCGAGGCTGAGGTCGATCACGTCGAACCGCTCGTCCGTCGCCGCCAGGAAATGGCGGCCCTCGTAGGGAATCACGCGCACCTTGGACAGGATGTCGCCGGTGAAGTCGCGGATGGCCGGGCTCCTGAACGCGTTGAGCACCGCCTGGTTGCCTTCGGCGACGGTGACGTCCTTCGCCCCGGAGTGCAGCGCGACCTCGGTCGAGATGCCCCCGCCGAACTGGGTGATGAAGGTCTTCGGCGCCGACTTGATGAGGTAAGGATAGACCATCGGCAGGAAGCGGAAGTAGGCGGTCTCCTTGTCGGTGAGATCGCGCATGATCCCGATCGGCCCGTCGCTATCGATATACATGCCCAGATAGGCGTTGGCCGGCATGGTCGGCAGACTGAAGCCGGCGTTGTCGGAAAGTCCGGGCGCGAAGTGCAGATAGGAGCTGGAATAGACCTCCAGATAGCCGAAGGGCGAAGCGCTCTCGTATACTTTCTTCGCGTCGGGGAATTTGCGCGCGTAGGAGACGCCCTTGTAGTCGTTGACCGCCAGCGTCTTGAGGCCAAAGGCCGGCGCGAGGACGAAGTGGGCGCCGAACGCCAGCAGACCTGCGATCGCATAGGGAACAAGGGCCTTGACCCCTCCCGGTCCGAGCGCCCAGGCGAGGCAGGCCGCAAGCCACAGGAGGAGCGGCGCGGCGATCAGGTTGGCGGGAACGAAGACGTACATCGCCAGGAGAAAGAGGAGACCGCAGAGCCCCGCGCCGGCGAGGTCGGCGAAATAGACCCGCCCGAACGTGCGGTTGCTCTTGAGAAAGACGGTTCCGAGGAACACCGCGCCCGCCAGGAACGGCATCAGCTCGGCCAAAAACATCTGCAGAAGCTTCCATTTCTGGCTCGGATCGGAGACGAGGAAGATGGCGTTGAAGCCGAGCTGCTGGACGTAGAGGTTGGCCGCGACCGCGAGCGGACCGAAGAGGCCGAGGGAGACGGTGGCTGCAATTCGCCAGTTCCGGGCGAACCAGTCCTTGGCGATAGTCATCACCGCGCTCGTGAGGCCGAAGCCGAGCATGGCGAGACTGACCACGAGCGAACCGAAATGCGCCCAGCTGCTGACCGAGAAGACGCGCATGATGTCGATCTGGAGCGCGATCACGGCGCCGGCCCCGAGGCCAACCGCGATATAGAGCCCGATCCGCTCGCGCCCCGTCAGGACCGCGTCGTCGGAAGAGTGCTCAAAGACGGTCGCATCCGCGGCAATAGGGCTGGCGTCGTTCATGAAGTCCTCGCCGGACAGCCGTCATAAGGCAAAACGGCGCCCCTTCGTTCGGGGCGCCGCATCGGAACGGGCGGGGAAGCGTCCGTCAATTGTTGTGCGTACCGACGATCTGGTCGCCTTCGAGTTTGGTGAAGGGCACGAACGGCACGATCCGGCCGCCGTAGATGTCGGAGCGGGCGACGGTCATCTGACCGTCCGCCGCCTGGGTCTTGACGACCTTGAGCACGCGCTGCGCTCCGGGCGGCCCGACCGGGATGACCATGATCCCGCCCGGCTTGAGCTGCTGCAGGAGCGGCGGCGGGACGTGGTCGATGCCGCAGGTGACGATGATCTTGTCGAACGGACCCGCCTCTTCCCAGCCATAATAGCCGTCGGCGGCTTTGGACGTGATCGCGCCGAACTCGTTGTAGCCGTCCTTGATCAAGCCGTCGTAGATGCCGCGGGTCCTTTCCGCGAGGGGCTTGATGATCTCGATCGTCCAGACCTTGTCGGTCAGGTGCGAGAGGTAGGCCGACTGATAGCCCGAGCCGGTGCCGATCTCGAGCACCTTCTCACCCTGCTTCGGATCGATGTTGGAGGTCATGCGGCCGACGATGTGAGGTCCCGAAATCGTCACGCCATAGCCAATGTCGAGGAAGGCGTGCTCGTAGGCGCGGCCGAGGTTCTGCTGCAGCACGAACTTTTCCGCGGCGTCAGAAGGAACGCGCGCTTGTGCCGGTCGTTCAGCAGATCCTCGTTTCGGACCATGGCCTGGAAGCGGTCGAACCGCTCGCCGAGGTATTTGGGGTCCTCTCCGCGCTGGGAGACCCCCCACGCGATGAACTTCTCGCGGTTGTCCATCGGGGGATCGAGATCGAGGGAATAGGGCGTGGGCACGTTGGCCAGCGCCAGCCGCGATCCGGCGGCTGCGCCCAAGAGGCCGCCGGCCGCGCCGACAAGAAAATCACGTCTCCGCACCAATCGTCTCCTCGATGAAAGCCAGTCGCCGGCCTGATAGCGCAACGCGGCGCAAAAGGCGACCGGCAAAAGCCCGCCAACTCAGGCGTTTCGGCGACCCTGCGGGTCGCTGCGTCCCGTGGCCGATGAAAGTGGCGGCGGCGTGACGGAAAGCCGGGGCTCAGCGTCCGGCCGGATTGCGGGCCCAGTCCTTGAGCGAGCGCGCGTGGCGGATCGGCGCGTACGCGAGCGCCTCGCCCGGGGCGTGTCGGGCGTGGGCGACGTGGACCGGCGCGTCGCCCGCGACGCGGATCACCGCCCCCTCGGACTGCACGAGACCGAACAGCAGCGCGGCATGCTGGGGCGATATCCTGATGCATCCGTGCGACGCCGGACTGCCGAGCGCGCCGACCGCCTCGGTGCCATAAATCGCATATTGGCCGTAGAAGAAGATCGCGTGCGGCATCGGGGCGTTGTTGTACTTGGCCGAATGCACCATCGTGTACATCGCGCGGGGCCGGAAGACGCCGCGTGGGGTCAGATGGCCTTCGCGCCCGGACGAGATGGGCCACGCGTAGTTGGCGCCTCCGGTCGAATGGACGTGCATCATCTGCGCGCCAAGGTCGACGTCCACGGTGACGACGGCGAGCGCCCGGCCCTGAACGGCGCAAAGGACGCCGAGGGCCAGCAAGAGCCTGAAGACGAAGCGCATGACGGACTTTCCCCCAGAAAGGCGCCGATCATGGACCGGCGCGCGGCCGGCCTTCAGGGCGCAAGCGTCAACTCGCCTTCGCTCCCCGCATGTCCCCGAGAGAGCGAGGCGGCTTATTCATGGCGCAATTCGGGCAATGGCGCAATTGTGGTCCTGGATATCCTCGGCGTGGCCGCCGCCCTCGAGCGAGAAGACGTCGGCGAGCAGGACGAATCCCGGTTTGCCGTCGAATTCGGCGCCAACCACCCCGAGGCTCATCGCGCCCATATGGGCTTTTGCTTCCGGCAGGCCGTCGGCGAGCAGGCGGAGCAGCGGCTCCTGCCCGAAGAGGTCATCCGAAACGAGCCGCCGCGCGAAATATTTGCGGCCGTCGAGCGCCACCGTCATCGGCCTCCACGTTTCGTCGAGCGAAGGCGCATAGTCCGCCAGCGCTTTCATGACGTCGGGGCGGACGCAATCGACGTGGACATGCATCTGCTCCTGACTGCGGGCGTACTGCGAATTGATCGCCAGCGCGACCGCCTCGCGCGGCAACGCCCGGCCGCCGAGGCGCCCCTCGACCAAGGTCTTCGCCTTCCAGCCGTCGGCGAAGACGGGCGGCGCGCCGGACTCAAGCATCTGAGGATCTTCGATCCCCGTGAGCTTCCGGGTCGGGATCGCCAGCATCTGAGCGACGCCGACCAGGTCTTTGAGGATCGCGACGTCTTGGGAGGCGCTCCCGTTGACGTCGAGGGCCTCGCAAGGCTTCGGGCCCAGGCCGGCATCGAAGTGAGGAACGCAGCCGTCGTGGACGATCCGCCAGAGCGCGTTCGGGTCGGCGTGGGCGGTCCGGCACGTCAAGGCCACCGCCGCCACGGCAATGAGCGACAGACCCGCGAGTCGATCCTTCATCGCCAGTCGTCCTCGCCAAGGCTCTATCGGAAGCCGCATGGCGCGCGAACTCCAGTCTGTCCTTACACGTGGATCGCGCGCTTCTCGACCGCCATCGCCGCTTCCTTGACCGCCTCCGACATGGTTGGATGGGCGTGGCAGGTGCGGGCGAGGTCCTCGGACGAGCCGCCGAACTCCATCAGGACGCAGGCCTCGTGGATCATCTCGCCTGCGCCGAAGCCGACGATATGGGCGCCGAGCACCTTGTCGGTCGCGGCGTCGGCGAGGATTTTCACGAACCCGTCGGTGTGGCGCATGGCGCGCGCCCGGCCATTGGCGGTGAAGGGGAACTTGCCGACCTTGTAGGCGACGCCGGCGGCTTTCAGCTCCTCCTCCGTCTTGCCGACCGAGGCGATTTCCGGGCTCGTATAGACCACGCCCGGGATGACGTCGTAATTCACGTGACCCGCCTGTCCCGCGAGAATTTCGGCGAGCGCGACGCCTTCATCCTCCGCCTTGTGCGCCAGCATCGGGCCGCGGATGACATCGCCGATCGCGTAGACGCCGGGCACGTTGGTGGCGAAATGCGAGTTGACCACCACCATGCCCCGATCCATCGCCACGCCCTGCGCCTCGAGGCCGAGGTTCTGGGTGAAGGGGCGCCGCCCGATCGCCACCAGCACCACGTCGGCGTCGAGGACCTTCGCTTCGCCGCCCGCGGCGGGCTCGATGGTCGCTTTCACGCCCGCGCCGGCCTTCTCGACCTTGGTCACCTTGTGCGCGAGATGGAAGTCAAAGCCCTGCTTTTCGAGCAGGCGCTGGAACTGTTTGGCGACCTCGCCGTCCATCCCGGGCAGGATGCGGTCGAGGAACTCGACCACCGTCACCTCGGCTCCGAGCCGGCGCCAGACCGAGCCGAGTTCGAGACCGATCACGCCGGCGCCGACCACGATCAGCTTCTTCGGGACCTTAGGCAGGCTCAGCGCGCCGGTCGAGGAGACGACGGTCTTCTCGTCGATCTCGACACCGGGAAGCTTGGCGACGTCCGAGCCGGTGGCGATCACGATCGCCTTGGTTTCGAGAATGGTCTCCTTGCCGTCCTCGCCCTTGACCACGACCTTGCCCGGCGAGCGAATGGCGCCTTCGCCGAAGACGGTGTCGATCTTGTTCTTCTTGAAGAGGAAGGCGACGCCATTGACGTTGGCGGCGACGGTGTCGTCCTTGTGCTTCATCAGCGCGGCGTGGTCGAGCTTCGGCGCGCCGACCACGACGCCGAGCGGCGCCATGTGGCGCCCAGCCTCCTCGAACATTTCGGAGGCGTAGAGCAGCGCCTTCGAGGGGATGCAGCCGATATTGAGGCAGGTGCCTCCCAGCGTCTTGCGCTTTTCGACCACGGCTGTCTTCAGCCCTAGCTGGGCCGCCCGGATGGCGCAGACATAGCCCCCCGGTCCCGAGCCGATGATAACGACGTCATAACTCATGGCGTTCGACTTTCTTCAAGGTCCCCAAGGGCGCGGCGCACCCAAAAAACTTGGCGAGCGCCCAATCGTATCGGCGGCAAACTGCGAGACTTCCGGCGCTGGCGATAAGGCGCGTCGCTTCAAAGCGCCAGTCTGATCAGCATCGCGACGAGCGCGAACATCGAGATCGCCCAGACGAGGGTGCGGGCATAGGGGACGCCGGCCAGATAGAGCGGCAGATAGACGATCCGCGCGACGATCCAGAGCGTCGGCCAGACGCCGGCGGGATGGTTGGTCGCCAGGAAAGCGAGATCGAGCGCCGCAAAGGCTGGAAAGCTCTCCATATAGTTGCGGAACGCGCGCGCCGCGCGACCGCCGACGATGGGCGGGGCCGGCCCCGGCTCGTCTCTTGCGCTAAGGTTCCACGGCAGCGGAACCCCGGCGAGGCCCGCCTGCAAAAGCAGGTGAACGAGCCACAGCAGGACGGCAAGTTCCAGACACGCAAGTTCGCTCAATTGAATTCCCCCGCCCGCTTCGGCTTAGAGGTCCAGCACCAGCCGCGCCGGGTCCTCAAGCGCTTCCTTCACCCGCACCAGGAACGTCACCGCCTCTTTGCCGTCGACGATGCGATGGTCGTAGCTCAGCGCCAGATACATCATCGGGCGAATCTCGATCTTGCCGCCGATCGCGACCGGGCGCTCCTGGATCTTGTGCATGCCGAGGATGCCGGATTGCGGCGCGTTGAGGATCGGCGTCGACATCAGCGAGCCGTAGATGCCGCCGTTGGTGATGGTGAAGGTGCCCCCCTGCAGATCCTCGAGCTTGAGCTGGCCGTCGCGGGCGCGCTTGCCGAGGTCGGCGATCGCCTTCTCGATTCCAGCGACCGAGAGCTGGTCGCAGTCGCGCACCACCGGCACGATCAGGCCCTTGTCCGTCCCGACCGCGATGCCAAGGTGGTAGTAGTTCTTGTAGACGAGGTCCGCGCCGTCGATCTCCGCGTTGACCGCCGGGATCTCCTTCAACCCCTGGACGCAGGCCTTCACGAAGAAGCCCATGAAGCCGAGCTTGGCGCCGTGCTTCTTTTCGAAGGCGTCCTTGTAGCGGGCGCGCATCGCCATGATCTCGGTCATGTCGACCTCGTTGAAGGTCGTCAGCATCGCCGCGGTGTTCTGCGCGTCCTTGAGCCGGCGCGCGATCGTCTGGCGCAGCTTCGTCATGCGCACGCGCTCCTCGCGCGCGCTGTCGTCGGAGGCGACGCCGCGCGTGGCCGGCGCGGGGGCGGGCGGCGGAGCGATGACGGGCGAAGGCGCGGGCGCGAGCGCGGAGACCGGCGCGGGCGCTGCGGCGGCCGCCAGAACGTCGCCCTTCAGCACCTGGCCGCGCTTGCCGCTGCCGGCGACGGCGGAAAGATCGATCCGCTGCTCGGTCGCGATCTTGGCGGCCGAGGGCGCGGGCGGCATGGGGCTCGCTGACGCGGGCGCGGGCGCGGCCTTCGGCGCCGACGCGGGGGCCGGGGTTGCGGCCGCCGCCGCAGCGCCGCCGAGCTGGCCGAGCAGCGCGCCGATCGAGACGGTCTGGCCCGTCGCGGCGGTGATCTCGCTCAGCACCCCCGCGCCCGGCGCGTTCACCTCGAGCGTCACCTTGTCGGTCTCGAGCTCGACCAGCGGCTCGTCGGCCTTGACCTGCTCGCCGGTCTTCTTGAACCACTTGCCGACGGTCGCCTCGGTGATCGATTCGCCAAGCGTCGGGACACGGATTTCAATCGCCATAGTGTTTGCGCCGCAAGGCGCCCTTCTTCATCAGGGTGTTACGGAATTGATCGGGAGAAGCGGCAGGCTCGGCCGCACCGCAATCGCAGGCATGGAAAAGACTTGGTACGAAAAACCGGTCCGCGACAGGATCGCCGGATCGGACGCGAGCATCGCGTCGAGCGCGTCTCGCGACGCCGCCTCGATGACCGCGACGCCATAGGCGCCCGCCGGATCGGCGACCGGCCCCATCGCGATCACCACGCCGATCTCGACCCTCGGCGTCCAGTACTCGCGATGCCGGCGCATCACCAGCGCTTCGTCCCCCGACATATCGGACAAAAACGTCGGCCGGGGCGGCGTCAGTTTGCACAGGAAATGCGACATCGAACCGCCGTCCCCGCGCGTTACATGAAGCACTCGTCGAGGAACGCCTTGAGCTGCGCGAGGTGCTTCGACATGATGCCGGTCGCGGTCGCCGCCGCCGCCGGCCGCCCGGCGTAGCGCGCCCGCTTCGACTTGCCGCCGACCTGTCCCAGCACCCACTCCAGGTAGGGCTCGACGAAGAACCAGGCGCCCATGTTCTTGGGCTCTTCCTGGCACCAGACGATCTCGGCCTTCTTGAACCGCGAGAGATGGCGGACCATCTGCTTCAGCGGGAACGGATAGAGCTGCTCGCAGCGCAACAGGTAGACGTCGTCGATGCCGCGCTTCTCGCGCTCTTCGTACAGGTCCCAGTAGACCTTGCCGGACGAGATGACGACGCGGCGGATCTTGTCGTCCTTGGCGAGCTTGATCTTCTCGTTCTTCCAGGTCTCGGCCTTGTCGAGCAGGATGCGGTGGAAGGCCGTTCCCGGCGCAAACCGGTCAAGCGGCGACACCGCCTGCTTGTTGCGCAGCATCGACTTCGGCGTCATCAGGATCAGCGGCTTGCGGAACGGCCGCTTCAACTGCCTTCTCAACACGTGGAAGAGGTTCGCCGCCGTGGTGAGATTGACGACCTGCATGTTGTCCTCGGCGCAGAGCTGCAGATAGCGCTCGAGCCTGGCCGAGGAATGCTCGGGCCCTTGGCCTTCGTAGCCGTGCGGCAGCATGCAGACGAGGCCGGACATGCGCAGCCACTTGCGCTCGCCCGCCGAGATGAACTGGTCGAACACGACCTGCGCGCCGTTGGCGAAGTCGCCGAACTGGGCCTCCCAGATGGTGAGCGCGTTCGGCTCGGAGAGCGTGTAGCCGTATTCGAAGCCGAGCACCGCCTCTTCCGACAGCATCGAATTGATGACTTCGTAGCGCGCCTGACCGTCGCGGATGTGGTTCAGCGGGACGTAGCGCGCCTCGGTCTGCTGATCGATCAGCACCGAATGGCGTTGCGAGAACGTGCCGCGTTCGGAGTCCTGACCGCTGAGGCGGACCGGATACCCCTCGTCGAGCAGGGCGCCGAAGGCGAGCGCTTCGGCCGTCGCCCAGTCGACGCCCTCGCCGCTTGCGATCGCAGCGCGGCGATTGTCGAGGAAGCGAAGAATGGTCTTGTGGATCTCGAAGCCCTGCGGCGCCGTGGTGATGCGTTCGCCGATCTGCTTCAACCGGTCCACGTCGTAGCCGGTGTCGCCGCGCCGGTCGTCCTCGACCACGTCTTGCGACGCCTTGAAGCCGGCCCATCGACCGTCGAGCCAGTCCGCCTTATTGGGCAAATAGGCCTGCCCCGCCTCGAATTCCGCCTCGAGCCGGTGGCGCCAGTCGCCGCGCATCTTGTCGACCTCGCCCTGGGTGACGAGGCCCTGGGCGATCAGCTTGTCGGCATAGATTTGCAGCGTGGTCGGGTGCGAGCGGATCAGCCGATACATGATCGGCTGGGTGAACGACGGCTCGTCGCCCTCGTTATGGCCAAAACGGCGATAGCAGAACATGTCGATGACGACCGGCTTGTGGAATTTCTGCCGGTACTCGATCGCGACCTTGGCGCAGAACACCACCGCTTCCGGGTCGTCGCCATTGACGTGAAAGATCGGGGCCTCGACGACCTTGGCGACGTCCGACGGGTAAGGCGACGAGCGCGAGTAGCGCGGGTAGGTGGTGAAGCCGATCTGATTGTTGATGATGAAGTGGAGCGAGCCGCCGGTGCGGTGACCGCGCAGCCCCGATAGGCCGAAGCATTCCGCGACAACGCCCTGGCCCGCGAAGGCCGCGTCGCCATGAATGAGGAGCGGCAGGACTTTCGCCCGCTCGATCACGTCCTCGAGCTGGTCCTGCTTGGCGCGCACCTTGCCGAGCACCACCGGATCGACGATCTCGAGATGGGAGGGGTTGGCGGTCAGCGAAAGATGGACATTGTTGCCGTCGAACTCGCGGTCCGACAAGGCGCCGAGGTGGTACTTGACGTCGCCCGAGCCTTCGACCTCGTCCGGAGAGGCGGACCCGCCCTTGAACTCGTGGAAGATGACGCGGTGCGGTTTGCCCATCACCTGAGACAGCACGTTGAGGCGGCCGCGGTGGGCCATGCCGACACAGATTTCCCGCAGGCCGAGCTGTCCGCCGCGCTTGATGATCTGCTCGAGCGCCGGGATCATCGCCTCGCCCCCGTCGAGGCCGAAACGCTTCGCGCCGGTGTACTTGATATCGAAGAAGTTTTCGAAGCCTTCCGCCTCGACCAGCTTGGACAGAATGGCGCGCTTGCCCTCGCGGGTGAACTGGATCTCCTTGTCGGGCCCCTCGATCCGCCCCTGGATCCAGGCCTTCTCGGCCGGGTCGGAGATGTGGAGGAACTCGAACCCGATCGTGCCGCAGTAGGTGCGTCGCAGGATCGCCAGCATCTCCCGCACGGTGGCGTATTCGAGGCCGAGCACGTGGTCGATGAAGATCTTGCGGTCGTAGTCGGCCTCGGTGAAGCCGTAGGTCGCCGGGTGCAGCTCCTCATGATCCTTCTGCGGCTCGAGGCCGAGCGGATCGAGATTGGCGTGCAGGTGACCGCGCATGCGGAAGGCGCGGATCATCATGATCGCGCGCACCGAGTTCGCGCGTGGCGCGCTGGATCTCGCCTTCGGTGGCGGGCGCGGCGGCCGCAGCGTCGGCGGCCTTGGCGCGAATCTTGTCGCCGAGCGCCTTTTCCGTCGCCGGCCAGTCGCCGTCGAGCGCGTTGATCAGATCGCCCTTCGGCGTCTGTGGCCAATTGGACTTCTTCCACGACGCGCCAGCCGACGTCTTGTTGACGCTCGCCGGGTCGTCGCCGAGCCTCTCGAAAAAGTCGCGCCAGCCGGGTTCGACCGACATCGGGTCTTTTTCGTATTTCGCCTGCAGCGCCTCGATGTAGGCGCCGTTGGCGCCGTACAGGAACGAGGTCTGCAGCAACGCCTGGTTGACGTCCTGGCGGGTCATGAAGCGCGTTCCCTTGCTTTGCCTATCTTCGCCGGCCTTACTTGCCGTTCACCAGATCGAGGAGCGTCTTTCCGAGGCGGGCGGGCGAGGGCGAGACGCGCACGCCGGCCGCTTCGAGCGCCGCGATCTTGTCCGCCGCCGTCCCCTTGCCGCCGGCGATGATCGCGCCCGCGTGGCCCATGCGGCGCCCGGGGGGCGCAGTGACGCCGGCGATGAAGCCGACGACCGGCTTCGACCGGCCCTTCTTCGCCTCGTCCTTGAGGAACTGCGCCGCGTCCTCCTCGGCCTGGCCGCCGATCTCGCCGATCATCACGATCGACCGGGTTTCGGGGTCGGCGAGGAACAGTTCGAGCACGTCGATGAAATCCAGGCCCTTGACCGGATCGCCGCCGAGGCCGACCGCGGTGCTCTGGCCGAGGCCGACCTGGGTCGTCTGGAAGACCGCCTCGTAGGTCAGCGTGCCTGAGCGCGAGAGGACGCCGACGCTGCCCTTCTTGAAGATGTTGCCGGGCATGATGCCGATCTTGCACTCGCCCGCGGTGAGGACGCCCGGACAGTTCGGGCCGAGCAGCAGCGACTTCGACCCCGTCAGCGCGCGCTTGACCCGCACCATGTCGAGCACCGGGATGCCCTCGGTGATGCAAACGATCAGCGGGATTTCCGCGTCGATCGCCTCGCAGATCGCGTCGGCCGCGCCCGGCGGAGGCACGTAGACCACGCTGGCGTCGGCGCCGGTCTTCTCGCGCGCCTCCTTGACGGTGTCGAACACCGGCAGGCCGAGATGCTTGCCGCCGCCCTTGCCCGGGCTGACGCCGCCGACGAGCTTCGTGCCGTAGGCGATCGCCTGCTCGGAATGGAACGTGCCGTTCTTTCCGGTGAAGCCCTGGGTGAGGACCTTGGTGTGTGCGTTGACGAGAATGGACATGTCGGACTTTCGCCGTAGGATATGGGGAGAGCGGGAGCGAAATTCAGCAGCCTCGATCAGGCCGCCGCCTTCACGGCGCTGACGATCTTCTGCGCGGCGTCGTCGAGGTCGTCCGCCGAAATGACGTTGAGGCCGGATTCGCGGATGATCTTCTTGCCGAGATCGACGTTGGTGCCCTCGAGCCGCACCACCAAGGGCACCTTGAGGCCGACGTCCTTGACCGCGGCGATCACGCCCTCGGCGATGATGTCGCAGCGCATGATGCCGCCGAAGATGTTGATGAGAATGCCCTTCACGTTCGGGTCGGCGGTGATGATCTTGAACGCGGCGGTCACTTTCTCCTTGGATGCGCCCCCGCCGACGTCGAGGAAGTTGGCCGGGCTCTCTCCGTAGAGCTTGATGATGTCCATGGTCGCCATCGCCAGGCCTGCGCCGTTGACCATGCAGCCGATCGTTCCGTCGAGGGTGATGTAGCTGAGGTCGTGCTTGGAAGCCTCGATCTCCTTGGCGTCCTCCTCGCTCTCGTCGCGGAGCGCGACGATGTCGGGATGGCGATAGAGGCTGTTGCCGTCGAACGACACCTTGGCGTCGAGCACGCGGATCTGGCCGTTGGTCATGACGATCAGCGGATTGACCTCCAGCATCGACATGTCCTTGTTGACGAAGGCCGTGTAGAGACGCGTGATCAGAGCCTCGATCTGCTTGGCGCCCTCGCCAGTCAGGCCCAGCGCCGCCGCCGCGGCGCGGCCATGGTGCGGCATCACGCCGGTCGCCGGATCGACGGTGAAGCTGTGGATCTTCTCGGGGCTGTTGTGCGCGACGTCCTCGATGTTCACGCCGCCCTCGGTCGACACGACGAACGAGATGCGGCTCGTCTTGCGGTCGACCAGCGCCGACAGGTAGAACTCCTTGTCGATATTGGCGCCGTCCTCGATGTAGAGGCGGTTGACCTGCTTGCCCGCCGGTCCGGTCTGCAGCGTCACGAGGGTCGCGCCGAGCATCTGTCGGGCGAAGGTCTCGACCTCCTCGATCGACTTGGCGAGCCGCACGCCGCCCTTCTCGCCGGCGGAAGCCTCCTTGAACTTGCCCTTGCCACGGCCGCCGGCGTGGATCTGGCTCTTGACCACCCACAAGGGTCCGCCGAGCTTCCGGGCGGCTTCCGCCGCCTCCTCGGGCGTGAAGGCTGCGAAGCCGTTGGCGACGGGGGCGCTGAAGGCGCGGAGCACGGTCTTGGCCTGATATTCATGGATGTTCATGGGGACGTCGACCTCGAGAAAGAGCGAACGCCCGCTTGAGGAGCGGGCGTTTCAGGGGACCATCAGGCGAGCGCGGGATTGATGCCCTTGCAGGCGTCGATCAGGGTGCGAACGGAGGCGACCGACTTCTCGAACATCGCCTTCTCGGCCTCGTCGAGGGTGATCTCCACGACGCGCTCGACGCCGTTCGCGCCGAGGATTACCGGCACGCCGACATAGGTGTCCCTGACGCCGTACTGGCCGGTGAGATGCGCGGCGACCGGCAGAACCCGGCGCTGGTCCTTGAGATAGGCCTCCGCCATCGCAATGCCGGAGGTGGCGGGCGCGTAATAGGCCGAGCCGGTCTTGAGCAATCCGACGATCTCGCCGCCGCCCTTGCGGGTCCGCTCGACGATCGCGTCGAGCTTGGCCTGGGTCGTCCAGCCGAGCTTCACGAGGTCGGGCAGCGGAATGCCGGCGACGGTCGAGTACCGCACCGAGGGGACCATGTCGTCGCCATGGCCGCCGAGCACGAAGGCGGTCACGTCCTCGACCGAGACGTTGAATTCTTCGGCGAGGAAAAAGCGGAAGCGGGCCGAGTCGAGCACGCCCGCCATGCCGACGACCTTCTGCGGCGGCAGGCCCGAGAATTTCTGCAGCGCCCAGACCATCGCGTCGAGCGGGTTGGTGATGCAGATGACGAAGGCGTTCGGAGCGTGCGTCTTGAGGCCGGTTCCGACCGCCTCCATCACCTTGAGATTGATGCCGAGCAGGTCATCGCGGCTCATGCCGGGCTTGCGGGGCACGCCGGCGGTGACGATCACCACGTCGGCGCCGGCGATGGCCGCATAATCGCTCGCGCCGGTCAGCTTGGCGTTGAACCCGTCGACCGGGCCGGACTCGGCGAGGTCGAGCGCCTTGCCCTGAGGGACGCCGTCGACGATGTCGAACAGGACGATGTCGCCGAGTTCCTTGAGCGCGGCCAGGTGGGCGAGCGTGCCGCCGATCTGACCCGCGCCGATCAAAGCAATCTTCTTGCGCGCCATGGGTTTTCTTCCGCTCTTCGTCCGCTGGTTGAGACAGTCGTGCGTCACGATGCCGCACGGCCCCGGGATGTTGTTCGGGTGCTATCCGCTGATCGTCCCAGGCGATCAAGCCGAACTTTTGGCGCAGGCCTCGCGATTTCGCCCCTCTCCTTCACAGGCGCCGGAAATCTACGATATATGTCATGAGGTTACAGGGAGGCCGCATCTTCCGAATCCGATCCTGGCGGCGACAATTTATGCAATCGAGTGACAGAAAGTGTCATTTGTAATGGCGTTCACCGTCCCTCGGACCCTCGGTTGAGGCCACTCTATTCCGCTGAAAAACGGCGCGCAATGGCGCCCCGCGCGGCCTGCGCGCATCCACCCTCTGGCCCGCAGAAGGGACATGGGGTATCCCTACGGCCGAACTTATGGACGGGACGGGCGCAAAGGATCGGCGAGGCCGAGCCGGCCTTTTCAAGTCGGCGCGCTCCCGCTTTCCTCCTTGAATTCGAAGCCTCACGATGCGCTGAGTGTTTCTGGTCCGCACGATCGGACGGCGTAGCCGAGGCCGACTCCCGAGCCGGCGCGCGGCCAGTCTGCTGGCGGGTCGCCGGACCTCTGGCCTGAGGCCTGTGCGGCGGACGTTACGGGCGGGAAGACACAGATCATGAACGACAATCTGCGGAACCGCATTTTTTACCTTGTCCCGGTGTCGGCTGAGGTGGGTCTGACGTCTCAGGCGCTGAGCCTGGTGCGCGCCTTGCAGCTCGCCGCCGTCCGCGCTGGCTACGTCAAGCCCATCTCACAGCCTGAACTCGACGTCGGCGAGGTGGACCTGTCCGTTCACTTCGCCCGCAAGGTCTGCGGGATGGACACTCCGGACTCCATTCCCTTTGACCAGGCGGCGGAGTTGGTCCGGAAAGGCCAGCTTTCCGCTCTGATGGAGGACGTCGTCGGACGGGTCGAGACCGCGCGTGGCGACTCCGATGTCCTGGTCGTCGAGGGTCTCATTCCCGACGCCGACATTCAGATCGCTACGCGCCTCAATATCGCGATGATCTCGTCTCTGTCCGCCGACATCATCCTCGTGCTCGCCGGTCATGGGCGGGGCGCGGAGAACGTGATCGCGACCGCCGCGACCGCGATCGAGCAATACGGCGACGACGGGCGCCGGCCGATCGCCGGCGTCCTGATCAATTTCTGCGATTCCGTCGCCGCGCGCGCGCTCGCCTTAGACGGAAGTCTCGAGCTCGGCGCGGGGGCGCGCTCCGTGCCGGTTCTCGGGTCGATCCCAACCCTGCCGGGCCTTTCGGCGCCGCGCGTGATCGATGTCGCGACCCAGCTCGGCTTCGACATTTTCAATCGGGGAGATATTGCGACGGCCCGGGTCGAAAAGGTGCTGGTCGGGGCCAGCAACTGCGGCAAGCTGCTCGGCCGCTTGCGTCCGGGGACCCTCGTGGTCACGTCGTTCGACCGATCCGACGCCATCGTCGCCGCCGCGCTCGTCGCCCAGCGCGGCATGCCGCTGGCGGGTTTCGTCCTGACCAATGGCGGCAAGCCCATGCCGGACATCGCCGCGATGCTGTCGGCCCCGCCGCTGAACCGTCTGCCGATCCTTCTCACCAGCGACGACACCTACACGACCGCGACGCGGCTGTCGGGAATGTCGAAGCACATCAGCATCGACGATCTCGACCGGATGGAGCGCGTGGTCGCCTTCATGGCCGACAGGTTCAACGTGACCCCGCTCGTCCGGCGGATCGACCTGCCAGCGGACGCGCTCATGCCTCCCCCGATCTTTCGCCATCGCCTGGTCGCGACCGCGCGCGCCCTCCCGCAGCGCATCGTCTTGCCCGAAGGCGACGAGCCGCGCACGCTGCAGGCGGCGGCGATCTGCGCGGAAAAAGGCATCGCCCGCTGCGTGCTGCTGGGGTCGCCCGCCAAGGTTCTTGCGGTGGCGGACGCGCACGGCGTCGAGCTTCCGCCCGACGTCGAGGTCATCGACCCCGACACGATCCGCCAGAAGTACGTCCCGCCGATGGTGGAGATTCGCAAGCACAAAGGGATGACGCCGCTACAGGCCGAGATCGGCCTCGAGGATCCCGTCACGCTTGGCACGATGATGCTGGCCGTCGGCGACGTCGACGGCCTCGTGTCCGGCGCGGTTCACACCACGGCCAGCACCGTTCGCCCGGCGCTGCAACTGATCAGGACCGCGCCCGGCGCCAGCATCGTGTCGAGCGTCTTCTTCATGCTGATGCCCGACCAGGTGCTCGTCTACGGCGATTGCGCCATCAATCCGGACCCGAACGCCGAGGAACTGGCCGAGATTGCGATCCAGTCGGCCGATTCGGCGCGGGCTTTCGGCATCGAGCCGCGGGTGGCCATGATCTCCTACTCCACCGGAGCGTCGGGAACCGGGGAGGACGTCGACAAGGTCCGCAAGGCCACGGGCCTGGTGAGGGCGCGGCGCCCCGCCCTCATTGTGGATGGACCGATCCAGTACGACGCCGCCACGGTCGAGAGCGTCGGCATGCAGAAGGCGCCTGGCAGCCCGCTCGCAGGCCACGCGAACGTGTTCGTGTTTCCCGACCTGAACACCGGCAACACCACCTACAAGGCGGTGCAGCGCTCGGCCAACGTCGTCTCCGTCGGCCCGATGCTGCAGGGCCTCCGGAAGCCGGTCAACGACCTGTCCCGCGGCGCCCTGGTCGACGACATCGTCTACACGATCGCGCTGACCGCCATTCAGGCCCAGGACGGCAAGCGGCGCGCCGCCTCGCTCAAACTCGCCGAGGCCGCGGAATAGCCCCGGAGGGGCGGCGTCTCGCCGCCCGCAAGCGCCGAGGCGCTCCACGCCCGATGATCCCGCCGACAGGCGGCCCTCACGGCGTATGAACAGCTGGGGCCCGAGCGAGCGGTTATTGGTCTTCCAGCTTTCGCAACCGGTGATCAGCGCGGTTAAGCGCCTGCGCGAGCCCGCGAAACTCCGTCGCAAGACCGGTCAACGCGCCGTCATGGCGGATCGCCATGCCCGTCAGGACAGTGATCTGATCTTCAATCGCGCCAAGCCGGGTCAGGGCGCGCTCCTGTTGGCGCGCCAAAAATTCCAACGTAACGGCGTCGGGCAGGTCGCTCATCGTCAGGGTCCTCCAACTCGGCGCCGCCGTTGTCGTCCTAAACCGCGCCGGCCCCCGGGAAGCGGCATGGTCAGCGGGCGGAGATTACACCCGAGACGGATCCGGGTCATTTCATGGCTCCTCTTTGGCTTGCTCGCGCAGAGGAGCTTTCTGCGCGAGCAAATGGCGCAGTGGTCGGCTCAGTAAACCTGCCGCCCGAACAGGCTCGCGGCCAGGTCGACCAGCAGGAGCGCGCTTTTTCCCCGCTCGTCGAGAAACGGATTGAGTTCGACCAGATCGAGCGAGGGCGTGAGCCGGAACTCGTACAAAAGCTCCATCACCAGATGCGCTTCGCGATAGCTCGCGCCGCCGGGAACCGCTGTGCCCACGCCGGGCGCGATGGTCGGATCGAGAAAATCGACGTCGAGGCTCACATGCAGCATCCCGTCGGCCGCCCGGACCCGGTCGATGATCCGCCGGATCGACAGCGCAAATCCGTCCTCGTCGAGCCGGCGCATGTCGACGACGTCGACGCCGCGGGCCTTGAGCAGCCGCCGCTCGTCAGCGTCGATCGAGCGGATGCCGAAGAGATGCACATGCGAGGGATCGATCGCCGACCGCGGCTCGCCTTCGAACAGGGTCTCGAAGCCCTGCTCGCCGCTAAGCATCGCGACCGGCATGCCGTGCATGTTGCCCGAGGGCGAAGTGGCCGGGGTATTGTAGTCCGAATGGGCGTCGAGCCAGAGGACGAACAGTTTTCGCCCCGCTTCGGCCGCGTAGCGCGCAACGCCGTTGATCGATCCCATCGCCAGCGAGTGGTCGCCGCCGAGCACGAGCGGCAGCCGGCCCTCGCGCAGGATCGCGTGGGTTTCGCGCGACAGATCGCGCGACCAGGCCGCGATCTCCGCGTAATGGCGCGCCCTGCCCTCGGGCGGGCGGGCATGGCCGAGCGGCGGCCCCAGGGCGAGGTCGCCGAGGTCGACCACGTCGTGCCCCAATTCGCTGAGGGTCCGGACGATCCCCGCCGTCCGCAGCATCGCCGGCCCCATCGCGCAGCCTGGCACGCTCGCGCCGGCCTCGATCGGCGCGCCGATCACCGTGATCGCCTGCCGGTGGAGTTGGCGGGCGACCGCCGCCGCGCCGGCTTCGCTGTCGATCGGTTCGATCATTGTCGTCCCCCGTAAGGCCCGCGTCCGGGCGGCATCATAGCCGACTTTTGCCGCGGCGCCTTGACAACGGCCGCGGCTTGGCCGATGGAGGCGCCCATGACGCGCGCTCTCCGCATCGCCCGGATTATCATTACCTGCTAGCTCCACAGCTGGCTGGTTCGCGTCTCCGTCTTTCCCTAAAGAACTTTCGAGAAGCGATCATCCGGCCGGTCCCGGACGGCGCCCTCTTTCGCCGTCGCGCATCAAGACGAGACGTTCGATGTCGCTGCGCCTGTACAACACCCTGACCCGCCGCAAGGAGGCGTTCGAGCCGATCGATCCCGCGGCCGTGCGGGTCTATGTCTGCGGGCCGACCGTCTACGACTTCGCCCATATCGGCAACGCCCGTCCGGTGATCGTGTTCGACGTGCTCACCCGCCTGCTGCGGCAGGTCTATGGACCAGAGCATGTGATCTACGCGCGCAACGTCACCGACGTCGACGACAAGATCAACGCCCGCGCGGCGCGCGACTACCCCGACTTGCCGCTCAACGAGGCCATCGCCAGAGTGACCGAGACGACCGCCCGGCAGTTTCACGAGGACGTCGCGGCGCTCGGATGCTTGCCTCCCGATGAAGAGCCGCGGGCGACCGACCACATCGCGCCGATGCGGGCGATGATCGAACGCCTGATCGCCCGCGGCGTCGCCTATGTCGCCGAGGATCACGTCCTCTTCTCGCCCGCCGCGATGGACGCGCTGCCGGGCGCGCCGCGCTATGGATCGCTCGCCCGCCGCTCGCTCGACGAGATGCTGGCGGGCGCGCGGGTCGACGTCGCCCCCTACAAGCGCGATCCGATGGACTTTGTGTTGTGGAAGCCGTCGAAGCCAGGCGAGCCCGGCTGGCCGAGCCCGGCCGGGATTGGCCCCGCCGGGCGCCCCGGCTGGCACATCGAATGCTCGGCCATGTCGATGGCGAAGCTCCTGGAGCCGTTCGGCGGCGGCCTCCAATGCGACGATCCGGCGAAGAACGTCTTCGACATCCACGGCGGCGGGATCGACCTCGTCTTTCCCCACCACGAGAACGAGATCGCCCAGTCCTGCTGCGCCTTCGGCGGGCAGCTGATGGCCAACGTCTGGATGCACAACGGCTTTCTTCAGGTCGAGGGCGAGAAGATGTCGAAGAGCCTCGGCAACTTCATCACCATCCGCGAGCTGCTCGCGAGCGACGCGTTCGGCGGCCGCGCCTGGCCGGGCGCCGTCCTGCGCTTCGCCATGCTGCGCACCCACTATCGCCAGCCGATCGACTGGACCGTGCGGGGGCTGGAAGAAAGCGGGAAGGCGCTCGAGCGGTTCGCCGAGACGATCGGCTTTGCCGCGCCCGCCGCGCCGGAGCCCTCGCCGGCGCTGATCGAGTTGCTTGCCGACGACCTCAACACGCCCGCGGCGATCGCGCATCTGCACGCGCTGCACGGCGAGGCGCGGACATCGGCTGAGGCGGCCCGGCAGCTTGACGCCGATGCGGCGTTCCTCGGGCTCGATCTTGGAAGCGTCGCGGCGCAGGCCGAGGCGGCGCCGGAGACGATCGCCAAAATCGAAGCCATTGTCTCTGCGCGCATGGCCGCGCGGGCAGAGAAAAATTGGGCGGAATCGGATCGGCTGCGCGACGAGCTCGCGGGCCTCGGCGTCGCGATAAAGGACAGCAAGGCCGGAACGACCTGGGAGTTCAAGCGATGACCGCCGTCTCCTTCCGCCCCTATCTGCCGACCGACGCCGCGCGCTGCGCCGAAATCTTTCGCGACGCCATCGAGATCTCGGCCGCCGACGACTACGACGACGACCAGCGCGCCGCCTGGGCGGCCCGCGCCGACGACGAGGACGCCTTCGGCGCAAGGCTCGCGGGCCAGCTCACCATCGTCGCGACGCTGGAGGGATTCGTCGTCGCCTTCGCAAGCCTCAAAGGCGCGGACCAGCTCGACATGCTCTACGTCGATCCGGCCGCCGGCCGGCAGGGCGTCGGCGCCGCGCTCATCGATGCGATCGTCCGCCTTGCCGCGGCGCGCGGCGCCAAGCGCCTCACCGCGGAGGCGAGCGAGGTCTCGAAGCCGCTGTTCGAGCGCCTGAAATTCGTCGCCGAGAAACGCAGCCTCGTGCGGGTCGAGGAGCATTGGCTCGCCCACACAACCATGACCCGGACGCTCGTCGACGACGCCGCGCCCGAAACCCGACACTGAAGGGCGAGCCCAATGGCCAGAGAACGCCTCTATCTCTTCGACACGACGCTGCGCGACGGCGCGCTGACCACGGGCGTCGATTTCTCGCTCGACGACAAGCAGAACATCGCGGTCATGCTCGACCGGCTCGGCGTCGATTACGTCGAGGGCGGCTATCCCGGCGCCAATCCGCTCGACACCGAGTTCTTCACCAAGAAGCGCACCAAGCGGGCAAAATTCTGCGCCTTCGGCATGACCAAGCGCCCGGGCCGCTCGGTCGCCAACGATCCGGGCGTGGCGGGCCTGCTCGCCTCGGACACCGACGCGATCGTCTACGTGGCGAAATCCTGGGACTATCACGTCCATGTCGCCCTGGGATGCACGCTCGAGGAGAACCTCGAATGCATCGCCGAGAGCGTACGCGCGGCGGTCGATTCGGGGCGCGAGGCGATGGTCGACCTCGAGCATTTCTTCGACGGCTACAAGGCCAACCCCGAATATGCGCTGGCCTGCGCCAAGACCACCATCCAGTCCGGCGCGCGCTGGGCGGTGCTGTGCGACACCAACGGCGGCGTGCTGCCGCACGAGATCGAGCGGATCGTCGCCGAGGTCGCCCGCGTCATCCCCGGCGAAAAGCTCGCCATCCACGCCCACAACGACACCGGCAACGCGGTCGCCAATTCCCTCGCCGCCATCCGCGCCGGCGCGCGCCAGGTGCAGGGCACGCTGAACGGCCTCGGCGAGCGCTGCGGCAACGCCAATCTCGTGACGCTGATTCCGACGCTGGCGCTGAAAAGCGAGTATTCGGATGCGTTCGAGACCGGCGTGACGCCCGAGGCGTTGAAGGAGATCACCTCGATATCGCGCGCCTTCGACGAGCTCTTGAACCGCTCGCCGAACCGGCACGCGCCTTACGTCGGCGCGTCCGCCTTCGCCACCAAGGCCGGCATCCACGCCTCCGCATTGGCCAAGGACCCGCGCACCTACGAACACGTGACGCCCGAAAGCGTCGGCAACAAGCGCGCCATCCTGGTCTCGGACCAGGCCGGCCGCTCGAACCTGCTGTCGGAGCTGGAACGGCTCGGCGTCGTCGCCAATCCGGCCGACCCGCGGGTGAACCGCCTGCTGGAAATCGTCAAGGAGCGCGAGTCGCAGGGTTTTGCCTACGAGGCGGCCGACGCCTCGTTCGAGCTCTTGGCGCGCGGCGTGCTCGGCGGCGTGCCCGACTTCTTCGAGGTCGAGAGCTTCCATGTCGGCGTCGAGCGCAAGGTCGTGGCGCCCGGCGTCACCTATTCCGCTTCGCAGGCGGTGGTGAAGATCCGCATCGGCGACGACCGATTCATTTCCGCCGCCGAGGGCAACGGCCCGGTCAACGCGCTCGACCTCGCGCTGCGCAAGGATCTCGGCGTCTACCAGAAGCACATCGAGAACCTCGAGCTGCGCGACTACCGGGTGCGCGTGTTCCAGGGCGGCACCGACGCGGTGACGCGGGTGCTGATCGAGTTCGGCGACGGCGACCGCGACACCTGGTCGACGGTCGGCGTCTCGGGCAACGTGATCGACGCCTCGTTTCAGGCTTTGGTCGAGGGGATCGTCTACCGGCTGGTCAAACTCGGCATACCCGCGCAGTAGGGCTTGGAGCGCTCAAGCCGGGTTCGACGGCATGAGCGCGCGTGTCCGAAGCAGCGAAGCGAGCCTCAACAGCGCAAATCCCATCAGGACGAGCAGGACCGCCATGACAGACACGGGCAGGAGGCTCGGGACGAGCGAGGCGACGCCGAAGACCACGTTGAGCGCGCCCACCGCCGTCACGGTGGCGCTCAAGGCGCCGACCGCCGGCGGGGGATGCGCTGCGCCCGGAGGTTTGGACGTCGATCGGCGATGGGTGTCGAGCAGCAGTTTCAGGCCGCCGCCGACGTTCAGCACGCCGATCAGGAGCCGCAGCCATCCGGTCAGCAGGCCCGGAACGATCGACGCGACGATCCCAAGCGCGGCGAACATCAACCCGATCGCCAGCATGAACACGGGACGCTTCACCTCGCCCAAGGGCGTGGCGCCCAAGGCCATGGCCTGGATCGCCATCAGGACGAGCATCAACCCGAGCTGACCGTCCGGCGAATACGGCAGCAGGCCAAAGCCGACCGGAAAAAGCAGCACGCCAAGCAGGATCAGCAAGATCCCCATGAGCAGCAGATTTGCAAGCGACAGGGGAAGCTCGGGATCGTCGAGCCATCCGCGCCCGCGGCCGGGGTCCTGACGCGTTGCGGCGGGAAAGGCCGTCGAGACGCGCCGAAGCGCCGACGCGGCATAGAGAAGGCTGAAGCCGAGAGCCACGAAGACCGCGGAAGCCCAGCGCAGATCCAAGCGCCCCGGCGCCAGCACGACTACGCCAGCCGCCATGCGCAGGAGGTAGGCGAGCGTGGAAGCCGCCGTCATTCGAGCCAGCGCGCCGCCAGCCCTCATCCACGCTCTGGCCTGGTCCTTGGCGAACACAAGCTGGAGCAGACGCGCCAGGCCGCCGCCCAGGAGCATGACGCCGACGCAGACGCGGGCGACCTGCGTCAGAACGTGCGGGATGAAACAGGCGAACATCCCGAGCGCCGCCACCCCCAGTCCGGCCAGGACGAGCGCCCAGGATCGGCGAACGTCGGCAAACGGCGTCTTGCCGATCGTCATGGCGTCGAACCCGAACAGAACCAGCGACAGGCCATAGGCGCCGTTCTCATTGAGAGCGACTCGGCCGGCGCCCGACGCGAGCAGGAGAAGACCCAGGATGATCATGAAAACGCCGATGACCAGCAGGAAGTCGGTTTCGAGCGGCCGATCGTAATCCTGCACCATGACGTGTCGCCTGGAACTCTATTCAGATCGCCGCGAGGCTAAGCGGTTTTCGTCAGCCGGCCTTGATTCGCGTCAAGAACGGCCTTGCGCCGCATCAGGCCGGCGGCACGCGGCGTCGCCCTTCGCTTCCCTCGCCTTGATCAAGTCGCGGGAACAACTTCGTTCCGCCCGACAAGCGCCCGGGTCGGGCGCGTATGCTCCACGCGTCAGGGGCTGAAACGGAGTCGCCGTGCGCGAGCCGCGCGCGCTCTTCTCGTCGGGGAGGGCTCATGCAAGACACTGTGAAACCGCGCCAGGACGCGCCCGCCGCGCCCGCCGCGGCTCAAACCGGCCCGTTCGCCATCGCGGCGTCGACATCCCTGCAGGATGTCCGGCTGCTCGTCCTCAAGCAGGGCGACGGTTTCGGCGTCTTCGACAGCAAGGGCGACGTCGAGCCAGGCGGCGCGCAGGGCGTCTATTTTCGCGACACCCGCCATCTCTCCCACTTCACGCTTGCGATCGATCGCGCGCCGCCGTTGCTGCTCAGCTCCAGTTTGCGCGACGACAACGCCACGCTGACCTGCGATCTCACCAACCCCGACTTTCACGACCGCGAGGGCCATCTCGAACTCGCCCATGATCTCATCCACATCCGGCGGTCCCGGTTCCTCTGGAAGGCGGCCTGTTTCGAGCGGATCAACGTCCGCAATTTCGACGACCGACCGCGCCGCATCGAGATCGCGATCGAATTTGCAGCGGATTTCGCCGATCTCTTCGAGGTCCGCGGCTTTCACCGAACGCGCCGCGGCGAGCTTCACGAGCCTCAGGTCGCCGAAGCCGCCGTCGTTCTCAGCTACACCGGCCTCGACGATCGCCTGCGGACGACGTCGCTCCGCTTCGATCCGACGCCCTCGGCGCTGGCCGGCGACCGCGCCGCCTATGTCGTCGATCTCGCCGCGGGCAAATCCCGCTCGATCTTCATGGAGATCGAGTACCGGCAGGACGCCGGGGCGGCCCGCGCCCATCGCGCCTATTTCGTCGCGCTCAGGGACGCCCGCCGCGAGCTGCGCGCCTCGTCGTCTCGCGCCGCGGCCATCGAAACCTCGAACGAGATCTTCAACGAGGCGGCCCGCCGCAGCATCGCCGATCTCTACATGCTGATCACCCATCTGCCCGAGGGGCCTTACCCTTACGCCGGGATCCCCTGGTTCAGCACCGTGTTCGGGCGCGACGCGATCATTACGGCGCTGGAGATGCTGTGGGTCGATCCTTCGGTCGCGCTCGGGGTCCTGAGGCGGCTCGCGAAGACCCAGGCGACGACGGTCGACAACGATGCGGACGCGGAGCCCGGCAAAATCCTGCACGAGGCGCGTCATGGCGAGATGGCCGACCTCGGCGAGGTTCCGTTCCGCCGCTACTACGGCAGCGTCGATGCGACGCCGCTGTTCGTCATGCTCGCCGGCGCCTATCTCGACCGGACCGGCGACATCGCCGCGATGCGCGAGCTGTGGCCGAACCTAAAGGCCGCGCTCGACTGGATCGAACACTATGGCGACCGCGACGGCGACGGCTTCGTCGAATACGGCCGTCGAACCCATAAAGGGCTCGCCAATCAGGGATGGAAGGACAGCCACGACGCGATCTTCCACGCCGACGGAACGCTCGCCAAAGCGCCGATCGCGCTCGTCGAGGTTCAGGCTTACGTCTACGGCGCGTGGCGCGCGGCGGCCGCCATCGCGCGACGATTGGCCTTCGACGCGGAGGCTCCGGCTTACGACGGCAAGGCGGAGACGATCCGCGCGCGCTTCGACCAGCAGTTCTTCGACGAGGAGCTCGGCTCCTATGTCCTGGCGCTCGACGGCGACAAGAAGCCTTGCCGGGTCCGGGCGTCGAACGCCGGCCATGCGCTCTATACCGGAATCGCCTTGCCAGAGCGCGCCCCGGGGGTCGTCGCCGCCTTGATGGCGAGTTCGAGCTTTTGCGGTTGGGGCGTGCGCACCGTCGCGTCCTCGGAAGCCCGCTTTAATCCGATGAGCTACCATAACGGATCGGTCTGGCCGCACGACAACGCGCTGATCGCGGCCGGCTTCGCCCGCTACGGATTTCGGGAAGAGGCCGCGAAAGTTTTCGAGGCCCTGTTCAGCGCATCGACCTATGTCGATCTGCGGCGGCTGCCCGAGCTGCTCTGCGGCTTTCCGCGGCAGAAGGGCCGCGGCCCCACGTTCTATCCGGTCGCCTGTTCGCCGCAGGCGTGGGCCGCGGCTGCGCCGCTGTCGCTCATCCAGTCGTGCCTCGGCCTGACCTTCGATCCGGCCGGACGAAAGATTTCGTTTTGCGAGCCGGTGCTGCCGGCGTTCCTCAACTCCATCGTTCTGCGCGGACTGTCGGTCGCAGGAACTGGCGCCGACATTGCGCTGAGGCGCTCGGAGCGACGCGTCGTCGTCGACGTCCTCAACCGGAGAGGACCGGTCAGCATCGTGACGACGAGCTAGAGCGCGCGGAGCGAAGGGCGCGCGTGTCGCGGCTCCAGTCGCGACGCGCCCGGGGTCCGGTCGTTAACGGCGCAAGCGGCTTTCGCGCTCCGGGACGACGAGGCGCCGTCCCTGCGAAGACTCCTCCTCGTCCTGGTTGGCGGCGCGGCCGACTTCCGCCGCGTTGGCGCCGAGCCACATCTTGCCGGACAGGCGGCGCGACCTCGCCCGGACGCCCGGCAGGGACTCGTAGATCGAGAGGTAGTCGCGGGCGACGCGCTCGATCGTGAACCGGGAGTCGAAGGCCGCTCGCGCGCCGCGGCGATCCAGGTTACCGAGGCGACGCACCGCCATGACCGCCTCGTCGACCGAGTCGACCAGGAAGCCGGATACGCCGTCGTCGATGATTTCGGGCGACGAGCCCGCGCGGAACGCGATGACCGGCGTGCCGCAGGCCATCGCTTCGATCATGACCATGCCGAATGGCTCTGGCCAGTCGATCGGAAACAGCAGCGCCTTCGCGTCCCCCAGGAACTGCGCCTTCTGCTTTTCGTTGATCTCGCCAATGAATTCGATGTGCGGGTTGCCGTCGACCATCGGGCGGATGCGTTGCTCCCAATAGTCCTGATCGACCTTATCGATCTTGGCCGCCATCTTGAGCCGAACGCCGACCCGCGTGGCGATCTCAATCGCCCGGTCTGGGCGCTTCTCCGGCGAAATGCGGCCGATGAAGGCGAGGTATCCGTCCCTCGGCGTAGGATTGAACGGCAGCAGGTCGCGCGGCAGGCCGTGGTAGACCATCCCGGCCCAGTTGACTGGCGGCATGGGCTTGCGCTGATCGAACGAGATCGAAACCAGCGGCGCGCCGGAAAAGACCGAATAGAGACGCCGAACTTCCGGCAGGTCGAGGCGGCCGTGAAGGGTCGTCACCGTCCGATCCACGAAGTCGCGGATCAGCGGGTAGTGGAGGACGTCCACGTGAAAATGCAGGACGTCGAACTGGTGCGCCATCTCGCGAACCGCGTCGAGCATCACGATATGGTAGGGGATCGGATCCTTCACGCGAGGATCGAGCCGCAAGGCTTGGTCGCAAAACGGAAGAAGCTTGGCGGAAGTCACAGAATTGCCGCTGGCGAACAGCGTAACGTCGTGGCCCTGACGTACAAGTTCTTCGGTCAGATAGGAAACCACACGCTCCGTGCCCCCGTAAAGCTTAGGCGGAACACTCTCCGACAGGGGGGCGATCTGGGCAATTTTCATAGCGCGGGCCTCTCCAACCGAGCCCGATGGCCCGTGTTGCAGTAACCCGCAAGTCGGCTTTCGCGTTCCATGGGGACGGCGCGCATGCTGCGGCGCAGCGACGCCTCCGCGCGGCCGCGCTTGGGCAGTCCCGTTTTCGAAGGATCCGGGCCGCACGCTTAAATTCGCCTCTCCCCGGGAATAAACCGTCCCCTTGCCGAGTCCTTCTCCTGTCCGGCGCTGCGCGCCCTTTGGAAAAGGACAGGACATGACGACGCACTTCGATGACAACGGCGGGCTCGACCGCAGGCAAACCTTACGGTGCATGCTCTGGGCCGGAACCGGCGTGGTCTGGACGGTGGCTGGCGGCGTGCCGTCCTCGCGCCTGATCGGATCGGCCAGGGCGGCGGAGGGCGGCTTCTCCTTCGTGCAGCTGTCCGACAGCCACATCGGCTTTTCCAAGCCCGCCAACCCCGACGCGCGGAAAACCTTCGACGCCGCGATCGACAAGGTTCTGGCCATGCCCGGGGACCCGGCCTTCATCATCCAGACCGGCGACATCACCCACACCGCCAAGCCCGCCGAGTTCGACGACGCGCTTCAGATGCTGAAGCGCGCCAAGCTCGATGCGCACTTTTCCCCGGGGGAGCACGACATCACCGACGCCGCCACGCGCGACGCCTATCTCGAACGCTTCGGCAAGGGCGCGGGCGGCGGCTGGTACGCCTTCGATCACGGCGGCGTGCACTTCGTGTCGCTGAACAACGTCGTCGACCTCAAGAAGAACGGCCTCGGGTCGTTGGGCCCGGAGCAACTCGCCTGGCTCGCCGACGATCTCAAGGGCAAGTCGGACTCGACGCCGATCGTCGTCTTCTGCCACATCCCGCTCTGGATGATCGCCCCGGACTGGGGCTGGGGCACCGAGGACTCGGCCCAGGCGCTGGCGCTGCTCGCGCGCTTCGGCTCGGTGACCGTGCTCAACGGCCACATCCACCAGGTGATGCAGAAGGTCGAGGGGAACGTCGCCTTCCACACCGCGCGCTCGACCGCCTTCCCGCAGCCCGCGCCGGGCACGGCGCCGTCGCCGGGGCCTAAGGTCGTGCCGGCGGCGGACCTGGGCAAATGGCTCGGCGTGCGCGAGGTCGCCTTCGTGCCGACGCCGACGAGCCTCGCCGTGACCGACTCGGACCTGGCCTGAAGGGGACGCCATGTTCAGGGTTAGCTTTTGGCTGGCGGCGACGCTCGCCGCCAGCCCCGCTGCGGCCGCGTCCATGGGCGATCCCGCCCGCGGCGAGGCGATCTATCAGGCCTGCACCGATTGCCATTCGCTCGATCAGAACGATGTCGGGCCGCGGCATCGCGGCGTCTATGGCCGCGTCGCGGGCTCGCTTTCCGACTACAGCTATTCCGACGCGCTGAAAAACGCCAAGATCGTCTGGACCGAGGAGACGCTGGACAAGTGGCTGACCGATCCGCAGGCGTTCGTTCCGGGCGCGAAGATGTTCTTCCACCTCGACAACCCGCAGGACCGCGCCGACGTGATCGTGTTCCTGAAGGAGAAGGCGAAATAGCGGCGCGCATCGGGATCTCTGCTTTATGACCGCCGCCACGCCCCTCGCGGCGCAGCGCTTCCGCGCGGTCGTGCCGCCGCTGCTCGACGACGCCTACGCGTTGGCGAAATGGATCTGCCGCAACCCTGACGATGCTCAGGACATCGTGCAGGAAGCGGCGGTGCGGGCGCTGAAGGCGCTCGAGACGACCGCGGTCGATCGGCCAAAGCCCTGGTTCCTGGCGATCGTGCGCAATGCGGCGATCACCTGGATGGCGCGCAACCGGCGCAAGGACCTCGCCTTCGCCGGAGACCTCGCCGACCTCGACACGCTCGCGCCCGCGGACAGCGACGCCGCCCCGGACGCCGAGGCGGCTTTGATTGCGGCGGAGGACGGCGAGCGGCTGAGAGAGGCGATCGCCGCGCTGCCGCCGCCGCTTCTGGAGGTTCTGGTCATGCGCGACGTCAATGGCCTTTCCTATCGCGACATCGCCGAGAGCGTCGGCGTTCCGATGGGCACCGTCATGTCGCGTCTCGCGCGCGCACGCGGCGCGCTCGCAAGATCCATGAAAGCCGACCCATGAGCGAACCTGCCCCCGATCCGAGATCCCTCCGGCTCAACGCCGCCCTCGACGGCGAGCTTGACGCAGCCAATTCGCTCGCCCTCGAGCAGGATCTGGCCGCCGACCCGGCGCTGGCCGCCGAGTACCGAAAGCTTCAGGCCGTGCGAGAGGCCGTGCGTCGTCACGCGCCGCGGGAAACGGCGCCCAGGGCGCTGGTCGACAGCGTGATGGCCCTCGCCGCCGCCGGCGAGCCCGAGACGCCGGCGAACGTCGTCCCGCTCGCGCCGAGAGCGCGACCCTCGCGCGTGTCGAACTGGCTTCCGCTCGCCGCCTCCTTCGCCGTGCTCGGCTTCGCCGCCGGCGTCGGGTTGACGGCGCTGAGGCAGCCGGACGCGTCTCAAGCGGTGACGAACGGGCTCGTGTCGGACTTCGCCCGCGCGGCGGTCGTTGGGCAGCCTTTCGACGTCGCCTCGTCCGACCGGCATACGGTGAAGCCCTGGCTCGCGACCCGCACGACGGTCAGCGCGGACATCGTCGACCTCGCAAGCCAGGGCTTCCCGTTGGCCGGGGGCCGGGTTTCGGTCGTCGACCGCATCCCCGCTCCGACGCTTGTCTATCGCCATAACGAGCACATCGTGGCGGTGACCGAGCTGCCGCTCGACGCGCGGGGCGCGCGAGGGCCGGAAAGCGAGACGATCGACGGCTACCATGTCGCCCGCTGGAGCGACGCCCACCTCGCCTATGTCGCGGTGTCGGACATGGACGCCCCGACGCTCGACGCGTTCGTCGCGGCGCTGCGCGCGGCGCAGGCGGCGCCTCCGCCCGCGGGCGGCAGGGGGTGAGCGCGCCGCTCGATCGGCTTCTGCGCGATATCCGCGGCTGCGCCGTCTGCGCCGCCCATTTGCCGCATGGCGTCCGGCCGATCGTCCAGGCCGGGGCGGGCGCGCGCATCGTCGTCATCGGCCAGGCCCCCGGCGCGAAGGTCCATGCGAGCGGCGTGCCCTGGGACGACGCAAGCGGCGACCGGTTGCGCGCCTGGATGGGCGTCGACGCCGCGACCTTCTACGATCCGGAGCGCGTGGCGCTGATCCCGATGGGCTTCTGCTATCCGGGTCGCAGGGCCGGCGGCGATAAGCCGCCGCGGCCGGAATGCGCGCCGCTCTGGCATGATCCCCTGTTGGCGCGGCTTCCCGCGGTGCGCCTGACGCTGCTCGCCGGCCTCTACGCCCATCGCCGCCACCTTGACGGCCTGAAGGGCGCCGCTCTGACCGACACGGTTCAGCGGTTTTCGGATCGCCTGCCCCGGGTCTTCCCGCTTCCTCACCCGAGCTGGCGCAGCGCGATCTGGGCGGGAAAGCATCCGTGGTTCGAGGCCGAGGCGCTGCCCGCGCTGAAACGCGCCGTGCGCGAGGCGCTCCTCTGACCGGCGGCGCCGGCTGGTCGACCGCGCTGGCGGCGGTATTCCCGCTAAGCCTTTGAAAACAAAGGATCCCTCGATCAAGAATTGGCCTCTCAGGCGTTTAACCCTTTGATAAAGCGAGGGTTCGGTCGGAAATTCTCGCTACTGGCCTCGGTCCGGCTTGCCCCGCCGAAAGGACAGCCGCAGGATGTGTCCTTGGCGACAGGCACGGCAAGGCAAGGGAGACGCTGATGTTCCAGCAACACCTGTTCAAGGGCAAGAAGGTCCTGGTGACCGGCGGGGGAACGGGACTGGGGCGCGCCATGGCCGAGCGGCTGCTCGGGCTCGGGGCCGAGATCGTCATCTGCGGCCGGCGGAAGGGCGTGTGCGAGGCGGCGGCCGAAGCAATGAGGAAGGCGCACGGGGGGACGGTCAAGGCCTATGGCGTCGACATTCGCGACGCCGCCGCGGTGGACGCGATGGTCGAGGACATCTTCGCTGACGGTCCCCTGACCTCGCTTGTCAACAACGCCGCGGGCAACTTCATCGCCCGCACCGAGGACATCAGCCCCCGCGGCTTCGACGCCGTCGCCAATATCGTCATGCACGGCACGTTCTACGTCACCCACGCGGTCGGCAAGCGCTGGATCGCCGCGGGGGTTCCCGGCAGCGTGGTGTCGATCGTTGTCACCTGGGTGCGCAACGGCGGCCCCTTCGTGGTCCCCTCGGCCATGAGCAAGGCCGCGGTTCACGCCATGACCATGTCGCTCGCGGCCGAATGGGGCCGATACGGCATCCGGCTCAACGCCATCGCGCCGGGCGAGATCCCGACCGAGGGCATGAGCAAGCGCCTGACCCCCGGCTCGGAACCGGGTCGGGAGACGAAAGACGCCAATCCCATGGGCCGCGTCGGAACCCTGGAGGAGCTGCAGAACCTCGCCGCCTTCCTCCTCTCCGACGGATGCGGCTGGCTCACCGGCGAGACGATCGCCATGGACGGCGCACAGGCGCTCGCGACCGGCGGCAACTTCTACGAGCTGCGCAAGTGGGGCGACGCCGAGTGGCGGGCGGCGCGCGCCGCCATCGAAGCGCAGAACGCCCGCGACCGCGCCCAGCGAGGCTGACCGGGTCCGTTATTTTGCACTGGCGGCGAACGCCGGTTTCTGGCAAGGAGCCGGCGCCCGGCGCGCCCGGGACTTCTGGAAGTTTAGAGAGCGTGACGGTGCAAGTCGAGGACACGGCGATTCCGGCGGTCAAGATCGTGACGCCAAAAAAGCACGGCGATGCGCGCGGATTCTTTTCGGAGGTCTACAACAAGCCTGCGTTCGAGGCGGCCGGTCTTCATCTGGACTTCGTTCAGGACAACCACGCCTTCTCCGCCGCCGTCGGGACGTTGCGCGGACTACACTTCCAGAGCCCGCCATTCGCCCAGGATAAGCTCCTTCGCGTCGCGCGCGGCCGCATCCTCGACGTCGCCGTCGACATCCGCCGCTCGTCGCCGACCTTCGGCCGGCATGTCGCCGTGGAGCTGTCGGCGGAGAACTGGCGTCAGCTGCTCGTGCCGATCGGCTTCGCCCACGGCTACGTCACGCTCGAGCCGGACACGGAGGTCCTCTACAAGACCACCGCTGTCTATGCGCCGGCCAACGATCGGGGCGTGGCGTGGGACGACCCGGACATCGCCATTGCCTGGCCGCTTCCAGCCGGCGGCGCGATGCTGTCGGAAAAAGACAAACGCTGGCCCAAGCTCAGGGACGCTCAGGAGCTGTTCGCCTGATGCGCATCGCCGTCACGGGGTCCAAGGGGCAGGTCGTGACGTCGCTCATCGAGCGCGCCGGCCCCGAGATCGAGATTGTCACGCTGAGCCGGCCGCACGTCGCGCTCGAGGACCGCGACAGCGTCCTCGCCGGGGTCGCCGCGGCCCAGCCGGACGTGATCGTCAACGCCGCCGCCTATACCGCTGTGGACAAGGCCGAGAGCGAAGAAGAGCTTGCGACGCGCGTCAATGGCGCGGGCGCCGGTTTTGTCGCGGAGGCCGCGGCCAGGGTCGGCGCGCCGCTTCTGCACCTGTCGACCGACTATGTCTTCGACGGCGAGCTCGAACGGCCCTATCGCGAGGACGATCCGACCGCGCCGACGGGGGCCTATGGCCGCTCGAAGCTCGCGGGCGAAAGGCTCGTCGCCGAGCATTGCCGGAACAGCGCTGTCCTGCGGACAGCATGGGTCTACAGCCCGTTCGGCGCGAACTTCGTTCGCACCATGCTCCGCCTCAATGAGACGCGCGACGAAGTCGGCGTGGTCGCCGATCAGCGCGGCAGCCCTACCTCTGCGCTCGACATCGCCGACGCCCTCCTCGCCATCGCCCGGCGGATCCGCCAGGACGACGCGGCCACGCTCCGAGGCGTTTTTCATATGACCGGCGCAGGCGAGGCGACCTGGGCGGATCTCGCGGAAGCGGTCTTCGCCGAGGCCCATGCGCGCGGACGCCGCCTGACCCGCGTCAAGCGCATCACGACCGCCGACTACCCGACGCCCGCTCGGCGGCCGACCAATTCGCGGCTCGACAACGCCAAACTCCGCCGCGTCTACGACCTCGCCCTGCCCGACTGGCGCGCCTCCGTGGCGCAGTGCTGCGCCAGGCTGCTCCCCTGATCCGGAGGTGACCCATGCGTAACGTGCTCGTGACAGGCGGGGCGGGATTCATCGGCTCCGCGGTGTGCCGCTATCTGGTCGGCGCCGGCGTCAACGTGCTGAACGTCGACAAACTGACCTATGCGGGCAATCTCAAGTCGCTGGTGTCGATCGATAACGCGGCGAACTATCGCTTTGCCAAGATCGACATCTGCGACCGGCCTCAGATCGCGGATGCGCTTCAGGCGTTCCAGCCGGACCACATCATCCACCTCGCCGCCGAAAGCCACGTCGATCGCTCCATCACCGGCAGCGACGCGTTCATCCACACCAACATTCTCGGCACGTTTTCGATGCTGGAGGCCGCGCGGGCCTATTGGCTCGGCTTGGCTGGCGAGAAACGGGACGGATTCCGCTTCCTGCACGTGTCGACGGACGAGGTCTACGGCACGCTCGGCGACGAGGGCCTGTTCGTCGAGACGACGCCGTACGATCCGAGCTCGCCCTATTCCGCCTCCAAGGCGGCCTCGGATCATCTCGTCTCGGCCTGGGCGCACACCTACAAGTTTCCGGCCGTGATCTCGAACTGCTCGAACAATTACGGACCCTACCATTTTCCCGAGAAGCTGATCCCGCTCGTTATCCTCAACGCGGTCCACGGCAAGTCTCTGCCGGTCTACGGCGCCGGAGCCAACGTGCGCGACTGGCTGTATGTCGAGGACCACGCCCGGGCGCTCGACGTCATCGTCAGCCGTGGCCGTGTCGGCGAGAAATACAATGTCGGCGGCCGCAACGAGCGACGAAACATCGACGTGGTGCGCACCATCTGCTCGATCCTGGACCGGCTCAAGCCCGCCGCGCGCCCCTATGGGGAACTCATTACGTTCGTGACCGACCGCCCCGGTCACGACCTGCGCTACGCGATCGACGCGACCAAGCTCGAACAGGAGTTGGGCTGGCGGGCGCAGGAGAATTTCGACACCGGCATCGAAAAGACGGTGCGCTGGTATCTCGACAATGAATGGTGGTGGCGGCCTTTGCGGGACCAGGTCTATGCCGGGGAGCGCCTGGGCGTGCTCGCCGAGGCCGTCCCCGCAACGGCGAGCGGAGGCTGAACGTGAAGGGCATCATCCTGGCCGGCGGCGCCGGCACCCGGCTGCACCCGATCACTCTGGGCGTCTCGAAACAGCTCGTGCCCGTCTATGACAAGCCGATGATCTATTATCCTCTGTCGGTCGCCATGCTCGCGGGGATTCGCGAGGTTCTCATCATCTCGACCCCGCACGATCTGCCGAGTTTCCGTCGGCTTCTTGGCGATGGCTCGCAATGGGGGATGCGCTTCGAATACGCCGAGCAGCCGACGCCAAACGGCCTCGCGCAGGCCTTCGTCATCGGCGAATCGTTCATCGCCGGCGATCAGGCGATGCTGGTGCTCGGCGACAACATCTTCTACGGCGCCGGCCTCGGAGAGCAGTTGCGCCGCGCCGCCCGGCGCGACAGAGGGGCGACGGTGTTCGCCTATCATGTCCCCGACCCCGAACGTTACGGCGTGGTCGCGTTCGACGCCACGGGCCGGGCCGTGTCGATCGAGGAGAAGCCCGTGAAGCCGAAGTCTCGCTGGGCGGTGACGGGCCTCTACTTCTACAACTCCCAGGTAGTCGAGATTGCGAAGGGGCTGAAACCGTCAGCGCGCGGCGAGTACGAGATTACCGACCTCAATCGTGTCTACCTGGAGGCGAATGCGCTCAACGTCGAGCGCATGGGCCGAGGCTACGCCTGGCTCGACACGGGCACGCCGGATTTACTGGTCGACGCGGCGAGCTTCGTGCGCACCCTTGAAGTTCGTCAGGGCGTGAAGATCTGTTGTCCGGAAGAGATCGCTTTCGACCACGGCTTTATCGACGCCGGTCAGCTCGAAGGGCTCGCCGACCGGTTCGGCAAGAGCGCCTACGGTCAGTATTTGCGATCGATCCTGAGCGAGCGAAGAGAGTCCGGGCGGCGTTGACTTTCGGCGCGCCGTCGCTCCAAGCTTGCCGTTCGCCTTAAAACCCGAAGAAAGTCGACCCATGACAATCGGCCCAAGGAGGACGGTTCCGCATCCAGCGGATCCGTTCGAGCGGCGCGAGCCTCTTCCCTCTCCGTTGCCGGCATCCCCCGCAGACGATCCCGAAGCGGCCGCGCGTGTTTTGGCCATCCTGCAGTCCCCATCCTATCGGGTGGCTAGCGAAGACATGGATTTCCTCGCCAGCGACCCAGTGCGCGGCCTGCGTCTCCAGATGGACTACCTCAAGCCCGAGATCCTGCTGCGCGAAAACAACGTCCTGCGGACGATCGTGGTGTTCGGCAGCTCGCGCATCTGCGAGCCCGAAGAGGCGCTCCGCCGCGTCGAGGCGCTTCGCGCCGCGGGGCCCGCAACTAGAGCCCAGGCCGATTTCGAACGGCGCCTCGCGGTTGCGCAGCGCGTTCTCGCCAACAGCCGCTATTACGATATCGCGCGTGAGTTTGGCCGGATCGTCGCCGAAGCCAACGCAAGCAAGGGCGACGGGCAGACGCTGATCATGACCGGCGGCGGCCCTGGCATCATGGAAGCGGCCAATCGCGGCGCGTTCGATGTTGGCGCGAAAACGATCGGCCTCAACATCAGTTTGCCGCGCGAGCAGTACCCGAACCCCTATGTTTCCCCGGAGCTCTGCTTCAATTTCCACTATTTCGCGCTGCGCAAGCTGCACTTTCTGCAGCGCGCGATGGCCCTTGTCGCGTTCCCCGGCGGTTACGGAACCCTCGACGAATTGTTCGAGATCCTAACGCTCGGCCAGACGCGAAAGATCAAGCCCATGCCGATTGTGCTGGTCGGCGAGGGTCACTGGCGCAACGTCGTCAATTTCGACTACCTGGTCGACGAAGGCGTGATCGACCCGGAAGATCGGGAGCTGTTCTGGTATGCCGAGACCGCGCAGGACATCTGGGCCGGCATTCAGAAGTGGGAGCGCGAAAAGCTCGAGCGGTTCGGCCCGGAGGCCTGAAGCGTCGCGCCGAACGAAGGCGGAGGGTCGCATGAAGCTGTCTTTTCACGGCGCCGACCGGAGCGTGACCGGCTCCTGTCACATGGTCGAATGCTCGGGGAAGACCATGCTCATCGACTGCGGTCTGGACCAAGGCGATCCGCAGAGCGACGAGGTCAACGCCGCAGATTTCGGCTTCGATCCGGCTTCGGTCGATTTCCTGCTCCTCACGCACGCGCACCTCGACCACTGCGGCCGCATTCCGCTGCTGGTGAAGCGCGGATTTAAGGGGGAGATTATCGCGACCCCGGCGACGCGGGAGCTCGCCCGGCTGGTGCTGCTCGACTCGGCGCATCAGCAGGAGGAAGAGGCGAAAAGCCGCGCGCGCCGCGCCGAGCTTCTTGGCGAGCGCGGCGCCGCCAAAGAGCCGCTCTACGGCCTTCTCGACGCGCTCGCCGCCTTTGATCGTTTTGGCCGCAACGCGGACTATGACCAGCCGATCGACCTCGCGAACGGGGTCAGGGCCACGTTCGTCAACGCCGGCCACATCCTAGGCTCCGCCAGCATCGTTCTGGACCTCGCGGAGGACGACCGGCGCAGAAGGGTCGCCTTCTCCGGCGATCTCGGCCCCACGGGCCGCCCGCTTCTGCGCGACGCCGAGCCCCCCTCGGACGTCGACGTGGTCGTGATGGAAACGACTTACGGCGACCGGTTGCACCGGCCGCTAGACCAGACGGTGACGGAATTCAACGAGGCGGTCAGCGACTGCTTCCAGAGCGGCGGCAATGTCGTCATTCCGACCTTTGCGCTCGAGCGGGCGCAAGAGGTGCTGTATTATCTGCGCGAGGGCGTGGATCAGCGCAAAATTGCGGCCGCGATCCAGGTGTTCCTCGATTCGCCGATGGCAATTTCGGCGACTGAGGTTTTCAAACGCCATCCGGAGGCTTGCGCTCCACAGCTTGCGGAACGACTGCGCCGCGGCGACGATCCCTTCCAGCTGCCGGGGCTTCACCTCACCCGAGAGACCGCGGATTTGATTGCGATCAACAAGGTCACGGGCGGCGCCGTGATCCTCGCGGGCTCCGGCATGTGCGCGGGCGGCCGCGTGCTCCACCATCTGCGGCACAACCTCGGGCGGCCCGCCTCGGCGATCGTGTTCGTGGGCTACGCAGCGGAAGGCACGCTGGCGCGGCGGATCATCGACGGGGCCTCGCAGGTGGCGATTGGCGACGACCGCATCCGGGTCCGGGCGCGGATTTACACGATCAACGGATTTTCGGCCCATGCCGATCAGGCGGGCCTCATTGCGTGGCGGGCGAAGACGAACGCCAAGCGCACGTTTCTGACCCACGGAGAAGAGGGGGTCATGCGCGCCTTCGCAGCCAAGCTCGACGGCCCCCCGGTGGAGATGCCGGCGCTGGGCCAGAGCTACGAACTTTAGATCATCGGTCGCGGGATCATCGCCGGACCGGCGCGGCCCCCGGGGGCGCCCTTGCCGCCTCAAGCGCCCGCTCGGCGACGGAATCAAGCGGTCATCCTTCTGAAGCCCGACCCCGGGAGGCAGGCAAGGCTTGAGGCCCTCGGGCAAGCGTCCGGAATTGCGGCCCCGGTCCCGGCGAAGTAGACTTGGGCTGCCTAGCAAAAGGAACAGTGGATGAGCGAAAAGCCGCGTCGGGAGCATCCCAATGCGCCAGGGTTCACAATGGAGACGGCCCGCCTCTTGAAATCGATCGTGACGATTTAGTCCTCGATTCCCGAAGACGCGTTCACGGCAGAAACGCTCGGCGAGCAGCGAACCGGGAGCGGCGTCGTCATTCGCGAGAGCGGCCTTGTGCTGACAATTGGATATCTCATCACGGAGGCGGAGACCGTGTGGATCGCCCGCGCCGATGGGCGCGTCATCCCTGGCCACGCCCTGGCGATCGATCAGGAGACCGGCTTCGGCCTGGTGCAGGCGCTGGCGCCCCTCGAGTGCCCCGCGCTGGAAATCGGGCGTTCAGATCTGGCGAAAGTCGGCGATCCCGTCGTTGTCGCTGCGGGCGGCGGCACGAAGACCATCAATGCTTCGATCGTGGGAAAGCAGGAGTTCGCCGGCTACTGGGAGTATTATCTCGACGAGGCGATTTTCACCGCGCCTGCACATCCGTTCTGGGGAGGCGCCGGCGCCATCGGCGCGGATGGAAGACTGCTCGGCATCGGATCGCTCCACGTCGAGCAAACGCCGGAGCGCAGCGAGCCCCGCGACGTCAACATGATCGTTCCCATCGGACTGTTGCCGCCCATTCTCGACGATCTCCTGACCTACGGTCGCGTCAACAAGCCTGCGCGACCTTGGCTCGGGATCTATTCGGCCGATAACGGCGGCGAGATCGTGGTCGCGGCGGTGTCGGAGCGCGGGCCCGCGGCGAGCGCCGGGATACGGCGCGGCGACATTCTCGCGAGCGTCCGCGGCGCCGAGGTGTCCGATCTCGCCGATCTCTATCGCAAAGTGTGGGGTCTGGGGGAGGCTGGGGTCGAGGTGCCGATCGAGATCATTCGGGACGGGCGCGCCCTCGGCCTGAAGATCCGCTCAGCTGATCGCGCGGCGCTCTTGAAACGCCCGCGCCTGCAGTAGCGCCGAGACGCTTTCCAAATCAAGGACAACCCGAAAAGGGTCGCCGCGATCCGCGGTGCGTCTGCAGGGGGTCGTGAGACCGCGCCTACCTCGCCCTATGACGCATCCTTGATTTGGGAAACCCCTCCAGTCACCGGCAACAAAAGAAACATAGCCGGAGATCGCATGTTCGCGCTGTGACGGTCGTCACACTCCGAACACTTTTTGTGGGCGGAGATCGCATTTTTCTCTCAGGGGCGTCCTCGGCGCAGCCTCACGTCCGATACCGCCTCCTCCAAGCCAGGGCCGCCTCGAGGGTGGTCTTCGGGCGGTATTCACAGCCGACCCATCCATCGTAGCCCAGCTCGTCGATCCGCGGCAGAAGGAAGCTGTAGTTGATTTCCCCCGTGCCCGGTTCTCCCCGGCCCGGATTGTCGGCGATCTGAATATGCTCGATGCGCGGCATCGCGGCTTCCAGCCGTCGTGCAAGGTCCCCTTCCATGATCTGCATGTGGTAGATGTCCGCCTGCAGCCAAAGGTTGCTCGAGCCGACCCGATCGATCAGCCGCAGGGCTTCGTCGCTGCGGTTGAGGAAGAAGCCCGGCATGTCGCGGGTGTTGATCGGCTCGATCAGCAGCTTCACGCCGCGCCGCGCGGCAGCGTCGGCGGCGAAGGCAAGGTTGTCGAGCAGGGTCGCTTCGAGCCTCAGGCGGTCGGCGCCCCGCGGCGCGATCCCGGCAAGGCAGTTGAGGCGGTGACAGCCGAGCGCTTCGGCGTAGTCGAGTGCGCTGGCGAGGCCGTCGCGGAAAGCCGTCACCCGGTCGGGCAGGATCGCCAGGCCGCGCTCGCCCGCGTCCCAATCCCCCGCCGGCAGGTTGAACAACGCCTGGGTCAGACCGAGATCAGCAAGGCGTGTGGCGATCTCGCGCGGATCGTGGCCGTAGGGCGCCATATATTCGACGGCCTGGAAACCGGCAGCGGCAGCGGCGGCGAACCGGTCGAGAAACGGCAGGTCGGCGAACAAAAAGCTGAGGTTGGCTGAGAATTTCGGCAAGATTTCTCTCCCTTCGCAGCGCGTCTCAGCCCGCCTTTGTCAGCCGCGCGGCGAAAAATCCGTCGAGCCCGGATCGACGCGGGTCGTCGCTCCACAAATGGCAGGGCAGCGTGCGCAGGTCGCCGGCCGGGGTCAGACATTCCGACAGGCCGCCGATCTCGTGCGGGGCGATCGGAGACCGCCGGACGTCGGGGTTGCGTCGAAGCAAAGCGATGATCTGGGCCTCGCCTTCCTCCGGCTCGAGCGAGCAAGTGCAATAGACAATGGGGCCGCCCGGCCGGGTCAAGGCGACGGCCTTGTCCAGGAGCTGCGCTTGCAGCTTGAGAAGGCCGGGAAGATCGGTCGGGCGCTTCAGCCAAGCGACGTCCGGATGTCGGCGAATGGTTCCAGTCGCCGAGCAGGGCGCATCGACCAGCGTCGCGTCGAAGGGTGGGGCGTCGAAGGCGATCGCGTCGGCCACGACGACGTCGGCGTGCAGCTTCAGCCGCTCGAAATTGGCGGCCAGCATCTTCAGCCGCTCGGCCGAGCGGTCGACCGTGGTGACTTCGGCGCCCGCTGCAGCCAGTTCGGCGCTCTTGCCGCCGGGCGCTGCGCAGAGGTCCGCCACCCGCTGTCCGGGATGCGCGCCAAGGAGCCGAGCCGGCAGCGCGGCGGCGGCGTCCTGCACCCACCATTCGCCCTCCGCGTAACCATCAAGTTCGGCGATCGGGAGATGCGAATCGAGGCGCACCGAGCCTGTCGGAAGAACGATGCCGCCAAGGCGCTCGGCCCAGCCTGCAGGATCGCTCTTGACGCTGAGGTCGAGGGTCGGCTCGCAACGGTGCGCGGCGGCGATCGCGCGCGCGGTTTCTTCGCCGTAAGTCGCGCGCCAGCGCGCGGCGAGCCAGTGTGGGGTGTCGTCGTCGAGCGGGTCCGAGGCGGCCAGGATCGCCGCGCGATCCCGCGCGACCGAGCGAAGGACGGCGTTGACGAGGCCCGCGAAGGGCGCGCTGCCGGCGTCGGCCCGCGCGGCCCGCACCGCCAGATCGACGGCGGCATGATCCGGCGTTTCGAGGAAGAGGAGCTGGGCTGCGCCGACGACGAGCGTCCATTCGAGCGTCCCGCTTCGCCGGGGCAAGCCCTTTTCCAGCCGTTGCCCGAGGGCTTTGCGGATGGTTCCGAGCCGTCTGAGCGCGACGGTTGCGATCGAGCGCGCCAGAGCCCGGTCGCGCGGGTCGACGCGGGGATCGCGAAGCGACAAATCCGACGCGAAACGCTCATCGAGGGGACGCGCCGAGGTTACGGTTTCGGCGATCGCGCGCGCCGCGGCCACCCGCACGGTCAGACCCGGCGGAGGAGGATCGACCGCATGCGGGCGAAGCCCGTGAAATCTGCTCTGTTGTCGAGCCAAACGCGCCTCGTCCTGGAATCGCCTGTCGCCGTCCCCGGGAAGCTTATACGCGAATTCTGGGCCGGCTTGCGTCAGGCCGGACCGCAGATCGCAAAAAGCTGCATCACCCGGCTGTCCGCGACCACGCATCGTCCGCGTACCCGCGCGTGTCAGACTGGCCGTAACCGCCATGACGCGGTCTTTGCGCGCAGCGCAGCAAGAGCGTTTCGAATAGGCCTTCCGTCCTGCGTCATTTTGTAGGCGCGATTGGAAAAACACCGTCAATGTCATACGCTTGCCGCATTGCAGCAATTATGTTACGAGTACGTTGCTTCGGCGGAGCACGGGTGTGGCTTGTTGAAGTTTCAAGGGGAAATCGAATGAAGCTCGTCCTGGTCGTAGTGGCCGCCGGCGCAGCAGGCGCAGCGTTGATTGGCGAGCAGGTTTCCGAACCTGCAGCTTGGGCGATCGTCCTGGCCGGCGTCGCCGGCTCTGGATTTCTCGGCCGACGTTCCTCCAAGCCCACGATCGGTATCGAGGAGTAAATGGCGCTCATTTGACTTTGCGGCCGTGCGCGCCTAAGAGCCTCGGCTTCGTCAGGTTTCCGCCTCGTCGATCAAGCTGACCGATCCCTTGAGATCGGCGGTCCCCGCCCGGCAGCGCGTCGCGCCCCCGGGCGCGATTGGCGTTGCGTTCATGGCGAATGGCGAGCTCGCGAATAGCGAATGGGGGCCTAGCGCCTATCTATTCGTTGCTCGCCATTCGCCACTCGCCCCAAAGGAGCGCCCATGTTCGAGAGCCTTTCCGAGAAGCTCTCCGGCATATTGGACAAACTCACCGGCCGCGGCGCCCTCTCCGAGGAGGACGTCAACGCAGCGATGCGCGAAGTGCGCCGCGCGCTGCTCGAGGCGGACGTGGCGCTCGAGGTCGTGCGCTCGTTCGTCGACCGCGCTCGCACCAAGGCGGTCGGCGCGGCCGTGATCAAATCGGTCAAGCCCGGCCAAATGGTGGTGAAGATCGTTCACGATGCGCTGATCGAGACGCTGGGCGGCGAATCGCAGGCGATCGATCTCAACGCGCCGGCTCCGGTCGCGATCATGCTGGTCGGCCTCCAGGGCGCGGGCAAGACGACCACCGCCGCCAAGATCGCCAGGCGTCTGTACGAGCGCGACCGGCGCAAGGTGCTGATGGCCTCGCTCGACGTGAAGCGGCCGGCCGCGCAGGAACAGCTCGCGGTGCTCGGCCGACAGGTCGGCGTCGACACGCTGCCGATCGTTCCCGGCCAGGATCCGGTCGACATCGCCAAGCGCGCGGAGGCCGCGGCGCGCCTGCAAGGCTACGACGTCGTGCTGCTCGACACCGCGGGGCGCACTCATGTCGACGAGCCGCTGATGGAGGAGATGGCCCAGATCCGCGAGGCGGCGCAGCCGCATGAAGTGCTGCTGGTCGCCGACGCGCTGACCGGCCAGGATGCGGTCAATCTGGCCAAGAGCTTCAACGAGCGCGTGGGCCTTACCGGCATCGTGCTGACCCGCATGGACGGCGACGGGCGCGGCGGCGCCGCCCTCTCGATGCGCGCCGTCACCGGCAAGCCGATCAAGCTCCTGGGCGTCGGCGAGAAGATGGAGGCGATCGAGGACTTCCATCCGGCGCGGCTCGCCGACCGCATTCTCGGCATGGGCGACATCGTGTCGCTGGTGGAGAAGGCGGCGCAGACCATCGATGCGGCGCAGGCGGCCAAGATGGCCGAGAAGATGCGCAAGGGCGTCTTCGACCTCAACGACCTTTCCGAGCAACTCGCCCAGATCGAGAAGCTCGGCGGCATGGGCGGCATCATGGGCATGCTGCCCGGGGTCGCGAAGATCAAGGACCAGCTTGCCTCGTCCAGTCTCGACGACAAGTTCGTCAAGCGCCAGCGGGCGATCATCTCCTCGATGACGCCCCAGGAGCGGCGCAACCCCGATATTCTCAAAGCCTCGCGCAAGAAACGGATCGCGTCGGGGGCCGGGGTCACCGTCGAATACGTCAACCGGCTCTTGAAGCAGCATCGGCAGATGGCCGACATGATGAAGATGATGGGCGGCGCCAACGCCAAGCGCGGCATGATGGGCAAGCTCGGCCAGATGATGGGCATGGGCGCCATGCCGACGCCCGAACAGGTCGAGGCGATGCAAAAGCAGATGGGCGGGGCTGGCGCGCCCGGCCAGCCGCCGGGACTTCCCGGGCTCCCCTCGGCCCCGCCGCCCGGCGCTTTCAATCTGCCGCCGCAATTCCCCGGCCTCGGCGGCCCGAAGCTTCCGGGCCTAGGCGGCGGGTTCAATCCCTTTGGCGGGAAGAAGAAGTGAGCGGCCTCCCATCGCAGAACCGCGCGCCTTGTGGGGCCCGGGATGACCGCGCTGGCGGGCCCATAGCCCTTCGAACGACGGGCGTTCTTTGGACACCCTATGGACCCCCCTGCAGCGCCCTCGGCGGTCGCTGTGTAACAAATAACCGACGACACAAAACCGAACACTGAAAAGGAAATCCAATGTCTCTGAAAATCCGCTTGTCCCGCGCCGGCGCCAAGAAGCGTCCGTTCTATCGTATCGTCGTCGCCGACGCGCGCATGCCGCGCGACGGCCGCTTTGTCGAGAAGATCGGCACCTTCGACCCGCTCAAGGCCAAGGACGCCGCCGACCGCCTGGTTCTCGACCAGGAGAAGGCGAAGAGCTGGCTCGCCAAGGGCGCCCAGCCGACCGATCGCGTGCTGCGCCTGCTCGACGGCCTCGGGATCGTGAAGCGCGAAGCCCACAACAACCCGGAGAAGGCCAAGCCCAAGAAGAAGGCGCAGGAGCGTCTGGCCGCCTCCGAGGCCGCCGCCGCCAAGGCCGCGGAAGCCGCCGCCGCGTAAGCGAAAGCCGGACGTTCCCCGTTGCGCGCGCCCGACCGGCTTCTTCTCGTGGGCCGGTTCGGCGCGCCGCAGGGCGTGCGCGGCGAGGTGCGCGTGCAGTCCTTCACCGGCGATCCGCGCGCGATCGCCGGTTACGGCCCGCTCACCGACTCACGGGGCGCGAAGGCCTTCGTGATCGAGCGGCAGCGCGTGCTGAAGGACGACATGCTCGTCGTCAAGCTTCAGGGGATCGAGACGCGCGAAGCCGCCGGCGCGCTGACGGGCACGGAAATCTTCGTGCGCCGCAACCGGCTGCCCGCGCCGAGCGCGGACGAGTTCTACTATGACGACCTCGTCGGACTCGAGGCCGTGTCGGCCGACGGCCGCACGATCGGACGCGTCGCCGGCGTATCAAGCTACGGCGCAGGCGATATCCTCGAGATCGCTCCCGAAGGCGGCGGCGAGCCGCTGCTGCTTCCGTTCACCAAGGCGGTCGCGCCGACAATTGATTTCGAGGGCGGCCGGATCGTCATCGAACCGCCCGAGGAAGTCGAGCAAAGCCCCTGACGGCCGGCTTTTGCGGGCGCCGAGCGCGAGGCGTGTGTTGAGCCCTGCGCGCCCCGCGAGGCGAGTCCTCTCAGAATCCGATCGACAGCAGGACGAGGAAAGTGACAAGCGTCACGACGGCGGCGACCCCGTAGGTCGCCATCTTCAAGCCGGGAAGCGGCCCGGCCTTCATGTCCTTGAGCGTGAGAAAGATGCGTTCCGCGCCATGCCAGAAGAATAGGGAAATGACGGCGAGCACGATCAGCTTGCCGAGGGGATTTTGCGCGAAGGCCAGCGCATGCTCATAGCTTAGGAAACTCTTCGGCAGCCAAGTCCCCGTCGGCGCTAAAATCCCCGTGATGAGGATGAGGGCCGGCCCGAACAGCGCCGACAGCATGCCGCCCGCCCCGAACATCAGCCAGAAGATCGGGGAGATGCTGCGTTTTTCGGGAGCGACGCGCTTCGCCGGAACGGAGTTGCTCATCGGGATCTGGCTCATCGGGCCACCCATATCGCAAAGAGAAGCAGGAGCGCCGAGCAGCCGCCGGCGACCATCGTGGCGTATTTGGTGATGGTCTCCGCCGGGACCTGCTTGCCCTCGACGATCATTTTCGGCTGGGTTTTCGGCAGGGTCTCGAACCAGGTCTTCACGTGGTAGACGACCGCGATGAAGAGCAGCACATGCAGGAGGACCGAAATGGGGCTCGCAAGAAACTGCAGGAAGCCGTCGTAGCGTTCCGGCCCGCCGGCAAGGCTGAGAAGGCCGAAGAACAGCACGGCGCCATAGATCGCGATCGCGACGCCGGTGAGTTCGCGCAACGTGTAGGCGCGGTAGGGCCCGGGAGCCCACCACCACTTGGGATCCACCGGCCGGCGGTAGGGACGTCTCTCGCTCATCGGGCTGCCCCAGGTAGGAAGCGCAGGAAGAAATCAAACGCGCTGTTGGTCTTGTTCTGATTGACAGCGTTGGCGGGGTCGACATGCTTCGGGCAGACTTCCGAGCAGACGCCGACCGCCGTGCAGGACCATACGCCGTCCTCGCCGTGGATCGTGTCGAGCCGCATCTTCTGGCCGCCGTCGCGCGAATCGCCGTTGTAGCGCTGCAGCAACGCCATGGCGCCGGGCCCGATGAACTCCGGATTCTCTGCGAATTGCGGGCAGGCCGCATAGCACAGCATGCAGTTGATGCAGTCGCTGAACGATTTGTAGGCGACCATCTGGGCGGGGGTCTGGAGATAGGGGCCGTCCTCGATCGACTTCGGCGCCTTGGGGATGATGTAGGGATAGATGCTCTCGATCTTCTTGACGAAATCGCCGACCGAGACCACGAGGTCGCGCTCGATCGGGAAGTTGTTCAGCGGCTCGACCGTGATCGGGCCCTTGGGAAGATTGCGGATGAAGGTGTTGCAGGCGAGCTGCGGCTTGCCGTTGATCATCATCCCGCAGCTGCCGCACACCGCCATGCGGCACGACCAGCGGAAGCTGAGCGTGCCGTCGAGCGTATCCTTGATCGTTTGCAGCGCTTGCAACACCGACATGTCGTCGGTGTAGGGCACGTGGAACGAGCCGAACGAAGGCTTTTCGTCCGAGGCCGGACGGTAGCGCAGGATTTTGAGTTCGACGACCTTTTCGGCGATGGCGGCGTCAGACATGGGCCGCTTCCTCTTTGGCTTCTTTGGCTTCGAGCGCTTCGCCAAGCGCCCCGTACGCGCGCTGGGCGGGCTGCGATTTGGTGATCTTCACGGGACCGTAAGTGATCTCAGGCGCCGCCCCTTCGCGATAATGGGCGAGGCTGTGGGCCAGGAACTGGGCGTCATCGCGGGTCTCGAAGCCGTCGAGCCGCTGGTGCGCGCCACGCGACTCCCGCCGCATCAGCGCGCTTAGCGCCACCGCCTCCGCGACCTCGATCTGGTAGCCAAGCTCAAGGGCGGACAGCCAGTCGGTGTTCCAGACGGAAGACTTGTCTTCGATCGCGATGTCGCGGTATCGCCGCTTCAATTCCCCGAGCTTGTCGACGGTCGCCTGCATCTCGGGCGCCGTGCGATAGATGCCGCAGCCCTGCTCCATCGTGACCGCCATCTCTTTGCGGAGATCGGCGTGGCGCTCGCCGTCGCCCTTCCGGTCGCGAAGCGCCAGCACTTTCGCCGCGCTGGCTTTCGCCTGGTCGATCAACTTGCCGGTCTCCGCCGCCGACGCGCCCTTCGAGAACTTCACCGCCTCGTCTCCGGCGACGTGGCCGAACACGAACAGCTCGGCGAGCGAGTTCGAGCCGAGCCGGTTCGCGCCGTGGATGCCGACGCTCGAACATTCGCCCGCCGCAAAGAGGCCGGGGAGCGAGGTCGCCGTGCGAATGTCGGTGGGGATGCCGCCCATCGTGTAATGCACGGCGGGCCGCACCGGGATCTGGCCCTCGGCCGGATCGATATCCATGAATTCTTCGGCCATGTCGCAGATCAGCGGCAGGCGCTCTTTCAGCTTCGCCCGGCCGAGGTGGCGCAGATCGAGCCAGACCGCATCGCCGCCCGGGGTCTCGAACGTCCGGCCTTTGCGCGATTCGTGCCAGAAGGCCTGGCTCAGCCGGTCGCGCGGCCCGAGCTCCATCGTCTTGTTGCGAGGCTCGGGGGTGACCGGTCCGAGGCCGTAATCCTGCAGATAGCGGTAGCCGTCCTTGTTCTTGAGGTGGCCGCCTTCGCCGCGGCAGGCCTCGGTGAAGAGGAGGCCGGTGCCCGGCATGCAGGTCGGGTGGTATTGCATGAACTCCATGTCGCGCAGCGGCACGCCGTGGCGATAGGCCAGCGCCATGCCGTCGCCCGTGACGACGCCGCCGTTGGTGTTCTGGCGGAAGATCCGACCGGCGCCGCCGGTCGCCAGGATCACCGCGCGGGCGGTGATCGCGGTGAACTCGCCGGTCGAGGGCGAAATCACAGTCGCGCCCTGCACGCGGCCCCCGTCCACGAGCAGGTCGATGCAGAAATATTCGTCGAAGCGCTTGATCGAGGGATATTTGGTCGAGGTCTGGAACAGCGTGTGCAGGATATGGAAGCCGCTGCGGTCGGCGGCGAACCAGGTCCGCTCGACCTTCATGCCGCCGAAGGCGCGGACGTTGATGTGGCCGTCGGGCTTGCGGTTCCAGGGGCAGCCCCAATGCTCGAGCTGAATCATCTCCGCCGTGCTGCGGCTGACGAAGAATTCCACCACGTCCTGCTCGCACAGCCAGTCGCCGCCATGCACGGTGTCGTTGAAGTGGTTGTCGAGGGTGTCGTCCTCGCGGATCACGCCGGCCGAGCCGCCCTCCGCCGCAACGGTATGGCTGCGCATCGGCAGGACCTTCGAAACGAGGGCGATGGTGAGGGAGGGGTCCGCCTCGGCGGCGGCGATGGCGGCTCGTAAGCCCGCCCCGCCCGCCCCGACGATCAGGACATCGGCATCGAAATGGTTCACCGCGCGAGCCCCCTTTGATGAGGTGCATAAGGACTGGGCCGCCATCCGAAGGAAGGCGAGCAGAATGGCCAACCCAAGTCGGCTCGTCGCCATAACTTCGGTCCGCCAGGAAGCCGCTTGCAGCATAAGAGGAGCCTGCGCCTCCCGCCATGAGGCGAAATGGCGCAATGGCGGAAGGACCGAGGCAGAGCGCTAGCGGCGAGACCCGCGCCATAAATTCGCTCGACGCCGCCGCTAGAGGCGCGCTATGGGCTCGCGCAGGCCTTGGAGGCGTACCCGATGAGCGAAACCGTTTCCGGCCGGGCCGCCGGCTCTGAGCCTGCGCATCCGGCGCGGCGCGACTTTCTCTATCTGGCGACCGGGTCGGTCGCCGCGGTCGGCGTCGCCGCCCTGGCGTGGCCGTTCATCGATCAGATGAACCCCGACGCGCAGACGATCGCAGCGGCCGGCCCGATCGACATCGACGTGAGCCAGATCCAGCCCGGCCAGCGGGTCGTGGCGCTGTGGTCGGCGCGGCCGGTGTTCATCGTGCGCCGCACCCCGGAATCGCTGAAGACCCTGCAGGACACGAAGCTCACCTCGCAACTGCGCGACCCCGATTCCGAAAACCTCCAGCAGCCCGAATACGCCAAGAACTGGCATCGCTCGCTCAAGGAAGAATTTTTGGTGCTCGTCGGCATCTGCACCCATCTCGGCTGCGTGCCGCTGTTCGATCCGAAGCCGGACCCGACTACCCCTGCGCCCGACTGGCCGGGCGGCTTCTTCTGCCCCTGCCACGGCTCGAAATACGATCTTGCGGGACGGGTCTTCCAGGGCGTCCCCGCGCCCTACAATCTCCCCGTCCCGCCGAATTTCTTCCCCGACGAGAAGACCCTGCGCGTCGGCGCGAACCCCCCGGGCCAGACGTTCGACTTCAATTCCGTCTTGCAGGTGTGAGGCGACGAAGGACGTTTCTCCGCCGGGCGGGAGGCGGCCGAAGGGACGACGGGGTCCGGCGAACGGGTATTTGCGGCGAGGGCCGCGCGCTTCCGTTTGGGCCTCGCAATCTTGAAAGGGCGCCGTGATGACCAGCTCCGCTTATGAACGCTTCCGCGCCCTGCACGCGGGGCCGGCCGCTTTCATCATGCCGAACGTCTGGGACGGCGCGTCCTCGCTGATGATGCGCGACGCCGGCTTCGCCGCGATCGGCAGCTCCTCCTTCGCCTACGGCGCCACACTCGGGCTGCCGGACGTCTCGGCCCGCCTCGGCCGCAACGAAAGCATCGCCCACGCCGCCTTGCTCGGCAAAATCGGCAACCTTCCCGTCAACGGCGACCTCGCCGACGGCTTCGGTCCTGAGCCGGAAGACTGCGCCGCGACGGTCGAGGCGTCCATCGCCGCCGGTCTCGCCGGGCTCGGGATCGAGGACGTGACGGGAAACCCTGACGCTCCGATCCACGACTTCGACGCCGCGGTGCGCCGCATCAAGGCCGCCGCCCGATCGGCGCACGGTCGCATTGTGCTGACCGGCCGCACGGACAACTACCTTTATGGCCGCGCCGATCTCGACGACACGATCCGGCGTTTGACCGCCTTCGCCGAAGCCGGCGCGGACGTTCTGTACGCGCCGGGCCTGCCGGACATGGAGTCCATCCGCCGCGTCGTCGGCGCGGTCGCCCCGAAGCCGGTCAATGTGCTGATCGGCCCAAAGGTCTCCCTTGCCGAGCTCGCGGCGGCCGGCGTGCGGCGCATCAGCCTCGGCGGCGCGCTTTACCGCGTCGCCATGGGCGCGCTCGCCCGCTCCGCGGCGGCGCTGCAAGCCGGCGACCTGCCCGCCGCGGTCGCCGGGGCGATGCCCGGTCAGGAGCTCGCGCGCCTCCTAGGGTGAGCATCGGCGAACCACGCCGCTCCTCTTCCCCGTCCCGGCTTGTCGAAGGACGCTCCGAAAAGTGTGCGGACGTCGCCGCCTGCCGCCGCGCGCTTCGAGACGCGACGCCTGGCGTCGCTCCTGCGCATGAGGAATAGGGACTCGCGTCAAAGAACTGAACTCTTTCGCATGTCAACTTTTCGCATGGGCGGCATAAGGGGCGACAGGAGCCGCGTCTTCGCGCTATCCCTCGCATCGATGTTCCGCGCTACGCTCCTGAGCCTCTTTCCTTCGATGTTCCCCGGACCGCTCGGCCAGTCGCTCGCCGGCGACGCTCTGGCGCGCGGCCTTTGGGCGCTGGACGCGCGCGACATCCGCGAGCACGGGCTCGGGCGCCATCGCGCGGTCGACGACACGCCGGCTGGCGGCGGCCCCGGCATGGTGATGCGCGCCGACGTGCTGGCGGCGAGCCTCGATGACGCCGCCCCGGCCGACGATCCGCGCCCCCGCCTGATCATGAGCCCGCGCGGCAAGCCGTTCACGCAAGGGCAGGCGCGCGAATGGGCGGCGGGTCCGGGCCTCGTCATCCTCTGTCCGCGGTTCGAGGGGGTGGACGAACGGGTGATCGAGGGCCGCGGGCTGACAGAAATCTCGATCGGCGACTATGTGCTCTCGGGCGGCGAGATCGCGGCGCTCGCCCTCCTCGACGCCTGCGTGCGGCTGATCCCCGGCGTGATGGGCAAGGAGGCGTCCGGCACGGAGGAGAGCTTCGAAGCCGGCCGGCTCGAATATCCCCACTATACCCGGCCGCGCGAGTGGGAGGGCCGGACGATTCCGGAGGTTCTTCTGTCGGGCGACCACGCGAAGATCGCGGCCTGGCGGCGGGCGGAGGCGGAGCGGATCACGCGGGCGAGAAGGCCGGATCTGATCTGAACCGACGGCCCTCCCGGCGGCATGGCGGCGGAATTGACCGCCCCGGAGTCAGGTTGCGAACCGATCGCCAAACATCGGGAGACCGCTGAGGGATTCCGCTTGCGTGGCCTCGTCCTGCAGAACGTCCCAATGCTCGGCGAGCTTGCCGTCTTCGAAACGCACAATGTCCGCCGCGATCCACGACCTCGGCGGCCCGTGTCCGGAGAACCGCCCATGGGCGATGACATAATCGCCTTCGGCGACGATCGCCTGATTTTCGTAGCGGAGCGTGTCGGGAAGGCCGCGCACCAGATCGAACAAGCCTTCTCGGCCCGGCGGGATATGGGCGCTATGCTGAACATAGCGATGCGACCAGAAGCGCTCTGCAGCAGGGTAATCGCGCTTGTTGAACAACGTGTCGAAGGCTTGAAGCACAAGCGACTTGTTCTGCGCGGGCGTCGTCGAGGTCATTGGCTTTTCCATGTAGCGGGCCGAGCGGCTCCATGTGGCGGGCCGAGCGGCGCGAGCGCGGTATTTCGTCGCCCGCGCGGGGCGCGCCTCCTTCGCGCGAAAGGCCGGCGCTAAGCGTTCAGGAACAGCTCGGCGTGCGCGAGGAACAGCTCCGGATACTGGTAGCAGGGAGCGTGATTTGAATCCGGATAGACGATCAGCTGCGCGTTCGGCAGATGCTGTTGCAGGATGAAGCCGTTGATCGTCGGAATGATCATATCGTTGCTGCCGTCCAAGATCAGGGTCGGCTGCTTGATGTCCGCCAGATAGTCGAGCACGCCGTCTTCCTGCACATTCGACTTGACGATGGCTTCGAGCTGCGCCGCGGCGGCGGCTTCGGTGACCTCGGGGCTGCGGTCCTGGCGGCGAAACTTTCGCTCGAGATAGGCGAGGCCGGCCGCGCGCCCGGCGGGGGAGTGCGAGAAGTGCACGGCGACCCAGAGATGCTCGGGCGGATCATATTTGGCACCGAATAACTCCGCCGATTTGCTGGCTGACATGTCGGCGCCGCGCGGCCCCGTGCCGATCAGGACCAGCTTTCGCACCAGATCCGGCGCTTGCAGCGCAATCTCCTGGGCGACCTTGCCGCCGATCGAATATCCAAGCACATCCGCCCGCGAAATCCCGATCGCCTTGATGAAGGCGATGGCGTCCGCGGCCATCTGCGGGAAGCTTGCCGGCGTTCGGCCGGAGCTCGCGCCAACGCCGACGCTGTCGAACAGGATCACTTCGCGGTGTTTCGCCAGCCCGTCGGTCATGGTTGGATCCCAGTGGTCCATGGTGCCCCGGAAATGGGTGTTCATGACGAGCGGCGCGGCGCCGGCCGCGCCGAACCGGCGATAGGCGATGCGGACGCCGTTGGCCTCCACGAACTGGGTCGGAGCGGTTTGGTGGGTGTGGTTGGACATGATGACGTCATCCCTGAGTTGGAGGGCGGAGCGCGAAGACGCGGACAGGACGTTCGCGCCAAGGTCGGAAGGCTCGCGCCAGCGCCCCGCCACGCGTTGCCGGCCCGCGGCGGCCGAAGACCCAGGCCGCGGCGGAACGACCATCTCCGAGCGTCAATTGACGCTCGTGCCGCCGTCGACATTGAGAATGTGGCCGGTCACGAACCGGGCTTTCTCGGACGCCAGGAAGACGATGCCGTCGGCGACATCTTCGGAACGGCCGAGCCGACCCAGGGGAACGCGCGACTGCAAGGCCGCTTTGTTGTCGTCCGTGCCGGTGAACCGGGTCAGCATGCCGGTGTCGGTGGGGCCAGGCGCGACCGCGTTCACACGAATTCCCGACTTCGCCACTTCGAGCGCGACCGACTTGGTGATGCCCTCGACGGCGTGCTTGGAGCCGACGTAGATCGAGGCGAAAGCGGCGCCCTCGTGCCCGTAGGTCGAGGAAATATTGATGATGCAGCCGCTCCCCTGAGGCCGCATCGCCTTCACTTCGTGTTTCATGCTGAGAACCACTCCGAGGACGTTGGTCTCGAAGGTCGCGGCGAGGCTTTCCGCGGTCTGGTCGGTGATCGGCCCCGGCGCGCCCTCGGTGCCCGCGTTGTTCACGGCGACATCGAGGCGACCGAACCGGGCCACGGTCTTCTCGACCATGTTGCGGACGTCCTCTTCCTTGCGGACGTCGGCGTGGACGAACTCGGCCTCCGCTCCCAACAAGCGCAGCTCCTCGACGACTTCCTTGCCGGCCTCGTCGCGACGTCCGGCGACGACCACCTTGGCGCCCGCCTTCGCAAAGGCGACTGCGGCGGCGCGGCCGATGCCGGTCAGGCCCCCCGTGATCAACACAACGCTCGAATGCATGGCGAACTCCTCCGCGCAGATCGGAACTGCGAGACGTGAGCTTCGCGAAAAAGGTTGGGAGGGTCCTGAAATCTTGGTGACGCCGGCTAAAATTGCGCCGAAATCTTGATGACAATGGGCAATCGGCCGCCTTGATCGACTGGCCGGGCCAGGGGATTTTTGATGCCGCAGCCGGTGCTGAACGAGAATCCCGAGATCGAAAGGCCCGAAGCTTTGAGCGCCGTCCATCGCCTGGACATCGGCGGCCTCACTCTCGACCTTCGGCGTGAGGAATTGCGCGACGCGGCGGGCAGGGTCATCGAGCTGCGAAATCGCTCGTTCGGCGTGTTGCGGTATCTGGCGATCCATGCGGGACGCCTCGTCACCAAGGACGAGCTTTTGAGCGCCAATTGGCCCGGCGTGACCGTCACTGAGGATTTGCTTACTCAATGCGTTTCCGAGATCCGTCGTGTGCTTGGCGACGCCGGGCGCGACCTGATCCGCACCATGCCTCGACGCGGCTATATGATCACGTTCGCGGAGAACGGCCCGCGGCCTCCGGCCGCGGCGTCAAGCGGGCCGACGGTCGCCGTCTTGCCTTTCGAAAACAATACGGGAGAAGCTGCGCAGGACGCGCTCGCCAATGGCCTGACCCAGCAGATCATCTCCGCGCTCGGCCGCTTCGGCGAACTGCGCGTGCTCGCCCGCGGCGCAACCAGCGCCTACAGAGGGCGCGCTCCGAACGCGATCGAGCTGGGCCGCGCGCTCGGCGCCGACTACGCGGTCGATGGCGATTTGCGGCGCGACGGGGACCTGCGCCGCGTCGACATTCAGCTTTCCGATGCGCGGACGGGCGCGCATATTTGGAGCAAAACCTTCCAGTCGCCCTTGGGCGACAGCCTGCTTGCGACGCAGGACGAGATTTCCGCCCAAGCCAGCGCCATGATCGGCAGCTATTGGGGCGCGATTGGAGCGGCGGAGTATCGGCGCATCCACGCGAAGCCGATTGCGGAGCTGACGCCCTACGAATGCATCGTGCAGGGCGTCGTCGGCACCACGTCGGACGCGACCGCTCCAGGGCCGGTGGCGAAAGCGCGGGAATGTCTGGAGCGGCTGACCGATAGGGAGCCGCACAACGCCGCCGCTTGGGCGGCGCTCGTTCTCGTCTACAACAGTCAAAGGAACTGGGGCTTTCCGTCGCCGACCGGAGAGGTGGCGAGCGTCGAGAACTTCGGCTCTCTCTCGCCGGCAAGGCGGTCGAAGCCGCGAACCGCGCCGTCGAGATTGCGCCGAACGATGCGTTCGTGCGTGGGCTTGTCGCTCGCGCCGCCTGGATGGCCGGCCAATCCGATCTTCTGCGGATCGAGACGGCGCGGGCGATCGCGCTCAACCCAAACGATCCGCAGACGCTCGGCCCGCTCGGCAACCTCATGGCCTACGCGGGGTTCTGGGATGAAGGCGTTTCGCTCGCCGAAAGAGGGATTGCCTTGACCGCGCCCAGCACGCCCCGCTGGTGGTGGTGGGCGATCGCGAAACGAGGCTTCGCTCGCGATGACTATCCGCTCGCCTACGAGGCGTTTCGCGAATCCGTACGTCGAGCAGCTCTGGCTCAGCCACCTTCACATGGCCTACACCTTGCCCTTTCTGGACCGGATCGAAGAAGCCCGGTCGCACGTCGCGACGCTGACAAGGATGAGGCCTCATTTTACTGTCCGCGAGGCGGACGCCTATTATAAAATGTGGTGCTTCGCGCCGCCGTATCGCGAAAAGATGAGGGAGGCCCTGCTCCTCGCTGGGCTTCCCGCCGGGTCGCCTGTTTGAGGCCGCCTCCGTATTCATTGCGACTGCGGCGACGCGACTCCCCACGCCGACGTCAGCGCCGAGCGCGTTCCGCTCCCTCCGGACCGTTTACTGGGAGTTTTGCCCGGAGACGAGACCCTGATCTTGTCGCGCAGACGCTGTGCGTGGAAGGGCCTGCGTTTTTCCCAAAGGGTCGGCTTCCTAGGAAACAGGCGTGTAGATCGTGAGCTTGAGGCCAATGTCGTCGTTGGCCTGGAACGTGGCGTATTCGAAGTCGAGGGGGCCCCTTCGCGGGTGAAGGATTTGCTTTCGCCCGGATTGGGCCTGGCCAATGTCGTGCGCCTCCCACCAACGCTCGAACTCGGGGCAACCGTCCCGTAGCCGTTCCAGCAGATCGAGAAAGGCGGGGTCTCCGGCCCACAGGTCGTGCGTGGCCCGGAACTGGGCGACCATGCGCTTGGCTTCCTCGCCCCAGCGCTCGCCGAACAAACGCCGAGCATGGACGCCGGTCAGAACCATGACCAGGGTGTTGCGATCGCCTTCGGCGAGCTGGCCAAACCCGAAAATCTCTTCGGCCGCGTCGTTCCAGGCCAATACGTCCCACCGCCGGCCGGTGACGTATGCCGGCTGATTTAAAGCTTGCCACCACCCGGCGAAGCGTCGGCGGCGCGACCTCGCGAATGAACAACCGGCGATCCGGCGACGACGCCAACGCCCGCAAATGGGCGTGTTCCACCTTGCCCAGACGGAGCGCCCTGGCGAGGGCGTCGATGGTGGCGATCGAGGGGTTGACAGCGCGCCCCTGCTCGAGCCGCACGTACCAGTCGACCCCGATGCCGGCGAGTTGAGCCACCTCCTCCCGCCTCAGACCGGGCGCGCGGCGGCGACCGATCTCCGGAAGTCCGACAGATTTGGGCGTCACGCGGCAGCGACGCGATTTGAGGAAGTCGCCCATTTCCTTGCGTCTCGGTTCCACCATGCCTGGTCGTCCCCTGGGCTTCTCAGACCTAGGATAATACCAGTCCTTCCGGAGGCGCGGCAAGCGGGTCATGCTGGTTGGGAGAACAACGGAGTCCTCCATGAGAGCCGCCATTCTAAAAGCCTTCGGATCGCCTCTGGTCATTGAAGAGGCGCCGGCGCCGGTCCTTGGGACAGGCGAGGTGATCGTCGACGTGGTCGCCGCCGGCGTTCTTGGCTACGCCAAGGAGGTTTATAGCGGCCAGAGGCAGTACCTTCTGGAGACGCCTGTCGTGCCGGGGGCCGGCGCGATTGGCCGGGTTCGCGCTTTCGGGCCCGACGCCACTCGTTTGACGGTCGGCGACTGGGTTTTTTGCGATCCGACCGTCCGCTCTCGCGACGACGCGACGGCGCCGGATATCACCCTGCAGGGCCTTTCCGCCGGCAACGCCGAAGGCGGTCTGCGCCTGCAAAGCTACTATCACAACGGGTCTTACGCCGAGCAGATGCTGACCCCGACCGAGAACGTGACTCGTATTCCCGACTTCGACGGCGCCCAGGCGGCGCAATGGTGCGGACTGGCGAGCCTGCTCGTGCCTTACGGTGGGCTGTCGTCGATCGGACTGACGGCTGGGGAGACCATCGTCGTGAACGGCGCAACCGGAAAATTCGGCAGCGCCGCGGTGGAAGTCGCCTTGGCCATGGGCGCCGCCTGGGTCGTCGCCACGGGCCGAAACCAAGCGGCGCTGGAGGCGCTCGGCCGCCGGTTCGGACCGAGGGTGCGCCCCGTCGCCATGGCGGGCGACGAGGGGGCCGACCGCGCCGCAATCTTTAAAGCCGCCCCCGGGCCTATCGACTGCGTGTTCGACATCCTGCCGCCTCAAGCGACGCAAGCCCAGGCGCGCGCTGCACTCCTCACGCTGCGGCCGAATGGCCGGGTCTCCCTGATGGGCGGCGTCGGCATGCAGGGCGGGGAGGACTTGCGGCTGCCCTATCGATGGATCATGCGCAACAACATCAGGATCCAGGGGCAGTGGATGTGTCCGCGGGAGGCGATCCCTCGGATGATCGGCATGGTCAAAGCCGGCCTGATCGACCTTGGGCGGCGCGAAGCGACGACCTTTCCCCTCACGGAGATCAACGCGGCGATCGAGCACGCCGCAGCCCACGCAGGCCCGTTTTCTTTGACCGTCGTGCAGCCGTGATCGCGGGCTCCACGACAGGAGAGGGATGAAGCGCGGCCCGTCGCCCGGACGGCGCCATCGCGAGGTCGACGGCTCAGAAGAGGCGGCGAGGCATAGCCTTGACAGGCCGACCCCACATGTTCTATTTTTGTTCTCATTGAGGGAAAGCGAGACCGCCTTGTCCAAGCCGACTTCCTGTCCGCCCAACCGCCGCCGAGACAGCTCGGTCAGCGCGCGTCAAACCGCAAGCGCTCCGTGCTCCCTTGGCGGCCGCGCGCCGACCGCCGCGGTAGAAGGAGCCTGCTTTCAACGCCGGACGTGGGAGGCGCGAGGGATCGTGACGCAGGCGGCCCGCAAAAGGGCGTGGCTCGACGGCCTCACCGCGGTTTCGGGCCCCGGCGCCGCCGAGCATGGAACCGAAAGGCGCCGCAAGCTCTTGAAAAGACCCGTTTCCGGAGCCGGAGCGGGGGCCTTCTGCGAGCCGGCGACCCCGGCCGCCGGGGCCGGCGGAGCCGCGACGGAGGCCGCCGAGGCCCTCGCCTCCAGCTGACGAGCGCGCAGCGGACGGAACAAAAGACCGAGGCAACGTTCTGAAAAGCTTCGATTCCGGAGCCGAAGCAGGGCGGCGGGGACGGAACCGAGATCCCTCGGCTCGCCCATGAGCATCCCGCGGCGTCAGGGCGGCGGCCGTCGCCTCAACGGGTCGGGACGGGGGCCTCCCCGCGATAGTCGTAGAAGCCGCGCTGGGTCTTGCGACCGAGCCAGCCGGCCTCGACATACTTCACCAGGAGAGGGCAGGGCCGGTACTTGGAATTCGACAGACCGTCATGCAGGACCTGCATGATCGAAAGGCAAGTGTCGAGGCCGATGAAGTCGGCCAGCTGCAGCGGCCCCATCGGATGATTGGCGCCGAGCCGCATGGCGGTGTCGATCGACTCGACCGAACCCACGCCCTCGTAGAGCGTGTAGACCGCCTCATTGATCATCGGCAGCAATATCCGGTTGACGATGAAGGCCGGGAAGTCTTCCGACATGGTCGAGGTCTTGCCGAGCCGCTCGACGAACCCCTTGGCCGCCTCATAGGTGTCGTCCTTGGTGGCGATGCCGCGAATGATCTCCACGAGCTGCATGCGCGGCACCGGGTTCATGAAGTGCATGCCGATGAAGCGCTCGGGATTGACGGTGACCGAGGCGAGGCGCGTGATCGAGATCGACGAAGTGTTGGAGGCGAGGATCGCCTCCGGCTTCATGAATGGGCGGAGCGAGGTGAAGATCTTGCGCTTGACCTCTTCGTTCTCGGACGCCGCCTCGACCACCAGGTCGCAGTCGCCGAGCTTGTCGAGGGTCGGGGTGTAGTGGATCCGCCCGAGGATCGCGTTGCGTCCCTCCTCGTCGAGTTCGCCCCTCGCCACCCGGCGCGACAGATGCCCGTTGATCGTCGCCAGCGCCGCGTTGACCCGCTCCTCGCTCACGTCGTTCAGGAAGACCGGCATCCCGGCCTGCGCGGCCACCTGGGCGATGCCCTGGCCCATCTGCCCTGCGCCGATGACGCCGACCGAATCGATGCTCAGTGCCATGTTCGTGAACCTGTCAAGCCGCCCGTTTCGGGCGGCGATCATAGACGAGCAGGGGCGGGCGTCCAGTCGGACGCCCGCGCGGCGTCAGCGTCCGAGCTTGCCCAGTTCCTCGGCGAGCTCAGGCAGGGCCTGGTAGAGGTCGGCGACCAGGCCGTAATCGGCGACCTGGAAGATCGGCGCCTCTTCGTCCTTGTTGATGGCGACGATCACCTTCGAGTCCTTCATGCCGGCGAGATGCTGGATCGCGCCCGATATGCCGACCGCGATATAGAGCTCGGGGGCGACGACCTTGCCGGTCTGCCCGACCTGCCAGTCGTTTGGCGCATAGCCCGCGTCGACCGCCGCGCGCGAGGCGCCCATCGCGGCTCCAAGCTTGTCGGCCACCGGCTCGATGTAGGTCTTGAAGTTCTCCGCCTTCTGCATCGCCCGCCCGCCGGAAATGATGATCTTGGCGGAAGTCAGCTCCGGACGGTCAGACTTGGCGAGCGCCTCGCCGACGAACGCGGACACGGCCGGGTCGGGCGCTGCGGCGACCGGCTCGACCGGCGCCGGGCCGCCTGGGCCTGTCGCCCCAAACGAGGCGGTGCGGACCGTGACCACCACCTTCGGGTCGGTCGACTCCACCGTCTGGATGGCGTTGCCGGCGTAGATCGGGCGCTCGAAGGTCTTGGGGCCCAAAACCTTGGTGATGTCGGAGACCTGCATCACATCCAAGAGCGCGGCCGCGCGCGGCAAGACGTTCTTGGCGGCCGCCGTCGAGGGGGCGACGATCGCGTCATAGGCGGCGCTCAAGGAAACGATCAGCGCCGCGAGGGGCTCGGCGAGGCCGTGCGCGTAGGCCGCGTCGTCGGCGATCCGCACTTTGGCCACGCCAGAAAGCTTTGCCGCCGCCTCGGCCGCGCCGCCGACGCCCTGCCCGGCGACCAGCACGTCGACCGGCTGCCCGATCTCGAGCGCCGCGGTCAGGGCGCGCGCCGTCATGTCGCTCAAATGCCCGTTCGCAACTTCGGCCAGGAGAAGAGTCGCCATGGTCAGATCACTCCCGCTTCGTCGCGGAGCTTCGAGACGAGCTCCGACACCGTCTTCACCTTCACCCCCGCCTTGCGGCCGCTGGGCTCCGACGTCTTCAGCACTTTCAGCCGCGGCGCGACATCGACGCCGTAATCCGCCGGCGTCTTGTCCGCGATCGGCTTCTTCTTCGCCTTCATGATGTTGGGAAGCGAGGCGTAACGCGGCTCGTTGAGCCGAAGATCGGAGGTGACGATCGCGGGAAGCTTGAGCGAAACGGTCTGCGAGCCGCCGTCGACCTCGCGGGTCACTTCGACCGAGCCTTCGCCGACCGCGACTTTGGAGGCGAACGTCCCCTGGCCGTATCCCGTCAGCGCCGCCAGCATCTGGCCGGTCTGGTTGCAATCGTCGTCGATCGCCTGCTTGCCGAGGATCACGAGGCCAGGCTGTTCCTCGGCGATCACGCCCTTGAGGATCTTGGCCACCGCGAGCGGCTCGACGATCCCGTCGGTCTTGACGAGAATGCCGCGATCCGCGCCCATCGCGAGCGCCGTGCGGATGGTCTCGCTCGCTTGCTGGGGACCGATCGACACCACGATGACCTCGGTCGCCTTTCCCGCCTCCTTCTGGCGCAAGGCCTCCTCAACGGCGATCTCGTCGAACGGGTTCATCGACATCTTGACGTTGGCGAGTTCCACGCCCGACCCGTCCGACTTGATCCGGATCTTGATGTTGTAGTCGACCACCCGCTTTACGGGCACAAGAATTTTCATGAGGGGCCCATCCCTAAAGGCTCGAGCGCATTGCTCGGCAATTTGCGGCCGAAAGCCCTAATCTTGGCCGAACGGCAAGTCAACGCGATGCGCCTCGACCGTCTGAACACCGCTCGGGGCCAGCTGCGGTGAAGGAGCGAACGGTCGCGGGGGGCGGAGACCAGCGGTTCCGGATTGACAGACCTCGACGCCAGACAGGACAATGACGACAGACTGGCTAAGGCGATCGCGAAGCCCGAAGGGCCGCAGCAAGATCGACGCGCAACCAGGCATGGGAGTGATACGCAAATGACCGAACTTGACTTCTGGAACGCGCGCCTCATCAAAGGCGCCGTATCGCGGCGGGAGTTCATCGGGCGGGCCGCCGCGCTTGGCGCATCGAGCCTCGCGATCTCGACCATGCTTGAGACAGCGAAGGCTGAGGAAACCCCTCGAAAGGGGGGCGTCCTCAGGCTGGGGCTCGCCGGGGGCAGCACGACGGATAGCCCCGATATCACCTCCTACAACGACTCCGTGATGATCGACGTCAGCCACGGACTCTTCAACGGCCTCGTCGAATGGGCCCAGGACGGCAAACCGGTTCCGGAACTCGCGGAGAGCTTTGAGCCGAAGAATGGCGCAAAGGATTGGATCTTCAATCTTCGCAAGGGTATAAAGTTCTCAAACGGTCAAGAGTTCACCGCCGACGACGCGGTCTACTCGCTCAACTTGCATCGCGGCGACACCAAGTCGGGAGGCGCCGCTACGATGAAGCCGGTAACCGACGTCAAGAAACTCGACAAGTACCAGATTCAGATCTCGCTCGCGGCGCCAGATGCCGACCTGCCCTATTCTCTGACCGATTATCACATTCTCATGGTCCCGGCCGATTTCAAGGACTGGGCGCACCCGGTGGGGACGGGCGCGTTCGTCCTCGACAAATTCGATCCGGGCGTGCGGATCATACTCAAGAAGCGCGGGGACTATTGGAAAGAGGGCCGCGGCTGGCTCGACGGCGCCGACGTCACCGTCATCAATGATGGCTCGGCCCGCCTGAACGCTTTGATCTCGAACCAGGTCGACGCCATCAACCGCGTTGATCATAAGGCGGTTGCGCTGCTCTCAAAGGCGCCGAAGATCACGGTGGTCCGGGCGGCCGGCGGTTGGCATACTGTGCTTGCTATGGAAACCGACAAGGATCCGTACACGAACCCGGACATCCGCCTCGCGCTGAAATATGCGACCGACCGCGAGCAGATCCTGAAGGCCCTCTTCAGCGGATACGGGACGGTCGGCAACGATCACCCGATTCCGAAGTCGGACCCCTATTTTAACACCGAGCTCGCTCAACGCCCGCATGATCCGGAAAAGGCCGCCTATCATTTCAAGAAGGCGGGCCTCACTGACCCCAGGATCGTCCTGCAAGCGTCCGACGCCGCGTTCAACGGCGCGGTGGACATGGCGACGCTGCTTCAGTCCGACGCGGCAAAGTCCGGCATTAAGCTCGATGTGAAGAAGGAGCCGGCTGACGGTTTTTGGGACAACGTGTGGCTAAAGGGCCCGTTTGTCGAGAGCTATTGGGGAGGACGCGCCGCGGCTACACAAATGCTCTCGGTCGCCTACGCCGCCAACGCGCCATGGAACGAAACGCATTGGAGCAACGAGAAGTTTGAGAAGCTTCTGGCCGACGCGCGTGGCGAAACGGACGAAGCCAAGCGCAAGACCTATATCTGGGAAATGCAAGCCATGCTGAACGAGGATGGCGGCGCGCTCATTCCTATGTTCCGCGACTGGCTGGACGCACACAACGACAAGGTCGGCGGCCACACTCCACACGGCGGATTTGACATGGACAACGGCATGATTTTGGACAAGGCTTGGCTGAAGTCATAGCGGCAGGCTTCCAGGCAGTCCGCGCCCGGGGCCGCAGGTCCGGCGCGCCATTGCTGGCGCGGGCGACGGGGTGGGTCCAGAGTGGGAAAGCTCATCCTTCAGCGGTCAATTCTCGGGGTCCTGACGCTTTTGGCCGCGTCTGCGCTCATCTTCATTGGAACGGAGATCTTGCCGGGCGATCTCGCATCCGCAATCCTGCAAAACTCGGCGACGCCGGAAAACTTGGCCCATCTCCGAACGGAACTCGGACTCGATAAGCCGGCGATCGTACGGTATTTTGCTTGGTTGTTCAGCGCGTTGCGGGGGAACTTCGGCCATTCGCTCGCCAACGGACGCGACGTCCTCGAAGAAATCGCGCCACGCTTTGCCAACACCATGTTCCTCGCGGCTTACGCCGCAGTAGTCGCGGTCCCGGTCGCCGTCGGCCTTGGCCTTGCGGCTGCCATCAAGCAGGGGAGCGCGTTTGACCGTCTGGTCAATATCCTGACCCTGATGACGATCTCGGTGCCGGAGTATTTTCTGGCCTATCTGCTGATCAAGTATGTCGCGGTCGATCTCGGCTGGTTTCCGTCGCTCGCCAACGTCTCTTCGGACACGCCCTTCTTCGACAGACTCTACTATGCTTTCCTTCCTATGCTAACGCTGGTGCTCGTGATCGTCGCGCACATGATGCGGATGACGCGCGCCTCGGTGCTAGCAGTGATGGCGAACCCCTATATCGAGATGGCTATCCTCAAGGGGCTGACAAAGACTCGGATCGTGGTTCGACACGCGTTGCCCAACGCGCTTGCGCCGATCATATCAGTGATCGCGCTGAACCTCGCCTATCTCATAGTCGGCGTGGTCGTGGTCGAGACCGTATTCGTCTATCCCGGACTCGGGCAGTTGATGGTGGACGAGGTCTCGAAGCACGACGTTCCTGTTGTGCAGGCATGCGGGCTGATCTTCGCCGCAACGTTCATTCTGCTCAACATGATTGCGGATATCCTGTCAATTCTGTCCAATCCGCGTCTTCGGCAGCCTCGGTAGGTCCGTCGATGCGTCTCCTTGGACACAAACTCAGCATAGCCGCGCAAATCGGTTTGGCGATCATCGTCGTCAATCTCATTCTGGCGATCTTTGCTCCTCTCATTGCGCCTTACGATCAAACTGCGGTGCTTGGCGACGCCTGGACCGATCCCGATGGGCAGCACTGGCTCGGCCTCGACAATCTCGGGCGCGACCTCCTCAGCCGCTTGATATATGGAGCGAGGATGTCGATCGGGCTGTCGCTCGTCATCACGACGCTATCCTTCTTCATCGGCATCGTCAGCGGATTTGCCGCGGCGGTCGCTGGCGGCTGGGTCGATCAGACCCTGTCGCGACTCGTTGACCTGTTATTGTCAATGCCGACGCTGATATTTGCGTTTGTCGTTCTGTCCGTTCTCGGCTCGGGCCTCCCTGTACTAATCGTCACCATTGCCGTCCTAGATTCCACTAAAGTCTTTCGGCTCGCCCGGTCGGTCGCGGTCGGACTTGTCAGCCTCGAGTTCGTAGAGGCGGCGCGTCTGCGCGGCGAAGGCTGGTGGTGGATCATCAGGCGGGAGATCTTTCCAAACGCCATCCCGCCGCTGATCGCGGAATTCGGCCTGCGCTTCTGCTTTACGTTCTTGTTTATCGCGGCGTTGAGCTTCCTCGGCCTCGGTGTCCAGCCTCCAGCCGCCGACTGGGGCAGCATGGTCAAGGACTACCGAGACATGATCAATTTCGGATACGCAGCTCCGATCTATCCGGCGGCGGCAATCGCGATCTTGACCATCGGCGTCAATTTTGTCGTGGACTGGATGCTTTCGATCCACTCGCGCGGCCAGGGGGAAGGAGCATGATCGGCGCCGTATCTGACAATCCCGTCGTATTGGACGTTCGTTCGATGCGCGTAGCGGTGCGGACGGATCATGGGGAGGGGCCGGTACTTGTCGACGACGTTTCACTCCAGCTGCGGCGCGGCGAAGTTATCGGACTGATTGGCGAATCTGGAGCCGGCAAGTCGACCATCGGCCTCGCCGCAATGGGGTACACTCGGCGCAACTGCTTCATTGTCGGGGGACATATTCTGTTCGCCGGTTCGGATCTACGCGCGCTCACGACAGAGCAGCGCCGCGCTTTGCGCGGCCTGAAACTGTCTTACATCGCCCAAAGCGCCGCGGCGTCGTTCAATCCGGCGATGACGCTGATGGACCAGGTCTGCGAAGCGCCAATCCGCCATGGAGTCATGCGCCGCGCGGAAGCGCAAGCCGCTGCGGTGCAACTTTTTCGCGAACTTGATCTTCCCAATCCGGCGTCGATTGGTGAACGCTACCCACATCAGGTGTCCGGCGGACAGTTGCAACGCGTCATGGCGGCAATGGCGATGATCGCCAGGCCGGAGGTTATCGTGTTCGATGAGCCGACTACGGCGCTAGACGTGACCACGCAGGTCGAGTGCCTCGCAGCTTTCCGCCGGCTTATCCGCGAGCACGGCGCGTCGGCGCTCTACATCACCCACGACCTCGCGGTCGTAGCCCAGATCGCGGACCGCATCATGGTGCTCCAGCGCGGGAAGATGGTGGAGTTCGGAGACGCTCAGGGCATCCTCCAGGATCCGAAGGAAGGTTATACGCGCCGGTTGGTGCGCGAGAGATCGGCGGGCCACACGTTTGCGGCAAGGCCCGAAAGCGCGGCGCCGCTGCTCGCGGTCGAGGGCGTAACCGCTCATTATGCCGGAAAGCCAAAAGTGATCGACGATGTCAGTCTCAATATCTACAGCGGCGATACGGTCGCGGTAGTGGGCGAGTCAGGATCCGGCAAATCGACTTTAGCGCGGGTGGTGACCGGCTTGCTGGCCCGGGCCGCGGGCGATGTGCGCTTCAACGGGACAATCCTTCCCGCACGCCTCAAGGACCGCTCGCGCGACCAGCTTCGCCGGATCCAGATGATCTATCAGATGCCGGATGTCGCGCTCAATCCCCAGCAATCGCTGTTGGATGTGATCGGCCGGCCGATATCTTTCTATTTCAAGCGCTCGCGGGCGGAGGTTCGCGCGCGCGTTCTAGAATTGCTCCGGCAGATGGAACTGCCGGAGCAGTTCATCGACCGAAAGGCGTCGGAACTCTCTGGCGGCCAGAAGCAACGGGTTTCGATTGCTCGGGCGCTCGCCGCCGAACCTGACCTGATCATCTGCGACGAGGTCACGTCCGCCTTGGATCAATTGGTCGGCGAAGAAATTCTACGCCTGCTCAAGCGCCTCCAAGATGAACTGGGAGTCGCCTACATGTTCATCACCCATGACCTCGGCACAGTCAAAAGGATCGCCAACAAGGTGGTGGTCATGCTGCGCGGACGGACAGTCGCGAGCGGCGACACGGCCTCCGTATTCGCGCCTCCCTATCACCCTTATACGGAGTTGCTTCTGTCTTCGGTTCCGGAGATGCGCCCTGACTGGCTGGATGAGGTCCTGGCTCGTCGGGCCGCCAGAGCGGACGCGTAAAATCAAAGAGGCGCCCTTGCCGGGTCGGCAATTCGTTTCTATACGGCCCTGAGGCCGGATCGCGAGGCAGCTTGTAAGTCTGGACGAGTGGCTGGCTGGCGTTCGGCCCATTCATTGCATGGCGCACTTGGCCGAACTGCCGGCGCACAAGAGAAGAGGACACCACTGATGCGTGCGCCGGGCGGACCGCGTCTGCTGCTGCGAAGGCTTCGCGAGGTCATGGCGGAGCCGGTCACAGCGCAAGCGCGTCTCGACCGCATCGTGGTCCTGATCGCCTCGAACATGGTGGCGGAGGTCTGCTCGCTGTATGTCGTGCGGGCGGATGGCGATATGGAGCTGTTCGCGACCGAAGGCCTCAACCGCGAGGCCGTGCATTTGACGAAGATGGAGCCTGGCGAGGGCCTGGTCGGCCTGATTGCCTCGAGCGCCGAGCCTCTCGCTCTGTCGGACGCGCAACACCATCCCGCCTTTTCTTACAAGCCGGAAACTGGCGAGGAGATCTATCAGTCGTTTCTCGGCGTCCCGGTGCTCCGTGGGGGCGCCACGATAGGGGTGCTGGTCGTCCAGAACCGCGCGCGGCGCACCTATTCGGAAGAGGAGGTCGAGGCCCTTCAGACCACGGCCATGCTGCTCGCAGAGATGATCGCATCGGGCGAATTGCAGGCGATTGCCGCACAGGGCGGGGAAATCGCTGTCCGAAATCCGCTGGCGATGAGGGGGCTTGGCATCGCGGATGGGCTTGGGCTAGGCCATGTCGTCATGCACCAGCCTCGGGTGGCGGTGTCGAAAATCGTCGCAGACGACGTCGACTCGGAGTTGCATCGGCTCGAGACCGCGATCGGGGCCATGCGCGCTTCGGTAGACGAACTGATCGACCGCAATGACGACGGCCGGTCGGGCGAGCACCGGGACGTGCTCGAAGCCTTCCGAATGATCGCGCACGACCGCGGTTGGTTACGACGGTTGCGCGAGGCGGTGAGTTCCGGCCTGACCGCGGAGGCGGCGGTCGAGCGAGTCCAGAACGATGCTCGCGCAAAGCTGCAGCGGCAGACCGATCCTTATCTCCGAGATCGTTTGCACGATCTGACGGACATCGCCAATCGCCTCATGCATCAACTGGCTGGGCAGAGTCTCGTGCTGCTGCCGGAGGAGTTGCCGGAGAACGCGATCCTGGTCGCGCGCTCGATGAGCCCGGCGGCTCTGCTCGATTACGATCGATCGCGGTTACGCGGGCTGGTGCTTGAGGAAGGGGGAGCGTCGAGCCATGTGGCGATCGTCGCCCGCGCGCTCGCCGTCCCGGCGGTCAGCGACGTGCCGAACATCACCGAGATCGTCGAGCACGGCGACGCGATCATTGTCGACGGCGATTCCGGCGAAGTGTATCTGCGTCCGCCCCCTGACGTCGAAGCGGCCTACGCCGAGCGGGCGCGAATGCGCGCCAGAAAGCAGGCGCAGTATCGCGCTTTGCGCGACGTGCCGACGATCAGCTTGGACGGGGTCCGGATCGGGCTGCACATGAACGCCGGCCTGCTGGTCGACATGCCTCACCTCGCCGAGACGGGAGCGGAGTCGATCGGCCTCTTCCGCACGGAATTGCAGTTTATGCTGGCGTCCCGTTTCCCTCGGCCGGGCGTTCAGGAGCAACTCTACCGCTCGATTCTCGACGCTGCGGGCGACCGGCCGGTAACGTTCCGCACCCTGGACATCGGAGGCGACAAGCTGTTGCCCTACATGAAGGGGTTCGAGGAGGAGAATCCGGCGCTGGGCTGGCGGGCGCTGCGCATCGGGCTCGATCGCCCGGCGCTGCTGCGCATGCAACTGCGGGCTTTCGTCCGGGCCGCGGCTGGGCGCGATCTCCGGGTCATGGCCCCGATGGTCTCGACCGTCGACGAATACAGGCGGACTCGCGCGCTGTTCGAGCGAGAGCTGACTTGGAGCACGAGCCACGGGCACCAACCGCCGCGCTCCTCGAAGCTTGGCGTCATGGTCGAAGTGCCGTCGCTCTTGTGGCAACTCGACGAGATCGCCGCCGCCGCTGACTTTCTCTCTGTCGGCTCGAACGACCTGATGCAATATCTCTATGCCGTCGACCGCGACAATCGCCGGGTGGCGAGCCGCTACGACACGCTGAGCGTAGGCTTCCTGCGGGCTCTGCGCGCGGTCGCCGAGGCAGGCGCGCGGGCGGGAACGCCGGTCACCCTGTGCGGCGAGATCGGTGGGCGGCCGCTGGACGCGCTGGCTCTGATGGCGATCGGCTATCGTCAGATTTCCATGTCGGCGACGTCGATCGGTCCCGTGAAGGCGATGATCCTGACGTTGAACGTCAAAGAGGCGGCGCGCGAGGTCGAAGCGATGCTGGCCGACGGCCGCGCGGACGTGTCCCTCCGCGAGCCGCTGCGGGAATTCGCCGAGCGGACGAACGTGCGCTTCTAGCGCGCCCGCAATCAAGCCTCTCTTCGCCGGTTCAAAGATGGCCGCTATCGACAATTTTGATCTCATTCTGCGCCGGTATGACGAAATCGGCGCGCGGCTGACCGAGGGCGTCGCTGGGCCCGAGTATTCGGCGCTGTCGCGCGAGCTCAGCGAGCTCGAACCCGTGGTGGGCGCGATCCGGGCTTTTCGCGACAAGGAGAAGGAGCGGGCGGATTTGGCCGTCCTTCTTACCGATCCGGCGCTCGACTCGGAAATGCGTACGATGGCCTCGGACGAACTGGCCGAGGCCGAGACCGCTTCCAACGAGATGGCCAAGGCGATCCGGATTGCCCTTCTGCCCAAGGACGCGGCGGACGAAGGCGATGCGATCCTGGAGGTGAGGGCTGGCACCGGCGGCGACGAGGCGGCGCTGTTCGCCGGCGACCTTTTTCGCATGTACGTCAAATATGCAGAGTCGAAGCGCTGGACGGTCGAGACGCTGTCGATGAGCGAAGGGACGGCCGGGGGTTACAAGGAAATCGTGGCGCAGATTTCGGGACGAGGCGTGTTCGCCCGGCTCAAATTCGAAAGCGGCGTCCACCGTGTGCAACGGGTGCCCGCGACCGAGACGCAGGGGCGCATCCACACCTCCGCCGCGACGGTCGCGGTGCTGCCGCTCGCCCAGGAGGCCGATCTCGTCATCAACGAGGGAGACCTCAAGATCGACACCATGCGGTCGAGCGGCGCCGGCGGCCAGCACGTCAACAAAACGGAATCGGCGATCCGCATCACCCACTTGCCCACCGGCGTGGTGGTCGCGATGCAGGAGGAGCGCTCGCAGCACCGCAACCGGGCGAAGGCCATGGCGCTCCTGCGCTCGCGCAATCCTCGACGCCCGCAACCAGAAGCTGGACGCAGAACGAGCCGAGGAGCGCCGCTCACAGGTTGGCTCGGGCGACCGCTCGCAGCGCATTCGCACCTACAATTTCCCGCAGGGGCGGGTGACCGACCACAGGGTCAACCTGACCCTTTATTCGCTTGACCGGATCATGGAGGGGGAGGGGCTCGACGGGATCGTGGACGCTCTGACCGAAGAACGTCAAGCCGAGTTGCTGGCCCAGCAGGGGGCCTGAGTGAGACCCGTCCCGCGCCTGCCGCCGTTTCAGCCGGGCATGCGAATCGGGCTGCTCGGCGGCTCGTTCAATCCGCCCCACCAGGGCCATGCGCTCGTCACGCGGCTAGCGCTGACGCGACTCGGCCTCGACCGGGTGTGGTGGCTCGTCACGCCCGGCAATCCGCTGAAGTCCCAGGCGGAGCTTGCAGCGTTGCAGGAGCGGGTCGAGGCCGCGCGCCGGCTGGTCGGGGGCCCCAAGGTGGCGATTACCGACATCGAGTTCCAGATCGGCGCCCGCTACACCTACGACACGCTGGCCTGGCTCGCGCGGCGAGCGCGGGGCGCCCGCTTCGTCTGGCTGATGGGCGCCGACAATCTGCGGCAGTTCCACCTCTGGCGGCAATGGCGGGAGATCGCCGCCCTCGCGCCGATTGCGGTGATCGATCGGCCGGGATCGACGCTGAAAGCCATGTCGAGTCCCGCCGCGGCCGCGCTCCGCCGCTGGCGGGTTCCGGAGCGCGAGGCGAGCCATCTCGTCGATCTTCGCCCGCCGGCCCTCCTGTTCATGCACGGGCCGCGGTCGGAGCTGTCCTCGACGCAACTGCGCCGAGGCGGGGCGGCCGACGGAAACCAGCCCGCTCCCTAGTCCGGTCCGGTTCTGGCGCCCGCGCTGCCGTTTGTCGTCTCTTCGCCCTCGCTCGGCGCGCGTTCGGCGTTCATTCAGCATGCGTTCGGAAGCCGAAATCGACCTCGTATCCAACCGTGAATCCAGCGATTTCAAAGCGTTGCCACAGAGTTTCGGAGACAAAATTCTCGCTGAAGGTCGACGCCCAAAAAACGCGCATCCGATTAGACACGCGCAGCCTGCGCCAAGGCCCATTGTGAAAATCATTAGCACGGCTTACGATTTTTCAGAACAAAATATCGCCGGTCACATTGCCGCAAGCGCTTGAACCGTCCGGGAGCTCCGGCGCTGTCGGACCACAACGGAACTCTGTCGAGGAAGCAGATTCGGAAAATGCGGAGTATGGCGGGGCGGGTGACGCCGTCAGGCGAAAGGCGTAGGAACGGGTGCGAGCTTGGAGCGCCCTCGATGTATCTGCCCGACTTCCTCGACGGCTTCGACCGCCTGGTCGCGTTCGACGCGGAGACGACCGGCAAACGTACGCCCGACGCCGAGTTTATCCGCAAGCAGCCGTTCGCGTGGAAACCCCCCGGCGTCGTCATCGAGGTCGGTTTCGTGGAAATGCTCCGCGAAGGCGAGGGCTGGCGCAAGGGCGAGACGTGGCGCTCCCGAGTCAATCCGGATGGACCGATCAACCCCGACGCCATCAAGATCCATGGGATTCGGCCCGGCGATCTCAAGACTGCGCCGCGCTTCCCTGCGATCCTGGCGAAGGTGAAGGCGTTTATCGCGGACTCGCCGATCGTCGCCCACGCCTACAAGAACGAGCGCGACTTTCTCGACTACGAATTTGCGCGGGCCAAGACGATTTCCTGGGGCGAGAGCGCCTACCCGGAAGCGCGCTATATTTGCACGCAGAGTTTGTTCGCGCAGCTTTTCCCGGGCGCCAGCAAGTCGCTGACGGCGATGTGCGATCGGCTGGCGCTCGACAGCAGCGAAAGAGACGAGCGGCACGGCGCCCTGCTCGACGCCGACATGACCGCGGATGCGCTGGTCCTGCTGGAGCGCCAACTCAAGCATGGGGAAAGCGCCGCGCCAAGAACCTGGTCGAGCGCGGCGCTCAACGAATGACAGCGTGCGCCTTGTCGGGCGCTTGGCGCGATGGCGCAGGCGGCGTCAACGACGCCCTACAGCCTCACACCACGTGGAAACGGTGGCGCATCGGCGGCTCCCACGTGCCGTCAGGCGGGAACGGCCGGGCCAGCAAATCTGCGCAGTCCTCGGCGAGGCCGGTCAGCGCCGTCTCGATCGCGCCAGCCGAGAGGGGCCCGAGCGCCTTGTCGACCACGACCTGCCACGCCTCTTGCGGGATCGCGGCGGCCGCGCCCTCGGCGGGGACGATGCGGATGTAATGTTCGGCGAGCGACACATAGACGAGCACGCCGTTCTGCGTCCGGTCGAGGCCGCGAAGGACGAACTGCGCCAGCGCCGCGCGATGCCCGGCCGAGCGCGCGGCGCGCCTGGGAACCAGCGCCCGGCGCACCCAGGGGACCGACCCCAGCACCGCCGCCAGGATGGCGACCAGGAGTTGGGCGATGTAGATCCTATGCGCCGACATTTCGGTGAACAGGAGCAACGGCAGCGGAGTCGCCAGCGCCAGCGCGCAGGCGCCGAGCAGGAACTCCGCGTCGCGCGCAATCGATGCGTCGGCCAGCACGCCGCTGAGCGGCGCCCGCGTTTTCTTCTGCGCCTCGTCGAACGCTGTCTCGATTCGGGCGGCCTCGGCCGGATCGATCATCACCAGCCTCCCGAGGCGCCGCCGCCTCCCGAAGAGCCGCCGCCGCCGGAGAACCCGCCGCCTCCTCCGAATCCTCCGCCGCCGAACCCACCTCCGCCGAACCCGCCGCCGCCGCCAAAGCCGCCCCCGCCCATCGGTATGAAGACGACGTTGCCGCCGCCGCGGCGGCTGATGCGGCTGAGGACGAACATGATGAACAGGAAGATCAAGAACGGCGCGAGGGCGTCGAACAGGGTCGCGTCCTGCTCGGAGCGGGTGTCCCGGGGCTTCGGCTTCCACTCGGCGGAATCGGTCGTCAGCGTGGTGATGATGTCGTCGACGCCCCGGGTCACGCCTCCGTTATAATCGCCGGCCTTGAAGCGGGGCGCGATCGCGTTGGCGATGATCAGGCTCGAGATCGCGTCGGTGAGCGTCCCCTCGAGGCCATAGCCGACCTCAATGCGCACGCGCCGCTCCTTGGGCGCGATCAGGAGCAGGGCGCCGTTGTTCTTTTTGCTCTCGCCGAGCTTCCAGAACCGGAAGAGCCCATTGGCGTATGGCTCGATCTCCTCGCCATCGAGCGAAGGCACGGTCGCGACGACGAGCTGGATGCCGGACTTCTGCTCGAGGTCCGCGAGCTTGCGCTCGAGGTCGGCGTCGGCGACCGGCGACAGGATGTTGGCCGCGTCGACGACGCGGCCGGTCAACGCGGGATAGTTCGCCGCCGCCAACGCCGCGCCGACGATAAGCGCGGCGAAGAGGAGCGCGGCGAGGCCGCGCGAAACGCAGCGGGGCATCGGCGCGCCCCTTTCGCGGCTAGAACTTCACCTTGGGCGCGGTCTGCGCATCGGCTTCGGCGGTGAAGGGCACAAGCGGTTTCACCGAGCGGAACACCGTGTTGGCCCAGATCACGGTCGGGAAGGTCCTGAGCTCGGTGTTGAAGTCCTGCGCCGAGGCGATGTAGTCCCGGCGGGCGACCGCGATGCGGTTCTCGGTGCCTTCGAGCTGCGACTGCAGCGCCAGAAAGTTCTGGTTCGACTTGAGGTCCGGGTAGTTTTCGCTCACGGCGAGCAGTCGCCCGAGCGCCCCGGAAAGCTGGGCCTGGGCCTGCTGCATGGCCTTGACCTTCTCCGGGTCGGTAAGGTCGTCGGCGGTGAGGTTGATCGCGGTCGCCTTGGCGCGGGCCTCGGTCACGGCGGTCAGCGTGTCCTTTTCCTGCTTGGCGTAGCCCTGCACGGTCGCGACCAGGTTCGGAACGAGGTCGGCGCGGCGCTGGTACTGGTTCTGGACCTCCGCCCAAGCCGCTTTGGCGGCTTCCTCCTTGGTCGGGATGGTGTTGTAGCCGCAGCCTGACAGCGTCAGGGCAACCACCGCCAAGGCAAAAAACGATCGGATGCGCGAAAGGACAGTCACAGGCGAAGCCCCCACTCCCGAGCGCAACCCAAATGCGCCCACCGAGCGCGAATATACAGGTCGCGCCAGTTTCGCCAAGGGCGACGCGGGGCCTCAATCCGTCCGGCGACGCGCGTTTCGCATCCAGCGCGTATTCTGGGCGAGCGCCTCCTCGCCGTGGCGCGGGCGAGTAGCCTTTCGGCCGCGCTTGATCGGGCGGCGCGAAATCACTAGAAACGCCGACCACTTCCACTAAAGCGCCGACAATGAACGCGGCGATAAGGACACAACGATGCGCGTCTACTACGACCGGGACTCCGACCTCAACCTGATCAAGGGCAAGAAGGTCGCCGTCGTTGGCTACGGCAGCCAGGGGCACGCCCACCTGCTCAACATGCGCGACAGCGGCGTGAAGGAGATCGCGGTGGCGCTCCGGCCGGGTTCGGCCTCCGCCAAGAAGGCCGAGGCCGAGGGCCTCAAGGTCATGGACGTGCCGAGCGCCGCCAAATGGGCGGACGTCGTGATGATGCTGACGCCTGACGAACTCCAGGCCGACATCTACAAGGCCGAACTCGCCCCGAACATGAAGCCCGGCGCGGCGCTCATGTTCGCCCATGGCCTCAATGTCCATTTCAACCTGATCGAGCCGCGCGCCGATCTCGACGTCTTGATGGTCGCGCCGAAGGGCCCGGGTCATACGGTGCGCTCGGAATACAAGCGCGGCGGCGGCGTGCCCTGCCTCATCGCCATCCACCAGGATGCGAGCGGCAACGCCCACGACCTCGGCCTGTCGTACGCCTCCGCGATCGGCGGCGGCCGGGCCGGCGTGATCGAGACGACGTTCCGCGAAGAATGCGAAACCGATCTTTTCGGCGAGCAGGTCGTGCTCTGCGGCGGCCTGGTCGAATTGATCCGCGGCGGCTACGAAACCCTGACCGAGGCCGGCTATGCGCCGGAAATGGCTTATTTCGAGTGCCTGCACGAGGTGAAGCTGATCGTCGACCTGATCTACGAGGGCGGCATCGCCAATATGAACTACTCGATCTCCAACACCGCCGAATACGGCGAGTACGTCAGCGGTCCCAGGATCATCACGCCGGCGACCAAGGCCGAGATGAAGCGGGTGCTCGAAGACATCCAGTCGGGCCGGTTCACGCGCGACTGGATGCTGGAGAACAAGGTCAATCAGACCTCGTTCAAGGCGACGCGCGCGAAGGCCAACGCCCATCCGATCGAGGAGGTCGGCGCGAAGCTGCGGGCCATGATGCCCTGGATCGGCAAGAACAAGCTGGTCGACAAGGACAAGAACTGAGCCTTCGCGATCGCGCGCTCTTCGGGCGGCCAACCGCAAATCCGGCTCCGATTTGCGCTTGCCAGCCTGACGCGCCTTTGCTACATGCCGGCCCTCGCCGAACCTGCGCGTCCGGCGCTTTTCGATGGGCGCATAGCTCAGTTGGTAGAGCAGCTAACTCTTAATCAGCGGGTCCAAGGTTCGAGCCCTTGTGCGCCCACCATCGAAACCGACGCATTTTCAGACCTATGCGGGGAAACCTGACCGCGCGGCTCAGTCAGTCGTCGGTTCCATTTTCCTGTCGGTTTCCAGTTCCTGTTCCCTTTTCGAGCTCACGCATGGCATTCTGGCCAAGCGCGTTGGCGCGGCTGAGATAGGGAACGGCCGAATAAGACTTCAACGCCGCGGCGCTTGGCTCCGACACCGCCTGCGAGCGGCTGCGCGCCGCGCTTGCCTGCGGGAGGGCGAGCAGATGGCTTTACGGCGGGCCGTTCAATTCGAGCGTGGTGGATACCGAACGCACGTCGCAATGCGGATCGATCATGACGTCGACGTAATAGTCTCCACCGCCGAAAACCTTGGCGTCGACACGCAGGTGGTGAGGCCCGATATCGACGGGGTCGCCCCAAATCTGCGTTTGCCCCAACGCGGTCTGTCCCATCGCTCTGAGCGCGGCTGCATTGACCTTGGCGACGCAGGCGGGCGGCGGGGGTTCAGCGGTCGCGCAGCTCGGCGCCGTCGCGGCCAGAACGGCCCAGACAAGGGTAACGCACGGCGGGTTGATGAGAGCCTTCATCGACAAAGTCGATCGGCGACGCCGGATCGCAGCGTCGGATCGTGAGGACTGGGCTCGGTCGCGCCGCGCGAGGCGGCTGTGCCGGCGAGCCCGGCTGGCCGGGACGGGACCGGCCGCACGCGCTTTCTCGGATGCCTCGCGATCATGCAAGCGCTTATCCCAAAAGCCGTCTGTCGACGCGGCGCATGCATTTCGTCGTCGGCGTGAAATCCCGCCGCCGTCACTCCTTGTTGTCGATGCAGCCAAAGTTGCAGTGGTCGTTGCCGCGGCTCAACCCGTCCGTGTAGTTTTCTTCTTGGTCGCTAGAGGGCGTAGCGGGCGCGGCGGCCGGGAACAACGACCAGGTCTTCGGCGCGGCGGGCGGCGCGACCTGAGCCGTCGCGGTTTCATTGACCGCCTGCCGGGAGACGTAATGGTGCGTGTGACGATAGACGCGATGGTGGTGAACCGGGGCAGCCGGCGCGTCCATCTCCGACGCAAAGGCCGGAATCGCAAGGAAGGTCGCGAGTCCAAGCCCGATAAGCGTTGCCTTTTTCATGTCCTGCTCCTTGATCTGCGATTGACCGTGGAAAGACCGGCGGCAGACATCGACGTTGCTCGACTTGTAAGCGCGGCAGCGCTGAAATCGCCCCGCAAGGCGACTTGGGTCGTCAGCAAAGACGTCGCTGAATTTAAGTTTACTTGGCGCCGAGCACGCCGATCTTTACTTCTCGAATATGCTCGGGAAGCTCTCAACGACCATTTGTAACAGACGTTATTGACTCGATAAATTAAATTGCAAGTTTATAAATCGTATTTTATAAAGCGATTACTTTTCTCTTGATCCTTCGACTTGATCCAGGCCGGGCGGGCTGCTCGGGACGGCGTCTATTGCTCCGGGGCGGCGCTCGCGCGGCGAACCCTCCGCGCAAAAATCGGTGTCGAGCGTTGCAGGCCAAAAGCCGCGCGGGCCGGGCTCGCGAACAGGGCGAGGCGCATGGCGGGTGCAATGGCCGGCCTGGGTCCACCATGCCCGGGGCATGTCTCCCCGACTGACCGGATTGAGACCGTGTTCCGGCCGCCGCCAGTGTGCGCAAACCGCGCAATGGCAGCCGATCGAGAGGCGGGCTGCGGCAGCCCCTTCGGCGCAACCGTCGAGTCGGTGGGTCAGCGGCCAATGCGCCACCGTTTCGGGTTGGCTCGTCGCGTGCGGCGCCCAACGACAACAGAGGCCGTCGTTGTCGCGAAGCTTGCGCCAGAAGGCGCAGGCGCCGCAATTCTCGGGGCGGATCGCGTCGGTCATAGCCTGCCTTGTGTCGCCTCCTTGACCATCTGGACCGGCGCCGGCGTGATATCGATGGTCCTTGGCGGATAAGAAAGGGGCGCCGACCAACCCCCGCCAAGGGCGAGCATCAGGCCCACTTCGGCTTCCAGTTCGCGGGTATGAAGCGCGATCGTCAGGCGTTCCGCCTCGAGCGCCGTGCTCTGCGCCGTGACGACGTCGAGATAGGACGCGGCGCCGTCGCGATAGAGCGTCAAAGACAGGTCCGCCGCTTGGCGGGCCGCCGTCGCAGCGGTCGAGCTCTGCCGCCATTCCGCCGCGAGCCAGCGCAGCGCGCTCAACTGATCCTGAACATCCCTGACGGCGCCAAGGACCGTTGCGCGATAGTTCTCGGCGGCTTCGGTGAACCCGGCCTTTGCGACCTCGAGTTCCGCCTGCCGCAACCCCGCATCAAACAATGGCAGGTCGACCGAGGGTCCGATGGCCCCCAATGTGTTTCCGGGGTTGAACAGCCGGAAGCCGGTGTCCTGCGTTCCCCCGATCGCCATCAACGTAAACCGTGGAAAGAAATTTGCGCGCGCCACCCCAACGCCGTAGCCCGCGGCGGCGGTCGCTCGTTCGGCTTCGGCGACGTCGGGGCGCCGTCTCAAAACGTCCGCCGGAACGGCGTGCGGCCGCGCGGGCAGTGGCAAAGGTCGAGCCGAGCGTGAAACCGAAAAGGACGCCGCCGACCTCCCGACCAGCGCCGCAATCGCATCCTCGAGCGCTGTCCGCCGAAGCGCGAGATCCGAGGCGGCCGCTTCGGCGCTGCTGAGTTGAGTCTGCGCCCGGTCGACGTCCACCGGCGATGCAATCTGCGCCGCAAGCCGCGTCTTTGTGAGGTCGAGCGCGGAACGATAGATGGCGATCGTGTCCGAGAGAAGCTTCGCCTCGTCGTCGAGGCCGCGCAGATCGATGTAGGCGCGCGCAAGCTCCGCATGCAGTTCGAGCCGCGCCTGATCGAGCGCGTCCGTAGCCGCCTCGGCGGTTGCGTTGGCGGAGGCCGCGATATCGCGCACCCGTCCCCAGAGATCCACCTCGTAGGACGCTTGGGCGCCGATCAGGTTGTCGCCGTAATAGGTCGGCTGGTCGAAGGAGCGGAGCGGCCGGTTATTGGATTGCTTGTTCGCGGTGACATGACCGACCGCGTCAGCATGCGGAAGCAGCCCCGCCAGGGCCGCTTGGGCGCGCGCCTGTTCGGCGACATTCGAGGCGATCGCGGCGGCGAGCGTGGGATTGGCGGCGTCGACCTGCGCCTGAAGATCGTTGAGCGTCGAATCGTTGAAGGCCCGCCACCACTCTTCGTTAGCGGGAAGCTCCGCGCCCTCGGCGGTCGCGTCCTTGAACTTCGCCGAAAGGGGCGGCGTGGAGAGGGCATAGCGCGGCGCAAAGTCGCAACCGCCGAGCGCGAGCGCGATCGACGCCGTCAACCAGATTTGGACATTCATTCCCCCCTGCCCCGCTCCGAAGCGGCGAGGGCGTCGCGGACGGGCTGCCCTTGGGCGCTCTTCGGTCCCGCCGTCGACCCTGACTTCTCCGTCTCGGCGTTCATGATCCGGACCTCTTCGCCGTCGTTGATCGCGTCGGGCGGGTTGGTGACGATCCGCTCATCCTTACTCAATCCGTTCGTGATTTCGACGTCCGTGCCCAGGTCCCGGGCAATCTGCACTTTCTTGAGATTGACGCGGTTGTCCGGGCCCAGAACGCCGACCTGGATCGCATTGTCGCGATAGATCAGCGCGCTCGCCGGAACCAGAACGGCATGCGCATCTGGCGGGATCTGGAAATGCACGCGGGTAAAGGCGCCGGGGAAGAGAGCGCCATCCGTGTTGTCGGCGAGAAGTTCGACCAGAAGGGTGCGGGACTTCTGGTCGATGCCATGCGAGGTCGTCTCGATCTTCGCGTCAAACTTCCGGTCAGGATATTCAGGAAGATCGAGCGTCGCCGTCATGCCGTCCTTCATCTCGGCGGCATAGGTCTCGGGGACAGGCACGTAGATGCGCATCTGGTGGACGTCGGCGACGGCGAACAGCTGGGCTCCGCCGTCGGCTCTGACGAGCGAGCCCACGTCGATGTCGCGCGCGGTGACGACCCCGTCGAACGGGGCGACGATGTCGGCGAACGCCTTCTGCGCCTTGAGACGATCGACGCCGGCCTGGGCCGCGTCCGCCTCCGCCGCTTGCGCTCGGGCGTCGGCGGTCTTTTCGTCGGCCGTCTGCTGCGACACCGCTGCGGACTCGCGCAACGAGTTCCACCGCTGCGCCGTCACTTTGGCCAGCGCGAGATTCGCCTTGGCTTTGTTCAGTTCGCTTTCGGCGACCGCGATGCTCTGATCGAGCTCCGGCGTTTCGATCACGGCGAGCACGTCCCCCTTCCGGACCCTGGCGCCGATGTCCTTGCGCCATTCTTTCACGTAGCCGCTGACCTGGGCGTGAATCCCCGCCGTGTAAAAGGCCTCGACGTTTCCCGGAAGCACGAGCTCGCGGGCTTCGCCGCCATGTCTTGGCGTAGCCAGCGCGACGGTCGGGACCGCCTGTTCCTGAGTCCACTTGGCGAGCGACTCGTTGTCCTTGCGCCGCCCTAAGACCCCTGTGCCTGCGACCGCGATCGCCACGAGGAAGAGCAGCAGGACCGCTCGCCCGACCTTGACCCGGCGCGGCGGCTCGGAGTCCGTTCGGGGCCCGGAAGACTTCGTGGAGCCAGCGTCGGGCGACGGCTTTTCGGCCCTGACAGAGTTGGGGCCCGACTCGGCTGAATGCTCATCAGTCATGTCGGGGACGCCTCAGCATGGAAATTGGGAGCGGCCTCGCCGGCCTCTCTTGGCCTCCGCTCGTGAACGAGCCGGAACACAGCCGGCACGAACAGCAAGGTCGCAACCGTCGCGAACACGAGACCGCCGATCACGGCGCGCCCGAGCGGCGCATTGAGCTCGGAGCTGAGCGCCATCGGCATCATGCCGATGATCATCGCGAGCGCGGTCATCAGCACGGGGCGGAAGCGGGTGAAGCCGGCGTCAATCGCGGCGGTCGTGGCGTCCGCGCCTTCGGCGAGGCGCTCGCGCGCGAAGCTGACGATGAGAATGCTGTTCGCGGTCGCGACGCCCATGCACATGATCGCCCCCGTCAGCGCCGGGACCGACAGCGTCGTCCGGGTGATGAACAACATCCACACGATGCCCGCGAGCGCCGTCGGCAGCGCGCTGACGATGACGAACGGATCGATCCAAGACTGAAAATTGACGACGATGAGCAGGTAGATGAGCACGATCGCCAGCGCGATGCCGATGAAGAGCTGGTCGTAGGCGGAGGTCATCGTCTGCGTCGCCCCCCGGATCACCACGGTCGAGCCCTTCGGAGCGTCCTTTTGCGTGTCGTCCAAAATCTTCTGGATGTCGGCGGATACGGCGCCGAGGTCGCGCTCGTTGTTGGTCGCGAAAATATCGACGACCGGCCGCACCGCGTAGTGGGACACGACCGCGTCGCTGGCGCCGCGCTTGATCGAGGCGACGCCCCCAAGAATTTGCTTCTCCGAGCCCGCCGACGCCGGAATGTTCTCGAGCGTCGAGAGCGAGTTCTCCCAGTATTGCGGGGTCTGGGCGACGATCGGATAGGACACGCCGTTCTTCGGGTTGAGCCAGAACGTGGGCGCCGACTGGATGCTGCCCGCGAGCGCGTCCTGCAGATTCTCGGCCACATCCCGTTCGTTGACCCCGACCAGTTGCGCGCGGGTCCGGTCCACGTCGACATTGAAGGTCGGCGCATTGAAAGCCTGCTGGATGCGCGCGTCCGCCACGCCCGTGACCAGCTTGATCTTTGCGAGCGCCTTATCGGCATAGGCGCGGTTTGCTTCGAGGTTGGGGCCGACGACTTGAACGTCGATCGGCGCCGGCAGGCCGAAATTGAGGATCTGGGTCACGATGTCCGCGGGCAGAAACGCAAAGTTCGTTCCGGGAAACCTGCGGGGAAGGCTTTCCCGCATCGCCTTCACGTAATCGGGCGCGTCGGCCTCGCGGCCGTCCGCGAGCGTCACGAGAATGTCGGCGTCCGACGCGCCGATCGTGCCGGTGTTGGAATACGCCATGTTGATGCCGCTGATCGGCAGCCCGATGTTATCGACGATTGTCTTCAGGGCGTCCGGCGGAATAATCGAGCGGATCGCCTGTTCGATCTGGTCGACCTCAAACGCTGTGTCTTCAATTCTCGTCCCCGTGGGCGCGCGCACGTGCAGCGCGATCTGGGCGCTCTCGATCGGCGGGAAGAAATTGCGCCCGAGATAGGGCACAAGCGCGAACGAAGCGAAGACTGCGATCAAAAAGCCGGCGATGAACAGTCTGCGCGCCGCGAGCGCAGTCAGGAGAAGCCGGCGGTAGAAGGCGCGCGCGGATTCGAACCGGCGCTCGAATCCGCGCTGAAACATCTTGAAGGGATTGCGGGTGGGCGGCTCCGGCGAGTTGTGGTCGTGCACGATCTGGTGAGCGAGGAGAAAGCGGGCCATCGTGTTCACCAGCGTGCGGGATAGCACGTAGGAGCCGAGCAGCGCGAACACCACCGCCTTGGCCATCGGCCGGAACAAGAACCCCGCGACTCCGCCAAGCGTGAACATCGGAACGAACACGATGCAGATGCACAGCAGCGACACGGTCGCGGGGACGACGATCTGCCTCGCCCCGTCCATGATCGCGCTCTCGATGTCCTTGCCCTGTTCCAGGTGATAGTTGATGTTCTCGATGGTGACCGTGGCGTCGTCGACCAGGATGCCGACTGCCAGCGCCAAGCCGCCGAGCGTCATGACGTTGATCGTCTCGCCGGTCGCCGCCAGCAGGATCACGGAAGTCAGGATCGCCAGCGGGATCGAGACCGTGATGATCAAGGTCGAACGCCAGCTGCCGAGAAAGATGAGGATCATCAATCCGGTCAGCGCCGCGGCCGTGACGCCTTCGAAAAGGACCGAAGAGACTGCCGATTTGACGAAGGTCGACTGATCGCCGACCGCTTCAAGGCGAACGCCGGGCGGAAGCGTCTCGCGCAGTTTCGGCAGCAGCGCCTTGACGCCCGCGATGACGTCGAGGGTCGAAGCCGAGCCCGACTTCAGGATCGTCATCAGGACCGCGTTAGCGCCGTCGACGCGCACCATGTTGGTTTGCGGCGGCGAGCCGGCGTGCACGAAGGCGACGTCGTGGATGTAAACCGGAGCGCCGTTGACGTCGCGGATCGGGAGATCATTAAGCTCGGAGATCTCTTTGGGCGAGTTGTTCAGATTGACGATGTACTCGAACGAGCCGACCTTCTCGGTCCCGACTGGCGTGATGAGATTCTGCCGCGCAATCGCTCCCACGACATCCGACGAGGAAAGGCCGTAGGCCTGCAGCTTGTCCTGGTTGAGGTCGACCTGAACCTGCAAAACCTTGCCGCCGTAGGGCGACGGCACGGCGGCCCCCTCAACGGTCGCCAGTTGCGGACGGATGAAGTTCTGCCCTGCGTCAAAAATCTGGGCCTGCGACAGAGAATTGCTGGAGAGCGCCAATTGCAAAATCGGCACGCTGGAGGCGTTGAAACTCAACACATAGGGAGGCGTGATGCCCGGCGGCAGAAGCTTGAGAACGGTCTGCGACGCCGCCGTGATCTGGGCCAGGGCGGCGTTGATGTTCACGTTCGGCTGGAAGTAGACCTTTACAACGCCGTAGCCAGCCAGCGACTGCGACTCGATATGCTCGATATCGTTGACCTGAGCGCTGAGCGTGCGTTCATAGTAATAGATGACGCGTCCTGACATGTCGTCAGGGGGAAGACCGTTGTAGGTCCACACCACCGCGACAACGGGAATGCCGATATTTGGAAAAATGTCCGTCGGAGTTCGCACGGCCGCCGCGACGCCGAAGATGACGATCAGCATCGCCATGACGACGAACGTATACGGCTTGCTGAGCGCTATACGGACGATTGCGAGCATGGGACTCTTCGGCGACGATTGGGTTCGAGTATTCGACGACTTCATAACGGAGCCGTTCGGCCTGGGCCGCCGACATCATGCCAACACGCGTTACTTAACCTCCGCCAAACACGAAAACCACTAAATTTTGTTTGATAATTAGGCCCCATACGCCTTCGTTTTACTTACTAATCACTCTGCCGCACGGGCGAGACCCAGCGACGCCTTGGCGGCTGGGCTCATCACGAAGCGCGCCCCAGGGGTGGCGTCCTCCACGGTCAGTTGAAAGCCGTGTAGGTGGGCGATCGTCTGCGCGATGCTCAGACCGAGGCCGTGACCGGGAGCGTCTTGAGCGTCCTCGCCACGATAAAAGCGACGAAAGATCCTGGCGCGATCCTGCGAAGGAACGCCGAGGCCGGTATCGCTGACCGACAACCGCGGCAGACCATCGACCGTCTCGGCCTCGACCTGCACCCTGCCGCCTTCCGGCGTGAATTTGATAGCGTTGTCAACGAGATTCGAGATCGCTTCGCGCATCAGGTCTTGGTCGCCCCGCATAGGCACGGGAGCGCTCGGCTCCACCGCCAAGTCAATGGACCGGGAGGCGGCAAGAGGTTCGAAGAAATCCACGACCTCGGCGCAGACGGCGCGAAGATCGAAGTCCTGGAAGCGGTTCTGGCGCGCCCCATTTTCCACCGCGGACACCCTCAAGATGGCGGAGATGGTGACGGAAGCGCGATCGATCTGGGAGAGAGCCGATTCCATGGTCGCTCGAAGCGAGCCGGCGTCGAACTGCTGATCGAGGGCGCGCGTGATCTTTGAGCGAGCGACCATCAAGGGCGTACGAAGGTCGTGGGCGATGTTGTCGCCTACGGACTTCAACTGGTCGAGCAGGCGCTCGATCTCGTCGAGCATCAGATTGACGGCGCGCGCCACCTTCTCGATGTCGTCGTCTCCTTTTCCAGTCGGCAAGCGCGACTGAAGTTCGCCGTTCATGATGCGCACGATGGCGCCGTGAATGGTCTCGAACCGGCGCGAGGCGCGACGCGCAAAAATCGCTCCGATCCCCAGAATGACAAGAACCGTCGGCGGGAGGGTGATCGCCAGTACGCGCAGCACGGTCTCTTGCAGGTCGTAGACCTCGCGCAGGCTGCGGCCGAACAGCACGACCGCGCCATCTGGACGGCGGCGCGCGACAAAAAGCGCCGGTTCGATGCCGCTCGAGTTCGGCAGAAGCTGCTGCCGGACGACGTGGGCGGCGCTGTCGACCGGAATCGGCGGCATCGCGGGAACGTCTCCGAAAACCTTGGCGCCATTGGCATCGAACAGGGCCACGTAGTCGAGGCGGCGGATATCGCGCGTCAGACGCAGTTCAAGCGCCCGGCGCAGTTGCTCCACGCTGTCCTTTTCGCTCTTGGCCGCCTCGTCGACGAGGATCGCCCCGACCCTTTGCACGTCGGCATTGGAGACCTGCATGTAGATGAAGCCGAAGGCGGCCCCCGTCGCAGCGGCGATCGCAACGCAGAACGCAAGCGCGAGGCGGAACGCCCGCGCCCGGAACATCTCATTCGTCAGCATCGAGCCTGAAGCCAACCGCGCGAACGTTGACAATGAACTTCCGTTGCATGGTGGGATCGAGTTTGCGACGGAGGTTGCCGATCTGCACGTCGACGACGTTCGTCTGCGCCATGAACTTGAAGTTCCATACGTCCTCGAGCAGCATCGACCGCGTCACGATCTGACCGGGACGATGCATGAAATATTCGAGGAGCTGGAACTCCCGGGGCACGAGATCGACCAAGCGGCCCGCGCACCGCACCTTGCGATCGACCAGGTCCATTTCCAGCAAACCGACTTTCAGCCGGGTCGCGCGAGCGTCCGCTACACGCCGGAGAAGCGCCGCGATACGGGCGCTCAGTTCGCGGACGTCGAAGGGCTTGACGAGATAATCGTCGCCGCCGGCCCTCAGCCCACTAATTCTCTCGTCGACTGAAGAGAGCGCGCTTGTGACCAACACGGGGGTGGAGTTCGCCTTCGCGGCGGAGCGTCTCGACGATCGACAGCCCATCGGCGCCGTTCAGCATCCTATCGACAACGAGAACCGTGGCCCAACCCGACCGCGCCGCGCGCAGTCCTTCCTCGAGGCTGCTCGCGACCCTCACGGTATGTCCGGACGCCTCAAGTTCGAGGCGCACCTCCTCGGCCAGATCCGGTTCGTCCTCGATCAGCAGGACAGAAGCACACCGGCCGCTATTCCCTGTTGTAGTCATCGAGACCTTTGGATCTTGGGCAAATGAAACCGTCACGGCGAATCATTCCCTATTCGTCATTTTGCAACCAGCTTAGCCTGCAAAAAGGCGTCTTCGTGGTGCCCTATCGCAGTCAAGATTGCCGGACGAAGGCCCCGCCATTCGGTACGCGATCTTTATTTATTCTGCAAATGGAAGCGATTGACGTTCCACGGACGCTTGCTTCATGAGCATGAGAAAAGTCACGAACTGCGGATGAGGGTGACGCGCCGTCGACATGATTACCATCTATTCCAGCTCATTTTATAAAGACTAATTTACGGTAGCATGGAATTCACAGAACACAACCAATTCCAATGCTAAATTGTTTCTTATAAAAATTCATTTTATAAATTCGTTTTTAATATCGGCCGCGATGAGACAGCCACATTATAAATTATCTTTTATATTTGTGTCGGTTTTTGTCGTTAATGTGTTGCAGACACCCGCTACATCTCCCTGAGCTGATGCCATGATTTGACGAGAAGGACCCAGGGTGGCTTCTCGTGTATTATCATGTCTTTTTCGCGACTTAATCAAGTCAAAACAGCGTCAAGTGAATGCTAAGACTGTGACGCATGAGCAACACCGTAGCAGATCTGAGGGTGCATCGACATCTCTCGACTTGTCTATGACTTCCAAGGCGGATACGTCTCATGGAGTTTCTGCGGCTCATCATCGCGGCGGCGCCCATTGCCCGGCGCCGCAGGGCGAGAGGTGAAGAACGCGGCATTAAGGACAGGCTGGTCGCCTGGCGAAAATGGGGATAAGATGAGAAAGTTTGGCGTTTCCTTGGCAATCCTGCTTGCCGCCTCGGCGGGAGCGGCGCACGCCGCCGACCTGCCGACCACAAAGGCGCCGCAAACGGCGCCTCCGGTCAATTGCTACGCCAGCTTCTGGACTTGGCTGAACTCGAGCGCGGCGGATTGCCCGATCAGCTACGCCGGCGTCACGCTCTATGCGACGATCGACGTGGGCGTAGGTTATGAGTCCAACGGCGCCGGTTTCAATCAGTGGTGGAATAACGGCGTCTCGAACATTATCACCAAGCAGAGCACGCACGGCCCGCAATGGCTATGGACGCCGAACGGACTCAGCCAGTCGGTCGTCGGCGTCAAGATGAGCGAACCGATCGGGTACGGGTGGTCGATCGTCGGCGCCGCCGAAACCGGCTTCGATCCTTACGGGATCAATCTGGCTTATGCGCAGAAGGCGCAGGTCCAGAACAACGGTAAGTCGCTCTTCCTCCAGAGCGCCAACGCCGATTCGAGCCGCACCGGACAGCCGCTCAACTCGCAATGGTTCCTCGGCTTCAGCAACCCGACCTACGGCACGCTGACCGGGGGCCGCGTGAACACTCTCTCGCTCGACGCGATCAACTCGTATGATCCGATGGGCGGATCCTATGCCTTCTCGCCGGTCGGCTATTCCGGCTCGTACGCCGGCTTCGGCAACACCGAGGCGGCGCGCGCCAACACCGCGCTCAAGTACCGTCTCGACATCCAGAACTTCCGGGTTGGCGGCCTGGTGCAGGTTGGCGGCTACAACTGGGGCAACGGCACGGACGGCATTTATCAGGCCCAAGTCGGCGGCGACTTCAAGTTCCCCGGCAGCGGCGTCCTGTCGATCGACGGGACCGCGAGCTTCGCCAAGGACGCGGTGAACATCGGCACCATGGGCTCGCTAACCCAGTGCTCCACGCTCACCAAGGGGGCTTTCGCTGGGCAGACGGAATGCACCAACAGCGTCCCGGGCATTTACACGGGCTTGTATAACCAATCGGATCTCCAGGCGACCTTGTCGAATAACGTCGGTTTCATGCTCAACACCAAGTACAAGTGGCAGGCCTGGACGTTCTACGCCTCCTACGAATACATTCGGCAGCAGAATCCGAGCAACTCCTACCCAAACGGGTTCGAGACCATCGGCTACTTCAACGTACCCGGCACCGTTTATCAGTTCAACGTTCCCAAGACGTTCGCAAATAGCAAATTGCCGACACAGTGGGAAATCAACAACGCTTATAACATCCCGAGGGTCGCCAACGTGATCTGGTTCGGCGTCAAATACGCAGTTCCGAACGAGTGGATGCACGGCTGGGGCTCGGCCGACCTGACCGGCGCCTACTACTGGCTCGGCCAGAACAACTATAACTACTCCGTTGCGACGACGGGGGCCCTCGCGGGAGTCACGGTTCCGGCGGCCTGCACGTCGGCCGTCACCAGCGGGGTCAAGCCGAACGGACAGGCCTTCTCCATCACGCGCGTCAGCAGCGGCAAATGCGCCGGCTCGACAGACTTCCTTTCCTTCCTGATCGATTGGCGGCCGGTCAAACGCGTCGACGTCTACGCCGGCGTCATGCTGTCCAATGTCTATGCGGGTCTGGTTCGCTTAGCGTCGTACAGCGTGGTGATAGAACCTTCTACCAGCGCGATGTCATACGGCCCTTTCGCCATGTTTCGGCTAGCTCCGGAAAGTACGCAATTTTAGAGCGCCGCGATTTGGAGCAGTTCGTCTTCAGCATCAAGCAACGTCAGCTGGCAGCCGTCGCAAAGGCGAATTTGAAGACACCGAGGCGCGGTTTGCGTTTGGTTTTAGAGTTCATGACGCTCCATCAGTGGGCGGATGCCGGCCGTATGGAAAGACAGGTCCGTCTTTGCAAATAAAATGTGGCCCCCCTGGCAGTGGCCGCAAAAGCCTAGCGCGCACTTCATATTCCGTTCCATCGATAGGTACATATCGGCCCCAGGCACGCCCAGGGTCTCTAAGTCGCGCGCGGCAAAGCACATCATCACTTCCGGACCGCACATCATGGCGGTCGATCGTGATGGGTTCAACTGCGCGTAACGGAAAAGTTTGGTTACCACCCCCACGTGCCCGCGCCAACTGAGTCCAGCCGAATCGACAGTGGTCAGGACTTGAGTCTGTGGCTGCTTCACCCAATAAGCCAATTCTTTGCGGAACAAAACATCGCGCGGTGTGCGTGTGCCGTAGAGGATGAGCAGCCTGCCGTAGTCTGAGCGGTGCCGCAGCACGTGATAAATCACAGGCCGCAGGGGCGCCAGACCAATTCCACCAGCAACCAGAATCACATCTCTGCCACGGGCCAATTCCACAGGCCAACCTTTTCCAAAGTGCCCGCGTACGCCTACAGATGTTCCCGGTTCCGCGTTCACGAGCGCTTTGCTCACTTGGCCGACGGAACGAATTGTATAAACAAGTCGCGTGGCATCGGCGGAATCGCCGCTAATCGAAACAGGAATCTCCCCAATGCCAAAAGCCCACAGCATGCTGAATTGCCCCGGCTCGAACTTCACTGTAGACGGCGAGTCCACTTCCAGGGTAAATGTGTCATGCGTTTCCCGCACTACACTGCGAATGCCACACTGAGCCGGCAACATCGGGTCATTTGGCGGCATAGACATCCAGCAGCTGCAAACGTGTAGCCTCCAGGCGTTGCTCGATGATCTTGGCGAAACGCTTGAGCAATTCGTAGCCGAGATCGTGGTTCTCCTCACACTTCTTGCGCAGACATTTGCCATCCAATGCAATGGCCCGGACTGGCCCGACGGCGCGCGCGTGAAATTTCCAATGATAGGGCGGCAGCAGCCAAGACCATCCCATAATTTCGCCCGCGCCCAAGGTTTCAATCACCGATTGCTTGCCCTGCGGAGTAAGAATCTCTAACGCCACGTGGCCGTGCCGAAGCAGGAAGAACTGGTTGGCTTCGTCGCCTTCTTTGAGAACGTAAACGCCAGCCGGAAAAACAACGTTCGACGCGCAACTAACCAACAAAGCGAGATACTGCGAATCTAAACCCGCAAAAAACGGATGCTCCGCAATGATAAGTTCAAGCGTTCGCTTCATCGCCACCTCCTCCACGAATGGCTTGCAACTCCTCTGTAATATCGATACCCACAGGGCACCAAGCAATGCAACGTCCGCAACCCACGCAGCCGGAGGAATCGAACTGATCAATCCACGACGCCAACTTGTGTGTCATCCACTGGCGGTAGCGCGACTTGGCCGATGTGCGAACGTTACCCCCGTGAATGTGGGAGAACTCCAACGTAAAACACGAATCCATACGCCGCCAACGCTCAGCGTGATCTCCCTTAAGATCGCTAGTGTCTTCTACCGTTGTGCAAAAGCAAGTGGGACAAACAAGCGTGCAGTTTGCGCAAGTGAGACAGCGTTCCGCTACTTTATCCCACTGTGGATGGTCAAAATTCGAGTACAAGAGTTCCCGAATGTTGGTGGTATCCAGGCGTCGGGTTTGCACCGAGGCAGCGCTATCAACCGCTGCCTGGGCCAATCGCTCATCCTCTGGCGTGGCTGCTCGGCAATCGAGTCCAGCCAGAACCTCCCGCCCCGCTTCACTGCCAACCTCAATCAGGAAGCGATGCTCCCCTTCTCCCACAATTTCCGTTAGTGCTAGATCATAACCGTGATTCGCCTGCGGCCCAGTTGCCATGGATGCGCAGAAGCAGGTCGATACCGCGTGAATGCAATTCACCGCGACAATGAAAACACCGTCGCGCCGCGCACCGTAGATTGTGTCCTGCATTAGCACTCGATCTTGGACGCCAATGGCCGCTAAGTCACACGCGCGTACGCCCAGAAAGGCAAACTTTTTCTTCGGCCGAGGCGCGTCATGCAAAATGCGGAAGGCGTCGTTCTCGCGTTCAGCAGACCACAAACGAATATTCGCAGGATGCAAATACTTCTTCCAGCTCTGCGCTCCGACCGTATATGCAAAGAAAGCGCCATCTTCGCGCGGAATGAGTCGATACCGTCCTGGTTCCTGTTCATCGGTCCAACCGGCGGGTAGATCTTTAATGCTCTCGATCTGATCGTAGACAATCGCTCCCTCGCGCATGATCGGGCCAATCACTTCGTAGCCATGTTCGACCAACGAATTGATGAGACGGCCAAACCACTTGCCGTTAGGATGCTACGCGATTCTTGCGTCACAGTTTCCAGCTCTTCCTCCACGAAACATTATCAAAATAACCGTGATCATCTAACAGCCGAAGGGGGTTGTTTCAGGGCCGCTGTCGAAGAGATTCTAATGAATGAAATTCAAAGGTCCGCGAGCAGAATGCCAAGTCTCCATTAGTCTTAGAAGGTCGTCCATAACATGAGTCGTTGAAAAACGTGGGCGCGTCGCTTCAGTCGCAACTGCACCCACCGTTAGTGGTTCCGCTAGGCCGCGGCCGCAATTACTTTGCTCGGCTTAGCTGCTGCTTTCGTCGCCGAAATGCGCAGAATTCCTTTGTCTAGGTTGGCTGTCATCTTATCCAGGTCAACCGGCACAGGGAAATTGAGCTGGCGGAACAGCTGCTTCTCGCCAAACTCACAAAACTGGACATCCCCTTCACTTTCCTCATGTTTGTGCGTCGTTTCAGCGCAGACAATCAACGTTTCCGGCGTAGCCGCTACATGTACGTCCTCGGCGTCAAAGCCAGGCAACGCCATCTGCAGTTCAAACTTTCCGTCCTTCTCGACCAAATCCGATTCAGGCGCCCAAATTAGATCCTCTTCTGCTTTCAACCAGTCATCGACCTCAGATCCCGGTCTGCCTTCACGGTTTTCAAAAAACTGAAACGCTCGTTGACGGACTCGATCAAAAAGATTTTTCACATCAGTCATGACGGAGGAAGATAGAGTCCCTGAGTCGTCTACCTTTTCGATGGCAACTTGTGACATACAGCACTCCTTGTTAGTTAGAGAGCTCACGCCCCCATGGTGCCCAAGTGCACGGAGAGGGCCATCCGCGTCAGATCGCCAAAGTCTCGGATTTCTGGGTATTTCCGGGGTATTGATGCCTGACGACATCGTTGGCCTACGCCAAATGACGCACCTGGAAAAACTGCGTGAAAGGTCTGGCTAGAAGTAAAGAGCCGATGTCGATGGGCTCGCCAGCGTTCTTATCACCGTTCAGACTTCTCTGATACCAGCGTGGACTTTCCTTGTAAGCGAGCCTGCAGGCCATTCTTGATCCGTTTATGTAGTGGCTCTTCCAAAAACGCATAGTTGAGACACGAAATCAAAAGAACGACAAACAAGGAAAAAAAGACCGGAGCCCCTTCGTCTGTTTGAAACCCCACTCTTTTCCCAACCACGGCAAGCCAAGTCAAGATTGGCACATGCAGAATATAAACCGAATAGCTAGCGTTGCCTAAGAAGACCATACTTCTTATTGACAGGAAACGGGCCAACAGTCCCCCATCCAAAGCGAAACCCAGAATAATACAGGAATAAGCCGGCAATAACAGCCCGTGATGGACCGTCGGAAATGGAATCCGGTCGGCTTGGCTAAGAACTAAGACCACGGCCAAGATTGCCGGAAGATAAAGGTAATAACCTCTCCCAAACAGGGAACTTCCCCGATTTTGCAAGTTGCTAAATACGCGCTCCAACAGAATCCCTACGCAGAATTCAGGGATGCGCATCAGCGGATTCATGCAAAAAATGTTCGCCAAATCCGGTAACCCAACTGACCCATCAGGGACCCTTGCGGCAATATCACCGTATCCATGAATCGGAATGAGAATTCCCGCGATCGGAGCCGCTAAGGACAAAGCCCAAAGCAGTAAACCGACACCCAGGAGTTTAGCGGTGCCGGTTGCCCGCCAGAGGAGTACCCCAATGATCGGAAAACAAGCGTAAAAGAATGCTTCATTCGACAATGACCACCCAGGATCATTCCAGGTAAGCGCCGTCGATGGAAGCCATGTCTGCAGAAGCGTAAAGTTCAAAACCGCGATGCCCGCCTCTTTTAGCGGGTCTATCAGGTACCAGTTATCAAAGAATCGCCACGCGAACAGCGGCATTAGAAGGACCAGACCTAACAGATAGCTTGGATAGATGCGCGCAAAGCGGGCAGCCGCAAAACGCCAATATTCCTGCTTTGACCACCGGTGATCAAGGTTATAGCTGTATGCGAGAACAAATCCCGAAAGAACAAAGAAGACACTGACCGCAGCGTATCCAGTCAAAATAAGATTGGACACGGTTTTGGGCAGATCGACCAGATCGGCTCTATTGCTGGTTAGTTTGTGGAACACCACAACCCACATGGCCAAAAAGATCCTCATACCGGTGAGGGCGGGCATGGAACGTTTTGACCGATTCATCGTCTGTGAACTAAGTGGGGCAACCGACAGCAATCTCTCCCAGTCTGAGCCACAGTGAGAGCCGATTTGCCTTGATGGTAACATTTAGGTCGCTCGTTGAGACCAATCGCTAGAAGCGGGTGTGCTTGTTCCACTGCGGCGGGCACGTCTCGGCAAGCCGGATCGGCCCCAAGCGGCCACGGTAGCCTATCTCTGGGATTTGTCTGCGAGAACGCGCTCAAACAACTTGTGCCGTTTGTGCTCGATTTTCAGCGGCCCGTTGATCATTCGCAAAGGCGTTCACGTCCAGTGTTCCTTGTGGTTCTTCGGTCGGGGTGAACAGAACAGGCAGGAAATCGTTTTGGCAACCTCCGCCGGGTAGGCGTCGACTTGCAACGAAGCGGTCGGCTCTTGGAGCCCAACCTTGGATCGAACCCCTCCCTCGTCAGGTGACTTCGCAGCAGAAGATGAGCCGAACCAGCTTGGGGGCACAAACGAAAATGGCTTCCGTATCTTATTGATACGAAAGCCAGTACTTGGTGCGGAGAGGGGGACTTGGAGAAATCCGCACCATAGGCGGCGCCCATGGGATCTAAGGTACCGATTCAAATAGCCTGAGCAGTCGCCTTTACATTGTCTGGCCATGGCCCATCGAGCGGGATTGGTGGTTGCGAGGTCCATAGCGCGAACGTATCGAGGGCAGGAACTTTGGCGCGGTCGTTCATCGCGGCCGCAATGGCGGTCAGGATCTCAGCTTCACTTTCGGAAAGTTTTGTGCAGAGGTACGTGATGTAGTAGTCGATATCCCACACCTTCGCGACGTTCGCGTGATCGGGCAATTCGTCGATGGCGAGCAGCGTTTTCAATTGGCCTACATAGACTCCATATGGCTGGCTTTCGAGGAACGCCGCCGATAGTCGCATGAAGAGAATGCGCGAACTGGTCAGATCCGCCTTCCCCGCTTCGAGTGACCAAGCCTCGGCTAGAGCTTTACGAGCCTCTTCTAACTTGTTCTGCAACAATAGGATCGCGGCGAGATTATTCAGCCGATGCGGAATGATCGGAGCAGTAGGGCCGAAATGAGCAAGGTTCAATTCCAGAGCCTCGCGCGCCAGGAGTTCCGCCTTATCGAACTGTCCCAGCTTGCGGTAATCGATAGCGAGATTGTTGATAGCGCGCGCAAGGTCGGGATCAGGTTGGCCCTGTGCCCTGATACGTCTGTGGGTCACTGCTTCGAGCTTGATTGCAATCGCTTCCTCTACACGCCCCACATCAAGTAGCAGGCTAGCTAGATTATCAGCGCAGGCGTTAGTAAGAATATGCGACCTGCCTAGAACCCGCTCAAAAGTCCCCAGGGCGTGTTTGAAGAGCCGCTCGGAATCATCGTAGCAGCCTATCATTTGTAGTAGACCGGCAAGGTTGTTAACAGCGGTTAGGGTATGCTGATGATCTTCGCCAAACACCGTAGAGGAAATCTTCACGGCTCGATCCAGCAGAAGTTTAGCTTCGTTAAAAGAGCCTTGCTGAATCAGTTGATCCCCGAGATTGTTGAGAACCTTCGTTAAACCGGCGTCGTTAGTCCCCGGTTTTGACTCGTAAATAGCCATGGCGCGACGGAGCATCTCTTCCTTTTCACTGAGCGACCCTCGATTTCCGACTGAAAGGGCCACGTAGTTGAGCGCGTCTGCGAATTCGATGCTGTCCGAGCCATGGCGTTTCTCGCTTGTCGCCATCGACCGTCGGAATGCCGTTTCGGCATCGGCATTACGTCCGAGCATTCGTAATGTCTCGCCATAAGCCAACAAACGACCTGCTACCGTTTCGCTTTCAGCACCTTCTGTCTGTTCCGCGAGTGAAAGAGCCACTTCATCGACCGCGAGGTTTTCGTTGTAGAGACTCTTTCCATAATAGAGTTGGCCCAGGGCGATCAGGAGCGGTAGGCTGGGTGATACTCGATGGTCTTCCGACTGGGCTATGTAGAGCGCCTCGGCATGCGGTCGGAGTTTGTCCCACACAGGCCATGTGTTGGGACTCTCAGCAGTTTCATCGGGTGCATACTTCTGCAATGTGGCGCGCGTGGCCTCGACCCACCTCGGTAATGATTCTTTAGGGATGCGATGACTCAGCACTAATCGTTCCATCCGGTGAATGCTGAAGTCGCCATCACCGCGTTCGACCAAAGAGTAATTGGCCAAATCCGATAGCGCGTCCTCGACGTCACGTTCCACCATTGCTTCCCCGTATTCTTCACACCATAGGTCGATGAGCGCTTTGTACTCCTCAGGGCACTGCGCGAACATCGCAAGGGGAATCGGTGCCGGGGCCAAAACGCTCGCCGCGCGCAACAAAGCTTTCTCGGCAGGTCCCAACAGATCGATCGATAGGAAGTACGTGGTCGCGACCGTCTTCGCAGCCCGGTCCGTATTAGGGTCTGGATCGTAGTCGATCATGGCCTTTCTGTGAAATGCCAGTGCCTTGTCGAATTCGGTAAGATAGCGGTCAAATGTCTTGTTGTGCCACCGGACATATGCTGCCGCGTGTGTAAGGGCGAGCGGCAGGCAACCCAGTTCAGTCGCGAGTGCCCGGGCTTTCTCGGCGTCACTAGGACGCGGCTTGCGCCGTCCTTCGTTCGCCCTTTGCAGAAGCAGCGCCACTGCGTCCTCCAGCGGCAGAACGTCCAGCGGGATAGTTCGGACACTGCCTCCCCAACCTGTCAGCCGCGAGGTGATGAGAATATGTCCGCCATGCAACGTAGCCGCCAAGCTCTGCACCGCCTCGAGCGCTTCCTCTGTGTCGACATTGTCTAGAATTAACAGCCACCCCGTGCTCTGGCTCAGCCAACGCATGGCGGCGGCATATTGCTCAGCCTGCGGCGCTCGTTGAAACTCAGGAAGATCCAGTGCCGTATCGTCGGCGCACAACTTGGCGATGTTGGTTTCGAGATCTGCGCGCGTGTTCGCAGAGACGAACAGAACGGCTGTAAACTCGTCCCTGTGCCGGTTGGCATATTCGATCGCGAGGCGGGTCTTGCCAATCCCTCCCAATCCACCGATCACGCGCGGCTGAAGGATCGCAGACGCGCCGCACTGAGTAAGCTGCTGGTCGAGTGTTCGCAGTTCTTCCTCCCGGCCCTTAAATAAATCGCCCAAACTACCCAAACGTAGGTTGAAAGGACGACGGGTAACCAGATGCGCGTTGATGCGTCGGCTCAAATTCAAGAGCTTGCGCTTGGTATCCGCTTCTGCTAAAGAATCGAGTGTCAAGGAAGCATCCCAGACAGCTTGTCGCTCGGCCAACTTCTCCGAACCTGGCACCGCTAACGGCCCAGAAAACCTTCCGCTCAGGGGAACCCAGAGAAGAGCAAGGCCATCCTGCGTGGCTTCTAGAATGCGGGGAAGCTCGTAATCAACGATGAATTTGGAGGCAAGAAAATGCGGCGAAACAAGCAGTACCGCGACTTTTGCCTTGTCAATGGCGTCGACGATCTCCTGATACCAGGAATCCCCTGGTTCAACTTCGCGATCGTCAAAATATTGAATTCGACCGTTGCGAATATCGGGATCAAGGACCGTCCGCACCTTGTCTAGCCAGTCGTTGTCACGGTGACTGTAGCTTACGAATACTCTGTTACGCTTACTAGTTTCCGCCAAGACGTCCTTTAGCATATGGCTTCAGCAGCCAAAGCGCAATGTTTGCATCGGTTCGGAACCTTCCGTTCCTACCTGATTTCCTACCTGATTTGGGCACATTTTGGGCACAGACGAAAATGGCTTCCGTATCCCGTTGATACGAAAGCCAGTTATTTGGTGCGGAGAGGGGGACTTGAAACTGCGTGTTTTTTGGTGGCGGCGATTTTTGGGTAGACGTAAACATGGAGACTCTTCTTCAGCCTGACGTTGGCCAATCATCTAGCCGTCGCTGCTCGGAAATAATGGCTCCCATTCGACACAGTCATTGCCGAAAGAAACGGGGCCTCGAGCCCAAAATAGCGGCAGGGTCGCTTTTGGAACAGAGTGTGGAAAGGCAAAAGTCAAGCCAAGCCCGTCCATTCCTAGACCGCACAGTTTTATTCGTTCCTCCGGCCAACTTGAGCCACTCCAGCCTTTCCGATTGATGTAGTTCCTCCAAAGCTGTTCTCCGACTGTCTGGCAAAATCCTCTCGCTCTACCCAGCTTCTCATCGTTCCGCCAGCCTTTGGAATCCTGGAAGGCGTACGGCACCACTCGCGGTTGGATGCGCGCAACGTAGGCGCCAATGTCTTGTTGGTCTGAATCGACCGGTTCGCTCGCTGGAGAGCCAAGCAGTACGCGGAACCTGCGCGCCGCCGCAGGTACGGCAACTTGGACATTAGGCAACTCATTGGCAGAAAGATACTGGCGAAGAATTGCTTCTCCAAAGTCGCAAACTACTCCAAACTGCAATGTAACTGGCAGCTTCGCGAGAATCGAGGGATCGCTCAAGCGCTCGACCTTCTGATTTCTGCCCAGCGGACGAGTTCCACGCAAGCTATCAAAAACACCGCGCATCTCCGTTCCAGAGAAAAGGCCGTCCTCCACGAGGCGTACGACCCTGGGATGCGCTCCTTTTTCAATTGCCTCGGTAATCGGCAGAAGTGTTGCGTCCGGGCACCGTTTGCCCATCAGATTGCTGACAGTTCCCCAGCTCTTCCCCCACTTGTCCTTGTTGAAACCGACGATCAAGTCCTTTTCATAGAAGTCTGCGCCGATGCTAAGTGAGTCAGACAACTCCGAATAGGAAATCACATCAACGAGTTGCAAAAGATGCTCGCCGACAGGAAGATGGTTACTCAATTTCTCAAATTGCGAAAGCCAAGCCTCCAGATGTGACTCCTCCAGCTTGGCAAGTCCAAAGTTGTTTAGTCGGCTCAGGACTTGGCTTCGCCAATCCAATTTCAGCTTCTGAAGCTGGCTGCGGAGTGCTTGTCCGTGAATCAAATTCTTAATGGACGGGCCTTGTATGACGGTATATCCGGCGTCAACAAGCGCCTGCTCATCGCAGTGGATCCGTGGGGGTGCCAGGATGTCATCGATATTGTGAGATTGGCAATAGTGGATGATTCGTTCGGTGACATCGGGCGAGGTTACTTCGCCCAGCGGAAAAATGTGAATGATGCCTCTGTCCTGCCAGTCAAACGGCGCGAAGCGATTCAGCGCCGCTATTAGGGGCTGTCGGAAGGATTCCGTCATTACAATTAACAGGGGCATTCGCGGAGCGTTGGTGAAACTGCTCCCCTATGCGTTGAGTAATATCTGCCGCAGTGCATCCATTACCGTGCCTAGCGGCAATCTAAGCTGGTCAATTTCAGCTTGAGAAAGTTTTTCGAGTGCCTTGATCGCAATGGCTCTCGAATCGGGAAGCTCCGCTCCGATATTGGCCGGTCGAGCAGCCAAGCTTATTGGCAAGGCCGGAGGCAAACTGCGTCGCATCCGTTGCGATCTTGCCTGTTGTTGAGAAGATCGAAGTACGCTGGCCCATAGAGACGCTTCCTCGGCGTCTGCGCCAGAATCCATTAATCGCTTCTCGAACAACTCTACAGCTTTGTCAACTCTAAACTCCTCCCAGTGGGAGAGAAGGTTTGCCTCGCGCATGAGCGTGGTGAACTTGACGCTGGATGTCGGAGAGGTGAGTGCCTCCAAGAATGGGCTGGTCTCCCTACCATTGAGAGTCGCAACAAAGTTGACTGCGATCTGCTGGTAATCCTCTTTGGATAATTTTGGAACAGTCGTCAGGCCGTCGTCCAAGTCCACATCGTTGGCGCTATACATCAGTGCGGAATCTCGGGCGGACCAGCCAAACTGCGCAAGGGAGGATGGGTTTGTTACCGCCGACCAAAACCAGATTGAAGGCTCGTTTGGCACGCGTTTCCAGGCTCCAGTTGCCAATTGGCCAACGGGACCGTCGAAGCACACGTTATAAAGGTCGTCGAGTCCCTGCCTTCCCAACCAAACAATTTCGTTGGGAAAGTATATGCTGACAAGTCTCTTGAGTCCGCCAAACCGTTTCCTCAGATTTGAGTCCTTTAGCTGGGCCCGAATTATCGGCCCGAGTTGAGCCCCTAAAACTTTCTGGCCTTGTGGGAATCGAAGCGCCAGGGCGGACCTTACATCTTGAAGCTCTAGTGCGGTCGGACCGCTTGAAGCGGTTGAAATGGTATTCATTGGCCATCCTTTTCACTGAAATCTCCCCCCACAAAAAAAGAGGGGGGAGAAATCGCAAACTTGCTAGACCGAAGAGAAAGCTCTCTTCCGGTTCTAAAGGATTTTACAGCCCAAGGATACCTTCGGTCCTTGCGCAACGGGGTGAATCGGAGAAGCTACCCGTTCCGGCAGACTTACACTTCTAAGCCTTCCCCACGTCCATGCCTTCCAGCCACAATATGCGACGAATGTGACCGCCAAAGGCGACGGACCGCCAGCAACTCTATGATATTACAATGCGACTTGAGATTACAATAGCGGATAAACCCGTGGAATGAGCCCTAGATCCAAACACAAAGCTATTTTCAGGCACGTTTTGGGCACAGACGAAAATGGCTTCCGTATCTTATTGATACGAAAGCCAGTACTTGGTGCGGAGAGGGGGACTTGAACCCCCACGGTGTTACCCGCTAGCACCTCAAGCTAGTGCGTCTGCCAATTCCGCCATCTCCGCAATGCGCACACACAAATCAGAATTCTACTTCTTTGCCGGAGCCGGAGCGGGTGGCGCTGTCGCAGCAGGTGCGCTCGGCTGTGTTGGCAAAGTCAACGGCGTAGTGGTGGTAGTCGTTTTGGGTGCTGCCTTCTTAGTGCGATTCTCCAAAACGCTGCCCGAACTCCGTACCTGACCATTGGCCAGAATTCCAAGGCTCAGAGACGTCACCATAAACAGGGCAGCCGCCACTGTCGTCGCCTTCGATAGAACGGTAGCCGTTCCGCGCGGGCCAAACACCGTTTGCGATCCCATGCCGCCAAAAGCGCCGGCCAAATCAGCCGCCTTTCCGCTTTGCAGCAGAACCACCAGGATCAAGATCAAACAAACAATAACATGCACCGCCGTAACGGCAATCAATAGCCAAGACATTACATTTTGAGTATACCAACCCAGCACATTCATCCATGACAATGAGAAGAAGATATGCTGAACCCGCTAGAACTGTCAAAACTGCGCGAGGATTACCGCTTAGCGGTGCTCGACGAGGCCCACTGCGCCGCCAACCCGATCCGGCAGTTCGAACTCTGGTTTCAAGAAGCCAAAAGCGCCGGCTTGAAAGAACCCAACGCCATGACTTTGTCCACAGTCGACTCTGCCGGACAGCCGTCCGGGCGCATCGTTCTGCTGAAAGGCATCGAGGATGACGACCTGCACTTTTACACCAACTACTTGAGCCGGAAGGGTCAGGAACTGGCCGCCAATCCGCGTTGCGCTTTGACATTCTTCTGGGCGGAATTGGAGCGGCAAGTACGCGTGGAAGGCGTTGTCGGAAAGCTATCGAAGGAGACTTCGCAAGCTTATTTCAAAGGCCGCCCCAAAGGCAGCCGCTTGGGCGCAGTGGTCTCAAACCAAAGTGCCGAATTGCCCTCACGGGAACCCTTAGAAACGCGCCTCGCCGAACTCGAGCAAGTGTTCGCGCATAGCGACAACGTCCCTATGCCCGATTCATGGGGTGGCTACAAAGTAAAACCGCACCTGCTCGAATTTTGGCAGGGCCGCACGAACCGTCTGCATGATCGCATCCGCTATCGTTTAGACTGCCAAGGCGGCTGGGCCATGGGGCGCCTGTCGCCATGATTCTCAGTCTTTTCGATACGATGCAACGGGCCGATTGAAACGGTAGCGGACCGCTCGCTCTGGCTCACGAGATGGGTCGAGTCGCGGCTGCAATGGCCTGACTAACGGCTTTGGTGACATCGCCTGCGGTGCCTGCGCGGAATTTTGCTCGACGTCGGGAACCGCCGCCTCGGAAGCCGCAGCTAGTTGCTGCTGTCTGATCCGGTCCAAAGCAATCGCCAAACCAGCTACTGCATATTGCTGAACGTGCGTATCTGCGCACAGCGCGATCGCCGAGACAATAAAATACAAAAGGCTCGCTTGTAAAGCGCCGGCCAACTGGCTCCCGTCCTCCCAGCCATCGAATCGCTTCATGCATAATCGTAGAGTCTTAATACAACCGATCATGAAAAACAGATAGCAAATAATAGCGAAAATGCCATCGTCTGCTGCAATTTGAAGAAATGTATTGTGGGTGGGCTGCCCGAACTTTCCCAAGGTGGACGATCGCCAATTCATGAATTGCTGCGGACCTACCCCAAAAAGCGGATGAGTCGCAAACGCCTGCAAACCGTCGAAAAACAATTCCTTTCGCGCCGCGGTAGAGGCAACCGCCTCGTTGGGTTGACTCGCAGTTACAGCCTCAGTGTCGTCGGAAACGGAGCTAATTGTGGATAATCGCTCAATAATCTTCTTCGGGAGCAACGCTACGGATCCAATAACAATGAGCGTCAGACAGGAAACAAGCATAATCCGCTGGAATCCGCTTCCGCGAAAGAAATAGTAAATCGCTAAGACGGCCAAGGCCAGTAGAGCGAAGCGCGTTCCCGATAGTTCCACCGCCGTCAAACAGGCAGCAATCCCAACGATAGCAACCACAATCCCCAAAAGCTTATTCAGGCGCTGGGAAAAAAGAATAACCAGAGGAATGCAGAATCCCGCAAACAGCGCTACGTCATCAGAGTTACCCACCGTAGAGTCCTTTAGTACGAGACGGCCCCCTTGGTCAAACTTGGTTCCAACTATGAATAGCAAGGCGGTGGCCGGGACGATCATAATCGCGATCCAGCGGATTTGTGTCACCGTCGTAGGCACTGCTGCCAGCAATAAAAACAGAACGATATCGACTTCGAAGTATCCAATTAGATATTGCCAACTGCCCACTCTCCAAATACTGAGCACGCTCGCGATCAATAACACAATCACAAAAGGGATTAACGGTTTCCCGATTCGGGTCCCGAGCGCGGGCGTCCAGCGGGTAAACATTAAGACAATTGCGCCTAGTATGCAAAGCACGACCGGGATGTGGTCACCAACCAGAAACTCATCAAACGGCCGCCCAAAGTCGAGCAGGACAAGGATAAATGCCATCAGCATCGGCAGACTGAACCCGCCGTGCTGGCCCTCATGCTGAATTGAATTTGCGGGTACGGCGACCGCCACCTGAGTGCGCACAATGGGCTTGTCACTTTGAGCCGCGCGTGCAACCGCATCCTTAGGCGCCGGAGTTTGGCCCTTCGGCATAATACCGAATTTGGGCATTTAGCTTCTGGCCTCTATAGTTGAAGACACTTGAACCTTTGGTACCAGTATAGCGTTCAAGTCAACTTTCATAACAACTCAGAATTACCCGATGCCGACGTTGACGGCTTAGACCTCAAACTTCCGCCCGGCTAGTAAGCCCCCGTCAATTACGCAAACCGCTCCGTTCACAAATGCTGAATCCTCTGAAGCCAGGAACAGTGCATATTGCGCTACCTCGACCGGCTGACCGATCCTCCCAAGCGGGTACATATCCAGCAAGCGCGCGTACCCTTCCGGGTACTTGCTCCAATAGTTCATCGATGTTGGGGTTTCAATCGTGCCTGGGCAAATTACATTCGATCGAATATTCCATTCGCCATATTCAGCGGCCACCAGGCGCATCATTGAGATGAGTCCCCCCTTGGCGGCTGTATAGGCTGTTTCACCAAAACCGAACAGCGCATTCACGCTCGAAATTGTCACAATACTGGAACTCTTGCGCTTTTTCATCAAAGGAATGGCTGCGCGCGTACACAGAAAAGGACCCTTTAAACAAACCGCGATGGTGTTGTCGAAAACCTCCTCGGTCACCCCTGTTATGGTTGTGTCGCCCTCAATCTGAATGGCATTGTTCACCAGCAGATCCAGCCCGCCGTACAAACTCTCCGCCTTCCCCATTAAGTCGGCAACTTGGCAGGCACTCGCCACATCGGCATGAACAAAAATTGCCTTGCCGCCAGCACCCTCAATCTCCTTCGCAAAACGGTCACCGGCTTCATCGGCAATATCGGCCAGTACCACAGCCGCGCCCTCGGCGGCAAAAAGTTCCGCTATGCGCGATCCAATTCCGCCAGCCGCGCCCGTGATCACCGCCACTTTGGACGCCAGTCGCTTCGCCATCCATCTAGTATGATTGCAGACAAGCGTTCCATTCATTCGCGAGGAAAAACAAATGAGACTTTGTACGGCCTTGGGCGTCAGTCTTGTTGTGTCGTTGACGTTCGCAGCGACAGATAAGAACCGAGTTTCTAGCATTCCGTTGAATCTGAAACTCGGCCTCTGGCAGATGACCTACACGACCGAGGGTAACGGAGGCAGCGCTTTCCATTCCATCGCTCCCGAACTATTGGCAAGAATGACTCCCGAACAGCGTTCCCGGACGGAAGCCCGGCTCAAAGCGCGCATAGCGCCGGGATTGCAGATCGAAACCCGGCAATATTGTGTAACGGAGGAAAGGCTCAAGCGGGCGATTTTTGATAAGGCCTACGAAAGCCCAGCCTGTCGGCGCACCGTGCTGAACTCAACCGCAAAATTGCAGCAATTCCACGAAGAGTGCATGGAAAGAGAATCGGTACGGAGTGCTGACGCTCGCTTCGAAGCTCTCGACCAAAATAAGCTGAAAGGCTTTCTCAAGGTGAAATTCGATGGCGCCAACCCGTACACCATGAACGTCGAAATCGAAGGCAATTGGATGGCCGCCGATTGCGGCACCGCCCTTCAGTGAACGCGAATCGCCACTACTCCAACCGGTAATTCGGCGCTTCTTTCGTGATGATCACGTCGTGTACGTGACTCTCGCGCAAGCCAGCCGACGTCACGCGCAAGAAGCGCGCATGTTCCTGCAGTTCCGCAATCGTGTGGCACCCGCAATATCCCATACCGGCGCGCAAGCCGCCCACCAACTGAAAACTCAAATCGGCCAGCGGTCCTTTATAAGGAACGCGCCCTTCAATGCCCTCAGGCACTAATTTTCCGCTTGTCTGAGCGTACCGCTCAGAGAAACCAGATGGATTGCCCCCATAGAGCCCATTCCGCGATAGCTCTTAAATGTTCGTCCTTGATAAAGAATGGTCTCGCCCGGGCTCTCATCTGTTCCTGCCAATAAGCTGCCAATCATCACCGAATCCGCGCCGGCAGCAATCGCTTTCGTAATATCGCCCGAAAACTTTACGCCGCCATCGGAGATGAGTGGGATCTTCGCAGGCCGCGTGGCCTTCGCGCATTCGGCAATGGCGGTAATCTGTGGCACCCCGGCGCCGCTCACCACCCGTGTTGTGCAAATCGAGCCAGGCCCAATGCCCACCTTGACTCCATCAGCACCAAGCTTTATCAAATCGCGCGCGCCTTCGAACGACGCCACATTCCCCGCCAGAACCTCCAGTTCAGGCAAAGCGTGCTTTAAGGTTTTCACCGCATCCATAACGCGCTGGTTGTGACCTGCGCCGCGTCCACGGCAATCACATCCACTTTTTTGCGAACCAACTCCTGCGCGCGTTCCAGGAAATCGCCCGTTGCGCCAATCGCCGCGGCCACGCGCAATCGCCCTTGTGAATCCTTGGCCGCATTCGGATACTTCAATTTCTTCTGAATATCTTTTACCGTGATCAGGCCCTTTAACGCAAACTGATCGTCCACTACAAGTACTTCTCAGCTCGGTGCGTGTGCGAATCCGCCGCGCATCTTCGAGCGTTGTGCCCACCGGCACCGTGACTAGATTCTCCTTCGTCATCACATCCGAAATCGGCAAATCGTAGCGGTTCTCAAAACGCAAATCGCGATTCGTCAGAATACCCACCAGCTTGCCGTTCTTCGTCACCGGCACGCCCGAAATACGGTAGCGGCTCATCAGTTCCAGCGCCTCGGAAATCTTGCGTTCCGGCTCAATCGTCACCGGGCGACAATCATGCCGCTCTCACTGCGCTTCACGCGGTCTACTTCCTCCGCCTGCCGCTCAATGGTCATGTTGCGGTGAATCACGCCAATCCCGCCTTGCTGCGCCAGCGCAATCGCCATGTGTGATTCCGTAACGGTATCCATCGCCGAACTCAGCAGCGGAATCTTCAGCTCTATCTTGGGCGTCAAGCGTGTAGTGGTATCGGCTTCGGCTGGTGTCACGGTACTGTGCGCCGGCTGGAGCAGTACGTCATCGAAGGTGAGACCTTCTGCAATTACTTCTGGGATCATGAAGGTCTTCTCATCGTAACAAGGTAGCGCCAAGACCCTGCCCTGCCCCGTCGTTCGCGAAAGCGCTGCCCGCGCGAGTTGCCTCGACCCTGATTCCTCCCCGCCAATCACCGCTATACTAAAAACACGTGAACCAGGTCGGCCGTTATCAGATCTTGGAAGAACTGGGTCGCGGCGCTTGCGGCGTCGTCTATGGGCGCTCGATCCTGCTATCGGAGAACTGTAGCGATAAAGTCAATTCGCTTCAGTGAATTCTCGGACCCGCTGAACGCCGGGACCTCCGTGAACGTATGCTCCGCGAAGCACAATCGGCCGGCAAACTCTCACACCCCAACATCGTTACCATCTACGACGTCCTCGAGAGCAACGACCTCGCCTACATCTTTATGGAGTATGTCGACGGCCCTTCGCTTAAAGACGCCATGCGCCGCGACACCCTGCCTGCGCGCGATCAGATGATCAGCATCCTGCGCCAGTTAGCCGAAGCCCTTGATTACGCTCACCGCAAAGGCATTGTCCACCGCGATATCAAGCCCGCCAACATCATGATCTCCGACCGCGGCGTGGATAAAGACGGCGTGGCCAAAATCGCCGATTTCGGCGTTGCCAAACTCATTTCGCACGAAGCCACCCATCAACGTGCCCTTATGGGCACTCCCAGCTACATGTCTCCCGAGCAATTAGAGGGCGTGTCGGCCGGCGGCGCCAGTGATCAGTTCGCTCTAGGCGTCGTCGTGTATCAATTGCTCACCGGCGAAAAGCCATTCACGGCTGAGAATCTGGCCTCCCTTCATTACTTAATCTGCAAACGCCCAGCCAAACCCGTTAACGAAATCAATCCCACTCTCAATGAAACCGTCAATCGCGTCATGGAGCGCGCGCTGGCAAAACTGCCAGAAGACCGCTACTCGTCTTGCAGCGAATTTTTGGGCGCATTGTCCGTCGCTCTTGGCGAATGTCCCGATTGGCGTCCTGCGCCCTTCCCAAAGTAGAAGAAGTGGAAAAGGCGGTTGGCAACGGTTGGTATGCTCCTGAGACCGTCGTCTCCTCGCGACCCATCGAGGCCAACCATTCCGAAACCAGGCCTGCGGATTTTTCCATTGTGGACGCCGACATTGAAGTGCTCGACCCCGATGTTCTCCCTCCCGAGCCACACAATTTGGAGACCTCCGTCAGCACCCGCATTGCAACTCAGGGCGAACTGGCTGAGTATGCCATTAGTCAAGAAGGGCCTCGTTCCAACCACGTGTTTCCGGCACCCGGGTGCGCGTCGCTGTAGACCCACCACTAGCCCAGAATAGAGGTTGGATTATGGCCGCCGTTTGTGCTGCCATAGTCGTGCTTCGGCATCATATTAGTGCGTACCATCTCCGCCCCCAAGGCCAACGCACCCGATCTCGAATCAAAGCGCGTTGTCTCCACCTCGCAGCCCGAAGATCTCAGCACCATGGGCAAACCCGCTCCCGACCCCAAGGTCCCCAACCCGGTGGCCACACCCATCAGCACTGATTCGGATAGCTCCCGCACCACCGTCGCCGTTCGCGCCCCAGCCTCACGCCAAACGCAGCCAACCCCGAGCCCCGCAGCAGTCCCGGCCGCTCCGCCGCAGCCTCATCCTTTGGCGCCCAC